>CAWARW010000006.1:447500-448651 GCA_963784605.1 uncultured Alphaproteobacteria bacterium
TAAACCGATAGGTGTAGGCGTAGCGAAAGCGAGTCTGAATAGGGCGTTCAGTTCGTTGCTTTAGACCCGAAACCGGTGTGATCTAGCCATGAGCAGGTTGAAGGTGCGGTAACACGCACTGGAGGACCGAACACACGTCTGTTGAAAAAGACGGTGATGACTTGTGGCTAGGGGTGAAAGGCCAATCAAACCCGGAAATAGCTGGTTCTCCGCGAAATCTATTTAGGTAGAGCCTCAGACGAATACTCCAGGGGGTAGAGCACTGGATGGGCTAGGGGGTCCCACAGACTTACCAAACCTAACCAAACTCCGAATACCTGGAAGTACTATCTGGGAGACACACGGCGGGTGCTAACGTCCGTCGTGAAGAGGGAAACAACCCTGACCTACAGCTAAGGTCCCCAAATCATGGCTAAGTGTGAAAGGATGTAGAGACCCCAAAACAACCAGGATGTTGGCTTAGAAGCAGCCATCATTTAAAGAAAGCGTAACAGCTCACTGGTCTAAATAAGGGTTTCCGCGCCGACAATGTAACGGGGCTCAAGCCATGTACCGAAGCTTAGGGTGTGCGTAGCAATACGTACGCGGTAGCGGAGCGTTCCGTAAGCCGATGAAGGGAGATCCGTGAGGACTCCTGGAGGTATCGGAAGTGCGAATGCTGACATGAGTAACGACAAGGAGTGTGAGAGACACTCCCGCCGTAAGTCCAAGGGTTCCTGCGTAAAGCTAATCTGCGCAGGGTAAGCCGGCCCCTAAGGCGAGGCAGAAATGCGTAGTCGATGGGAATCAGGTGAATATTCCTGAGCCAGCGGGTGGTGACGAATTCTGTAAGTTGTTCGGGATTATTGGATTTCCCGGGCCGCGAAGGAGTTCCAGGAAATAGCCCCCGCGTGAGACCGTACCCCAAACCGACACAGGTGGACTGGTAGAGTATACCAAGGCGCTTGAGAGAAGGATGCTGAAGGAACTCGGCAAATTGCCTCCGTAACTTCGGAAGAAGGAGGACCTTTGCCTGGGCAACCAGGCGAGGGTGGCACAGACCAGGGGGTAGCGACTGTTTAACAAAAACACAGGGCTCTGCGAAATCGCAAGATGACGTATAGGGTCTGACGCCTGCCCGGTGCCGGAAGGTTAAGAGGAGATGTGCAAGC
>CAWARW010000007.1:0-199423 GCA_963784605.1 uncultured Alphaproteobacteria bacterium
CCGCATCACCACGCCGACGGCGACGATCGGCATCCGCGGCTGATCCTGCGGGAGGGGGCCAACTCCTCCCGGTATGGTTGTGGGAAAACCATCAGCAACCACCGATAGTTAGTCGAAAATCTTGAATAGCGGTTGGCGCCGCCGGCGAGTTTTTGTGGCCCGGCGGACGCATGCTTACCGATTCGACAAGGACCCTGGTTAACCGCGTTCTAAAGAAAGTAGTAAACGAAAGGTAAAAACCACTATAATGCCGGCAGATGCGGTCGCGTTTTTGACCAGGGTAGTGCTGTGGCGGCGTTGCGTGGGAGTTGCATGGGCATGCTCGCCCTGGGCGGGCTTGTTCATGTTCTTTTTTCTCTGCCGGTAGTCGCTGCGACGCCCCCCGGGGGCGTGGCGGTCGCCGTTGTTCAGCAGGCCGAGGCGGACGGCGCCACCGGCCAGCGCACCCTGCAGCAGGACGCCCCGGTCTATTCGGGCGATGCCATCGTCACCGGCCCGATCGGATCGGCGCAGGTCAAGTTCCGCGACGACACCAAGCTGGTCGTCGGGCCGAATTCGCGCCTGGTCATCGATGCCTTCGTCTTCAACGACAACGACACCGCCCGCAATCTCTCCATCAACGCGCTGAAGGGCGCCTTCCGCTTCATCTCGGGGCACAGCCGCCACGACGCCTACAACATCACGACGCCGACGGCGACGATCGGCGTGCGCGGCACCCAGATCGACGTCAGCGTCAACTCCGGCGTGGTCGTCTACGACGGCGAGGCGGAGGTCTGTAAGCGGGGTAGCGGCGGCAACACGAAGAGCTGCGTGACGATCAAGGGCGGCTGCGACCTCGCCGCCTTCGACAAGGGCGCCGTCAGGAAGGTCAGCAAGAAGGCCGACCGCAACAAGACGCTGGTCAACGATTTCCAGTACGCCGTCGATCAGCGGCCGCTGCTGCCGGAGTTTCGCGCCAACACGGCGACCTGCGGCGTGCTGCAGCCGGTTGCGCCGCCGGCGATCATCGCGCCCGAGCAGAGCCAGCCGCTGAAGGTCGAGGAGGTGAAGCCGGCGGAAACGCCGCAGCCGGTTTCGCTCCAGGTGCCGGAGCCCGCCGCTACACCGACGCCCGCGGAGACGCCGCCTGCGGAGACGCCCGAGGAGCCGCAGGAGCCGGAGAAATGCGACTACCATCCGTCGCACCATCACCACCACCACAAGCCGGACAAGCATTGGCCCGATCATCATCGGCCCGATCATCATCCGCGCGGCTGGCACGACGGTCCGCATCACGGGCCGGGCCATCACGACTGGTTCGGTTGGCCAAAGCACGGTTGGCACGACGGCTATTCGGACAAGGGCCGCCATCACCGTCATGACAGGGACCGCCACAGGAGGGCCGACGACGGCGAGCACCATCATGCAGGGCGGAGACTGGCGGAGGCTATTCGGACAAGGGCGGCCATCACCGTCATGACAGGGACCGCCACGAGGACGGCCGACGACGGCCACCATCATCAGCAGGGCGAGGACCGGCGGACGGGCTACTCCGACAAGGGCGGCCACCATCGCCAGGGCGGAGATCAGTTCAGGACGGCCGACGACGGTCAGCACCATCAGCGGGCGGGGGTTGGTCGACCGGCTACTCCGACAAGGGACGCCACCATCGCCAGGGGGTGACCTATCAGGACGAGGCAGCGAACCACTGGCAACAGCAGGGCGGCACGCATCACAGCCAGACCTACGGTCAGCAGCAGCAGGGCGGCGGCACCCAGCAGAACCACGGCCAGACCTACGGCCAGCAGCAGCAGGGTGGCGGGAGCCAGCAGAACCACGGCCAGACCTACGGCCAGCAGCAGCAGGGTGGCGGGAGCCAGCAGAACCACGGCCAGACCTACGGCCAGCAGCAGCAGGGCGGTGGGAGCCAGCAGAACCACGGCCAGACCTTCGGTCAGCAGCAGCAGGGTGGCGGGAGCCAGCAGAACCACGGCCAGACCTTCGGCCAGCAGCAGCAGGGTGGCGGCAGCCAGCAGAACCACGGCCAGACCTTCGGCCAGCAGCAGCAGGGCGGCGGCAGCCAGCAGAACCACGGCCAGACCTTCGGCCAGCAGCAGCAGGGTGGCGGCAGCCAGCAGAACCACGGCCAGACCTTCGGCCAGCAGCAGCAGGGTGGTGGGTCGCAGCAGAACCACGGCCAGACCTTCGGCCAGCAGCAGCAGGGTGGCGGGAGCCAGCAGAACCACGGCCAGACCTTCGGTCAGCAGCAGCAGGGTGGCGGGAGCCAGCAGAACCACGGCCAGACCTTCGGCCAGCAGCAGCAGGGTGGCGGGAGCCAGCAGAACCACGGCCAGACCTTCGGCCAGCAGCAGCAGGGTGGTGGGAGGCAGCAGAACCACGGCCAGACCTTCGGCCAGCAGCAGCAGGGTGGCGGGCAGCAGCAGAACCACGGCCAGACCTTCGGTCAGCAGCAGCAGGGTGGCGGGAGCCAGCAGAACCACGGCCAGACCTTCGGCCAGCAGCAGCAGGGTGGTGGGACGCAGCAGAACCACGGCCAGACCTTCGGCCAGCAGCAGCAGGGTGGTGGGACGCAGCAGAACCACGGCCAGACCTTCGGCCAGCAGCAGCAGGGTGGCGGGAGCCAGCAGAACCACGGCCAGACCTTCGGCCAGCAGCAGCAGGGTGGCGGGAGCCAGCAGAACCACGGCCAGACCTTCGGCCAGCAGCAGCAGGGTGGTGGGTCGCAGCAGAACCACGGCCAGACCTTCGGTCAGCAGCAGCAGGGTGGGACGCAACAAATCCAGACGTCGAACCATGGTCAGGGCAACCGTCACGACGCGCATCCCGGCAATGGCGGTCGCAACGACTTCCATCCCGGCAGCGGCGGTGGACCCGGCAATCACACGGCACGGTATGACGGGCGCAATCCGGATTGGCACGACGCGCATCCGGGCAGGGGCGGTCGCAACGACTTCCACCCCGGCAGCGGCGGTGGACCCGGCGACCACACGCCCCGATTCGACGGGCGCAATCCGGATCGATACGCCGGGCATCCGGGCAGGGGCGGTCGCAACGACTTCCATCCCGGCAGTGGTGGACCGAGCGGCCGCAACCCGCTTCCGCGCTTCGGCGGCAACGACCCGATCAGGCCGCCGACCCAGTTCCACAACGGCATGCCGTTGCCCAATCCGGCCGATTGGATGACGCCGGGCCCGCACGGATCTCGCCTGCGGACGTCGAACGGCTACGGTTCGGTTGGGCCGGACGCGCACTTCGACTTCGGCAACGGCGGGCTTCCGGGAAGGCCTGGCGGCATCGGTGGGCTCCCGGGAAGCCGTGGCGGCAATGGCGGCTACCGCAGCCCCGCCTATGGCAACGCGCCGCGCGGCGGCTACACCGGCAATCGCGGTTCCAGCAACCCCTTCGCCGGCCTGCCTGATCCGCGGCGTGGCGGCAACTCGTACAGCGGTCCGGTCGGCATCGCCCGGCCGAGCCCGACATTGTCTTCGCCGAGCAGCGGTTCCAGTCGCGGAAGGGGGCTGCCGTTGCCGCCGATGCCGGCCATGCTCCCGCCGCCGCCGCCGCGGCGCCGGTAAGCCGGCGAGGCGAAGCGCGATCGGAAAAGCAAAGGGCGGCGCAAGCGCCGCCCTTTCGATTCGGTCATCGGGCAGACGGGGTCAGGGCTGCCAGGCCTCGTAATCCGGCGTGCCGGGCGTGCGCGGCGCCGGGCCGAGGATGGACCCCGGCGGCCGATAGGCCTGCGGTGTGCCGGTGAGATTCGGCAGATGCGGCTTCTGCCATTCGCGCGGCTGGTAGGCGCCGGGAACCACGTCGGTGCGGCGGTGCATCCAGGCGTGCCAGCCCGGCCCGATCCGCGAGGCTTCGACCGGGCCGTTGTAGATCACCCACCGGCGGTCGCCGCCGCGCTCGCGGTAGTAGCGGTTGCCACCCTCGTCGGTGCCGACCAGCTCGCCCTTGCGCCAGGTATAGAAGCGGGTGCCCAGCGTCTCGCCGTGCCACCAAGTGAAGAACTGCAGCAGGAACTCTTTCATACCCGCACCATTGACCGCATTCGGCTCCGCCTGCAAGGCCTCCGCACCGGAGGCTTGGTCAGAAGAATGACGTCCGCCGCTGCCACCAGCCGCTGCGCTTGGGCACCGTCCCGTCCTGGTCCGTTTCGTCCTGCGGCTCCGCCTCGGCCGGCTGTTCGCCGGCTGGCTCCGGAACGCTGTCGGGCTGCGCCTCCTCGCGCTGAGCCGCGTCGGCCGGCGCCGGTTCGGACGGTGCCTCGTCGGACGGCGCCGCCGACGGGCTGGGGGCTGCCTCCGCCGCCGGGGCGGGTTCGGGCAGCGACCAGTCGGTATCGCGCACGGCGTCGGGCTCCGACCAGTCGCCGTTGCGCGCGGCTTCGGCCGGCTCGGCGGCGGTGCGATCGGCTGCCGTCATCGGCGCTTCGACGTCCATCGCCATCGGCACCCCGCCGCCCGCCACGGCCGGGGTGGCTTCATCGGTCACGCTCTCGCCGCTGCCGGTGGTCTCGCCGGCCTGCCGCTCCTCGCCGCCGCGCCCGCGCCGTCCGCGGCGCCCGCCGCGTCGTCCGCGCCGCCGCTTGCGCGCTCCGGCGTCGCCGTCGGTCTCGCCGCCGCCGGGTGCGGCAGCTTCGGCCTGATCCTCGTCCTCGCCGGCCTCCGCGTCCGCCTCCTCGCCGTCGGCTTCCGCCTGGGCCGTCTGCTCGCCGCGCTCGCCGCCGCTGCCACCGCGGCGCCGCCGGCGGCGGCGCTTGCGGCGGCTGCCGTCTTCGCCCGCCCGCTCTTCGCGATCGTCGGCGGGCAGGGCCTCGTCCTCAGCCGCGACCGCAAGCTCCGCCGGGCTTTCCACCTCGATCTCGGGCTGCACCGAATCCGGCTGCACGGTGTCCGGCTGGATCGACCGCGGCTGGATCTCGCGCCGGTCGACCGTCTCGCCGCGCTCGACGACGAAGTGGGCGCCGTTGTTGATCGTCTCGTCGGCCGCCACGGTGATGTGCAGGCCGAACCGCATCTCGATTTCGGACAGATGCGAGCGCTTCTGGTTGAGGATGTAGAGGGCCACCGGCGTCCGCGTGCGGATCGTCAGGTGATGGGTGACGCCCTTCAGCAGCTGGTCCTCGAGCGAGCGCAGGACGTGCAGCGCGACCGACGCCGGCGCCCGCACGTGGCCGCTGCCCTGGCATGTCGGGCAGATCGTCGTGGTCGATTCGAGCACGCCGGTGCGGATGCGCTGGCGCGACATCTCCAGCAGGCCGAAATGGGAGATGCGGCCGACCTGGATGCGCGCCCGGTCGTTCTTCAGCGCCTCGTTGAGCTTGCGCTCGACGGCGCGGTTGTTGCGCTTCTCCTCCATGTCGATGAAGTCGATGACGATGAGGCCGGCGAGGTCGCGCAGGCGAAGCTGGCGGGCGACTTCCTCCGCCGCCTCGAGGTTGGTCTGCAGCGCCGTGTCCTCGATGTTGTGCTCGCGTGTCGAGCGGCCCGAGTTGACGTCGATGGAGACCAGCGCCTCGGTCGGGTTGATGACCATGTAGCCACCCGAGCGCAGCGTCACCTGCGGGCTGAACATCGCATCGAGCTGCGCCTCGACGCCGTAGCGGGCGAAGATCGGCTGGCCTTCGCGGAAGGGCTGGACGTTCTTGGCATGGCTCGGCATGAGCATGCGCATGAAGTCCTTGGCCTCGCGATAGGCGTCGTCGCCGGCGACGATCACCTCGTCGATGTCCTTGTTGTAGAGGTCGCGGATGGACCGCTTGATCAGCGAGCCTTCCTCGTAGACCAGCGCCGGGGCGGTGGAGCGCAGCGTCAGCTCGCGCACGTTCTCCCACAGCCTGAGCAGGTATTCGAAATCGCGCTTGACCTCGGCGCGCGTGCGGCTGGCGCCGGCGGTCCGCAGGATCACGCCCATGCCTTCCGGCACCTCGAGGTCCGAAACGACCTGCTTGAGGCGCTTGCGGTCGGTCATCGAGGTGATCTTGCGGCTGATGCCGCCGCCGCGGGCGGTATTGGGCATCAGCACCGAATAGCGGCCGGCCAGCGACAGATAGGTGGTCAGCGCCGCACCCTTGTTGCCGCGCTCCTCCTTGACGACCTGGACGAGCAGCACCTGACGGCGCTTGATGACTTCCTGAATCTTGTACTGGCGCACCCGCGACTTGCGGCGCACCGGCACCTCTTCCATCGCGTCCTCGGCCCCGACCGACTCGACCCGGTCGTCGCTGACGACCTCGTCGTCGCCGGCCGCCGCCACCGGCGGGGCCTCGGCGTCGTCGTCGGCGCCCGCCGCTTCGTTGCCGTCCGCCTCGTCGCCGTCGGCCTCGTCCGGTCCGCCGTCGTCTTCGGTTCCCGCCGGCTCGCCGCCTGCCGACGGCTCGTCGCCGGCCGGCTGGCTGACGGTCGGCGCCGGCGCGGCTTCCGCCGCCATCGGGGCCGCCGCCTCGTCGCCGCCGTCCTCTTCGCCGCCGTCTTCTTCGCCGTCGACCGCAGCCTCGCCGGCGTCGTCGGCGGCTGCCGCCTCGTCACCCGCCTCTTCGGCGGGATCGTCGTCGATCTCGCGCTGTTCCGCCTCGATCAGCGCCTGCCGGTCGGCGACCGGGATCTGGTAGTAGTCCGGGTGGATTTCCGAGAAGGCGAGGAAGCCGTGGCGGTTTCCGCCGTAGTCGACGAAGGCCGCCTGCAGCGACGGCTCGACCCGTGTGACCTTCGCTAGATAGATGTTTCCGCGCAGCTGCCGGCGGCTGGCCAACTCGAAGTCGAACTCCTCGACCCGGTTGCCGCGCACCACCACGACCCGGGTCTCCTCCGGATGGGCGGCGTCGATGAGCATCTTGTTTGCCATGGATTGGGATCTCCACGGTCGCTTTCGCCGGGCCGGCGGCGGGCGCTTTGCGCCCCAGCCGCTGCGGCCGGCGAAGGACCGGCTTGTCTTGAAGTGATCGGGGCGCACACGCCCGCGGCCGCTCGCGACCAAACCCCGCCGGCGATGGCCGGGGTCGGCTGATGGTGCGGTCTGATCAGGGGCATGAAAAGCGCCGTTACCTTGTTACAATTCTACGTGCGGAATTATTACAAGAGACAACCACCGCTTTCCGCAGCCACATGACCACGGGCGCCGGGTTGTCCGGTTCACGGATATCGGGCAAGTGAGCGCGCTTGTTCTAGGGGAGCGCATCGGTCTGGCCCTCGTCCGGTTACATTCGCCGCCACGCCCGCATCGGGCTCGACGGAACCGACTGGCACGGATGTTAGGGAAATCCGCCGTTTCGGGCCGCGACCGCCTGTCTGGGTAGCGCGGACGGAGAATGAATTCCGTATCCTGTGTTGTATGCATGCAATCGAGTCTTGGCAAGAACCGCAAATGAACTGGGCTGGCGCAGCCATTTTTGCAAGTCGCGGTTAACCAATGACCTTCCATGCTTTATGACGGATGGGGAACCATGGATGCCCGGCTCGCGGGCCGGCGCCCGGAGGCGCGCCTGATGAAAGCAGCAATCGCCGTCCGGCACGGCTTCGTCGCCGCACTGGCGACCGTTCTGGTGGCGGTCGTGGCGGCGATGGCGCATGCCGGCGAGGCCGCCGACATGCCGGCGCCGGCCTCCGGCGACCCCATCATCCTGGGGGCGCGCATCGTCGGCGACGACAGCCGCGTGCGTTTCGTCGCCGATCTGTCGAAGAAGGTGACCGCCACCGTCTTCACCCTCGCCGATCCCGACCGCATCGTGGTCGACCTGCCCGAGGTGCGCTTCGCCCTGCCGGAACTCGCCGGCACCAGCGGGCGCGGCCTGATCGCGGCCTTCCGCTACGGCCTGATCTCGCCCGGCAAGTCGCGCATCGTCATGGACCTGACGGGGCCGACGCTGATCGACAAGACCTTCGTCGTCGATCCGGCCGACGGCCAGCCGGCGCGGCTGGTGATCGACGCGGTGCCGACCGACCGCGCCCAATTCCTCGCCGCCACCCGCACCTACAAGCAGCAGCAGGTCGCCAGCGCGGCCAGCGAGGCCGATCCCGGCGTCAACGCCGGTGGCGGCCACGGCGACAAGCCGCTGATCGTCATCGACCCCGGCCACGGCGGCATCGACAACGGCGCCCATGGCGGCGGCGGCGTGCTGGAGAAGGACGTGACGCTCGCCTTCGGCAAGACGCTGGGCAAGCTGCTCGAAGCCAGCGGGCGCTACACGGTGGTCTATACCCGCGACGACAATTCCTACATCGCACTGGGCGAGCGCGTGGCGATCGCCCGGCGCGACGACGCCGACCTGTTCGTTTCCATCCACGCCAACTCGTTCCCGGGCGGCTCGGTGCGCGGCGCCATCGTCTACACCGCCTCCGACAAGGCCTCCGACAAGATGGCGGCGGCGCTCGCCGATACCGAGAACCAGTCGGACGTGCTCGCCGGGATCGACGTCAATTCGGCCGATTCGGACGACGTGAAGAACATCCTCATCGACCTGACCCGCCGCGAGACGCGCAACTTCGGCGTCGTCTTCGCCCAGAACCTGGTCAAGGAACTCGGCAAGACCACCCGCCTGTTCAAGGTTCCCCACCAGGAGGCGAGCTTCAAGGTGCTGGAGGCGCCGGACGTGCCCTCGGCGCTGGTCGAACTCGGCTACCTGAGCAATCCCAACGACGCCAAGCTGATGGTCACCGACGCATGGCAGGAGAAGACCGCCGAATCGATCGTCAAGGCGATCGACGACTACTTCCGCACGCGCGTGGCCGGACGCGGCGGCAATTGAGGGCCTGTGGCGGCCGCGCCACGCATGTGGCCCGAGGGCATCGCCGGGCCGCGGCGCGCCCCATAATCTCCACAAAGTATCGTGAAGAGGGGGACGGTGGTGGACGGAGCGTCACAGCCATGAAAGATCCGCCGGGCAGGGAAGCCTTGACCGCGGCTGCTGAATTGAGGCTTCTGCCGGACCGACGGCCGGTGCGTCGCTTACAAGCGGCCGGGTGATGGACATACTATGATACTGCGATTCCTGGGCTACCTATTCGGGATTGGCGCCGTGCTCTTTCTTGCCGTTGCAGCGGTTGCAGCCTGGTACATCTCCGGTCTGACGGCCGATCTGCCCAATTACGACGTGCTGTCCAAGTACGAGCCGCCGGTGATGACCCGCGTGCACGCCTCCGACGGCCAGCTGGTTGCCGAATACGCCCACGAGAAGCGTCTCTACCTGCCCATCCAGGCGATTCCCGACCGGGTCAAGGCGGCCTTCATCTCGGCCGAGGACAAGAGCTTCTACGAGCATTCCGGCCTCGACTACTACGGCATCATGCGCGCCGTCTTCACCAACCTGCGCAACCGGGTCGACGGCGCCGGCGGGCCGCTCGTCGGCGCCTCGACCATCACCCAGCAGGTGGCCAAGAACTTCCTCCTGTCGAGCGATCAGACCATCGACCGCAAGATCAAGGAAGCGATGCTGTCGCTGCGCATCGAGCAGGCCTATTCCAAGGACAAGATCCTCGAGCTCTATCTCAACGAGATCTATTTCGGCCTGGGCGCCTATGGCGTCGCCTCGGCGGCGCTCACCTATTTCAACAAGTCGGTGCACGAGCTGACGCTCGCCGAGACCGCCTATCTGGCGGCGCTGCCCAAGGGCCCCAACAACTACAACCCGTTCCGCCACCCCGATCGCGCCGCCGAACGGCGCAACTGGGTGATCGACCGCATGGTCGAGAACGGCTACGCCACCAAGGAAGAGGGCGAGGCGGCGAAGAAGGAGCCGCTCGGCGTCGTCGTGCACGACACCACGCCGGCGATGTTCGGGGCCGACTATTTCGTCGAGGAGGTCCGCCGCGAGCTGATCGACATGTACGGCGAGAAGACGCTCTACGAAGGCGGCCTGTCGGTGCGCACCTCGCTCAATCCGCAGCTTCAGGTGATGGCCCGCCAGTCGCTGATCGACGGCCTGGTCAAATACGACCAGGAGCACGGCTGGCGCGGCCCGGTCAGCCACATCGACAACCTGTCGCCGGACTGGGGGCCGAAGCTCGCCGAGGTGTCGGCGCTCGCCGACGTCATCGAGTGGCGCCTCGCCGTCGTGCTCAACGTCGATGGCAAGGACGCCAAGATCGGCCTGCAGCCGAGCCTCGAGCCGGGCACCGGCAAGGTGGCGCCCGACCGCGAGACCGGCGTCATCCCCTTCGACCAGCTCAAGTGGGCCAAGTGGCAGACCGGCCCGCAGAAGGGCAAGGCGATCAAGAGCGCCGCCGACGTGCTCGCGGTCGGCGACGTGGTCTATGTCGAGAAGGCCGACGGCGGCCCCGACGAGTACACGCTGCGCCAGGTGCCGGAGGTCGAGGGCGCCATCGTGGTGATGGACCCGCACACCGGCCGCGTGCTCGCCATGGTCGGCGGCTTCTCCTACGACGCCAGCGAATTCAACCGCGCCACCCAGGCCGAGCGCCAGCCCGGCTCGTCCTTCAAGCCCTTCGTCTATTCCGCCGCGCTCGACAACGGCTACACGCCGTCCTCGGTGGTCATGGATGCGCCGATCTCCATCGACCAGGGCAACGGCCAGGGCGTGTGGGAGCCGGAGAACTACGAGGGCGACTTCCTCGGGCCCTCGACGCTGCGCACCGGCATCGTGCATTCGCGCAACGTCATGACCGTGCGTCTCGCCCAGGACATGGGCATGCCGCTCATCGCCGAATACGCCCGCCGCTTCGGCATCTACGACAACATGATGCCGGTTCTCTCGATGGCGCTCGGCGCCGGCGAGACGACGGTGATGCGCATGGCCGCCGGCTACTCGGTGTTCGACAACGGCGGCAAGGAAGTGCGGCCGACGCTGATCGACCGCATCCAGAACCGCTTCGGCCAGACCATCTTCCGCCACGAGAACCGCACCTGCGACGGCTGCGACGCCGACAGCTGGCACAACCAGCCCGAACCCACCATCGTCGACAATGCCGAGCAGGTGCTCGACCCGATGACGGCCTACCAGATCACGTCGATGATGGAGGACGTCGTGCGCCGCGGCACCGGCACCGCCGCCAGGGCGGTGGGCAAGCCGGTGGCCGGCAAGACCGGCACCACCAGCGACTATCACGACGCCTGGTTCGCCGGCTTCTCGCCCGATCTGGTCGCCGTCGTCTATGTCGGCTTCGACAAGCCGCGCTCGCTTGGCCGCGGCGAGACGGGTGGTGCGCTCGCCGCGCCGATCTTCACCGAGTTCATGAAGAACGCGCTTGCCGACGTGCCGCCGGTTCCCTTCCGCGTGCCGCCGGGGATCAGCTTCATCCCGATCAACCAGCAGACCGGCCTGCGCGCCAACCCCGGCGATCCGGGCACGATCCTGGAAGCCTTCAAGCCCGGCACCGGGCCGCCCGACACCTATTCGATCATCGGCTACACCGACACCGAGGGCCGGCCGCTGACCGTGGCGCCGGAGTCCGACCGGGCGGTGAACTCGGGCACCGGCGGACTGTATTAGCCGCCATCGCCCGCAACTCGCGAAACCGACCCGCGCGCCGCCAAGGCCGCGGGTCTTTTCGTTTCCGCGGACCTTCAATTCGCCACGATCGCCGCCAATATGAACAGCGGAGAGGGAATGTGCAGGGCCGCGACGCTTCGTCGGTCGCGGCAGGGGCATCGAAGGAAGAAGCTATGCACCGACTGCTTGTTCTCTCAGGCCTGGCCGCGGCCATCGTCACCCTCCCGGGTCTGGCAACCGCCGCCAATACCGGCACGCCCCCACAGGCAATCGGTTCCGTCGTCGCCGACCCCGGCGAGGGCACCCGTGCGGCCGATTACTGGACGCCGTCCCGCCAGGCCGCCGCCACGGACGAGTCCGTGCTGGTGCTTCCCGGCAACGGCGACGGCATCGTCCGTCCCGGCGCCGCCTAGCCGGACCATCACACCCAGGCATCGATCCGGAGGCTGCCGGTCGCCGTGCGCGGCCGCAGGGAAATTGTCTCTCCCGATTGTTGTGTGATCGAAGAAAACAGGCCAATCTTGGAACGAGCCTGTGCGTTACTACCCCTGAAGCAAGTCGACCCGCCGTCGAGCGTCTCGAAAATGGAGGTTATTGTGCAATTGGCCCGTCTTGCCGCTGTTGCTGCGGCATCACTCATGCTCTGTGGAATGACTGCTGCCCAAGCCGACGATTCGATTGGCTCGGCTCAGGCCCCGTCCGGCGAGCGCGCTGCCGATCACTGGACGCCGGAGGCCATGTCGGCCGCCGTTCTGGCGCCGAAGCCCGACGTCGACCCGTCCACGATCCACGCCCCGCCGGGCGGCAATCGCTCGGGGATGAACCCCGGCGCCTTGCCCTCGGAAGTGACCGCGGCGACCAAGAAGATGCAGCACGAACGCGCCGCCGGCGACGTCAATACCATCCCGCTGGTCTTCGCCGGCAAGATGTTCTTCTCGAAGCCGGAAGGCGACTTCATGTGCTCGGCGCAGTTCATCTCGAAGAACGTGCTGCTGACCGCCGCGCATTGCGTGCGCGACGACAAGTCGGGTGACTTCTGGAAGAACATCACCTTCTTCCTGCAGTACGACAAGGGCCACGCCAGCGGCAAGTACACGCAAAAATGCGCCGCGACCTTCAACGACTGGGTCCAGGAGGGTAACCAGAAGTACCTGTCCGACTTCGCCATGATCCTGGTCAACGACGATTCCAAGACCGGCTGGTTCGGCACCCAGTGGGATTGGGAAGGGACCTACAAGAGCGCCACCAAGATCGGCTATCCGGTCGGCGTTTCCCAGGGCGAGGTGATCCAGGTCCTGACTGGGCCGATCAGGGTCGGTGAAGGCCTCGTCGAGCTGACCCACGGCGATCCCAACGAACAGGGCGGCTCGAGCGGCGGCGCCTGGATTGGCGACTACGACACCTCCGGCGATCCCAGCCACAACCACATCATCACCATCGAGTTGTTCGGCTTCAAGGACAAGCCGGGTGTCGACTACGGCCCGTACTTCGACGACCGCGTGAAGCAGCTCTTCGAATACGTGAGCAACGGCTGCCAGTAGGCCGCGTGACGCCTGCGGGCGCAACGACCCGCGAATGCCAAAGGGCAGGCGGCAGCCGTTCGTGCCAGGTGCACGCAGCGCATGCCGTCTGCCGTTCCTGTCGCCGCCGCCGGGCGGCCGGGCCGCGTCAACCGCGGTCGCGGACCGGCGAGGGCGACATCGATGGACTGCCAGGGCCCGAAGGGCCGATCAATGTCGTGAGGAATGACCGCACAACAAGGGGGAAGTTCATGAACGTCAAGCATATGGCCGCCATGGCGGCGGCTTCGATTTTCTGCCTGGGCATCGGCCAGGCCAATGCCGCCGACCCGACGGCACTGAACGCCATGCATCCGGCGGTCGGCCAGCGCGCCGGCGGCCACTGGACACCGGAGACCATGGCCGCGGCGAAGATGCACACGCTGCCCGAGGTCAATCCGGCCGCCGCCGAAGCCGCGGCCGGCGCCCAGCAGCGTGCCGACATGCCGGTCCGGGTCACCAACGGATCCATGGGTGGCATCGGCGGCAGCGGCGGTGGCTCTGGTGGCGGCGGCGGCTCCGGTGGTTCCGGCGGCGGCAGCGGTGGTGGTGACGGCGGCACCGGCGTCATCGGCGGCGGTGGCGGCGGTGGTGGTGGCGGCGGCGGTGGGTCCGGTGGTGGCGACGGCGGCACCGGCGTCATCGGTGGCGGCGGCGTTGTCGGTGGTGGTGGCGGCGGCGGTGGTGGTTCCGGCGGCGGCGGAGGCGGCGGGATCATCAGCGGCGGCGGTGGTGGTGGCGGCGGCGGTGGCGCCGGCGGCATCGTCGCGGGCCTGCCGATGTGGGGCGGCAAGTTCTATTTCTCGGCGCCCGACGGCGATTTCGTCTGCGCCGCCCAGTTCGTCTCCAAGAACGTTATCCTGACCGCGGCCCAGTGCCTGCAGGACGACAAGACCGGCGACTACTACACCAACATGCAGTTCGTTCAGACCGACTCCAAGGGCAAGGAGACCACCTTCACGACCGACTGCGCCGCGACCTTCCAGGGGTGGGCGCAGCCCGGCGACGAGAAGTGGACCTATGACATGGGCATGGTGCTGCTGACGCGCGAATCGCCGGTCGGCTGGATGGGCATGGTGTGGAACTGGAAGTCCATCGGCCCGTTCGGCTACATCGACGATAGCGGGCACGTCGCGGCGGCGGCCGGTGCGATCGCCATGAAGGGCGGCATCGCCCAGATGAAGCGCAGCGGCGGCGACAGCCCGCTCGGCGGCGCGGCGTGGATGACCGCCACCAAGGACGACGAGAACAAGCTCCAGCACGCCTTCAGCCTGGAGTCGTTCAGCTACAAGGACGAGCCGGGCGTCACCTACGGCCCGTATTTCGACGACAAGGTCAAGACGCTGTTCGACTACACGCAGAACGGCTGCAAGTAGCCGCTCGGCGGCGGCAAGCGATGCCGGAAGGCCACGGGCGCCCGCCCGTGGCCTTTTTCTTGCGGCGGCCGGCGCGAAGAACCCGCGAAAACGCCCCGGCACCACCTGAATGACGCCACGTTTGACGGTCATTGCTTGACTGTACGTGATTGCCGAAGACAATGATGCCAACAGAGGTCACGATGAACGCACCCAGCCTTGCCGTTGCCGCCACGGTTCTTCTCATGGCGTGCGGGACAGCCGGTGCCGACACCATGGACAAGACGAAAGCCGATCCGCTTGCCGTTCCCGTTTCCGGCGCCAGCCACAGCGGCGAGCGCGCCGCGATGCCGTGGACGGCCGAGCGCCAGGCCAAGGCGCAGCCGAAGCCGACGCCCGACGTCGACCCGGCACATGGTGCAAAGTGCCGCCGGGCAGGTCCGCTCCGGTCGCGAGGCCGGCCCCCAGGGCGACACCGCGCCGATGATGGTGGCGAGCGATGCGGCCACGCCGATCGGCGCGCAGTCGGCGCCGGAGGGCGAGCGCGCGGGCAGCCACTGGACGGCCGAGCGCCAGGCCAAGGCGCAGCCGAAGCCGACGCCCGACGTCGACCCGGCCATGGTGCAAAGTGCCGCCGGACAGGTCCGCTCCGGTCGAGAGGCCGGCCCCCAGGGCGATACCGCGCCGATGATGGTGGCGAGCGACGACGATGCGGCGGCGCCGATCGGCTCACAGTCGGCCCCCCCTGGCGAGCGCTCGGGAAGCTACTGGACGCCGGAGCGCCTGCGCTCGGCCAAGCCGATGCCGATGCCGGTGATCCCCGAGGACAGCCTGCGCACGCCGACCGGGCCGAAGAACCGCTGAGCGTCGCTCGCGCCGGCCGCATCGGCCGCCAGCGGAAGAAGCCGGCCTGGGTTTACACGCGTGCCGTCTCTCACTAACTAGGCGGCACCCGAATCCAGCCGCCGGTGAGCGCATGCGTCCCGAAATCGAGTCCAATGTCGATGAGATCAAGCAGGCGATCGACCTGCTGAGGAGGCATCTTTGACTGGGATCGCGCCAAGGCCCGCCTGTCGGAACTGAACGCGGCGGCCGAAGACCCCGGCCTCTGGAACGACCCGGAAAGCGCGCAGAAGATGATGCGCGAGCGCCAGCAGCTGGAGACCCGGATCGGCGCCGTCGAGCACATGGAGCGCGAGCTTGCCGAACAGGGCGAGCTGATCGAGCTGGGCGAGGCGGAGGGCGACCAGGCGATCGTCGCCGACGCCGAGGCCGCGCTACGCGCCTTGCACGCCGAAGCGGAGCATCGCCAGGTCGAGACCATGCTCTCCGGCGAAGCCGACCACCTCGATGCCTTCGTCGAGGTCCATGCCGGCGCCGGCGGCACCGAGAGCCAGGACTGGGCCCTGATGCTCATGCGCATGTATACGCGCTGGGCGGAGCAGAGCGGCTACAAGGCCGAGCTGCTCGAGATCCACGACGGCGAAGAGGCCGGCATCAAGTCGGCGACCCTGCAGGTGAGCGGCCCCAATGCCTATGGCTGGCTGAAGACCGAATCCGGCGTCCACCGCCTGGTGCGCATCTCGCCCTTCGACAGCCAGGCGCGCCGCCACACCTCGTTCGCCAGCGTCTGGGTCTATCCGGTGGTCGACGACACGATCGCCATCGACATCGACGAGAAGGACGTGCGCACCGACACCTACCGCGCCTCCGGTTCCGGCGGCCAGCACATCAACACCACCGATTCGGCGGTGCGCCTGACCCACATCCCGACCGGCATCGTCGTCCAGTGCCAGAACGAACGCTCGCAGCACAAGAACCGCGCCACCGCCTGGAAGATGCTGCGCGCCCGCATGTACGAGGCGGAGCTGGAGAAGCGCGAGCAGGCCGCCGCCGCCGAGGCCGCGTCGAAGACCGACATCGGCTGGGGCCACCAGATCCGCTCCTACGTGCTGCAGCCCTACCAGCTGGTCAAGGACCTGCGCACCGGCGTCGAAAGCACCAGCCCGCAGGACGTGCTCAACGGCGCGCTGCTGCCCTTCATGGAGGCCGCGCTCGCCCACCGCGTCGGCGCCGACAAGGCGGCCGCGGACTAGCGGCCGGCAGTCTGGCGACGAGCGATGCGCTGGATGGACTCAGCTTCCGAGCCGGCGCCGCCTCAGCCTGGCCGCGCCAGCAGGCAGCGGAACCAGGCGCTGGCGTGATAGCTGCCGTCCGGCTGGCGAAACGGCGCGAGCGCCCGGACGTAGACCTCGGCGACGGCCTCGGGGCTGGTATTTTCCATGGCCCTGACGGCGTTGCCGGTCGAGGTCAGACCGCGCATGGCCGCCGCTTCGTCGGCGTAGATCCACGGGCTGTCGACATCGAACACCGCGATCGGCTCAAGCCCGGCGTCGACGGCGAAGCTGCGCAAGGCGTTTTCGTCGGACAGCGCAAACGGCCCCGGCGTTCCCGCAGGCCGGGGCGGCAGCAACGGTGCCAACGCACCGATCAGGGTGGCGACGCCCATGCCCTCGGGATTGCCGAAGGCCGCGATCACGATACGGCCGTCGCGCCGGGTGACGCGACCGGCCTCGCTGAGCGCCGCGACCGGGTTGCCGGCGTATTGAAACGCGTTGATCCCGGTGACGACATCGAACGTGCCGTCGGCGAACGGCAGGTCCTCCAGATCGCCGCGGCGGAAGTCGCCCGTCGCCACGCGCTGGCGCGCGATCGCCAGCATGCCCTCGGCAGCGTCCACCCCGGACACCTCCGCCCCGCGGGCGGCGGCCATCTCCGCCGCCATGCCGCTGCCGCAGCCGGCGTCGAGATAGCGGGTTCCCGGTCCCACTCCGCAGCGATCGAGCGCCGCCTCGAACACCGGGCGGCAGGTCGCTTCCTGAAAGTCGGCCCAGTCCCGCGCCTGCGCGCCCCACAGGCGCCCGTGCGTTTCCAGGGTCCTCGGCTGCTCTGCGCGGCTCATCTCGCTTCCCCAGCGCTCGTCGGCCGTCAGGCGGCCTCGGAGCTCTTCGTCGCCGCCTCGTCGAAGCGCTTGCGCGAGCGCTCGATGCGTTCGGCGTTCTTCAGTGCCCAGTCGGCCAGCCCCTTGACCGGTTCGAGCAGATCGCGGCCGAGCGAGGTCAGCTCGTAGTCGACGCGCGGTGGCACCGTCGGAAAGACGGTGCGGCTGACGAAGCCGTCGCGTTCGAGCCCGCGCAGCGTCGCCGTCAGCATCTTCTGTGAAATGCTGCCCAGGCTGCGCTTGATCTGGCTGAAGCGCAGCGGCCCGTCGCCCAGCTGGCGGATGACCAGCAGGCTCCATTTGTCGCCGATGCGCGAGAGGATGTCGCTGATCCGCCGGCAGGGCTCGGTCTGGTGCAGGGTACTCTGTTTCAAAAAAGTGCCTCCTTGCCTTCCGCCGCCGCTTGGTCACTTATTTCGCGTCAGTCACCATTCTATACCAATAAGCAGGGGACTCAAATCGCATGCTGAGAATTGCCATCATCGTCGGCAGTACCCGCCCGAACCGTCGCGCACCGGACGTCGCCAAATGGGTGCTCGATCTGGCCGTCAAACGCGGCGACGCGACCTACGAAATCGTCGATATCGCCGACTTCGACCTGCCGGTGCTCGACGAGCCGATGCCGCCGTCGATGCGCAAGTACGAGCACGGCCACACCAAGCGCTGGAGCGAGACCGTCGCCTCCTACGACGGCTTCGTCTTCGTCACGCCGGAATACAATCACAGCATGTCCGGCGCCCTGAAGAACGCCATCGACTTCGTCTACCACGAGTGGACCAACAAGGCGGCCGGCTTCGTCAGCTACGGCTCGACCGGCGGCGTGCGCGCGGTGGAGCACCTGCGCGGCATCATGGCCGAGATCCAGGTGGCCGACGTGCGCGCCCACGTCTCCATGTCGCTGTATACCGACTTCGAGAACTTCACCGTGTTCAAGCCGGCAGCGTCCCACGCCCAGCAGCTCGGCGTGCTGCTCGACCAGCTCGTGGCGTGGAGCCGGGCGATGCAGGGCCTGCGCACCGAGGCAGAAGCCGCCGCCGCCTGACGGCGGGCTCTGCGGCAAAGCGCGCGCACGTCACCGTTTGCGAGCAGGAAAGGCGATCGCCAGTGGCGGTCGCCTTTCGCGTTTCGGGAGGCTTCCAGTCCTTCCCCGCCAATCGCCGCCGGCGGCTCGCCGCGGCGCTCATTGCGCTCGGGCGGGGCAGGGGACTACAGCAGCGAGGCGATTTCGCTGCCGGCCTTGATGTAGCGCATCGGGTCGATGGCGTCGCCGTCCACCCGCACCTCGTAGTGCAGGTGCGGTCCGGTCGAGCGGCCGGTGCTGCCGGTGCGGCCGACGACCGTGCCCTTGGACACCACCTGGCCGACCTTGACGTCGATCTGGCTGAGGTGGCCATAGCGGGTGGTGACGCCGTTGCCGTGATCGACCTCGACCATGTTGCCGTAGCCGCCGTTGTAGCCGGCCATGGTCACGGTGCCGTCGGCGGTGGTGCGGGCCGGGTAGCCGGTCGGCGCGCGGAAATCGATGCCGGTGTGCATGGCCGGCGTGCCGAGGAACGGATCGATGCGCACGCCGAAGCGGCTGGTGATCGGCGCCCCCGGGATCGGGCGGGTCAGCGGCAGCCGGAGGGCGATGCGGCGCAGCGTGCCGAAGCGTTCGACCTCGCCGGTGATCAGCGATACGCTGGCGCGGAAGGTGGCGGGATCGGAATCGGGAGAGAGCGCCATCAGCGGGCCGCCGACCGCGTCGCCGTCGCTGGCCGCGGCGTGGCTGGCCGGCACATCCTGGCCGAGGCGGCGCAGGACGGCGGCGACCTTCTGCGAGCGCTGCTTCACCCGCATGGCGATGCCGTCGACATAGGCGACCTGCTCGCGCGCCAGCGAATCGAGAGAGCCTTCGACGGCGCTGATCCGCTTGACCGGGCCGCCCGTCCCATCGGAGCGGATGCCGGCGTCGGCGAGCGGCGACTTGGCAGCGGCCTTGGCCGGCGCATCGCTGCCGTCGGCCTTGGCCGGCGTGGCGGTCATATCGGCCTTGTCGGCCGTCGCGGTGGTGTCGGGGGCGGTGCCTTCGGCCAACGCCGGCGCGATGCCGACACGCCGCGCCGCCTGGCTGAGGCCGGCGATGACATCCTGGCGCGCGTCGAGCGCCGCCTGCCGGCCGGAGAGCCGCTGCACGTCCGCCTCGATCTGCTGCTGGCTGAGCAGCTGACGGCTGGTCATCCGGTCAAGGTCGGAGCGCAGCGTCGCGATGCGGTCCTCGTAGGCCTGCTTCATCTGCGTCTGCTGCGCCAGCGAGGCGGCGAGGATGTCGTCGCGGAAGAACAGATAGCCGGTCGCGGCCAGGTAGAGCGTGCCGAACAGGGCGGCGCCGACGATGAGCGCCGCCGGCCAGCCATGGTCGCACCGTGAAGGTGCGGACCTCGCCGCCGCGGGCGATGATGATGCGGTGCGGAGGTTTGCGTTTGACGAAGGAAGTCGAGCGTCGGGGAGCGACAGACGGCATACGAACTCACCGATTGTTGCGGGATCGCGCAAGGTAATCGTTGGGTTCGATTAGAAAGGATTAAGGTTAATAAATTCTTGGCGGGCAGCCGCAAAAGCGAGCCGGAGGGCCGCGATCGGCGGGTCTCAGGGGGCGCGACTCCGGGACGGGGCCGGAAATCGAAAAGCCGCCGGCGGGTCGCCGGCGGCTTCGTCCGAACAGGCGGTCATCCTGGCGAACCCGCCGGCGGCGGGCTCGCCACGGGACGCGGCCGAGGCCTACTTCTGGCCTTCGAGCTGCTTCGCCCGCTCCTTGGCCTTCTCCGCCAGAACCTTGGCGGCGTCCTCCCGTTGCCGGGCGATCGCGGCCTGGTCGGGGCCGTCATACGAGGCGGCGAAGGTGGCCAGCGGGAAGGACATGCGCGATGTGGTCTTGTCGGGCGAAGCCAGCTGCAGCTGCAGCGCCTTGCCCGCCTTCATCGCATCGATGAAGGCGCCATCGACCAGCGCCTGGGCCAGGCAGAAGAACGCCTGACCCTGCGGCGACGGCAGGCAGGTGATGAACTGCGCGGTGGCCTTCTTGGTCCCGTCGATGCTGAGCGGGATGCCTTCCTGGAGCAGGAAGCCGAGGGGCACCTGGATGCCGAGCCCGAACTTGTTCGGGTCGGGGCTCGACTGGATCGAGATGCTGCCGACCGGCTCCTGCGCCCCGACCAGCGCATAGTCCTCGGTGATCTGGCAGAGCTTGGCATTCTGCGGATCGCAGACCTTGATCCACTGGGTGGGGGCGGGGGCCGGGACATCCTGCGTCTTGGCGGCGCCTACAGCAGGCGCCACGGTCTCGGCCAGCGCTGCCGATGCAAGCGGGCCCGCTCCCGCGACGGCGACAAAAAGACCCAAGGCGATTCCGAAGGACGAAATCGCCCCGCAACGTTTCAACGACATAGACACTCCCGGCTCCATCCACAAAAGGTGGACACGTCGCCCTATCGACCTGCCCATCACATGGGCTGAAAAGGTGACGGGAGAATGAGGCAAAGAGGCGGCGAACGCCAGAGGCTTTTTGGGAGAATCCGGCCGCTTCCGGCCCGCCCCGGTGGCCGCTAGAGAGCGGCCGCCGCCGCCAGCACCTCTTCGACGTGACCCGGCACCTTGACCGGACGCCACACCCTGGCGATACGGCCGTCGGCGCCGACCAGGAAGGTGGAGCGCTCGACGCCCATGTACTTGCGGCCGTACATCGATTTCTCCGCCCAGACGCCGTAGGCCTCGATCGCCTTGCGTTCCGGATCGGCGGCCAGCGTGATGCCGAGGCCGTGCTTGTCGCGGAAGGCGCAGTGCGAGGCGACGGTGTCCGGCGAGATGCCGACCACCTTGGTGCCGGCCTTGGCAAAGGCCGCCGCCGCCTTGGTGAAGTCGATGGCCTCGATGGTGCAACCCTGGGTGTCGTCCTTCGGGTAGAAATACACCACGACCTTGCCACCCGCCTGATCGGCCAGCCGGAACTGGCTGCCGTCATCGGCTTCCAGGGCAAAATCCGGGGCCTTGTCGCCCGTGGCCAAATCCGCCATTCGCCTTCCTTTCGTCGCACTTAGCTGGCTTCAAGGGCGCACCACGGGGCTGACGGGCCGGCCGCGGCGCGAGCGATCATTCTATATTGCTGTCAGCGCACTGCCGACAAGTGACGGCGGAGTGAGGTAGCCTCACTTCCGTCGAGCTTCTTGGTACAAGGGGCGGACGACGATTTTCTGGAATCACGGGCCGGCGCTGGGGCCGGGTCGGGAGGAAACGACGCTCCGAGCAATGCGCCTGAAAGTATTCTCCCCGATCAAGGTGGCGCGGCCGCTGAGGCAACGCAACTCGCCCACCGCCTGGTTCCACCTGGCCGTGCGCGCGTTGTCGATCCTGGTCGTCGTCCTCATCGTCGTCCTCGTCGGCGGCATCGTGCTGACGCTCGTCGGCAAGACCGATTTCGGTTTCGTCCGCGATCAGATTGCCGCGACGCTGCGCGCCAACCTCGGCTCCGACTATTCGGTCGACGTCAAGCGGGCGGTGATCGACACCGACCCGGTGCTCGGCCTCGTCGTCCGCGTCGACGACATCGTGGTGCGCGATTCCAACAATGCCGTCGTCGCCGAAGTCCCCGAGACGCGCCTCGTCATCGATCCCTATTCGCTGCTGCGCCTGCGCGTCGACATCCGCACCGTCGAGCTGAACGGGCCGCAGATCTCGTTCCTGCGCACCAGCGACGGCCGCGTCCTGCTCGGCCTCACCGAGGCCGGCGCGCCGCCGCCGCCGGCAGTCGCGGCACCGTCCGCCCGGCGGCCGGCGGGCGATGAAGGGCCGGCGGTCGCCGCCGCCAGCGGCGACGCTGCGTCCGCCCCGGCGCCGTCGCCCGCCGCCGGCAGCGGCACCCCGGCGACGGCGGTCGCCGACGCCGATCCGCCGGTCTTTCCGGATCTGGTCAGCGCGCTCAAGATCCTCGACCGGGGCATCGCGCCGCCGATCGATGCGGCCGCCGACGCCGGCTTCGAACGCCTGTCCGTGGTCAACGGCACCATCTCGGTGTGGGACGCCGGCGAAGGCCAGCAGCGGCGGTTCACCAGCACCGACCTCAGCGTCAGCCTCGACCCGCAGACCTCCGGCATGACGGTCACCTTCGCCACCTCCGGCTACAGCGGGCGCTGGCAGGCGACGGTCGAACGCGATCTCGACGCCAATTCCGGCGGGCGCGCCATTTCGATGACCTTCTCGCAGCTGACGCTCGCCGACATCATCCCCGCCTTCGGCGACGACAAGGGCCTGTTCGTCGCCGACGTGCCGCTCTACGGGCGCGCGACGATGCACGTCAGTGCCTCCGGCGACGTTCAGGACGCCAGTGCCCAGATCGACGCCGGCGCCGGCACGCTGCGCTTCCGCGAGGACCTCACCGCCAAGCAGGAAAGCGTGCTTCTCGACGAGGCCACCGTCCGCCTGCATTGGGATATCCCTCACAAGTCGATCGTCCTCGATCCGTCGACCTTCTTCTTCGGCAATACGCGCGGCGTGGTGACCGGCTCGATCAAGCCCGAGGGCGATCCCGCCGCCGGCCGCTACACCTTCGACTTCGAATCGCCTGGCACCGTGATGGCGCCGGCCGATTCGGGATCGCCGCCGATGGTGGCGCAGCGGATCTCGGTCTCCGGCACCGCCGACCTGCGCGCCGAGACGCTGACCATCGGCAATGCCGTCATCGTCACCTCGGACGGTTCGGTGGCGGCCGCCGGCAAGTTCGGCCTGGAGCCGGGCAAGACGCCGTCGATGGCGCTCGCCGCGTCGTTCTCTCCGATGCCGGTCAGCACCATGAAGACGATCTGGATTCCGTTCATCGCCCCGGCGGCGCGGCACTGGGTGATGGAGCACATGCTCTCCGGCCAGCTTACCGAGGGCAGCTACGAGGCGTCGGTGCCCGCCGGCGTGCTGTGGGGCAAGCCGGTGCAATTGCCCGACAAGGCCATGCGCCTCGACATGCAGCTCAAGAACGTCACCTTCACCACCATTGGCAAGCTGCCCCCGGTGACCAAGGCGTCCGGCAACATCGTGCTGTCGGGCTCGACCTTCGGCGTCGACGTGAACAGCGGCCAGGTCGTCGTGCCGGCCGGTACCGTCAAGGTCGAGGCCGGCGCCTTCGCCATTCCCAACGTTGCCAAGCGACCGAGCGACGGCATTGTCGAGTTCCAGCTTTCCGGGCCGATCGCCGCCATCGCCCAGATCGCCGACTCCGACCCGATCAGCGCCCTGTCGCAGCGCGACATGTCGCCGAGCGACTTCAGCGGCACCGCCGACGCCTCGCTTTCGGTACGCTTCCCGTTGCGCGACCAGATCGACGACGGCGACGTCGACTGGAAGGTGGTCGCCAAGACCAAGAACGCCGCCAGCAAGGCGCCGATCGACGGGCGCCTGCTGAGCAAGGCCGACGTCACGCTGACCGTCACGCCCGACGACGTCACCGTCTACGGCAAGGCGAACATCGACGGCGTCCCGGCCGACGTCAGCATGTCGCTGCCGTCCACCGACGGCGCCGCCAAGCCGCAACCGGGCGAGCGCCAGGTGCGTCTCGTGCTCGACGATGCGGCGCGCAAGAAGCTCGGCGTCGGACTGGAGGACGTGCTGTCGGGGACGGTGACGGCGACGGTCACCGACGGCGATTCCGGCAAGCAGCACTACGAGCTCGACCTGCGCAAGGCCCGCGTCGTGCTGCAGGGCATCGGCTGGTCGAAGGGGATCGGCGTGCCCGCGACGCTATCCTTCGACCTGGTCAAGACCAGCGTCGGCCAGTCGGTCGAGAACCTCGTCCTCGACGGCGACGGGTTCGGCCTGTCCGGTTCGGCCAAGCTCGATTCGTCGCTCAACCTGATCTCCGCCGACATCGACAACCTGTCGCTTCATCCCGGCGATTCGATCTCGCTCAAGCTGACCCGCAGCGACGCCGGCTATGCCATCTCGGCACGCGGCGCCGCCTTCGACATGCGCGGGCTGCTCGGCCAGATCCGCGATCGCAACGACCAGGCCGGCGGCTTCCCCGACATCGCCGTCGATGCCCATGTCGACAAGCTGATCGGCTTCAACCAGCAGGTCGTCACCGGGGCGGGACTGACCCTGGTTTCGGTCGGCGGCGAGACCCAGAAGCTGGCTTTCACCGGACAGATCGGCGGATCGGATCTGTCGATCGACTACGCCGTCGGCGCCGGCGGCACGCGCCTCAACGCCAACGCCGGCAATGCCGGCGCGCTGCTCAGCTTCATCGACATCTATACCCGCGTCGACGGTGGCGCGCTGACGCTCACCGGGCAGGGCGCGGCGGACGGTCCGATGGTCGGGACGATGCAGGTCGCCGATTTCAACGTGCTCAACGAGCCGGCGATGGCGCGGGTCGGCGGCGGCCGTAATGCGCCGGGCGCGCCGCGCGACGGCTTCGATCCGGCGCGGGTGCATTTCGACCGGATGATCGCCCGCTTCAGCAAGACCACGCGGGCCATCGTGATCGAGGATGCGCTGCTGCGCGGCAACGCCATCGGCGCCACCTTCAGCGGCCGCTACGACCTGCCCAGCGCCACCATCGCCATGAGCGGCACCTACCTGCCGGCCTATTCCTTCAACAACCTGTTCAGCCGCATTCCCATCGTCGGCGTGATCGCCGGCGGCGGACTGGCGGAGGGGCTGATCGGCGTCACCTTCAAGATCGAGGGGCCGATCGCCGAGCCGCGCGTGTTCTTCAACCCGCTGTCGGCGGTGGCGCCCGGCATCTTCCGCAAGATCTTCGAGTTCCAGCCTTAGCGCGGGCCGTGTGCGGGGGGCGCGCGCCAACCGCTGCAGCGCGTCCGGGGAGCGGCTGCTACTCGGGGCGCACCAGGACGTGCTTCTTGCGGCCGAGCGACAGCTTGACGACGCCGCCGATGATGTCGCCGGCGCTCACCGTCGCCGTCTCGTTGGCGATCGCCACGTCGTTGAGGCGCAGGCCGCCGCCGCGGATCTGCCGGCGCGCCTCGCCGTTGGACGCGACCAGTCCGGCGCGCACGAACAGCGCCAGCACGCCGATGCCGGCCTCAAGTTCGTTGACCGGCACGGCAATGGTCGGCAGCGCCTCGGCGCGTCCGCCTTCCTCGAAGGTCCGCCGGGCGGCCTCGGCCGCTTCCGCGGCTGCCGCGCGGCCGTGGAGGAGGGCGGTCGCCTCGGTTGCCAGCACCTTCTTGGCCTCGTTGATCTCGCCGCCGTCGAGCGCCTCCAGCCGGGCAATCTCGTCGAGCGGCAGCTCGGTGTAGAGCTTGAGGAAGCGGCCGACGTCGGCATCCTCGGCGTTGCGCCAGAACTGCCAGTATTCGTAAGGCGACTTGAGGTCGGCATTGAGCCACACGGCGCCCTGCGCGGTCTTGCCCATCTTGGCCCCCGACGACGTCGTCAGCAGCGGGCAGGTCAGCGCATAGAGCTGCGGCAGGCCCATGCGGCGGCCGAGATCGATGCCGTTGACGATGTTGCCCCACTGGTCCGAGCCGCCGATCTGCACGATGCAGCCGTGGCGCCGGTTGAGCTCGGTGAAATCGTAGGCCTGGAGCACCATGTAGTTGAACTCGAGGAATGAGAGTTCGTGCTCGCGGTCGAGCCTGAGCTTGACCGAATCCATCGCCAGCATGCGGTTGACCGAGAAAAAGCGGCCGACGTCGCGCAGGAAGTCGATGTAATTGAGCGGCGCCAGCCATTCGGCGTTGTCGATCATGATGGCCGCATTCGGCCCGCCGTCGAAATCGACGAAGCGGGCGAAGGTCTCCCTGAGGCTCTGCTTGTTGGCCTCGATCTCGTCGTAGGTGAGGAGCTTGCGCGACTCGTCCTTGCCCGACGGATCGCCGACGCGGGTGGTGCCGCCGCCCATCAGCGTAATCGGCCGGTGGCCGGTCTTCTGCAACCAGCGCAGCATCATGATGCTGACCAGGCTGCCGACGTGGAAGCTCCGCGCCGTGCAGTCGTAGCCGACATAGGCGGTGACCATGCCCTCGCTCAGCGCCGCATCGAGCCCTTGCGGGTCGGAGCACTGGTGGATGAACCCGCGCTCGGCCATGACGCGCAGGAAGTCGGACTTGAACTCGGTCATTGTCGGCAATCCGTGACAGGCGCGCCTTGCGGCGGCGCGCGGGGCTGTTTAGCAGGATGATGGGCGGATTTCACCCCGGGAGTTCGGGGCGGGGCACCCAAGAGGCGAGGAGCGCCGAAGGCGCGACCGGGAAGACAGACAAGAGGCGAGGAGCGCCGAAGGCGCGACCGGGAAGACAGACAAGAGGCGAGGAGCGCCGAAGGCGCGACCGGGAAGATAAAGAATGAACGTTCTCGGCCTGATGAGCGGCACCTCCATGGACGGCGTCGATGCCGCCGTGCTGATGACCGACGGCGAGGCGATCGACGGGTTCGGCCCGCGGCTGGCGCGGCCGTACGGCGAGGACGAGCGGGCGGTCCTGCGCCGGGCGCTCGCCGCGGCGCGCGACCTGACCGACCGCGACGCCCGTCCGGGCGTGCTGTCCGAGGCCGAGGCGATCGTCACCGACGCCCACGCGCAGGCGGTCGCGCGGCTCCGCCGCGACCACCCCGACCTCGCCATCGACCTCATCGGCTTCCACGGCCAGACCGTGTTCCATGCGCCCGAGCGGCGGCTGACCGTGCAGATCGGCGACGGCGCGGCGCTCGCCCGCCGGCTCGGTGTGCCGGTCGTCTTCGATCTCCGCGCCGCCGACGTGGCGGCGGGCGGCGAGGGGGCGCCGCTGGTGCCGGTCTATCACCGGGCGCTGGTGGCGCACGCCGGCCTCGCCGGCAGCGTGGTCGTGGTCAACATCGGCGGCGTCGCCAACCTCACCCGGATCGGCGCCGACGGCGGCCTGCTGGCCGGCGACACCGGCCCCGGCAACGCCCTCATCGACGATTTCGTGCGGGGCGCGCACCGGCGCCGCCATGGACCGCGGCGGGGCGCTGGCCGCCCGCGGCCAGGTCGATGCCGCGGCGCTCGCCCGCCTCATGGACAACCCCTGGTTCGCTGCGCCCATGCCGAAGTCGCTCGACCGCAACGCCTTTTCGGCCGAGCCGGTGGCGCGGCTCTCCGATGCGGACGGCGCGGCGACGCTCGCCGCCTTCACTTCTGGCACCATCCTTAAAGGCATCGTGAGCGCCGGCGGCGCCGACCGCATCGTCGTCTCCGGCGGCGGGGCGCACAACCCGGTCATCCTGGCGATGCTCGCGGCGGGGGCCGGCGTGCCCGTCGAAACGGCCGACAGGCTTGGCTGGTCGCCGGATTTCATCGAGGCGGAGGCCTTCGCCTATCTCGCCGCGCGCAGCCTTCGCGGCCTGCCGCTGACCTTTCCCGGGACCACCGGCGTGGCGGCGCCGACGACCGGCGGCCGGCTTGCCGCACCCTGATCGCCTCGCTGGCAGGCTGCCGGATTGTGCGCTAGGAACGGCGGGCAGCCATAGATCGGACCGTTGAACCGCGTTTCATGCAACTCAGCGACATTGCCAGTGCGCTTTCGGCGAAGGTTTCCGGCGACGGCGGCCTCGACATCAACCGCGTCGTCCACCCCGCCGATGCCGCCGGCAACGGCGACCTCGCCGTGGCCCTGTCGGGGGAGGCGCTTTCCCATCTCGCCGGCACCCGCGCCGCTGCGGTGCTGATCCCGGCGACCACGACCCCGCCCGAGGTCCCGGCGGCGATCCTCTATCGCGGCAACGATCGCGTCGCCGTCGCCATCCTCACCGCCCTGTTCGATCCCGGCCCGGTCCGCGCCGCCGGCATCCATCCGGCAGCGGTGGTGGCGCCCGATGCGGTCATCGGCGAAGGGGCCAGCATCGGCCCCGCCACGGTCGTCGGGCCGGGCAGCACCATCGGCGCCGGCGCCGTCCTGCTGCCGCACGTCACCGTCGGCGCCGGCGTCACCATCGGCCGCGACTGCCTGCTCCACCCGGGCGTCCGCCTGGGCGACGGCGTCAGCCTCGGCGACCGGGTGATCGTGCACGGCAACACGGTGATCGGCTCCGACGGCTTTTCCTTCATTCCGGTGTCCAACCCGGACGGCAGCAGCAACGGCATCGCCAGGCCGCTGCGCGCCCATTCGCTGGGCACCGTGGTGATCGGCGACGACGTCGAGATCGGCGCCGGCACCACCATCGATCGCGCCACCCTCCGCCAGACCCGAATCGGGCGGGGCACCAAGGTCGATAATCAGGTGCAGATCGGCCACAATACCGTGATCGGCGAGAATTGCGTGATCTGCGGCATGACCGGCATCGCCGGCAGCGTGGTCATCGGCGACCGCGTCGTGATCGCCTCGGGCGTCGGCATCGCGCCGCACCTGACGATTGGCGACGGCGCCACGATCACAGCGTCGGCGGGGGTTGGCGGCCACGTGCCGGCGGGTGCGATATTTACCGGGACACCGGCCACTGACCATGACAAGTTTATCAAGAGACTCATGGATATCGGCCGTTTGCGGCAGCTTTACCCCAGGGTGGACGAACTGAAAAAACGGGTCGAAGCTCTGGAAAATGAAGCCAAGGGCCGGTAGCAAGAACAACGAGGATGGCCTTTGGGGCTGGAGGCGCTTGAAAAATGGCCGATGTGGCTGACGACGTGATTGCAATCATCGCCAAGAAGGTTCCCGGCGATAAGCCGGTCCATTTGAGCGACAATCTCCAGGAACTGGGCCTGGAATCGATTGACGCGCTGGAAATGGTGTTCGACCTGGAAGAGAAGTTCGGCATCCAGATTCCCTATAACGCCAACAACGCTGCGACGGACTTCGCCACCGTCGGCGACGTGGTCAAGGCGATCCAGGGCCTGGTCGACCAGAAGCCGCAATCGTGAACTGGCCGCATCGCGTCGTCGTCACGGGTTGTGGGGTCGTCTCGCCGGTCGGAAACGATATCGCCAGCTACTGGAACGCCCTGACCGAGGGCCGCAGCGGCATCGCCCAGCCGACGGCGGTATTGCCGGAGCTCCTGCTTCGCGAGGTCGTCGCCGAGGTCAAGGGCTACGTTCCCACCGAGCATTTCGACGAGCGCCAGCTTGCGCCCCTCGACCGCGTGTCGCAGTTCGCGGTGATCGCCGCGCGCGAGGCGCTGGCCCAGTCCGGGCTGGAGATCGGCGAGGCGCTGTCGGAGCGCACGGCGGCCATCGTCGGCACCGGCATCGGCGGCTCGGGGACGATCGACGAATCCTACAAGCGGCTCTACGCGGAAAAGCTGACGCGCGTCTTTCCGCTGACCGTGCCGAAGCTGATGCCGAATGCGCCGGCGAGCCAGATCTCGATGTATCTCGGCTTGCGCGGGCCTTCGTTCGGCGTCGTCAGCGCCTGCTCGTCGGCGACCCATGCCATCGGCCTCGCCTATCAGATGGTGCGTTCGGGGATCGCCGATGCGGCGGTCACCGGTGGCACCGAGGCGTGCATCAATTTCGGCACGCTCAAGGGCTGGGAAGGCTTGCGCGTCATGGCGACCGACACCTGCCGGCCGTTCTCCAAGAGCCGCAAGGGACTGGTGATCGGCGAGGGCGCCGCCATGGTGGTGCTGGAGACGCTCGACGCCGCCCGGGCGCGCGGCGCCGAGATCATTGCCGAGGTCGCCGGCTTCGGCATGAGCGCCGACGCCCGCGACCTCACCAACCCGGACGTCGGCGGCATGGCGCGCGCCATGACCGGCTGCCTGGCCGACGCCGGCCTGACGCGCGACGACGTCGACTACATCAACGCCCACGGCACCGGAACGCTGGCCAACGATGCCACCGAAACCGAGGCGCTGAAGGCGACCTTCGGCGAGCGGGCGAAGGCGATTCCGGTCTCCTCGACCAAGTCCATGGTCGGCCATGCGCTGGGCGCCGCCGGCGCGCTGGAGTTCGTCGCCACGCTGCTGGCCGTGCGCGACAACATCGCGCCGCCGACCATGAACTACCTCGAGCCCGACCCGGTCTGCGACCTCGACTATGTGCCGAATGCCGCCCGCCGGATGAAGATCGACGTGGCGATGTCGAATTCCTTCGCCTTCGGCGGCCTCAACGCGGTGCTGGCGGCCAAGCGGCTGACTTAAGCATCCGCTTACTGCGCCGCCGCTCAAGCCATTGATCTGCCACGGATTCATGGCAGTGTGACGAGACTGTCCGGTGCCGGACTCACGTCTTTTCACCTGCCTGGAGGACCGCCCGAGCCATGTTCGAGGCGATGAACGTCGCGATTCTGGTCGGCTCGGCGCTGGTCGCCGCCGCGGCGTTCACCTCGATTCTGTCGTTCCGCTTCGGCGCGCCGCTGCTGCTCATGTTCCTGCTGATCGGCCTGGCCGCCGGCGAGGACGGTCTCGGCCTCCAGTTCGACAATCTCGGCGCGGCGTATTTCATCGGCTCGGTGGCGCTGACCATCATCCTGTTCGATTCCGGCTTCGCCACCCGGCTCGCCGCCTTGCGCGTGGCGGCCATGCCGGCGCTGCTGCTGGCCACCGTCGGCGTGCTGGTCACCGCGCTGCTGGTCGGGCTTGCCGCCCAGCTGGTGCTCGGCTTCTCCTGGCTGCAGGGCCTGCTGCTCGGCGTCATCGTGGCGCCCACCGACGCGGCGGCCGTCTTCTTCCTGTTGCGTGTCGGCGGCATCACGCTGCGCGATCTGGTGCGCTCGACGCTGGAGGTGGAATCCGGCTCCAACGACCCGATCGCCATCTTCCTCACGGTGGCCCTGGTCGGCCTGCTCGGCGCCTCGGCGGCGAATGCCGCGACCCTGGGCACCGACGTGCTGCTGCCGCTGGCGATCCAGCTCGTCGTCGGCAGCGGGGTCGGCTTCCTCGGCGGCGTGCTCATCGTCCAGGTGGTCAACCGCACCGATTTCGAGGCGGCCCTCTATCCGATCGTGGTGACGGCGCTGGCGCTCGCCACCTATGCCGTGGCGGGGCTTGCCTGGGGCTCCGGCTTCCTCGCCGTCTATGTCGCCGGCCTGGTCTCCGGCAACGCCCGCATCCGCCACGCCACGGCGCTGCGCCGCTTCCAGGAGGGCACCACCTGGCTCAGCCAGATCGCCATGTTCCTGACGCTCGGGCTGCTGGCGACGCCCCACGAGTTCCCCGCCGTGGCGCTGTCGGCGGTGATCCTCGCAGCCTTCCTCATCCTGGTGGCGCGGCCGGCGGCGGTGTGGCTCTGCCTGATGCCCTTCCGCTTCTCGCGCCACGAGACCGCCTTCGTCTCCTGGGTCGGCCTGCGCGGGGCGGTGTCGATCCTGCTCGCCATCCTGCCGGTGATGGCCGGCGTGCCCGGCGGCCGCATGATGTTCAACATCGCCTTCGTCGTCGTCCTCGCCTCGCTCATCGTGCAGGGCTGGACGATCGCCCCGATGGCGCGCTTCCTCGCTCTGGTGGTGCCGCCGCGGCGGGGGCCGGTCGACCGCATCCAGCTCGAGCTGCCCGGTTCCAGCCGGCACGAGATCGTCGCCTATTCGGTGCATCCCGAAAGCGCCGTGGCGCGCGGCCAGCGCATTCCGCGCTGGGCGGAACCGTCGCTGGTCGTGCGCGGCGGGCGGACGCTGCGCCGCGACCGCTTCGGCAAGCCGCAGGCCGGCGACCGCATCTATGTGATCACCACGCCCGAGTACATCGGCCTGCTCGACAAGCTGTTCGCCGGACCGGAACCGGGGGCCGCCGATCCCGCCCTCTATGGCGAGTTCTCGATCACCGCCGGATACGCGGCTGGCCGATCTCGCCCGCACCTATCCGGTCACCGTCGCTGCCGGAGACGAAGGGCTGACGGTCGGCGAGCTGCTGCGCCGGGAACTTGCCGGCGATATCGAACCCGGCGACCGCGCGGCGCTCGGCGCCGTCGACGTCGTCGTGCGGCGGGTGAACGAGGCGCACGTCATCGAGGAGGTCGGCCTCGCCATGGAGCACATCGAGGAGGCGCGCCCGCGCATCCCGTTGTTCCAGCGGCCGCACGAGATCAGGGCACTGCTCGGCGGCTGGTTCCGCCGTTTGCGGCCGCGCCAGGCGGTCGCTCAGGCGGCGACGGGGAGGGGGCGCCGGAAGAACAAGGCAAGGGCGATCATGGCGCCGGGAAAGCTGATGAGCCACAGGGCGCCGACCGCGATGAGGGCGGGGAAGGCAAGCTGGCCGATGAGGAAGGGCGCCAGTAGCCCGTTGAGGATCAGCCAGACGCGCGCCGCGCTGCCCGCTCCGCGCCCGTCGAGCGCACCGCCCGCCAGCGCCGTGGCGACGCTCATCAGCGTGTAGCCGAGCAGGTCGACGGCGGTGAGGAACTGGCCGCTGCCGCAGCAGGCGAGGAAGGCGACGGCATCGCCGTGGCCGGCGATCTGGTGCGGGATGACCACGCCGAGCTGGGTGACGTAGACGAAGCTCACCAGCACCGCATACATGACGGCGATGCCGAGCGCCGACAGGCTCCACGCCTGGCGCTCGGGCGCGGCGACCACGTGCAGCGCCGCCATGGTCACCACGAAGCAGGGCGCCAGCACCAGCGACGGCGCGAAGATCAGGATGCGGTCGATGGGATCGGGCAGCACGCCGGCGACCTGCAGAAGCTGCGGGACGGCATAGCCGATGGCCGCCGCGGCGGTCGCCAGCGACGCCCACAATCCGAAGCGCGAAGTCATCGTCCCGTCGACTGTCATCGGGGCACCCCCGTCTGCGACGACGGTGCATCGTCGCGCCGTGGGGTGGAGCAGGCAAGTCAGCCGCGGTGCGACAATAAGGCGAGCAGCGAGGCGATGAGCATGGCGGCCGCCATCGCCACGTTGGCGATGCGCGCGACGGCGGGGTTGGCAAGCAGGCGCGCCAGGCCCGTGCCGGCAAGCAGCCAGACGATGTGGATGACCACGATCATGGCGGCGAGGATGAGCGTCTTGGCGAGCGCATCGGCGGCCGCGTCGGCGGCGAGCCGACTGGCGGCGAAGACGGCGGCGATGGCGACATAGGCCTTGGGATTGGCGATGCCGAGCACCACGCCGCCCCACAGCGGCGGCGGCGTGCGCGCCGGATCGAGGGCGGCCAGCGGCGGCGCGCTGGCGATCGTCCAGGCGAGATAGACGACGTAGGCGACCGCGGCCAGGGTAAGTGCCGGGCCGATCGCCGGCAACGACAGCAGGGCCGCGCTGAGGCCGAGCGCCACGATCAGCAGGACGCCGATGGTCCCGGTGACCAGCCCGACGAGATAGGGGAGGGCGCGGACGATGCCGAAGGCGCCGCCGACCGCGGCGATGCTGATCGTCGCCGGGCCGGGGCTGCCCATCACCGCCAGGGCGGCGAGCACCAGCGAGGCGACCGGTCCCCAGTTCAAAGCAGGCGTCCTTTTCGGCTAGGCTGAGGAAATGACCGCGCAGTTTCCCGACATCGCCGTCGGCCGTCTTGAACGATCGTGCAGCGACGGCGGCGCTGGCGCGCGCATCCGCACCGGCATGGCGGCGGCGGGGATCGAATGGGCCGGGGCGTTCTTCCGCGACCGCGCCTTCGCCCCGCATCGCCACGACCGCTATGCCATCGGTGTGACCGTGGCGGGCGTGCAGACCTTCGCCTATCGCGGCGCGGCGCGCGCCTGCCGGGTGGGCGATCTCCATGTGCTCCATCCGGACGAGACCCACGACGGCGCGCCGGGCGACGCTTCAGGCTTCGCCTACCGCATCCTCTACATCGATCCGGCGGAAATCGGCGCGGCGCTGCGCCGGTCGGCCGCTGCCCTTCGTCGCCGACCCGGTGGTTCCGGCTGGGAGCGGACCGGCGCAGCGGCTGCGGGCGGCGATCGGCGCCATCGGCGCGCCGCTCGATGGGCTTGGCGCCAGTGACCTGATCGTGACGCTGGCCGATGCCCTGACGGCGCTCGCCGGCGATCCGCCGCCGCGTCCGGCCGTCGACGGCACCGCCATGGCGCGGGTGCGCGCCGCCCTGATGGACGAGGTCGGCGCGACGCCGATGAGCGCCCTGGAGACGCTCGCCGGGCTCGACCGCTGGACGCTGGCGCGCCAGTTCCGCGCCGCCTATGGCACCAGTCCGCACCGGTTCCGCACCCTGCGGCGGCTGGAGCGGGTGCGCCGGCTGATGGCGGACGGACTGGGGCTGGCGGAGGCGTCCGCCGCGGCGGGCTTCGCCGACCAGAGCCACATGACGCGCCAGTTCAAGCGCGCCTATGGCCTGACCCCGGCACGCTGGCGGGCGGCGCTGGCGGCGGCCTGACGGCCGTCATGGCATTGCCCTGGCGGCCGCCGACCATACCTAACCCCGCCCACCGAACGTCACCGAGAGGACTCCCCCGCATGTCAGATCTCAACAACCGCGTCGCCCTGGTCACCGGCGCCTCGCGTGGCATCGGCAGGGCGATCGCCCTGGCGCTGGCCGCGGCCGGCGCGGCGGTCGCGGTGAACTACCGCGAACGCGGCAGCGAGGCCGAAGCCGTCGCCGCGGCGATTGGCAAAGCCGGTGGCCGCGCCGACGTCTTCGCCGCCGATGTCTCGGTGGGCCGGGCGGTGGAAGGCATGGTCGAGGATGTGCAACACCGCCTCGGCCCGATCGACATCCTGGTCAACAACGCCGGCATGGCCGCGGCGCGCGGGCTCGACGACATCACGGAAGCGGATTTCGACCACGCGCTGGCGGTCAACCTGAAGTCCGCCTTCCTGTGCACCCAGGCCGTCCTGCCGGCCATGCGGGCGCGGCGCTGGGGCCGCATCGTCAACATCTCGTCCATCGCGGCGCGCGGAACCGGTTCGGTCAGCGTCGCCTACAACGCCTCCAAGGCCGGCCTGGAGGGCCTGACGCGGGGCTACGCGGGACGGCTGGCGCCGGAGGGCGTGACGGTCAACGCCGTGGCCCCCGGCCTGATCGACACGGAGATGGGCCAGCCGCTGATCGCGGCCGGCGTCGGCGCCCGCATCCCGGTCGGGCGCATCGGCACCGGAGACGACATCGCTCAGGCGGTGGTGATGATCGTCGGCAACGGCTTCATCACCGGCCAGACGATTGCCGTGAACGGCGGCGGAATGTTTTCCTAGACCAGCAATTCCGCACGGAAAAGCGAATGTCCGCTTTTCCTCGGATTGCGCTAGCCGGCGGTCGAGCCCGGCGCCAGGCGGCGGTCGATATAGTCGGAGCAGAGCCCGATCAGCTCGTCGAGATTGTGCTCGAAGAAGTGGTTGGCGCCCTTGACGATCGTCTGTTCGATCTTGATGCCCTTCTGGGTCTTCAGCTTGTCGACCAGGGTCTGCACGTCCTTGGGCGGGGCGACCTTGTCCTGGTCGCCATGGATGATCAGGCCCGACGACGGGCAGGGGGCGAGGAAGGTGAAATCGTAGAGGTTGGGCTGCGGCGCCACCGAGATGAAGCCCTCGATCTCCGGCCGGCGCATGAGGAGCTGCATGCCGATCCAGGCGCCGAAGGAGAAGCCGGCGACCCAGCACGAGCGCGCGTCGCTGTGCACCGACTGCACCCAGTCGAGCGCGGCGGCCGCATCCGACAGCTCGCCGCCGCCGTGGTCGAACTCGCCCTGGCTGCGGCCGACGCCGCGGAAATTGAAGCGCAGCACGGCGAAGCCGCGCTTCGCGAACATGTAGAACAGCTGATAGGTGATCTGGTTGTTCATCGTGCCCCCGAACTGGGGATGCGGGTGCAGGATGATGGCGATCGGGCCGTTCTTGCGCTTGGCCGGCTGGAAACGGCCTTCGAGGCGCCCGGCAGGGCCGGCAAAGATGACTTCGGGCATACGCTTTTGCGGACCTCGGGAGTGCTGTGCGCCCTTCGGCGGCGAGCCGACGGTATCGATGAGGGGGCGACGAATTGGCCAAATCCCGCAGCTGGGCGGGCAAGTGGGCGCTTTCATATCACAATCGCCGGGGGCGATTTCAAGGATAACCGACAGCCGCGCGTTTGCGCCCGCCGCTCCTGACGCCGCGGTGGGCGCCGTCCGCCCATTGTCGCAGTCGCCTAGCCGATCCGCCGTCTCGCCCCCATCTCTCACCCTGGACAGCGCCGGAACGATCGCCGAAGCGAAGGGCGCAGCACGGGAGCGCCAATGGCCGCAGCAGTCGCCCAGCGCGGATACACGACCGGCGAGATCGTCGCCGATGGCGTCGTCCATGCCGTCGGCCTGGCCGCCGCCGCGGTCGGCGCCGGCGCGCTGATCAGCACTGCGGCTGCCGGTGGCGGCCCGGTCGCCGCCGTCGCCGTCTACGTCTTCGCGCTGATCGCCATGCTCACCGCTTCCGCCGCCTACAGCCTCGGCGGGCGGCTGCGGTTCCATGAGGTGCTGCGCCGGCTCGACCATGCCGCCATCCTGGTCATGATCGCCGGCACCTACACGCCCTTCACCGCCGGCGCGCTCACCGGCCTCCCGGCGATCGGCCTGACGGCGGCGGTGTGGGCGCTGGCCGCGGCGGGCGTCCTCCTGAAGACGGTGATCGCGCCGCACGGCCTGCGCAACCTGACCACGCTGCTCTACCTCGCCTTCGGCTGGCTCGGCCTGACCGCAGCGCAGCCGTTCCTGGCGGTCCTCAGCCCGCTCGTCCTCGCGCTGCTGCTCGCCGGGGGCCTCGTCTATTCGCTCGGTACCATCGTCTATACGGTGCAGGGTCTGCGCTATCAGCGGGCGATCTGGCACGGCTTCGTGGTGGCCGGTGCCGCCATCCACTTCTGCGCGATCTACCTGATGGTCGCCGCGCGGGCGTGATGGCTGCCCCGGGCCGCTGTTCCGGCGACGGTCGGCGCGTGGTATGGCGCATGCCATGTACCAGCCGCAGCACCACCGCGAGGACGATCCCGCCGTCCAGCACGCGCTGATCCGCGCCCATCCGCTCGGCCTGCTGGTGACCGCCGGGGCGGGCGGGCTGGAGGCCAATCCGATCCCCTTCGTTCTCGACGCCGCGGCCGGCGCCAGGGCGGTGCTCCGCGGACACCTCGCCCGCGCCAACCGCCAGTGGCGCGATTTCGACCCGTCGATCGAGGCGCTGGTCGTCTTCCAGGGCGCCGAGGCCTACATCACCCCCTCGTGGTACGCGACCAAGGCCGAGACCGGGAAGGTGGTGCCGACCTGGAACTACGCGATCGTGCAGGCCTACGGGGCCTTGCGGGTGATCGAGGACGCCGACTGGCTGCGCCGCCAGATCGATGCCCTGACCCTGGCCCAGGAAGGCGCGCGCCCGGCGCCATGGCAGGTGGCCGATGCGCCCGAGCCGTTCGTCGCCGCCATGCTGCGCGGCATCGTCGGCATCGAAATCGAAATCGCCCGCATCGAAGGCAAGTGGAAGGTCAGCCAGAACCGGCCGGAAGCGGACCAGAAGGGCGTCGTTGACGGCCTGCGCCGGGAGAGGGGCGCGACGGCGGCGGCGATGGCGGAACTGGTAGAGGCCGGAGGGCCGAAAGGCGGCGGATGATCAAGCGCACCTATCTCGACTACAACGCCACGGCGCCCCTGCGGCCCGAGGCCCGCGAGGCGATGGTCGCCGCCCTCGGCGCGGTCGGCAACGCCTCCTCGGTGCATGCCGAGGGGCGGGCAGCGCGCGCCCTTATCGAGACGGCGCGGAGCGCCGTGGCCCGGCTTGCCGGCGGCGAGGCCAAGCTCACGACCTTCGTCAGTGGCGGTACCGAGGCCAACAACACCGTGCTGACGCCCGACTGGCGAATCGGGAGCGACATCGTCGACCTCGACACGCTGCTGATCGGCGCCACCGAGCACCCGTCGGTGCTCGCCGGCGGCGGCTTCGCCGTGGACGAGATGCTGACCATCCCGGTCGATGGCGACGGCATCGTCGATTGCGCCGCGCTGCCGGCGCTGCTCGCCAAGGCCGGCGGCCGCGCGCTGGTTTCGGTGATGCTCGCCAACAACGAGACCGGGGCGATCCAGCCGGTGGCCGAGGTGGCCGCGATCGCCCACGCAGCGGGCGCCCTGGTGCATTGCGACGCGGTCCAGGCGGCTGGCCGAATCCCCTTGGATATCAAGGCTCTCGGCGTCGATGTTGTGACGCTTTCGGCGCACAAGATCGGCGGGCCGCTGGGGGCCGGCGCGATCGTGCGGGCGCGCGAGGGCGTCACCTTTGCGCCGCTCATGACCGGCGGCGGACAGGAGCGGCGGAGCCGGGCTGGAACGGAGAACGTGGCGGCGATCGCCGGCTTCGGCGCGGCGGCCGAGGCGGCGCTGGCAGACCTCGACCGGGCGCAGGGCTGGTCTGGCTGGCGCGACCGGCTGGCGGAGACGGTCGGGGCCAAGGGCATCGTGTTCAGCGCCGGGGTCCCCCGTCTGCCCCAGACGCTGTGCCTCGCGGTACCCGGCTTGTCCGCGGAAACGCTTGTGATTGCTCTCGATTTGGCCGGAATCGCGGTTTCCTCGGGCTCCGCCTGTTCCTCCGGCAAGGTGGCGCCGAGCCACGTTCTGGCGGCCATGGGCGTCGAGGCCGACATCGCAAAATGCGCCATTCGGCTCAGTCTGGGGTGGGATTCGGCCGAAAACGACTTAGATTTATTCGCAACCGCCTGGAAAGCCGTGCTAAAGCACGTCGCGCCAGGAGAGATTCAGGCGGCCTGAATGTCGCCGGGAGCAACGCCGGGAAAAGGGCGTGAAGCACTTTCCTGTCCGGCGTTGTGGCCTTAGAAAGCCTCACCCGCGGCCCTTGAAGCCGCTGTGGATGGAGTAGCTGCATGCCTGCCGTTCGCGAGACGGTCGATCAGGTTCGCCGGATCGACGTCGACCAATACAAGTATGGGTTCGTCACCGACATCGAGTCCGACAAGTCGCCGAAGGGCCTGTCGGAGGACACGGTGCGTTTCATCTCGGCCAAGAAGGGCGAGCCCGAATGGATGCTCGAATGGCGGCTGGCGGCCTTCCGCCGCTGGCTGACCATGAGCGAACCGACCTGGGCGCGGGTGAAGTATCCGACGATCGACTTCCAGGACCTCTACTACTATTCGGCGCCGAAGAAGACGGCCGGGCCGAAGAGCCTCGACGAGGTCGATCCGCAACTGCTGGCGACCTACGAGAAGCTGGGCATTCCGCTGAGCGAGCGCGCCGTGCTCGCCGGCGTCGAGGGCGCCCGCGTGGCGGTCGACGCGGTGTTCGATTCCGTCTCGGTGGTGACCACTTTCCGCAAGGAACTGGCCAAGGCCGGGGTCATCTTCTGCTCGATCTCGGAGGCGATCCGCGAATACCCCGAGATCGTCAAGAAGTACCTCGGCTCGGTCGTGCCGACGTCGGACAATTTCTATGCGACGCTCAACTCGGCGGTCTTCTCCGACGGCTCGTTCGTCTTCGTGCCCGAGGGCGTGCGCTGCCCGATGGAGCTCTCGACCTATTTCCGCATCAACGAGAAGAACACCGGCCAGTTCGAGCGCACCCTGATCATCGCCGAGAAGGGCGCCTACGTCTCCTATCTGGAAGGCTGCACGGCGCCGATGCGCGACGAGAACCAGCTGCACGCCGCCGTGGTCGAACTGGTGGCGCAGGAGGATGCCGAGATCAAGTATTCGACCGTCCAGAACTGGTACCCGGGCGACGCCGACGGCAAGGGCGGCATCTACAACTTCGTCACCAAGCGCGGCGACTGCCGCGGCGACCGCTCCAAGATCTCGTGGACGCAGGTGGAGACCGGCTCGGCCATCACCTGGAAGTATCCGAGCTGCATCCTCAGGGGCGACGATTCGTCGGGCGAGTTCTATTCGATCGCCGTGTCGAACGGCTACCAGCAGATCGACAGCGGCACCAAGATGACCCACCTCGGCAAGAACACGCAAGAGCCGGATCATCTCCAAGGGCATCGCCGCCGGCTACTCGCAGAACACCTATCGCGGCCTGGTCACCTCGCACCGCAAGGCGACCGGCGCGCGCAACTACACCAACTGCGATTCGCTGCTGATCGGCGACCGCTGCGGCGCCCATACCATTCCCTATATCGAGGCGAAGAATTCGTCGGTGAACTTCGAGCACGAGGCGACCACCTCGAAGATCTCCGACGACATGCTGTTCTACTGCCGCAGCCGCGGCCTCTCCGACGAGGAGGCGGTGGCGCTGGTGGTCAACGGCTTCGTCAAGGACGTCATCCAGCACCTGCCGATGGAGTTCGCCGTCGAGGCCCAGAAGCTGATCGGCATCAGCCTGGAAGGAAGCGTGGGCTAGCGCCCCGCCGGTGCCGCTGAGGTTGCGACCGCCATGGCAGAGACCGTCAAACCCGTGATCAACATCGCCGACGTGCCGCTGCGCGACAATGCGCACGGCGAGGCGTTCGCGGCGAAGATCGGCTCCTTCGGCAAGCTGATCGGCTCGACCGGCATGGGCGTCATGCTGCACGTGGTCGAGCCCGGCAAGAAGGCGTTTCCCTTCCACGCCCATCACATGACGCAGGAGCTGTTCGTCATCCTCGAAGGCGAGGGCACCTACCGCTTCGGCGACAAGAGCTATCCGGTCAAGGCCGGCGACGTCTGTGCCGCGCCGACCGGCGGGCCGGAGACCGCCCACCAGATCGTCAACACCGGCAAGACGACGCTGAAGTACCTCGGCATCTCGGCGAACCCGGCCGGCACCGGCGACGTGGTCGAATATCCCGATTCGAACAAGTTCGCCGTCTCCTCGCGCTTCGACTGGGCGACCGGCAAGGGCGGCGTGCGCTTCGTCGGCCGCGTCGCCAACTCGCTCGACTATTGGGACGGCGAATGATGGCCGCCTGGTTCACACCGCGCCGCTTTGGCTACGGCGCCACGCCGAAGAGCTGGCAGGGCTGGCTGCTGGCCGCCGTCTACCTCGCCATCGTGCTCGGCGCGACCTGGATGTTCCTGCCGACCGACGAGCCGCTGCCGACCATCGACTGGGGCGCGTGGCTGGCGCTGGTCGTCGGCGCGACGGCGGCCGCCGCCTGGATCAGCTATCGCACCACCGACGGCGCCTGGCGCTGGCGCTGGGGCGGCCGCAACCGCGGAACGCATTGACGAAAGAGAACGATGAGTATGCTTGAGATCAAGAACCTGCATGTGACCGTGGCCGAGCGCGAGATCCTGCGCGGCATCGACCTTTCCGTCGGCAAGGGCGAGACCCACGCCATCATGGGCCCCAACGGCGGCGGCAAGTCGACGCTCGCCTATGTGCTCGCCGGCCACCCCGGCTACGACGTGACCGCGGGCTCGGTGACCTTCAAGGGCCGCGACCTGCTGGAGATGCCGCCGGACGAGCGCGCCGCCGCCGGCGTCTTCCTCGCCTTCCAGTATCCGGTCGAAATCCCCGGCGTCGCCACCATGACGTTCCTCAAGTCGGCCCTCAACGCCCAGCGCAAGGCGCGCGGCGAGACGGAGCTCTCCACCCCCGATTTCGTGCGCAAGGTGCGCGAGGTCGCCGAGCGGCTCAACGTCACCCAGGAGATGCTGCGCCGGCCGCTCAACGTCGGCTTCTCGGGCGGCGAAAAGAAGCGCAACGAGATCATGCAGATGGCGCTGCTCGACCCGTCGCTGTGCGTCATGGACGAGACCGATTCCGGCCTCGACATCGATGCGCTGCGCGTCGTCTCCGACGGCGTCAACGCGATGAAATCGCCGGAGCGGTCGACCATCGTCATCACCCACTACCAGCGCCTGCTCAACCACATCGTGCCCGACGTCGTGCACGTGCTCTCCGCCGGCCGCATCGTGCGCTCGGGCGGCAAGGAGCTGGCGCTGGAGCTGGAAGAGAAGGGCTACGCCGAGTTCACCGGCGCGGCGGCCTAGAGCGACGCGCATGACCGCTGCACCCAAAACCATACGGACCAAGGCGGAAGACGCGCTGGTTGCCCAGTACCGCGCGCACGCCGCGACGCTCCCCGGCGGCCCCCCGGCAGCGCACCGGCGCGAGGCGGCGATCGCGCTGTTCGAGAAGAGCGGCCTGCCGCATCGCCGCGTCGAGGAATGGAAGTACACCGACCTGCGCGCGCTGATGAAGGAGGCGGCGCCGCTTGCCGACGGCGCCGACGACGCCACGCTGACCGAGCTTGCCGGCGAAGACCCGCTGGCCGATCTCGACCGCGCGCGGCTGGTGGTGGTCAACGGCACCTATCGTGCCGACCTCTCCGACCTCGCCGGGCTCGACGGCGTCACCGTGACGCCGCTCGCCAGCGTCCTCGCCGAGGCGCCGGAGCGCATCGGCAAGCTCTTTGCCGATTCCGACGACACCGCGCTGGCGCTCAACTCGGCCTTCATGCGCGGCGGGGTCGTCGTCGATGTCGCCCGCAACGCCAGGCCCGCCCGGCCGCTCGAGATCGCCCACCTGACGGCCGCCGGCGCGCCGGTCGCGGTCTTCGTCCGCGACATGGTGACGGTCGGCGACAATGCCAGCCTGACCATCGTCGACAGCCATCGCGGGCCGGACGGCCTTGCCTATCAGGTGAACGCGGTCACCGAGCTGGCGCTCGCCCGCGGCGCCCATGTGCAATGGGCGCGGCTGCAGGCGGAGGGCGACGCCGCGCAGCATATCGGCACGCTCGAGACCGACCTGTCCGCCGACGCCACGCTCGGCCATCTCATCGTCAATGCCGGCGCCGCGCTGTGGCGCTGGCAGGGCTTTGCCACCGTCAGCGGACGCGGCGTGACGCTCAGCTTCAACGGCGCCACCATGCTCTCCGGCAGCCAGCACGGCGACCAGACGCTGGTCGTGCGCCACGCCGAGGGCTGGTCGCAGAGCCGCGAGCTGTTCAAGAACGTCGTCGACGGCACCGCCGAGGGGGTCTTCCAGGGCCGCATCGTCGTCGAACAGGACGCCCAGAAGACCGACGCCAAGATGATGGCGCAGGCGCTGCTCCTGTCGGAGACGGCGCAGTTCGCCTCCAAGCCGGAGCTGGAGATCTTCGCCGACGACGTCCAGTGCGGACACGGCTCGACCTCCGGCCGCATCGACGACACCCAGCTTTTCTATCTGATGGCGCGCGGCGTGCCGCGGGCGGTGGCCGAGCAACTGCTCATCGAGGCTTTCCTCGACGACGCCATCGACACGCTCAAGGACGACGCCGTCGCCGGTGCGCTCAAGGGCGTCGTCGGCGCCTGGCTGAGAAAGCGGAACGCGTCGGCATCATGAACGCGCCGGCGGCCACCATCGACCAGCCACTCGACGTCGCGGCGGTGCGCCGGGATTTCCCGATTCTGGCGCGCACCGTCTACGACAAGCCGCTGGTCTATCTCGACAACGCCGCCTCGGCCCAGAAGCCGCAGGCGGTCATCGATGCGATCGCGCAGGCCTATGGCGCCGAATACGCCAACGTCCATCGCGGCCTGCATTACCTCTCCAACCTGGCGACCGAGAAATACGAGGAGGCGCGCGAGATCGTCCGCGGCTTCATCAACGCCGCCCATGTCGACGAGGTGATCTTCACCCGCAACGCCACCGAGGCGATCAACCTCGCCGCCGCCTCCTTCGGCGGCTCGGTCATCGGCGAAGGCGACGAGATCGTGCTGTCGATCATGGAGCACCACTCCAACATCGTGCCGTGGAATTTCCTGCGCGAGAAGCAGGGCGCGGTGATCAAGTGGGCACCGGTCGCCGACGACGGCACCTTCCTGATCGAGGAATTCGAGAAGCTGCTCGGCCCGCGCACCAAGATGGTGGCGATCACCCACATGTCGAACGTGCTCGGCACCACGGTTCCGGTGAAGGAGGTCTGCCGCATCGCCCATCGGCGCGGCATTCCGGTCCTCGTCGACGGCAGCCAGGGGGCGGTCCACACCATCGTCGACGTTCAGGACATCGATTGCGATTTCTATGCCTTCACCGGTCACAAGCTCTACGGGCCGACCGGCATCGGCGTGCTCTACGGCAAGCGCGAGCGGCTGAAGGCGATGCCGCCCTACATGGGCGGCGGCGAGATGATCGCCGACGTCAGCCAGGAGCGCGTCACCTACGCCGATCCGCCGCACCGCTTCGAGGCCGGCACGCCGCCGATCGTGCAGGCGATCGGCCTCGGCGCGGCGCTGACCTACATGCAGGGCCTCGGCCTGGCGCGCATCCACGCCCACGAGGCGACGCTGGCCGCCTACGCCGAGGAGCGGCTGGCGCGCATCAACAGCCTGACCATCTACGGCTCGGCCAAGGGCAAGGGCGCCATCGTCGCCTTCAACATGGCCGGCGCCCACCCGCACGACATTTCGACGATCATCGACCGTTCCGGCGTCGCGGTCAGGGCAGGGACCCATTGCGCCCAGCCGCTGCTCGCCCGTTTCGGCACCACCGCCACCTGTCGCGCCTCCTTCGCGCTCTATAACACCGTGGAGGAAGTGGACCGCCTTGCCGAGGCGCTCCACAAGGCCCAAGATTTCTTCGCGTGAGAACGATGGACGAGCGCACCACCACCACGCCGCAGACCCCCGAGACGCCCGAGCCGGAGATGGCCCGCAGCGCCTCGGTGACGCCGCACGCCACCGGCTCGGCGATCCCGCCGGAGGAGCTGGCGCGGCTGACCGCCGACATCATCGAGGCGCTGAAGTCGGTCTACGATCCGGAGATCCCGGCCGACATCTACGAACTGGGGCTGATCTACCGGGTCGACATCGACGACAACAAGAACATCGAGATCGACATGACGCTGACCGCGCCCGGCTGTCCGGTCGCCGGCGAGATGCCGGGCTGGGTGGAGAACGCGGTGAGCCTCGTCCCGGGCATCGCCGAGGTCACGGTCAACATGGTGTTCGATCCGCCGTGGACGCCCGACCGCATGTCCGATCTGGCGCGCGTCGCGCTCGACTGGTACTGAGCCCGAGCCGGCGTTCGAGCGAAGCGAGCGATGGCTGACCGCCCGCGGGTGAACGGCGTTCTGGAAACCTGCCTCTACGTCGCCGACGTGCCGGCCAGCCGCGCCTTCTACCAGCGCATCTTCGGCCGGAATGCGGCGAGCTGCCCGGCGGCGCCGGGGGACGACAGCTCGCCGCGATGACCCGCGCCGGCTATTTGCCGCGGAGCGCGGTAAGCGACCTTGCGCTTGATCGCCTGGTCGACTTCGTCGACGGTGAGCAGCGCCGTCGTCGTCGTCCGCACCAGACCGCTGTCGTTGACGTGCATCGCCATCGCCGCCGCGGCGACCACGTCCGGCAGGTCGGCGACGACCACGACATCGTGTTCGCCGAGCGCGAAGTAGAACGCCTCGACCTTGCCGCCGAGGCCCTCGATGGCCTTCGTCACGGCCGCCTTGCGGCCCGAGCCGGTATCCTTCTCGACGCCCTTCATGCCTTCGGCGGTCAGGGTCGCCTGCACCAGATATTTTGCCATGACGTCACTCCCTTTGAGGTTTTCTCGTTGCGATTTGCGTGTTGAATGCCGGTGTCCCAACCCTGCGCAGGGCAGGGAAGGCGGCGATGGCTGTGGTGTTGCGGGCTTTTCGCGGTCACAGGCCGGCCGTCCATGCCGGCCGCGCCATCCTCTTCAGTCGAACGAACAGAACCGCGCTTTTCGTCGTAATTGTTCTGATTCTATGTGGCGGCGCGCCAAGAGTCGACTGACGCGAAGCGGCGTCGGGGGGCGGGCCGACGACGCAGAATGCCGACGTTTGCGCCGGATCAAGCCGCGGCGGGGACTTGTCGTGTAGCCGGAAGCCGCCATGCCGATCGAAACCGATGCCGTGCCGATGCCCCCTCGCGAGCTGCAGCGCATCGCGCTCTGCGCGCTGAGGGCGGCGCGCATCCTGCTGGAGAGCGGCGCGCGGGTGACCGTGGTGCATCAGGGCGCCGCGCTGATCGTCAAGGGGCTGGGCGCCGACATCATCGGCATGCGCGCCGGCTACGCCTCCCATGAGATCACCATCACCCACGGCGGCAGTACCATCACCCACCTGACCTCGGTCGGCCCGCACGGGGTGAACCACCGGCTCGACCATGCCTTGCGCGATCTCTGCCTGAAGGTGTCGCGTGGCGGCATGAGCGTCGATGCGGTCGAGGCGGCGATCGACGACCTGGTGCGCGACACGCCGCACTATCCGCCGGCCATCGTCGCCCTGGCGGTGGGCGTTGCCTGCGCCGCCTTCGGGCGGCTGCTCGGCGTCGACTGGGCGGCCTTCGCGCCGGTGCTGATCGCCGGCACGGCCGGTCAGTACGCCCGCAGCCTGCTGCGCGGGCGCGGGGTCAACTACTACGTCATCGGCGCCGTCATCGCCTTCCTCGCCGCCGCGCTCGGCGGGCTTGGCGCCGAACTCGTCCACAGCCGCACCGTGCCGCTCGCCATGATCGCCGCCACCCTGCTGCTGGTGCCGGGCGTGCCGGCCACCAACGCCCAGACCGACATCATGGACGGCTATCCGTCGATGGGCAGCGCCCGGGCGATCACCGTGCTGATGGTGATGATCTTCGTCACCGTCGGGGTGTGGATCGCCGAAGTCATGCTGGGGGTGGGATAAGTGGACGCCTCGCTCCTCCATCTGGCGCATCAGGTGGTCTTCGGCGCCATTGCCGCGGCCGGCTTCGCCGTCCTCTTCAACGTCGGACCGCGGACGCTTCTGTGGTGCATGGCGGCCGGCGCGCTGGCGCTTCTCGTCCGCACGCTCGCCCAGGATGCCGGCTGGAGCCTCGAAGCCGCCTCCTTCGTCGCGGCGATCGCGGCCTCCTGCGCCGCGTGGGTCTTCCGCCGCGCCCTGGGGACGGCCAGCAACGCCGTGGCGCTCGCCGGTTGCATCCCGATGGTGCCCGGCGCCTTCATGAGCCAGGCGATCCTCGGCCTGCTGGCGGTGACCGCGCCGCATCCCGAGAACGAGGTCGCCACCATCGTCCTGGCGATGGAATACATGCTGCGGGTGATCTTCACGCTGGGCGCCATCGGCGCCGGCCTGGCGATCCCCACCCATCTTCTCAAGAACCGCGACTTCTGAGGTCGAATTACCCGCCATCGGGCCGGATCAAGCCGTTGCCGGGGCTTGCCGGATGGCCCGAAGCGGCCCATTTTAGAACCGGTACAGCGCCGGCCTTGAACCGGCGCCTGGCCGACGAAGGAGAGAACAGGCCCATGCCCCGCCCGCGTCCCACCGTGATCTCGCTGACCGAGGCTGCCGCGGCGCGCGTGCGCGCCCTGGTGGAAGACAGCGAAGCGCCGCTGGCGGGCGTCCGCGTCGGCATCAAGAACGCCGGCTGCGCCGGCATGGCCTACACCCTCGACCCGGTCGCGACGCCGAACCCGGCCGACGACGTGGTCACCGCCCACGGCGTCACCGTCTTCGTCGACCCCAAGGCGGTGCTCTTCCTGCTCGGCACCACCATGGACTTCGAGGTGACCAAGCTGCGCGCGGGCTTCGTCTTCCATAACCCGAACGAGGTCTCCGCCTGCGGCTGCGGCGAGTCGGTGGAACTGAAGCCGGCCACGCCCGAGCCGGCCGACGCCTGAGCCGGGCCGCGCCCATTCCTGTCAGCAGTCGAGCCGATCGCGGCCGGCGCCCCCTGCGCCGGGTCGCGTCCTGCTGTAATCTCGCCGGATGGCCGGGCTTGAGGACCTGATCGCAGAACTGCTGGCGCCGCTCGGCGGCGTTTCCATCCGCCGCATGTTCGGCGGTCGCGGCGTGTTCAGGGACGGGCTGATGTTCGCGCTGCTCTCCTCGCGCGGCGTCTTCTATCTCAAGGCGGACGACGAGACGGCGCCGGCCTTCGCCGCGGAAGGCTGCGAGCAATGGACGCCGGAGATGAAGGGGCGGGCGATCCCGATGCCCTACTGGCGGGCGCCGGAACGGCTGTTCGACGAACCCGACGACTTCGCCGAATGGGCGCGCGGCGCCTATGCGGCGGCGCGGCGCATCGAGGCCGCCAAGGCGTCGGCGAAGAAGCCCGGAAAAGCAAAGGCCGCCGCGAAGGCGACGGCCACCAAGCGACGCTGAATTCGTCTGGCTCTAGCCGCCCGGCACCTTGACCGGGCGCAGCAGGAAGGCCGGAACGTGGTCGCCGAGACCGATGACCGGTGCGTCGTCGCCCTGGTCCTCGCGCGGCCGGCGGTCGCGGCGGCGATCGTCGCGGCGCGGCTTGGCGCGGTCCTCGTGCCGGTCGCGGCGATGCTCCGGTTTCTCGGCGCGCTGCTCGGTCCGCTCGGGACGCTCGGCACGATGCTCCGGGCGCTCGGGGCGATGCTCGGCGCGCTCGGCACGATGCTCGGGGCGCTCGGCACGGTGCTCGCCCTTGTGGCCGCGGTGCTCGTCCCGCCGATGGCGGGTCTCGTCCCTGTGGCGATGCGGGCGCTCGCTCTCCGCCTCGGCGGCCGCATCTGCCGCGGCCTCGGCAGCGGGAGCCGTGGCCCCATTCGCTTCGGCCGGCACGCGCTCGGCGCGGCTCTTGTGGTGGGCGGCGGCACGCTCGGGGCCGGCCTCCACTTCGAGCGGCGGAATGGGATGGCCGGTCAGTCTCTCGATGCCCGCCACATATTTGCGGTCGAGCGAGGTGGCGATGGTGATCGACGTGCCGGTCAGTCCGGCGCGGCCGGTGCGGCCGATGCGATGGATATAATCCTCGGCGTGGGTGGGCACGTCGAAATTGAAGATGTGGCTCACCGCCGGAATGTCGAGGCCGCGCGCCGCCACGTCGCTGGCGACCAGCAGCTTGATGCGGTCCTGGCGGAAATCGTCCAGCGTCGCCGTGCGCGCCCGCTGGTCCATGTCGCCGTGCAGCGCGCCGGCGCTGAAGCCGTGCTTGACCAGCGAGCGATGCAGCGTCGCCACGTCGCGCTTGCGGTTGCAGAAGATGATGGCGTTCTTGAAATTGTCGGCGCCCCGGATCAGCGTCCGCAGCACCGCCCGCTTGTCGACCGGCTCGCGGCCCGACGGGACGATGTACTGGCTGATGGTGGTGGCCGCGGTTGCCGGCTTGGAGGCTTCCACCCGCACCGGATCGCGCAGGAACTGGTCGGCGAGGCGCTTGATCTCCGGCGGCATGGTCGCCGAGAAGAACAGCGTCTGGCGGTTGGCGGGCAGCAGCTTGCAGATGCGCTCGATGTCCGGGATGAAGCCCATGTCGAGCATGCGGTCGGCCTCGTCGATGACGAGGATCTCGACGCCGGTCATCAGGATCTTGCCGCGCTCGAACAGGTCGAGCAGGCGGCCGGGCGTGGCGATGAGGATGTCGACGCCGCGGTCGAGCTTCTTGAGCTGGTCGTCGAAGGAGACGCCACCGATGATCAGCGCCACGGTCAGCTTGTGATTGCGGCCGTAACGGCCGAAGTTCTCCTCCACCTGCGCCGCCAGTTCGCGCGTCGGCTCGAGGATCAGCGTGCGCGGCATGCGCGCGCGGGCGCGCCCCTGTTCCAGCAGCGTCAGCATCGGCAGGACGAAGGAGGCGGTCTTGCCGGTCCCCGTCTGCGCGACGCCGACGACATCGCGGCGCGCCAGCGCATGGGGGATGGCCTGCGCCTGGATGGGCGTCGGCTCCGTGTAGCCACTGGCCTCAACCGCGGCCAGGACTTTCGGGCTCAGTCCGAGAGATTCAAAGCTCATACTTGAAACGATAAACCCGGCTCATAGCCGTGGTGTGACGGCGCCGACTCAAGATCAGGCGCTAAGGGATTGACGGAGCGGAACATAGGAGGAAGCGGCGCCATGTCAATGTTCCCGGCCAATTTGGGGTAAACGGAGACGGCTAATTGGTCGCCGGTCCGAAGCGGTAGTCGGTCGGCGACTGGACGAACAGCTCGTAGTTCTGGTCGGTGGCGCCGTTCGGGTTGAGGGTCTGGATGAAGACCGACAGGCCGTCGGCGTCGGATTCCGACGTGTAGTCCACGATGTCGACCTTCAGATCGGCCAACTCCTTGATTTCGATGGTGTTGTCGACCGTGGTGCTGCCGTCGTCGTGATACTGGAGCCACTGGACGAAGAGGCGCGCCGTCACCGCGTCGCCGGCCGTGCGGGCGATGATGACGCGATAGGCGCCGGTCTTGTCGCCCTGGTCCCAGGTGCCGGCGATGCGCACGTCCTCGACGGCGCCGGGCATCGCCGCCAGACCGTCGAGAATGGCGTCGGCGCGAACCGGCACCGCGGCCGCGAAACAGGCGACAAGCGCCGCTGCAAGAATGATCGGGCGGACCATGCGCGTCTCCTTCGGGGACGGGATTTCCCGCCGAACCTACCGGAAAACCGCCGCCCGGTCAGCCCCTCCGCAGGAATGCGGAGGCGGGCGAGGAGGGGACGCCTCAGATATCCAGGTCCCTGGCGAACTCGGCGCGCTCCTGGATGAAGCGGAAGCGCTCCTCCGGCTTGTTGCCCATCAGGCTCTCGACGGCCGCGCCGGTGGCGGCGTCCTCGACGATCTCGACCTTGAGCAGCGTGCGCTTGGCCGGGTCCATGGTCGTCTCCTTGAGCTGGCCGGGGAGCATCTCGCCCAGCCCCTTGAAGCGGCTGACCTCGATCTTGCCGCGCCCGCTGAACTCCTTCCTGGTCAGCTCCTCGCGGTGGGCCTCGTCGCGGGCATACATCACCTTGGCGCCCTGGCTGAGCTTGTAGAGCGGCGGCACGGCGAGGAAGAGATGGCCGTCGCGGACGAGCTCCGGCATCTCGCGGTAGAAGAAGGTGATGAGCAGCGAGGCGATGTGGGCGCCGTCGACGTCGGCGTCGGTCATGATGATGATCCGCTCGTAGCGGAGATCGGCCGCCTTGTAGTTGGCGCGCGGACGGACGCCGAGCGCCTGGATGAGGTCGGCGAGCTGCTGGTTCTGGCTGAGCTTCTCGCGCCCGGCGCTGGCGACGTTGAGGATCTTGCCGCGCAGCGGCAGGATCGCCTGGGTGGCGCGGTTGCGCGCCTGCTTGGCCGAGCCGCCGGCCGAATCGCCCTCGACGATGAACAGCTCGGTGTCCGACTTGCCGGCCTGGCTGCAGTCGGCGAGCTTGCCCGGCAGGCGCAGCTTGCGCGTCGCGCTCTGCCGGCCGATCTCCTTTTCGTGCCGGCGGCGCAGGCGCTCCTCGGCGCGCTCCACCACCCACTCGAGCAGGCGTGTCGCCTCGACCGGCGAGGCGGCGAGCCAGTGGTCGAAGGGATCGCGCACCGCGTTCTCGACGATGCGCGTCGCCTCGGCCGACGACAGGCGGTCCTTGGTCTGGCCGACGAACTCCGGCTCGCGGATGAACACCGAGAGCACGCCGGCGGCCGAGGTCATCACGTCGTCGGGGGCGATGACGTTGGCGCGCTTGTTGCCGGAGAGCTCGGCATAGGCCTTGAGGCCGCGCGTCAGGGCGGCGCGGAAGCCGGCCTCGTGGGTGCCGCCGTCGCCGGTCGGAATGGTGTTGCAGTAGGAGCGGATGAAGCCCTCGCCGGGGAACCAGGCGACCGCCCATTCCGCCGCGCCGTGGCCGCTGGTCTTGTCGGTGCGGCCGGAGAAGATCGGCACCACCGGCGTCTCGCCGGCAAGCTCGGCGGCGAGGTATTGCGACAGGCCGCCGGGGAAGTGGAAGGAGGCCTTCTCGGGGATGTCCTTGCCGGCGACGAGCGCCGCCGCGCACGACCAGCGGATCTCGACGCCGCCGAAGAGATAGGCCTTCGACCGCGACATGGCGAACAGCCGCTCGGGGCGCAGCGCCACGCCCTTGCCGAAGATCTGCGGGTCGGGCCGGAAGCGGATGCGCGTGCCGCGCCGGTTATGGACCTCGCCGAGTTCCTTCAGCGGCCCCTTCGGGGCGCCGCGCGAATAGGACTGGGCGTAGAGCCGGCGCCCGATCGCGACCTCCACCTCGAGGCTCTCGGAGAGCGCGTTGACCACCGACACGCCGACGCCGTGCAGGCCGCCGGAGGTATCGTAGACCCGGGAGTGGAATTTGCCGCCGGAGTGGAGGGTGGTCATGATCACCTCCAGCGCCGACTTGTTCTTGAACTTCGGGTGCATGCCGACCGGGATGCCGCGGCCATTGTCGGTGACGGCGACGAAGCCGTCCGCCTCGACCTCGACCTCGATCCAGCTCGCATGGCCGGCCACCGCCTCGTCCATGCAGTTGTCGATGACCTCGGAGAACAGGTGGTGCAGGCCCTTCTCGTCGGTGCCGCCGATATACATGCCCGGACGCCGGCGCACCGGCTCCAGCCCCTCCAGCACCTCGATATCGGCCGCCGTATAGCTGTCGTTGGCGCCGACCGCCTTCTTCAGCGGCACGCTCTTCTCGCGCCGCGCCGCGCTGGCCACGGATTTCAGCTTGCCGACCTCCTGGTCGAGCTGGGCGAAAAGGTCGACGGACTTGTCGGACTTCGGTTTCTTGGCGGCGGGCATCTTGGCGGGATTTTCTCAGGCTCGAAATCAGTGCCAGCCAGTGTGGCACGGGGCCGCCGGCGGCGGGAGCCCGGCGGTGCTTGCCCCGCAACGCCATATGGCCGATGATCGATTGGTTGCAATGCACAATAATGGGAAAATCCGGGAAAAATCGCAATGACCCGCGTAGTGATCATCGGCGGCAGCGGGCACGTCGGCACCTACCTGGTGCCGCGCCTGGTCGAGGCCGGCTTCGACGTCTGCAATGTGACGCGCGGGCAGCGCGAGCCCTATGTCGCGCACGGCGCCTGGAAATCGGTGCAGACGGTGGTCATCGACCGCGAGGCGGAGGAGAAGGCCGGCACCTTCGGCCGCGCCATCCGCAATCTCAAGGCCGACATCATCATCGACATGATCTGCTTCCAGCCGGACAGCGCCCGCCAGATGGTCGAGGCGCTCGCCGGACACGTCGGCCATTTCCTGCATTGCGGCACCATCTGGGTGCATGGCCCCAGCGTCGCCGTGCCGACGACCGAGATGCAGCCGCGCCGGCCCTTCGGCGACTACGGCATCCGCAAGGCGGCGATCGAGGCCTTTCTGATCGACGAGGCGCGGCGCAACCGCTTTCCGGCGACCGTCCTCCATCCCGGCCACATCGTCGGCGAGGGCTGGAGCCCGCTGAACCCGGCCGGCCATTTCGACCTCAATGTCTTTTCGCTGCTGGCGCGCGGCGGCGAACTGGCGCTGCCCAACCTCGGCATGGAGACCGTCCACCACGTCCACGCCGACGACGTCGCCCAGGCCTTCATGAAGGCGATCGCCAACTGGCGCGTGTCGGTGGGCGAGGCCTTCCACATCGTTTCGCCGGCGGCGGTGACGCTGCGCGGCTATGCCGAGACCGCCGCCCGCTGGTTTGGCCGCGAGGCGAAGCTGACCTATCTGCCCTGGGAGGCGTGGAAGGCGACCACCAGTGCCGAGGCGGCGCGGGCAACCTGGGACCATATCGCCCACAGCCCGAGCTGCTCGATCGAGAAGGCCCGGCGGCTGCTCGGCTACGAGCCGCGCTATACGTCCTTCGAGGCCGTGCTGGAATCGGTGAAATGGCTGGTCGCCAGGGGCATGATCAACACCGGCTGAAGGGAAGGACGACATCATGGCGACACCCGGAACCGCGCCGCATCTCGGTGTTGAAGCCCCGCGTTTCGCGCTGCCGGCGACCGACGGCAACACTTACAGCCTCGACGACGTCGCCGGTGAGAAGGGAACGGTGGTGGCCTTCATCTGCAACCACTGCCCCTACGTGAAGGCGGTGGTCGCCCGCATGGTTGCCGACGCCGAGACCCTGGCGGCGGAAGGCATCGGCTTCGTCGCCATCTCGGCCAACGATCCGGTCAGCCATCCGGAGGACTCGCCGGCCGCCATGAAGGTGTTCGCCGCCCGGCACGATTTTCCGTTCCCCTATCTCTTCGACGGGAGCCAGGAGGTCGCCCGCGCCTATGACGCGGTGTGCACGCCCGAGTTCTTCGGCATCAGCCGCGCCGGCACCATCGAATACCGCGGCCGGCTCGACGAGGGCCGCACCGACGAGCCGCCGCCGGAGGCTCGCCGCGAACTGGTCGAGGCCATGCGCATGATCGCGGCGACCGGCCAGGGACCGGCCGAGCAGATCCCGGCGATCGGCTGCTCGATCAAATGGAAATAGCGCCCGCGCGGGCGCGCAACGGGGGTGGACTGGCATGCGACTGGCAAGCGTCAATCTGGGGCGGGCGAGGGAACTGATCCCGGGCGACCGCACGAGCGCGACCGGCATCTTCAAGCGCCCGACGATCGCAAGCGTGCACGTCGGACGGCTCGGCCTGGATGGCGACACGGTGATCGACGGCAGCGTGCACGGCGGCCCCGACCAGGCCGTCTACGTCTACGGCAGCGATGATTACGACTGGTGGTCGTTCCGCTTCGGCCGGCCGCTGGAGCCCGGCATCTTCGGCGACAACCTGACCATCGACGAACTCGGCAGCACCACCATCGCCGTCGGCGACCGGCTGGCCATCGGCGATGCCGTGGTCCTCGAGGTGACGGCGCCGCGCACGCCCTGCAACACGCTCGCCCGGCGGATCGGCGATCCGCAGTTCGTCAAGCGCTTCCGCGACGCCGAGCGGCCCGGCCTCTATTGCCGGGTGATCGCCGAGGGCGACGTGCGGGTCGGCGATGCGGTGACGCTGACCCACTGCGACGGCGACCGGGTGACCATGCAGGAGCTCTTCCGCGCCCACTACGACAAGCAGCAGACGGCGGAGGCGCTGCGCCGCTTCCTCGCCGTGCCGCTCGCCGAGCGGGTGCGGGCGCAGAAGCTGGAACAGCTCGAGAAGCTGACGGCGGCGGCCTCCTGAAGGTTCCTTCCACGGCGGGGCAGGGCGGCAGCAGCGACATTCCGCCGGCGCCCGTGCCTACGGCAAATTGTTCCCTTGTCGGCGTGGGCCGGAGGGCCAATTATCGACCGACCCTCCCTTTCCCGCCCTCCAAAGAGAGTTGCCATGCCCGCGCGCCAGGAAAAGCCGATCGACTTCTATTATTGGAACACGCCCAACGGCTACAAGATCTCCATCATGCTGGAGGAGCTGGGCGTCGCCTACACGACCCGCTTCGTCAACATCGGCAAGGGCGACCAGTTCAAGCCCGAGTTCCTCAAGATCTCGCCCAACAACCGCATGCCGGCGATCGTCGATCCGCAAGGGCCCGACGGCCAGCCGATCTCGGTCTTCGAGTCCGGCGCCATCCTCATCTATCTCGGCGAGAAGTTCGGCCGCTTCTACGGCAAGACCGCCCGCGACCGGGTGGCGATCAACGAATGGCTGTTCTGGCAGAACGCCAACGTCGGTCCGATCTTCGGCAACTACAACCATTTCAAGCGCATGGCCCCCGACAACGCCTACGCGTTGAAGCGCTTCGGCGACGAGACCCATCGGCTCTACCGGGTGCTCAACGGCCGCCTCGAAGGCCGCGACTGGGTGGTCGACGACTACTCGGTCGCCGACATGTCGCTGTTCGGCTGGGTGCGCAGCTTCGACCTCCGCGGCATCGACAGCGCCGATTTTCCCAACGTGAAGGCGTGGGTCGACCGCATGGCCGCCCGCCCGGCGGTGGAGAAGGGCGTCGCCCTCAAGCCGCCGCCGGACGACAAGCCGGCGAGCGAGGAAGAGCAGCGCAAGGTCCTCTACGGCCAGCGCTGAACGCTGCGCGGACGGCAATTTCGCGGCAAGACCATGGCAACAAAAGCGTCCGGCAAACGCATTTGTTGCCTTCCCGCCACAGTGTGGCGAGAAGTTAACCTCCGCACCCTATGATGGGGCGGTTGGCCGCCTTTCAGCCATAAACTGACATGAAGTCTGCGGCCATCAGGTTGGCCTGCCAAGGGGGGCAAGCAACCTGTCACGATGCAGGCCCTGCGCTGGGGCGCGCGGGGAACGTGGGGTCGTCGCCGCGGCTTCGGTTTTTCAACACCGCGCCCGGCAGGGGCGGTCGACCTTGGTGAGGGAAGCATGGAAGCGCGTGTGTTCGACAAGAAGAAACTGCCCAGCCGCCACGTGACGGAGGGCCCGGAGCACGCGCCGCACCGCTCCTACTACTACGCCATGGGTCTGTCGTCCGAGCAGATCCACCAGCCCTTCGTCGGCGTCGCCACCTGCTGGAACGAGGCCGCGCCCTGCAACATCTCGCTGATGCGCCAGGCGCAGGCGGTGAAGCATGGCGTCGCCGCCGCCAGCGGCACGCCGCGCGAGTTCTGCACCATCACCGTCACCGACGGCATCGCCATGGGCCACGAGGGCATGAAGTCGTCGCTGCCCTCGCGCGAGGTCATCGCCAATTCCGTCGAATTGACCATGCGCGGCCACGGCTACGATGCGCTGGTCGGCATGGCCGGCTGCGACAAGTCGCTGCCCGGCATGATGATGGCCATGTGCCGGCTGAACGTGCCCTCGGTCTTCATCTATGGCGGCTCGATCCTGCCCGGCACCTTCAAGGGCCGCGACGTCACCGTGGTCGACGTCTTCGAGGCGGTCGGCCTGCACTCGGTCGGCAAGATGTCGCGACGAGGACCTCTACGAGCTGGAGCAGGTCGCCTGTCCCTCGGCCGGCGCCTGCGGCGGCCAGTTCACCGCCAACACCATGGCCATGGTCTCCGAGGCGATCGGCCTGGCGCTGCCCTATTCGGCCGGCGCCCCGGCGCCCTACGAGATCCGCGACCGCTTCTGCATGGCGGCCGGCGAGAAGGTGATGGAACTCATCGCCCGCAACATTCGCCCGCGCGACATCGTCACCCGCAAGGCGCTGGAGAATGCCGCCACCGTCGTTGCCGCCTCCGGCGGCTCGACCAATGCGGCGCTGCACCTGCCGGCGATCGCGCATGAATGCGGCATCGAATTCGATCTGTTCGACGTCGCCGAGATCTTCAAGAAGACGCCCTACATCGCCACGCTCAAGCCCGGCGGCAAATACGTCGCCAAGGACCTGTTCGAGGCCGGCGGCATCCCGATGGTGATGAAGACGCTGCTCGACCACGGCTATCTGCACGGCGACTGCATGACGGTGACCGGCCGCACGATCGCCGAGAACCTGGCCGGCGTGAAATGGAACCCGGACCAGGACGTGGTCGTCCCCGCCGACAAGCCGCTGTCGCCGACCGGCGGCGTCGTCGGCCTCTCGGGCAACCTCGCGCCGGACGGTGCCATCGTGAAGGTCGCCGGCATGAAGAACCTGAAGTTCTCCGGCCCGGCGCGCTGCTTCGACACCGAGCAGGAATGCTTCGAGGCGGTGAGCAACCGCACCTACAAGGACGGCGAGGTGCTGGTCATCCGCTATGTCGGCCCCAAGGGCGGCCCCGGCATGCCGGAGATGCTGTCGACCACCGCCGCGCTCTACGGCCAGGGCGCCGGCGACAAGGTGGCGCTGATCACCGACGGCCGCTTCTCGGGCGGCACGCGCGGCTTCTGCATCGGCCATGTCGGCCCGGAAGCGGCGGAAGGCGGCCCCATCGGCCTCCTCGAGGATGGCGACATCATCGACATCGACGCCGTCGCGGGCACCATTTCGGTGCGCCTCGACGACGCCACGCTGGCGGAGCGGCGCAAGGTCTGGAAGCCGCGCCCCAGCACCTACACCAGCGGTGCAATCTGGAAATATGCGCAAGGAGTGGGCCCGGCCCGCAAGGGTGCCGTGACCCATCCGGGGGGCGCGGCGGAAGCTGTGAGCTATGCGGATTTGTAGTGCGTTCAATGGTGCATTGATCGTCGTCCTCGGCATGACCACTCATGCCGGCGCCTTCGACATCAAGAACCTCAATGCCAGCACGCCTCCGTCGGAGGCGCTGCGCTATGGCATCACGTCCTACCGCAGCGGCGACAAGACCACCGCGGTCGAGGCGCTGAGCTTCGCCGCCAAGAACGGCAGTGCCGGCGCTCAATGGAAGCTCGGCAACATGTATGCCGAGGGCGATGGCGTCGAGCGCAACGACTACACCGCCTTCAAGCTGTTCAGCGACGTGGCGGCGCACGCCGCCGACGACAACGCCAGCCGCCGCGACCAGCCGACGCCGTTCGTCACCAGCGCCTGGGCCAAGCTCGGCAGCTTCTTCCGCCGCGGCATACCCAATTCCGACGTCAAGCCGGATCCGGGCCGGGCGCGTGAATATTTCTGGCGCGCCGCCTATTTCGGCGATGCCGACGCCCAGCTCAACCTCGCCGCCATGTTCTACAACGGCGAGGGCGGCGAACGCGATCTGATCCAGGCGGCGAAGTGGGCGAACCTGGCGGCCGACAAGGGCAACCCGGCGGCCAAGGACCTGCTCATCGAAATCGCCCTGCAGCTCACCCGCGACCACCTCGACAACGCCGACAAGCCCGGCAACCTGCGCCAGGCGGCGCAGTGGGCCAAGCTCGCCGCCGATTACGGCAGCGTCGACGGGCAGGCGCTCTACGGCCACATCCTGTTCGTCGGCGACGGCACCAGCCGCCAGCCGGTGCAGGGGCTGATGTATCTGACCATCGCGCTCGACCGCTCCGGCCCCGGCCAGGACTGGATCATGGGCCTGCACGAGGACGCCCTGTCGGCGTCGAGCCAGGCGGACTGGCAGGCGGCCAAGAAGCTCGCCGACGACTGGCTGGCGAAGAACCAGGCCAAGCTCGCCAGCGGCAAGTAGGCCGCACGCCCAGCTAGCGGGTCAGCACCGATTCCCTGAAATGCGAGCCGATCCGCGGCGCCACCGCCGGGTCGATGGCGCTCATGCGCACGACGACCGGCAGCGGCGTCATGTCGGTTGCCGCCGGCAACTGGCTCCAGTCGCTCGGCCACGGCGCGTTGATCATGGCGCTCGGGCAGGCGTTCGACACATACGTCCAGGAGGCCGACTGGCCCGCCACATCGCAGCGGGCCAGCCGGCGTTGGCCATGGCAAGCGGGAATGCACGCAAAATCGCCGACATTGTAGGTGTTGCCCGCGCTGGTACAGACCGCGGGGGAAGCCGGAGCGGGCAGGGCTGGGGTGGTGGGCGCATCCTGAGCCGCCGCCGGAATCGCCGACAGGGCCGCTATCATGCCGGCTGCGAGCATCCACCGCTGTGCCATGCGCAAAAGCTTAACGTGACGGCGGGCGCCCCGAAATCCGGTCGGCGATCACAAGAACGAGAGCGAAGCGATCGGCCGGGGGGTGGAACGGCCGGCGACGGGCCGCGGCGGCACCGGGCTCATCCGCGCCGTCGGACATCCGTTCGCATCCTTGAGGAAGGTCCACGAGGTGTTGTTCAGCACCATGTCGCAGCGCGCCAGGCGCGAGCGGCCATCGACGCGGATGCACACGGTGTCGCCGGTCTCGAAGTATTTGCCTTTGTAGCGGCAACGGCAGTCGATGCCGTTCTGGCCGGCCAACGCCGGCACCAACCCTGCCGCCAGTGCGGCAGTTGCGATGACGAGCCGCTTGAGCATGGGGAAGGCTAACACACTCTGGGCAGATGACCACCCCGGCGGTCACATGCGACTAGAAATCGAGCTCGATCACCACCGGCACGTGGTCGGACGGCTTGTCCCAGCCGCGCGTGTGCTTCTCGATCCACGCCGCCGACAGCCGGTCGGCGGCCTGCGGCGACAGCAGGATGTGGTCGATCAGGATGCCGTTGTTCTTCTGCCAGGCGCCGGCCTGATAGTCCCAGAAGGAATAGTGGCCGGGCTCCGGGGCGCAGGCGCGGAAGGCGTCGGTGAGGCCGAGATTGACCAGCCGGCGCCAGGCCGCCCGGGTCTGCGGCTGGTAGAGCGCATCGCGCGTCCAGTTCTCCGGGAAGCGCGCGTCGATCGGCTCGGGGATGACGTTGAAATCGCCGGCGAGCAGGAAGGCTTCCTCGTCGGCGAGGCGGCTGCGGGCATAGGCTTCCAGCCGCTCCATCCAGGCAAGCTTGTAGGAGAACTTGTCGCTGTCGACCGGGTTGCCGTTGGGCAGATAGAGCGACACCACCCTCAGCGCCGCGCCCGGCACCGACACCACCGCCTCGATGAAGCGCGAATGGCTGTCGCTGTCGTCACCGGCAAGACCGGTGTCGACGTCTTCCAGCGGCAGCTTGGAGAGGAGAGCGACGCCGTTGAAGCCCTTCTGGCCGTGGGTGGCGACGTTGTAGCCGAGCTCCTCGAACATCTCGGCGGGGAAGGCGGCATCCTCGCACTTGATCTCCTGCAGGCAGAGGATGTCGGGCCCGGCCTCCTTGACCCAGTTGAGCGCGGTATCGAGCCGCGCGCGCACGCCGTTGATGTTCCAGGTGGCGATCTTCATGGAGCGTTGTGATCGCACGGATTCGGGGCGCGAGGCTAGTCGCTGGGGCTGGACGGCGCGGCTTCAGCCACCATATGCACGCCTATCCGGGCGTCCGTCCGGCCTTCCTCCCCAAACCATCCCTTGCACGAAGGACAAAGTTGATGCCGACACGAACCAGCGACGCCATCTGGCACGGCAATCTGCGGCAGGGCCGCGGCCACATGCGCTTCGGCGGCGGCGCCTATGACGGCGAATACACCTGGGCCTCGCGCTTCTCCGATGGCGGCGGCACCAATCCCGAGGAGCTGATCGCCGCCGCCCATGCCGGCTGCTACTCGATGGCGCTGTCGGCCGATCTCGAGGCAGCCGGTTTCAAGCCGGAACTCGTCCGCACCAGTGCCGAGCTCCATCTTGATACGGTCGACGGCAAGCCGACGATCACGCTGATCGAGCTGACCGTCGGTGCCAAGGTACCCGGCATCGACAACGCCAAGTTCCAGGAAATCGCCGCCGGAACCAAGCTTGGCTGCCCGGTGTCGCGGGCGCTGGGCGCCATCAAGATCACCCTCGACGCGACCCTGGAGCCCTGATCCGACGTCGCGCGGTCAGCTGACCCGGCGGCCCCGGCCGGACCCCGGTCCGTAACGCCGGCATCGCGCGTCGCGGGCCGCCGGTCATGCCGTCACCAGGATCGCCATGCCCGCCATGATGACCATGGCCCATGCCAGGCGCTCTGTGAGCTTGCCTTCGCCGAGCAGCAGCGTTCTGGCGAGCACGGTGAGAACAACGCTGACCTCCCTCGTCGGCGCGACATATGCGACTGGCGTGAAGGTGAGCGCGTAGAGCACCAGGATGTAGGCGAGCGGGTTGAAGACCGCGATGGCGATGACGGCCGCTTTGTGGCTCGACCAATGCGTGCGCACGGTCGGCCATTTGCGCTGCGCCACCGGCGCCAGCAGGGCGACGCGCCCGAGACTGGAGACATAGTCGAGCAGCAGGGGCGGCACGAGGAGCGAGGAGACGCTGTAGGCGTCCCACGCGGTGTAGCTGCCGATGAGCGCCCCGGCAGCGAGCCCAAACAGCAGCGACGCCGGCGCCCGGCTGCCGCCGCGCCTGATCCCGCCGGTCAGCATCAGCACCCCGATGACGATCATGCCGGCGCCGACCAGCATCCAGATGGTGACGGTCTCGCCGAGCAGAAGGACGGCGAGCGATGTGGAGAGCAGGGGGCCAGTTGCCCGCGCCGTGGGATAGACGAGCGACAGGTCGCCTTTGCGGTAGCCAGTCTGCAGCAGCAGGAAATAGCCGAGATGCAGGACGGCGCTGCCGGTGATGAAGGCGACCTGCCAGGGACCGAAGACGGGCCGCTGGACCAGCACGATGGCGATCGCCACCGGCAGGTAGATCAGCACCGATACGACCGAGAAAAGCCAGATCAGCTCCGCACCGCCGCCGATGCGCTTGACCTGAAAATTCCATGTCGCATGGCAGAAGGCGGCGGTCAGAACCAATGCAAGACCAGAGAAGGACACTTCGAACCGCGAGGGTTGGAATGCGGACGTGCTCAACCACGCCCTGTCCACCCCCTCTGGTCTTTTCGTCCTTGGGTGTCCGCCACACGGCTCATAACGGCGCTTGGTCCAGCTTGCGCCTGGCGCAACGGAACCCTAGCCGCACTTGGATAGGCACCATCAGACTACCACCCGACCGGCCGATGACAATCGGACCTCGACGATTTTGCCTTGCTTGCCGCGCCCGCCGCCGGCCATGAGCGGTCCGCCTACGGGCAGGTTGACCGGACCGCGCGCCTGAACCATGGTCCGCGCCGCCGGAGCGACCTTCGGCCCAGCTCTCACGCTGCCCCCGACGAGAAGGCCGCCCGCCGGCGGGTCGCCATGCCGCTGCCCCTGTTCGCCCTGTTCGTTGCCGCCTTCGCGGTCGGCACGACGGAACTGGTGATCGCCGGCCTGCTGCCGGCGCTGGCGGCCGACCTGGCGGTGGATATCCCGACCGCCGGCCTGCTGATCACCGGCTATGCGCTGGGGGTGGCGGTCGGCGGCCCGATCCTCATCCTCGCCACCGGCCGCTTTCCGCGCCGCGCCCTCCTGTTGACGATGATGCTGGTGTTCGTCGCCGGCAACGTCCTGTGCGCGCTGGCGACCAGCTACTGGCTGCTGATGGGCGCCCGCCTGGTGATCTCGGCCAGCCACGGCGTCTTCTTCGGCGTCGCGCTGGTCACCGCCACCCGGCTGGTTGCGCGCGGGCGGCAGGCAAGTGCGGTATCCCTGGTCGTTGCCGGCATCACCGTCGCCAACGTCGTCGGCGCGCCGCTCGGCACCGCCATCGGCAATGCCTTCGGCTGGCGCATGGCCTTCTGGGCGATCGCCGGCATCGGCATCGTCGCCACCGGCGCGCTGGCGGCGCTCGTCCCGGCCGCGCCCGGCGGCGGCGGCCGTGCGTCGCTGAGCATGGCCGCCGAGATCCGTGCCGTCTTCCGCCAGCCGGTGCTGACCTCCTTCGCCATGATCGCGCTCGGCATGGTCGCCTTCTTCGTGCCCTTCACCTTCATCGTCCCGATCCTCACCGGGGTCACCGGACTGTCGACCGGCATGGTGCCGGTGCTGCTGTTCGTTTCGGGCGTCGGCGGTATCGTCGGCAATTTCGTCGGCGGGCGTCTCGGCGACTGGAAGCCGATGCCGGCGATGATCGCCATCCTCGCCATCGAGGTCGTGCTCTACGGGTCTCGCTGATCGCCGTCTACGACGTCATCGCCATGGGCGTCGTCTTCTTCCTGTGGTCGCTGGTCGGCTTCTCGTTTTCCGCCCCGGTGCAGGCCCGCATCCTCACCGCCGCCCACGACGCGCCCAACCTGGTCTCCACCCTCATTTCCACCGCCTACAACGTCGGCATCGCCGGCGGCGCCTGGCTCGGCAGCCTGGCGCTCGACGCCGGCTGGCCGTATGCCCGCCTGCCGGCGATCAGCACGGTTTTCGTCGCCCTGGCGCTGGTGGTGGGGCTGTTGTCGTCGGCGCTCGACCGGCGCTCGCCGAGCGAGCGGGACCGACGACGCAGCCACGACTTGACCCGGGCGGGCCGCTGGCAGAGATTGCCGCGCACCTTGAAGGAAGGTGCACACCCCATGAAAGCCGATGCCAGCAAGCTCGATCAGCCCCGGCCGATCGCCCCGCAATCGTTTCGTGACGCCGAGGCGGCGGTCGACCGGCTCGAACTGATCTACGACCGGCATACGGCCTTCATCCGCGACCGCTTCGGCAAGCTGCTGCAAAGCCGCCATCTCGACGGCCGCGTCCGCGCCACCTATCCGGAAATCCGCATCGAGACCTCGTCCTTCGCCCAGATCGACTCGCGCCTGTCCTATGGCCACGTCGCCGGGCCTGGCCTCTACGCGGCGACCGTCACCCAGCCGAAGCTCTTCCACGCCTACCTGGTCGAGCAGATCAAGCTGCTGCTGCGCAATCACAGCGTGCCGGTCGAGATCGGCCCGTCGACCGAGCCGATCCCGCTGCACTTCGCCTTTCCGGAGGGCATCTACGTCGAGGGCGAGCTGACCGAGCAGATCGACCGGCCGCTGCGCGACATGTTCGATGTGCCCGACCTCGCGGTCGTCGACGACGCCATCGTCAACGGCACCTACGTCGCCTCGCCCGACAAGGCGGAGCCGCTGGCCCCGTTCAATGCGACGCGCATCGACTATTCGCTGCACCGGCTGCCGCACTACACCGCGACCCATCCGACCCATTTCCAGAACTTCATCATCTTCACCAACTACCAGTTCTACGTCGACGAGTTCGTCCAGCGCGCCCGCAAGATGATGGCGGCGGGCGGCGAGGGCTACGAATGCTTCGTCGAGCCGGGCGACGTGGTGACGCTGGCCGGCCGGACGGAACCGGAATCGGGCGTGGCGCTGCCGCGCCTGCCGCAGATGCCGGCCTACCACCTGAAGCGCCCCGGCCACGCCGGCCTCACCATGATCAACATCGGCGTCGGGCCGTCCAACGCCAAGACCATCACCGACCACATCGCGGTGCTGAGGCCGCATGCCTGGCTGATGCTCGGCCATTGCGCGGGCTTGCGGAACAGCCAGGCGCTCGGCGACTACGTCCTCGCCCACGGCTATGTGCGCGAGGACCACGTGCTCGACGCCGACCTGCCGACCTGGGTGCCGATCCCGCCGCTGGCGGAAGTGCAGGTGGCGCTGGAGCAGGCGGTCGCCGAAGTCACCGGCCTGTCGGGCTTCGAACTGAAGAGCATCATGCGCACCGGCACGGTCGCCACCATCGACAACCGCAACTGGGAACTGCGCGACCACCGCGAGCCGGTGCAGCGCTTCTCGCAGTCGCGCGCCATCGCCCTCGACATGGAATCGGCAACCATCGCCGCCAACGGCTTCCGCTTCCGCGTGCCCTACGGGACGCTGCTGTGCGTCTCCGACAAGCCGCTGCACGGCGAACTGAAGCTGCCCGGCATGGCCTCGGCCTTCTACCGCCGCCAGGTCGGCCAGCACCTGGAGATCGGCATCCGCGCCATGGAGAAGCTCGGCTCGATGGCGCACGAACGGCTCCATTCGCGCAAGCTGCGCAGCTTCACCGAGACCGCGTTCCAGTAGGCGCGCCGGCGATTACGCCGCGTCGCCGAGCCCCGCCGGGGCCGCCGCCGTGGTCAGCGCGTCCAGACGAAACTGCTCTCAGGATTGAGGCAACGTCACCGCTTCAGGCTGCGTTTCAGCGGCGCTCGACCAGCGCCAGCAGGTTTCCGGCCGGATCGTTGAAGAAGGCCATCCACTCCTCGGTGCCCTTCTTGCCGAAGTCGCCGGCTTCGTCGCGCTGGATCAACTGCGGCTGCTGCAGGAAGCGGACCCCGCGGTCGCGCAGGACCTTGACGGCGCCGTCGACGTTGTCGACCTGGAAATAGAGCGAGGCCTGCGAGGCGGTTGCCGAGAGCAGCAGGCGGACGCCGCCGCCCAGGCTGAAGAAGGCCAGACCCGGCGGATCGAAGCGGGTGATGAAGCGCAGGCCGAGCGTGTCGCGGTAGAAACCGATCGACGCGTCGAGGTTGGTCGCGGTCAGCGCCACCTGCTGCAGCTTGTCGAGGGCGCTGTTGCCGCCGCGCGTCGCCGCCGGCCGGCGGGCCGGGGCCTTTGCCGCGGGAGCCTTGGAGGCCGGCGCCCGGGCGGTGCGCTTCGCCGGCGCCGGCTTGGCGCGCGCGGCGGTCTTGGCGCGGGCGCGCGCCTCCGGCTTGGCGCTCTTGGCGGTGCGTGCCGTCTTGGCGGGTGCCTTCGCCGAAGATGCCTTTTTGGTGCGGGCTGTCGAACGGCTTGCCATGGCCGCCCTCAGATCGAGAAGCTGGTTCCGCAGCCGCACGACGCGGTGGCGTTGGGGTTGTGAATCTGGAACGACTGGCCGAGGAGATTGTCGACGAAGTCGATCTCCGAGCCGCCCATGTAGGGCAGCGAGACGGAATCGATCAGCACGACCGCGCCGTCGCGCTCGACGACGATGTCGTCGTCGGTGCGGTTGCGGTCGAGATCGAAGCCGTACTGGAACCCGGAACAGCCGCCGCCGGAGACGCTGACGCGCAACGCCGTGCCTTCGGGCTCGGACGCCAGAATGCGCGAAATACGCTTGGCGGCACTCTGTGACAGGGTAACGCGGGCTGCTGTGTCGAGCATGACTTAGCTGCCGAAAACCGAGATTTTACATGGCACTTACCGGCACAATAATTATGGGCGGCAGGGAAGGGAGTCAATGCCAGACGGCAGTCGTCTTGCGCCCAAGACCATGGCCGACAAGACGAATTCCGCTTTTGTGGGACTTGTATGCAGTGCAGCAACGGGCGGAAACCCGCGTCTTTCGGGCGCCTTCCGGGGCGAATACTATGGGCCGGCGATGAACAGGGCAGCCGGCAACGCACGGGTTTGACCGATGAACGATGCAACCGAGGCGGGCAGGGGCGTGCCGGCGCCCTACGCCTCCCACCCCGGGAAAAGCCGCGGCCGCCTGTTCGACGAGCCGCCGAGCCCCACCCGCGGCGCCTTCGAGCGCGACCGCGACCGCGTCCTGCATTCCGCCGCCTTCCGCCGGCTGAAGGAGAAAACCCAGGTTTTTCTGTATGATGAGGGCGATCATTACCGTACGCGGCTGACCCATACGCTGGAGGTCGCGCAGATTGCCCGGGCGCTTGCCCGCACGCTGAGGCTCGACGAGGATCTGGCCGAGGCGCTGGCGCTCGCCCATGATCTCGGCCATCCGCCCTTCGGCCACTCCGGCGAACGCGCTCTCGACGCCGCCATGGCCGGCTACGGTGGCTTCGACCACAACGCCCAGAGCCTGCGCGTGGTGACGGCGCTGGAGCGCCGCTACCCGCGCTTCGACGGGCTGAACCTCACCTGGGAGACGCTGGAGGGGCTGGTCAAGCACAACGGCCCGCTGACCGATGCCGACGGCCGCCCGCTCGGCCGCTACGCCGAGCGCGGCCTGCCCTATGCCATCCGCGACACCGCCAGCCGGCAGGATCTCCAGCTGTCCACCTATGCCGGGCCGGAGGCGCAGGCGGCGGCGATTGCCGACGACATCGCCTATGACGCCCACGACATCGACGACGGCCTGCGCGCCGGCCTGCTGACGCTCGACGGCCTCACCGGCACGGTGCTGGTCGGCGACATCCTCGCCGGGATCGCCGCCGACTATCCCGGGCTGGCAGCGGAGCGCACGGCCGCCGGCCTCATCCGCGGCCTCATCTCGGCGATGATCGCCGACGTGGTGGCGGAGAGCCGGGCGCGGCTTGCCACCCTCGCACCGGGCTCGGCCGACGCCATCCGCGCCGCCGGTCGGCCGACGATCGCCTTCTCCGCGGCGATGGCCGATGCCGACCGGGCGATCAAGGCGATGCTCAAGGTGAACGTCTATCGCCACCGCCGGGTGATGGATGTGATGGACAAGGCGGAGGGCGTGCTCGCCCGCCTCTTCGCCCGCTACGTCGAGGATCCGGCGGCGCTGCCCGCGACCTGGCGGCCGCAGCCCGGCGACGACGCCGGCGCGCAGGCGCGCCGGGTCGCCGACTTCCTCGCCGGCATGACCGACCGCTACGCGCTCGCCGAATACCGGCGGCTGTTCGGCGAGGACCTGGCGTCGCTTTAGCCGGCCGCGGCGACGCGCGGCAGGAGGTCGCCGAGCAGGCGCGAGATGTCGGCGGCGCTTTGCGGCCGGCCGGTCAGGAAGCCCTGCACCTCGTCGCAGCCGAGCGCCCGCACCTGGTCGAGCTGCGCCTGCGTCTCGACGCCTTCGGCGGTGGTCACCACGCCGAGGCTGCGCGCCAGCCCGGCGACGGCGTGGACGATCGCCACCGCGTCGCGGCCACCCGGCAGGTCGCCGATGAACGACTGATCGATCTTGATCTTGTCGAAAGGGAAGGCGCGCAGATAGCTCAGCGACGAATAGCCGGTGCCGAAATCGTCCATCGAGATGCGGATGCCGAGGTCGCGCAGCCGGTGCAGCGTGGCCAGCGTTGCGGCGGTGTTCTGCATGAGCACGGATTCGGTGATCTCGACCTCCAGCCGCGACGCCGGCAGCCCGGTGGCGGCCAGCGCATTGACCACCACCGGCAGCAGGTTGCCGTTGCGGATCTGGATCGGCGACAGGTTGATGGCGACCCGGACATGCTCCGGCCACCGGCACGCCTCGGCGCAGGCGGTGCGCAGCACCCATTCGCCGATCGGCACGATCAGGCCGATCTCCTCGGCCACCGGGACGTATTCCGCCGGGCGGATCTCGCGGCCGTTGATCTGCGGCCAGCGCAAGAGCGCCTCGCAGCAGACGATGGCGCCGCTGGCGATGTCGATGACCGGCTGGTAGTGCAGCTGGAAGGCACCATCGGCCAGCGCGTCGCGCAGCGCCAGTTCCAGCGCCCGCCGCGCCTTCATGCGCGCGTCCATCGACGGCTCGAAGAAGCGGAACGTGCTGCGCCCGTCGGCCTTGGCCCCGTAGAGCGCCATGTCGGCGTTCATGATCAGTTCGTTGGGATCGCTGGCGTCGTCCGGGGCAAGCGCGATGCCCATCGAGACGTCGGAGACGACCGCGTGGCCTTGCAGCCGGAAGGGCATGCGGATGGCGGCGCCGATGCGGCGCGCCAGGGCGGCGGCGTCGGCCGGGTCGAAGACGCCGGTCTGGATGATGGCGAACTCGTCGCCGCCGACGCGGGCGACCGTGTTGTGCTTGCCGACGCAGACGCACAGCCGCGCGGCCACATGCTTGAGCAGCTCGTCGCCGATGGTGTGGCCGAGCGTGTCGTTGACGCCCTTGAACTGGTCGAGGTCGAGATAGTGCACGGCGATGCGCCGGTTGCCGGAGAGGTCGGCGAGGGCGTCGGCCAGCTTCTCCTGCAGCAGCGTGCGGTTCGGCAGATCGGTGAGCGCGTCGTGCAGCGCCATGTGGGCGATCTTCTTTTCCGCCTCGCGCTGCTCGGTCACGTCCTCCTGGGTGACCACCCAGCCGCCGCCCGACATGGAGCAGATCACCTCATTGATGATGCGGCCGTCGGGAAGCTCCATGAAGTGGCTGACCGCCCGCTTGCCGGCGAGCAGCTGCCCGCACGTATTCCAGTTGCTGCTGCGCATCGCCATCGAAGGCCCCGGCCGCAGCGCGTTCGCTGCAGGAGATCGATCGACGACGTGCCCGGCTGGGCCGCGTCCGGCGGCAAACCGTAAAGCTCGCGGTAGCGGCGATTGCAGATCAGCAGGTTGCCCGCCTGGTCGAACAGCAGCAGCGCCTGCGACATGTTGCTGAGCGCCGCGTCGAAGCGCAGGTTCTGCTGGTGCAGTTCGCTCTCGCGCAGGCGCAGGACCTCCGTGCGCTGGGCGACGAGGCTCTCCAGCTGGCGATTGAGCTCGTCGAGCTCCTCGATCATCAGCGACATCGAGCGATCGGTGCGCGTGCGATCGTGCTCGAACTCGTCGTAGGCGGACGAGATCAGCTCCATCAGGCGCCCGATGTCGAGGTCGCCCAATTCAGTCCGTGCCTTGGCGAGTTGTCTGGCAAAAAGCCTGTGCACGCACCTCTACCCCGCGGCCTCGCGAATGGTGGTGATGGTCATGGTCTGGTTGTGCAGCTGGCAGATGCCGGATGCGGCGTGCGGCGAGATCTCGCCGTAGGAATAGAAGCCGATGCGGCGGACGTCGTCGCCGAGTTCGCAGCCGACCGCCTCGACCTCGTCGAGGGCCTGCTGGCCGAGGAGCAGGCGGCGGCCGATGCAGCTCACCAGCAGGGCGAGCTCGTCGCCGCTGGCGGCGCACGGCACCGACGCCGCATGGGCGGTGCGTGCCGCGGCGGCGGCACCGGCCGACAGCCGATGGAAGCTGCCGCGCATGAGCTGCGCCACCCAGCCCTCCGGCATGTCGCCGGCAAAGGTCATCGAGCGCTCGTCGCGATCGACCGCCAGGATGGTGCGCACGATCGCCATGTCCGGCGCGCCGGCGTCGTAGATCTGCAGCGGGAACAGCAGGCCGGTGCTCGGCAGCCCGGCCGCATCCTCCGCCCCGAGATAGCGCTCGTAGAGGTCGAGGGCGGGCTTGCCGTCGACCTCGTAGAGGACGTTGCCGGCGGCGCGGGTGATCCGCCGGCGCGGTCCGAACACGTCCCAGCCGCCGCCATAGCCGTGACCGATGCGCACCGCCGGACCGTAGAAGCCGACCGCGCCGACGCAGTTGCTGCGCGGCTCGCCGTTGACCCCGACCAGCGTGGTGATGAAATCGGCACCGTCGCCGGCCAGCCCGCCGGTGATCGGCACCGACGGCGCGATGGCCGAGGCGAGGCCGCAGACCAGCTCGCTGCCGTTGACGTTGAGCCCGTCGGAGAGGATGAAGACGCCGGCGAGATCGTCGCCCTTGAGGGTTTCGCCGAGCGCGCGGCCACAGGCGCGCGACCCCTCGGGGGCGGTGACCTGCCGCCAGACGACCCGCAGCCGTGTCCGTTCGAAGGACAGGACCACCGCAGCGATGTCGTCGTCGGAGAGGTCGTTGTCGAGAATCTGGCCACCGGTGCTGCAGCCGACGACATGGGCCTCAGGGAACATGGCCCGGATCTCGGCGGTGCGTTGGCCGGAGGCGAGCGCCGAGCGGGCGCCGAAATAGAACACAAGCTGCCCGTCGGCCGGCCGGCCGCTCTTCGTCCGCCAGCCATGATCGGATCGCCACGACAGCAGATTTGCCCGCATGTCGCCTCCACTCGAAGCTGTGTCTGCCGGTGATACGGTTGCGGTCATGAAGATTCAGTTATGTGAATGCAGGAGATTTGCGCCAATCGGCGGCGCCTTTACGGCGCCGAACGCCCGCTTTTCTGCGCCCTCGCCACCGACCACCTTGTTTGACGGCGCACCCGATTTGGGATAGGCCGCGCTGCCGTTCGCACCACTCTCCGGCTGCCCCATGAACATCTTTCAAGATTTCACAAATCGCGTGAAGAACGCGGCGGAAGCGGTTGTCGTCCGGGACAATGCGTCCGTCGATCCCGGCTTCGACCGGGTCCTGGTGGAACCGCCGCGCGATCCCAGCCACGGCGATCTCGCCAGCAACGTCGCCATGGTTCTGGCCAAGCCGCTCGGCCTCAAGCCGCGCGATCTGGCGACGCGGATCGCCGTCAAGCTCGCCGAAGACCCCGACGTCGACGCCGCCGAGGTTGCCGGTCCCGGTTTCATCAACCTCAGGCTGCGCGCCGGCTATTGGCACCGTGCGCTCGGCGCCATCATCGCCGCCGGCACCGACTACGGCCGCAGCGCCATGGGCGGCGGGCGCCGGGTCAACGTCGAATACGTTTCCGCCAACCCGACCGGCCCGATGCATGTCGGCCATACGCGCGGTGCGGTATTCGGCGACGCGCTCGCCTCGCTGCTCGCCTTCAGCGGCCATTCGGTCAGCCGCGAATACTACATCAACGACGCCGGCGCCCAGGTCGACCTGCTCGCCCGCTCGGCCTATCTGCGCTACCGCGAGGCGCTCGGCCAGGACATCGGCACGATTCCGGAGGGCTTCTATCCCGGCGACTACCTGAAGCCGGTCGGCGAGACGCTGATGCGCCGCTTCGGCAACGCGCTGCTCACCCAGTCGGAGGACGTCTGGCTGCCGCTGGTCCGCGACCTCACCGTGGCGGCGATGATGGACCTCATCCGCGCCGATCTCGCCGAGGTCGGCATCCATCACGACGTCTTCTTCTCGGAGCGCTCGCTCAACGACGGCAGGCGCGACCGGGTGGCCGAGGCGATCGACTGGCTGGCCGGCAAGGGGCTGATCTACGAGGGCCGCCTGCCGCCGCCCAAGGGGCAGCTGCCGGACGACTGGGAAGACCGCGAGCAGACGCTTTTCCGGGCGACCGAGTTCGGCGACGACGTCGACCGCCCGCTGAAGAAGTCGGACGGCAGCTATACCTATTTCGCCTCCGACATCGCCTACCACTACGACAAGTTCCTGCGCGGCTTCGTCGACATGATCGACGTGCTCGGCGCCGATCACGGCGGTTACGTCAAGCGCATGCAGGCGGTGGTCAAGGCGATCACCGGCGGCGAGGGGACGATCGACATCAAGATCTGCCAGCTCGTGCGGCTGCTCAGGGCCGGCGAGCCGGTGAAGATGTCGAAGCGGTCGGGGGAGTTCGTCACGCTGCGCGACGTGGTCGAGGAGGTCGGCCGCGACCCGATTCGATTCATGATGATCTTCCGCAAGAACGATGCGCCGCTCGATTTCGACTTTGAAAAAGTCACCGAGCAGTCGAAGGACAACCCGGTCTTCTACGTGCAATACGCGCACGCCCGCACCTGTTCGGTATTCCGCCAGGCGGCGAGCGAGATGGGGACCATGGCGATGGACGGCGCGGCGCTCGCCACCGCCCCTCTCGAGCGCCTCACCGACAGTGGTGAAATGGCGCTGATCCGCCATTTGGCTGAGTATCCGCGGGTGGTCGAAGCGGCCGCGGCGGCACACGAGCCGCACCGCGTCGCCTTTTACCTGTACGATCTCGCCTCGGCCTTTCATGGCCACTGGAATCGCGGCAAGGAGTTGCCGCAATTGCGGTTTATCAACCCCGCCGAACGCGATGCCACACTGGCCCGTCTCGCCCTCATTCACGCCACAAAACTGGTGTTGTCGTCGGGATTGGCTATGCTTGGTGTCAGCGCGCCGGATGAAATGCGCTAGTGGCATGAGGCTCCGGCGATCGGGGCCCGAGTGAATCTGGGGTAAGCAAACGGAATGGCGGACCGGTACGACCCAAAAGTCACCGTGCGGCCAGCAACAGACCGCAAGGGACCTGACGCACACCAGAGCGCCGCATCGAATGACGACCCGCTGTTCGAACTGGCCCGGATCGTCTCCGGTCGCGGCGCCGGTGCGGGCGTGCCTGCGCCTGCGCCGTCGCCCGTGCGCAGCAGCCGGCCGGCCCCGGCGCCCGAGCCGCCACGGCCGCCCGCGGGCGAACCCAACGTGCTCGACGACCTCGAAGCGGAACTGCTGAGCGACCTGCAGGCGTCCTTCTCCGCCGTCAAGGAAGCCATCGAGCCGAAGCACGCCGAGCCGCCCCCGGTAGCGCCGCAACCGTCGCCGCCTCCGGCCGCAGCCGCACCGCCAGCCGCGGCCATGCCGCCGCCGGCCGCCCCGCCGCCGCCCGCGCCCTCCGCTCCGCCGCCGGAAGCGTCCGCCGCCAAGCCGGCGACCGCGCCGGAGCCGTCGCCGCCGCCGCCTTCGGCTCCCGCCCCACATTCGGTGCTGTCGCGCCTGTCGGCCGCCGCCCGGCCGCCGCTGCAGCAGATGCAGCCGCGCCAGCCGCCGGCCGCGGCGCCGCCGCCGACGGCGCGCGAGCGCCCGCCCGCGCCGCCGCCGGCAACCGCCGCACCGACCACGCCCGCCGCTCCGAAGAAGGTCGAGGTCGGCAACCTCAACCTGCGCCCGACCGCGGCGCCGCATGTCCGCGTGAGCGCGGCGCCGCCGGTGAACCCGCCGTCGCCGCCGGAAGCGCCGGCGCCCACGGCCGCCCGGTCGCGCTGGGAAAAGCCGGCCGAGCCGCCGAAGCCGCAGGCGAGCATCGCCAGCCGCTTCGCGCCGCCGCGCGCTGGCGGCCCGGCACATGCGGCGCCCAGCCAGCCGGCGCCGCCGCCGGCTGCCGACGACGAGGACCTGCCGTTCGGCGAGGGCGTGCCCTTCGCCCCCGATGGCGAGGAGGCGAGCGACGAGTTTCCGCTCGACGCTTTCGATATCGTGCCCGGCTACGGCGACGACGCCGAGGTGCCGCCCTATCCCGAGGACGACGACATCGAGCCGTTGCGCCGGCGCGGCGTGCCGCGTTCGCTGGTGGCGGTCGCCGGCATCCTGGCGCTCGTCCTCATCGGTGTGCTCGGCTTCATCATGCTGCGCCCTGCTGTCAGCGGCGGCGGCGAGCCGCCGATCATCACCGCCGATGCCGGCCCCACCAAGATCGCGCCGCCGGAGGCGCCGGCGACCGGCAACAACGACCAGAACAAGCTGATCTACGACCGCGTCAATTCGGGCTCCACCAACGGGCCGGCCGATACCAACCTGGTCACCCCCGGCAATCAGCCGATCGCGCCGGTGCCCTCCAATGACGACAGCAACAGCCCGATCGCGCGGGTGATCCTGCCCGGCGGACCCGAGGGGCCGGCTCCGGCCGATGCCGGCAACGCCGGCGACAACAGCGCCGACGTCGCCACCGGCGAGGGCGACGGCGCCCAGTCGATCGGCCCGCGCAAGGTGCGCACCGTCGTGGTGCGGCCGGACGGCACCATCGTGTCGAGCGATGCGGCGCCCGCCGAGGGCGACGCGCCGGCCTCCGACGATGCCACGGCGACGCCGATGACCCCGACGGCCGAGACGCCACAGGCACCGGCGGCGCCCGCGGTGCCCGCGGCACCGACCGACGACGACACCGCGGCGATTGCCGGCGGCCAGAGCGGCCACGAGCTGCCGATCACCACCAATCCGGAGCCGAGTGCCGGCCCGGCGGCGCCCGAAACGCCGGCACCGCCGGCCAAGACGGCGACCAAGACGCCGACGCCGGCGCCCACCCCCAAGCCGGCCCAGCCCAAGGTGGTCGCCAGCGGCGGCGGCAATGGCCCGCTCGACCTGACGCCGGGCAACGGCAAGGCGACCACGCAGGTGGCGTCGCGAACGGCGGACGGCGGCGGCGGCGCGCTGCCGCTGGCCAGCAGCGGCATGATGGTGCAGGTCTCCTCGCAGCGCTCCGAGGATGCCGCGCGCGCCACCTTCCGCGACCTGCAGGCGCGCTATCCGAGCATCCTCGGCCGCTACGACATCAACATCCAGCGTGCCGACCTCGGCGATCGCGGCACCTATTACCGCGTGCGCGTCGGGCCGTTCGCGTCCGCCAACGCCCAGAGCCTGTGCAGCCAGCTGAAGAACGCCGGCGGCGACTGCATCCTGTCGCCGCACTGACCGGGATCGGAGCCATGACGGGCTCGCGTCCCGACGCGGAGGGCAGCGTGGCCGAAACGCCTGCCGGGACCAGCGCCAAGGCCTTCGTCAGCGGCTGCGCCGGGCCGGTGCTGAGCCGCGACGAGATCGCCTTCTTCCGCGGCGAGCGTCCTTTCGGCCTCATCCTGTTCCAGCGCAATTGCCGCGAACCGGCGGAAATCCGCGACATGGTCGCGGCGTTCCGCGACGCCGTCGGCCGCACCGACGCGCCGGTCCTGATCGACCAGGAGGGCGGCCGCGTGCGCCGGCTGAAGCCGCCGCACTGGCCGGCCTATCCGTCCGCCGCCGTGCTTGCCGCGCTGCACGCGGAAGATGCCGCCGCCGGCCTGCGCGCCGCCTGGTTGCATGGCCGGCTGATCGCCGCCGATCTTGCCGATCTCGGCATCGACGTCGACTGCGCGCCGGTGCTCGACGTCTCCGGTCCGGCGCACCAGCGAGGCGATCGGCGACCGCTCCTTCGGCAGCGATCCGGCGCGCGTCGCCGCCCTCGGCGGGGCGCTCGCCGAGGGGCTGCTGGATGGCGGCGTGCTGCCGGTGATGAAGCATCTGCCCGGGCAGGGGCGGGCGACCTCCGACAGCCATGTCGACCTGCCGGTGGTCGGCGACGACATCGAGGTGCTCGCCGCCAGCGATTTCGCGCCGTTCGCGGCACTCGCCCACCTGCCGATGGCGATGACCGCCCACATCGTCTTCAGCGCCATCGACCCCGGCCGGCCGGCGACCGCCTCCGCGGTGGTCATCCGCGATATCATCAGGGGGCGAATCGGTTTCGACGGACTCCTGCTCAGCGATGACGTGTCGATGAACGCACTTTCTGGGGATTACCGTGCCCGCGCGCAAGCTATCTATGCCGCCGGCTGCGATATCGTGCTTCACTGCAACGGTCGGGCCGAGGAGATGCATGCGGTCGCCGACGCGGCGCCCGAGCTCGCCGGTTTTTCAAGCGAGCGCGCCGCCCGCGCCTTGCGGGCGAAGCGGACGCCGGTGTCGTTCGATCGCGCGGCAGCGCGCGATGAATATCGCGCGCTGCTCGCTCCGTTCGGCGGGGCGATGGTGAGCTAGAGCCTTGGCCGACCCGATGAACCCCGAAGACCGCGACCAGGACGTCCTGTGGGGCGCCGCCTACGAGCCGCCCGAGCCCGACGACGGCGAGGCGGCGCTGGTGATCGATGTCGACGGCTTCGAGGGGCCGCTCGACCTGCTGCTGGCGCTTGCCCGCACGCAGAAGGTCGACCTGACGCGCATCTCCATCCTGGCGCTGGCCGAGCAGTATCTCGCCTATGTCGAGCAGGCGCGCGGCCTGCGGCTGGAACTCGCCGCCGACTACCTGGTGATGGCGGCGTGGCTGGCCTACCTCAAGTCGCGCCTGCTGCTGCCCCAGGTGAGCGACGGCGAGGAGCCGACCGGCGAGCAGATGGCGGCCGAACTGGCTTTCCGCCTGCGCCGGCTGGAGGCCATGCGGGCTGCCGCCAACCGGCTCGCCAACCGCGACCGGCTCGGCCGCGACGTCTTCGCCCGCGCCCATCCGGAGCCGGTCGCCGTGATCAAGCGCGGCGCCTTTGCCGCGACCCTTTACGAGCTGCTGTCGGCCTACGCCACCATCCGCCAGAACTATGCCGCGGTCGACGCCCATCGCGTCCGCATGCGCGATGTCTGGTCGCTCGAGGACGCCCGCGGCGCGCTCACCCGCATGATCGGCCACATCGCCGAGTGGACGCCGATCGACGTGCTGTTCTCGGCCTACATGCAGGCGCCGGGGCTGCGCCGCAGCGTCACGGCGAGCGCCTTCGGCGCCAGCCTCGAAATGGTGCGCGAGGGGCGGATCGAGCTGCGCCAGACCGAGCACTTCCAGCCGCTATACGTCCGCGACCGGCCGCCACCGGTCGCCCTCGTCACCCCGGAGAACGGAAATGGCTAATTCCAGCGCCGCCGTGGCAATCGCCGTCGACAACGATGCGACCGCGATGAGCCAGCGCCCCGAGGACAGACGGCAGAACCTGCGCATGGTGGAGGCCCTGCTGTTCGCCTCTGCCGAGCCGCTGTCGGCGGCCGAGATCGCCGGGCGCCTGCCGGAGGGCGTCGACGTCGCCGGGCTGCTGCGCGACGTGCAGGCGCTCTATGCCGAGCGCGGCGTCAACCTGGTGCAGGTGGCGGGCAAGTGGATGTTCCGCACCGCCGGCGACCTGTCGTTCCTGCTCAGCCGCGAGGCGGTGGAACAGAAGAAGCTGTCGCGCGCGGCGCTCGAAACGCTGGCGATCATCGCCTACCACCAGCCGGTCACCCGCGCCGACATCGAGGAGATCCGCGGCGTGGCGACCAGCAAGGGCACGCTCGACGTGCTCATCGAGACCGGCTGGATCCGCGTCCGCGGCCGCCGCCGGGCGCCCGGCCGGCCGGTGACCTACGGGGTCACCGAGGGCTTCCTGTCGCATTTCGGCCTCGACAGCGTGGCCGACCTGCCGGGCCTTGAGGAACTGAAGGCCGCCGGCCTGCTCGATCTCGCGGATTCCCGCCGATTTCTCGATCCCCGAGCCGCAGGCGGGCGACGCCCTGGCGGAGGACGAGGACCCGCTGGAGGAGGGCGACAGCGGCGCCCTGGTCGACGAGGCGAGCGAGGAACGGCCGGAGGGCGCCGGGCCGGCGCAGGGCGCGGACGGCTGACAGCCGGCGACGCGGCCGGGCGTGCCGGAATCCTTCATTTGCCAAGGTCGTGGAATGCCCCTACATGATGGCACAGGCAGTTGCCGCGAGCGGGCGGGCTGGCGTGGCAGCCACAGAGTAGAATCGGGAGAGTTGACCCATGGGTGGTCTCAGCATTTGGCACTGGCTGGTCGTGATCGTGGTCGTGATGCTCCTTTTCGGGCGGGGCAAGATTTCCGACCTGATGGGCGACGTGGCCAAGGGCGTGAAGAGCTTCAAGAAGGGCCTCGCCGACGACGATGACGAGCCGACGACGGCCAAGCCGATCGAGAGCAAGCAGGCGCTTCCGGAAGAAAAAACCAAGGCCAAGGCCTGATCCGCGCCCCGTTGCGCGGACCGACCGTCTTGCCGCCCGTTGAGCGGGCGATCGCGAGCGTTGCTGCATGTTCAACATAGGCTGGAGCGAAATGATGGTGATTGCCGTGGTGGCAATCGTCGTCATCGGGCCGAAAGACCTGCCGCGGGTGATGCGTCTGGTCGGTCAGTGGACCGGCAAGGCGAAGCGCATGAGCCGCCAGTTCCAGAACCAGTTCAACGAGGCGCTGCGCGAGGCGGAGCTCGAGGGCCTGCGCAAGGACGTCGAGACGATCGGCAACACCATGCGCGACGAAGTCGCCAGGGCCGGCGAGAGCATCAGCAAGACGGGCACCGACATCAACAAGGGCATACAGGTGAGCCCGCCGCCGGTCGCGGCGGTGACGCCGGCCGAGCCGGCAGCGCCGGCCGAGCCGGCAGCGGTGGCCGCAACGGCGCCGGCCGAACCGCCGCCACCCGTGTCCGAACCGGTTGAAGCCGCGGCTGCGGCGGGCGAGGTCAAGCCGTGACCGACAAGGGCACGGCGGCGCCGCCGCCGGAAGAGATCGACGAGGTCGAGGCGAGCCGCGCACCGCTGCTCTCGCATCTCATCGAACTGCGCCAGCGGCTGATCCGCGCCATTGCCGCGGTGCTCGTCGCCTTCGTCGTCTGTTTCATCTTCGCCAAGCAGATCTACAACATCCTGCTCATCCCCTATGTCTGGGCGGCGAGCATGCACGGCGACGTGCCGCGCCTGATCTACACGGCGCCGCAGGAATATTTCATCACCCAGATGAAGGTGGCGCTGTTCGGGGCGCTGTTCATCGCCTTCCCGGTGATCGCCATCCAGATCTACAAGTTCGTGGCACCCGGCCTCTACAAGAACGAGCGCCAGTCCTTCCTGCCCTATCTGATCGCCACGCCGCTGCTGTTCGTCGTCGGCGCGCTGGTGGTCTTCACCGTCATGATGCCGCTGGCCATGCGCTTCTTCCTGTCGCTGGAGCAGCCGGGCGGCAACGGCGTGGCAGCGATCGACCTTCTGCCCAAGGTCGACGAGTATCTCGGCCTGATCATGACGCTGATCCTGGCCTTCGGCCTCGTCTTCCAGCTTCCGGTCATCCTGACGCTGCTTGCCCGTATCGGCGTCGTGAGCTCGCAGACGCTGAAGAGCGGGCGGCGCTACGCCATCGTCCTTGCCTTCATCGCCGCCGCGGTGCTCACCCCGCCGGACCTGATCTCGCAGTTCAGCCTCGCCATCCCGACGCTGCTCCTCTACGAGGGCTCGATCCTGTCGGTCAGGATGGTCGAGCGCCGCCGCGCCCGCGCCGAGGCGGCGCGCGAGGCGGCCGCAGGCAGCGCCACCTGAGGGAGCCGCGGGGCTCCACCCCGCCGGCCCCGCACGGCTTGCGCCCGCCGCAAAATACCCGGACGAGGTGTTTGTTTCCGCCCGCCAGAGGCACTAAAACGCGCTGGCGTAAGCCCCACCCGGACCGTTTTCCCCATGCTCGACATCAAGTGGATCCGCGACAATCCCGACGCCCTGACCGATGCGCTGGCAAAGCGCGGGGTCTCGCCGTCAGATGCCCGCGCCACCGTCGACGACGTCATCGCCCGCGACGAGGCGCGGCGGGCGCACATCCTGAAGCTGGAGGAGGGGCAGGCCCGGCGCAACGCCGCCTCGAAGGAGATCGGCAAGGCCAAGGCCCACAAGGACGAGGCGGCGGCGGCGGCGCTGATGGCCGAGGTCGCCGAGCTGAAGACGTTCCTCGGCGAGGCCGAGGCCAAGGGCCGCGCGCTCGACAAGGCGCTGGAGGATGCGCTCGCCGTCATTCCCAACCTGCCGGCGGACGACGTCCCGGTCGGAGCGGACGAGCACGCCAACGTCAAATATCGCGAATGGGGCACGAAGCCCGGCATCAACGACGCCCGGGAGCATTTCGAACTGGGCGAGGCGCTGGGCGGGATGGACTTCGAGATCGCCGCGAAGCTCTCCGGGTCGCGCTTCGTCGTGCTCAAGGGGCAGGTGGCACGCATGGAGCGCGCGCTCGGCCAGTTCATGCTCGACCTGCACACCGGCGAGCACGGCTACACCGAGGTGCAGCCGCCGATCCTGGTGCGCGATCAGGCCATGTTCGGCACCGGGCAACTGCCGAAGTTCGGCCAGGACCTCTTCTTCGGGACATCGATCGAGAGCCGCACGGCTCAGGCCTATCGGACAATCGCGGAATACTGGACGGAAGCGGACAGCGCCGCGATCGCCGGCGATGGCAGGACTCCGCCGACGTCGTTGCCGCGGTCTTCGAACGGGCGCCGACCACGGAGGATTTCTGGCTGATCCCGACCGCCGAGGTGCCGCTCACCAACCTCGTCCGCGACTCCATTCGTGACGAGGCCGAGCTGCCCATCCGCGTCACAGCGCTCACCCCGTGCTTCCGTTCCGAGGCGGGGGCCGCCGGCAAGGACACCCGCGGCATGCTGCGCCAGCACCAGTTCGACAAGGTCGAGCTGGTCTCGATCACCACGCCGGAAGCGTCGCGCGACGAACACGAGCGCATGCTCACCTGCGCCGAGGAAGTCCTCAAGCGGCTCGACCTGCACTACCGCGTGATGACGCTGTCGACCGGCGACATGGGCTTCGGCGCGCAGAAGACCTACGACATCGAGGTGTGGCTGCCGGGGCAGGGCGCCTACCGCGAGATTTCGTCGTGCTCGCTGTGCGGCGATTTCCAGGCGCGCCGCATGCAGGCGCGCTACCGGCCGAAGGAAGCCAAGGGCACCCGCTTCGTCCACACCCTCAACGGCTCCGGCGTGGCGGTCGGGCGCTGCCTGATTGCCGTCATGGAAAACTATCAGAATGCCGACGGGACGATCACCGTGCCCGAGGTGTTGCGGCCCTATATGGGTGGAAAGGAGAGAATAGCGAAAAGCGGATAGCGGACGGAGCCCGCGCTCGCTTTCGCGGCTCTCCACGGCTCGCCGTTCACCGATCGCTGAATCCCATGCGAATTCTCATCACCAACGACGACGGCATCAATTCGCCCGGTCTGACGGCGCTGGAGCGCATCGCGCGGACGTTCTCCGACGACATCTGGGTGGTCGCTCCCGAGCTCGACCAGTCGGGGCTGTCGCACTCGCTCTCGCTCAGCGATCCGCTCCGCCTGCGCAAGCTCAGCGACCGCCACTACGCCGTGCGCGGCACGCCCAGCGATTGCGTCATCATGGCGATCCGCCGGCTGCTCGCCGACCGGAAGCCCGACCTCGTGCTGTCCGGCATCAACTCGGGCGCCAACATGGCCGAGGACCTGACCTATTCCGGCACGGTCGCCGGCGCCATCGAGGGCACGCTCCTCGGCGTCCGGTCGATCGCCGTCAGCCAGGCCTACGGCTATCACGAGGGCGAGCGCGTCGTGCCGTGGGAGACCGCTGAGGCGCATGCGCCCGACATCATCCGCAAGGTGCTCGATTTCGGCTTCCCCGACGGCATCTTCTACAACCTCAATTTCCCCGATTGCGCTGCCGACAAGGTTGCCGGGGTCGCCGTCACCAATCAGGGCAAGCTCGCCCACGCGCTCCACATCGACGAGCGTCGCGACGGGCGCAACCTGCCGTATTTCTGGCTGATGTACCGCCGCGCGCCGACCGCCGCCGGGCCGGGCAGCGACGTCGAGGCGGTGGAGAGCGGCCTGATCTCGGTCACGCCGCTGCGCATCGACATGACCGCCGACAATCTGCGCGATCCGCTCAGCCGGCATTTCAACGGGACTGGCGGGTCCCTTTGACATGAGCATGGCCGGCAGCACCCCCGACGCAGAGCGCCGCGAGCACGTTGCCGGATTGATCCTGCGCCTGCGCCGGGCCGGCATCACCGACCGGCGCGTGGTCACCGCCATCGAGGCGGCGCCGCGCGACCTGTTCGTGCCGGCGGAGCTGCGCGCCGACGCCTATGCCGATCGCGCCCTGCCGATCGATTGCGGCCAGACCATCAGCGCCCCGGTGATCGTCGGCATGATGACCGCCGCGCTCGATGTCGGGGCGAACGACCGCGTGCTCGAGATCGGCACCGGCACCGGCTACCAGACCGCGATCCTCGCCAGGCTGGCGCGCCGCGTCCACACCATCGAGCGCTTCCGCACACTGGTTGCCGCCGCCGAATTGCGCTTCCGCACGCTGCGCCTCACCAACATCACCACGCTCGTCGGCGACGGCACCAAGGGCTGGCCGGAACAGGCGCCCTTCGACCGCATCATCGTCACCGCCTCCGACGAGGCGGTGCCCGAAGCGCTGTTCAAGCAGGTGCGCCTCGGCGGCATTCTCATCATGCCGGTGGGGCCGAGCGACGGCGTGCAGAAGCTGATCCGCTTCGACCGCGGCGAGGACGGCTTCACCCAGCGCGAACTTGCCGACGTGCGCTTCGTGCCGCTGATTCCGGGCAAGGCCCAGCGGCTGTAGCCGGTCCCTCCCGGCGACGTTTCCGCCGCGCCGACGGCAAGGCCGGGAGGCGATGGCCGGGGCCGGCGCGGCAACTTCTACGACCGAAGAAACGCTAAGCGTGCCGGCTGTTTAGTCTTTATCAACGTTACCATCGTTTACTCGCATCAGTTCCGAGTTCTGTCGTGCGAGTTGAGCAATGCGTAACCGAGACACCGCCTTCCGGTACCGCGCCCTTGGCCATGCCGCGTTTGTCATCGCCGCCGCCGGGCTGGCCGCTTCCTGCAGCAACGCGACGCGCTTTCAGGAGCCTTTCTTTACCGGCTCCACCGAAAACCAGCGCGAGATCATCGGCCAGGCCGACTGCCCAGCCGATGCCTGCCGCCATCGCGCAGCCCTCGAACGAGGTCACCCGCGCCGAGCTGCCGCCACCGCCGATCTCCTCGGTTGTTCCGGCGAGCGCCGCGGCGTCGATCGCCGACAACACCACCGGCGAATACGGCTGGTCCGCCGTCGGCGGGCAGGTGATCACCGTCAAGGCCGGCGACACCGTCTATTCGCTGGCCGCCCAGTACGGCGTGCCCGAGAAGCAGCTCCTCTCCGCCAACCAGATGCGCAACCCGGCCGATGTCCGCGCCGGCCGCGTCATGGTCATCCCGCACCGCGTCGCATTGGCGCCCAATGCCACGATCAAGCCGACGCCGGTGAGCTACACCCCGGCCGCCGCCAGGATCGAGCCGACGCCCGCCCACACCGCTGGCGCCGCCACCCACACCGTCGCTGCCGGCGACACCCTCTACGCCATCGCCCGCCAGTACGGCACCACGGTCGGCGAACTGGTCGCCCTCAACGGGCTGTCCTCGGCCGAAGCGATCCACATCGGTCAGACGCTGAAGGTGCGGGCGGACGGCAGCAGCCACATCGCCGCCGCACCGGCCGCCAGGACGACCATCGTTCCGGGCGCGCAGCCGACCCGCGTCGCCTCGCTCGATCCCAAGGCGAAGATCCCGGCGCCCCAGGCCAAGGCTCAGCCCAAGGCCGAAGAGCCGCCGATGGCCGATACCTCCGGTGCGCCCGCCGTTCCGGCCGTGCCCACCATTCCGGTCGTCAAGAACGGCAACAGCGATCCCGCCGCCGCCCGCGCGGCCATCGATCAGGCAGCCGACGCCGGCTCCTCCAGCGGCACCGAATTCCGCTGGCCGGTGCGCGGCCGCATCATCGCCGGCTTCGGCACCAAGCCGAACGGCGAGAAGAACGACGGCATCAACCTCGCCGTTCCGGAAGGCACCGCCGTCAAGGCAGCCGAGGCGGGAACCGTGATCTATGCCGGCAACGAGCTGGAAGGCTACGGCAACCTGATCCTCGTCCGTCACGCCGACGGCTGGGTGTCGGCCTACGCCAACAACAAGGACCTCGCCGTCAAGCGTGGCGACAAGGTGCGCCGCGGCGAGACCATTGCCCATGCCGGCATGAGCGGCTCGGTTTCCTCGCCGCAGGTCCACTTCGAGCTGCGCAAGGGCGCCAAGCCGGTCAATCCGCTGGACTACCTCGCCAGCTAGGGCTGGCGGGTTTCACCCGATTTGATCACGTCTGACCTCCAATTCGGGACGCTGATCAATCAGGCTGGCGGGGCGGCTCGTCCGACAGGGCAACCCCAAGTCGCCCCGCCAGATCCTGAATGAACTGCCAGGCCACCCGGCCCGAGCGCGCCCCCCGGGTCGTCGACCACTCCAGGGCCTCCGCCGACAGCTGTTCGGCGTCGATGGCCAGGCCGTAGCGCCCGACATAGCCCTCCACCATCGCCAGGTACTCGTCCTGGCTGCACTTGTGGAAGCCGAGCCATAGGCCGAAGCGGTCGGACAGCGACACCTTCTCCTCGACCGCCTCATGCGGGTTGATGGCGGTCGAGCGCTCGTTCTCCATCATGTCGCGCGGCAGCAGGTGACGGCGGTTGGAGGTGGCGTAGAAGACGACGTTCGCCGGCCGCCCCTCGATGCCGCCCTCGAGCGCCGCCTTCAGCGACTTGTACGAGGTGTCGTCGCCGTCGAAGGAGAGGTCGTCGCAGAACAGGATGAAGCGCTGCGGCGCCGCCCGCACCAGCGCCATCAGGTCGGGCAGGGTCTCGATGTCCTCGCGGTGAATCTCGATGAGCTTGAGCGGATGGCCGGGGTCGGCGGCGTTGAGCCCGGCATGGACGGCCTTGACCAGCGAGCTCTTGCCCATGCCGCGCGCCCCCCACAGCAGGGCGTTGTTGGCCGGCAGCCCGCGCTGGAAGCGGGCGGTGTTCTCGACGAGGATGTCGCGCAGCCGGTCGATCCCCTTGAGCAGGTCGATCGCCACCCGGTTGACCCTGTCGACCGGCTGCAGGCTGCGGCTGGCCGCATGCCAGACGAAGGCGTCGGCGGCGGCGAAATCGGGCGCCTCGGGCACCGGCGGAACCGCCCGTTCGATCAGGCCGAGGAGCCGGTCGAGCCGTTCCGCAATGGCGTTCAGGTCCTTGTCGGACAAGGAGAATCCTCCGGTTTCCGGGCGCTGCAGGCGGCCGGCAGGGTTAGCACGCGGCGGCCCCGGCCGCCAAGCGGTGCTATTCAGTCGCGCAACGCCTATATCGTTTGCAATGGATGGCCGCCCCGGTATAGTCCGCGCCGTTTCGAGCCGGTCGTTGCGCCGCCGAAGACAGGAGTAATCGTATGTCCTTCGTGACCCAGGCCTTTGCGGCGACGTCGACCGGAGGGGACGCCTTCGGTGGGACGATCACCGGCCTGCTGCCGATCGTCCTGATTTTCGTGATCATGTATTTCCTCATCCTGCGCCCCCAGCAGCAGAGGCAGCGCCAGCAGCGCGAAATGATCGCCAATATCCGCCGCGGCGACACCGTCGTCACCTCGGGCGGGCTGATCGGCAAGATCGCCAAGGTTGACGAGAACGAAATTCTGATCGAAATCGCCGAGGAAACGCGGGTTCGCGTCGTGCGCAGCATGATCGCCGAAGTCCGCGCCAAGGGCGAGCCGGTAAAGGAAGGCGGCTGACGCAGCCTTCGGCTGACGCACGCCCGGACCAGATTGCATGCTGCAAGTCTCACGTTGGAAAGCTGGCCTGATCCTCCTGGTCGTCCTGGCGGCGATCCTGGTGGACATCCCCAATTTCTTCGCCGCTTCGACGGTGGCGAAATGGCCCGGCTGGCTGCCGAGCAAACAGGTCGTCCTCGGCCTCGACCTGCAGGGCGGCGCCTATCTGCTCTACGAGGTCGACACCGCCGACTATATCCAGAAGCGCCTGCTGACGCTGGTCGGCGAGATCCGCAAGGCGATGCTGGAAGACCCGCGCATCGGTTACACCGGCCTCGGCATCCAGGGCCAGGCGGTGCAGCTGCGCGTGCGCGATACCAGCCAGCTCGACCTGGTGCGGAAGCGCCTTGAGCCGCTGCGCAATCCCTTGAACGCCAACCTCATCGGCGGCACCGCCGTCAACGAGTTCGATCTTACCGTCGACGCCAACGGCCTGGTCCGCTTCAGCTATTCCGACGCCGGCCTGACCCAGCGCGTGCGCGGCATCGTCCAGCAGTCGATCGAGGTCATCAACCGCCGCATCAACGAGCTCGGCACCACCGAGCCGTCGATCCAGCGCCAGGGCGACGACCGCATCCTGGTGGAGGCGCCCGGCCTCGGCGATCCGGAACGCCTGAAATCGCTGGTCGGCCAGACCGCGCAGCTCACCTTCCACCTGGTCAAGTCGACAATGACCAAGGAACAGGCGGACTCCCAGCCGACACCGGCGGGCTCGCTGGAATTCCCCTCCGAGGAAAATCCCGACACCGTCTACGTGGTCGAGGACACCGCGCTGATGACCGGCGAGGACCTCGTCGATGCCCAGGCCGGATTCGACAGCCGCACCAACGAGCCGGTCGTCAATTTCCGCCTGTCGGCGTCCGGCGGCCGCGTCTTCGGCGACGTCACCGCCAAGAACGTCGGCCGGCCGTTCGCCATCGTCCTCGACAACAAGGTGATCTCCGCCCCGGTGATCCAGACGCCGATCCTCGGCGGCTCCGGCCAGATCAGCGGCCATTTCACCGTGCAGAGCGCCAACGACCTCGCCATCCTGCTGCGCGCCGGCTCGCTGCCCGCCAAGCTCAACATCGTCGAGGAACGCTCGGTCGGCCCCGGTCTCGGTGCCGACTCCATCCGCGCCGGCAAGATCGCCGCGGTGATCGGCGCCGCCTGCGTCGTCGGCTTCATGCTGATGACCTACGGCTTCTTCGGCCTCATCGCCAACATCGCCGTGCTGTTCAACGTGGCGATGATCTTCGCCGTGCTGACCATCCTCGGGGCGACGCTGACGCTGCCCGGCATCGCCGGCATCGTGCTGACCATCGGCATGGCCGTCGATTCGAACGTGCTGATCTACGAGCGCATCCGCGAGGAATTCCGCAACGGGCGCACGGCAATCGCCGCCATCGACGTCGGTTTCCAGCGGGCGCTGGGCACCATCCTCGACGCCAACATCACCACCATGATCTCGGCCCTGGTGCTCATGCAGCTCGGGTCGGGCCCGATCCGCGGCTTCGCCGTCACCAACGCCATCGGCATCGTCACCACGGTCTTCACCGCCTTCACCTTCACGCGGATGATCGTCTCGCTGTGGGTCGCCTGGCGCCGGCCGAACAGGATCGACCTTTAGGGTCTCGGGGCGCGACAGGGAGCCAATCGCATGCGCAAGTTCCGCTTCATCCCCGACAATACGAACATCCCGTTCATGTGGCTGCGGCGGTTCAATTTCCCGGCCTCGGTGTTCCTGTCGGTGCTGTCGCTGGTGCTGTTCTTCACCATCGGCCCGAACTTCGGCATCGACTTCCGCGGCGGCACCCTGATCGAGGTCAGGCCGGTCGAGGCGAGCTACGATCTCGCCAAGATCCGCGCCACCGTGAATTCGCTCAGCCTCGGCGACGTGCAGGTCACCGAGGTCAGCGACGTCAGCGCCGGCAAGTCGGTGCTGATCAGGATCCAGCAGCAGGCGGGCGGCGAGGCGGCCCAGCAGGCGGCGGTTGCCAAGGTCCGCGAGGCGTTCGGCAAGTCGGTGGAATTCCGCCGGATCGAGAGCGTCGGTCCGCGCGTGTCGAGCGAACTGGCCTATGACGGCACGGTGGCGCTGCTGGTCACGCTGGTGGCGATCCTCGCCTATATCTGGTTCCGCTTCGAATGGCAGTTCGCCATCGGCGCGATCATCGCGACCACCCACGACGTGTTCATGACCCTCGGCTTCTTCGTCGTGTCGCAGGTGGATTTCAGCCTGTCGAGCATCGCCGCCATCCTCACCATCGTCGGCTATTCGCTCAACGACACCGTCGTCGTCTACGACCGCATTCGCGAGAACCTGCGCAAATACAAGAAGATGCCGATTCCGGACCTGCTCGACCGGTCGATGAACGAGACGCTGGCGCGCACCACGCTGACCTCCTTCACCACCTTCCTGGCGCTGCTCGCCCTGTTCATCTTCGGCGGCGAGGTCATCCGCTCCTTCGTCGCCGCCATGCTGTTCGGCGTCGTCATCGGCACCTACTCGTCGATCTACATCGCCGCGCCCGTGCTCATCTTCTTCAAGCTCAGGCCGGGCGCCACCAGCGCTCCCAGCGACGAGGGCAACGCCGCCGGGGCGCCGGGCAAGGCGTAGCGCCGGCGATGGTCAAGGGCGTCGTCATCCGCGCCGCCCATTATCCCGGCCGCGCGCCCATCGAGAGCTACGGCAACGGCGGCTTCCGCTTCGCCGGCATGTCGCACCGCGGATCGCTGCTCTGCCTGCCGAGCGGCATCTACGGCTGGACGGCGCCGGCGGCCGACGCCATCGATGCCGCGAGCCTCGCCAAGGTGTTTGCCGAGGCCGACGCCATCCAGATCCTGCTGGTCGGCACCGGCGCCGACATCGTGCCGCTGCCGGCCGCATTGCGGCAGCGCTGCCGCGAGGCGGGGATCGTCGCCGAGCCGATGTCCACCGGCGCGGCAACGCGTACCTTCAACGTGCTGCTCGCCGAGGAGCGGGCGGTGGCGGCGGCGCTGATTGCCGTGGACTGAAGCCGGCGAGCGCGCCATACCTCTCCGCCATGGACGTCTACGAGCATTGCGCGCAGACGGTGCGCGAACTGGATCGCGATCGCTACATCGCCGACCTGTTCGCGCCGGGATCGGCACGCCGGCACCTCCTGGCGCTGCACGCCTTCAGCGCCGAGGTGGCGCGCATTCGCGACGCCGTCAGCGACCCGATGCTCGGCGAGATGCGGCTGCAATGGTGGCGCGACGCGCTGCTGTCCGGCGGCGCCGGCCACCCGGTCGCCGGCGCCCTGGTCGAGACCATCCGCACCTTCGCCCTGCCGCTCGCCGGCTTCGAGGGGCTGATCGATGCCCGCACCTTCGATCTCTACGACGACCAGATGCCGACGCAGACGGACCTCGAGGGCTATGCCGGGGAGACCGCGTCGGCGCTGATCCAGCTCGGCGCCATCGTCCTGGCCGAGGGCCACGACCCGCGCGTCGCATCGGCCGCCGGACATGCCGGCGTCGCCTATGCCATGACCGGGCTGATGCGGGCGCTGCCGTTCCATGCCGCCCGCGGCCAGTGCTATCTGCCCGCCGATATCGGTACCGCCCACGGCTTCGATCGCCAGACCCTGGCGCGCGGCGAGGTGACGCCCGAACTGCTGATGACGCTTGCCGAACTGCGCCAGATCGCCCGCGATCATCTCGGCCGCGCCATGCCCGATATCGCCAGGCTGCCGGCCTCGCTGAAGCCGGCCTTCCTGCCGGTGGCGCTGGTTGCGCCGACGCTCGACCGCATGGACCGCCCGGGCTACGACCCGCTCTCCGGCCGCGCCGAGCTGTCGCCGCTGGGGCGCCAATGGATCCTCTGGCGCGCCGCCCGCCGCTGGCGGTGACGCGACGCCCTTTTCCGTCCGCGGTGGCGTCAGGCCCTGGCCGCTATTCGGCGGCGGGAGCGGCCAGCCAGCGGTCGAGGTCGGCGAGCGCCCGGACGGCAATCGCCTGGCGCTTGGCGACCGTCCGTTCCGCTCCCTTCAGCTTGCGCCCCGGCTCCGCCGTCACCTGCAGGTCGGGAAACAGGCCGAAGTTGACGTTCATCGGCTGGAACGAGCGCTTGCCCGGCTCGTCGTCGGCGGTCAGGTGTCCGCCGGTGATGTGGCCGAGGATGGCGCCGAAGGCGGTGGTCGGCGGCGGCGGCACGATGGCCTCGCCGAGGCGCTCGGCGGCAGCCATGCGCCCGGCCAGCAGGCCGATCGCCGCCGACTCGACATAGCCCTCGCAGCCGGTGATCTGGCCGGCGAAGCGCAGGCGGGGATCGGCCTTGAGCCGCAGCATGCCGTCGAGCACGCTGGGCGAGTTGAGGAAGGTGTTGCGGTGCAGCCCGCCGAGCCGGGCGAATTGCGCCTGGCGGAGGCCGGGGATCATGCGCAGGATGTCGGCCTGGATGGCGTAGCGCAGGCGCGTCTGGAAGCCGACCATGTTGTAGAGCGTGCCGAGCGCGTTGTCCTGGCGGAGCTGGACGATGGCGTAGGGCTTGACCGTCGGGTTGCGGGGATTGGTCAGCCCCACCGGCTTCATCGGTCCGTGGCGCAGCGTCTCGCGGCCGCGCTCCGCCATCACCTCGATGGGCAGGCAGCCGTCGAAATAGGGGACCTTCTCCCAGTCGTGGTGCTTGTGCGGCTCGCCGGCGAGCAGCGCGTCGACGAAGGCGTCGTACTCGGCCTTGTCCATCGGGCAGTTGATGTAGTCGGCGCCGCTGCCGCCCGGGCCCGCCTTGTCGTAGCGCGACTGGAACCAGGCGACGTCCATGTCGATCGTATCGAAATGGACGATGGGCGCGATGGCATCGAAGAAGGCGAGCGCATCCTCGCCGGTGAGCTGGCGGATCGCCTCGGCCAGGGCGGGCGCGGTGAGCGGACCGGTGGCGACGATCACCTTGTCCCATTCGGCCGGCGGCAGTCCGGCGACCTCGCCGCGTTCGATGGCGACCAGCGGTTCGGCGGCGAGCGCCGCGGTGATCGCCGCGGAGAAGCCGTCGCGGTCGACCGCCAGCGCCCCGCCGGCCGGCACCTGGTGGGTGTCCGCCGCACGCATGACGAGCGAGCCGGCGCGGCGCAGCTCCTCGTGGAGCAGGCCGACCGCGTTGTTCAGATGGTCGTCGGAGCGGAAGGAGTTGGAGCACACCAGCTCGGCCAGCCGGTCGGTCTTGTGGGCCTCGGTCTGCCGGTCGGGGCGCATCTCGTGCAGCACCACCGGCACGCCGCGGCGGCTGATCTGCCAGGCGGCCTCCGATCCGGCAAGGCCGCCGCCGATGACATGGATGGGAGAGATCATGGGGCGCGACCCTAGTCTGGGGCCCTTGCCGGTTCAACGGCGCACCCGAAAATGAAAAACGCCCGCCGGGGAGGAAATCGGCGGGCGTTTCTCTATGGGACCGGCCGCGTGGGAGGACGCCGCACCGGCTCCCGTATCGTCCCGGGCGAGGGAGGAGGATGCCCGGGAGCGAATTCTGTTACATAACGGCCGCGCGGCGCGCGATTGCCGGGATGTCGGCGGCAGAGATGCCGAGGTCGGCGAGGTCGCGGTTGGAAAGCCGCATCAACTCGTTATAGGTCTGGCGGTACTTGCGCCAAGCCCGGTAGGTAGTGACAATCCGGTTGCTCATGGTCATGCCTCTCGAATTCCAGATCTCGTTGGGCGGCCGCTTACTCAACTCATCGCCGCCCTGTCGATGAGGAAGATAGGCGCCGACTCGCCCCATGTGCAGACGAGATATCGCATACCGGCCTTGCACTTCATGCAACGCAGCACATTTCCGTCATAGGTGTTGCGATGCAGCAAAAATGGCCGGATGCCGGAGAAAACGGACCGATTTGGCCGTGAATCCGGCTATTGCACCGCACCCCATCGCGGCGGGATTGTGACCGTCCATGCAGCAGGCGCAGCACCACCTGAGCATCGCCACGCATGGCAAGGGCCTGACCGAGATCACCGACGCGGTCGCCGGCTGGCTTGCCGGGCAGGGGATCGCAAACGGTCTGTTAACCCTGTTCTGCCGTCACACCTCCGCATCGCTCATCGTGCAGGAAAACGCCGATCCGGACGTGCGCGCCGATCTGGCGGCGTTCTTCGAACGGCTGGCGCCGGAATCCGGCTCGTATGTCCACACCATCGAGGGGCCGGACGACATGCCCGCCCATATCCGCGCGGCGCTGACCCAGGTCAGCCTGTCGATCCCGGTCAGCGACGGGCGCATGGTGCTGGGCACCTGGCAGGGCATCTACCTGTTCGAGCACCGGCGGCGGCCGCACCGCAGGAATGTGGTGCTGCACCTGATCGGGGAATAGAGTGCGCCGCCGGGATTCTGAGGGGAAGGGGCCATGTCCGACATCACACTCTATGGGCGCAAGACATCGGTGAACGTGCAGAAGGCCGTCTGGGTGCTCGAGGAGCTCCGCGTGCCCTATGCGCAGATCGAGGTCGGCCTCAACTTCGGCGGCGTCGATACGCCGGAATATCTGGCGATGAATCCGAACGGCCTGGTGCCGACGCTCAAGGACGGCGAACTCGTCCTGTGGGAGAGCCACGCCATCGTCCGCTACCTGTCGGCGACCTACGGCGCCGGCAACCTGTGGCCGGAATCGCCGAAGGCACGCGCCGCGGCCGACCAGTGGACCGACTGGACGGCCATGCGCTTCCAGCCGGCGTGGGGCGCGGTGTTCACCGCCGTGGCGCGCACCAAGCCCGAATCCCGCGACAAGAAGGCGGTCGCCGCGGCGCTGAAGGGCGTCGAGCCGTGCTTCCGCATCCTCGATGCGCAGCTCCGCAAGACGTCTTTCCTCGCCGGCGAACGGCTGACCTATGGCGACGTCGCTGCCGGCGCGCTGCTCTATCGCTGGTACACGATGGACATCGAGCGCCCGCCGCTCGCCGGCGTCGATGCCTGGTACGAGCGGCTGAAGGCACGGCCCGCCTACGCCAAGGGCGTCTGCGTCGCCTACGACATCCTCAAGAACACGATCGGCTAGAAGAGCGTCTCAGCGCGCCAGAAGCGCCGCCAGCGCGTCGAGGATCGGCCGCTGGCCGGCGGCGATCTTGCCGGCCGCTTCGCCGAGGCCGAACCAGCCGGCCCGGTCGGTCTCCGGGAAGGTGGCGACGCGGCCGGATTTCGGCGGCCATTCCATGGTGAAGCTGTTGGAGCGGAAATCGGCCGGATCGAAGGTCCCTGCGGCCGCGAACACGGCGAGGGTCTTGCTCGCCGACGGACGGAAATTGCCGAGCGGCGTCAGATCGGCCGGCGCCGCGCCGCCGGTCTCCTCGGTGAATTCGCGCCGCGCCGCCGTGGCGGCGTCCTCATGCGGTTCGATGAGGCCCTTCGGGATCGACCAGGCGCCGGCGTCCTTGTTCTGCCAGAACGGTCCGCCGAGGTGGACGAGCAGCACCTCCGGGCCGCCCGCCGTGCGGCGGTAGAGCAGGATGCCGGCGGTCGCCTGGGGCATCGGTCACCGTGCCATGGCGACGTCGATGACCAGACGGCCGTCCGCATTGGTGAGCGTCAGCATGGCGGAGCCGAGTTCGACCACCGCCTGATCGTGGTCGCCGGTGAAGACGGCATAGGCGTCGGTGGTATCGGCCGGCGGCGGCGGCAACTCCGCGGCCGCGATGACCGGCGTGTTGGCAGCGGCGAGATCGCCGATGTTGGCGATGAGCGGTGCGGCGCGCTCGTGCGCGGCCTCGTCGAGAGCCCAGTCGAGGAAGCTCCCGGCAAGGTCGCGGGCGAAGGCGTCGTCCGGCCCGCTGACGAAGCTGCGGTCGAGCGCCAGGCGAACGGCGCCGATGCCGTCGTCGGCGTCGACCGTGACGTCGAGGGCAACCAGGCTCCGGAACGCGGCCCCCGACGGACGGAAGCGACACAGATCGGCACCGTCAGGCAGCGGCTCGTCGTCCGGCTCGAAATGGAACCAGGTGAAGAATTCGGACCGGCGCTCGGCAAAAAGCCGGCGGGAGCGCGGGGTCTGCGAGATCGGCGGGTCGGAATTCGGGCGCTGGAAGAGGGAACGGAAGGCAGTGAACATGCGCGAGAGTGTAGCGCGATCGCGCCTTCTGCGCAGACTTTAGGCACGGCTGGAGCCGCGAGGGTCGCTGCCCAACCGCCAGGAGACGCGGCCCGCCCGTGCGCCGGGGGGCCGCGACCTCGGCGCCGCGGCCGGACGGCTCAGCGATTGACGGCGGACTGGGGCGCTTCCGGCTCGGGCGCGATGTCCTGCGCCATCGCGAACAGCCGGTCGGCGAGCGGACGGCTGTCGACCCGCTGGTCCGACGCATCCGGCGCCCTGCACATGCCGATGGCGCTCCAGTAGTCGGCCACGGTGCATTCCTGCAGCCAGCCGTCGAAACAGAGCCTTGCCCCGGCCTCGTAGTATGTCCCGTCGTAGACGCAGCTTGCCCATGCCGGCAGAGAACCGAACGACAGAACCAAGGCAGCGACGGTCAGCGTCTTCCTCATCTCTTCCCCCATTTTCAGGTGTGGTGGCGCCGAAGAGGAAACGCTAGTCGATCTCTGCGAAGACGACAACCCGCCGCCAGAACAACCGAGGATGAGGGAACGTCTTGATGGCGTCGGCTCAGCCGACTCGCGTCCACCCGCGGGCCATCAGGTGCTCCTGCGGGCGGAAGCGGCGCTTGTAGTCCATCTTGCGCGAGCCCTCGACCCAGTAGCCGAGATAGACGTAGGGCAGGCCCATCTTCCGCGCCCGGTGGATGTGGTCGAGGATCATGAAGGTGCCGAGGCCGCGCTCGGCGTAGTCCGGATCGAAGAACGAGTAGACCATCGACAGGCCGTCGGCGAGCACGTCGGTGAGGGCGGTGGCGACCAGCGGCCCGTCGCCGCGCCCGGTGATGGCGGTGTCCGGTCCGCGGAAGCGGTATTCGACCATCTGCGTGTCGACGTGCAAATCGCCGACCATCATGGCGTAGTCGAGCACGCTCATGTCGGCCATGCCGCCTTCGGCGTGGCGGGCGTCGAGATAGGCGCGGAACAGCGAATACTGGTCGGCCGAGGGGCTCGCCGCCGTCTGCGTGCCGACGATATCGCGGTTGAGCCGCGCCGTGCGCCTCAGGCTGCGGCCCGCCACGAAGGCATCGACCACCACGCGAATGGAGATGCAGGCCCGGCAGCCCTCGCAGGCCGGGCGATAGGCGATGTTCTGGCTGCGGCGGAAGCCGCCCTGGGTGAGGATGTCGTTGAGTGCCGCGGCCCGCTCGCCGACCAGATGGGTGAAGACCTTGCGCTCGGCGCGCCCGGGCAGATACGGGCAGGGCGCCGGTGCGGTCAGGTAGAACTGCGGGGTCTCGGTCGAATGCTGGGTCATGAAAGGCGCGGCGCCGCGTCAGGTTGTCACCCTAGAGACCATAATACCAAGGGCCGACGATCGAAAAGACGAGCCACATCAGAATGACCAAAGGCAGGCCGCCGACGAAATAGTCGGAAAAGCGGTAGTGGCCGGGGCCCATGACCAGCATGTTGGTCTGGTAGCCGACCGGCGAGGCGAAGGCGCAGCTCGCCGCCAGCATCACCGCCACCACGAAGGGCAGCGGCTTGGCGCCGACCTTGCCGGCGATATCGAGCGCCACCGGGGTGAACAGGACCGCCGTGGCGTTGTTGGACAGGACGTTGGTGAGCACGCTCACCACCAGGAACAGCACGGACAGCACCACCCATTTCGGCTGTCCGGTGACCAGCGCCACCGTGCCCTCGGCGATCAGCGCGGCGCCGTCGGTCGCCTGCAGCGCCATTGCCGCCGCCAGCGCGGCGCCGATCATCAGGTAGATGCGCCGGTCGAAGGCGCGCACCGCCTGGCGGATGTTGAGGCAGCCGGACAGGATCATGGCGATCGCCGCGGTCAGCGCGCCGATCACCACCGGCCCGATGCCGCTGGCGGCATAGACGACGAGCAGGGCGAAGATGATCTGCGCCCGCCGCGCGTAGCGACGCTGAGGCAGCTCGGCCGCCGACCATTCGAGCAGCACCAGGTCGCGGTTGGTCCGCAGCCCTTCGATGGCGTCGCGCGTGCCGCCGACCAGCAGCACGTCGCCGGCCTCCAGGCGGATGTCGGCGAGCTGCATGCGCGGCATGCGGCTGCGCCGTTCGACGCCGAGGACGACGGTGTCGGTGTCGCGGTGGATCGCCGCCTGTTCCACCGTGCGGCCGATGACGCGCGAGCCCGGCGCCACCATGGCCTCGGCCAGCGTCAGGTCGGTGGTCGACACCGGCGCCGCCTTGTCGGCATCGGCCGACTGGCCGCTGACCGCCTGATCGGAGATGGCGCGGGTCAGCGCGGTGCGCGTGGCGGCCACCACCAGCGTGTCGCCCGGCCTCAGCGTCAGGTCCTCGAACGGCGGCAGGAAGGGATGCTCGCGCCGCTGGACGAGCCGCACGGTCATGTCCTTGAGCGCCGGGAACATGCCGGCGACCGCCTGGGTGCCGGCGAGCGGATGGCCGTAGCCGATGTCGATCTGGGCGATGAACTGCTTGCCGGAACCGCCGGTGATCTGCTCCGCCATGCCGGTGCGGGCCTTGAGGATGCGCGGCAGCACGAAGGCGACATAGACGAAGCCGGCGAACGTCATGGCGAGCGCCGGGATGGTGAAATCGAAGAAGCCGATGGTCAGCCCGCCGACCTTCTCGGCGACGCCGGCGGCAAGCAGGTTGGTCGAGGTGCCGATCAGCGTCGTCATGCCGCCGAGCAGGGCGGCGAAGGACAGCGGCATCAGCGTCTTCGAGGCCGCCACGCCGCGCGCCGGCCGCGATCGCCGTGATGATCGGCAGGAACATGACGACGACCGGCGTGTCGTTGACGAAGGCGCTGGCGATCGTGGCGGCGCCCAGCACCATCACGATCGCCCCCATGCCGGTGCGTCCGCCGAGGCGGGCCAGCAGCGTGGTGGGCTTTTCCAGGGCATCGGTGTGGAACAGGCCCTGGCCGACGACGAGGAGGGCGAGCACGGTGATCAGCGCCGGGTTGGCGAGGCCGGCGAGCAGTTCGTCGGGACCGAGCGGGCTGGTCGTGCCGCTGACCTTGGGCACTGCCCAGAACAGCACCAGCCAGCCGACCAGCGCCACCAGCGAGACCAGTTCGATCGCCCAGCGCTCGAGCGCATAGGCGGCGATCATGGCCACGATCGCCCCATAGGTCAGCCAGGTCAGGAGTGTCGGTGCCGCCGCTGTCATGTGCCCTCTTGGGCGCGCATCATGCCCGAGCGCGGGCCGCGCTCAAGCGGCGGATTTTGCGGGAGCGGGCGGATTTCCGCAATTACATGCTCAGGCGTGCCAGCGGCGCGGCATTCAGCGCCACCACGCCGAGCAAGAGGTCGTGGAGAAGCTGCCGCCGCGGCGTGAACAGCCCGACCAGCAGGATGAGCGGCGTCAGGATGCCGCACGAGAACCAGAAGATGAGGGCGTGCATGACGGCGAGCAGCGGAAACATGCGCTGGCCGTTCCAGGTGCGCATCTCGACGCCGACGATGCGCATGCCCGGCGTCGCAGAGCCGGAGCCGCCGAGCGTCAGCGCGCAATAGCCGAGCGCGACGATGGCGAAGAGCGCCGGATAGAGCAGCCAGGCGAGGCCGATGGTGATGATGCCGAGGATGAAGATCATCAGCGCCGCCGGGACCATCAGCAGGACGATGAAGATGGCGTCGAAGATGAAGGCGACGATGCGTTTCGACAGGATGCCGTCGAACAGCTCCGGCTGCGCCACCGGATCGTAGACGAAGCCCTGTCGCTCACGCGCGTTGCCGATGTCGCTCATCGCAGGATCGATCCGTGCCGGCCTCGAATGCCAGCGCAGTATAGCCGCTTTGCCGGCGTTGTCGCGATTGGCGCACCGGCTTCGGTCGATGCCGGGTCGCGGGCGGGCATCGTGACCGGCGAATGGCGGGAAGCCGGCCCATTCCGCGGTGAAACCAGCGGACCCCCCGCGTGAAAATCGCGACATCGGCCTACGGCGTGTCGAGGCGCTCGACGCCGAAGCCCCGCGCCTTCAGCGCCGCCATGATCTCGGCGGCGTGCTCGGGGCCGTGGGTCTCCACGGTCACGTCGACGATGGCGCCCTTGGGCGGCACCGACAGCATGGTCCGGTGATGGAAGACATCGAGGATGTTGCCGCCGCTCTCCGCGATCGTGCGGGCGATCTCGGCGAGCACGCCGGGCCGGTCGCGGATGATCACGCGCACGGCGATCACCTGGTTCTCGCGCGCCAGTTCGCGCACCATGATCGTGGCGGCGAGCCGCGGGTCGATATTGCCGCCGGCGAGGATCAGGCCGACGCGGCGGCCGCGGAAGCGGTCGGGATCGGAGAGCACGGCGGCGAGGCCGGCGGCGCCGGCGCCTTCGGCCATCGTCTTCTGCAGCATGAGGTAGGCGGCGACCGCCTGCTCGATGGCGAGTTCGCCGACCAGCACCACGTCGTCGACGTGGCGGCGGACGGCTTCCAGCGTCAGCCTGCCGACGTTCTTGACCGCGATGCCCTCGGCGAGCGTCTCGCCGCCGATCTTCGGCGCCTGGCCGCGCAGCGCCGCATGCATGGAGGGATAGAGCTCGGTCTCCACCCCGATCACCTGGGTGGCCGGCTTGAGCGCCTTGACCGCGATGGCGATGCCCGAGATCAGGCCGCCGCCGCCGACCGGCACGATGACCGCGTCGAGCGCCGGCTGGTCGTCGAGGATTTCGAGGCCGATGGTGCCCTGGCCGGCGATGATGTGCGGGTCGTCATAAGGATGGACAAGCACCGCGCCGCTCTCGGCGACGCGCTTGTCGACGATGGCGTGGCAGTCGGCCAGCGTCTCGCCGTCGATGATCACCTCGGCGCCGAACGAGCGCGTCGCGGCGATCTTCACGAAGGGCGTCGGGCCCGGCATGACGATGGTGGCGTGGATGCCGAGGCGCTGGGCGTGCCAGGCGACCGCCTGGGCATGGTTGCCGGCCGACATGGCGATGACGCCGCGGCGGCGTTCCTCAGCCGTCAGCGCCAGCATCTTGATCAGCGCCCCGCGCTCCTTGAACGAGGCCGTCGCCTGCAGGTTCTCGTATTTGACCCAGATGTCGGCGCCGGTGAGCTTCGACAGGCGCGGGGCGGGGAGGAACGGCGTGCGGATGACCACGCCGGCGATCTGCCCGGCGGCGGCGCGGATATCGGCGAGGGTGGGGAGGGCGGCGGTGTCGGACATCGGCGATGCTTGTAGCCCGGATGGGGCGGACGCGAAATCCGAGAGGAAGGCCGCTACCGCTTCAGCCTCTCCGCCACGAACGGCGCGAAATAGGTGAGGATGCCGTCGGCGCCGGCGCGCTTGAAGGCCAACAACGATTCAACCATGGCCAGGTCGCCGTCGATCCAGCCGTTGTCGGCTGCCGCCCGGATCATCGAATATTCGCCCGACACCTGATAGGCGAAGGTCGGCATGCCGAAGGCCTCCTTCAGCCGCCAGACGATATCGAGATAGGGCAGGCCGGGCTTGACCATGATCATGTCGGCGCCTTCGGCGATGTCGAGTTCGGCCTCGCGCAGCGCCTCGTCGCCGTTGCCGGGGTCCATCTGATAGGTGCGCTTGTCGCCGATGAGCGTCTTCTTGGTGCCGACCGCGTCGCGGAAGGGGCCGTAGAAGGCGGAGGCATATTTCGCCGTATAGGCCATGATCTGCACGTGGCCGTAGCCCGCGGCGTCGAGCCCCCGGCGAATGGCGGCAACGCGCCCGTCCATCATGTCGGAGGGGGCGATGACGTCGGCGCCGGCCTCGGCCTGGACCAGCGCCTGCACCACCAGCCGCTCGACCGTGGCATCGTTGACGATCTCCTCGCCCTGCATGACGCCGTCGTGGCCGTGGCTGGTATAGGGGTCGAGCGCCACGTCGGTGATCAGCCCGACTTCGGGCACCGCGGCCTTGATGGCGCGCAGCGCCTCGCACACGAGGTTGTGCGGGTTGAGCGCCTCGGAGCCGACCGCGTCGCGAAGCTTCGGGTCGGTGTTGGGGAAGAGCGCGATCGCCGGCACCCCGAGATCGCGGGCGCGGCGGGCTTCGCCGACGACGCCGTCGATCGTCTGGCGCGTCACGCCGGGCATGGCCGCCACCGGCTCGTTGTCGGCCTTGTCGGTGAGGAACAGCGGCCAGATCAGGTCGTCGACGGTGAGCGTCGCCTCGCGCACCAGCCGGCGCGACCAGTCGGTGCGCCGGTTGCGGCGCATGCGGCGGCCGCCGAGGATGGCATCCATGTCCGGCCGGGTGGCGGGATCGGGGGCAAAGGGAGGCGGTTGCTGGGTCATCTGCTTCCGTGCGCTTCCATGATATCGAGCCGCCCAGCATAGCATCTTTGGGCCGCGGCCGGCGGCACCGATTGCCGTCGGCGATCACGTTGCGCTGACCCTCGCCGACCTGGCGGGCCGGGATCCGGGCACCGGCAACGTCTACCCGTAGATCCCGGGCCGGCCCGGCCAAACCGCTGCTGGCAAGGCCGGCGGGGAAGATGTATGGGCTGGCCGGGCTGGATCACAAAGAGGTACCATCGGGACCGCCATGCAGCAGATGGTCAATGACGATCCGTCGGTGAAGCCCGAGGCCGAGCGCACCGGCCTCGACATCGCGTTCGACTACTATCTCATCGCCCTGTCGGTGGTGATGATGCTGCTCGGCCTGCGCGAGTGGGCGGTCATCCTCGGCGTCCTCAACGGCGCAACCGGATCGTTCGAGGCGATGGACACCTCGTGGAAGGTCGCCACCATGTACGTCTCGGTGATCGACCTGGTGGCCTCGGTCGGCCTGTGGATGCGGGTCGCCTGGGGCAAGGTGGTGTGGCTGCTGGCGGCACTGTCGGGCATCGCGCTGCACACGGTCCTGGTGCGCACCTTCGGCAGCGACCTGCCGATGACCCTCTTCCACGTGGTGACCATTGCCGCCTTCGTGGTGCTCACCTTCCTGGTTCGCCGGAGCTGACGCCCGATCCCAGGCAAACCGCGGATTTCCGCTCGGATTTGTGCGTTTCCGGTAAGCCGGCGTTAAGGCTGGTGCTTAAGCCGATTTTTAGTCGCTTTGCGTATGGTCGCTTCCATAGAGCAGGGAAAACCCTGCCGAACGGAGAGGCGATTATGGCAATTGCAAAAAGGGCAGTGGAGGCTGTGGGCCAGCCTCTGCAGGGGGCGGAGTTGAAGCCGCTCTATCTGGAGGCGCTGACGCTCGTCGAGCGGCTGCACCGGCGCCTGCTGGACGTGATCAAGGACGAATTCGACCGCGCCGGACGATCGGACGTGAACAGCGTTCAGGCGCTGCTCCTGTCCAACATCGGCGATTCGGAGCTGACCGCCGGCGAACTCAGGACGCGCGGCTACTATCTCGGCTCGAACGTGTCCTACAACCTCAAGAAGCTGGTCGAGATGGGCTACATCCATCACCAGCGTTCGCGCATGGACCGCCGGTCGGTGCGCGTCAGCCTGACGGAAAAGGGCCGTCAGGTCGCCGATATCGTCAACGGCCTCTACGAGCGCCACATCCGCTCGATCGACCAGGTCGGAGGCATCGGCGCCGACGATTTCCACACGCTCAACCGTTCCCTGCAGCGGCTGGAGCGTTTCTGGACGGACCAGATTCTCTACCGGCTGTAGAGCCGGCCTCCCAGGCAGTGCCGCATGCGCAACGGCCCGGCTTTGCCGGGCCGTTTCGATTCTGCCGCATCGGTGCCCTGGAATCGCGCCGCGAAAGCGCCACATAACCCCGCCTATAAAGATCCCAACGGCATTCGCCTTCGCGGTTCACTTCTGCGCGAACTGGCGGGAGAGGCAGCGCCGTTGCAATTGTCACTTGCCGGTGAGCGTGTTACGCCAAGCAATGAGGGCGGAAATCGTGGGGATTCGAAGGACTTGCAGGAGATTCATGAGCTGATGACAGGCCGCACCGCCACGATCGCCCGGAGGGGCGTCTTTGCTGCCGCCATGCTGGCGGCGGGGTTCACTGCGCTGCCGGCGTTCGCCCAGGACCCGATCGGCGAGGTGCTGCAGCAGAGCGGCGGCATGGAGTGGTCGGACGGTTTCGATGCCGCTTCGGTCGGCGCCGCCGATGTGCGCACCTCGATTCCGACCATGTCGCCGCAGATCCTCGGCGCCCTGCAGAGTGCCATCGCCGAATATTCCGACATCGTCTCGCGCGGCGGCTGGCCGACGGTGCCTTCCGACCAGTCGCTCAGGCTCGGCATGAGCGCGCCGGCGGTGGCCGTGCTGCGCCAGCGCCTGGCGATCGCCGGCGACCTGCCCAACGCCGCGGCGAACAATTCGACCGCCTTCGATTCCTACGTCGATGCGGCGGTCCGCCGCTTCCAGGCGCGCCACGGCATCCAGCCGGACGGCGTCGTCGGCGATTCGACCTTCGCCGCGCTCAACGTGTCGGCGCAGGTGCGCCTGACCCAGCTCGCCACCAACCTGACCCGCCTCAAGGTGCTGACGTCGAAGCCGCTGCCCCCGCGCTACGTGATGGTCAACATCCCCGCGGCCTCGGTCGAGGTGGTCGAGAACGGCGTCGTCGTGCAGCGCCACACCGCCGTGGTCGGCAAGGTTTCGCGTCCGTCGCCGATCGTCAATTCCAAGATCACCGAGATCAATTTCCATCCCTACTGGACGGTGCCGGCGAGCATCATCCGCAAGGACCTGATCCCGCTGATGCAGAAGGATCCCACGTATCTGGCGACGTGGAAGATTCGCGTCTACGACCCCAAGGGCAACGAGATCTCGCCCCAGCAGATCGACTGGCAGACCGACCAGGCGACCAAGGGCTACATGTTCCGCCAGGACCCGGGCGAGGAGAACTCGCTGGGCATCGTCAAGATCAACTTCCCCAGCCCCGACGGCGTCTACATGCACGACACGCCGCACAAGGGCCTGTTCACCGACGACTACCGGTTCGATTCTTCGGGCTGCGTGCGCATCCAGAACATCCGCGAGCTGATCACCTGGATTCTGCAGGACACGCCGGGCCAGACCCCCGATGCGGTCGAGGCGGAGCTGCGCAATCCGGAGCGGCTGGACGTGAAGGTGGCCAACCCGGTGCCGCTGCACTGGACCTACATCACCGCGTGGTCGACCACCGACGGCATCGTCAACTTCCGCAATGACATCTACAATCTCGACGGCCTCGACCAGCTGACCGCCGATGCCTCGGCCGCCGCCCCGGGCGAGACTGCCGTGCCCGACACCACCGGCGCGGTTCCCCTGCTTCCGGCCGCCTTGCCCGCCGCGCAGTAAGCGCGGCGGCTGGTGCCGCGGCCGCGACGCGGACGCCCTGCACCGGCGTCCGCGCGCCGGCACGACTTGCCCTCGATGGAACTTTCGCACCCACCCCGGGTTGGGGAGCCACTCTGAAGCCTGGTGATCATCACCGGCACAACGGGAGGGCTGACCATGGGTCGCGGAATTCTGCTTTGGCTGCTCGGCGTACCGATTCCGATCATCATTCTGCTCGCTCTGTTCTGGCACTGAACCTCGGCCGCATTCGCCGCAGATCGGAAAAGGAGTGACGCATATGGTCGATACGGTTGTTGTCGCCGAAACCGGCGACGGGATGGAATCACGACGATCGGGAGTGAGTTGGGCGGCGGTGATCGCCGGCGGCCTGACCGCCGCGGCGGTTTCGGTTTGCCTGCTGCTGCTCGGTGCCGGATGGGGCCTGTCGGTGGTGTCGCCGTGGTCGGGTCAAGGCGCCAGCCTGGCGACGATTGGCGTCGGAGCCGTGATCTGGCTGGTGGTGACCCAATGGGTTTCCGCCGGACTCGGCGGTTACCTCACCGGACGGCTGCGCACCAAGTGGGCCGGCATTCACAGCGATGAGGTGTTCTTCCGGGATACCGCCCATGGCTTCCTCGCCTGGGCCCTGGCGACGGTGGTCTCCGTCGGTCTGCTGGCATCGGCGTCGTCGGCGCTGGTCGGCAAGAGCGTCGATTTCGGCGGCGACGGTCGCCGCCGGCGCGACGCACGGTGCCGCGCAGGGAGCGGCGGCGTCGCCTCTCGCCTATTACGCCGACATGCTCTTCCGGCCGAATGCCGCAACGCCCCCGGCGGCCGGCGTGCCCGCGGCAAATCCGCAGGACGTGCGGGCCGAGGGCGGCCGGATTCTGGCGACGGTGGCCGCCAATGGCGACATCACCCCGGACGACAGGGCGTACCTCGCCCAGATGATTTCGACGCAGACCGGACTGAGCCCGGACGACGCCGCCAAGCGTGTCGATGCCGTCGTGGCGCAGGTCAAGGACGTCGAAGCCAAGGCCAAGGATGCCGCCGACAAGGCACGCTCGGCTGCGGCCAGACTCGCTCTGCTTTCCTTCTTTGCGCTGCTCATCGGCGCCTTCATCGCCTCGGTCGCGGCGGCCTTCGGCGGCAACGAACGGGACGACAACGAACGGCTCTACGCCGTCATTTAGGGCAGGGACGCGGGCTTCCCCGGACATCCCGGCCGATCGCTGACGCCGCGCCTTTCTTGGCGCGGCGTTTCCGTTTGTGTTAATCGGACGGAGACCAAACCGGCTCTGGCGTGCCCGCCGAACCGGCGTCCTTTCGCTCCGCTGATGGGAATCGAACGACCATGTCCGTGACCGCCGCCCTCGGCGCCAACAGCGCGCCCGGATTCTTCACCGCTTCGCTGGCGGAATCCGATCCCGAGATCGCCGATGCCATCGCCCGCGAGCTTGGTCGCCAGCAGCACGAGATCGAGCTGATCGCCTCCGAGAACATCGTCTCCAAGGCGGTGCTCGAGGCGCAGGGCTCGGTGATGACCAACAAGTATGCCGAGGGCTATCCCGGCAAGCGCTACTACGGCGGCTGCGAGTTCGTCGACATCGCCGAGACGCTGGCGATCGAGCGCGCCAAGAAGCTGTTCGGCGCCGACTTCGCCAACGTCCAGCCGAACTCCGGCAGCCAGATGAATCAGGCGGTGTTCCTGGCGCTGCTTGAGCCCGGCGACACCTTCATGGGCCTTGACCTGGCCGCCGGCGGCCATCTCACCCACGGCTCGCCGGTCAACATGTCGGGCAAGTGGTTCAAGGTGGCGCCCTACAACGTGCGCCGCGACGACCAGCTGCTCGACTACGACGAGATCGAGCGCATCGCCCACGCGGCAAAGCCGAAGCTGATCCTTGCCGGCGGCACCGCCTATTCGCGCTACTGGGACTTCAAGCGGTTCCGCGAGATCGCCGATTCGGTCGGCGCCTATCTGATGGTCGACATGGCCCATTTCGCCGGGCTGGTGGCGGGCGGGGTGCATCCTTCGCCGATCCCCCATGCCCATGTCGTCACCACCACGACCCACAAGTCGCTGCGCGGGCCGCGCGGCGGCCTGATCCTCGCCAACGACGAGGCGATCGCCAAGAAGATGAACTCGGCGGTGTTCCCCGGCCTGCAGGGCGGGCCGCTGATGCACGTCATCGCCGCCAAGGCGGTGGCCCTCGGCGAGGCGCTCCGGCCGGACTTCAAGGTCTACGCGAAGAACATCGTCGAGAACGCTCGCGCCCTTGCCGAAACGCTGAAGAGCGCCGGCCTGGAGATCGTCTCGGGCGGCACCGACAACCACCTGATGCTGGTCGATCTCAGGCCGAAGAGCCTGCGCGGCAACATCTCGGAGAAGGCCCTCGGCCGCGCCGGCCTCACCTGCAACAAGAACGGCATTCCCTACGATCCCGAGAAGCCGTTCGTGACCTCGGGCATCCGCCTGGGCACGCCGGCCTCGACCACGCGCGGCTTCGGCGTCGCCGAGTTCCGCCAGGTCGGGCAGCTCATCGCCGAGGTGCTCGACGCGGTGGCGCAGAGCGAGGACGGGACGGCGCCGTTGATCGAGGCCTCGGTCAAGCAGAAGGTGAGGGCGCTCGCCGACCGTTTCCCGATCTACCAATGAGGCGGCGGCGGACGGCAGGCTGAAGGCAGGCAGGGGCGATGCGCTGTCCTTATTGCGGCAATCCCGACACGCAGGTGAAGGACTCGCGGCCGTCGGAAGACAACACCGCGATCCGCCGGCGGCGCGTCTGCCCGGATTGCGGCGGCCGCTTCACCACCTTCGAGCGCGTGCAGTTGCGCGAACTCACCGTGGTCAAGCGCAACGGCCGCCGCGTGCCCTTCGACCGCGACAAGCTGATGCGCTCGGTCCAGGTGGCGCTGCGCAAGCGCACCGTCGATCCCGAGCGCGTCGAGCGCATGGTCAACGGCATCGTCCGCCAGCTCGAATCGAGCGGCGAGAGCGACATCCCCTCCGACGCCATCGGGCAGCTTGCCATGGAGGGCCTGCGCAATCTCGACGAGGTTGCCTATGTGCGCTTCGCCTCGGTCTACAAGAACTTCAACAACGCCGAGGATTTCACCAAGGCCCTCGGCGAGCTGTCCGGCGACCCGCCGGCGATCCTCAAGAAGTAGCTCCATGCCGGCTCGTCGCACCGCACCGCCCATCGATCCGCAGTTCGACCGGCGCATGATGGCCGCCGCGCTCCGCCTCGGCCGCCGCAACCTCGGCCAGACCCATCCCAACCCGGCGGTCGGCTGCATCATCGTGCAGACCCGTGGCGGCGAGCCGGTGGTCGTCGGCCGCGGCTGGACGGCGGTCGGCGGTCGGCCGCATGCCGAGAAAGAGGCGCTGAAGGAGGCCGGCGCGGCGGCCGCGGGCGCCACGGTCTATGTCACCCTGGAACCGTGTGCCCACAAGGGCCGGGTCAAGCCGTGCAGCGAGGCGCTGGTCGCCGCCGGGGTGGCGCGTGTCGTCACCGCCATGGCCGATCCCGATCCGCGCACCCAGGGCAAGGGCCATGCGCTGCTCGAGGAAGCCGGCATCGCCGTCACCACCGGCGTCCTTGCCGAGGAGGCGGCCCGCGCCCATTCCGGCCACGTCCGCCGCATCACCAAGGGGCGCCCGCACGTCGCCCTCAAGCTCGCCGTCTCGGCCGACGGCATGATCGGCACGCGCGGCGGCGAGCGCATGATCATCACCGGCATGGAAGCCTTCACCGCGGTGCAGGCGATGCGCACCTCCTACGACGTGGTGATGGTCGGCATCGGCACCGTGCTGGTCGACAACCCGCGGCTGACGGTGCGTCTGCCGGGGCTCGCCGGCCGCACGCCGACGCGCGTCATCCTCGACGCCACGGCGCGGCTGTCGCTGGAATCGAACCTGGTGCAGAGCGCGCGCGAGGCGCCGCTCGCCGTCGTCGTGGCGCCGCAGGCGCCCGAGGCCCGCCGCGCCGGACTGGAAGCCGCCGGCGTCAAGGTCATCCAGGTCGATGCGGCTGCCGGCGGCGTCGACCTGCGCCAGGCGCTGGCTGCCCTGGCCGCGGACGGCTTCTCGCGCGTCTACGCCGAGGGCGGCGCCGAGGTGGCCGCGTCGCTGGTCGGTGCCGATCTCATCGACGAGGTGGTCATCTTCCGCGCGCCGGTGGTGGTCGGGCCCAATGGCGTGCGCGCCCTCGGCGGCACGGCGCTGTCGGCGCTGGAGCGCAGTCCGCGCTACCGGCTGATCGAGACGACCGCGGTCGGCAAGGACGTCATGCGGCGTTATGTGAGGGCATGAGCATCATGTTTACTGGAATCGTCACCGATGTCGGCCGCATCGCGCGGATCGACGAGCGCAACGACGTGCGCCGCATCGCCATCGCGTCGTCCTACGATGCGCAGACCATCGACGTCGGCGCCTCGATCGCCTGCAGCGGCATCTGCCTGACGGTGGTGGCGCGCGAGGCGAACCCGGAGGGCGGCGCCGTCTTCGCGGTGGAAGCGGCCCCGGAGACCCTTGCCGTCACCACGGCGCAGGAGTGGACGGTGGGCACGTCGCTCAACCTGGAACGCTCGCTCAGGCTCGGCGACGAGCTTGGCGGCCACATGGTCAGCGGCCACGTCGATGGACTGGCGACCATCGTGTCGCGCGAGGACTACAGCGAGACCACCAAGTTCGTCTTCGCGGCGCCGCACGCGCTGGCACGGTTCATCGCCACCAAGGGCTCGGTGGCGCTCGACGGCACTTCGCTGACCGTGAACGGCGTCGATGGCGACCGCTTCGACTGCCTGCTCATCCCGCACACGCTGAAGGTGACCACCTGGGGCGGCCGCCAGCCGGGCGACCGCATCAACCTCGAGGTCGACACCATCGCCCGCTACGTGGCGCGCATCGCCGGAGCCGCCTGACGGCGGGCCGCGCCATTCGGCGACGATTCCGCTGGACAAGCCCGGCTTGGGCGCTATTGCTCACGCCCGTTCCCGCCACCGCAGCCCGAGACCGTCTGTGCCGCATCTGCTGATCATCGAAGCGCGTTTCTACGACGACATCGCCGACGAGCTGCTGCGCGGCGCCGTCGGTGCGCTGGAGCGCGCCGGCGCCACTTACGAGCGCGTCACGGTGCCCGGGGCGCTGGAGATTCCGGCGGCGCTGTCGATGGCGCTCGAGGCGGTCGACGAGGGCAGCGTCCAGTACGACGGCTATGTCGCGCTCGGCTGCGTGATCCGTGGCGAGACCACCCACTACGACACCGTCTCCGGCGAATCCGCGCGCGGTCTGATGGACCTCGCCCTCGACGAGGCGATCGCCGTCGGCAACGGCATCCTCACCGTCGAGAACGACGAGCAGGCGTGGGCGCGGGCGCGTGTCGACGGCTCCAACAAGGGCGGCGCGGCGGCCGATGCGGCGCTGCGCATGATCGCGCTGCGCGCCCGCTTCGGCCTCTAGGGCCGTTCGCCAGCGATGGTCGCTCCCCAACCGAAACCCGCCGAACGCAGCACCAAGCCGGCCAACCAGCGCGGCGCCGCGCGGCTCGCCGCCGTGCAGGCGCTCTACCAGATGGACATGAGCGGCGCGACGCTGCCCGAGATCGTCGCCGAGTTCGAGACCTACCGGCTCGGCAAGGAGGTCGACGGCGACCAGTACCGCAACGCCGACGCCGCCTTCTTCCGCGACATCGTCGCCGGCGTCGTGCGCGACCAGATGACGCTCGACCCGGCCATCGACCGCACCCTCGCCGAGGGCTGGCCGCTCGCCCGCATCGATACCACCCTGCGCGCCATCCTGCGGGCCGGCGTCTTCGAGCTCGCCAACCGCGCCGACGTGCCCTCGCGCGTGGTGATCAGCGAATACGTCGACGTCGCCAAGGCCTTCTTCGACGACGACGCGCCGGCCGTGGTCAACGCGGTGCTCGATGCGCTCGCCCGCGAGCTGAGGGCCGCCGAACACGTCCGCCCGCCGGGCGGGGCGTGAGCGCCGTGGCGGTGAAGCGCAGAGAGCGCCCCGGCGAGTTCGCGCTGATCGAGCGCTATTTCCGTCCGCTCGCCAGCGATGCCGGCGCCTTCGCCCTGACCGACGACGCCGCCGTCTATCGCCAGCGGCCGGGCGAGGACCTGGTGGTGACCACCGACATGATCGCCGCCGGCGTGCACTTCTTCGCCGACGATGCCCCGGCCTCGGTGGCCCGCAAGGCGTTGCGCGTCAATCTTTCCGACCTCGCCGCCAAGGGCGCCAGCCCCTTCGGCTACCTGCTGTCGCTGGCCTTGCCGGCGGACTGGACCGAGAGCTGGCTCGCCGGCTTCGCCAGGGGCCTCAAGGGCGACCAGGAGCGTTATGGCATCACCCTCATCGGCGGCGACACCATCCGGGCGTCCGGTGGCGTCACCGTGTCGGTAACGGCGCTCGGCCGCATCCCCAAGGGCGGCATGGTCACCCGCGCCGGCGCCCGCCCGGGCGACGCGGTCTTCGTCAGCGGCACCATCGGCGATGCCGCCCTCGGCCTCGGCCTCCGGCTCGGACGCATCGATGGTCGGCGAGCGCCCGGGGACCCGGCACCTGATCGACCGTTACCTGCACCCCGAGCCGCGCATGGCGCTGGCCCCGGTGTTGCGCCGCCATGCCTCGAGCGCCATGGACGTCTCCGATGGCCTCGTCGCCGATCTCGGGCACATCTGCGACGTCTCCGGCGTCGGCGCCGCGATCGAGGCGGCGCTGGTGCCGCTGTCGCCGGCGGCCCGGCGGCTGCTTGCCGGCGACCGCGGCCTGCTCGCCACCATCGTCACCGGCGGCGACGACTACGAGATCCTGGCGACCGTGAGCCGCTCGGCGGCACCGCGGTTTGCCGCCGCCGCCGCGGCGGCCGGCGTGCCGGTGACCCGCATCGGCACCATCGTCGAGGGCAGGGGCCCGCCGCGTCTCACCGACGCCAGCGGCCAGCCGATCCGCCTCGACGGGGCAGGGCACACGCATTTTTAGCGTGATTTGAATGTGTCCGCCGGCTATGAGCCGTCCATGACGACGGCGACAGCGACGACCACCGTTGGCGACCCGCGGCAGGCGCGGCGCAATGCCTTGCTGCTGTCCGCGGCAACCGCCTTCAGCGGGGCCATCGGGACCATCAACGCCTCGCTCGGCGGGCTTGCCGGCAGCTACCTGCTCGACGCCGACAAGTCGCTCGCCACCCTGCCGGTGAGCGGCTTCAACGTCGGCGTCGCGCTCGGCACCATCCCCGCCGCCCTGCTCATGCGCCGGGTCGGCCGCCGCGCCGGGTTCCTGTCGGGGGCGAGCGTCGCCATCTTCGGCAGCCTCATCGCCGGCTGCGCCGTGCTCTTCGGCTCCTTCGCCCTGTTCGCCCTCGGCCTGACGACCGTCGGCTTTTCGGGCGCCTTCGCACAGCAATATCGCTTCGCCGCCGCCGATACCGGCGGGCCGGCTTTCCGCGCCCGCGCCATCTCCTGGGTCCTCACCGGCGGCGTCGCCGCGGCGGTCATCGGCCCGCAGACGGTGATCTTCACCCGCAATCTGCTCAGCCCGATTCCCTTCGCCGGAAGCTTCTTCGCCATCGGCGTCCTCGCCCTGATGGCGATCGTTATCCTGTCGCGGCTGAGCGGCGACGCCCGCCAGCCGCCGCCGGCGGCCGCGCGCACCGGCGGCCGCCCGCTGGCCGAGATCGCGCGCCAGCCGCGCTTCATCGTGGCGATCGTCTGCTGCCATGGGCTCCTATGCCCTGATGAGCCTGCTGATGACAGCGGCGCCGCTCGCAATCGTCGGTTGCGGATTCGGCCAGGACATGGCCGCCCTCGGCATCCAGTGGCACGTGATGGCCATGTTCGGCCCGAGCTACGTCACCGGCCACCTGATCGCCCGTTACGGCAAGGAGCCGGTGATTGCCATCGGCATGGGGCTGTTGACGCTCTGCGCGCTGGTCGCCGTGGCCGGCGTCAATCTCGCCAATTTCTGGCTGGCGCTGATTCTGCTGGGCGTCGGCTGGAACTTCGCCTTCATCGGCGCCACCGCCATGCTGACCGAAACCTATCGTCCGGAAGAGAAGAACACGGTCCAGGGGCTGAACGATTTTCTGGTTTTCGGCTCGGTGGCCGTCGCCTCCCTGTCGTCCGGCAAGCTGTATGCGTCGGTCGGCTGGGAACGGCTGAATCTCTATGCTTTTCCGGTCATCGCCGTATGCGTCGCGGCGCTCGCCGTCGGCTTCTTCCTGCGCTGGCGACGGGCCGCCTGAAACGACGCGCCGCGGGCTTTGAGCAAGGTCAAAGGGAGCCGCACATCTGCTTGACGCCCGTTTCGCGACGGGCCATACCCACGGCCGGTTCAAAGGCCGCCGGGGGGGCGGTTTCGTTCGGCCAACTGCATGAATCCGGCTGGGCGCGAGCGTTTTTGGTGCTCGCCGGCGCCAGTCTGACGGAGGGAAAGACCCGTGATTTACCTGATAATTCTGTGTGGGCTGATCGCTATTGCTTATAGCGTCTGGGCGGCCCGCGAGGTGCTGGCTGCCGATGCCGGCTCGCCCCGCATGCAAGAGATATCGGCCGCCGTGCAGGAAGGCGCCACCGCCTATCTGCGCCGCCAGTACACCACCATCGCCGCCGTTGGCGTCGTGGTGTTCCTGATCATCACCTGGTTCCTGTCGATCACCGTCGGCATCGGCTTCCTGATCGGCGCCATCCTCTCCGGTTCGGCTGGCTTCATCGGCATGATGGTGTCGGTCCGCGCCAACGCGCGCACCGCTCAGGCGTCGACCAAGAGCCTGGCGGCCGGCCTCTCCATCGCCTTCCGCTCGGGTTCGATCACCGGCATGCTGGTCGCCGGCCTCGCGCTCCTCGGCGTCAGCGTCTACTACCTCGTCCTCACCCAGGTCCTCGGCCATGCCCCGGGCGACCGCGTGGTCGTGGATGCCCTGGTGGCGCTCGGCTTCGGCGCCTCGCTGATCTCCATCTTCGCCCGTCTCGGCGGCGGCATCTTCACCAAGGGTGCCGATGTCGGCGGCGACCTCGTCGGCAAGGTCGAGGCCGGCATTCCCGAGGACGACCCCCGCAACCCGGCCACCATCGCCGACAACGTCGGCGACAACGTCGGCGACTGCGCCGGCATGGCCGCCGACCTGTTCGAGACCTATGCGGTCACGGTCGTCGCGACCATGGTTCTCGGCTCGATCCTGCTCACCGGCGATTTCGCCGTGCAGGCCATGATCTATCCGCTGGCGATCGCCGGCATCTGCATCCTGACCTCGATTGCCGGCTTCTTCTTCGTCAAGCTCGGCGCCAACAACTCGATCATGGGGGCGCTCTACAAGGGCTTCATCGCCTCGGCGCTGCTGTCGATCGTCGGTCTGGCGCTGGTCACCTGGCTGGTTCTCGGCTTCTCCAATCCGATGACCGTCACCACCTTCACCGGGGCGACGGGGGCGAGCTTCACCGGCTTCAGCCTGTTCCTGTGCGGCATCGTCGGCCTGCTGGTCACCGCGCTGATCATCGTGATCACCGAGTACTACACCGGCACCAACTACCGTCCGGTGCAGTCGATCGCCAAGGCCTCGGTCACCGGCCACGGCACCAACGTCATCCAGGGCCTCGCCGTTTCGCTTAAATCGACGGCGCTTCCGGCGATCGTCATCATCGCCGGCATCCTGGCCACCTACAACCTCGCCGGCCTCTACGGCATCGCCATCGCGGTGACCACCATGCTGGCGCTGGCGGGCGTGGTCGTCGCGCTCGACGCCTTCGGCCCGGTCACCGACAATGCCGGCGGCATCGCCGAGATGGCCGATCTGCCGGCCGAGGTGCGCAAGACCACCGATGCCCTCGACGCGGTCGGCAACACCACCAAGGCGGTGACCAAGGGCTATGCCATCGGCTCCGCCGGCCTCGGCGCGCTGGTGCTGTTCGCGGCCTATACCTCGGACCTGACGCACTTCTCGCAGAACGCGACGGAGTTTCCGTTCTTCACCGGCGTCGAGGTGAACTTCTCGCTGGCCAATCCGTATGTCGTGGCCGGCCTGCTGTTCGGCGGCCTGCTGCCCTACCTGTTCGGCGGCATCACCATGACGGCCGTCGGCCGTGCGGCGAGCGCCATCGTCGAGGAAGTCCGCCGCCAGTTCCGCGAGAAGCCGGGCATCATGCAGGGCACCGAAAAGCCGGACTACGGCAAGGCGGTCGACCTGCTCACCCGCGCCGCCATCCGCGAGATGGTGATCCCGTCGCTGCTGCCGGTGCTGTCGCCGATCGTCGCCTTCTTCCTGGCCTGGTGGATCGGCGGCAAGGGCGCGGCCTTCTCGGCGCTCGGTGCCATGCTTCTCGGCGTCATCGTCAACGGCCTGTTCGTCGCCATCTCGATGACGGCCGGCGGCGGTGCCTGGGACAACGCCAAGAAGTACATCGAGGACGGCCACTACGGCGGCAAGGGCTCGGAGGCCCACAAGGCGGCCGTGACCGGCGACACCGTCGGCGACCCCTACAAGGACACGGCCGGCCCGGCTGTGAACCCGATGATCAAGATCACCAACATCGTCGCTCTGCTTCTGCTGGCGGTGTTGTCACACTAGGACCGCAATCGGTCCGCGAGACGGGGCAATCGCGCCTTGAACGGCGCGGTTGCCCCTTTTTATTTCTGCTCTAGTCTGGCGGGCGGAGGGTCTTTCCAACGGAGCTGACCGCCATGCCCCGCACCCGGAATGGTCGCCTTGTCCTGCCGCTCGTCCTGGCTGCGCTGATACCGGCGCTCCCCGCCATGGCCGCCGGAGACCAGAAGCCCTCGGTCAACTTCAACCTCTTCTCGGTCGAGGGGGCGGTGGTCGGCAAGACCATCACCATCGACCAGGCCTTCGCGGCGGAGCATCACAAAGCGGTGCCGACGCCGTTCTCCTTCGTCGTGCCGCTGTCGCCGAGCAAGGAGTACGAGGTCTTCCTCGATGCGGAGCCGGCGGGCGAGGCGTGGATCAAGATCAATTTCGCCACCGCCGACCGACAGCTCATCGAGAACGTCCAGTTCGTCCACCTGACGGTCGACATGGGCGAGGTGGAGGCGCGGGAGCAGGCGCTGGCGCGTGCGCTGGTCAACGAGGGGCTGCCGATCGTCTTCCACGGCAGGACCAATACCGGCCGCGACGTTCTGCGCGCCACCAAGATCGGCGACTACGACGCCGTCGAAGCTCATCGCCCATTATGACGAGCCGAAGCTCGGTAGGATGTACGCGCGGCTGGTCGGCATCCTCAACCCGGAGGGACCGGAAGGCGTCGTGGCCGTCGCCAACCTCGTGCTCGCGCGGGTGCCGGTGAAGACGCCCGAAGATTTCGCCCACACGCGCGGCGGGGTCGTGGTCGCCAATTTCAAGTATCTGAAGCCGTGAGCGCCGGCGCCGGGCGGCAGCGCCCGGCTCGCCTACAGCCCCGGCTTGCCGAAGCCGACGACGCCGGCAAGGACCTGCTGCAGGAAGCTCTGGTCGGCGCCGCCGGTCGGCGTCGTGCGCGAGATGAAGTCGAACACCTTGCCGTCCTTCAGGCCATAGTTGGCGACGTGGTCGACCTGTTCCTTGTCGTTGAAATAGACGGCCACCACGCGCTGGTCGATGACCTTCTCGGACATGAAGGCGACCGGACGCTGGCGCGTCTGGCTGATGTAGTAGAAGACGTCGTTGCCGTAGTTGGCCGAGGTCGACGGCGAGCCCAGCGCGATCAGCACCTGTTCCTTGCTGGAGCCCGGCGGCACCTGTTCCAGCGCCATCGGCGACACGACATAGCCGTGCTGCGAGGTTTCGGAGATCCCGGAGAGCATGCCGGTTCTGCCGCCGGTGGCGCCGCATCCGGCCAGCGCCAGGACCGCCGCCAGCGCGGCACCCGCCGCAAGCGTGGTCCGCAGACGCCCAGAAACCGCAGAAGCGCCGTTCGTTCCGTGTCCGTCCCTGGTCATTCCGCCCGGTCCCGTCTTGCTTCTTGTCGCCGCGGTCACCGCCCACGACGCACAATGGCATGCGCCGGCAGAGGCTTATGCATGATCGTGTCGGAAACGTGGTATCCGGCACCGATCCGCGCCATGGCCTAACCCGCCGCGGCGCCGCTTGCAACGGTTCCCGGCCTGGAGGAGTGTCGGAAGCCCCAACGGAGGGAAACGCGGGTTGTTTGCGCGCCTGTTCCGGACCGATCGCGCGGCCGAGGCCGTCGCCGCGGCGGTCTATGCTGCCATCGTCGCCCAGGCGCGGTCGCCGGCGCTCTACGCCGCCCTCGGCGTGCCCAATTCGGTCACCGGCCGCTTCGAGATGGTCGTCCTGCATGCGGTCCTGGTCATCCGGCGGCTGCGCCAGGAGGAGCCGGCGGGCGCCGAGCTCGGCCAGCGGGTCTTCGACCACTTCTGCCGCGACATGGACCGGTCGCTGCGCGAAATGGGCTTCAGCGATCTGGCGGTGCCCAAGCGCATGAAGTCGCTCGGCGGCAGCTTCTATGGCCGGGCTGAGGCCTATGGCCGCACGCTGGACGACCGCACGGAGCTGGCGGCGGCGATCGCCCGCAACGTGTTCCCCGGCGCCGCCACAACCGCCGCTGCCAGCCACCTCGCCGATTATGCGATGGCAAGTGCGGCGGCCCTGGCCGCAGTGCCGCTGGCGCGAATCGGCGAGGGCGCGCTGGCGTTTCCCGATCCGGCCGGTTTTGCGGAGGCCACCCCATGAACCAGCATGCCATCCTGTCCCATCGCTACGACACCGCGGACCTGCCGGCGGCCGGCGCCGAGGTGACCATCGCGGCCGGCCCGGCCGAGCGCACCGCGCTTGCCGAGGCCTACGATCTGCTGGCGGTGGACGGCTTCACGGCGACGGTGACGCTGACCCGGACCGACGGCGCCAGGGTCGCCGTCGCCGGCCGCGTCGTTGTGGACATCGTGCAGGCCTGCGTCGTCAGCCTGGAGCCGGTGGCGCAGCACATCGACAAATCGTTCCAGATCGATTTTGTGCCCGCCGAATCGGCGGAAAGACAGGCCGCCCGGGAGGTGGCGATCGATCCCAACGCGCCCGATCCGCCCGAGGTGATGGAGGGCACGACCGTCGACGTGGGCGCGCTCGCCGAGGAGATGTTCGTGCTCGCCATCGACCCCTATCCGCGCGCGCCGGGGGCGGAAATGCCGGCCGATGGCAGCGATGAGGCGGAATTCGCAGGAAGAATCGCCCTTTGCGGTGCTGCGCGGGCTGATCCGCACGCGGAAATGACAGCCGGGGTTGTTCGCCGCAGGGTCTTTGTCTGGCATCGCTAAGCCTGTAATGTTCGCCCGCTTTCGCGCGGGGTAGAGGCGGCAGGACAAAGCCGCCGAATCAACGAAAACACGAGAAGCGCAGAGGCCCGATGGCGGGAACGGTCACGGCATCGCTGGATGTCATGGGAGGCGACAAGGGCGCCGAGGTGGTGCTGCCCGGCGCCGACCTGGCGCTCAGCCGTCACGACGGCATGCGCTTCCGTCTGTTCGGCGACCAGGCCGTGGTGCTGCCGTTGCTCGACCGCTATCCGCGCCTCAAGGGCGCTTCCGATTTCGAGCATTGCGAAGTCACCGTGCGCATGGAGGACAAGCCGAGCCAGGCACTGCGTCGCGGGCGCGGCAAGTCGAGCATGTGGCGCGCCATCGAGACGGTCAAACAGGGCGGCGGCTTCGCCGTCTCGGCCGGCAATACCGGTGCGCTGATGGCCATGGCGGTGTTCTGCCTGCGCGGCGAGAACGACGTCGACCGGCCGGCGATCGCCGGCATTTGGCCGACGCTGCGCGGCGAGGCGGTGGTGCTCGACATCGGCTCGACCATCGGCGCCGACGCCGAGCAGCTGTTCGAATATGCGGTGATGGGCGCGGCGATGGCCCGTGCGCTGTTCAACAAGGAACGGCCGACCGTCGGCCTGCTCAACATCGGCGTCGAGGAGATCAAGGGCCTCGAGGAGATCCGCCTCGCCGGCCAGAAGCTCAAGGAAGCCGATCTGCCCTATCTCGAATACCTCGGCTTCGTCGAGGGCGACGACATCGGCAGGGGCACCACGGACGTGGTGGTGACCGAGGGCTTCACCGGCAACATCGCGCTGAAGACCGCCGAGGGCACGGCCCGCCAGATCACCACCTACCTGCGCGAGGCGATGACCACGACCCTGGCGGCCCGGCTCGGCTATCTGCTGGCGCGCGGCGCCTTCCGCCAGCTGCGCGACCGGCTCGACCCCGGGCGCAGCAACGGCGGCGCCTTCCTCGGGCTCGGCGGCCTCGTCATCAAGAGCCACGGTGGCACCGACGCCGAAGGGTTCGCCTCGGCGATCGAGATCGGCTACAGCATGGCCCAAAGCGGCATCGTCGAGAAAATCAACAGGGACCTGTCCGCGCACCGCCAAGCGGTTGCTGCTGCCGAGACGGTCGCCAATACGGGTGCGATGTGAACACAGTGCGTTCGGTTGTTCTGGGTGTTGGCGGTTACCTGCCGGAGAAGACGCTTACCAACGCAGACCTGGTCAGGATGGTTGACACCTCCGATGCATGGATCCGCCAGCGCACCGGCATCGCCGAACGGCACATCGCCGCCGACGGGGAAGTGACCTCCGACCTGGCCGCGGCGGCGGCCCGGGTGGCGCTCGACCGGGCGGGCGTGCCGGCCGACGCCATCGATCTGATCGTGCTGGCCACCTCGACGCCGGACAACACGTTTCCGGCGACCGCGGTGACCGTGCAGGAAAAGCTCGGGATGACGACCGGCGCCGCCTTCGACGTCCAGGCGGTGTGCTCCGGCTTCGTTTATGCGCTGACCACGGCCGACGCGATGATCCGCGCCGGCCAGGCGAAGACTGTCCTGGTCATCGGCGCCGAGACGTTTTCCCGCATTCTCGACTGGACCGACCGGGCGACCTGCGTGCTGTTCGGGGACGGGGCGGGGGCCGTCGTGCTGGCCGCCGAGGAGCAGCCCGGCACCACCGCCGACCGCGGCCTGCTGACCGCGCACCTGCGCTCCGACGGTCGCCACAAGCTGCAGCTCTACGTCGATGGCGGACCGTCATCGACGGGCACGGTCGGGCACCTGCGCATGGAAGGGCGCGAGGTGTTCCGCTACGCCATCTCGGCCATCGGCGGCGTCATCGAGGATGCCTTCCGCGCCACCGGCCTGTCGCCCGACGACATCGACTGGTTCGTGCCGCATCAGGCCAACATCCGCATCATCGACGGCAGCGCGAAGAAGTTCGGCATTCTCGACGCCAAGGTCGTCAAGACGGTGGCGCAGCACGGCAACACCTCGGCGGCGTCGATCCCGCTGGCGTTGTCGGTGGCCAGCGCCGACGGGCGCATCAAGCGCGGCGATCTGATCCTTCTGGAGGCGATGGGCGGCGGATTCACGTGGGGTTCGGCGATCCTGCGTTGGTGATCACCCCCCATATGGGGTGGTCGCCGGCACGCTTGATCGACTGTGGAACAGTTGATTCCGCTGTGTCCGACGCAATAGGCTATCGCATTGGATTGATGGCGATAATGCGCCAGAGCGGCGACAATCCCCGGGGGGAAGCAATCGAGGCCATGGCAGGCAAGACGGTGACTCGGGCCGATCTGTGCGAGGCGGTCTACCAGGCGGTAGGCCTGTCGCGGACGGAATCTGCCGATCTCGTTGAACTGGTTCTCGATGAGATCAGCACCCGCATCGTGGCGGGTGAAGCGGTGAAGCTGTCGTCGTTCGGCTCCTTCATCGTGCGCAACAAGGGCGAGCGTGTCGGACGCAATCCGAAAACCGGCGAGGAAGTGCCGATATCACCGCGGCGGGTGATGGTCTTCAAGCCAAGCAACGTTCTCAAACAGAAAATCAATCAGGCGCTGATCGACGGTGGCGGCCGGGAGGAAAGCGACCAGTAACGACCGCGCTCGCGGCGGGCGCGACGATGGGATTGAACAGTGTCAAAGGGGCCAGACGCGTTCAGAACGATCAGCGAAGTCGCGGGTGAATTGAACCTGCCGCAGCATGTGCTGCGGTTTTGGGAAACCCGCTTCGCCCAGATCAAGCCGCTCAAGCGCGGCGGCGGCCGGCGCTACTATCGCCCCGACGACGTCGATCTGTTGCGCGGCATCCGCCACCTGCTTTACGGCGAGGGCTATACCATCCGCGGCGTCCAGCGCATCCTCAAGGAGCAGGGCGCCCGTTTCGTCATCGCGGCCGGGCGCGGCGAGGCGCCGGCCAGCATCCGCGTCGGCGCGGGCGATCTCGACCAGGAAGACGAAGCCGACGACGCCCAACTGAACGGCAACGCCGACCATGGCGAGGAGCCGGAGTTCGCCCGGCACGAGCCGCACGACCCGGTCCGCGGCCGCCTGCCGACCGCCAACGGCAGCGGATCGTCGGCCGGAGGAGCGGCGACGCGGCTGTCGGAGGACGAAAAAGATCGCCTGCAGGCGACCCTCGGCGTCCTCCTCGAACTCAAGCGCCTGCTCGACCAGTCGCGCTAGAGGTCGCGGCGGCGCCAAATCGGCGCCGGGAAGGGATCAAGCGCGTTGCGCCATGGCGCCGGCCCCCATATAACTCCACCCGGTCGGAGCGTGGCGCAGTCTGGTAGCGCACTTGACTGGGGGTCAAGGGGTCGCTGGTTCGAATCCAGTCGCTCCGACCAGTTCCGGCGGAAGACCCGGCCGCAGCGGCCATTCGCGCCCGTAGCTCAGTGGACAGAGCGTCGCGCTTCGAACGCGAAGGTCGGGAGTTCGATCCTCTCCGGGCGCGCCACTATCTCGCTCACGCCAGGTTCGCTGCGCTCACCGGCTCCGCGGGGGCGGCGAGCCCGTGCCCCGAAAGAACGCTTGACGCGCACCGCCCGCAGGCGAGGCAGGGGAACAGAAAGCACGCGTCGGGCGTTTCCCTCATATGAAATCGAACCACATCAGAACCTGGGCCGACCTCGGCGGAGCGATAGGCCTCGTGGCCATCGTCGCAATCGTCTTTGTGGTCGCCTTCAGCATCGCATAGAGCCGCAACCGCCGCAGGAATCGAGGAACCGGAGGGCCGGAGAGGCCAGCCGCGCGCGGGCGCATGCCCGCGCGTGGCACCGTCCGGCTCGTCGCGCATCCTCGGGCGGTCAGGGCGCCATTGCGCCTGCCGCTCTTTTCTTGCGACACGCGAGGCCTCAGGCGGCTTCACGGTGCGTCGTATCGGCCGCTCGGCCTAACGGCGGCACGGGATCCGCGGGCGATCCATAGCGCGCGCCCATCAGGCCGTCGAAATAATCGCGCAGCACGGCGAACTGGCCGATGAGCGCCGCGAAGTCCTCGCGCGAGACGACGAGCACATCGACCGGCGTCAGGGCACGGACGCTCGCCGAGCGCCGGCGATCCTCGATCAGCGCCTTCTCGCCGAAGACCTCGCCGCGCCGCAGGATGGCGAGCGACCGCTCCGGCACGCCGTCGGCGGCGGGCTCGAACGCCTCGACCTCGCCGTCACGCACGGCGAACAGCTCGCGGCCGATTTCGTCCTTGGCGATGATCAGTTCGCCGGGCTCGTAGTGCGCCATGTGGACATGGCGCGCGCCGTCGACGTGCAGCTGCGCGATGTCGCGCCGGAAAACGAGGTCGAGCCCCCAGTCGAGCAGCACCATCACCTTGCGCGCGGCGCCGGGCAGCATCGCCCAGTAGGCGGCGCGCCAGGCGATCCAGGCGGGCATGCCGGAGAAGCGGATGCCGAGGATATCGGCGACCGCCGAACGGCGGCCGAGCGAGGCGAGCATGCCGAAGTTGCGGTGGTGGAACGTGCGCGGCGCGCGACCCTCGATCGCCGCCAGGATGTTGGCGGCGCAGGTCCTCGCCTCGCGCACGGCGAACTGGGCGGTCGGCGGACAGAACGACTGCGGATTCTCCGGGTCGGGGATGCCGGCATTGTCGCCGACGGCCCAATAGCCCGGCCGGCCGACGCAGGCGAGCGTCGGCTCGGTGGCGAAGACGCCGATGCCGCGGCCGTTGATCCGGCCCTCGGCGAAGCCGCCGCCGTCGAGCAGTTGGCGCACCACCGGGTTGGCGACGTTGCCGACCGTGCACACCAGGGTGCGGGTGGCGACGAACTGGCCGGTGGACAGGTGGACGCCGTGGCGCGTGGCGGCGCGCACGCGTGCGTTGAGGATCATCTCGACGCCGCGCTTCCTGAGGATGCGGCCGGCGGCCTGGCCAGGGCCCGGTGCCATCTCGGGCAGCAGCGTGTCGCGCGAATGGACCAGGCACAGGCGGACATCGGCCATGGAGAGGGTCGGGAAGTTGGGCAGGCAGCGGCGCACCATCTCCGACAGCTCGCCGATGGTCTCGACGCCGGAGAAGCCGCCGCCGGCGACGACGAAGGTCAGCAGCGCGCGCCGCTCGTCCGCGTCGTCGGTGATGCCGGCGAGCTCGAGGCAGCGCAGCACATGGTTGCGCAGGCGGAAGGCGTCGCCGAGATCCTTCATGGCGAGGCCGTGCTCGCCGACGCCGGGCATCGACGAGACGTCGCTGATCTTGCCGAGAGCGAAGACGAGATGGTCGTAGGGCACCTCGACGATCGCGCGGCCGTCGCCCTGGGTGACCAGGACCAGCTTGCGGGCCTGGTCGATCCCTTCGACCCGGCACCAGCGGAAATGGGCGCGCGGCAGCAGCTCGCGGATCGGGTTGACGACGTGATTGGGATTGATGCTGCCGGCCGCGACCTCGGGCAGCAGTGGCTGGAAGACGAAGTAGTTCTCCGCCGACAGCACCTCGACGTGCACGTCGCCGCGGTGGCGCAGCTTGCGCGTCAGGGCGCAGGCGGTGGCAACGCCGGCGAAGCCGCCGCCGAGGATGACGACGCGCGTCGGCTGGCGGCGCGCGCCGGCCGTCGCCGGCGTCGGTGCGGGCACGGGATACGGATAGGGCGCAGACATGGGACAGGCTCCGTGACTCAAGCGTCCCGCCGAACGCGCCTGTATCGCGCGCTGACGGCTCAAGCTGGCTGGCTGAAAAGACGCGGGTCGCAGATACGAGGCCGCGGCGGCCGGCGCAGTGACGCGGTTCACTGCATTGCGGTGACGTCCGTCACGTTGCGGTGGGGCTTGATCCGCCGGAGCGACAGGCCTCGTGGCCATCGTCGCAATCGTGTTTGCGGGCCGCCTTCAGCGTCGCAGAGAGCGGCAACCGCCGCAGGAATTGAGGAACCGGAGGGCCGGAGAGGCCAGCCGCGGCGGGCGTGTGCCTTGCGCGCGATGCCGATTGTCCATTGCAATCCTGACGAGCGTAGAGCCCAATGATCGTGGTGGCGATAGCGATCAACTGGGGTGGGCCATGGGGAATCTCTCGATCGCGGTGATAGGCGGCGGCATTGGTGGCGCCACTGCGGCGCTGTGTCTGCTCAAGGCCGGCTTCGACGTTCATGTCTATGAGCAGGCGCGGGAATTGCGCGAGGTCGGCGCCGGAATTCAGGTCAGTCCGAACGCCTCGCGCGTGCTGCACGGCCTCGGTCTGGCCAGCAAGCTGGCGATGTTGGGCGTCAAGCCAATGGCCTGGCACCAGCGGCGCTGGGACGACGGCCGGACCCTGGTGCGCACGCCGCTAGCGGCGGCGATGGAGGCGACCTTCGGATCGCCGCACTATCAGATGCACCGCGCCGACGTTCTCAAGACGCTGATCGATGCCATTCCGCCGGATCGCCTGCACGTCGAGCATTCACTCACCGGCTTCGTCGATCGACGGCGACAAGGTCGAGGTGCAGTTTCACAACGGGTCGCGCATCCGCACCGATGTCCTGGTGGGCGCCGACGGGATCCATTCGACCGTGCGCGAGATCCTCTTCGGCCCGCAACCGGCGCATTTCACCAAGTGCATGTGCTATCGCGGCCTCGTCCCGGTGAGGCGCATCGCCGACCTGCACATCCCGGTGGAATCCCAGCTGTGGATGGGGCCGGGCCGGCACTTCATCCACTATTACGTCCGTAACGGCGACCTCCTGAATTTCGTCGCCATTGTCGATCAGGATGCGTGGACCAGCGAATCCTGGACGGATCGCGGTGACATCGCGGATGCCATCGCCGCCTTCGCCGGCTGGCATCCCCAGGTCCAGGGCATCCTGCACGCCGTCGACGAGACCTTCGTCTGGGCGCTCTTCGATCGCCTGCCCATGCAGCAATGGTCGGTTGGCCGGGTGACCCTGCTCGGCGATGCCTGCCACGCGATGCTGCCGTTCATGGCGCAAGGCGCGGCGCAGGCGATCGAGGACGGAGCGACGCTGGCCGCCTGTCTGACGAAATTCGGCAAGGGAGCATGTCGTGGATGCGCTGCGCGACTACGAGGAGCGACGGCTGCCGAGAACGTCTCACGTACAGGGCCTGGCCGCAGGCAACAAGATCCGCTTCCACCTGCCCGACGGGCCGCAGCAGGTCGCCCGCGATGCCGAGATGGCCAAGAACGTGACCGACTGGTCGCCGAAAAGCGTCGCCTGGCTGTACGGTTACGACGCCAGCCGTCTCGACGACAGCGATCTCACACCCGTCGGCGGCGACTGAAGGCCTTCAGCCCGCGGCCTCGCGCGCCTTCTGCTGGCGCCGCTTGTGGGCCGCCGCGACCAGCGCCAGATATTCCCAGGCGACGGTCGCTGCCGCCAGCGCGGTGATCTCGGCGTGATCGTAGGGCGGCGATACCTCGACCACGTCCATGCCGATGAAGCGCAGGTCGACGAGGCGGCGGAGGATGCCCTGCATCTGCCAGGTGGCGAGGCCGCCGATCTCCGGCGTGCCGGTGCCCGGCGCGAAGGCGGGATCGAAGGCGTCGATATCGAAGCTGAGATAGACCGGCGTGTTGCCGACGACCTCGACGATGCGCTGGGCGATGGCCGCCGGGCCCATCTCGTGGACGGTCTGGGCGTCGATGATGGTGACGCCCTGGTCGATGGTCCAGTCGCGGATGTGCTTGTCGACCGGCGAGCGGATGCCGACCTGGATCGTCCGGTGCGGGTCGATCAGCTCGGCGTTGATGGCGTGGTAGAAGACCGAGCCGTGGGCGTAGTGCTGGCCGAAACTGTCCGGCCAGGTGTCGACGTGGGCGTCGAAGTGGATGAGGGCGAGCGGCGTTCCCTGGCGCTTGGTGGCGACCTCGAGCAGCGGCAGGGTGATGCCGTGGTCGCCGCCCAGCACCAGCAGATGATCGACCGGCGAAGCCTGCTGCTCGATCAGCCGGATGGTGCTGGAGATGTCGCCGAGCGCGATGGCGAAATCGCCGATGTCCGACAGCGACAGGGTGCACGGGTTGATGCGCCAGTGCGGATGGTGGCCGTCGACGAGCATGCGGCTCGCCTGGCGGATCGCCGACGGCCCGAAGCGCGCGCCCGGGCGGTTGGTGGTGCCGATGTCGAAGGGGATGCCGGCAACGCAGAATTCGGCGTCGCGGTCGTTGCGCTTGATGCCGAGGAAGGTCGGCGGCACGGCGAAGGTCGGGATATCGTTCATGGCGGTCACGTGAAGCGGAAGACGGCGGCCGCGATGGCGCAGGTCCAGCGGCCCGATTTGTCGCCCTCGGAGGCGGCGGTGAGCGAGGTGCTGCCGATGATGAGCTGGCTGGTCTCGTAGACCTTGCGGCGCTCGTTCCAGGCGGCATCGGAATCGAACTCGATGCCGAGCGTCGAGGCGAGCATGGAGGCGGCGAGATCCTCGGCGTAATCGCCGCTCTCGGCCCCCGACATGCCGTGCCCGTGATGCTCGGAGATGTAACCGTACATGGCCGGATTGGACGGCCGGGCGAGGCCGATGCTGGCATGGATGCGCCGGCCGGGCTCGCTGGTGTCGGCCCGCGCCATCACGCAGAAGGTGATCTCGCCGGGCTTCAGCGTCTTGACGCCCTCGGCGCGCTCCATCTGCTGGCAGCCGGGCGGCAGGATCGAGGAGACGGTGACGAGGTTCTGCTGCTCGATATCGGCGTCGCGCAGCGCCAGCTCGAAGGCGGTGAGCTGCTCGCGGTGGACGCCGATGCCGCTGGTCAGGAAGAAGCTCGTGGGAATCGGGAACACGGGAGCGGGCTGCCGGTCAATCCTGAGGTCTCTGGGCGGCGCGCGGGGCGCCGCCGGTGCGGTAGACACTGGCTGCTTGGCCGGCTGGCGTCAATGCGCGGGAAGGCCGCGCACGGCGGCGGCAGGTGCTGCCCGCTCGATCGGACCCGGGCGCCGGGGCGCCACCTGCGGCACGGCGGCGGGGGCCCGGCGGCGGAGGGCCGCCATCTGGTGCCGCTGGCGCACATACAGCCGGTCGGCGGCGACCGCACCCCACAGCATGCCGTAGATCAGGAAGAGATGGCGCCAGTGATCGTTGTCGATGACGTTGTGGATCACGACGTGGCCGACGAAGACGGCGAAGGCGCACTGCACGATCGGCGTCCACGGGCGCTGCTTGAAGACCAGCGGAAACGACGCCACCAGCGTCCAGACGACGAGGACGATGTAGGAAAAGCCGCCGATCCAGCCGTAGGTGGTGAAGCCCTTCAGCCACATGTTGTGCTCGTCTTCGCCGAGCAGCTTGCCGAAGGCTTCCGGGCCGATGCCGAGCGGGATGCTGCTGAACCAGGAAGAAGCCGATCGCCTGTCGGGCGAAGCGCCCGAGATGGCCGGCATCGTAGCTTTCGAGCAGTTGGGCGCGCTGCTCGAACAGGTTGTAGATCGCCGGGATCGACAGGGCGACGGCGAGCAGCAGGGCGACGGCGAGGAAGCCGGCGATGAAATAGGCGACGACGCGCAGCCGGCCGAGCTGGCGCGGCTCGCTGACGTAGGTGAACAGGCCGACCAGCCCGAGGACCACCACCGTCATCGCCCAGGCAGCGCGCGAGAAGGCGAGGAACTCGGCAAGCAGCAGGACGAGCAGCAGCCCGGCATTGAGGAGATTGCTGCTCAGCCGCTGGGCGAGCAGGTCGCGGAAGAGGAAGGCGATCGGCAGCACCAGGAAGGGGGCGAAGACGTTGGGATCCTGAAAGGCGCCCATGACGCGGCCGTAGCGCAGGAAGACGTCGCCGCCGGGAATGACGTGGAAATACCCGCCGATGCCGGCGAGCGAGGTCAGCACGGCGGCGGCGACATAGGCCTGCTTGATGACCGTCAGCCGGCGCTCCGGTGCCTCGGCGACGATCGCGGCGAAGAAGATCGCCGACAGCATCAGGAAGCCGCTGGTCGCCACGTAGAGGATGCCGCCGGCTGATCGAATCGAGCTGGGTCAGCGCCAGGATGCCGCCGACGAGATAGAGCACCAGCAGCAGGACCAGCGGCAGGAAGGCGCGGTTGATCTTCAGGCCGAAGAAGATCCACACGACGATGACCGGCAGGAGCAGGAGCTCATAGGGCGCCGGCTCGTGGATGACGAAGCCGCCGAGGAAGACGACGAGGGCGAGCGCCCAGTCACCGAACTTGCGGCCGAAGCGCCAGGCCGGCGCGGCCGTGCGGACGTCGGAGGCGACGGCCGCGGTGCTCAATACGCGTTCTCCGTCTGCATCAGCGGAACGGCGTCATGGCGATGATGTAGAGGTCGAACGGCACCGACCAGTTCTCGATGTAGTAGAGGTCGTGCTCGATGCGGTGCTGGATCTTTTCGGTGGTGTCGGTCTCGCCGCGCCAGCCGTTGATCTGCGCCCAGCCGGTGATGCCGGGCTTGACCCGGTGGCGGGCGAAATAGCCGTCGACCACGTCGTTGTAGAGCCGGTCGGCGGCCTTTGCCTGCAGCGCATGCGGGCGCGGGCCGACCAGCGACAGGTTGCCCCTGAACACCACGTTGAACAGCTGCGGCAGCTCGTCGATGCTGGTCTTGCGGATGAAGCGGCCGACGCGGGTGACGCGCGGGTCGCCCTTGGTGACCAGCCGGGCGGCGTTGGCGTCGGCTCTGGTCGACGTACATCGAGCGGAACTTGTAGACCTCGATCAGCTCGTTGTTGAAGCCGTAGCGCTTCTGCTTGAAGAGCACCGGCCCCTTGCTGTCGAGCTTGATGGCGAGCGCCGTCGAGCGCCATCACCGGGGCCGCGGCGAGCGAGGATGAGCGCGCCGACGATGTGGTCGACCATCCACTTCGACACCACGTCCCAGCCGGCGATCGGCTTGTCGAAGACGTCGAGGAAGGGGACCTTGCCGACGAAGGAATAGGTGCGCGGCCGGAAGCGCAGCTTGTTGGTGTGCGCCGACAGGCGGATGTCGACCGGCAGCACCCACAGCTGGCGCACCATCTGCAGCACGCGGTTCTCGGCGGTGATGGGCAGCGCCACGATCAGCAGGTCGATGCGCGCCAGGCGGCCGAAATCGACCAGTTCGGCGATATTGCCGAGCTTCGGATAGCCGGCGACGATCGGCGGCGAGCGGTCGTCCTTGCGGTCGTCGAAGATGCCGCAGATGCGGATGTCGTTGTCGGGCTCGTCCTCGATGGCGCGGATCAGCTTCTCGGCCGATTCGCCGCCGCCGACGATGACGGCGCGGCGCTCCAGGCGGCCGGATGCGGATCCAGTTGCGCACCAGGCGGGCGAAGGCCAGGCGGAAGGCGGTGAAGACGAACGAGCCCGGCGACGTACCAGGCGGTCACCCAGACGCGCGAATAGGTGTCGCCGATCTTGCCGAGGAAGGCGACCACGGCAAACAGCACGAACACCGTCGTCCAGGCGACGAAGACCCGGCCGAGCTGGAGACCGCCGCGGCGGAAGGAGACGACCGAATAGCCGTCGGCGAGCTGGATCATGACGACGGCGAGCAGCGCCCCGGCGACGAGCGGCGGCAGCATACCACCAGCGACAGGCCTTCGTTCGAGCCGACGTAGGCGAAATAGACGACGGCGCCGGACGACGAGGATGCCGGTGAACTCGACGATGCGGGCGAAGCCGGCGAGCAGGATCGGCGAGATCGGGCTGCTCGACAGGCTGGAGGCGACCAGGCGTGCCGCGGCGCTGAGCGCCGGATCGCTGCTGATCTCGGCCTTGGCGGCCGGGGGGCCGCCGCTTTCCTGCGGCTTCGGTGCCGCGGCTTCGACAGCCCGGGCTGCGGAACCGGGCGCCATGTCTGGCTGATTCATGTCACAAGCGTCCACTCGACCCCGTAGTCCCTGTCGCCAATGCATAGGGGATTGCGGCTAACAAACGCTTGTTGAGGTGGCCGGAATCGCCCCCGCGCCGAGGGCGAACTGCGGTTTATGCTTAACGCAGTCCTTGCCGCGGCGTAGGCGGCTTCGATCGCCGTGGCCATGGCGGCGACGGTGAAGGTGGTGCGGATCTGCCCCTTCAGCCGTGCGGCCGCCGCCTGGGCAGCGTCCGGCGCGTCGCGCATGGCGGCCATGGCATTGGCCAGTTCGCCGGCCTCGCCCGGCGCGACCAGGCGGCCGGATTCGGCGGCGAAGATCTCGGGGATGCCGCCGACGCGGGTGGCGATCAGCGGCATGCCGGCGGCGATCGCCTCGAGCACCACATAGGGCATGGATTCGGCCCGCGACGGGACGACGACGGCGCGGGCGAGGGCGAAGGCCTCGCGCGCCGGCAGGGGGTCGTGGAAGGTCACCGCGTCGCCGAGGCCGAGCGCACGGGCCTGTGCGACATAGCGCGGCTTCTCCTCGCCGCCGCCGACGATCGCTGCCCGGGGGCGGCGGCCGGCGTCCTTGCCGAGAAGCGCCAGCGCGTCGAGGAAGACGTCGGGGCCCTTCAGGTCGCGCAACGTGCCGATGAACAGGAAATCGGCGGCGTCGGGCGCCGGCACGACCGGCTCGAACTCGTCCGGCCTGAGGCCGTTGGGGATGATGCTGACCGGCGCCCGCGGGCGCCCGACCTTGGCGGCATAGGTGTCGGCCTCGTAGCGGCTGACGAAGATGAAGCCGTCGGTCATGCGGCCGAGGCCGCGTTCGGCCAGGAAATAGACACGGCCGGCAGCCGATTTCGCATCGAAATGCAGGCTGCCGCCGTGCGGGGTGTAGATGCGGGCTACGCGGTTACCAGTTGCCCGCAACAGGGTGCCGATGGTCCGCCCATAGGCGCCGCCCTTGGCGCCGTGACCGTGGAGGACATCGGGAGCGAGTGGCCGCACCTTGCCGGCGATGCGCCAGGCGGCGGCGAGATCGGAGGGCGCCAGCTGGCGGCGCATGGGAAAACGGATGAGGCCGAGCGCGAGCGACCGGCCTGAGCGATTCGAGCAGCGCATCGTCGAAGCTGTCGCCGGTGGTCGCGTCACAGACGATCCCGACCGCGTGGCCGGCGCCGTTCTGCGCCTCGGCCAGGTCGCGGACATGGCGGAACAGGCCGCCGGCCGGCTCGCGGAAGCAGTGGACGATCTTCACCGGTGAAGCCTCGTGTCACGGTCGTCAGAAGTGGCGCTCGCGCACATAGATGGTGTCGCCGGGCTGGATCGCGTCGGCGAGCGCCAGGTAGCCGGTGCCGACCTGGCCATCGACGCTGCGCGTGACCTGCACGGAATAGGTGTTGGCGCGCGGCGTGAAGCCGCCGGCGATCGCCACCGCCTGCTGCACGGTCATGCCCGGCACGAAGGGGTACTGGCCGGCGGCGTTGACCTCGCCCATGGCGAAGAACGGGCGGTAGCGGTCGATCTCGACCGAGACGTCGGGATTGCGCACATAGCCCTTGCTCAGGCGATGGGCGATCTCGGTCTCGATCTCGGCCGTCGAGCGGTTGCGCGCCGGTACCATGCCGATGAGCGGTATCGACAGGTTGCCGGCCTGATCGACGACATAGGTGTTGGACAGGTCGGTCTGGCCGAAGACGATGACGCGCACCCGGTCGCCGGCGTCGAGATGATAGGCGGACACCAGTTCCGGGTGATAGCCGTCCCTGACCGTCGGAGTGTTGGCACAGCCGGCGAGCAGCGTGAGGCCGATCAGCAGAGAGAAAAGTCCAAACGAACGCATGTGCCAGCTCTGACCCGATGCTGCGGTGCTGGAGCGAACTATCCGGCCGTTATGGTTAATGGCGAGTAAAAGAGCGACTCGGCGTACAAAGGTATTAAGCGACCGTTAAGCAAGCTTAACGAATGGTTAGCGCAATCGGCGGCTGCGTTAACGATGTGATTACCATAAGTCGAGATGATCGTTCCCAATCTCAGAACGAGTCTTGCGATGGACACTCAGACCGCACCGGCAACAGAGATGGAGATCGATCTCCGAGCGCTGTTCTCAGCCTTGTTGAGAAAGCTGCCATATATCATTGCGTTCGTTCTGATTGTCGCCGCCGCGACCTACTTCGGCCTGGGCCACGTGCAGCCGACGTACACCTCCGAAACGACAATTCTCATCCAGACCGGCGAATCGAACCTGACGCAGACCACCCAGGCCAATCCCGAACAGACCGCCACGGCGCTCGACGAGCAGGCGATCACCAGCCAGGTGCAGCTCATCCGCTCGCGCGACCTCGCCACCAGCGTCGCCGCCAAGCTCGACCTCGCCAGCCGGGCGGAATTCAACCCGGCGCTGCGCAGCAAGTCGCTGATCGACCGCATTCTGACCGCCGCCGGCCTGGCTGCGAAGCCGGGCCGCGCGGTCGAGGACCAGGTGCTCGAGGCCTACTACAAGAAGCTGTCGGTCTACGCCGTCGACAAGTCGCGGGTGATCGTCATCGACTTCAATTCGACCGATCCGGCGCTCGCCGCCGCCGCCGCCAACGCCATCGCCGAGGGCTACATCGCCCTGCAGCGCGAGGCCAAGCGCGATTCCACCGCCGACGCCGCCAAATACCTGTCGGCGCAGATCGGCGAGTTGCGCACCAAGGTCAAGGACGCCGAGGGCAAGGTCGAGACCTTCCGCAGCCAGAACGACCTGTTCGCTTCCGGCAGCATCTCCAACACCACGCTGCCGCAGCAGCAGCTCGGCGATCTCAGCACCGAACTCACCAAGGTGCGCAGCAACATGGCCGACGCGCGGGCGAAGGCCGACCAGATCCGCGCCGCCCTCAAGGCGGGCGTGACCCCGAACGTGCCCGACGTGCTCAACTCGCCGCTGATCCAGCGTCTGGTCGAGCAGGAGGTGGCGTTGCGTTCGCAGGCCGCGCAGCTTTCGGTGACGCTCGGGCCCCAGCACCCGCGCATGCGGGAAATCAACGCCCAGGTGACCGACCTCGACCGCCAGATCGCGGCCGAATCGCGCAAGATCGTCGATGCCCTCGATGCCGAGGTGAACCTCGCCCAGGCGCGCGAGAAGCAGCTCGGCGCCGCTCTCGCCGAGCAGAAGGTCGCCACCGGCCAGGCCAACGACGCCGGCGTCGAACTGGCGGCGCTCGAACGCGAGGCCGCCGCCCAGCGCGACCTGCTCGACGTCTATCTGCGCCGCTACCGCGAGGCCGCGTCGCGCGAACAGGCGACCCTGCCGCCGGCCGACGCCCGCGTCATCTCGCAGGCCGCAGTGCCCAACGACCCGAGCTTCCCGAAACTGGTGCCGATGACCAGCGCCGCGGCCGCGGTGGCGCTGATCCTGGCGATTGCCTTCGTGCTCCTGCGCGAGCTGGCGAGCGGCCGGCCGCTGCGGCGCGTCACCTTCGACGACATGGTGCCGGTCGTCCCCGACGCCATGCCGGTCGGCGGTCATCTGCGCTGGGCCGACGACCACAGCGTGCGGCGCATGATGCCGGCGGAGCCGACCCTGGCGCCCGATCTGGTCGACCGGGTGGAGGAATCGCTCACCGCCATCGCCGGCGAGATCATCGCCGGCAGCGCCCGGCGCGTCCTGGTGACGCTTGCCGAAGGATCGGACGGCAACGGCCGGCCGCTGGCGGCGGTGGCGCTGGCCCGCGCCCTGGCGCGAGCCGACCGGCGCACCGTGGTGGTCGATTTCCGCGGCGACAACGCCAATGCCCTGTCGATGGGCGAGGGGACGGACCTGCCGGGCTTCGCCGACCTCTTCCACGGCGAGGCGTCCTTCGCCCAGGTCATCTTCCGCGACCGGCGCTCGCGCGTGCATTTCATCCCCGCCGGGCGCGTGCCGCTGGCCGCCGATCTGCTCGATGGCGAGCGCCTGGAGACCATCCTCTCCGCCCTCGCGCTGACCTACGACTGCGTCATCCTCGACGCCAGCGACGCCATGATCGCCACGCTCGGCGAAACGGCGGACCTCGCCGTGGTGGTGAGCGAGGTCGGCGCCTCCGACCCGCGCACCAAGGCGGCCTTCGACCGCATCACCGCGGCCAGCGACGCGCGCACGCTGCTGCTCATGGTCGATCCCGCCATGCCGGCGCCCACCGCCGGCAGCGAAGCCGTGGCGGACGGCGCCGACGCCGCCGAAGAGGCGGAAGACGAGACGCTGGTGCCGCGCGAGAAATCGTCGGCCGATGCCGCCGCCTGAGGCTACGCGTCGCCCGCGTCCGGGCGCTGCATCCACTTGATGATGACGCCGGCGGGGATCACCCAGATCAGCCCGGCAACGGCGAAATAGGCCGTCTGCACCCAGGCCGAGGTGCCGGGCAGGCGGGCGGCGCCGATGGTCATCGCGACCAGCGCATAGACCGGCACGAAGACGACCAGAAGCACGGCGCCGATCAGTTTGCGGATGGTGCGGGGCAGGGTGTTCCACTCCTCGGGGGCGCGACCGGTTGTAACTTGCCCCCGGCCGCCGGGCTCTGTAACCCATTGCCTGAGGAGGTGCGTTCTTGGCAAGTATCGCCGGCAGTCAGCCCGTATCGTTCCGCGCGCATGGCCGCGACCGCGCCGATGGTGCGGATGTGGCTGGCGCTGGTCGCGCTGATGATCGTCGCCATGGTGGTGGTCGGCGGCGCCACGCGGCTGACCCATTCCGGCCTGTCGATCACCGAATGGCAGCCGATCCACGGCGTCATCCCGCCGCTCAATCAGGCCGAGTGGCAGGAGGAATTCGCCAAGTACCAGCAGATCCCGGAATACCAGCAGCTCAACCGGGGCATGACGCTCGCCGAGTTCCAGGGCATCTTCTGGTGGGAGTGGAGCCACCGGCTGCTCGGCCGGCTGATCGGCGTGGTGGTGCTGCTGCCGCTGGCCTTCTTCTGGCTGACCGGCCGCCTCGAGCCGCGCCTGAAGCCGCGCCTGGTCGCCCTGTTCATGCTCGGCGGCCTGCAGGGCGCAGTCGGCTGGTGGATGGTCAAGAGCGGCCTCAGCGTGCGCACCGACGTCAGCCAGTACCGGCTGGCCATCCACCTGACGTTCGCGGCGCTGATCCTCGCCTATACGGTATGGCTGGCGCGCGGCCTGGCGCCGAGCCCGCTCAGCGGCTCGCGGCGGCGCCTGCGCCGAATGGCCGCGGTGCTGGTCGGCCTGACCTTTCTGCAGATCTTCCTCGGCGGGCTGGTGGCCGGTCTCGATGCCGGGCTCGCCTACAACACCTGGCCGCTGATGGACGGCGGGCTCGTGCCCTCCGGCCTGTTCGTCCAGTCGCCGTGGTGGCGCAACCTGTTCGAGAGCGTGGTGACGGTGCAGTTCGACCACCGCCTCGGCGCCTATCTCCTGTTCGCGCTCGCCTGGGCCCACACCTTGCAGGCGCGCGGCACGCCGTTCGCGCGCGCTGCGCTCGTGCTTGCTCTGCTGGTCACGCTCCAGGCGGCGCTCGGCATCACCACGCTGCTGATGGTGGTGCCGCTCGACGTGGCGCTGACCCACCAGCTCGGCGCGACGATCGTGCTCATCGCCGCCGTCATCCACCTCCGGCGCATGTGGCCGGCGGTGCCGTTGGTGCCGGCCGCCGCCTGACGCCGCAGCCTTCAGGCGAGGCCGGTGGCCTCGTCCAGGCCGAGCATCAGGTTGAGGTTCTGCACCGCCGCCCCCGAGGCGCCCTTGCCGAGATTGTCGAGCAGCGCCACCAGACGCGCCTGCCGTGCGTCCTCGGAGCCGAAGACGAACAGCTTCATCTGGTTGGTGCCGTTGAGCGCCTCCGGCTGCAGGCCGGTGAGGGCGGCGGCCTCCGCCTCGGTCGCCACGGCGACGAAGCGCTCGCGCAGATAGCGCTCGGCCAGCGCCGCATGGATGTCGGCGAGCTTCGGCCGTCCCGGCAGGGCGTCGAGATGCAGCGGCACCTCGACGATCATGCCCTTGTAGTAGCGGCCGACCGAGGGCGCGAAGACCGGGCGCACGCTCAGCCCGCCGTGCTTCATGATCTCCGGCACATGCTTGTGCTTCAGGGTCAGCGCGTAGATGCGGGCGTGGTCCTTGCTGTAGGTCGGCGCCGCCTCGTCCTCGAACTCGGCGATCAGCGACTTGCCGCCGCCGGAATAGCCGGAGATGCCGAAGACGGTGAGCGGCGTGTCGGCCGGCACCAGGCCGGCCGCAACCAGCGGCCGGACGAGGCCGATGGCGCCGGTCGACCAGCAGCCCGGGTTGGAGACGCGGTGCGCCCCGGCGATCAGCGCCCGCTGGGCGGGGTCCATCTCCGGAAAGCCGAAGGTCCAGGTGTCGGCGACGCGATGCGCCGTCGATGCGTCGATGACGCGGACGGTGTTGCTGCGGATCAGGCCGACCGCCTCGCGCGCCGCATCGTCGGGCAGGCACAGGATCACCGCGTCGGCGCCGTTGAGCAGCTCGGCGCGGGCCGCCGCGTCCTTGCGCCGCTCCGGCGCGATCGACAGAAGCTCGAGGTCGGCGCGGTCTTGCAGCCGCTGCCGGATCTGCAGGCCGGTGGTGCCGGCCTCGCCGTCGATGAAGACTGTTGCAACCATCTTCCGCTCCTCCTGAGCCGAGACGCTGATAGCGCCCGCCGGCGCAAACGAAAAGGGCGGGCCGACCGGCCCGCCCTCAAAATGTCGCGAACGACGGCGCGGTCAGCGCTTGGAGAACTGGAAGGAGCGGCGGGCCTTGCGGCGGCCGTACTTCTTGCGCTCGACCGTGCGCGAGTCGCGGGTCAGGAAGCCGGCCTTCTTGAGCACGCCGCGCAGCTCCGGCTCGTAATAGGTCAGCGCCCGCGAGATGCCGTGGCGCACCGCGCCCGCCTGGCCCGACAAGCCGCCGCCGGCGACCGTGGCGTTGATGTCGTACTGGCCGTCGCGGTCGGAGGCGAGGATCGGCTGGCGCAGGATCATCTGCAGCACCGGCCGGGCGAAGTACTCGGTGAAGTCCTTGCCGTTGATGATGATGCGTCCGCCGCCGCGCGACAGCCACACCCGGGCGACCGCATCCTTGCGCTTGCCGGTGGCATAGGCGCGACCGTAGCCGTCGAGCTTCTGGACGTGGACCGGGGTGGCCGGCACCTCGGTGGCGAGGTCCTGGAGGGATTGCAGATCGGCCATGTTCAGGCAGTCCTCATGTTCTTGCGGCTCAAACCGGCGATATCGAGCGCTTCCGGCTGCTGGGCGGCGTGGGGATGCTCGCTGCCCTTATAGACGCGGAGATTCTTGAGCTGGCGGCGGGCCAGCGGCCCTTCCGGAAGCATGCGCTCCACCGCCTTCTCGACGACGCGCTCGGGAAAGCGCCCGTCAAGCAGCTTGGCCGCGGTGCGCTCCTTGATCCCGCCGATCCAGCCGGTGTGCCAGTAGTACTTCTTGTCCTGGCGCTTCTTGCCGGTGAAGGCGACCTTCTCGGCATTGATGACGATGACGTTGTCGCCGCAATCGACGTGCGGCGTGTAGGTCGCCAGGTGCTTGCCGCGCAGACGCCGCGCGACGATGGTGGCGAGACGACCGACGACGAGGCCGTCGGCGTCGATCACGACCCACTTCTTGTCGACGTCGGCCGGCTTCAGGTTGAACGTTTTCATGAGGACTTCCGGCGTGTTGAAAACCGAAGGCGGCGCAGAGGCGCCGCCGGATGGCGCGGTTTCTAGCCGCAGCCGCGCACAACGTCAAGCGCAATTCCGCCGAAAAGCGCAACGCTGTCAGATTATTAGCGATGCGGTAGCAGGATACCGTAGTCCTCGGCATCGTTGCGCTTGGGGCGTGCCGGCCCTACCTGAGGGGCGTTGCCTTCCTGTCCGGCCGCACCGGCCGGCGCTCCCAGCCAGTTGAACCCAATGACCAGCGACGCCCCTTCCGACGACCGCCTGCGCGAAATCCTTTCAAGCCACCCCACCATCGCCGTGGTCGGCGCTTCGCCGAAGCCCGGCCGGGTCAGCCGCGCCATCATGGGCTACCTGATGCAGCACGGCTACCACACCGTCCCGGTCAACCCGGCCTATGCCGGCGAGAAGATCTTCGGCCAGACGGTCTATGCCAGCCTGGCCGACGTGCCCGAGCCGATCGACATCGTCGACATCTTCCGGCGCAGCGAGGTGATCGGCGAGACGGTGGACGAGGCTCTGGCGCTCGACCGCAAGCCGGCCGTCATCTGGATGCAGTTGCACCTGCGCAACGATGCAGCCGCCGAGAGGGCACGCGCCGCGGGCCTGACGGTGATCCAGGACCGTTGCATCAAGATCGAGCACGGCCGCCTCGGTATCTGAGACGCGGGAAGCCCGTGCAGTGCGGGGACTTCCGTAACCGCGCGTGACGGCGGGGCGACCGAGAAGTCTGGCCCGCCGCCCGCTTGGGTACCGGCGGTCAGGTCGTGAACAGCGGCGTCGAGGTGTAGATCTTCGTCTCCTCCTCGGTCATCTCCGCCGGCACGTCGGCAAAGAGCGGCGTCGACAGGTAGCGCTCGCCGGTGTCGGGCAGCATGCACAGAATGGTCGAGCCCTTTGGCGCTTCGGACGCGACCTTGAGGGCGCCGGCGAACGTGCCACCGGCGGTGATGCCGACGAAGATGCCTTCCTTCTGGGCGAGGTCGCGGCTGCATTTGAGCGCATCGGCGTTGGCGATCCCGATGACGCGGCTCGCAAGGCCCACGCCGACCGCGTCACCGGTGATCTTCGGGATGAAATCCGGCGTCCATCCCTGGAGCGGATGCGGCTTCCAGGCCGGATGAGTGGCTGAAGGCGAGCCGTCCGGATTGCGTGCCTGTGGCTGACCGCTCTCGAGAAGCGCTGCATCGCTTGGCTCGCAGACCACGATCTTGGTGTCTGGCCGCTCCTTGGCCAGCACGCGGCCGACGCCAAGCAGCGTTCCGCCGGTGCCGTAACCCGTGACCCAATAGTCGAGGCGTTCGCCGGCGAAATCGTCGACGATCTCGCGCGCGGTGGTGCGTGAATGCATGTCCGGATTGGCCGGATTCTCGAACTGGCGCGTGTAGAACCAGCCGTGCGTCTCGGCAAGTTCGACGGCTTTGCGCACCATGCCGACGGCCCGCTCCTTGGCAGGCGTGAGGATCACCTTCGCGCCGAGGAACCGCATCAGCCGCCGCCGCTCCACGCTGAAGCTGTCGGCCATCACGGTCACCAATGGATAGCCCTTCGCCGCGCAGACCATGGCGAGGCCGATCCCGGTATTGCCGCTGGTTGCCTCGATCACCGTCTGGCCGGGCTTCAGTTCGCCCGCCTTTTCCGCCGCCTCGATGATGCCGAGGGCCAGGCGGTCCTTGACCGACCCGAGCGGATTGAACGCCTCGATCTTGACGTAGACATTCACCCCCGATGGAGCGAGCCGGTTGATGCGCACGACCGGCGTGCGGCCGACCGTTTCGAGGATGCTTTGATATTTGCCCATCGGGCTCTCCCTCCCTTGTGCGCGCTAATCGCCGCCCATCGGGCCAAGAGCCGGCCGGCCCGCAGCGCGTCAGGCGGAATAGAGCCCTGCGATGCGACAGGACCCGGTGCAGCAAGATGGAGCACCCCCGCCTCGGCATCCAGGGCTGCGGGGCAATTCTTTCGGCCTCGAGGGCCGACTTTGGCAGCATTTGCTTTGGATTTTGGCGGGCACAGCGGCTAGGGATAGCGCCGGGGCCGGCCATCAACGTGCCCGGACAAGGGAAGGGAGAAAACGATGAGTGACGATCGCGTACCTGGATTTTCGACGCTGGCGGTCCATGCCGGCGCCAAGCCAGACCCGACCACCGGCGCCCGGGTGACGCCGATCTACCAGACCGCCTCCTACGTCTTCAACGACGCCGAGCACGCCGCCTCGCTGTTCGGCCTGCAGGCCTTCGGCAACATTTATACGCGCATCATGAGCCCGACCAGCGACGTGCTGGAGCAGCGCATCGCGGCGCTGGAAGGCGGCACCGCAGCGCTCGCCGTGGCTTCCGGCCACGCCGCCCAGCTGGTCACGATGCACGCGCTGATGCAGCCGGGCGACGAGTTCGTCGCCGCGCGCCAGCTCTACGGCGGCTCGATCAACCAGTTCAACCACTCGTTCAAGAGCTTCGGCTGGAACGTGAAGTGGGCCGACATCGACGACATCGCCTCCTTCGAGCAGGCGGTCGGCCCCAAGACCAAGGCGATCTTCGTCGAATTGATCGCCAATCCCGGCGGCGTCGTCACCGACATCGCCGCCGTCGCGGCGGTCGCCAAGCGGGCAGGGGTGCCGCTGATCGTCGACAACACGCTGGCCACGCCCTATCTCTGCCGCCCCTTCGACCATGGCGCCGACATCGTCGTCCATTCGATGACCAAGTTCATCGGCGGCCACGGCAACTCCATCGGCGGCATCATCGTCGACGGCGGCAAGTTCAACTGGACCGCGTCGGACCGCTATCCGGTGCTCTCGGCGCCGCGGCCGGAATACAACGGCATGGTGCTCGGCGAGGTCTTCGGCAACTTTGCCTTCGCCATTGCCTGCCGCGTGCTCGGCCTGCGCGACCTCGGGCCGGCGATCTCGCCGTTCAATTCGTTCCTCATCCTCACCGGCTCGGAGACGCTGCCGCTGCGCATGCAGAAGCACTCCGACAACGCCCGGGCGGTGGCCGAACACCTCGCCGCCCACGACAAGGTGACGTGGGTGAGCTACGCCGGGCTGCCCGGCGACCGCTACCACCAGCTGGCGCAGAAATACTGCCCGAAGGGCGCCGGTGCGGTCCTGACCTTCGGCGTCGAGGGCGGTGCCGAGGCCGGCGTCAAGCTGGTCTCCAAGGTGAAGCTGTTCTCGCATCTGGCCAATCTCGGCGACGTGCGCAGCCTGATCATCCATCCCTGGTCGACCACCCACAGCCAGTTGACCGAGGAGCAGCGCAAGATCGCCGGCGCCGGGCCGGACGTCATCCGCCTTTCGGTCGGCATCGAGGACGTCGCCGACATCATCGCCGACCTCGATCAGGCGCTGGCCTGAACCAGCCCTCGACGCGCGGCTCGTCTGCCGCGCGGGATCGACGCAAATCAGCCCCCGCACCGGCAGGCGCGGGGGCTGGTCATTCCACGGGGGCTTGCGCAGGGCGCGGCGGTCAGTGGGTCACCTCGCGCGGAGACCCGTAGCCGCCGACCATGCGCAGCTCGACGGCTGCCAGGACCGCGACGGCGATGCCGATGATCACGTGCGTCCAAAGCGCCGCGGTGATGCCGGCGAAGCCGAGCACGAAGGGCGCGATCAGCACCCACAGGCCGGCGATCAGGTTGATCCACTCCTCCCATCTGGCGAAAGCCGCCAGGGCGGCGATGGCCAACGCGCCGATGACGATGCCGAAGACAACCGCGTTGGCGGTGGCGGCACCGGCCGGGAAGCCGAAGGCCCATGGGCTGATGACGAGCAGAACCGCAAGGATGAGGTTCAGCCAGTCGGCGAAAACAGCGTTGCTGCGTTGCATTGCGACCTCTCCACTTGGTTTGGGGGGAGGGAGATTCCGCATGGGCGGAATGCTCCTGCCGGACCAACGCGGACGGCCGGGCAAAAGTTCCCATAAAAGCGCGCTGCCTGCCCTTCCATCTGGTGGAAAGAGCCGCCATAGTCGCGCCTGGGTGGCAGGCGATTCAAAAGCGAGGACGCTGATGAAGGCCCTGATGTCGGGACGGATGGCCGCTTTCGCGGCTGCTTTTTTGTGTGTCGCGGGCCCGGCCTTGGCCGCCGGCTGCCACACGGAGCCGAATTTTGCCGCCTGGCTCGACGGCGTGCGCAAGGAAGCGGCGTCTCAGGGCGTGTCGCAGCGGGCCATCAGCGCGGCGCTCGACACCGTCTCGTTCGACCCTGCGATCGTGAAGAAGGACCGCGCCCAGGGCGTCTTCACCCAGGATTTCCTGCAGTTCTCCGACCGCATGGTCTCCGGCTACCGGCTGAAGAAGGGCGCCGAGAACATCGCGAAATACAAGAATACCTTCGCCGGCATCGAGAAGCAGTTCGGCGTTCCGGCGCCGGTGCTCACCGCCTACTGGGCCCTGGAGACGGATTTCGGCGCCTTCATCGGCGACGGCCCGACGCTGACCTCGCTGGCGACGCTCGCCTATGACTGCCGCCGGCCGGACCTGTTCCGCACCCAGCTCATCGACGCCATCAAGATCATCGACCGCGGCGACCTCACGGCCGCCGAGATGCGCGGGCCGTGGGCCGGCGAACTGGGCCAGCTCCAGTTCATTCCCGAGCGCTATTTCGACTACGGCGTCGATTTCGACCACGACGGGCGGGTCAACATGCTGACCAGCTCCGCCGACGCCCTGGCGTCCGCCGCCAACTACCTGCAGAGCATCGGCTGGCAGCGCGGCCAGCCGTGGCTGCAGGAGGTGCGCGTGCCGCAGACCCTGCCCTGGGACCAGGCCGACCTCACCATCAAGCTGCCGCTGTCGCAGTGGGCGCGCTGGGGCGTCACCCAGGCGAACGGCAAGCCGCTGTCGACCAAGGGGCCGGACGCCTCGCTGCTGCTGCCCATGGGCCGTCTCGGGCCGGCCTTCCTCGCCTATCCGAATTTCGACGTCTATCTCATCTGGAACAACTCGATCGTCTATTCGACGACCGCCGCCTATCTCGCCACGCGACTTAGCGGCGCGCCGAAGGTGGCGCGCGGCGATGCGGTGCCGCTCAGTGCGGCGGAGGTGCGCGAGGTGCAGAAGCGGCTGGCCGACCGCGGCTACGACGTCGGCGAGATCGACGGCGTCATCGGCGCCAACACCCGCGCGGCGGTCAAGGCAATGCAGGTCAAGTTCGGCCTGCCGGCGGATTCCTATCCCGACCAGGCGCTGCTGGCCAAGCTGCGCGCCGGATAGACGCGCTGCGGCGAGGGCACGCCGTCGCTTCACCCCCTGACGACGAAGGCAGCGACGGGATTCGCTGCTGGCCGGTCACCTGATCGCCCGGCGACGGACCCTGATGTTTTGCCGCGGGGCGGATCGCCCGATGCAGGGTCATAATAGCCGGCAATTGGCTGGGAGGGATGTCCCATGACGCTTCTCGATGTACTGGCCAAGCTCGGTATCCTGCGTTTCGGCACGAAGAAAGCCGTCTACAAGTCGGGTGTCGATCGTCCGGCCGAGCTTCTGATGGACGACGTCTACAACGCCGATCGCGACCTGACGACCAAGGCCGATGTTGCCAAGGTCGTCGGGATGAAGAGGACGCCGCGCGATACCAAGTGAGCCGCGGCGCAGCGGCGCGTCCGCGCCGCGGCCGTGGTCGCCTGAGCTGCCCTGTCGGCGATGCCCGTCGCCGCCGCCGAACCCGTGGCGCCCGAAGCCAGCGCCTGGCGCCTGCGGTGCCCGATTTCGACCGGGCGATGCCGGTCTTGCTGAACGACTGCGCCACCGACACGGTCAGCGACCGCGTGACGGTGATGGCATGGGGCGGGCGCGCGGCGGGACCGCGGGCGGGCTACGCCTGCTCGCGGACGTAGCTGCCGGGGGCGTCCTCGATCGGCGGGTACTTGCGGCTGCCGATGGTGCGGGCGGGGACGCGGACCTTGTTCAGCTTCTCGATCCAGCGTTGCCAGTACGGCCACCACGAGCCGGGATGCTCCTTGGCCTTCGCCACCCAGGCGTCGAAGTCGCCCTTCGGCGCCGGCCCGGTCCAGAACTGGTACTTGTTGCGCGCCGGCGGGTTGATGACGCCGGCGACGTGACCGGAGCCGGAGAGCACGTAGGTCACCTTGCCGCCCATGAACGACGAGCCGGTGAAGACCGAGCGGGCCGGGGCGATGTGGTCCTCGCGGGTGGCGAGGTTGAAGATCGGCGCGGTGATCTTGTGCAGGTCGATCCTGGTGCCGGCGATCTCCATCTCGCCCTTCGACAGCCGGTTATCGAGGTAGCAGTTGCGCAGGTAGAAGGCGTGGTTGGCCGCCGGCATGCGGGTGGTATCGGAATTCCAGTAGAGCAGGTCGAACGAGGACGGCGGCTGGCCCTTGAAGTAGTTGGAGATGACATAGGGCCAGATGAGGTCGTCCGGCCGCAGCATGTTGAACGCGGCATGCATGTTGCGGCCTTCGAGATAGCCGCGCACGTCCATGGTCTTCTCGATCGAGGCGATCTGCTCCTCGTCGACGAACACCTTGAGGTCGCCGGCCTGGGAGAAATCGACCTGGGTGGCGAACAGCGTCGCCGAGGCGATGCGGGTGTCGCCGGTGGCGGCGGCATAGGCGAGCGCCACCGAAAGCAGCGTGCCGCCGACGCAGTAGCCGGCCGTGTTGACCTTCTTCTCGCCGGTCACCGCACCGATCACGTCGAGGGATTCGAAGATGCCTTCGCGCATGTAGTGCTCGAAGCTCTTCTTGGCCTGGCGATGGTCGGGATTGACCCACGAGATGATGAAGACGGTATGGCCCTGTTCGACGCACCAGCGCACGAACGATTTCTCCGCCGTCAGGTCGAGGATGTAGAACTTGTTGATCCACGGCGGGACGATGAGCAGCGGGCGCTTGAGAACCGTCTCGGTGGTCGCCGCGTACTGGATGAGCTGGCAGATGTCGTTCTGGTGGATGACCTTGCCGGGGGTCGCCGCCAGCGTCTCGCCGAGCTTGAACTTGGTGGTGTCGGACTGGCGGATCCTGAGTTCGCCGCCGCCGGCCTTGATGTCCTCGGCCAGCATGCGCATGCCGCGCACCAGGTTGTCGGCGTCGCTGGCCAGCGTCTCGCGCAGGACTTCCGGATTGGTGAAGACGAAATTGGGCGGGGCGAGGGCGCTGGTGATCTGCTTGACGTAGAAGGGGGCCTTCAGCCGCGTGTGCGCATCGACCTCCGCCGCTTCGCTGGCCATCGCCTCCGCCCAGCGGCTGGTGATCAGGTAGAACTGCATGACGAAGTCGAAGAACTGGTTCGACCGCCAGGCCGGATCGGTGAAACGCTTGTCGCGCGCCTCGGGCTCGGCCGCCGGCGACGCCGGTTCGCCCACCATCCGCTTGAGGCTCGACGCCCACAGGTCGAGATAGCCGGCGACCAGGCGGTTCTGCGCTTCGACGGCGCGCTCCGGCTCGCCCATCCAGTATTCGCCGACCTTGGTCAGCGTCCGCACCGCGTCGTAGACGAACCCGCTGACATCGTCGGACGTCTTGCCCTGCTCGCGCGGCTTGAGGTAGTTCGCGGCGGCCTTGCCGGCTTCCTCGAACATGCGCGCCAGGTTGCGCGCGAGGGCTTCGGGGTCCCTGACCCGGGTGGCGTCTGCGCGCGCCCTTGTCCGCCTCGGATTCCGCCATGGTCGTTTCCGCCGGTGTCACACTGGCAAAAAATGGGACTTTCGCCCGCGTTTTGGACATAATAGCGTGCTAGTTAAAGACTGGCTCACGGAATACCATCCCTTTGGGTAACCGATTGTTGACTATGGCTTTTGCGGATTGGCGGGACCGAATCCCGTCACCGGGTGGCGTTTTGCGGCGCGTGGCGGTGGCTGGGGCGATTGTTGGACTGGCGATTGCGGCCTCCGGCTGCGCCCAGTCGATGAGCGAATTCGCCAGCACGTCACGGCAGACGCCGGCCGCCTATCCGGCGCCGGGCGACCCGCAGACGATGGCGCGGACGCGGCCGGCGGTGCTGGTCGACGAGACCACCGTCCGGTATCGCGCAAGTCGGAGCACGAGGCGCGCGCCGCGACGCCGATGAAGATTTCCCCGCCGGACGCCGAAGTCGCCTCCGCCGAGCAGCCCCCCGTCAAGCGGGCCCGTCGAGCGGCCCGACGCCAGCGATGAGGCCATCGCCCCTGCGGCCACCAATCTCAACCAGGTGCCGGCGCAGCCGAAGAGCAAGCTGCTGACTCCGGACGGAGAAGGCCAAGGTGATCGCCGAACTCGAGGCGCTCGCCAAGAAGCAGAGCGCCACCCTCGGCAAATCCAAGAAATCCACCGACTGCACGACGGACAAACTCGATCCCGCGCAGCGGGTCGCCAGTGCAACTGGCGACGGAGGATGCTAGACAGCGCCGTCCGGACGGTCCGGACGGTATGATTGCCTAACGTGTCGGGGCTTAAGCCATGTCGGAATTCTATCGGGTGCGGCGTCTGCCGCCGTATGTCTTCGAGCAGGTCAACCGGCTGAAGGCGAGCGCCCGAGCTGCCGGCGCCGACATCATCGATCTCGGCATGGGCAATCCCGACCTGCCGACCCCGCCGCACATCGTCGAGAAGCTGAGCCGAGACCGCCCGCCGCCCCGACACCCACGGCTATTCCGCCTCGCGCGGCATCAACGGGCTTGCGCAAGGCGCAGGCCGCCTACTACGGCGCCGGTTCGGCGTGAAGCTCGAACCCGGACAGCCAGGTGATCGTCACCATCGGCTCGAAGGAGGGCTTCGCCAACATCGCCCACGCCATCACCGCGCCCGGGCGACGTGGTGCTGTGCCCGAACCCGAGCTATCCGATCCACGCCTTCGGCTTCCTCATGGCCGGCGGCGTCATCCGCGCGCTGCCTTCGACGGCGGATGCCGACTATTTCCACGCGCTGGAACGGGCGGTGATCCACTCCATCCCGAAGCCGCTGGCGGTGGTGGTCTGCTACCCGTCCAACCCGACGGCGCAGGTCGCCGATCTCGACTTCTACCGCGACCTGGTCAGCTTCGCCCGCCGCCACGACCTGATCGTTCTGTCGGACCTCGCCTACGCCGAGGTCTATTTCGACGACAACCCGCCGCCGTCCATCCTGCAGGTGCCGGGCGCCATGGACATCGCGGTGGAGTTCACCTCGATGTCGAAGACCTTCTCCATGGCCGGCTGGCGCATCGGCTTCGCCGTCGGCAACGAGCGGCTGATCGCCGCCCTGGCGCGGGTGAAGTCCTACCTCGACTACGGCGCCTTCACGCCGATCCAGGTGGCGGCGACGGCGGCGCTCAACGGCCCGACCGAGTGCATCGACGGAGATGCGGGCGACCTACAAGGGCCGCCGCGACGCGCTGGTCGACAGCTTCGGCCGCGCCGGCTGGGAGATCCCGAGCCCGGCCGCGTCGATGTTCGCCTGGGCGCCGGTCCCCGAGAAGTTCCAGTCGCTGGGCTCGCTGGAGTTCTCCAAGCTGCTGATCGAGAAGGCGGACGTCGCGGTCGCGCCGGGCATCGGCTTCGGCGAGCACGGCGACGGCTATGTGCGCATCGCCCTGGTCGAGAACGAGCAGCGCATCCGCCAGGCCGGCAGCAACCTCCGCCGGTTTCCTTGAATCGGCTGACAAGACGTTGCACAACGTCGTCGCGATGTCGGGCAGCGCGCCGCTGATTTCGCCGCTCCGGCGCGGGTTCCGAGCCGGGGCGCCTGGCCGGCGGCTGGAGTTGAATATCCGTGCGTTTTCAATGGTTGACGCTTGCGGGCGGGCCCGATGAACGCGCCGCTGCCCCTGCGCATCGGTCTGGCCGGCCTCGGCACCGTCGGCTCGTCGCTGGTGCGCATGCTCGAGCGCCACGGCAACGACCTTGCCGTGCGCACCGGACGGCCGCTGTCGATCGCCGCCGTGTCGGCGCGCGACCGCGCCAAGGACCGCGGCTTCGACCTGTCCGGCTTCGCCTGGTTCGACGACCCGGTGGCGCTGGCGCGCGACCCCGGCAACGATCTCTTCGTCGAGCTGATCGGCGGCGCCGACGGCGCCGCCCACGCCTCGATCAAGGCGGCGATCGACGCCGGCAAGCACGTCGTCACCGCCAACAAGGCGCTGCTCGCCCGCCACGGCTGGAGCTTGCCCGCGCCGCCGAGGATGCCGGCGTCAGCCTCAATTTCGAGGCGGCGGTGGCCGGCGGCATCCCGATCATCAAGACGCTGCGCGAGGCGCTGGCCGGCAACACGGTCAACCGCGTCTACGGCATCCTCAACGGCACCTGCAACTACATCCTGACGCGCATGGAGCAGGACGGCCTGTCCTTCGCCGACTGCCTCGACGGCGGCGCAGCGTCTGGGCTACGCCGAGGCCGATCCGACCTTCGACATCGAGGGCAACGACACCGCCCACAAGCTCGCGCTGCTGACGGCGATCGCCTTCGGCACCGAGATCGACGCCGAAGCGATCTACGTCGAGGGCATTTCCTCGATCACGCCGGCCGACATCGAGGCGGCGAGCGAACTCGGCTACCGCATCAAGCTGCTCGGCGTCGCCTAGCGCACCGACAGCGGCATCGAGCAGCGCGTGCATCCGACCATGGTGCCGAAATCCTCGGCCATCGCCCGCGTCGACGGCGTCACCAACGCCGTCGCGGTCGATGCCGATTTCGTCGGCTCGCTGGTGCTCGCCGGGCCGGGGGCGGGGGGCGACGCCACCGCCTCGTCGGTGATCAGCGACATCGCCGACATCGCCCGCGGCGACCGCATGGGCACCTTCGGCCGGCCGGCCTCGGCGCTCGAGCCCTATCGCCGCGCCGGCATGCGCCTGCACGAGGGCGGCTACTACATCCGCCTGTCGGTGTTCGACCGGCCGGGCGCCTTCGCCGCGATTGCCGGGCGCATGGCCGCCGGCGGGATTTCGCTGGAATCGATCGTCCAGCGGCACCGCGACGGCGCGCACCGCCACCGCCGACCAGCCGGCGAGCCGAGATTCCGGCGCCGGTCATCCTGATCACCTACGAGACGACGGAACGCGCGATCCGCCAGGCGCTCGACGCCATCAAGGCGGATGGCCATGTTCTCGGCGAGCCGCAGATGATACGCATAGAGCCGCTCGCCTGAGAGTGGCTGATACGCTGACGTGGGGACCGAAATGGACCGGGACAGTCGGCATTGCCGAGGGCGCAGCCGCGCTCGACCGGGTGCTGACTCTGGAACTCGTGCGGGTGACCGAGCAGGCGGCGGTGGCCGCGGCGCGGCTGCGCGGACGCGGCGACGAGATGGCTGCCGACCGGGCCGCGGTGGAGGCCATGCGGCGCGAGCTCAACCGCCTGCAGATCCACGGCACCGTGGTCATCGGCGAGGGCGAGCGCGACGAGGCGCCGATGCTGTACATCGGCGAGGAGGTCGGCAACCGGCGCGGTCCGGCGGTCGACATCGCCCTCGACCCGCTGGAAGGCACCACGATTGCGCCAAGAACCTGCCGAACGCCATTGCCGTCGTCGCCATTGCCGAGCCCGGCACGCTGCTCAACGCGCCCGACGTCTACATGGACAAGATCGCCATCGGCCCCGGCTATCCCGAAGGGACTGGTCGATCTCGACCGGTCGCCGACCGAGAACATCCGCGCCCTCGCCGAGGCCAAGGGCGTGCCGCTGAGCGAGGTCACCGCCTGCGTTCTCGACCGCCCGCGCCACGCCAAGCTGATCGAGGAGATCCGCGCCACCGGCGCCGCCATCCGGCTGATCGGCGACGGCGACGTCGCCGGCATCATCCACGTGACCGAACCGGATCGCACCGGCATCGACATCTATCTCGGCATCGGCGGCGCGCCCGAGGGCGTGCTCGCCGCCGCGGCGCTGCGCTGCACCGGCGGCCAGATGCAGGGGCGGCTGGTGACCAATTCCGACGGCCAGCGCGAGCGCGCCCGGCGCATGGGGGTCAGCGACTTCGACCACAAGTACGATCTGACCGAGATGGCCCGCGGCGAGGTGCTGTTCGCGGCGACCGGCGTCACCGACGGCGACCTGCTGTCCGGCGTCCGCTTCGGCCGGCGCGCCATCACCACGCACACCATCGTCATGCGCTCGTCGTCGGGGACGGTGCGCTGGATCAGGGCGCACCATCAGAACGTCGAGAAGTTCGACGCCGGCGAGGATTCGCTCTAGCACCCGCCGCCGAGGCACGGGCCGCCGCGGCGTGACGTGACGCGCAGGGGGGCGATTTGCCCGGCGGCGGCACGGGGCGGACAGCAGCGCCCCGCGGCGCTATCAAGGGACGATGACACAGGCGGCCTTGACGATTCGCGGCGGCCCGGCGGACGCCGAGCGGCGGCTGTTTCTCGGCGTGGAGCACTCGCTCAGCGGCCGTGCGTGGCATGAGCGGCTCGATGCCGCCGGCAGCAACGCGGCGCTCGCCATCGCCCAGCGCCACCAGATCAACGACGTCGTGGCGCGCATCCTGGCGGGGCGGGGCGTCGGCGTCGACCAGGCGCCGGCCTTTCTCGCGCCGAGCCTGAAGGCGCTGATGCCGGACCCGTCGGTGCTCACCGACATGGATGGCGCCGCCGGGCGCATCGCCGATGCCGTCGTGGCCGGCGAGCGCATCGCCGTCTTCGGCGACTACGACGTCGACGGCGCGTCGTCGGCGGCGCTGCTTGCCCGTTTCCTGCGCCATCAGGGCCTGGCGCCGCTGGTCTACATTCCCGATCGGCTGTTCGAGGGCTATGGGCCCAACGTCGAGGCGTTGCGCCGGCTGGCCGGCGAGGGCGCCCGCCTGATCGTCACCGTCGACTGCGGCTCGACCAGCTTCGCTGCGCTGGCCGAAGCGCGGGCGCTCGGCGTCGATGTGGTGGTGATCGACCACCACGAGCTGGGCGCCGAGCGGCCGCCGGCGGTCGCCATGGTCAATCCCAACCGGCAGGACGATCTCTCGGGCCTTGGCTCTCTCGCCGCCGTCGGCGTCACCTTCATGACCGTGGTCGCCGTCAACCGGCTGCTCAGGGCCCGCGGCTGGTACGCCGCCGCCGGCCGGCAGGAGCCCGACCTTCTGCAGTGGCTCGACCTGGTCGCCCTCGGCACGGTCTGCGACGTGGTGCCGCTCGTCGGCCTCAACCGCGCCTTCGTCGCCAAGGGCCTGCTGACGCTCGCCCGCCGCGGCAACCGCGGCCTCGCGGCGCTCGCCGACGTGGCCCGGCTCGGCGGGCCGGTGACGCCCTATCACCTCGGCTTTCTGCTCGGGCCGCGCATCAACGCCGGCGGACGCATCGGCGACGCGGCGCTGGGGGCGCGGCTGCTGGCCAGCGACGATGCCGCCGAATGCGCCGAGATCGCCGGCGCACTCGACCGGCTCAACGGCGAGCGCCAGGCGATGGAGACCGCCATGCTGGAAGAGGCGATGGCCGAGGCCGATGCCGAGATCGGCAGCGGCGAGGGGCCGGCGGTGCTGGTCACCGCCAATCGCGGCTGGCACCCGGGCGTGGTCGGCCTGCATCGCCTCGCGGCTCAAGGACCGCTACCAGCGGCCGGCGATCGCCATCGCGCTCTCCGCCAACCACGTCGGCACCGGTTCGGGACGCTCGATCGTCGGCGTCGATCTCGGCCTGGCGGTGCGCGACGCGGTCGCCGCGCGGCATCCTGGAGAAGGGTGGCGGGCACGCCATGGCGGCCGGGCTGACGGTTGGCGAGGCGCGGCTCGGGGACCTGCGTGCCTTTCTCGAACGGACCCTGGCCGAGCGGGTCCGTGCCGCCGGCGGCACGCGCGCGCTCGCCATCGACGCGGCGCTGACCGCGCGGGGCGCCAGCCTGCCGCTGATCGAGGCGGTCGACCGGGCAGGCCCCTTCGGCGCCGGGCATGCGGAGCCGATCTACGCCTTCCCCGCCCACCGGATCGACTATGCCGACACCGTCGGCAACGGCCATGTCCGCCTGACGCTCGCCGCCGCGGACGGCGCCACCATCAAGGCGATTGCCTTCCGGGGCGCCGGCTCGCCGCTGGGGGAGGCGCTGCTCGCCGCGCGCGGGCGCCACCTGCATGTCGCCGGCTGCCTGTCCATCGACCACTATCAGGGCCGGCGCACGCCGAGCCTCCGCGTCATCGACGCGGCGGTGCCGGAGGGCTGAGCCCGTCGGCGGGTGGTACGCCGTCCGGGCGACGGCGGCTCAGTTGTTCCACGTCGTCGAGATGTACTCCTTGTCCTCGAGCATGCGCCGCTCGAAGGACAGGAAGTCGTAGTAGCCACAGCGGTGCGTGCCGGGAAAGGCGCGGCAGATGTGCGGCCGCGAATGGTAGACGGTGCACCGGCGCGTCTCCAGATCGAGGAACTGGCAGATGGTGCCGAAGTGTTCGTCCTTCTGGTGACGCAGGATGCGCGTCTTGCCGTCCTGCGACTTCTTGGTGAACTTCGTCCGTGCCTTTTCCGGATCGATGGCGAAGTGTTTGGCCAGACGCTTGATGTCCGCTTCGGTGGCGCCGATCTCGGCATAGGAGCAGCAGTAGGCCGGGCACTTGATGCAGTTGAACTGGGGCTTGGGCGCGCTCATCGATGAGGGAAACCTGATTCGGGAGATGCACGGTGGCCATCAGATGTCACATGGAGTGTGTCACCCGTCCAGTGGGTGCGCTTGCGCCAATGGCGTGGGCCGGCAGGATGATGATGCCGGCGACCGCAGCGACAGCTCGGTCGTCGGCTCGCCGGTGGTCAGCGTCGAGGATGGCTGGTCGGGCCGGGTCACCGGCGGCGTCGGCTGTACCCGCCCAGCCGGAGCGACGCTCGACCTTGGTGGCGAACTCGGCGGCTTCGGCAGCAGCTACCTGGACTGGTCCGCTCACGCGCGGGCGGGCGTGCCGTTCTGAGGCGACGCCGGGGCGCGCTTTCGCCTCCGGCCGACGGGCCGCGACGTGTGGCCGGTTGATCGGCGCGCCATTTCCCGCGATGAATGGGAGGGGAGCGGGGCCGCTTCGGCGCCGCTGGACGAACGGGTTCTCTTGCCATGCGCGGCCGCGCCATTCCTCTGTCACCGATCCGCAAGCTGGTGGTCGATCTCACCATCTTCCACGCACCGAGCGTGCCGGTGCAGCGGGTCATGCATCTCAAGCCGGTGATGGAAGCGCGCGCGGCGCTCGCCGACCGGCCGGTGGTGGCGTCGCTCTTCGCCAAGGCCTTCGGGCTCGTCGCCCGCGAGATGCCCGATCTGCGCCGCGCCTACGTCAAGTTTCCCCGGGCGCATCTCTACGAATATCCGCAGAGCACGCTGTCGATGGTGTTCGAGCGCGACTGGCACGGCGAGATGGTGATCCTGACCACGCTGATCCGCTCGCCGGAGGACATGCCGCTGAAGGCGCTCTCCGACGCCATGAAGCAGACCAAGGACAAGCCGATCGAAGACAATCGCGACTTCCAGCGGATGTTCGCGCTGGCGCGATGGCCGACGCCGTTGCGCCGGCTGATCTGGTGGCTCGGCCTCAACATCGGCCGCCAGCGCGGAAACTATTTCGGCACCTATGGCATCACCGTCTATTCCGGCCTCGGCGCCGAATCGCTGCATCCGCTGTCGCCGCTGACCGCGACCATGAACTACGGCGTCATCGCCGAGGACGGCACGGTGGCGGTGCGCATCATGTACGACCACCGGGTGCTCGACGGTTCGATGGTGGCGCGCACCCTCGGCCGCATCGAGGAGAAGCTGCTCGGCCCGGTGCTCGACGAGCTGAAGGCGATGAAAGAGGGCGCATAGCGAATAGGGAAGGGCGAAAAAGCGAAGGGCCGCACCTGTTCGTTATTCGCTACGCACACTTCGCTGCCTTGGCTGCTCGATCGTCAGTGCGCCATCAGCACGGGCAGGGTGGTCTCGCCGATGATGTGGCTGGTGGCGCCGCCGAAGATCATCTGGCGCAGGCGGCTCTGGGTATAGGCGCCCTTGACCACGAGGTCGCTGCCGGCGGCGATCGCCTCTTCCAGGATGGCGGCGCCGGGCGAGCGCGACTCGCGCTTGACGGTGACCGCTTCCGCAGCGATGCCGTTGCGCTTGAGGTGCTGGGCGACGTCGGCGCCGCTCGGCCCCGATACGCCGACGCCTTCCACCACCTGCACGACGACCGTCTTGGCCCGCCGGATGAGCGGCATGGCATAGGCGATGGCGCGCGCCGTCTCGGTGCTGCCGTTCCAGGCGATGGTCACCGCCTCGCCGATGTGCTCGGGCGCGCCCGGCGGCGCGATGAGGATCGGCCGGCCGCTGTCGAAAAGGGCGGCTTCCAGCGTGCTCATGTGCGGGCTGTCGGCCGCCGGGCCCGGCCGTCCGACCACGGTCACGTCGAAGACGCGGCCGCGGCTGCCGAGGAAGCCGTCGCCGGCGAGCGAACGCGGGTTCCAGGCAAAGCGCGGAACGTTCTGCGCGGCGCCGGCCGGCGTGAGGGCGTGGCTGGCCATGGCGTCCTCGAACAGCTTGCGCGCCTCGGCCGCCGCCACCTCGTCCTGCTCGGCGAGATCGGTCGGGTAGACGACCATCGAGCCGATGCCCTCGGCCGCCACCAGCGTATTGAGTTCGGGGCTGAGGGCAAAGCCTTCGATGAAGCTGTCGAACAGCCGCGCCAGCAGGCAGGCGGTCGACAGGGTCGATTCGATCTGGTTGTTCTTCTCGACGGGGACCAGGATCGTCTTCATGGCGATGACCTCTTGGAAAGAGACCGGATTGCGGGGAGACTATATAGCATCGAATCCGGCGTGCTCGCCTCCGTGCCGCCGCTGTTTCCCGCCGATGTGTGAATTGCCCGTCCTGGTCCCGCCATCGCCATCCCGTCGAGCAGCGGAATGAACCGCTTCTTTTCGCTGTTTCCCTCGATCATGCTGCCGATGTTCCTGGCCATGGTCGACGGGACGATCGTTTCCGCGGCACTTCCCGCCATCGCCGGCGAGCTCGGCGAGGCGCAGCGGATTTCGTGGATCGTCATCGCCTACCTGATCGCGGCGACCATTGCGTCGCCGGTCTACGGCCGGCTCGGCGACAGTTTCGGCCGCAAGCGGCTGATGTACGTGGCGCTGGTCATCATCATCGTCGCCACGGTTCTGTGCGGGCTGGCGCCGAACGCCGACCTGCTGATCGCCGCGCGGGTGCTGCAGGGCCTCGGCGGCGGCGGGCTGATGACCCTGGCGCAGGCGCTGATCGGCGAGGCGGTGCCGCCGCGCGAGCGGGCCCGCTACCAGGGGTTTCTGGCGTCGGTGGCGGTGTTCTCGAACGCCTTCGGTGCCGTCATCGGCGGGCTGCTGACCGAGCATCTCGGCTGGCGCTCGATCTTCTTCGTCAGCGCCCCGGTCGGCCTGGTGGCGATGGTGTTGCTGCTGCGGCTGCCGGCCCAGGTGCCGAAGCGCGAACCGTTCCGTTTCGATGTCGGCGGCCTGGTGCTGTTCGTCGTCTTCATCACGTCGACCCTGCTCATGTTCCATCAGATCCAGACATTCACCGCTGCGGTGCTGCTGCCGGCGGCGGGTCTGCTGGCGCTCAGCGTCGCCGCGGCGATCCTGCTCGTCTGGCGCGAGCGGCGGGCGTCCTCGCCGCTGTTCCCGATATCGCTGTTCCACGATCCGACCATCTGGCGGAGCGACGCTCTCGCCCTCTGCCACGGCGCGGCGCTGGTGTCGGTGATCACCTTCCTGCCCATCTATCTGCGCGTCGGGCTCGGCTGGAGCGCCGGCGCCATCGGCGTGTCGCTGCTGCCGGTGACCGTGAGCGTGCCGACCGGGTCGATCCTGACCGGCCTCGCCGTCAGCCGCACCGGACAGACCGCGATCTTTCCCTCCGTCGGCCTGATCGTCGCCATGGTCGTGCTGGCCGCGGTCGGCGTGCTGCTGCCCCACCTCAGCGGGCTGCAGCTTTCCTTCCTGCTCGGGCTGGCCGGCCTGTTCATGGGCACCGTCATGGGCGTGGTGCAGGTGACGGTGCAGAGTGCGGCCGGCCCCGCCATGCTGGGCACCGCCGCGGCGTCGGTGCAGTTCTCGCGCTCGGTCGGTGCCGCGCTCGGCACCGCGCTGGTCGGGGTGGTGCTGTTCACCACCATGACCGCGGTCGACCCCAACGCCGGTCACGCCCTGGCGATGATCCTCGAACAGGGCGCCGACGCGCTGGCATCGATGGGCCCGGACCGGGTCGCCGCCGTCGAGGCTGAGATCGGAACGGCGTTCAGGATGGCGTTCTTCACCATCGCCGGTTTCGTCGGCGCCGCCATGCTGCTGGCGTGGTCGCTGCCGTTGCGGCAAATCTAGTCGGCGCTCGCCGCTTCCCGCGCCTACCAGCTCCACATCGTCCCGTCTTCGAGCCGGGCGACCGGCAGATAGGCGGGCTCGTAGGGGTACTTCGCCGCCTTCTCCTCGTCGATGTCGACGCCGTGGCCCGGCACGTCGCCGGGATAGAGGGAGCCGTCCTTGAACGTATAGGCATGCGGGAAGACCGCATCGGTCGTCTCGGTGTGGTGCATGTATTCCTGGATGCCGAAATTCGGCACCCACAGGTCGAAATGCAGCGCCGCGCCCATGCATACCGGCGACAGGTCGGTGGCGCCGTGGCAGCCGGTGCGCACCTGGTAAAGCTCGGCAAGCGCCGCGATCTTGCGCAGCTGGGTGATGCCGCCGGCATGCACCACCGCCGCACGGATATAGTCGCAGTACTGGTTTTGCAGGATCTCGCGGCAGTCGTGGATCGAGTTGAACACTTCGCCGATGGCGATCGGCGTCACGGTGTGCTCGCGGATCAGCCTGAGCGATTCCTGGTTCTCCGCCGGCGTCGGGTCTTCCAGCCAGAACAGCCGATAGGGCTCCAGGCTCTTGCCCAGCCGCGCGGCTTCGATCGGCGTCAGCCGGTGGTGGGCGTCGTGCAGCAGATGGAAGTCGAAGCCGAATTTTCCGCGGACGGCGTCGAACAGCTTGGGCACGAAGTCGAGATACTTTTCCGTCGACCAGATCAATTCCTCGGCCAGGCCCTTCACCGCCGGCTCGTAGGCGTATTTGCCGTGGGCGACGCCATAGACGGAATCGAGCCCGGGAATGCCGCACTGCACCCGCACCGCCTTGTAGCCGCGGTCGAGATACTCGCCGACGGCGTCGAGCGCCTCGGCGATGTCGCGCCCGTTGGCGTGGCTGTAGACCATGACGGCGGAGCGGCTCTTGCCGCCGAGAAGCTGGTAGAGCGGCAGTCCGGCGGCCTTCGCCTTGATGTCCCACAGCGCCGTGTCGACGGCGCCGATCGCCGCCATCGTCACCGGGCCGCGGCGCCAGTAGACGCCCTTGGCCAGATACTGCCAGATGTCCTCGATCTGGTGCGGATCGCGGCCGATGAGGAGCGGCGCGACGTGCTCCTTGAGGTAGGCGGCGACCGCCAGCTCGCGGCCGTTGAGGGTGGCGTCGCCGACCCCGTAAACGCCTTCGTCGGTGACGATCTTGAGCGTGACGAAGTTGCGGTCGGGGCAGGTGACGATGACTTTTGCTTCGCTGATCTTCATGGCGTGTCGTCTCTAGGTGTGCGCCGGCTCGGGCGCCGATGAAGATGCCGGTTCGGCCGGTTCGCGACTGTCGAAGAGGTGCGGATAGGCCCGTTCGATCAGCGGCAGCGAGGTGAGAATCTCGGAGAGGTGGGCGCGCACGGCGGCATCGGCGGCGGCCTGGTTGTGCGCTTCGATGGCATCGAGGATGGCGGCGTGCTGCTCCACCAGGCGCGAGAGCGGCGTCGTCTGCGGGATGCTGAGATAGCGGACGCGGTCCATCTGCGCCTTGACTTCCTCGACCACCCGCCACGCGTATTCGCAATCGACGCCGAGGGCGAGGCCGCGGTGGAACGCCTCGTCGAGGGCGAGGAAGTTTGCCGGCGAACCTTCCGTCACGACCGCGCGTTGCTGCGCCAGGTTTTCGCGCAGCGCCGCCAGCGTGTCGGCGGTCATCACGTCGCATGCCTTGCGCACCACGGCGACCTCGACCGCCTCGCGCACGAAGCGCGCGTCGGTCACCTGCTTGGTCGAGATCTTGACGACGAAGGTGCCGCGCTGCGGGCGGATGCGGACCAGCCCGGCCTCGCTCAGCTTGATGAACGCCTCGCGCACCGGCTGCCGGCTGACGCCCATCCGGGCCGCAATCTCGGCCTCCGACAGCGCGCGCCCGGGCGGCAGCCCCATGGCGACGATGGCGCTCTTCAGTTCATAGAACACGCGCCGTGCGACGGGCTCCGCGACGCCGCGCGCCGCGCCCGACCAGCGCTCGATCGCCGGGTCGCTCATCCCGCCGACGTTCCCTCGCTTCATTGGCACCGCCCCGTGAGTGTTCGTTTGACCGAACAACTTTGTTGCAACTTTATATGCGCCATACTACCATACCAGTCAATATGGGTGTCCAGCCGGGCCATTGGGAGGGCCGACGGGCAAATTGGGAACGGGAGGAAATGATGAAGACGATTTCACGCATAGGGCTTGCATTGCTCGCCACCGCGGCGGTCATGGCGCTGCCGCGCGTCGCACTCGCCGCCGACTATACGCTCAACGTCAATTCGGCGCTGACCACCGACGACCCGCTCTTCAAGGGCCTCGAGGCCTTCAAGCAGAAGGTCGAAGCCGACACCAAGGGAGCCGTCGAGGTGCGTCTGTTCCCGAGCTCGCAGCTCGGCAAGGATGAGGACGTGCTCGAGCAGGCGCGCGCCGGCGGCAACGTCGCCGTCGTCGTCGATGGCGGCCGTCTTGCCGTCTACACCAAGGAATTCGGCATCCTCGGCGCGCCGTTCCTCGCCCAGGGCTACGACGGCATCCGCAAGGTCGTCACCTCGGACGTCTTCGAGGGCTGGGTGAAGAAGCTCCATGACGACGCCGGCCTGCAGGTCCTGTCGTTCAACTGGTGGCAGGGCGAGCGGCATCTCCTGACCAACGTTCCGGTCAAGACGCCCGCCGACCTCAAGGGCATCCGCATGCGCACGCCTGGCGCGCCGGTGTGGATGGAGACGATCAAGGCGATGGGCGCCACGCCGACGCCGATGGGCTGGACCGAGGTGTATCCGGCGCTGCAGCAGCACGTCATCGACGGCGCCGAGGCGCAGGACCCGGCGACCTACGGCGCGCGGCTCTACGAGGTGATCAAGTACATCACCAAGACCGGCCACATCAATCTCATCACCGGCGTCGTCACCAGCGCCAGCTGGTTCGACAAGCTGCCCGCCGATCTCCAGAAGATCATCCGGGACGACGCGCTCGTGGCGGGCGACATCGCTTCGCACGGGACGGAGGATTCGCTCGCCAACTATGAGAAGATGATGGCGGACAAGGGCGTCGAGATCGACGAGATCGACGTGACGCCGTTCGTCAAGGCGACCGAAGGCGTTTACGACAAGCTCGGCTATACCGACCTGCGCAAACAGATCGAGCCGATCCTCGCCAAGTAAGCACCCAAGGCGGGCCGGCCCGCGCGACGGGCCGGCCTGTGCATGTCGATTGGGGTAGGCGGGGATGCTGAATTTGCTCGTACGTTTCGAGGCGGCGGTCGGCAAGGTGCTGCTCGTCGTCATCGTCGTTCTGGTATTCGCGGCCGGCGTGCTGCGCTGGTTCGACCACCCGCTGATCTGGTCGGTCGACCTCGCCCAGCTTCTCTTCCTGTGGATCGCCTTCATCGGCGCCAACCAGGCGCTGAGGAAGCGCGTGCATATCGGCATGGACCTCGCCGTGCGCTGGCTGCCGCTGGCCGCCCGTCGCGTCATCGAGATCGTGCTGGCACTGATCACGCTGGCCTTCCTGCTGATCATGGTGTGGGAGGGCTACAGGCTCACCGACGCTCAACATGCAGCGCGTCTTCGGCGACAGCGGCATCAGCTACGCCTTCGTCACCGGCGCCGTGCCGGTCGGCTGCCTGATGCTGGCGATCACGCTCACCGGCCATCTGGTGAAGCTCATCCGCACCTGGCGGACGGAGCGCAGCCTCGTCTTCTCCGATCCGCGGCGTGGCGAAGTGGAAGACGTGCTGTGACCCTGCTGTCGCTCACCTTCCTGGCGCTGATGCTGGCCGGCCTGCCGATCGCCTTCGCCATCGGCATGGCCGGCTTCACCTTCTTCCTGACCAACGGGACGATCCCGGTCTCCATCGGCGTGCAGCAGGTGGCGACGGCCTCGCAGAGCTTCCCGCTGCTTGCCGTGCCCTTCTTCCTCCTCGCCGGTCACATGATGAACCATTCGGGCATCACGTCGCGGCTGATCAACTGCTCGAACACGCTGGTCTCGTGGATGGCGGGCGGCCTCGCGCAGGTCTGCATCGTGCTCTCCACGCTGATGGGCGGCGTTTCCGGCGCGGCCGTCGCCGATGCCGCGATGGAGGCGCGCATCCTCGGGCCGAACCTGATCGCGCGCGGCTATTCGAAGGGCTTCACCTCCGCCGTCATCGCCGTCGGCTCGCTGATCACCTCCACCATCCCGCCGAGCATCGGCCTGATCCTCTACGGCTTCGTCGGCAACGTCTCGATCGGACGGCTGTTCCTGGCCGGCGTCATCCCCGGGCTGCTGATGATGACGCTGCTGATGACCACGACCTGGATCATCGCCAAGCGGCGCAACTACCGTTCGGAGACGGCGAAGCGGCCGACGATGAAGGCCGTCTGGCGCGCCATCGCCGAGGCGAAGTGGGCGCTGCTCTTTCCGCTGGCGCTGCTGGTCGCGATCCGCGGCGGGCTGTTCACGCCGTCCGAGGTCGGGGCCTTCGCGGTCGTCTACGCCGCGCTGGTCGGCGTCCTGGCGCACCGTGAGATGACCTGGACGGGGCTGATGCAGGCGGTCGGCGAGGCGGTGACCGACATCGGCATGATCATGCTGATCATCGTCTTCTCCGGCATGGTCGGCTACGCCATCATCTTCGAGCAGGCGCCGCAGGAGATCGCCACGACGCTGATCCACCTGACCACCAACCCGATGGCCGTCGTCGGGCTGCTCCTGCTGTTCGTCTTCGTCGCCGGGCTGTTCGTCGAGAGCACCGTGCTCGTCCTCCTGCTGACGCCGATCTTCCTGCCGATCGTGCGGCCGCTGGGCGTCGACGACGTGCATTTCGGCATCCTGATGATGACGATCGTGACCCTCGGCTCGATGACGCCGCCGGTCGGCGTGTGCATGTACACCGTGTGCAGCCTGCTCGACACGCCGATCGAGGAATACGTCGTCGAGTCGATCCCCTTCATCGCGGCAGTGCTGATCGAGGTCGCCTTCCTTGCATTTTTCCCTCAGGTGGTGCTTTTCCTGCCCAATCTTCTGATGTGAACCGGGCATGGAGGGCTGAAATTGGAAATCAATACAAATAGATGGGGAGCTCGCCCGCGGCTGGCGCCTGGCGACGCTCGCTGCGCTGCCGGACGTCACGGTCGCGCGGCCGGCCTATGACCGCTCGGCGCTGCAGCCGGGCATCGTGCACCTGGGCATCGGCGCCTTCCACCGCGCCCACCAGGCGATCTACATCGACGACCTTCTGGCCGCCGATCCGGCCTGGGCGATCGTCGCCGGGAGCCTGCGCAGCGCCACCACCCGCGATGCGCTGAAGCCGCAGGACTGGCTCTACACCCTGGCGGTGCGCTCGGGAGAGGGCGAGCGGCTGCGCGTCATCGGCAGCGTCGTCGATGTCCTGGTCGCGAGCGAGGAGCGCGAACGCCTGCTGGCGGCGATGGCCGATCCGCGCGTGCGCATCGTCACCCTGACGGTGACCGAGAAGGGCTATTGCCACGATCCGGCGACCGGCGCGCTCAACGAGGCCGATCCCGGCATCCGGCAGGATCTTGCCAGCCCGCACGCACCCGGCACCGCGCCGGGCCTCGTCGTCGAAGCGCTGGCGCGGCGGCGTGCCGCCGGCGTTCCGCCGTTCACCGTGCTCACCTGCGACAACCTGCCGTCGAACGGCGCCGTGGTGAAGCGCATCATCGAACGCTTCGCCGACGCTGCGCGACGCCGATCTCGGCGCCTGGGTCGCCGGCGAGGTGGCATGCCCCTCGACCATGGTCGACCGCATCACGCCGGCCACCACCGACGAGGACCGCGCCGCGCGTCGACGCGGCGCTGGGCGTCAGCGACGCCTGGCCGGTGGTCACCGAACCCTTCACCCAGTGGGTCATCGAGGATCGTTTCCCGACCGGGCGCCCGGCCTTCGAGGCGGCCGGCGCCGAGCTCGTCGCCGATGTCGCGCCCTACGAGAAGATGAAGCTGAGGCTCCTCAACGGCGCCCATTCGAGCCTCTCCTACCTCGGCTATCTCGCCGGCTACGAGCGCGTCTCCGATGTCATGGCGGACCCGACCTTCGCCCGCTTCGTCAGCGGCGTTGATGGAGGAGGCGTCGCCGACGCTGACCGTGCCGCCGTCGATGGACCTTGCCGGCTACAAGGCGGCGCTGCTCGACCGCTTCCGCAATCCGGCCCTCAAGCACCGGACGTGGCAGATCTGCATGGATGGCAGCCAGAAGCTGCCGCAGCGGCTGCTCGGCACCATCCGCGACGCCCTGAACAGCGGGCGGCCGTTCGGCCGGCTGGCGCTCGGCGTCGCCGGGTGGATGCGTTACGTCACCGGCATCGACGAGCGGGGGCAGGCGATCGACGTGCGCGATCCGTTGGCGGGCGACCTGCGCCGGCTCGCCGATGCCGCTGGACCGTCGGCGGAGCGGCTGGCGCGTGCGCTGGTCGGCGTGGAGAAGATCTTCGGTTCTGACCTTGCCGCCGACCCGCGCTTCGTCGGCGCGGTCAGCGAGCGGCTCGCGCGGCTGCTTGCGCAAGGCGCCAAAGCCGCGGTGGCTGCGGAGGCGGGCGGCGGCTAGCCGTCTACCACTTTTCCGCGAACGGCCGCGCCTCGACCTCGAACGACCAGGCCGAGCGCGGCTGTTGCGCCAGCCAGTGGGCGGTGGCGGCGACGTCGTCGGGCTTGACGAAGAAATCGTCCGGCTTGTCGGACATGAACTGGCGCGTGCGCGGCAGGTCGACGACGCCGTCGATGATGATGATCGCGACGTGGATGCCGGCCGGCCCGAGATGCTTGGCCATCGATTCGGCCAGGCTGCGCTGCGCCGCCTTGGCCGGGGCGAAGGCGGCGGTGCGCGCCGCCCCGCGCCGCGAGGCGGTGGCGCCGACGACGATGATGGCGCCCTGTCCCTTCGCCTTCATCGCCGGGATCACCTTCTGCGAGGCGAGCAGGAGACCGTTGGCGTTGATCCGCCACGACGCCTCGAACTGCTCCGGCGTGATGTCTTCGACGGTGGCGAAGACGCCCGAACCGGCGTTGTAGACCAGCGTGTCGATCGCACCGAGTTCGGCCGCGACCGCATCGAAGGCCCGGTCGACGGCACCGGCATCGGCGATATCGCAGGCATAGGCGCGGGCGTCGCCGATTTCATTGGCAAGCTCGCCGGCGAGGTCGGTGGAGCGCGACAGCAGGGCGACCCGGTGGTCAGCAGCGAAGCGACGGGCGAGCGCTGCGCCGTTGCCCGGACCGATTCCAACGACGGCACAGACTGGCTTGGTCATCGTTCTTTCCCCCATCCTTTCGCCACGGGCGCGCCCGGGTGTCCTCCGATCTTGGCCCGGCGGGCCATGAGGAGTCACGCCGGACGTTCGCCCGGTGCGGCCAGCGCGACGGGGTCAAAGCCTCTCGCCATGAGCCATACGCCAAGCGACAGGTCCCGCAAGGCCTCCGACCCGGTCGCCGTGGCGTCGCCGGTTTGCCCGCCGGTGGCGTCTCTTTTTCCGGTGGAATCAGAGCAATTTGCACTTTCCGATTGCAGCCGGCCATGCGCTAATACCCGCTGGTCCGGTCGCCGTTGGGTCCTGCGTATCCGCGTCGGCGTGCGAAACCAATCGGGTCAATGGCGGCAATCCGGCAACGGGCAGCGTGGAGGCGTTTGTCCGCGGATCGGCCAGTTGGGGGCGGCAGGGCATGGGCAAACGCTTTGCGCGGGCGATGCGCCCGCTGACCGTTGTTTCTGGATGCCGGTTTGGCCTCCCCGCGGCCTGCGCGGTGCTGACGCTGTCCGGTGGCGCGGCTTTCGCCTCTCATTATGTCCGCCACTTCCCGCACGAAGCGGAAGCTGACGCGTTTGCGGCGGGTTCAGCCTGCTGGCGGGGAGTGAGGGTGTCGAAGGGTACTATTTCGTCGTACGGGAGGAGGAGTCCAGTTCGAATGTCCGCTACCAAGTCGGGTTCGAGTCCACTTCAGGCGACGACCCGGTCGTTGCGACGATCCCGGTGCTGGGTAACGCCGCCGTCAACAGCCTCTTCGCGCAGGATATCGCCTTCGCCGACAACGATCTGTTTGTCGTCGGCACCAGCGACACCGGCGACAACGGGCCACATCATGCATTTCTCTGGAAGTACTCGACCGGCGTCACCACCGACCTCGGCACCCTCGGCGGTGTCGATGACCAGTCGGTAGCCTATGGCATCAGCAGCGACGGCACGACCGTCGTCGGCGACAGCTTTCTGGCGTCGTCTTCGACCTATCACGCTTTCCGCTGGACCGACACGGACGGGATGGGCGATCTCGGCTCCCTGGCGGGACCGAGCGGCGATTCGACCGCCTATGCCGTCAACCGCGATGGCAGCGTCGTCGTCGGCCAGTCGGAAAACTCCGGCGGCGATTTCGTTGCCTTTCGCTGGGACCAGACATCCGGCAACAGCGGCGTGATGAGCGCCCTGACCGATTTCAACGACGGCGGCTCGAGCGCCTCGGCGATCACGCCGAGTGCGTCCTACATCGTCGGCTGGGCCTGGCACGACGGCGAAGTCCACGCCGTCGAGTGGACCCCGACGGCACACTGCACGATCTGGGGACGCTGCCCGGCCGTACCAAGTCGATCGCGACCGGGGTCAGCGACGACGGCTCCGTCGTCGTCGGCGGCGAGAGCCAGAAGGGCTTCTACGGCTATGCCGAGACGGCCTTTGCCAATTCGCCAAACCACGCCTGGCGCTGGACCCAGTCGACCGGCATGCAGGACCTCAATACGATTCTGGCGAATTCCGGCGTCGACATGACCGGCGTCAATCTCGTCCAGGCGACGGACGTCAGCGGAGACGGCCAATATATCCTCGGCTATGGCGTCTTCCCGGGAACGTCCTACGGCGACACCGAAGCCTATATCGCGCGCTATTGCGACGGCAGCTCCTGTTCGGACAATTCGCGGCAACGGCAACGGCGTTTCCGGCGTCAGCACGATCGGCAGCATCGCCGGCTCGCTGGACGGCGTCGGCAATCAGCGCAATTCGATCACCAACAATGTCGGCGGCACCGCGGATGGCCTGCTCGGGTTCAACCAGCCGATCGGTGGCGACACCGAACTCGGCGGTTTCGGCGCCGCTGGCTCCTTCACGCTCGGCTCCTCCGGCCGCTGGGACATGACCAACGGCATGACGCTCATCGGTGGTGCCGCCTTCGCCCAGCAGTCCTATTCCGGCGTCGACATCACCAGCGCCAGCCTGATGGCCGCCGGGCTGCGCTACACCACGCCCAGGGGCAAGGCACTGGCCACCTTCATCGAGGGCGGCGGCTGGGCTGCCCCCGGCATGGACGTGACCTTCTCGCGCACCTACGTCAACGGTGGCGGCACCGCCATCGGCGTGGGAACGACAAACGGCGACGTCGCCGGCGTCTATGCCCGCGCCGGCGTCGCGTGGACGCCGAAGCCGACCCGCGAAATCGCCGTCGCCGCTGCGGTCGGCCATACGTGGACGAATTTTGCCGGCTATGCCGAGATGGATGGTTCATCGAACCCATTCCCGGCCACCTTCAACGACCTCTCCGCCCAGTCGAACTACGTCAAGGCTCAGGCTCAGTGGACCGAGGGGCTGACGAAGAAGCTCGACATGACCCTGACCGGCGCCGTCGGGCGCACCTTCGGCGGCGACAGCCCGGTGAGCGCCACGATCACCGGCCTCGGCGGCCTATCTGTCGCTCTGGCGGACTACACGTTTGTCGAGTACGGCATCCGCTTCGGCTACAAGGTTTCCAGCCGGGACACGGTCGATGTCTTCGCTATGGGCGTCTCCGGCGAAGGGATCGGCAGCCATTTCGAGGTCGGCACCGGCTTCCGCGCCCGCCTGTAGACTCGGCCGCAGCACCAGCTCGCGCCCGCAGGGGCATCGGCATTGAGCGCCGCACCAAGCCCGCCGAGGCCCGGCGAGGGAAGCATCAGTGAACGCGCCAAAGGCCGCAACGAGTCACGCGGCCCAACACAAGTCGCGTCAGCGTGCGGGGCGAGGAGTATAGGAACGATGCCAGGCAGAGGGGCCAGAGATGCTGAGATTTAATACTCTCCTGGAGGAGGCCCACCTGGACCCTAGGAAGGTGTTTTTGCTGCGACACGAAGACGGCAGACTGCCACCCGGCCGCCTATTTTCGGCGTGGCTGTTCGAACGCAAGAGCTTTGAGATCTACCAGAGCGGCCAGAAATGGACGAACCGTTTCGACGTAGGCTCCGCCCTGGCGAGCTTCGTTGTCGGACCAGACGGCGGGACCCTGTTCGTCGGGCTCTACCACGTGGCGGGCCGCTCCCGGGATTCGGGGCCGTTCGATGACCCGCTTCTCGGGCCGCTGCCTCCCGAAGACCGCGCCGTGCACGAGACTCGGCATTCCGACCGTTTGCAGGAATTCGAGGGGAAGCTCGTGATCGATTGGGGGCGGGGGAGGAACTTCCGCCAGATCGCGTCGAAACAGAACAAGGCAGTCGTGGAAATCCGGCCGGCGATGACCGAGCCGCCATTCCCGCGCTATATCAACTTCACGCACCGCCTCGGTGACCTGCATAACGTCTGGTCGAGCTGGCAGGAGCGCCTCAGGGAGAGCAAGGGCGTCTACCTCCTAGCCTTCGAGGACGGCATGCAGTACGTCGGCTCCGCCACCGGTGAGCACGGCTTTTGGCAGCGTTGGGGTGACTACCTGCGCAGCGGGCACGGTGGCAACAAGGTCCTGATCCGCGATCAGCGCGACGCCCGGACGGCCACTGTGTCGATCCTGGAGACGAGCAGCTCTGCCGAGACAAACGACGAGATCATCGGCCGCGAGATGCTCTGGCAGCGGAAGCTCGGCACCCGGGCCAAGCGGTTGGACGACGGGTGAGCGTCGCGTTTCATCGATCTGCGCGACGCAGCGTGCCGTCGTGCTTGTACGCTCAGGATGAAAGCGTCTTGGTTAGCCCGCCCAATAGGCCGCCCACGAATGATCCTGCCTTTGTGTAGAAGCTAGGGGGCAGCTCGCCGTGTGGCTGCTGCGCGACCGCCTGGATCGAGCCCATGTTGCCTTCGCCACCTGGCAATCGCTCTTGGATGATGGCAATGCCCCTGGCCGTGAGCTGAAGATTCTTGAAGAGCCAGTGACCACCTTTGTCCGACCTCTCGTCGCACCAGAGTAGGTCCTCGTGCAGCATCCACTGGAGTACGTCGCGGTAGTTCGTGGCCGTCACCGAATCCGGGACGTTGAGAGCGAGGACCTTCCCGACGTTTGCGAAGTTCACCGAAATGCGTTCGAGCCCGCCTGATGCCATCCTAACCAGGATGCTCCCGATCAGCTCGTAGTGCCGGTCAAGCGGAGAGGCCCCGGTGTCGGCAAAGATGTCGTTCCCCAAGAGAACCTTCGCTTATTGGCCAAACGTTGGACACGCGCGACGCAATGGGTACTAAGTCATTGAAATCACTGGCGCGCCCTACGGGAATCGAACCCGTGTTTCCGCCGTGAAAGGGCGGCGTCCTGGACCGCTAGACGAAGGGCGCGGGCCGGCGGTTTCTACGGTGTTTGGCCGGTCCCGACAAGAGCTATCGAAGGTCCGGGCGTGCTACCAGGCGCCGGTGTTGGGCATCGACGACCACGGCTCCTTCGGCGGCAGGGCGGCACCCTTCTGCAGAATCTCGATGGAGATGTTGTCGGGCGAGCGCACGAAGGCCATGCGGCCGTCGCGTGGCGGCCGGTTGATGGTGACGCCGCCCTTCATCATCGTCTCGCAGAACGCGTAGATGTCGTCGACCTCGTAGGCGAGATGGCCGAAGTTGCGCCCGCCGGTGTATTCCTCCGGGTCCCAGTTGTAGGTGAGCTCGACGGGCGTCTCTTCCTGCCCGGGAGCGGCGAGAAAGATCAGCGTGTAGCGTCCCTTCTCGTTGTCGCTGCGCCGCACCTCCTTCAGTCCGAGGAGATCGCGATAGAAATGCAGCGACTTCTCCACATCGCTGACGCGGACCATGGTGTGCAGATATTTCATCAAACTGTTCCGTTTTGCATAGTGTTGCCGATCGAAGCGGAGCCTAATCCCGTCGACCGAAAAGGCAACGCATGAGGACGCCTGACCAAGTGTGACACGGGTCACACACGTTGTGCATCCAGAGCACAGAATTCCAAATTGGGGCTGGTCACACTGTCGTCGGGTGCTATGCTTCACAATAGATTCGGCGTGTCCCGCCGATGGTGCGGTGCGTTCATATAGCGTAGATAAGGGCGGGGTTATGGGGGCAAAGGTTTCTCCTGAGCTTCCGACGAGCGTAACGGTTGGCGAGGAGGCTCCTGTCGACCTGCGCGATATCGCCGGGGTTATTAAGTGGTTCGATGCTTCCAAAGGTTATGGATTCATCGTTCCCGACGATGGCGGTGCCGATGTGCTGCTGCACGTGACCTGCCTGCGCCGCAGCAATTTCCAGACAGCCTATGAAGGTGCGCGCGTCGTGTGCGAGGTGCTCGAACGTCCGAAGGGGCGGCAGGCATTTCGCGTCACCAGCATGGACGAATCGACCGCGGTGCGTCCGCCGCAGATGGCGCCGGCGCGCACGCACACCACGGTGGTTCCGACCAGCGGCCTGGAGCGTGTCATCGTCAAGTGGTTCAACCGCGTGCGCGGTTATGGCTTCCTGACGCGCGGCGAAGGCACCGAAGACATCTTCGTCCACATGGAGACCCTGCGCCGCTTCGGCATGACCGAACTGCGGCCCGGCCAGGTGGTGCTGGTGCGTTTCGGCGACGGGCCGAAGGGCCTCATGGCGGCCGAGATCCTGCCCGAGGGCGGCGGCTCGTTCCAGTCGCAGTAGCGGCGGCCGGAAGCGGAAAACCTCATATAGCTGAGGGGGTTGGCGCTCTGCGTCAGGCCGGCGTGCGGCCGGCACGGGCGACCACCGAGCCCATCGCCGAGATGATCAGGAAGGCCGCGAAGCCGAGCGTGATGGCGCGCGTGCCGATGCTCGGTATCAGCACGAAGGTGGTGACGATGATGCCGACGATGTTGCCGAGCGATGACAGCGCGAAGAGCCCGCCCGACACCTTGCCGGCGTCGCGCGGATCGCCGAGCACGAGGCGCACCGCCAGCGGCGAATACATGCCGAGCACCAGCATGGGCGGAAAGCACACGATGATGCCGCTGGCGAACAGCGCGGTGATCTCGTCCGGCACCGCATCGATGACGGTGTCGAGTCCGCCGGCGGTCATGAAGAAGACGAAGAGCAGATAGAGGGCGCCGACAAACTTGATCGACGCCGCCACGCCGAAGCTCGGATGGCGGTCGGCGACGACGCCGCCGATGAAGTAGCCGGCCATCAGGCCGGCGACCACGATCGAGATGATCGTCGCCCAGGTGTAGATGCCGCTGCCGAAGAGCGGCGTCAGGATGCGGCTCGCCACCATCTCGAAGCCGAGGGTGATGAAGCCGAGCGTGGCGACGTCGACGGCGACGAGCAGCGCCAGACCGGGCCCGACGGCGAGCCGCCGCAACAGCGATGCCTTGCGCGCGGCAGCCGGTGCGTCGTCCTTCATGTCTGCTTCTCGTTGTGGCGCTCGATCGCCTTCAGGTATTCGACCGGCGCGAAGTCGTCGGTGAGCGCCTGCGTCTTGTCGTTCCATTGCGGCGTGAAGCGGCGCGCCAGGATATCGCCGAGCGGGTAGCGCAGGTGATACTGCGCCGTGCGCTCCGCGGCCTGACGCTGCAGCGTCGCCTCGTCCTTCTCGGGCCCGTTGTAGGCGAGGATGACGATGTTGCCCTCGCCGCGCAGGAAGACGACGTGCTGGAAGGCCGACTTGATCGTGGCGACGGCGCTGTCGAAAAGCATGGTCGTCGGCTCGACGTTCTGCACCGCCACGCCGCCCGGCCGCAGGTGCTTGGCGACCAGTTGATAGAATTCCGTGGTCAGCAGGTGGAAGGGGACGAAGGGGCCGCGGTAGGCGTCGATCAGGATGACGTCGAAATCCTTGTCCGTCTTGGTCAGCCACACGCGGCCGTCCTGCACCGCGATGGCGAAATTCTTCTCGGGCCGGACGTCGAAATACTGGCCGGTGAGCTTGACCACGGCGGGGTCGAGTTCGGCGGCGGTGAAATCGAGATCGGGAACCGACTTGTGATAGTACCAGGCGGTGCGCCCGCCGCCGAGCCCGATGATGGCGGCGGCGGTGAGGTCGGTCGCATAGGCGAGACCGGCGGTCATCGACTGGGTGTAGGCGACCGGCAGGTCGAGCGCGTCCTTCGGGTTGACGACCAATTCGACGTAGTTCAGCCGCTTGGCGCCGAAGGTCATCATCATCAGCCCGTCCGGCTGCTGATAGACGCTGATGTCGTTGTAGAGCGAGTTGACCTGGGCGAGCAGGCGCGGGCCGCCCCCGCGCGTCGGGCCGATGTCGGCGCCGGGCGACCGCGGCCACAGCAGCACCGTGCCGGCGATGGTCGCCACCACCACCACGGCGAGCGCCGCCCACAGCCGGAGCGGCGGCCCGGCGGCCGGGGCAGGGGGCTTCCCGGCGCCGGCGGCACCGTTTCCTGTCCTGGCGGGGGCCGGTTTCTTGCTGGCCGGGGACCGGCGCCGGGCGCTCTTGCTCATCGGATCTGCTGCGCTTCGACGCTTTCTGGACCGAGGGGGATGCCGGCGAACCGGCGCGACGCGGGCGGGAAGTATAGTCCCGGGCCCGCCCTTCACAACGGGCGACGCTGCCGGGCGGATGTGGCAAGCTTGCGGCCGCGCCATGAGTCCGCTTCGGGAAGTCCCGGCGGCCTGCTTGATGGCGGCGGGCGGAACGTGTAACTCCGGGCCATCCGCCGGTCAGGCGTCCGGGGCGTAGCGCAGCCTGGTAGCGCATCTGCTTTGGGAGCAGAGGGTCGCAGGTTCAAATCCTGCCGCCCCGACCATCCTTCGCCTTCGGCGCCGGGTGGCCGGTTCAGGAGTTCGAGTGCGGATCGAGAGGAAGAACGGAATGCTCGCGCGGATCTTCAGGCCGGCCCGGACGGCCATGCAGTCGGGCAAGGCGGCGACGGTCAAATGGGTGCTCGAATACGCGCCGGAAGGCCGCCCGGCGGCCGACCCGCTGATGGGCTACACCTCGTCGGCCGACATGCGCCGCCAGATCAGACTGGAATTCGATACCAGTGCCGAGGCAGTCGCCTATGCCGAGCGCAGCAACATCCCCTATATGCTGGTGCCGGATCACGAGCCGGCCCCGAAGAAGATGTCCTACGCCGACAACTTTCGCTACGGCCGCCCGCAGCCGTGGACCCACTGACGGGCCCCGCGACGGTGGCCGCTGAAGCTCGGTCCCGTAGCTCAGCTGGATAGAGCAGCAGCCTTCTAAGCTGTTGGTCGCAGGTTCGAGTCCTGCCGGGATCGCCAGCTCCTGCTTTTTTCTTCGACCCGGAGACGTGCGCGGCAGGCCTTTGCCGAGGCAGCACGCGCGGCCCTATTCGGAACGAACGACCATCGCTCGGCGTTTTCTCCACCCGACACGGACGGAGAGAGCCAATGAGCGACAGGGAAGGCAAGATTCGCCAGCGTGCTTACCACATGTGGGAGGCGGAGGGACGTCCGCACGGCCGCGCCGAGGCCGACCGCGCCACCGGAAACCGGCGCCGCGCCAAGGGCTGACCGGGCGGAATCCCCAGGAGCGGCGGCGCGTTGTTCGGTGGCGACCCGGTGTCGGTGGCCTATCCGCACCACGGCCGCGGCGCCGGCGGACAGCCGGTCGCGCCGCAGACGTAGCGGACGGCGAGCCCTTCCGAAATCAGGATGCTGCCGACGTCGCGCCCATCAACCTCAAGGCTGCCGCAGGCGCGCCCGTAGTTGCACGCCATGCGTCCCTTCGCTGCCCGGCCGGCAGGCACAGTGCACACTGGCGAAGCTGACGTCGCCGCCGCCGACGAGCTGGCCGAGGCGCCGGGTGGCCGCCTCGCCGAGATCGCGCTCGGCCGCGCAATTGGGCTTCCAGGTTTCCGGCGCATTGTAGCCGACCAGGCGCGTCAGCCGGCCGTCGATGCGGATCGTATCGCCGTCGACCACGCTGAGGCCGTGATGCACCGGCAGATACGTGCGCTGCACCGCGCCCGGCCATGGCAGGCCGGCATTCAGCCAGCCAAAGGCGATGAGCGCGATCGCGGTCGCCGCCAGCGGCGGGCCGAGAATGGCGAAATCGGGCTTCCAGCGTCGGCCGGCGCTCGGTGCCGCAGGGTGGCGTGGGGCGGAGTAGGCGAGGCGGGACTTGCTCATCCCCCCGTCGTAGCGCCTCACCCTTGACGTGCCCTTAAGCCGCAGGCTGCCCGGGGCACCCCAGCGTCACAAGATTGGCACTATCCTTGCTCAACATTTGTCGTCACGCACTGAGTCGGAGATGAGGCCATGACCGACAGAGAAGAGAAGATTCGCCAGCACGCCTACGGCATCTGGGAAAAGGAAGGCTACCCGCACGGCCGGGACGAAGACCATTGGCACCGGGCGGTGCGCGAGGTCACCGAAGAGCCGGCGGCCGCCGCCCCGGCCCAGGCGGAGCTGCTCCCGGATATCGGCGACGCGCCGAGCCTGCAGCCCGCGGACGCGGCACCGGCGAAAAAGCCGGCCGCGCGGCGCCGCAAGGCCGCTGCCGAGACAACCCCCGCCACCCCCCGCAAGCGCTCCACCAAGAAGATCTGATCGAAGCGCCGGAGTGCTGCAATCGTTTAGCGGGCCGCCCAGAGCAGGCCGCGCTTGAGGATGGTGCGCATCTCCGGCACCTCGAATTCCTTCACCACGTGGCCGAGGGAGGAATAGAACACGCGGCCCTTGCCGTGATGGCGCTTCCACACCACCGGCATGACGACGCCGGCGATCCACGGGGCGTGTTCGCCGGTGAAGGTGGTGGTCGCCAGCACCTCGTTGGAAGGGTCGACGTGCATGTAGTACTGCTCCGAGCGGTAGTCGAAGTCGTCGATGCCTTGCATGATCGGATCGTCGCGCCGGGTGACGTTCACCCGGTAGTCGATGATGTTGCCGGGGTGGGCCACCCACTGGCCGCCGCACATGAACTGGTAGCCGACCGCGTCGCGGAAGGAATCGCACATGCCGCCGTGATAGCCGGCGAAGCCGACGCCGCCGCGCACCGCCTTCTCGAGGTTGTCGAGCTCCTCCTTCTCGATCTTCGACATGGTGTAGATCGGCACGATCAGGCTCATGTCGGCGATCGCCGGGTCGGCGAAGGCCTCGGTCGTGTTCTCGATGTAGACCTTGAAGCCTTCCTCCTCGAGCATGCCGCCGACCACATGGGCGCCCTGTTCGGGCTCGTGGCCGCTCCAGCCGCCCCAGACGATCATTGCCTCACGCATTGGATAAGTCCTCCGAACTGGTTTGTGCCGCTCAGTCGAGCATTCCGTTGACGAGATCGACCGGCAGCATGGCCGGCCGCTCCGGCCGGCTGGCGATGGCGATGGCCGTGCCTTCGTCGGAGGAGCGCTGGAACGCCTCCATCACTTCGAGCACGTGGAAGGCAAGCGCGCCGCTCGCCCGGTGCGGCCGCCCGGTGCGGATGGCCTGGGCCATGTCGACGGCGCCGAGAATGCGGAAATTGCCGTTGGCGTAGGCATGCAGCGTCGGCGATGCGCGCCAGTCGGTCGCGGCGGCGGTGGCCGTCTCGATCTGCCCGCCGAACCAGTTCGGGTCGGGCACGCTGATGGCGCCTTCGCTGCCGTAGATCTCGATCGGCCGGTGGTCGTGGCGGGCGATGTCGAAGCTCATGACGATGGTGACGAGCGCGCCGCCGTGGAATTCCATGGTGCCGGCCACGTGGGTGGCGACCTCGACCGGAATCCGGGTGCCGTTGAGCGGCTCGCTGGTGATCAGCCGCTCGGCCCTGAGGCGTGAGGTGAGGCCGGCGACGCGCTTCACCGGCCCCAGCAGGTTGACCAGGTCGGTGATGTAGTAGGGCCCCATGTCGAGCATCGGTCCGCCGCCCTTGAGGTAATAGAAGGCCGGGCTCGGGTGCCAGCGCTCGTGGCCGGCGGTGCCGAAGATGGCGGTGCCGCCGATCGGCTGGCCGATGGCGCCCTCGTCGATGAGCTTGCGGCAGGTCTGGTGGGCGCCGCCGAGGAAGGTGTCGGGCGCCGAGCCGACGCGCAGGCCCTTGGCCGCGGCCGCGTCGATCAGCGTCTTCGCCTCGGCCACGCTGATGCCGAGCGGCTTCTCCGAATGGACGTGCTTGCCGGCGGCGATCGCCTGGAGGCCGACCGCGACATGGGCACCGGGCACGGTCAGGTTGACGACGATTGCGATCTCCGGATCGGCGAGCAGCGCCTCGACGCTCTTCACCGGCACGCCGAATTCGGCGCCGCGCGCCTCCGCCGCCTGGCGATTCATGTCCGCGACGGCACGCACCGCGATGATGTCGGGGAAGACGCGCGCCGCCTTGAGGTAGGCGCCGCTGATATTGCCGCAGCCGATGATGCCGATTCCGACGGGGTCCAAGGGTTCCTCCTGATCTTTCGTCTGTTGCGTGCCCGGACGCCTACGGCCCGGTGATGCGGAAGCGGGCGGAAAGCGGCGTGCCGTCGTGGGCATGGCGGGCGACCAGCGCCTCGCATTCAGTGGCTTCGATCACCCAGCCGCGGCCCTGGTCGAACCAGGCCAGCTCCGCCACCGGCACCGCCAGGCGCACCTGCTTGGTCTCGCCGGGTTCGAGATCGACGCGGGCGAAGGCCTTCAGCTCGCGCGGCGCCCGTTCGACCGCCGAACCGTGGACGGCGACATAGAGCTGGACGACGTCGGCGCCGGCCCGCCGGCCGGTGTTGGTGACGGCGACCGTCGCTTCCAGCGTGTCGCCGCCGGAGAGCACGTCGGCGGCAAGGGCGAGGTCGGCGTGGGCGAACTCCGTGTAGCTGAGGCCGTAGCCGAACGGATAGGCCGGCGTGCTGCCGTCGCGCAGAAGCTTCCGGTAGCCGTGCCAGAGATCGTAGGTGATGGCGGTGGCATCGCGGTCGAAGAACGGCAGCTGGTCCGCCGCGGCCGGGAAGGTGCAGGGCAGGCGGCCGCTCGGGTTGACCGCGCCGGTCAGGATGTCGGCGAGCGCGTGGCCGCCCTCCTGGCCGGGATACCAGAGCATGAGGATGGCCGGCACCGAATGGCGCCAGGCTTCCATGATGACGGCGCTGCCGGCCATCACCGCGACGATGGTGCGCGGGTTGGCGCCGGCGATGGCGGCGATGAGCGCCTCGTCCTCGCGGCGCAGCGTCAGGCTCAGCCGGTCGCCGCCGGGCGAAAAGCCGCCTTCGCCCATGCCGTGGACGAGCTTGTAGGCAAGCTCCGCCTCGCCCGGGCCGGGCGGCGGGAACAGGGCGGCGTGCGGCTGCAACTGGTTGGGCGGAATGTATTCGCCCTCGTCGGCATGGGTATAGCCGACGACGACCAGCGCCGCGTCGGCCGCGCCGGCGACCCTGGCGGCGCGGTCGAGGTCGCTGCCGTCGTCATGGCTGACGGCGTCGCCGAGCGCGGCCTGCAGGCCTTCGAGCGGCGTCACCACATGATCCGGATGGGTCATCGACGACCCGCCGTCGCCGGTGTTGGGTTCGGCGGCCAGCCGCCCGATGACGGCGAGCCTGCCGCGGCCGGCGAGCGGCAGCAGGCCGCCTTCGTTCTTGAGCAGGACGATGCTCTTTTCCGCCGCCTCGCGGGCGACCGCGCGATGCGCCGCACTGCCGACGACCTCCCGCGGATAATCCGCCGCGTCGCGTCCCTGGCCGAAGCGCACCTGCTGGCGCAGCACCCTGAACGCCGCGTCGTCGACCCGCGCGGCCGGCACCGCGCCGTTCGCGATCAGCCCCTTCAGGTGCATGGCGTAGAGCGTGGCGAACGGCATCTCGACGTCCTGGCCGGCGAGCGCCGCCTTTCTGGCGTCGCGCATGCCGGTGATGAAATCGGTGACGGTGAAGCCGGTGAAGCCCCACATGTCCTTGAGGATGTCGGTGATGAGCTGCCGGTTCTGGCCGGCCCACTCGCCGTTGACGCTGTTGTAGGCGGTCATCACCGCGGCCACGCCGGCGTCGACGACGCGCTTGAAGTGCGCCAGATAGACCTCGTGCAGCGTGCGCGCATCGGCCGTCACGTCGACGTCCTGGCGGGCGTTCTCCATGGAGTTGAGGGCAAAGTGCTTGACGCAGGCCATGACGTGCCGTTGCACGCCGGTGGCCAGCGCCGCGCCCATCATGCCGAGGTGGAAGGAATCCTCGCCGTAGCTCTCCTGCGCCCGGCCCCAGGCCGGGTGGCGCAGGAGGTTGATGCACACCCCGCCGAAGAAATTGCCGCCGAGCGCGCGGATCTCGCGGCCGATCACGGCGCCGACCCGCGCCTCCAGGTCGGGATCGAAGGTGGCGCCGCGCGCCATCGACACCGGGAAGGTGGTGGCCCCATCCATGATGCAGCCGCGCGGCCCGTCGACGAAACGGATGCCGGGAAGCCCGAGGCGCGGCACCGCGCCGGCGATCCAGAAATCGCGGCTGTAGCCCTGCGGCGCCGAGATCTTGGCGAGGCCCTGCCAGAACGGCAGGTCGCCGTCCATCAGGCCGAGCTTCTCGTCGAAGGAGAGTTCGGCGAGGAGGGCGCGGGCGCGTCCGTCGATCTCGTCGGCGGCGAGGGCCTTGGGCGTGTCGAGGGCCGCGAAGGCGGCCTCAGCGTGTGTCGTCATGTCGGGGTCTGCCGTGGGCGGGGAGCGGGGCCGGTCGAACTCCACGGCGCCCCGTAGAGGTCGCGCAGCGACATCGCGGCGGCGCCGCGCGCCCACATGTCCTCGCCGAAATCGCGCACGACGATGCGGGTGACGTCGGAGAGGCTGGCGGGCGTGAAGCGCAGCACCGCCGCACGCAGCGGCGTCAGCAGGCGGTGGCCGGTGGACAGCGCCGCGCCGGTGAGGATCACCTTGGGCGGGGCGAACAGGGTGATGAGATTGGCGATGGCGAAGCCGAGGGATGCGCCGGCAAGCTGCATGGCGGCGTCGGTCACGGTGCCCGCCAGCGCGGTGTGACCGCTGTCGCCGCCGCGCGGACCAGGCGCGGAATCGCCGGCGACCGCCGCTGCGGCGATGAGGTCGACCAGCCGGCGCACTTCGCTGTCGGCGTCGGGCAGGTGGACCAGGAAGTCGCCGAGGTCGGGGCTGAGGCCGTTGGCGCCGCGGAACAGCTCGCCCCGATGCATGATGCCGAGGCCGAGGTTGTGCTCGGCGCTGACCACGAGGAAGTCGTCGATGCCGACGCCGTGGCCGAACCAGTGCTCGGCCAGCGTCACCAGGTTGACGTCGCTGTCGACGGTCACCGGCACGCCGAGGCGCGCCGAGACCTCGTGGCCGAAGGGAACGTCGCGCTCGCGGAAGATCGGGCTCTGGCGGCAGCGCCCCGAGGCGCTTTCGACGACGCCGGGAAGGCCGACGCACACCCCGTTGATGGCGGAGAAGGCGAGATCGGCATCGGCGACGCAGCGGCGCACGCCGTCCTCCACCAGATCGGCGATCACCGCCACCGGCTGGCGGTCGACCCGGATGGGCAGCGACAGCGTCTTGATGACGTCGGCGCGGAAGTTGGTCACCGCCACCGTGATCTGGGCGGGCGCCAGCTTGGCGCCGACGACATAGGCGGCATGGGGATTGAGTTCCAGCATCACGCGCGGGCGGCCGCGGGCGGCATCGCGCACGGCGCCCACCGGACGCGGGATGATGAGCCCGTCTTCGAGCAGCGCGGCGGTGATCGCCGAGACCGTGGTCGGGCTGAGGTCGGTCCGATCGGCAATCTCGACGCGCGAAATGGGGCCAAACCGGCGGATCGCGTCCATGACGTGGAAGCGATTGATCGCGCGCATGAATTCGGGATCGGCAGTCTTCATTTCGGCGTGTCCGCAGGGCCCGGGCGGTGCCTGCGTTTAGTGCGGGCCTACGATTTAATCCTCGCCTGGCCGGCAGGTGTCAATGGCGAAGGTGCTACAAAACGGTACATTCGGGAATATCCCGCTTGACATCAAAGCCATGCCAAAGCGAGATTTATTTCCGGCTCCAAAAATAATACCGGGACGTATTGGCGCATGGGAGGCAGCGGCCGCCGGCGCCACGAATGAGGGGGTCCCCCGGCACGAAAGACAGACCGGATCAACCGGCGACGAGCACGCATGCCACGAGGATCCGCAAAGGAGGGACAACAGACATGCTGAAGAAAGCGATTGCAGGGGCAGGGCTCGGTCTTGCCCTCATGATGTCGCCGGCGCTCGCCGACGACGTCGTCGTGCACATGCTGCACGTCAACCAGACCGGCGATCCCCTCTGGAAGCAGATGGGTGAAGACTATTCCAAGGCCCATCCGGGCACGAAGGTGGTCGTCGATTACCTGGAAAACGAGGCCTACAAGGCCAAGCTGCCGACGCTGCTTCAGTCGGAAGACCGGCCCGACCTCATCTACAGCTGGGGTGGCGGCGTCATGCGCGCCCAGATCGCGGCCGGCTACATCCAGGACATCAGCGCCGACAAATCCTACTTCGAGAACGCCATCTATCCGGCGCCGCTCAACGCCTATGTGGTCGACGGCAAGCTCTACGGCGTTCCGATGACGCTGAACGACGTGTCGATCATCTACAACAAGGACCTGCTGGCGAAGGCGGGAGTCGACCCGGCCACGCTGGAGACCTGGGATGGCCTGATCGCCGCCATCAAGAAGCTGAAGGCCGCCGGCATCACGCCCCTGATCATGGGCGGCGGCGACAAGTGGCCGATGCACTTCCTGTGGTCCTATCTGCTTATGCGCATCGGCGGCGACGGCGTGCTGTCCACCGCCGAGACCACCGACAACGGCTTCCTCGCCGAGCCCTTCATCGAGGCCGGCAAGCGCCTGAAGGAACTGGCCGACCTCGAGCCGTTCCAGGACGGCTGGCTGGGCACCAAGTATCTCCCCTCGCAGGGCATGTTCGGCGATGGCAAGGGCGCCATGGCCATTCAGCTCAACGGCTTCATCGCGGGTCAGCGGAAGAACGCCACCGATGGCAAGGGCATTCCGTTCGACAAGATCGGCATGGCGCGCTTCCCCACCGTTCCAGGCGGCAAGGGCAAGATCACCGATGTCTTCGGTGGCGTGCAGGGCTTCCTGGTCACCAAGGATGCCAAGCCCGAGGCCGTGGACTTCCTGAAGTACTTCGCCTCGGTCGACGCGCAGAAGGCGGCCGCGCAGGCCGGCATCTATGTGCCGGCGGTGAAAGGGACCAGCGATTTCATCACCGATCCGCTGACCAAGCAGGTGTCCCAGACGCTGTCGGAGGCCACCTGGCTGCAGAACTTCCTCGACCAGGATCTCGGACCCTCGGTCGGGCGCGTGGTCAACGACATGTCGGTGGCGATCGCCGCCGGCGACGTGACGCCCGAGGAGGCGGCGCAGCAGATCCAGGACGCCTGGGACCAGCGCTAGTCGTGCGATAGCCTTTGCGGGGGCTTCGGCCGCCAGGGTCGAGGCCCCCCGTCGATCGAGCGACACCAGCGCCACCGGAGCCCCATGGCGGATGCAGATGGCTGACGCAGATGGCTGACGCAAAAGCGATGCTCGGCGGCAGGCCGGCGACGCCGCGCAGCGGGCTGCTGACCGCGCTGATCTTCCTGCCGCCGGCGCTCGGCCTGTTCACCGTCTTCGTCATCCTGCCGATCGGCGAGGCCGCCTGGTACAGCCTCTACAATTGGAACGGGCTGGCGATGCCGACCCGGTTCATCGGCATCGAGAACTTCATCCAGCTCTTCCACAACAAGGTCTTCGGCCGCGCCTTCGTCGACAATGTGCTGATCATCGTCGTCTCGCTCGGGATACAGCTTCCGCTGGCGCTGGCGATGGCCGTTCTGCTCGCCGACAAGCTGTGGGGCGCCGTCGCCTTCCGCATGATCTTCTTCCTGCCCTACATCCTCGCCGACGTCGCCGCCGGCCTCATCTGGCGCTTCATGTTCGACGGCGACTACGGGCTGGTTTCGCAGATCTCGCAGTCGATCGGCCTGGGGCCGGTCTATCTGCTCGCCGACCGCCACTGGGCCTTCGTCGCGGTGCTGGTGGTGATCGTGTGGAAATACTTCGGCTTCCACATGATGCTCTACATCGCCGGCCTGCAGAGCATCGACCGCAACCTCTACGAGGCGGCGGCGATCGACGGCGCCAACGCCTGGCAGCGCTTCCGCTTCATCACCATTCCCGGGCTGGCGCCGATGATCCGCCTGTCGGTGTTCTTCTCGCTGCTCGGCTCGTTGCAGTTCTTCGACATGATCGTCTCGCTGACCGGCGGCGGTCCGCTCAACACCACCCATACGATGGTGTCGTTCCTCTATTATTTCGGCATCGGCCGCATGCGCGTCGGCTTCGGCTCCGCCGTCGGCGTCATGCTGTTCGTCCTGTGTGCCTCGGTCGCCTTCGGCTACAAGCGGGTCTTCATGCGCGATGACTGACGCCACCTCACGCGCGGGGCCCGCCATGGCGGTGCCGGCAGGCGGCACGGCGCTCGATGCAACGCCGCTCTCCACCCCGGTCGGCGGCCTGTCGCGGCTGCTGATCCTGTTCTTCGTCGCCGGCGTCATCCTGGTGCCGCTGCTGGCGACCGCCATTGGCGGCTTCAAGGAACTCGGCGAACTGCGCACCAATCCCTTCGGCCTGCCCAAGGTCTGGCAATGGGAGAACTACTGGGGGATCCTCTCCACGCTGCGCTACTGGCGGATCCTCGGGAATTCGCTGTTCATCGCCGGCTTCACCGTCTTCCTGGTGCTCGCCGTGGCCGCGCCGGCGGCCTTCGCCTTCGCCCATCTGCGCTTCTTCGGCCACAAGTTCCTGTTCAACTATCTCATTCTCGGCCTGACCTTCCCCTTCGCCACCGCCATCCTGCCGCTGTTCATCAAGGTGCGCGATCTCGGCCTGCTCGACACCCACTGGGGGATCATCCTGCCTCAGGTGGCCTTCGGCCAGGCGGTCAGCATCCTGCTGCTGCGCAATGCCTTCCGCCAGCTTCCGCTCGAACTGCTGGAATCGGCGCTGGTCGACGGCTGCGGCTACATCCGCTTCTTTCTGTGGATCACGCATCCCGCTGTCGCGGCCGATCCTGGCGACGGTGGCGGTGATCAGCTTCGTCACCAGCTGGAACAATTTCCTGCTGCCGCTGGTGGTGCTCAACACGACCGCGAAATATCCCTGGACGCTCGGCCTGATGGACTACCAGGGCGAGTTCATCGTCGCCTGGCAGCTCATCCTCGCCTTCATCACGCTCACCATCATCCCGGCGATGATCATGTTCATTGTGGCGCAGCGCTATCTCGTCGCCGGCCTGACGGCCGGCGCGGTCAAGGGGTGAGCGGCAGCCACCGGCCTCCGCACGCGCTTCGGCCGAACGGCGGCAGCCCGGCCGCGAGCCACCGGCTTTGTGGCTACCGCACTGCGGCATAGTTCAGTATCGTCCGCGACGCGCGAACCAGGCAGGCGGGCCGTCAGGCGCCATGGCGATTTCCTTGCAGGCACTGTTGGGCGGCGGCTCCGCCGCCCGGGTCGAAGCGGCGACCGACCGCGTCGCCGGCTCGACGCTGGCCAGCCTCGCGGTCCTGGTCGTCGTTGCGCTGGTGTGCTTCCTGCCGGGCTTCGCGTCGATGCCGCCGATCGACGGCGACGGGCCGGCCTATGCCGTCGCTGCGCGCGAGATGGTAGCGACCGGCGATTTCGCCACCGTGCGGGTGCAGACCGATATGCAGCCGTGGCAGCCGCACGGCATGCAGTGGCTGGAGGCCGTGACGCTGCTGGCGAGCGGCCAGACCGGCAATCCGCCGCTATGGGTCTACCGCATTCCCTCGCTGCTCGGCGCGCTCGCCACGGTCCTGCTGACATGGTGGACGATGCTCGCCTTCGGTCGTCCGCGGGCGGCGCTGATCGCCGGCATCTTCGTTGCCGGCAGTGGCGTCCTCGGCCTGCAGGCGAGGCTGGCGGCGCCGGACGCCATGCTGGTGGCGATGACGACGCTTGCCGCCGGCGCGCTGGCGCGGCTGTGGCTGGCGAACGCCAGGCCGGCGCCGGCCGCGATACCGGTGCTGTTCTGGCTGGCGATCGGGGCCGGCCTCCTGTTCAAGGGCATCGTCTTGCCGGGCATGGCGGCGGCGGCGGTTCTGGCGCTGACCGTCGAGCGCGGCGAGGTCGCCTGGCTCGCCCGCCTGCGCCCGGCGGTCGGCGTCGTGGTGATCGCGGTCGCGGTCCTGCCCTGGCTGGCGTCGATCGCCGCCCTTGCCATCTCGGATTCCGGCGGACCCGACGTTCCGTTTCTCGTCCGCATCGGCGTTCCCTTCACGCTCGAGGCGCCACCGGCAACCTACGCGCTGCTGGCGCCGCTTCTCGCCGGTCCGGCGATGACCTTCATCTTCGCCGGCACGCCGTGGCTGGTGGCCAACGTCCGCCGTCCGCCGGTGCTGTTCGCGCTGGTCTGGGGCCTGCCGCTGTGGCTGGTCGCCGAGCTGGTGACCGAAAAGCTGCCGCAATACGTGCTGCCGGCGATCCCGCCCATCGCCATGCTGGCGGCCGTCGCCATCGATGCCGGCGAGGCGCGCATCCGCGGGCGGATCAGCCAGTTCTACTCCTCCAGCCCGCTGATCTGGCCGCCGGTCATCGCCGTCGCCGTCCCGGTCGCCTACACCCTGGTGGAGGGCAGCTTCCCCGTCGCCGCCTTCCTCGCCTTCGTGGTCGGCGGCGTCCTCGGCCCGGTCGCCTGGCTGTGGCTGAGGCGCGACCAAGGCGTCGCCGCGACCGTGCTGGCGCTCGCCTCGGCGGTCTTCATCTATCTCGGCTTCTTCGGCGTCATCGTGCCGGGGCTGAGCGGGTTGCGCGTCGCCGAACGGATCGTCAGCGTTGGCCGCGAGCACGTATCCTGCCAGAACCCGATGTTCGTCGCCGCCGGCTTTCCGGAGGAGAGCCTGGTGCTGATGGCCGGTCGCGGCACGCTGCTCACCGATGGCGCCGGCGCCGCCGATTTCCTCGACGCGCGCGGCTGCCGCGTCGCTGCCGTCGACACCACCCAGATCTCGTCGTTCCGCCAGCGCGCCGACGATCTCGGCCTCGATCTGATCGAGCGCGGCCGCGTCAACGGCGTCGACATCCGCAAGACGCGGCGCGTCGACGTCCATCTGTTCTCGATCAGGGGGACGGGCGTTTAGCCGCAGCGAGGCTGGCGGCGAGATCGCCGATCAGGTCGTCCGCGTCCTCCAGGCCGATGTGCAGCCGCACCAGCGGGCCCTCCGCCTGCCAGCGGACGGCCGTGCGGCCGTTCTCGACATGCGCCAGGATGGCGAGACTTTCGAAGCCGCCCCACGAGGCGCCGATGCCGAACAGGCTGAGCCCGTCGATGAAGCGCTTGGCCTGATCCTCGCTCCAGCCACGGAAGACGAAGCCGAGCAGGCCGCAGCCGCCGCTCATGTCGCGCTTCCACAGGGCATGGCCGGGGTCGGACGGCAGGGGCGGGTAGAGCACGCGCGCGATGTCCGGCTGCGCGGCGAGCCATGTGGCCACCTTGAGCGCCGAGGCATAGTGACGCTCGAGGCGCACCGCCAGCGTCCGCAGGCCGCGCAGGCCGAGGAACACGTCGTCGGGGGCCACGTGCATGCCGAGGTGCCTGAAGGTCTCCTCGAGCCGCGGCCATGCTGCCGCGCTGGCGGCGATCGTCCCCAGCATCACGTCGGAATGGCCGCCGAGATATTTGGTCGCAGCCTGAATCGACAGGTCGACGCCGAAGTCGAGCGGCCGGAAGTAGACCGGTGTCGCCCAGGTGTTGTCGAAGAGGACCGTGGCATTGTGCCGGTGCGCCACCTCGGCGATCGCCGGCACGTCCTGCATCTCGAAGGTCAGCGAGCCCGGCGCTTCCAGATAGACGGCGCGCGTGTTGTCGGTGAACAGGGCCTCGATACCGGCGCCGATCGCCGGATCGAAGTAGGTCGTCTCGATCCCCAGCCGCGCCAGATTGGTGCGCGCGAAGCGGCGCACCGGACCATAGACGTTGTCGACGATCAGGATGCGGTCGCCGGCCGACAGGCAGGAGAGCAGGGCGACCGTCGCGGCGGCGAGGCCCGACGGACACAGCGCCGTTCCCGCCGCGCCCTCCAACTCGTTCACCGCCGTGACCAGCGCCTCGCTGGTCGGCGTGCCGTGACGGCCGTAGGAGTACGGCTGGCGCCCATTTTGCATGTCGTCGACGGAAGCGTAGAGCACCGTCGAAGCATGGATCACAGGTGGGTTGACGAATGGCCCGGTCAGACGCTGGTCGCGGCCGGCATGGACGAGGTGAGTAGAGATTTTCGCGGCGCGCGGTCGGTCGCTGGAATGGTTGGTCATGCCGCCATGTTGATCGCCGCGATGACGCCGAATAGGGCAGACGGCGACTGCGGCTGCCCAGGCGATACCCTTGACCCAATTCGAATAATAGCCTGTGATGGCTGGGTCAATTGGCCCGGAGCCCGGCTGCTTTGGGTGTGGATGGTGCGCATGCACCTATATCGAACTCGGGTCCAAACGCGGCGCGGGCTATGCGACCGTTGCCGATTTTGCAATCAAGCTGGAGGGCATTTCATGAGAGCGACTATTGTATCGATTGCCGCCGGCGCCGTTGCCGCGCTGGTGGTGGGCTCGGCCCACGCGACGACCTTGGAAGACGTGAAGGCGAAGGGCTACGTGCAGTGCGGTGTCAACACCGGCCTGCTCGGTTTCGGCTCCACCGACGACAAGGGTGAGTGGAAGGGCTTCGACGTGGACTATTGCCGCGCCGTTGCCGCAGCGATCTTCAACGACCCCAAGGCGGTTCATTTCACGCCGCTGACCGCCAAGGAGCGCTTCACCGCCCTCCAGTCCGGCGAAATCGACATGCTGGCCCGCAACACCACGTGGACCATGTCGCGCGACACCTCGCTCGGCCTGACGTTCGCTGGCGTCAACTACTATGACGGCCAGGGCTTCATGGTCAAAAAGTCGCTCGGCGTCACCTCCGCGCTGCAGCTTGGCGGCGCCTCGGTCTGCGTGCAGACCGGCACGACGACCGAGCTGAACATGGCCGACTTCTTCAAGCGCAACAACATGCAGTACAACCCGGTCGTCTTCGAGCAGCTTCCGGAGGTCAACGCCGCTTATGACTCCGGCCGTTGCGACGCCTACACGACCGACGCCTCGGGCCTCTACGCCACGCGCCTGACCCTCACCAATCCCGACGACCACGTCATCCTGCCGGAGATCATCTCCAAGGAGCCGCTGGGCCCGGTGGTGCGCCAGGGTGACGACCAGTGGTTCAACATCGTGAAGTGGACCCACTTCGCGCTGCTCGACGCCGAGGAAGCCGGCGTGACGTCGAAGAACGTCGACGAGATGAAGAACAGCGAGAACCAGGACGTCCGTCGTCTGCTCGGCACCGACGGCACCTTCGGCGAGTCCATCGGCCTCACCAACGACTGGGCCTATAACGTCATCAAGGCCGTCGGCAACTACGGTGAGATCTTCGAGCGCAACATCGGTCAGGATACGCCGCTGAAGATCGCGCGCGGCCTGAACGCCCTGTGGACCACCAAGGGCGGCATCCAGTACGCGCCGCCGATTCGCTAGTCCGCTTGAATCGCATCGGCGGGCGGGCCGCATGAGGCCCGCCCGCCACGCGGTAACCGGCTCAGCCGGTACCGGCAGGGGATGGGTGAAGAATGGCGGTTCAGGATGAGGCGGCGAGCCTGCCGCAAGAGCATTCGTCGTTTATCTACGACCCCAAGTTCCGCGGCATCGCTTCTCAGGCGCTGCTGGCGATCGGCCTCGTTGTGTTCATCGGCTGGATCGCATCCAACACGATCGAGAACCTGCAGCGGGCGCACATCGCCTCCGGCTTCGGCTTCCTGTTCACCCGCGCCGGCTTCGACATCTCGCAGACGCTGATTCCCTACAATGCCGAGATGAGTTACGGCCGCGCCTTCCTCGTCGGCCTGCTCAACACGCTTTTGATCGCCGCGCTCGGCATCGTGCTGGCGTCCATCCTCGGCTTCATGCTGGGCATTGCCCGCCTGTCGAAGAACTGGCTGATCGCCCAGATCGCGACCATCTACATCGAGACGCTGCGCAACATCCCGGTCCTGCTGCAGCTCCTGTTCTGGTACAAGGCCGTGCTGTCGGTCCTGCCGTCCCCGCGCCAGGGCTTCAACCTGCCGCTCGGCACGACCCTCAGCAACCGCGGGCTGATCGTTCCGCGCCCCATCTTCCACGAAGGATTCCCGGCGACGCTGATCGCCATCGGCGTCGCGATCGTGGTGATCCTGGTGCTGGCGCGCTGGGCGCACGCGCGCCAGATGGCGACCGGAAAGCTCTTTCCGACCTTCAGGGTCGGCCTCGGCATCCTGATCGTGCTGCCGCTGATCGTATTCATTGCGACGGGCAGCCCGGCATCGTTCGATTTCCCCCAGTTGCAGGGCTTCAACTATGTCGGCGGCGCGCAGGTCAAGCCGGAATTCATGGCGCTGCTCCTCGGCCTGACCCTGTACACCGCCACCTACATCGGCGAGATCGTGCGTGCCGGCATCCTGGCCGTCGCCCACGGCCAGACCGAGGCGAGCTACGCCCTCGGCCTGAGGTCGGGGACGGCCTTGCGCCTGGTCATCATCCCGCAGGCGATGCGCGTCATCATCCCGCCGCTCACCAGCCAGTATCTCAACCTCACCAAGAACTCCTCGCTCGCCGTCGCCGTCGGCTATCCGGACCTGGTCTCGGTCTTCTCCGGCACCGTGCTCAACCAGACCGGCCAGGCGGTCGAGGTCATCTTCATCACCATGCTGGTCTATCTCGCCATCAGTCTGTCGACGTCGGCCTTCATGAACTGGTTCAACCAGCGCGTTGCATTGGTGGAGCGGTAGGCGATGTCGGACGAACCTTTCATGGACGAAGGCGACCGGCGGCGCCGCACCTCGCGCCACCACAAGGGCGCCGCGGTGGAGCGCTCTTCCGCCGAGCAGTTCGCCTATTCCCGGCGCGAGGAGGAGCCGACCCTGGCGCCGCCGCGCAACGAGGTCGGTGCCGTCGGCTGGCTGCGCGCCAATCTGTTTTCGTCGGTGACCAATACCATCCTCACGGTCCTCGGCATCGCGCTCGTCGTGTGGATCGTGCCGCCGTTCATCCACTGGGCCTTCCTCAACGCGGTCTGGGTGGGCAACGGCCGCGACGATTGCATCGTGCCGGGGACCGGCGCCTGCTGGGCCTTCGTCGACGCGAAATTCGCCCAGTTCATGTACGGCCGCTATCCGTTCGAAGAGCGCTGGCGGGTCAACCTGACCGGCATCCTGCTGATCATCGGTCTCCTCCCCATGGCCATCCCGCGGGTTCCGTTCAAGCGCGAAAACGCCATCTACCTGCTCGTCATCTTCCCGATTGCCGCGCTGATCCTGCTGACCGGCGGTCATTTTGCCTTTCCGGCGGCTTTCGCATCGGTGCTGCTGCTGATCGCCTGCCTGGCGACCGGCCTGATGGGTGCGCTGATCTCCTCACGGGCCGGGCAGCTGGCAAGGATCGCCACCGCCGTCGCCGTCGTCGTGGTGATCGCTTCCTTCTTCCTTCCCGATCCGCCGGTCGGGCTGTTCGGACGACATCTGTCGACGTTCCTGAGCCTGACCGCGGTTTCCGCAGCCGTCGCCGCCGTGTCGGGGCTGCAAGCGATCCGCACCAACCCCGACCGACCCGGCAGCGGCGTCTTGTGGATCATATGGGCAACCGTCCTCGGCCTGATCGCCGTGACCGTGCTGCTGTCCATCGATTTCGGCTTGCCCTACGTCGAGACCCAGCTGTGGGGCGGCCTCATGGTCACCCTGGTCGTCGCCATCGTCGCCATGGTCAGCTCGCTGCCCATCGGCATCCTGCTGGCGCTTGGCCGCCGTTCGACCCTGCCGGTGGTCAAGTTCGCCTCGATCGTCTTCATCGAGTTCTGGCGCGGCGTGCCGCTGATCACCGTGCTGTTCATGTCGAGCGTCATGCTGCCGGTGTTCCTGCCGCCGGGCGTCAACTTCGACAAGCTGCTGCGCGCCCTGATCGGCGTGGCGCTGTTCACCTCGGCCTACATGGCCGAGACCGTGCGCGGCGGACTGCAGGCGATTCCCAAGGGCCAGTACGAGGGCGCCAAGGCGCTCGGCCTGGCCTACTGGCGCATGATGCAGATGATCATCCTGCCGCAGGCGCTGAAGATCGTCATTCCGGGCATCGTCAACAGCTTCATCAGCCTGTTCAAGGATACCAGCCTGGTGCTCATCATCGGGCTGTTCGACCTGCTCGGCATCGTCCAGCTCAATTTCAGCGATTCGAAGTGGGCCTCGTACAAGACCCCGGCGACCGGCTACGTCTTCGCCGCCTTCGTCTTCTGGCTCTTCTGCTTCAGCATGTCGCGATATTCCATGTACACCGAACGCCGGCTCAACACCGGCCACAAGCGTTGAACGAGGGAAGCTCCGATGAGTGAAACAGCCGCCGCCACCGCCGCGCCCGAGCATCCCGCGATGAAGGTCTCGGAGACCGACGTCGCCATCGAGATCATCGACATGAACAAATGGTACGGCGATTTCCACGTCCTCAGGAACATCAACCTGAAGGTCATGCGCGGCGAGCGCATCGTCGTCTGCGGCCCGTCGGGCTCCGGCAAGTCGACCATGATCCGCTGCGTCAACCGGCTGGAGGAGCACCAGAAGGGCAAGATCGTCGTCGACGGCATCGAACTGACCAACGACATCAAGCGCATCGACGAGATCCGCCGCGAAGTCGGCATGGTGTTCCAGCACTTCAACCTGTTCCCGCACCTCACCATTCTGGAGAACTGCACGCTGGCGCCGATCTGGGTGCGCAAGATGCCCAAGAAGGAAGCCGAGGAGGTCGCCATGCGCTACCTCACGCGCGTCAAGATTCCCGAGCAGGCGAACAAGTATCCCGGCCAGCTCTCCGGCGGCCAGCAGCAGCGCGTCGCCATCGCGCGGGCGCTGTGCATGAACCCGCGCACCATGCTCTTCGACGAGCCGACCTCGGCGCTCGACCCGGAGATGATCAAGGAAGTGCTCGACGTGATGGTCGATCTCGCCGAGGAGGGCATGACCATGATCGTGGTCACCCACGAGATGGGCTTCGCCCGTCAGGTGGCCAACCGCGTCATCTTCATGGATGCCGGCCAGATCATCGAGCAGAACGAGCCGGAAGCCTTCTTCAACAATCCGCAGCACGACCGCACCAAGCTGTTCCTCAGCCAGATCCTGCACTAGGCGGACCATCCGTTCCTCCCGGTTCAGGTCGGCTGTGCTCCGCGGGTTGCGTGATTGCCGGAAGCTCGGGGAAAGCGATGGATTGGGACAGCCTGCGTGTTGTGCTCGCCATACGCGACGGCGGCTCTCTTCTGGCCGCAGCGCAGGCGCTTGGCTGGGACCGGGCCACCGTTGTGCGCCGGCTCGACGGGCTTGAGACGCGGCTCGGCACGCGCCTGTTCGACCGGCGGCACGATGGCTGCCTGCTGACGCCGGCAGGCGAGGAGATCATCGGTGCGATCGAGGGGATCGCCGGCGCGGTGACCTGGTTGGAACGGCGGGTGGCCGGGGCGGATCGTGCGCCCCGGGGGGTGGTGAAGGTCGCCATGCCGGATTTCATGGCGGTGAAGCTCGTGGTGCCGGCGCTTGGACGGCTCCGGGAGCGCCACCCGGACATCGAACTGGAAATCCTGACGGGCTATTCGCTGCTGAACCTGGTGCAGGGCGAGGCCGAAATCGCCATGCGCAACCAGCGCCCGACCCAGCAGAGCCTGATTGCACGCCGCCTGGCCGACGGTGCCATCGCCTTCTTCGCATCCCGCGACTATCTCGCGCGCCGCGGCACGCCCGACGGCACGCTCGCCGGCCACGATGTCGTCCTGCCCTATCAGCAGGCGCTGGCGCTGCCCCTGTTCGGCCGGGCCGGAGAAATCGCCGCAGCCGCCCGCTGCGTGCTGCGCGCCGATGTCATGACAGCCCTGGCCGCGGTGCGCGACGGCGAAGCGCTGGCGGTGCTGCCCGGTACCGCTGTGGTGGGGGAGCCGGAGCTGGTGCCGGTCTGGCCGGGCGTGATCGCCCGACCGGAGCTGTATCTGGTCACTCATGCGGCGCTGAAACGTCAGCGCCGCATTCGTGTGGTCATGGATTTTCTCGTGGCAGCCGTCACGGCGCACGAGGCGGAAATGTCGTGCCGGGATGCACCGGTGTTCGACCCCTGACGCCTGGCTTCAGTGGCTCGCTGCCACCGCCGCCCTGATGTCGTCAAAGACCATGGCGGGTTCGCAGGTGATCTCCGCGCCAAAGGCCGAATAGAGCGGCATGGCGAGCGCCGCGAATTGATTTGGTTCGGCAAGCTCCAGCACCACATGCAGCGCCCGAAGCCCCCGCTCGGTGACATAGTAGGCGGCCTCCGGCTTCGCAGCGTCGAAGAACGACTTCCAGGCGGAGCCAAGCCGCGCTTCGGCGATGGCGCGATTGTATTCCTGGTTGGGTAGAACGATCCTCATCAGCATGCGCATGAACGCCTCCTTGGTGCGCGTGACGGTGGTGTCACGATGAACGCTTGGGCGTCGCGCCGGTAGACGACGCGACGCACATCCGATGCGGCAAGGATCGACAGGCACGTCGCAAAAGGGCGCGCTCGCAAGGAGCGCGCCCTTCGATGCGTGCGTTTGCCGCCGGGGTCAGCGTGCGCTGGTGCGCATCAGCGGCGTGATGTTGCGGAAGACGACGCGACGGTTCTCGCGCTCCGGCCCGCTGGTCGGCACCTTCAGGAACTCCTCGCCATAGCCCTGGGTGACCAGGTTCTCAGGGGGAACGGCGAAGTAGTAGGTGAGGATTTCCGCCACCGTCTCGGCGCGGCGATCGGACAGCGCCAGATTGGCAAGGTCCGAACCGACCGCGTCGGTGTGGCCCTCGATCAGGAAGACCTCGTTGGGGTCGCGGTCGAGCACCGCGCGCATGGCCTCGCCGACCTTCTGCATCTTCGCGATCTGGTCGTCCGGCAGCACGGCGCTGCCGAACTCGAAGTTGACCGTGTCGAAATCGACGCGGCGCACCATGTTGCGGACGCGGTCGCTCCGGCGGATCTCCTCCAGCGAGTAGGCCCGCTGGACCTTCTCGACCGGTGGGGCTTCGAAGGTCTGCGTCAGCTGCTCGCGCGAGGCATTGCTGCTCTCCACGATGTACTGGTTGTGCGGGATGGTCAGCGTCAGCGGCGGCAGCTTGATGCTGAGGTTGAAGCCTTGGTCCGGCGCCGGCGCCTTGGGCGGCGGCGGCGGCTTGCGGCGATCCTGGCGCGCGTCGGCCTGGCCGATGAGCACCTCGATCTGGCCGTTCCGATCCTTGCGGTAACGCTGCAGGATGTCGCCGTTCTGGTCGCGGACGGTCACCACCTGCACGCCGCCGGGGCGGTTGACGATGGTCGTCGTCGTGCCGTTGGGGCCCTTCTGCACGTCGACATTGCCGCCGGCCTGGCGGAAGCGGTCGGTGTCGTCGTGGTGGACGGTGACCTGGCCGTTGTCCTGCTTGACGATGGTCCGGCCGCCGCTCGCCTCGACCTTGCCGCCCTTGGGGATCTGCGCTTCTTCCTTGGGCAGCGGCTTGGTTTCCTCGCCCTTGGGGGTCTCGCCGAAACGCGGATGGGGCTTCTTGAGCAACGCCGGGTCGAACTTCGGCGGCGGTCCGCCCTCGGCCTGCTGGGGAGCCTGCTCGGCCGCGGGCTGCTTGGGCGGCGCAGGCGCCTTGGCTTGGTCGCTCGGCTGCTCCGGCTGCTTGGGCGTCTGCGCCTGCTCGGCCGCAGGTTGGGCCGGCGGATTCTCAGCCGCAGCCGCCGGCGGTTGCTTCGCCTCGGGCGGCGCCTTGGCCGCGTCGATGGGCTTCTTCGGCTTGGGCTTCTGCGCCTGTTGCGCCGGGGCCTCCTTGGGCGGCGGCGGCGTCTTGGCCTCGGCGGCCGGCGGCTCGGCCGGCGGTTGCGGCGCCTCGGCGGCAGGGGCCTCCTTGGGCGGCGGCGGCGTCTTGGCCTCGGCGGCCGGCGGCTCGGCTGGCGGTTGCGGCGCCTCGGCGGCAGGAGCCTCCTTGGGCGGCGGCGGCGCTTTGGCCTCGCCGGCCGGCGGCGCGGACGGTGGCCGGGCCGCAGCCAGGGCATCCTTCAACTCCTGCAGCGCTGCATCGAGCGCCTGCTGGGCCTCCGCGACGCCGGTACCGCTGGCCTTCGCCTGTTCCAGGGCGGCGCGGGCCGCCTTCACCTTGGCCTGGGCCGCGGCGGCCGCCGCGGGCATCTGCCCGGCGGCCTGCGCCAGCACCATCGGCCGGTGTGGTGCAGCAAAAGCCTGCGGTCCGCCGACCAGCGCGATCGCCACGCTGGTCAGCAGAAGGCGTTTGGCATGGTGCATAGGGTTCATTTCCTTGAGGTTCGGCGCCCGATAGCAGGACGCAGCGGGTGCCCCCCGCTGTTTGCGCCGTCCTAGACGGTGCGACTTGAACCAAGGATGAACGTATCGATCAGGAATCGGTTCCCGTGGCGATGGGCATGTCGTCACGCGCCCCCCATTCCGTCCACGAGCCGTCATAGACGGCGCTGCGAATGCCGAGCGTCTCGAGCGCCAGCGTCAGGATGGTGGCATTCACGCCCGAGCCGCAACTGGCGACGATCGGCTTGTCGAGATCGACGCCGGCGTGTTCGAAGGCAGCCTTGATCGCCTCCGGATCCTTGAACATCCCGTCGGCAACGATCTCGGCAACGGGCACGTTGTAGCTGCCCGGAACGCGGCCCGACTTGACCCAGCTTCTGGGCTCCGGGGCCTCGCCGCGGAAGCGCGCCGCCGGCCGGGCATCGACCAGCTGGAAGGTCTTGGCCGCCACGCCGTCGCGCACCTCGGCCATGTCGCGCACCGCCGACGGGTCGAAGCGGGCGATGAAGGTGCGCGGCTCGCGGACGACCGGCCAGTCGTTCACCAGGCGATCGTCGGCCTTCCAGCGCGGCAGGCCGCCGTCGAGGACGACGACCATCTCCGCCCCCATGATCTTGAAGGTCCACCAGACGCGCGGCGACGAATAGATGCCGATGCTGTCATAGACGACGATCTTGCTGTCGTTGCCGATGCCGAGCGCGCCGACGGCCTCGGCGAATTGCTCCGCCGATGGCAGCATGTGGGGCAGGGCGATGGAGGTGTCGGCAATGACGTCGATGTCGAAGAAGACGGCGCCCGGGATATGCGTCGCCTCATATTCCTGGCGCGCATCGCGGCCGCTGCCGGGCAGGAACCAGCTGGCGTCAATGATGACGACATCGGGATCGCCGATGTGATCGGCGAGCCAGTCGGTGGAGACGAGCCAGCGCGTGCGGTCTGTCATCCACATCTTGTATCGGCTTGACGGGCTGCTCGTCGAGAGGGCGGGAGTGGCAGCCGCCACAATTGCCCGGCGCCGCGCGGCGGCATCTTCTGCGCGCTCGGTCTCCGTCTGGCGCTGGAGAGGCGCTGAACGCCGCCGCTGCTCAAGCGAAGCGGATGCGCACGCGCCGGTTCTGGCGCCCCTTGCTCTCCATCTTGGCGATCGTGAGCGGGCCGATCTCGGCGGTCGAGCGCACGTGGGTGCCGCCGCATGGCTGCAGGTCGATGTCGCCGATGCGCACCAGGCGCACGCGACCGGAGCCCATCGGCGGCTTCACCTTCATGGTCTTGACCAGCCCCGGGTTGGCGGCGAGCTCCTCGTCGGTAATCCACTCGTCGCGGACCGGATGGTCCGCCGCGATCAGGGCGTTGAGACGCTCCTCGATCTCCTGTTTTCGCCGGCACCTCGCCGTCGATGTCGAAATCGAGGCGGCCTTCGTCGGCGCCGATCGAGCCGCCGGTCACCGGAAACGGCAGCACCACCGAGAGCAGGTGGAGGCCGGTATGGATGCGCATGTGGCGATGGCGCCGCTCCCAGTCGAGCACGGCGGTCAGCGTCTCGCCGGGCTCCGGCAGCGCCTCGCCGTCGCCCGGGACATGCACGATCTGGCTCTTGTCCTCGCCGTAGACGGTCGTGGCGATGGCGATATCGCCACCCGGCCGGCGCAGCCTGCCGGTGTCGCCCGGCTGGCCGCCGCCGGTGGCGTAGAAGACGGTTCTGTCGAGCACGATGCCGCGCCGGTCGTTGACCGCGACGACCGTCGCTTCGGTTTCGGGCAGATAGGCGTCGCTGCGGAAGAGGAGTTCGGTCACGGTCGGTGTCCCTTGCAACAGGGCACCGATCCTAGTCCCGCGGGCGCAATCGGCAAGGCGGGCTATTGCGGGGCCGCGGCGTCGCCGGATGCCGTCTTCGCCGCTTCGTCCTTCGGTTGGTCCGGCTCGCGGTTCAGCACCTTCTCGGCCGAATGGGCGGCGCGGAAGCCGGCATACTGCACGCCGACGAAATAGATGGCCGCGGCGAACCCGCCGCCGACCGTGCACAGGCCGGCAACCTCGGTGAACCAGCCGAACAGGGTGATGCCGGCCCAGGTGATGCCCCACAGGATGGTGCAGGCGACGGTGCCGACGAGATAGATCGCCGCCGTCGTCGGCACGAGCCCCCACAGCCCCATGCCCTCGGCGAAGGCCCCGGCGAGCGCGATGCCGAGCGGAATGGCGACGATGAAGGTCAGCGTCACGAGGATGCTGGCAAGCAGCGTGTCGTTCGACCAGAAGGACAGGAGGACGCTGAGGATGCTGACGAAGATCAGCAGCGGCAATTTGAGCAGGAACGGCAGCGCGTGCAGCAGGGCCGCCATCACGCTGTCGATGTCGGTGAAATCCGGCCATTTGCCGACGACCACCAGCGCCATTTCCCGGTTTATTTCCCAGATGCGGCCGACGAAGGTGACGGGCGTGAAGGACGAGAGGTCGGTGACGAACGCGGACTGATAGCGGGTTGCTGCGTCGAGCGTGTCGGGCGAGGCAAACAGCTCGAATCCCTTCCCGATCGCAAAGGTGACGGGAAAGATCACCAGGCCAAGATAGAGTTCATTACGCAGCGATTGCTTCATCGGCCGACCCGAGTTCGACCCAGGAACGCGGTGCGGCCATCTTATAATTATTCGAAAGGAACGGCGAGTTCCGATTGACCTTCCAGCCACGCCGGCACCGGCAGGCCGCGCTCGCGCAGGAAGTCCGGGTTGTAGAGCTTCGACTGGTAGCGGGTGCCGTGGTCGCACAGCACGGTGACGATGGTATGCCCGGGGCCGAGGTCGCGCGCCAGCCGGATGGCGCCGGCGACGTTGATGCCCGAGGAGCCACCGAGCAGCAGCCCCTCGTGTTCGGCGAGATCGAAAAGAACGGGCAGCGCTTCGCTGTCGGGGACGATGTAGGGCTTGTCGACGGCGACATCCTCGACGATCGGCGTCGCCCGTCCGAGCCCGATGCCCTCGGCGATGGAGTTGCCGTCGCTGGGCTTCGCCGCGCCGGTCGAGAACAGGCTGAACATGGCCGCTCCCTCCGGGTCGGCGCAGCCAATGACGATGTCCTGGCGCTTTTCGCGCAGAAACTCCGCCGTGCCGGCAAGCGTGCCGCCGGTGCCGACCGAGCAGATGAAGCCTTCGACCGCGCCCCCGGTCTGCCGCCAGATCTCCGGCCCGGTGGTCAGGTAATGGGCCATGCGGTTGTCCCGGTTGTTCCACTGGTCGACGAAGAACACGCCGTTGGGCTCGCCGGGGCGCAGCCGGTCGGCCAGGCGCCGGCCGACGTGCTGGTAGTTGTTGGGGTCGCTGAAGGGCTTGGCGGGCACCTCGACCAGCGTGGCGCCGGCCAGTCTGAGAGCCTGCTTCTTCTCCGCGCTCTGCGTCTCCGGAATGACGATGATCGTGCGGTAGCCGCGGGCGCCGGCGACCAGCGCCAGGCCGATGCCGGTGTTGCCGGCGGTCGCTTCCACGATCAGCCCGCCCGGCTTCAGGTCGCCGCGGCGCTCCGCCTCCAGCACCATCTGGCGCGCCGCCCGGTCCTTGACCGACTGGCCGGGGTTCATGAATTCGGCCTTGCCGTAGATGGCGCAGCCGGTGAGCTCGGAGGCCCGGCGAAGGCGGATCAGCGGGGTGTTGCCGATGGCATCGACAACGGTGAGTTTCACGTCCATGGGGTTCAGGTGCACGTCCGCAGAATGTCGGTCGGCAAACTATTCGCCGGGCCCCGCCGCTTCAAGGACGACCGCAGCGTCGATGGCCGCATGCCCGAAACGTTCGCCTCGCAAACCGGCAGCTCAGGTGAAATTCGTCCGCTTCCGCTATCGCCGCGGACCAGCGCCGAGGCGCGGCTCGCCTGCCGTTTGCGCCCGCTTGCGCTCCGTCACCCGCTCGGCCTGTCCGCGCCGCACCGTCGCGAAGGCGTCGAGCGCCCGCCGGCGGGCCTCGGCATGGTCGACGATCGGCGGCGGATAGGTCTCGCCAAGGCGCACGCCGGCCGTCGCCAGCACGTCACCGGGCGCCGTCCATGGCTTATGGATGTAGCGGTCGGGCAGGGCGGCGAGCTCCGGCACCCAGCGGCGCACGTAGGCGCCGTCGGGATCGAATTTCTCGCCCTGGAGCACGGGGTTGAAGATGCGGAAGAAGGGCTGCGCATCGGGGCCGGAACCGGCCACCCACTGCCAGTTCACGGGATTGCTCGCCGGTTCCGCGTCGACCAGCGTGTCCCAGAACCACTCCTCGCCGATCCGCCAGTCGGCGAGCAGGTGCTTGGCAAGGAACGACGCGGCGATCATGCGCACCCGGTTGTGCATCCAGCCGGTCGCCCACAACTGGCGCATGCCGGCATCGACCATCGGATAGCCCGTGCGCCCGCGCCGCCAGGCCCAGATGTCGTCGGCATAGCTCTCCGACCACGGGAAATCGTCGAAAGCCGGCTTGAAGTTGGTCTCCGCCAGGTCCGGCCGATCGTCGAGCAGGTGCCAGGCGAACTCGCGCCAGCCCAGCTCCGACAGAAACTTGGCGCGCGCCGCGCCGGGCGGCGTGGCGGTGACCGCATGCCAGACCTGGTTCGGGCTGATTTCGCCGAAGCGCAGGTGCGGCGACAGGCGCGAGGTGGCCTCGGCCGCCGGCCGGTCGCGCTCCGCGGCGTAGCGGTCGAGGCGCGCGACGAAGGCGCCCAGCGCTGCCTCTGCCGCCGGCTCGCCCGGCTGCCAGGCATTGCGGATGGCCACCGTCCAGTCGGACCCCGTCGGCAGCAGGTTGAGCGCCTCGAGCCCATCGTTGCGGACCGGGACGCCGGGCGGGATGGTGGTCGGCGCGGGCAGGGGGCGCCGCGGTTCGCCGGCCTGTTCGAGCGCGCGCCAGAAGGCGGTGAAGACCTGGAACGGTCCGCCGGACGCCGTGCGGATGGCCTCGGGCGCGAACAGCAGGTTGGCCTCGAAGGTCAGGCCGACGATGCCGGTGCGCGGCAGTGCGGCGGCGACCCGCTCGTCGAGCGCTCCCGCCGCGCCATAGCGCCGGTTCCAGTGGACGGCGGTGGCGCCGGTGGCGGCGGCGACCTCTCGCACCACCTTTTCGGCGCGGCCCTTGCGCAGGATGAGCATCTGCCCGTGGGCGTCCAGGCGCTTGCCGAGACTGGCCAGCGAATGGTGCAGCCACCAGCGTGCCGCGCCACCGAGCGGGCGGATTTCCGGGCTTTGTTCGTCATGGACATAGAGCAGGACGACCGGCGCTCCGCGACGGCATGCTGCGGCCAGTGCCGGATTGTCGGAGAGTCGGAGGTCGTCGCGAAACCAGACGAGCGTCGGGCCCTGCTTGGCGAATCTGCCCATGGCAAAAAACTGGAGCGCCCGCCCGCCGTGCGCAACCGCCAAATGCGATCGTTGCTAACGGTTTATTCCGCCGCAACCAGCGCCGGACGGGGCGTGCTCTGCAGATGCGCCCACGCCGGCCGCTTGAACAGGAAGCCGAACGCCGTGCTGCGCACCAGCCAGAACAGAACCAGCGGAAAAACCACGCCCGAGGCCGTGACGATCACCGCGACGGTGCCGAGATCGGTGATGACTCCGGTCTTCAGCAGGACGACGCGGGCGACCGCCATGGGCAGGAAGAAAGCCAGGTAGATGACGATCGAGTTGCGCCCGCAATAGCGCACCGGCGCCATCCAGTCGCTCTTCGACAGGATGGTCGACAGCGTGACCACGGCGATGGCGCCGACGAATCCGAGGGCGAGCCCGATGCCCGGCAGTTCGGAATAGCCGTTGAAGACGGCATAGGCCTCGACCACGCCCCAGATGGCGAGATAGGCGAACGCCGCCCAGCCATGGCGGATCACCGTCGCGGCAAAGCGGAAGATCGCCGGGGCGAAGATGTAGCCCGAGTAGAAATAGACGAAGCGCAGCGCGAATTCGTCGGGGATCGTCCAGCCGGTATTGAGATTGGACATCTGCAGACCGGCCCCGATCAGCCAGATCAGCCACCACGGCGCGATCGACTTGGTCGCCTTGACGACGATGAAGAAGATCGGCAGCAGGTAGATGAACCAGATCGTGCCGAAGGGGTCGATGAAGGCGAGGAGATAGGCGCGCAGCACCTCCGCCGCGCCACCGCCGGCGGCGATCTCCGGCATCTTGAAGGCGAACTGGATGGTCAGCCACAGGACGTAGAAGTAGCCGAAGTGGACGACCTTCTTGTCGAGATAGGTGCGCCAGTCGCGGTCGATGACGCGCGCCAGGAACAGCCCGGCGATCATGAAGAAATCGGGCATGCGGAACGGCTTGGCGAAGGCGACGACATAGGTCATCCAGCCGGTCGCCTCGGCGGCCTTCTCGACGCCGAGCGTCGAGTGCATCATCACCACCATGATGATGCAGAAGCCCTTGGCGTAATCCACCCAGGCGACGCGCTCGGGATTGGTGGCCATCTCTTGCCGCTCCTTCTCCGGTCGGAATTGCCGGAGACCTAGGGCAATCATACGGGCGGCGGCAGCGGTTTGCGCCGAATTGATTAGAATTATCATGGGTTAAGGTTAAGTCGCGCGGCGGTCGCCGGGGGACGCGGCAATGCCCGTGCGTCCACAGGGCGCAGGCTGCGGCCTTGCATCCTGCGGCGCGACGGTGTGGTTGGGGGCAGGGCGCCTGACTGCAAGCACACCGCCGAAGGAGGCGACTTGACCGATTGCGCGCCCCAATTCCGTCTTTCGCGCGCCGCAAGTGCGGGCCGCATGGCCGCCGCGGCCGTCCCCTTCCTTCTGGTCCCGGCCATGGCACACGCCCATGCCGCTGCCGCCGGCGGCGCCGACGTCGCCTGGAACATCTGGGCGCTGACGCCCGACATCGTCGTTCCGACCGTCCTGGTCGTCGCCGTCTATGCTGCCGGCATGGTCCGCCGCGCCACGGCGAGCGGCAGCCGCGCCTGGCGGCATGCGGCCTTCCTGAGCGGCGTTGCGGCGGTCTTCCTGTCGCTCGAATCGCCGCTCGACGGCCTCGCCGACCATCTCTTCTCGGTGCACCAGATCCAGCACCTGCTGCTGCGCATGATCGGGCCGATGCTGATCGCGCTCGCTGCGCCGCAGGCGACGCTGATCAGCGGCCTGCCGCCGGCCGTCCGCCGGGCGACGCTGGCGCCGCTGCTCGGCAGCCGCGGCATGCGCGCCGTCTTCGCGCCGCTCGTCCATCCGGTGGCGATCACCGTGCTTTTCATCGCCGCCCTCGGCGTCTGGGAGCTGCCCCGGTTCCACAACGCCGCCATCCTCGACGACAACATCCACTACGTCATGCACATCACCATGCTGGTCGCCGGCCTGGTCTTCTGGTGGCGCATCTTCGACGTCCGCCCGGCGCCGATGAGCACGCCCTACGGCACGCGGCTGATGATGCTGTGGGTGGTGACCCTCTCCAATATCGCGCTCGGCGCCTATACGACGCTGAAGACCACGCTGCTCTATCCGGCCTACGACATCGTCGGCCGCCCGTTCGACGTGCCGCCGCTGGTCGACGAAAGCGTCGGCGGCTTCATCATCTGGGTGCCGGGCAGCATGATGTGCCTGGTGGCGATCATCATCGTGGTCAACCTGTGGGGCCGCCACGAAACGCGCATGGAGGCGGTCCGCGAGAGCCTGGCCGGCACCGGCCGCGGGCCGGCCTATCCGACCACCGGCGCCCAGCTGGTGGCGGGCGCCCGCCTCAGGAACCGGACGCTTGCCCTCGGCTTCGGCGCCTTTGCCTTTGCCGTGTTTGCCGCGGCGATCCTCACCGCCGTGCTCTACCACCTCGACGGAGTCCAGACCGGCAGCGGCGTGCTGGCGCACCTGCCGGCGGCGATAGGCTCGGCGGTCCGCTGACCGATGCGGGGAGACCGGCGAAGAGGAGGGCAGCCTTCAAGGGGCACGGTCACTTGCGGGGGGACTTCGACCACCGGGGGGTGGGCGCCGGCAAAATCGGTCTCCCCGCGCTCGTCGTTGATTCAGTCGACCAGCCTCAAGCCTCCACCCACCTGAAGCGCGCGGCGCTTATCCTGCGGATCTGCATTCCTCTTGGGGCGCCACGAAGATGTCGACCGAATCAAGATTGACTTCGTGGTCCCGTGAGGCGGCCGTCGTCCCCCGCCTGGATATGAAAAGCAGTTTGTCCACGGGGCGGTGAACATCAAACGTAAGTTCTCCGGGCGACGTCGGCACGACAGCTTGTCCAACGAGATTTTCCGGCTTTTCCTCATGCAGGTAGACGGAAAGCGAGATGCCGTTCCTGTTGCCTTTCAGATCCACCGCGAGTTTGCTGACGCAGGGAGAGCCCGGCACGACGAGCACTTGGACATTCTGCTTTGGTTGCCCGGCGATCGTTCTGACGTAGATGACGGACCCGAGCGCCTGGTGAATGGGCTTGATCACGCGCTGTCGCAGGTATTTTGCCTTTGCCTCGGCTTCGGCTACGTGCACGCTTGTCGGGAAGATCCGCATAAATCCCTCGAAGTCGGCTGGGTCGGAGGACGTAGCGATGCGCTGCCAGGCCGCTTCGTCGACCGCTTCCCCCGGTGTCCGTTCGCTGCACGCTGCTGACAGACATGCCTTGTTGCCGCGGGTCTCGTCATAGAAGGCCGGCTGCTGCCGGTGATTATTGACGGACCAGGCGACCTCGAAGACTTTCTCCTGAGCTGCCTTGGTGGCGTCGAGCAGGGTCAGATTGGCCTTCAAGAGCGGCACGAAAATCCGCGTGAACACACCATTCGGGTCCGGGTCGTCGTCCGACAGCCGGTCGAGGGCGGTCTGTCCAGCACCCGCCGAGAAGACGATAAACGTCCCTTGCGGCGGCGCCTCCATCATGAGCCCACGTTTCATACCGATCGAGCGTGTCCCGTCCGCGGCGGTGAACGGATTGTCCCGGCAGGCGTCGATGATCGCCACCTTCAACCGCGCGCCCTTTTGCTGCACCTCGTCCAGGATGCCGTTGACGCCATTCTCAAGCGGCACCGAGACGCGCTTCAGCAAGTCTTCCGAGCCGCTTTTCGGGGCGTCCGTTGGCACCAGGTAGTTGGTGGTTCCATCGCTCCATCCGTGGCCGGAATAGACGAACACGGCCGTGTCGCCCGGCTGTATCGCATCAATCAACTGCGAGATCGCCTCGTCCATGCCGATGCGGGTGAGGTCTGTCTTGAAGATGACCGTGTCGAAGCCCTCGTCCTTGAACAGGGCGGCGTAGCTCGCAGCATCCGCTGCCGATGTCTTCAGCAATTCGAGCGAGGCATACTTCTGGTTGCCGATCACCAGCGCAATTCGATGCTCGGCATGGGCCATCGGAGCGATCAGGAGCAATATCAGCCACGCCCCGACCTGGAAAAGTCTTGCGCGTCTCGCAAACATGGCCGGATCCCCCCAGGCTGTTCGGAATCGGTGTCAACTTCACAGAGCCGATTCGCCCAATGTATTTCACCCTCGTCAAGTCGAGGTCCGCTTTGGCATATGTTCTGTCGGTGAAGACGGGGCCTAATAGATAGCCGCCTGATGCTGCCTAATCGATAGCCAAAGGTAGCATGGATTCAGCGTGCGCACGGCAGATCAACCCAGCGACACCCCCCAACGAACGTAACGCCGGTGCCCTAAGCGGCTCGGCCACATGTCCGCCCCAGCGAACACTGGTTCTGTGGATATGCTGGTGATCGCGTGCTTTTCGCGGTCTTGCGACGATCACTAACTATTTGAAAAAT
>CAWARW010000008.1:0-53738 GCA_963784605.1 uncultured Alphaproteobacteria bacterium
AGCGCCGAGATGAAGAACACGATGAACATCGGGAACAGCGGCAGCCAGTACCAGTCGAGGAAGCTCGCCGGCAGGCCCAGCCGCGTGCCCAGTCCGCCCTCCTGCGAGACCACGATGTCGGACAGGTTGAGCGAGCCGGCGGCGAGCAGCACGGTGATGATCACGAAGCCGATGGAGACCTCGTAGGAGACCATCTGCGCGGCGGAGCGCAATGCGCCGAGGAAGGGGTACTTCGAGTTCGACGCCCAGCCGGCCATGATGATGCCGTACACGCCGAGCGAGGAAATGGCGAAGATGTAGAGGATGCCGACGTTGATGTTGGCGATCACCACCCCGGCGTCGAACGGGATCACCGCCCAGGCCGACATCGCCAGGATCGAGGTGACCAGCGGCGCCAGAAGATAGACACCCTTGTTGGCGCTGGAGGGGACCACCGGCTCCTTGAAGACGAACTTGAACAGGTCGGCGAAGCTCTGCAGCAGGCCGAACGGACCGACGACGTTGGGCCCGCGACGCATCTGGACGGCCGCCCAGATCTTGCGGTCGGCGTAGAGGATGAAGGCCACGAAGATGAGCAGGCTCACCAGCAGGAGCAGGCTCTCGGCGACCATGATGATGCCGGGCACGAGATAGATGGAGACGAAGCCGCTCATGCCGGTGTCACTCCGCCGCCGTTGCCAGGCTGCCGACGGCAAGCGCCGAGCATTCCGCCATCACGGCGGAGGCGCGCGCGATGGGATTGGTCAGGTAGAAGTCGTCGATGGCGTTGCGGAAAGGCTCGCTGCCCGCCCGGCCGGCACGCGCCGCCAGCGCCTCCACCGCGTCGATGGCGCCCGGCGTGATCTGGCCGATGCGGATGAAGTGCGGGTGGGCGGCGTAGAGCACGGCGCGCAGCTCGGCGAGCGTGTCGAAGGGCAGCCGATGTTCAAGACGATCGGACAGCGCCCGCAGGATCGCCCAGTCCTCGCGCGCCTCGCCGGGCGGGAACCCGGCCCGTTCGGCCATCTGCACGCGGCCCTCGGTGTTGACGTAAGTGCCTGATTTTTCAGTGTAAGCGGCGCCAGGCAGAATGACATCGGCGCGGTGGGCGCCGGCATCGCCGTGGGTGCCGATGTACACAACGAAGGCGTCGCCGAGTGCCTGCATGTCGATGGCGTCGTTGCCGAGCAGGAACAGCACGTCGAGCTCGCCGCTGGCGGCGGCGGCGACCATGCCGACCGTGTCGTGACCGCCGTCGCCCGGCACAAAGCCGAGATCGAGCGCGCCGACGCGGGCCGCCGCCGTATGCAATACGGCGAGCCCGTTCCAGCCCTCGTCACGGGGTGCGGCGGTGGCGAGCCGGGCGGCAAGCGCCAGAACCTCCGGTCCGTCGGGACGGGCAAGCGCCCCCTGCCCGACCAGGACGAGCGGCCGCTTGGCCGCCGCCAGGACCTTGCCGAAGTCGGACGACCCGTCGGCGAGCTCGGCCAGGGTCTGCGGGCCGGCGCCAAGATAGTCGTAAGGATAGGTGAGGTCCGCCGCCTCGCCGACGACGCCGATCGGCACGCCGTCGCCGACGCGCCAGCGCTTGCGGATGCGGGCATTGAGCACCGCCGCCTCGCGGCGCGGGTTGGAGCCGACGATGAGAATGGCGTCCGCCTGGTCGATGCCGGCGATGGTCGGATTGAAGATGTAGCTGGCCCGCCCGGCGGCGGGATCGAGCTTTTCGCCGCCGGCGCGGCAATCGAGGCTGCTGACGCCGAGCGCGGTCATCAGCTCGCGCAGGGCAAACATCTCCTCGACCGCGCACAGGTCGCCGGCAAGCGCACCGATGCGCTCGGGCCCGGTCGCCTTGACCCGGGCGGCGATGACGGCGAAGGCCTCGCCCCAGGTCGCCGGCTGCAGGCGGCCGTCACGGCGCACATAAGGCTTGTCGAGGCGCTGGGTCCTGAGGCCGTCCCAGATGAAGCGGGTCTTGTCGGAGATCCATTCCTCGTTCACCGCCTCGTTGAGACGGGGCAGGATGCGCATGACCTCGCGGCCGCGCGTGTCGACGCGGATGGCGCAGCCGACGGCGTCCATGACGTCGATCGATTCGGTCTTGACCAGTTCCCACGGCCGGGCGTGAAACTCGTAAGGCTTCGAGGTGAGCGCGCCGACCGGGCAAAGGTCGATGACGTTGCCCTGCAGCTCGGAGTGCATGGCCTGCTCGAGGTAGCTGGTCACCTCCATGTCCTCGCCGCGGCCGGTGGCGCCGAGGTCCTCGACGCCCGCCACCTCGGCGCTGAAGCGAATGCAGCGCGTGCAGTGGATGCAGCGGGTCATGGTCGTCTTGACCAGCGGCCCGATGTACTTGTCCTCGACGGCGCGCTTGTTCTCGACGAAGCGGCTGCCGTCGACGCCGTAGGCCATCGCCTGGTCCTGCAGGTCGCACTCGCCGCCCTGGTCGCAGATCGGGCAATCGAGCGGGTGGTTGATGAGCAGGAACTCCATCACCCCCTCGCGCGCCTTCTTCACCATCTTCGTCTTGGTGAACATCTCCGGCGGCTCGCCATTGGGGCCGGGACGCAGGTCGCGCACCGCCATGGCGCAGCTCGCCTGCGGCTTGGGCGGTCCGCCCTTCACCTCGATCAGGCACATGCGGCAATTGCCGGCGATCGACAGCCGTTCATGGAAACAGAAGCGCGGAATCTCGGCGCCCGCCGCCTCGCACGCCTGGAGCAGCGTGAACTCGGCGGGAACGTCGATTTCCTGTCCGTCGACTTTGACGATTGGCATGATCCCTACTCCGCCGCCTCGCTCATCAGCGGCTTCCTGCTATCCGCCCGCTCCGCCGGTCCCGCGCCGTCGCCGTCCTTCTTGCCGCGCTGGCTCTTCCACAGGCTGGCGCCCGGCAGGCGTTCCCAGCCGAAGGCCTCGTCGCTCGGCCCCTCGGCGATCAAACGGTCGCGGCGGCGGACGCCCTCGGCCATCGTCGGCCGCTCGCCGGCTTCTACCCACCACATCACCAGCGGCGTTTCCATGGGCACGAACCAGGTCTCGCGCCGGCGATAGAAGCGCCCGTGCACCGTCTGCCAGATGAAGCGCTCCAGCCCTTCCGCGCTCCGCCACAGCGTCAGGTTGGGCAGGACGGTGGGGTCGTCGTAGACCCGCATGTTCATGGCGTGGCCGCTGTCGTCCTGCAGCCGCCAGACGAAACCTTCGATCTTTTCGGCGAGCCGGTTGACGCGATCGACGTTGTCGGCGAACTCGGCCATGCGCGGGTCGTCGAGCGGATAGCGGATCCGCGCGACGTTGAATTCCGCGAGATGGCGGGTGGCGCTCATGCCGGCCTACTCCGCCGCCTCGGTCATCAGCGGATCGCCGACGGTGGGGTGCGTCCGGTGATAGGTGTCGATGCGCTTCTCGATCTCGCCGCGGAAATGGCGGATGAGGCCCTGCACCGGCCAGGCCGCCGCATCGCCGAGGGCGCAGATGGTGTGACCCTCGACCTGATAGGTCACCTCGAGCAGCATGTCGATCTCGCGCTTCTCGGCGCGGCCCGCGGCCATGCGCTCGAGCACCCGCCACATCCAGCCGGTGCCCTCGCGGCAGGGCGTGCACTGGCCACAGCTCTCGTGCTTGTAGAAATAGGACAGCCGCGCGATCGCCTTCACGATGTCGGTCGACTTGTCCATGACGATGACCGCCGCCGTGCCGAGGCCGGACTTGACGTCGCGCAGCGCGTCGAAATCCATGATCAGGTCGTTGCACATGTACGCCGGCAGGCAGGGCACCGAGGCGCCGCCGGGGATGACGGCGAGCAGGTTGTCCCAGCCGCCGCGCACGCCGCCGGCATGACGCTCGATCAGCTCGCGCAGCGTGATGCCCATCTCCTCTTCCACCGTGCACGGCTTTTCGACGTGGCCGGAGATGCAGAAGAGCTTGGTGCCGGTATTGTTGGGCCGGCCGAAGCCGGCGAACCAGGCGGCGCCGCGGCGCATGATGGTCGGCGCGACCGCGATCGATTCGACGTTGTTGACCGTCGACGGGCAGCCGTAGACGCCGACCGCGGCGGGGAACGGCGGCTTCAGCCGCGGCATGCCCTTCTTGCCTTCCAGGCTTTCCAGCATGGCCGTCTCTTCGCCGCAGATGTAGGCGCCGGCGCCATGGTGGACGACAATGTCGAAATCCCAGCCGTGCTTGTTGTTCTTGCCGATCAGCCCGGCCTCGTAGGCCTCGTCGACGGCGGCCTGCAGATGCTCGCGCTCGCGGATGAACTCGCCGCGCACATAGACGAAGGCGGTGTGGGCGCCCATGGCAAAGCCGGCGACCAGGCAGCCCTTCGACCAGGAGATGCGGGTCGTGGCGCAGGATCTCGCGGTCCTTGCAGGTGCCGGGCTCCGATTCGTCGGCGTTGACGACCAGATAGCTCGGCCGGCCGTCCTTCGATTCCTTCGGCATGAAGGACCACTTCAGCCCGGTCGGGAAGCCGGCGCCGCCGCGGCCGCGCAGGCCCGAGGCCTTGATCTCGTTGATGATCGCGTCGCGGCCCTTGTCGAGGATCGCCTTGGTGCCGTCCCAGGCGCCGCGCGCCATGGCACCCTTCAGCCCGCGGTCGTGGAGGCCGTAGAGATTGGTGAAGATGCGGTCCTTGTCGGCGAGCATCGACTAGCGCCCCCCATTCTTCAGGCTGGCGGCAGGCAGGAGACGGCGGAGCAAGGCCCAATCCGGCACGATCGTCGCCATCACGCCCCCTCTTTCTTTTCGCCGGCGGCCAGGCTCTTGGCCTGGCCGATCCAGTTCTCGCGCTCGATGCGGCCCTTGAAGCTCAGGTCGTTGTCGACCCAGGCGATCTCGGCCGCCGTCCAGGCGGCGATCTGGTCGAAGTGGAAGATGCCGCGGGCGTTCAGCATCCCCTCGATCTTGGGCCCGATGCCGGAGACGCGCTTGAGGTCGTCCGCCTTGCCGTCGCGCGGGCCCTCCAGCCCCTTCGGCTGCACGCCGGCGACCGCCTCGGTTTCGCTGGCCGGCGCCTCGGCAAGCGCGGTGTCGCCTGCGGCGGCCGCCGCCGGGGCCTCGGTGAGCGAGGTCGGCCCGCCGACGGGCGCGGAGAACTGGCGGTCGGTCTGCGGGCCGGGCTTCAGCGGTCGGCCGGCGGCGATGTCGTCGAGGAGCGCCTCGAAGCTCTCCGCGGTCAGGTCCTCATAGGTGTCGGAGCCGATCTGCACGAGCGGCGCGTTCACGCAGGCGCCGAGGCATTCGACCTCCTCCCACGAAAAATCGCCGTCGTCGGACAGATGGTGCTCGCCGCCGATGCGGCGCCGGCAGACGGCCTTGAGATCGTCGGCACCGCGCAGCCAGCACGGCGTGGTGCCGCATAGCTGGATGTGCGCCTTGGCGCCGACCGGCTCGAGATTGAACATGGTGTAGAAGGTGGCGACCTCGAGCACGCGGATCCGGGCCATGCCGAGAAGCTCGGCGACGGCGCGGATCGCCGGCTCGGTGACCCAGCCCTCCTGATCCTGGGCGCGCCACAGGAGCGAGATCACCGCCGAGGCCTGGCGGCCCTGCGGGATACTTCGCCATCTCCCTCTTCGCCCACTCCAGGTTCTCCGGCGTGAAGGCGAAGCTCTCGGGCTGCTGCTCGGCGAGACGACGGACGGCCATCAGCGATCGACCTCCCCGAAGACGATGTCGAGCGAGGCGAGGATCGCGGTGACGTCGGCCAGCATGTGGCCGCGCGTCATGTAATCCATGGCCGACAGATGGGCGAAGCCCGGCGCCTTGATCTTGCAGCGATAGGGCTTGTTGGTGCCGTCGGCGATCAGATAGACGCCGAACTCGCCCTTGGGCGCCTCGACGGCGGCGTAAACCTCGCCGGCCGGCACGTGGTAGCCCTCGGTATAGAGCTTGAAGTGGTGGATGAGCGCCTCCATCGAGCGCTTCATCTCGCCGCGCCGGGGCGGCACCACCTTGCCGTCCTCGGAGGCGATCGGACCCCTGCCGTCGGCGCTGTTCAGCTTCTCGATGCACTGCTTCATGATGCGCACCGACTGGGCCATCTCCTCCATGCGGATGAGATATCGGTCGTAGCAGTCGCCGTTCTTGCCGACGGGAATGTCGAAATCCATTTCGGCGTAGCACTCGTAAGGTTGTGCCTTGCGCAGGTCCCAGGCGGCGCCGGAACCGCGCACCATCACGCCGGAGAACCCCCATTTCCACGCGTCCTCGAGGCTGACGACGCCGATATCGACGTTGCGCTGCTTGAAGATGCGGTTGTCGGTGAGCAGGCCGTGGATGTCGTCAAGGACCTTGAGGAAGGGATCGCAGAAGGCGCCGATATCGTCGATCAGCTTCTGCGGCAGGTCCTGGTGCACGCCGCCGGCGCGGAAATAGGCCGCGTGCATGCGGCTGCCGGAGGCACGCTCGTAGAAGACCATGAGCTTCTCGCGTTCCTCGAAGCCCCACAGCGGCGGCGTCAGCGCCCCCACGTCGAGGGCGTGGGTGGTGACGTTGAGCAGGTGGTTGAGCAACCGGCCGATCTCGCAATAGAGCACGCGGATCAGCTGCGCCCGGCGCGGCACGGCGATGCCGAGCAGCTTCTCGATGGCGAGCGCGAAGGCGTGTTCCTGGTTCATCGGCGCGACGTAATCGAGCCGGTCGAAATAGGGGATCGCCTGGAGGTAGGTCTTGTGCTCGATGAGCTTCTCGGTGCCGCGATGGAGCAGCCCGATATGCGGGTCGACGCGCGCGACGATCTCGCCGTCGAGCTCCAGCACGAGACGCAGGACGCCGTGCGCCGCCGGGTGCTGCGGCCCGAAATTGATGTTGAACGTGCGGACGTCGGTTTCAGGCATGGTGGTCGAATCGGCAGCATAGAGGATCGACATGCGGCAGTCGGCAGTCGGCAGTCGGCAGTCGGATGCCACTACGGCGCGCGCGTGTTCTTCTCGACCGATCGCATGAGCGATCTCAGCATTCGCCCGAGCTCGCACAACGCGCAGTCAATGGCCGGCGAAGTGCTCCGTCGACAGCAGTCCCGACCCGCCCACGCGAGCATAGAGATGCGTCTCGAGCTCCTTCAACGAGCCCTGCGCGATCTTCAAGAACTGGACAAACGTCCGCCTTTACTGTCCCGACCAAAGCCCTCGGCGATATTCGCCGCAATCGAAGCCGCTGCGTCTGCCGCATCTGGGCAGTCATCCCAAATGCTTCCTCGCGCGGAAAATCCTGCGGTCAGCGGATAGCACGTCCTCCGCTATGATCCATCGCCTCGCTGCCAGACGCTCAGATCGCGATAGGATTGCATGACATTGCGCGCCTGGCCCCGTCTTTCCGACTGCCGACTGCCGATTGCCGACTGCCGTCATTGCTTCGCCTTCTCGTCACCGGGCAGCACGTAGTCGGTGCCCTCCCACGGCGACAGGAAATCGAAATCGCGGAATTCCTGGGCGAGGCGCACCGGTTCGTAGACCACCCGCTTCTGCTCGTCGTCGTAGCGCACCTCGACGTAGCCGGTGAGCGGGAAATCCTTGCGCAGCGGATGCCCCTCGAAGCCGTAGTCGGTGAGGATGCGGCGGAGATCGGGGTGGCCGGTGAACAGGATGCCGTAGAAATCGTAGGCTTCGCGCTCGAACCAGTCGGCGCCGGGGAAGATCGCCGTGATCGACGGCACCGGGGTCATCTCGTCGGTCGCCAGCTTGACGCGGATGCGCGCATTCTGGCGCGGGCTGAGGAAATGATAGACCACGTCGAAGCGCTTCTCGCGCTGCGGCCAGTCGACCCCGCAGACGTCGGTCAGGTTGATGAAGGCGAGCCGCGGGTCGTCGCGCAGGAAGCGCACGAAGGGCACGATCTGGTTGGCGGCGACCGTCACGGTCAGTTCGCCGAAGGCGACGTGCCAGCCGGCGACGTCATCGCCGCGCGCAGCCGCGATGTACTCCCCGAGCTCCTTGAGTGTCTCGTCCACGGTTCCGGTCCCCCTGACCGCCCTAGCGTTCGATCGTTCCGGTGCGCCGGATCTTCTTCTGCAGGAGAAGGACGCCGTAGACCAATGCCTCGGCGGTCGGCGGACAGCCGGGCACGTAGACATCGACCGGAACGATGCGGTCGCAGCCACGCACGACCGAATAGGAATAGTGGTAGTAGCCGCCGCCGTTGGCGCACGAGCCCATCGAGATGACGTAGCGCGGTTCCGGCATCTGGTCGTAGACCTTGCGCAGCGCCGGGGCCATCTTGTTGGTCAGCGTGCCGGCGACGATCATCACGTCGGACTGGCGCGGACTGGCGCGCGGGGCGAAGCCGAAGCGCTCGACGTCGTAGCGCGGCATCGAGGCCTGCATCATTTCCACGGCGCAGCAGGCCAGCCCGAAGGTCATCCACATCAGCGAGCCGGTGCGCGCCCAGGTGATCAGGTCATCGGTGGCGGTGACCAGGAAGCCCTTGTCGGCGAGCTCGTTGTTGATCTCGACGAAATACGGGTCGTCGTTGCGCTGGAGCCGCCGACCGGCGGAATCGACCAGCGGCTTGCCGGCGGGCGCGGTCAATCCCATTCCAGCGCTCCCTTGCGCCACTCGTAGATGAAGCCGATCGTGAGCACGCCGAGGAACACCATCATCGACCAGAAGCCGGCCCAGCCGAGCCTGCCGAAGGACACCGCCCAGGGAAACAGGAAGGCGACCTCGAGGTCGAAGATGATGAACAGGATGGCGACCAGGTAGAAACGGATGTCGAACTGCATGCGGGCGTCGTCGAAGGCGGCGAAGCCGCACTCGTAGGCCGACAGCTTTTCCGGGTCCGGGCTCTTGTAGGCGATGATGAACGGGGCGACGAGAAGCGCCAAGCCGATGACCGCCGCGATGCCCATGAACACCACGATCGGCAGATAGGCACTCAACAGGCTATTCATTCCGCTCTCCGGTCGCCACAGGCACGATCGCCTGCGCACCCCCGCCCCAGCACCAATTTACCGCGTTGCAGCATATCGTCTAGGTCGCCCCCTGCCTAGCCGCATGCCGCGGTCGCCAGCCCTCCCCTGTAGGGGTTCCAAGCTGCGAAGAATGTGCTGGTGCTTAGCCGAGCGCCGGAGGCAACCCGAAGTCGCAAGCCGCCTGAAAGGCCGCGGCGGAAATCGATCGCGACGGCGGCAACTGGCGGCCACGGGGCTCGAACCCGCGACCTCCGGCGTGACAGGCCGGTTAACCAACTCATCGCGCGGCGTTGTGGGCGCGCCCGATGGCGCGCCGGCAGGAGTAAGCGAGCGCCCTGTCAAGGATTTGTCCGCCGAGCGAAATCGCTCGTCTCCGGGTCGGACACGCTGACACTGAGACATAGTGACTTCCTACCCAACCAAGAGAGCATGAGCGCCGTGTGCGGGCGTTCGAGGATCTCGCGCAAGACCGGCTACAAGATCTTACCGCTACAAGGAGGAAGGGCTGGAGGCGCTGAGCGACCGCTCGCGGCGGCCGGTGCGTATGAACCAGTTGGGAGCCGATCGAGCGGCTGATTGTGGCAACCAAGAAGCCGCACTGGGGCGGATCCGGGAACTGCTCGTCCGCAGGCTAACGGTGACGTCCGCATCCGAGCACGGTCCACGCGTTCTCGACCGCCACGCGTTGAGCCGGGAAACAAACCCCCCCCCGCTAACCACCCACCAATGCCTTCGTGGCCGGTGGTGCGGGCCGGCGACTCGGGGAAACTGGCGGGAGCGACGGGGCTCGAACCCGCGACCTCCGGCGTGACAGGCCGGCACTCTAACCAACTGAGCTACGCCCCCGCGGGCGTTGTGCGCGCCTCAACGGCGCGCCGGCAGGAGTCAAGCGAGCGCCCCTGCCAAGTCAAGGATTTGTCAGCCGCCGAGCCGAAATCGCTCGCCTCCGGGTCGCGGCAACGCGCAGCAGGATGGTGGGCGGTGAGGGACTCGAACCCCCGACATCCACGGTGTAAACGTGGCGCTCTACCAACTGAGCTAACCGCCCGTCTCTCAGGCCTGCATTTAGGCGGCCTCGACGCTGCTGTGCAAGGCTTCGCCCTGCCCGACGCCACGCCGGCCCCAAGACGGACGAGGCCCCGCGCGGCACGCGGGGCCTGTCGAGAAGAACGGGCGGTTGCCGATCAGCGATTGACGGCGTCTTTGAGACCTTTGCCGGCCTTGAACTTGGGGGTCTTGGATGCGGCGATGTTGATCGCCTCACCGGTGCGCGGATTGCGTCCGACGCTGGCGGCGCGCTTGGCGACCGCGAAGTTGCCGAACCCGATGATCTTCACTTCCGTGCCTGCCTTCAGTGAATCGGTGATCGCATCGAAGGTCGCGTCAACAGCCTGTCCGGCGCCAGCCTTGGACATGCCGGTCCGTTCAGCCACAGCCGCGATCAGATCATTCTTGTTCATGGAAACTCCCTTTCCCTCGTCAGAGCCGAAAGCGATTCGCGCCATCGACTTCGCCGTGGACACTCCTGCCAAAAACCCCATCTGGCAAGAAAAAACGGCGGAATCCCGCGATTTTGATCGAAAATGCTGCCCGCCCAAAAAAAGCGCGCCGGCCATTGGGCCGGCGCGCTTTCCTCAGGTATTTCAATATGTTAGTGGGCCACGAGGGCGCCTGGACCGTCCTCATCGGTGGCGACGGGCGTCGCGGGCTCCTTCGGCGGGCTCCACTCGATCGCCACCGGAGCGCGGACGAGCGCCTGCTTGAGCACCTCGTCCATGCGCGCCACCGGCACGATCTCCATGCCGCTCTTCACGTTCTCCGGGATGTCCGCCAGGTCCTTGGCGTTGTCCTCGGGAATGAAGACGCGCTTGATGCCACCGCGCAGCGCCGCCAGCAGCTTCTCCTTGAGACCGCCGATCGGCAGCACGCGGCCGCGCAGCGTGATCTCGCCGGTCATGGCGATGTCCTTGTGGACCGGGATGCCGGTCATCACCGAGACGATGGCCGTGACCATGGCGACGCCGGCCGACGGGCCGTCCTTGGGGGTGGCGCCTTCCGGCACGTGGACGTGGATGTCGGTCTTGTCGAACATGGGCGGCTCGATGCCGAAATCGATGGCCCGGCTGCGGACGTAGGAGGCCGCCGCCGAGATCGATTCCTTCATCACGTCGCGGAGGTTGCCCGTGACGATCATCTTGCCCTTGCCCGGCATCATGACGCCTTCGATGGTGAGCAGTTCGCCCCCCACCTCGGTCCACGCCAGTCCGGTCACCAGGCCGACCAGATCCTCGGCCTCGACCTCGCCGTAGCGGAAGCGCGGAACGCCGAGGAAATCCTCGATGTTCTTGACGGTGATCCTGACCGACTTCTTCTTCGACAGGATCAGCTCCTTGACGCTCTTGCGGGCCAGCGTCGCCAGCTCGCGCTCGAGGTTGCGGACGCCGGCCTCGCGCGTGAAGCGCCGGATGACCGTCTTCAGCGCGTCGTCGTCGACCGCGAACTCCTTTTCGACCAGACCGTGCTCGCGCAGAATCTTCGGGATCAGATGACGGCGGGCGATCTCGATCTTCTCATCCTCGGTGTAGCCGGCGATGCGGATGATCTCCATGCGGTCCATCAGCGGCGCCGGAATGTTCAGCGTGTTCGCCGTGGTGATGAACAGCACGTTCGACAGGTCGTAGTCGACCTCGAGATAGTGGTCGTTGAAGGCCGAGTTCTGCTCCGGATCGAGGACCTCGAGCAGCGCCGACGAGGGGTCGCCGCGGAAGTCCATGCCGATCTTGTCGACCTCGTCGAGCAGGAACAGCGGATTGACCTTCTTGGCCTTGCGCATCGACTGGATGACCTTGCCGGGCATCGAGCCGATGTAGGTGCGCCGGTGACCGCGAATCTCGGCCTCGTCGCGCACGCCGCCGAGCGACATGCGCACGAACTCGCGGCCGGTCGCCTTGGCGATCGACTTGCCGAGCGAGGTCTTGCCGACGCCGGGCGGGCCGACGAGGCACAGGATCGGGCCCCTGAGCTTGTTCGAGCGGCTCTGCACGGCCAGGTATTCGACGATGCGGTCCTTGACCTTCTCGAGGCCGTAGTGGTCCGCGTCGAGCACCTCCTGGGCATAGTTGAGGTCGTACTTGACCTTGGACTTCTTGCCCCACGGGATGCCGAGCAGCCAGTCGAGGTAGTTGCGCACCACCGTCGCCTCGGCCGACATCGGGCTCATCTGACGCAGCTTCTTCAGCTCGTTGGTCGCCTTCTCCCGCGCCTCCTTGGAGAGGCGGGTCTTGGCGATCTTGTCCTCGAGCTCCTGAACTTCGTCCTTGCCGTCCTCGGAGTCGCCCAACTCCTTCTGGATGGCCTTCATCTGCTCGTTCAGGTAGTACTCGCGCTGCGTCTTCTCCATCTGGCGCTTGACGCGGCTGCGGATGCGCTTCTCGACCTGCAGGACGGAGATCTCGCTTTCCATCAGTCCGAGCACGCGCTCCAGCCGCTCAACCACCGTGGGCAGCGCCAGGATGCCCTGCTTCTCGGCGATCTTGACGGCGAGGTGCGAGGCGACCGTATCGGCGACCTTGGCGTAGTCGTCGATCTGGCCGACCGCGCCGACCACTTCCGGCGAGATCTTCTTGTTGAGCTTCACGTAGTTCTCGAACTCGGTCATCACCGAGCGCGCCAGCGCCTCGGCCTCGACGGTGTCGCCGATGACCTCGGGCAGCCGGTGGGCGTGCGCCTCGTAATAGGATTCGTTGTCGGTGAAGAGGCGGATCTCGGCCCGTCCGGCGCCCTCGACCAGCACCTTGACGGTGCCGTCGGGGAGCTTGAGGAGCTGCAGCACGGACGCCAGCGTGCCGACGTTGAACAGCGTCTCCGGCTTGGGTTCGTCCTCGCTCGGGTTCTGCTGGGTGACCAGCAGGATCTGCTTCTCCGCGCGCATCACCTCTTCAAGCGCACGGATCGACTTTTCGCGGCCGACGAAGAGCGGCGCGATCATGTGCGGGAACACGACGATGTCGCGGAGCGGCAGGACCGGGAAAATGTCGCTGTCGCTGGCGGGTAGTCCGATGGAACCCGGCCGTTCGGTTGTCATGCGATGTCTGGTCCTTTCCTGACGGTCCGTTTCCGGGGAGGCGGAAACGGTGTCATGCGGCGGGTACCGGCCGCGCGGAATCAAGGCCCGCGCTCCGGCAGTTGACCATTAGGTGGCGTTGCGGGCCAAGGGTGTCAAGGCGCCCGGCCGAGCCGCTTTCCGGCGGAACTCCGCCCGCTTTGCGGACGACGGCGGCCCCGCGGCGGCGGGGCCGGCCGCTCAGGCGGTCGAACCCACGTCCTCGCGCCGCTCCGAGTAGATGTAGAGCGGACGGGCCTTGCCCTCGACGACATCCGCCGAGATGACCACTTCCTGCACGCCATCGAGGCCGGGCAGGTCGAACATGGTCTCCAGCAGGATCGCCTCCATGATCGAGCGCAGGCCGCGGGCACCGGTCTTGCGCTCGATCGCCTTCTTGGCGATCGCGACGAGCGCATCCGGATGGAACGTCAGGTCGACGTTCTCCATGTCGAACAGCCGCTGGTACTGCTTGACCAGCGCGTTCTTCGGCTCGGTCAGGATCTTGATCAGCGCGTCCTCGTCGAGGTCCTCGAGCGTGGCGATCACCGGCAGGCGGCCGACGAATTCGGGGATCAGGCCGAAGTGCAGCAGGTCCTCCGGCTCGCACTTCGCGGAGCAGTTCGCCGGTGCGCCGGTCCTCGGGGCCGGAGACATTGGCGCCGAAGCCGATCGAGGTCTTGCGGCCGCGGTCGGAGATGATCTTCTCGAGGCCGGAGAAGGCACCGCCGCAGATGAACAGGATGTTGGTCGTGTCGACCTGCAGGAACTCCTGCTGCGGGTGCTTGCGGCCGCCCTGCGGAGGCACCGAGGCAACGGTGCCTTCCATGATCTTGAGCAGCGCCTGCTGCACGCCCTCGCCCGACACGTCGCGGGTGATCGACGGGTTGTCCGACTTGCGGCTGATCTTGTCGACCTCGTCGATATAGACGATGCCGCGCTGGGCCCGCTCGACATTGTAGTCGGCGGCCTGCAGCAGCTTGAGGATGATGTTCTCGACGTCCTCGCCGACATAGCCGGCCTCGGTCAGCGTCGTCGCGTCGGCCATGGTGAAGGGCACGTCGAGGATGCGCGCCAGCGTCTGGGCGAGCAGCGTCTTGCCGCAGCCGGTCGGGCCGATCAGCAGGATGTTCGACTTGGCCAGCTCGACGTCGTTGTTCTTGGCCGCAGTGGTTCAGCCGCTTGTAGTGGTTGTGGACGGCGACCGACAGCACGCGCTTGGCGTGGCGCTGGCCGATGACGTAGTCGTCGAGCACGTTGCAGATATCGGTCGGGGTCGGCACGCCGTCGCGGGACTTCAGCGCCGAGGTCTTGTTCTCCTCGCGGATGATGTCCATGCACAGCTCGACGCATTCATCGCAGATGAACACGGTCGGCCCGGCGATGAGCTTGCGCACCTCGTGCTGGCTCTTGCCGCAGAACGAGCAGTAAAGCGTGTTCTTGTTGTCGCTGCCGCTCACCTTGCTCATTCTTCACCCTCACTGCGCTGGCCGGCTCCGAGCCGGCCTTTCGCCTGTTTTACCCGCCCGCGCTCGCCCGTCGCGCGAACATTCACCTCAACCTTAACGTCCGGCCGAACCGGCGCAATCCTGACGCGGCAACTCAATCATGCTATCCGCGATTTGTTCAAGAGATACTTAACAGTGGAATTGCGCCAGTTCAGCGGCGAAGCGTGCTGCGACCATCAGCCACCCTGCGCCGGCTTATCGCTCGATTCGAGCGTCGCACGGTCGCTCAGCACCTTGTCGATGATGCCGAACTTTCTGGCATCCTCGGCGGTCATGAAGTAGTCGCGGTCAAGGGTGCGCTCGATGGTTTCGTAGTCCTGGCCGGTGTGCTTGACATAGATCTCGTTGAGCCGCCGCTTCATCTTGACGATGTCCTCGGCGTGCCGCTCGATGTCGGACGCCTGCCCCTGAAAACCGCCCGAGGGCTGATGGACCAGGATGCGGGCATTGGGCAGCGCGAAGCGCAGGCCGGCATTGCCGCCGCACAGAGAGCAGCGAGCCCATCGACGCCGCCATGCCGATGCACAGCGTCGACACCGCCGGCTTGATGAACTGCATGGTGTCGTAGATCGCCATGCCCGACGTCACCACGCCGCCGGGCGAGTTGATGTACATGGCGATTTCCTTCTTGGGGTTCTCGGCCTCCAGGAAGAGAAGCTGGGCGACGATCAGCGACGCCATGTGGTCCTCGATCGGACCGGTGACGAAGATCAGGCGCTCCTTGAGCAGCCGCGAGTAGATGTCGTAGGCGCGCTCGCCCCGGTTGGTCTGCTCGACCACCATGGGGACGAGCTGCATGTAGGTATCGATTGGGTCTTTCATCGGAATCCTTCGGCCGCCCGATGCCGGATGAGGCGCCGCAGCATCGGCGGCGCCGCCGGCTTTCCACGGGATCCGCGCCAAACGCGAATCCCCGATAGCAGGGCCATAGATATGGCATGCACCGCCCAACCGGAAGGGGGGCGGCCGACGGCCGTCGTCAGGAGGGCGGCAGGCCGTCTTCCTCGGCCTGCTTCATCAGCTCCTCGGCCGTGGTCGGCTTGTCGGTGACGTTGATCAGCTCGAGCAGGTAGTCGACCACCTTTTCCTCGAAGATGGGGGCGCGCAGCCCCGCCAGGGCATCGGGATGCTGGCGGTAGTAGTCGAGCAGCGCCTGTTCCTGGCCGGGAACCTGGCGAAGCTGGGCGGCCATGGCGCGCTGCATTTCCTCGTCGGTCACCTCGACCTTGGCGCGTTCGCCGATATCCGACATCACCAGACCGAGGCGCACGCGGCGCTCGGCGATCTCCCGGTACTCGGCCTGCGCCTTCTCCTCGGTGGTCTCCTCGTCCTCGAAGGTGCGGCCGGAATTGGCCAGCTCGCTGACGATCTGGCGCCAGATCGTCTCGAACTCCTGATCGACCAGGCGCTGGGGCAGTTCGAAGCGGTGGCTCTCGTCGAGCTTGTCGAGGATCTGCCGCTTGACCCGCTGGCGCGCCGCCTGGGCGTACTGCTGCTGCATCTGCTGGCGCACGGTGTCGCGCAGGCTGTCGAGCAACTCGAGGCCGAGGCGCTCGGCGAGCTTGTCGTCGATCGCCACCTCGTCGCCGGCCGCCACCGCCTTCACCTCGATGTCGAAGGTCGCATCCTTGCCGGCGAGCTGCTTGCTCGCATAGTCCTCGGGGAAGGTGACGGCGATGGTCTTGGTGTCGCCGGTCGACAGCCCGACCAGCTGTTCCTCGAAGCCGGGGATGAAGCGCTTGTCGCCGATGCGGATCACGGCGTCGTCGTCGCGGCCGCCCTCGAAGGGCTCGCCATCGATCTTGCCGAGGTAGGAAACGGTGACGCGGTCGCCTTCGGCGGCGGCACCGGCCTTGGTGGTGTAGCTGCGCGTCGAATCGGCCAGCCGCTTGAGCTGTTCCTCGACTTCCGAATCGGCCACCTCGACCACCGGACGCTCGACCGAGATCGTCTTGTAATCGATCAGGTCGATCTTCGGCAGGACCTCGTAGGACATGGTGTAGGCGAGATCGTGATTGCCGGCGAGCACCTCGCCGGCCTCGGCCTGATCCTCGGGCAGATCGTACTGGGGCTGCATGGCCGCCTTCTCGCCACGCTCGGAGAGCGTGTTGCGGGCGACCTCGGTGATCACGTCCTGCACGATCTCCGCCATGGCGGAGCGGCCGAACAGGCGCTTGAGGTGGCCCAGCGGCACCTTGCCCGGGCGAAAGCCCTTGATGCGGACCTCGTCCTTGAGCGAATTCAGGCGCTCAACCAGGCGGCCGTCGAGTTCGGTCGCGGGTACGACGACCTTGAATTCGCGCTTCAGCCCATCGACCAGCGTCTCGGTTACCTGCATTTTGGCCGTTCCATCCTTTGCTCGTCACTCGACCGTCCGCCTGCCCGCCCAAGCGCCGGTTCCTCCCGATCCTTTCGAGAAACCTGAACCCGGCGCGGCTGGTGCGGGCGGAGGGACTTGAACCCCCACGACTTTCGTCACGGGAACCTAAATCCCGCGCGTCTACCAGTTCCGCCACGCCCGCTCGGCGCCAACTCCCCGAACGCAGGGACCATCTCTCCTATCGGGAATGCACCCGGCGCAGATATGGCCGCGGGCCGAGGCTCCTGCCAGGCGCGGCCTCTATATCATTGGGTTTTTCGCGGTTCAAAGGGAAAACGCCCGATTCTTCGAGCCGCCCGACCCTGCCCGATCAGCCCTCCCCGATCTCGGCGAAGACCGCCGGCAGCGCTTCCGGCAGGTCCTCGGCGATGAGGCCGCGTCCGATCGTCCTGGCCGCCGCCCCGTGCATCCACACCGCCGCGCAGGCCGCGTCGTAGCCCGTCAGGCCCTGCGCCAGCAGGCCGGTGACGATGCCGGTGAGCACGTCGCCGCTGCCGGCGGTGGCCAGCACCGGCGGCGCATTGTCGGCGATGGCCGCGCGCCCGTCGGGGTGCGCCACCACCGTATCGGAGCCCTTGAGCAGGACGACCGCGCCGGACAGTTCGGCCGCCTTGCGGGCGCGCTCGGGCTTCGCCTCGATCTTGGCGAGGTCGGCGAACAGCCGGGCGAACTCGCCTTCGTGCGGCGTGATCACCACCGGGGCGCGGCGCTTCTTGATGGCGGCGAACAGCCGGTCCGGCGTCTCGGCGAAGGAGGTCAGCCCGTCGGCATCGATCACCGTCGCCGCCGGCGAGGCGAGCGCCGCCTCGACCAGCGCCCGGCTTTCCTCGCCGATGCCGAGCGCCGGCCCCAGCGCCGCGGCGTTGTGGCGGCGGTCGGCGAGGATCGCGGTCAGCCCCTCGCTGCCGTTCATGGGCAGAAGCATGATGGCGGTGAGGTGGGCGGCGTTGACCGCCAGCGCCTCGGCCGGCGAGGCCAGGGAGACCAGCCCCGCCCCTGCCCTCAGCGCGGCGCGGGCGGCCAGCCGCGCGGCGCCGGTGCGGGTCGCCGGACCGGATACCACGACGGCGTGGCCGCGGTCGTACTTGTGGCCGTCGGCGGCGATCGCGGGCAGCGACCACAGCCCGGGCAGGTTCCAGGCGGTCTTCGGCTGGATGGTCGACAGCACCTCGTCACGGATGCCGATGTCGACGACCAGCCGGCGGCCGGCATGGGAGCGGCCGGGATTGAGCAGGTGTCCGGGCTTCAGGCGAAAGAAGGTGACCGAGCAGGTTGCCTTGATGGCGGTGCCGAGAACCTTGCCCGAGCGCCCGTCGATGCCGCTCGGCAGGTCGACCGCGACGACCGGCAGGCCCGACCGGTTGACCGCGTTGATGGTCTGGGCGGCGAGCCCTTCGATCGGCCGGTCGAGCCCGGCGCCGAACAGGGCGTCGACGACGATGTCGGCGCCGCTGACCAGGCTGGTGGACAGGCCTTTGCTGGACCCGGTCCAGGCGGCGGCAGCGAAGGCAGCGTCACCCGTGAGGCGGTCGCGGGCGGTGAGCAGCCCGACGGTGACCTCGTAGCCGGCCTCCGCCATCAGGCGGGCCGCGACGAAGCCGTCGCCGCCGTTGTTGCCGGGGCCGGTCATCACCAGCACGCGGCCGCCCTGCGGCAAGAGGTCGTAGACCGCTTCGGCCACCGCCAGGCCGGCCGCCTCCATCAGGGTGATTCCCAAGGTTCCGGCGGCGATGGTGAGCGAATCGGCCTGGCCCATCTCCTCCGGGGTCAACACCTCGCGCGGCGTCGCGAATGAGCGACACCTCGCGCTGCGGTTCCTCGGGATCGGGGTCTTCTCCGGACACGAGGCGCTCGAATTGGGAGGCCCACTGCATATCTATTGGTGAATTTTTGGTCACTTGCCTATTCCTTAGCCAGCGATTGACGCCGGCTCAGTCTGCACTCATGGTGCCGCCCGTCGATCAGCCCAAAAAGCCGCCAGTTCGGGGCTTTGGCGCGGCTGGCATGGAGCGTGCAAAACGGCGGCTGATCTGGCAACCGGAGCTGTGCGCCTGTTTTTTCGGAGACGCGGAGGCAATGAAGAAGATTGAAGCGATCATCAAGCCTTTCAAACTCGACGAGGTGAAGGAAGCGCTTCAGGAAGTCGGATTGCAGGGCATCACCGTCACGGAAGCCAAGGGTTTCGGTCGCCAGAAGGGCCATACGGAACTCTACCGCGGGGCGGAGTATGTCGTCGACTTTCTTCCCAAGGTGAAGGTGGAAATCGTCCTCACCGACGAAATGGTCGACCGCGCCGTCGATGCCATCCGCAAGGCCGCTCAGACCGGCCGCATCGGCGACGGCAAGATCTTCATTTCCAACATCGAGGAGGCCGTCCGCATCCGTACCGGCGAAAGTGGCGTCGACGCGATCTGACCGCCTCGCGCCTCCCCCGCCCCCGTCCGCAACACCGGCATGAAGGGGCCCCATGATCCAATCTCCCATAACCTGAGCTCAGGGCTGAGAAGGAAGGAATAAGACTGATGGCTACCGCAAAAGACGTCCTCAAGCTGATTAAGGAGAAGGACGTCAAATACGTCGATCTCCGTTTCACCGATCCGCGCGGGAAGTGGCAGCACGTCACGTTCGACGTCGGCATGATCGACGAGGAAGCCCTCACGGAAGGCCTGATGTTCGATGGCTCGTCGATCGCCGGCTGGAAGGTGATCAACGAATCCGACATGAAGCTGATGCCCGATCCGGAATCGATGTCGATCGATCCCTTCTTCGCGCAGACCACGCTGTCGATCGTCTGCGACATTCTCGAGCCGCTCACCGACGAACCCTACGAGCGCGACCCGCGCTCCATCGCCAAGAAGGCGGTGGCCTATCTCGGACAGACCAAGATCGGCGATGCGGTGTTCGTCGGTCCCGAGGCCGAGTTCTTCGTATTCGACGACGTGAAATTCGCCACGACGCCCTACAACACCGGCTTCAAGCTCGACGACATCGAGCTGCCGTCGAATTCCGATACCGACTACGAGACCGGCAACACCGGCCACCGGGTGAAGACCAAGGGCGGCTATTTCCCGGTCCCGCCGATCGACTCGCTGCAGGACATGCGCTCCGAGATGCTCGCCGCCATGGCCTCGATGGGCGCCAAGGTCGAAAAGCACCACCACGAAGTGGCGTCCGCCCAGCACGAGCTTGGCCTCAAGTTCGGCCCGCTGGTGACCATGGCCGACCATCTGCAGGTCTACAAGTACTGCATCCACAACGTCGCCCACGCCTACGGCAAGACCGCCACCTTCATGCCGAAGCCGGTCTACGGCGACAACGGGTCGGGCATGCACGTCCACCAGTCGATCTGGAAGAACGGCAAGCCGCTGTTCGCCGGCAAGCTCTATTCCGACCTGTCGCAGGAGTGCCTGTGGTACATCGGCGGCATCATCAAGCATGCCAAGTCGATCAACGCCTTCACCAACCCGCTGACCAACTCCTACAAGCGGCTGGTGCCCGGCTACGAGGCGCCGGTGCTGCTCGCCTACTCGTCGCGCAACCGCTCGGCCTCCTGCCGCATCCCGGTGGCGAGCAACCCCAAGGCCAAGCGCGTCGAGGTCCGCTTCCCCGATCCGGGGGCGAACCCCTACCTCGCCTTCTCGGCGATGCTGATGGCCGGCCTCGACGGCATCAAGAACAAGATCGACCCCGGCGATCCGATGGACAAGAACCTCTACGACCTGCCGCCGCGGGAACTGAAGAAGATCCCGACCGTGTGCGGATCGCTGCGCGAGGCGCTCACCAGCCTCGACAAGGACCGCGCCTACCTGAAGGCCGGCGACGTGTTCACCGACGGCATGATCGACGCCTACATCGAATTGAAGATGGAGGAGGTCATCCGCTTCGAGCACACGCCGCACCCGGTCGAGTTCGAGATGTACTATTCGGTCTGATCCCAGGGGGTCAGCCGAATGCCAGGAGGGGCGCCCGCGGGCGCCCCTTTTTTATTCCTGGATGCGGAAGCCCGGCGTGAAGTTCAGTTCGCGCCGTGCCTTGGCGCTGGAGACAGCGCCATCGTCGTCGGCAATGTTGTAAATGCCCGGTGCTCCGCGCGTGACCGCCAGGAGGGCGGCCTGAGCCGCGGCGTCGACGTGGATCGCGGGCGGCTGCCCCGGTTCGGTACGCCAGGTGCCCGGTCCGTAGAAACGTCCGTAGCGAAGCACCAGACCGTCGATGCCGGGTGTCTTGGTGACCAACCGTTCCAGTGCCGTAACCCCGGCGACGGTCACCGCCTGTTCGGGTGAGGCGTCCAGTGGATCATCCTCAAGGTGTGGCGTGGACCCCGGCGCGTAGACGAAGGCAATGCTTTGCGCCACCAGACGCTTCGCACCGGCCGCACGCGCCGCCGCAACCAGGTTGGCGGTGCCCTCCTGTCTCAGTCGTGCATTGCGCGCCGAGGCTGCCGCCAGGGCGGCCGGATCGAACGCATGCGGTAGGTCGGTAAGCTGGTGGATGACGACCTCCGGGCGCGCGGCGCTCACTGCGCTGCTCAACGCCTTGCCGTCGAACACATCGACCGTCACCGGCTCGGCACCCATTTCCCTCAGCACTGCCGCCCTTTCGGCTGATCGGGTCGTGCCGACGACGACATGGCCTGCACCAATAAGGAGCGGCACCAGGGGACGGCCGACGACGCCGGCGGCTCCAGCGAGAAAGATCCTCATCTCCGTGTGTCTCCGATGGGGCGTCGCAGCGCCGAGCCGCCCGCCTATTTCTTCTCGGGCTGGATGTTGCAAATAGTCGTCAAGCGGCCATCGTCGAGGGCGAACCCCAAGGTCGGCGGGTCGAGGGCATTGATGCCCCCATGGCGCCGACGAGCGGCGCGGCCCCCTGCTCCCGCCCCGGCGTGCGGGGCCACCATGCGGCCCGGCCCGCCGGGCCTATCGCTTCTTCTTCGGCGGCTGCACGTCGGTGATGGCGATCAGGCGGCCATCGTCGAGCCCCAGCACGAAGGTCGGCGTGGCGAGCGCGTTGAGGACGCCGATGGCGGTCACCACCTGGCCATCGAGCGCCACGTGGGTGATCTCCCTGAGCGACCCGCCGGCCACCGTCATCATGCGCAGCACGCGGCGATCCTGATCGGGCAGCGCCAGATCGACGATGCCGTCGTCGTTGATGCGGGCGATCGCCGACATGTCCTGTTCGGTCGAGCCGAAGACATGGTTGGAGAAGCCCTTCTCGCTGTCGACGACGCGGAAACGCCGGCGGTCGAGCGTGACGATATCGAGCGTGCCGCCGGTGTGCGGCGTGCGCACCGCGGCGATGTCGAGGCTGCGGTCGCCGGTGAAATCGGCGATGCCGGCGACGTTCAGCCAGCGGTTGGGCTGGCCGATGGGCGGCGTCGCGTCGATCTCGATCAGCGAGCTGCCGGCGAGATCGTAGGCGACGAGCGAGGCGCCGGTGCGCAGCGACGAGCGGATCGCCAGCACCTCGTTGCGCCCGTCGCCGTCGAGATCGGCGATGCGCGGCGTCAGGTCCTCGAAGACCTGATCCTGGGGAAGCTCGACGGTGGCGCGGCGTCCATAGACATCCTGGACGACGAGCGCTCCCGCCTCGATCTTGTCGCCGAGCGCACCATGGGGATAGCGGTCGGTCGGCTCGGTGTACCAGGCGCTGGTGATGCCATCGCCATCGGCATAGGCAACCGTGCCGTTGGGAATGCCGTCGGGGGCCGCCTGGCGCTCCGGCGGCTCGCCGGGGGTCAGGCACACCGGCTGGTCGTCGCACAGCGAGAGCCGGTACCAGCTGCCGTCGGCCCAGGCGTAGACGGCGTCGTCGACCTGCCGGATCTCGGTCACCCGGGCGGGCGTCTCCACCGGCGCGGCCACCCAGTCGGCACGCGCCGGCCCGGCCGCGAGACCGCCGACCAGCGCCAGGACGGCCCATGCAAGGGTGCGGAACGCTGAAGCGGCGGCAGTCATGCGCCGATCATAGCGCCACCGGCCGCCGGTTTGCACCAAGCCGTCGAGCCGCAGCGCCTTAGCCCGCCAGCCGCGCCAGGGCGGCGCCGATCCGCTCGCGCATCTGCGTCGCCTCCGCCAGCCGCTCGCGCTGCTCGGCGACGACCTCCTCCGGCGCCTTGGCCATGAACTGCTGGTTGCCGAGCTTGGCCTCGATGCGGGCGATCTCCTTGGCCGCCTTGTCGCCCTCCTTGGCGAGCCGCGCCCGTTCGGCGTCGAGATCGATGATGCCGGCCAGCGGCATCGACACCGTCGCCTCGCCGACCATGATCTGCGCCGCGCCCTTGAGCGGCACATGGGCGAGATTGATCGCCGCGACGCGCGCCAGGCGCATGATCAGCGCCTCGTACTGCTGCAGGCGTGCGGCAGTCGCGAAATTCGCCTCGGAGACCGAAAGCTCGACCATGGCCGCCGCCGGAACGTTCATTTCGGAGCGCACCGAGCGGACCGCGGTGATGAGGTCGATCAGCCAGTTGATCTCCGCGGCCGCCGCGGCGTCCTCGAAGGTCAGCTCCGGCCACGCGGTCAGCGCCAGAAGCTGAGGCCGCTCGCCGGCCCCCTCGCGCGCGGCCTTGGCCCACAGCTCCTCGCTGATGAACGGCATGAAGGGATGAAGCAGCGTGACGATGCGGTCGAGCACCCAGACGACGGTCGCCTTGGTCTCCTCCTTCTCCGGCCCGTCGTCGCCGGCAAGCACCGGCTTGGCCAGTTCCAGATACCAGTCGCAGGTCTGGTTCCAGACGAAGCGATAGATGGCGGAGGCGGCCTCGTTGAACTTGAAGGCGTCGAGCGCTTCGGTGACGGCGCCGGCGGCGCGCGCCGCTTCGGTGGCGATCCAGCGGTTGAGCGTCGCCTTTGCGGTGGCCGGGTCGAAGCCCTCCACCGGCCGGCAATCGTAGTGCTCGGCGAACTTCGCCGCGTTCCACAGCTTGGTGGCGAAGTTGCGATACCCCTCGACGCGGCTCGCCGACAGCTTGATGTCGCGGCCCTGCGCGGCCAGCGCGGCCAGCGTGAAGCGCAGCGCGTCGGCGCCGTAGTCGTCGATCAGGTGCAGGGGATCGATGACGTTGCCCTTGGACTTCGACATCTTGGCGCCCTTCTCGTCGCGGACGAGGGCGTGGATGTAGACGTGCCGGAAGGGCTCCTGCGGCCGGCCTTCCCCGTTCTTCGTGAAATGCAGGCCCATCATCATCATGCGGGCGACCCAGAAGAAGATGATGTCGAAGGCGGTGACCAGCGTCGAGGTCGGGTAGTAGCGGGCAAGCTCCGGCGTCGCCTCCGGCCAGCCCAGCGTCGAGAACGGCCACAGCGCCGAGGAGAACCAGGTGTCGAGGACGTCCTCGTCGCGCTTCAGCGCCTCGGGCTTGCCGTAGTGCCTGTCGGCGGCCGCCTGGGCTTCGGCCTCGTCAGGGGCGACGAACACCTGGCCGTCCGGCCCGTACCAGGCCGGGATCTGGTGGCCCCACCAGAGCTGGCGCGAGATGCACCACGGCTGGATGTTCTCCATCCAGTCGAAATAGGTCTTCTCCCAGGTCGCCGGGATGATCGTCGTGCGCCCTTCGCGCACCGAGGCGATCGCCGGCTGGGCGAGCGTCTTGGCGTCGACGTACCATTGATCGGTCAGGTAGGGCTCGACCGGCGTGCCGCCGCGGTCGCCGTGCGGGACGGTGTGCAGGTGCGGCTCGACGCGGTCGAGGAGGCCGCCCTCCTCCATGATCTTGACGATGCGCTCGCGCGCCACGAAGCGGTCGAGCCCATCGAGCTGACGCCACACCGCCTCGCGCTCGGGGGTGACGTCGACGCCGGCCCGGAAATCCTCGTTCGCCACGATGTCGATCGCGGCTTCGCGGGTGAGCACGTTGATGGCCGGCAGATCGTGCCGCTTGCCGACGTCGAAATCGTTGAAGTCGTGCGCCGGCGTCATCTTGACCGCGCCGGTGCCGGCCTCAGGGTCGGGATATTCGTCGGCAACGATCGGAATGCGCCGGCCGACGATCGGCAGAACCGCGAACTTGCCGACGAGAGGCTTGTAGCGCGGATCGTCCGGATTGACCGCGACGCCGCTGTCGCCAAGCATCGTCTCCGGCCGCGTCGTCGCAACGACGACATAGTCCCGCGTTTCGTGGCCCGATGGTTCCCCGTCGGAGGGCCTCCAGTCCCGTTTGGCGCCGTCCTCGCCGAGCATGTAGGGATGCTCGTAGGTGACGCCGTCGGCCAGCGGATAGCGGAAGTACCAGAGCTTGCCGCGGGTCTCCTCCTGCACGACCTCGAGGTCGGAGATGGCGGTCTGCAGCTTGGGGTCCCAGTTGACCAGCCGCTTGTCCTTGTAGATCAGCTTCTCGCGGTAGAGCTCGACGAAGACCTTGATGACGGCCTGGGACAGGCCCTCGTCCATGGTGAAGCGCTCGCGGCTCCAGTCGCACGAGGCGCCGAGGCGCTTGAGCTGGTTGAGGATGAGCCCGCCGGACTCCGCCTTCCACGCCCACACCTTCTCGAGGAACTTGTCGCGGCCGATGGCCCGCCGGCCGGGCTCCTGCCGCTCCATCATCTGGCGCTCGACGACCATCTGCGTGGCGATGCCGGCGTGGTCCATGCCCGGCTGCCACAGCACGTCGCGGCCGCGCATGCGGTGGAAGCGCGCCAGGATGTCCTGCAGCGTGTTGTTGAGGGCGTGGCCGACGTGCAGCGAGCCGGTGACGTTGGGCGGCGGGATGACCATCGAATAGGGCCTGGCGCCCGGCTTGGCGCCGGCGCCGGCCTTGAAGGCCCCGGCCTTCTCCCACGTTTCGTAGATGCGCGGCTCGACCGCGGCCGCGTCAAAGGACTTATCGAGCATTTATGGTTCCGGGCTTTCCGCGGACTTCTGGGACTGCGCGGGGGTGTAAAACGAAATCGGGGGAAGTCAATCGCCGGGGGCCGCAAGGCCCGGAAGGCGGGCTCAGCCGCCCGCCTCAGCGCCCGCCGCGCGAGACCCGCTCGATTTCCTCGCGGACCAGCCGCTCGACCAGCGACGGCAGGTTGTCCTCCAGCCAGCTCTTCAGCATCGGCCGCAACAGGTCTTCCACCGTCTGGTCGATCTCACGGGCATCGCGGCTGGCGAGCACCCGGGCGAGATCGTCGAAGGAGGCGGCGACCGCGGCGTTGGTGCGCGGCGACAGCAGGCTGCGCGACGGCAGCTGCGGCAGGGGCCGCGGCGTCGGCTGGGCCGGGCGCGGCGTCTCGCGCGCCGCCGGCGGCGGCTCGCTCCGTGGCGTCGCCCGCGCCGTCGGCTGCGGCTCCGCCCGCGGCGCCTCGCGGGGCGCCGGCTGGTGTTCGATCCGCGCGGTCTCGCGCATCGGCCGCGGCTCGATCCGCGGCGACTTGATCGTCGCACCGAACGGCGGCCGGGTTCCGGCCGCGGGCGTCGCCGGGGTCTCGGCCCGCGTGTCGTCGGGCCCGAGCCGGCCAAGCGCTTCCTCGATCGCCAATTCGATCACGTCGTGCATCGGCGCACCACCGGTCGCCGGCGCCTCATGCTGGTCGCCGCCCGCCCCTTCGTCCGCCGACAGGCCTTCCTCGGCGGCCGCGTCCTCGTCCGCCGGGGCCGTGCCGCTGCGCAAGGCGGTCACCGTATTGCCGATGCGCGGCGGCAAGGGCGTCGCCGAGCGGCGCGGCGGCGGCGCCGCCTCGCCTGCCGACTTGGTCTCGCCCGGTGCCGGGCGCGGCTGGTCGCCGTTGATCACCTGGCGGATCGACGCCAGAATTTCCTCGACCGTCTGTTCCTGTGCCAAGCCCGGCTTCGCCATTTTCACACCTGGGCGCTCGCTGCAACGCCCTGAATCCTGCGCGAATCACGCTGGCAAAGCGTAGAGCGATTTCCGCCCCGATAGAACCATTCCGACCGAGCGAATTGCCGACAGGCCGAATCGAAGGGCGTTCAGCGCCCGTCCGGCGTCCGCAGGCCGTACCACTTGTCGCGGACTTTGCGGTAGTGGTCGGTGGCATCGTAGCGGGCGACGTGCAGGCCGAGCCGCTCGGCGCTGAGGGCGCCCACGGCCGAGAGCAGCGTATAGGCGGCGACGACGCGGTCGTGCTGGGCGGTCACCTGCGCCAGCTTGGCGCTGAGCAGGTCCTGCTGGCTGTTCAGCACGTCGAGGGTGGTGCTCTGGCCGACCTTCTGCTGCTCCTGGACGCCTGACAACGCCAGCGTCTGCGCCCGCACCTGGGCATCGGCGGCGCGCGCCTGGGCGCGGGCCGCGTCGAGCATGCCCCAGGCGGTGATCACGGCCTGGCGCATGGCGGCGACCGCAACGTCACGCTCGATGCGCCGCTGGCCGAGGGTCTCCTTGGCCTGCCGCACCTGCGAATCGACGCCGGGGGTGTAGATCGGAATGTTGATGCCGGCCATCAGCCGGGCGCTGTTCGTCGACGAACCCGGCGCCGAGGACTCGTCGGCGTGGGTCAAGGTGCCGGTCAGCCCGGCGGTCGGCAGCAGGGCGCCCTCCTGCACGTTCACGTTGTACAACGCGACATCGATGTTGTAGCTCGCCGCCAGGATCGACGGATTGGCGGAAAGTCCGGAAGCCAAGGCCGCATCGAGGGAGCGCGGCAGCAACGAATCGACCGGCTTGGCGGCGCCCAGGCTCTTCGGACGGTGCCCGACCACCTGCTCGTAGGTGGCAATCGCCGCGTTCAGCGTGGCAATCGCGGCGTCGTATTGCGACTGGCCGGCGGCGAGGCCGGCCTGGGTCTGGGCGACGTCGGTCTTGGTGCCCTCGCCGACCTTCAGCCGGTCATTGCCGGCATTGAGCTGCTGCTGCAGGAATTCGACGTTCTGCCGTTGCAGGTTGAGGTTGGCCTGGGCCTTGACGAGGTCCATGAAGGCGGTCACCGCCGACAGCAGCGTGCTCTGCTCGGTGGAGCGCAGCAGCTCGCGCCCGGCAAGCACCGCCGTCTCGGCCATCTTGACGCCGTTCTTGGTGCGGAAGCCGGTGAAGATCGGCTGCTCGACGGTCAGCGTGTAATTGCGCGGATGGGTGGTGACGCCGTTGGTCTCGGCGATGCCGGCCTGGATGGAGCCGCTGACGGTCGGGAAATAGCCGGAGCGTGCCTGCGGTACGCCTTCGTCGGTGGCGCGCAACGCCGCCCGCTGCGCATTGAGCGTCGGGTTGTTGCTGTAGGCCGAAGCCAAAGCCTCGAGCAGGGTCTCGGCACGCGCAGGCGCCAGACCGAGTGATATTGCGGCGACAACCGTGGCCATCGCCAACCCAGAACGCAGGTACCGCACCACTACCACCCCACTCGCCACATGGCGGCCTTCCCTCGACGCTAACACTCTAGCCCCCTGTCGGGCTCGGTCAAATGTTCATGCCGTCACAGGCCCAGGAATCCTGACAGTGCGACCCCGCTACAACAAGCAGCGATCACTCCGCAGGCACTAGAAAACAAAGGCTTTCGGGCGCCGGAAGCCGGGCAGCGGCTGAACGTCGGCGTCGAAGGCGACGCGGCTGCCGATATCGCTGCCGCTGCGGTTGAACAGCGTCGCGGCAGCGGAGCGCCCATAGCCGACAACGGCCACCAGCCGGCCGCCGTCCTTCAGCTGATCGAACAGGGTCGCGGGGACCACTTCCACCGCGCCATCCAAGAAGATCACGTCGTAGGGGGCCTCGGACGGATAGCCGGCTTCGAGCGAACCGGTGACGACGGCGACGTTGTCGACGCCGAGGTCGGTCAGCGTCTCCGACGCCCGGGCCGCGAGATCCGCGTCCTGTTCGAGAGCGACGACCGAGTTGGCCAGCCGCGCCAGCACCGCCGCCGAATAGCCGGTGGCGCAACCGACGACCAGCACGACATCCGCCTCGCCGATATCGGCCAGTTGCGCCAGCCGGCCGAGCGGCGCCGGCTCCATCATGTAGCGGGCGGGCGCGTCGGGCGTGGCCGGGGCGAGCAGCAGGTCGCTGTCGATATAGGCGAGCGCGCGGCTCGCCGGCGGCAGGAACTGCTCGCGCGGGACCGCGCCCATCGCCGCCAGCACGTTGTAGTCGGTGACGCTCTGCGTGCGAAGCTGGCTGTCCACCATCTTCGTGCGCGCCGTGGTGTAGTCGTCCATGGTCAAGCCCTCGCCCGACTGCCCGCTAATAGCCATGGCCGCCCCGGGTGACAAGCATGGTCACCGGCGCGGCCGTCATCACTCTGCCGGCGCCGGATGGGGCGGCGCAAGCCCGGCGTCGTCGCGGCTGCCGGTCACCGGCCGCGTCCGCGACGACAGGAACGTGTAGAACATCGGCACCACGAACAGCGTGAACACCGTGCCGATCGACATGCCGGTGGCAATCACCAGGCCCATCGAGAAACGCGCCTTGGCGCCGGCGCCCGACGACAGGATCAGCGGCATGACGCCGAGGACCATGGCGAAGGTCGTCATCAGGATCGGGCGAAGGCGGATGCGCGCCGCCTCGATGATGGCCGCGCGCCGGTCGAGGCCGCGCAGCTCGCGCTGCTGGTTGGCGAACTGCACCATCAGGATGCCGTGCTTGGTGATGAGGCCAACCAGCGTGATCAGCCCGACCTCGGTATAGATGTTGATCGTCGACAGCCCGAGGTTGAGGAAGAGGGTCGCGCCGAACAGCGACAGGGGCACCGCCATCATGATGATCAGCGGGTCGCGGAAGCTCTCGAAGGTCGCCGCCAGCACCAGATAGATGACGATGACCGCGAGGCCGAAGGCCATGAGCAGGGTATTGCCGGCTTCGATCTCGGTGCGCGACTGGCCGGCATACTGGATGAAATAGCCTTCCGGCAGCGTCTGGGCGGCAATCTCCTGGAAGGTCTTCAGGCCGTCGCCGCTGGTCACCCCCGGCCGCGGCAGGGCGGACAGGGTCGCCGAGTTGAGCTGGTTGAACTGCTCGATGGCCGGTGCCGAGGCCTGGGTATGGATGGTCACCACCGAGGACAGCGGAACCATGGCGCCGGCCTGGTTGCGCACGAAGAACTTGCTGAGGTCCTCGGGATTGTAGCGGTAGCGCTGCGGCACCTGCGGGATGATGTCGTAGGCGCGCTCGTCGAGCGAGAAGCGCGATACCTGGTTTTCGCCGACCAGCAGGGTGAGCGTGTTGGCGATGTCGGAGACCGAGACGCCGAGCGCCGCGGCGCGCTGGCGATCGATGAGCACCTGGACCTGCGGCTTGTCGAAGGCGAGCGAATCCTGGACGACGATGAACTTGCCCGAGGCCATCGCCTGCTTCTTGATCGCTTCGGCCTGCTCGAAGACGCGGTCGGCCGAATTGGTCGACTGGATGACGAAGGAGATCGGCAGGCCGCCGCCGGTGCCGGGCAGCGAGGGAATGGCGAAGACGAAGGCCTGCAGGCCGGCGACCTTGTTGAGGCGCGCCTGGATGTCCTTCTGCACCTCGGCCTGGCTGCGGCTGCGCTCGCCCCACGGCTTCAGCACCCAGGCGGCGAAGCCGGAATTGCCCGAGCCGAACCCGGCGACCGAGAAGCGCGTCTGCACCTCCGGCAGGTCCTGGGTGCGCTTGTCGATCTCGTCGACGAACAGCGAGGTGTAGTCGATGGTCGCGTACTGCGGTCCGGTGATCTGCGAGAACAGCGCGCCCTGGTCTTCTTCGGGCGCCAGCTCGGTGGAGGTGTGGGTGAACAGATAGCCGGTGGTGGCGATCAGCACGGCGACGATCAGCAGCGTGATCGGGCGCAGCATCAGCGAGCCGGTCAGACGGCGCTCGTACCAGTCGGCGATCGAATCGAAGACGTGATCGACGACATGGGCGAAGCGGCCGCTGGTGCTGGTCAGCATGCGCGCCGACATCATCGGCGAGATGGTCAGCGCGACGGTGCCGGAGATCGCCACGGCGCCGGCGAGCGTCAGCGCGAATTCGCGGAACAGCGAACCGGTGACGCCGGTGGTGAAGCCGATCGGCGCGAACACCGCGGCCAGCGTGATGGTCATGGCGATCACCGCCGTCGAGATCTCGCGCATGCTCTCGATGGCGGCGTCGAGCGGGCGGTGGCCCTCCTCGATGTGGCGATGGATGTTCTCGACGACGACGATGGCGTCGTCGACGACCAGGCCGATGGCCAGCACCATGGCCAACAGGGTGAGCGTGTTGAGCGAGTAGCCCGCCGCCCACATCAGGAAGCAGACGCCGACCAGCGACAGCGGGATGGTGACGATCGGGATGGCGACGGCACGGAACGAGCCGAGGAACAGCAGGATCACCAGGACGACGATGAGCGAGGCCTCGCCGATCGTCTTCACCACTTCCTCGATCGACGAGCTGATCGCCTCGGTCGAATCGTAGAGCAGCGTGATCTGCGTCCCCTGCGGCAGGTCCTTCTGGATCGACTCGAGTTCCTTGCGGGCGCCCGCCGCCACGTCGATCGGGTTGGCCTCCGGCGTCCCCAGGATGCCGAGGAAGACGCCGTCCTGCCCGTTGAAGCGGACGCGCACGTCGGTCGAGGCCGCGGCCAGTTCGATTCGCGCCACATCGCGCAGGCGCACCACCTCGTCGCCGGTGCCATGCACCGGAAGCTCGCCGAAGCTCTGCGGATCCTGGAGCGTCGTCTTGGCGTCGATCGAGTAGGCGTAATACTCGTTCTTGGTGCTGCCCGGGGCGGACAGGAAGTTCGACGCGGTGATCGCCCCGAGGATGTCGGTCGCGGTCACCTTGTGCGCCGCCATGGCCACCGGATCGAGCCATACCCGCATGGCGAATTCCTCGGCGCCGAGGATCTGGGCATCGGCGACACCGGGGACGGTGGCGAAGCGCGGCTGGATCACCCGGGTCAGGTATTCGGTCAGCTGCTGCGGGTTCATGTTGTCGCTGCGCGCCGCCATGTACATGAGCGCGAAGGCGAAGCCGGTGCCCTTCTGGACAACCGGATCCTGGGCATCCGACGGCAGCTTGCCGCGGATCTGCTGGACCTTGGCGATGACCTCGGTGAGCGACTTGTCGGGGTTGGCGTTGAGCCGCATGTGGACCGAGACGGTCGAGACGCTGAGCGCGCTCGACGAGGTGACGTAGTCGACGCCTTCGGCCGACGATACCGCCTTCTCGATGGTCGAGGTGATGAAGCCCTGGACGACGTCGGCGCTGGCGCCGGGATAGACGGTGGTCACCGTGATCACCGTCTCGTCGACCTTCGGATACTGGCGGATCGACATGCCGGTGATGCCCTGCGCTCCGAGCAGCAGGATCAGCAGTGCGAAGACGGTCGAAAGGACCGGCCGGCGGATGAAGCGTTCGGAGAAGCCCATTGCCTAGCCGCCCGACGCGGAGCCCGGCGCTGCCGTTGCCGGATTGACGCTGTTGTCGATCGCCACCGGGCTGCCGTTGGACAGCTTGTTCTGGCCCGAGGTGACGATCTGCATCCCCGGCGCGACGCCCTTGGTGACCTCGATGTCGGCGCCCGAACGGCGGCCGGTCTCGACGAAGACCTGCTTGGCCTGCAGCTTCGGCGCGGCCGGCTTGCCGGTGTCGCCGGCGTTGGCCTGGCCACCGGCCTCACCCGCCTTCGCCGGCGGCGCCTCGACCACCTGATAGACGTAGCTGCCATAGAGGCTGATCACCACCGCGGTCTGCGGCAGCGCGATGACGTTGTCCTCGGCCGGCAGCAGGACGCGGACCCGCGCGAACTGGCCCGGGCGCAGCGCGCCCTCGGCATTGTCGACGACCGCCTGCACCGAGACGAGCCGCGAGACAGAATCGATCTTGGGATCGATGCCGGCGATGGTGCCCTTGTAGTCGAGGTGATCGGCGCTGAAGCCGAGGCTGACCGGCTGGCCGAGCTTGATCTGCGGCAGCACCTGTTCGGGAACCGTGAAATCGACCCGCATCTTGGAGAGGTCCTGCAGGGTGGCGATCGCGGTGCCGGCCTGGAGGAACTGGCCGGGATCGACCTTGGGGATGCCGATGGTGCCGGAAAACGGTGCCTTGATGGCTTTCTGGGCGAGCGTCGCCTCGATCTGCGAAAGCGCCCCTTCGGCCTGGTCGAGCTTGTTCTGCGCCGCCTGCAGGTCGGCGGTCGTGGCGATGTTGCTGTTGAAGAGCTGGCGCGTGCGCGCGAGCGCATCCGAGGCCACGGCGACGCTCGACTTGGCGGCCATCAGACCGGCGCGCTCGACCGAATCGTCGAGTTGCACCAGCACCTGGCCGGCCTTGACGTCGGCGTTCGCGTCGAAGTTGATCTTCTGGACGACGCCACCCACCTGGCCGGCGACGTCGACGCCGTTGGCGGCGGTCACCGTGCCCACCGCGTCGATGCCGGGGGTCCAGCGCTGCGGCTTCACCTCCACCGTCGACACGGTGATGGTCGGCACCGGGAAATGCGCGAAGTACTGCGCGATCATTCCCTGCTTGAAGACGTTGAACCAGACCAGCCCGCCGCACACGGCAACGACGACGACGAGAATGATCGCGCCGAGGATAAAACGTTTCATGGCGTATCCACGAAAACGCCGAGCGGCAGCGCGGCCGCCGGCACCTTGCTCAACACCGTGCGGTACTGTACCGTCCGGACGGTAAAGTCAATCCCCCAAGTTCCCGGGTGGCCGCGCGAGTAAACATGTCTGCTGACAAAACCCGAGCCCGAGCTGGACCCGGACCCGACGCAAGCAAGGAACCGGCCAACCCGGCGGCGAAGGAGCCGGCCGGCCCGGGGACGCGTGCCCTCATCCTGGCGGCGGCGGCGGAACTCGCCAAGGAAAAGGGCGCCGCGCATATTTCCATCGAGGCCATCGCCCACCGGGCAGGCCTGTCGAAGGGCGGCCTGCTTTACCACTTTCCGCGCAAGGACGCACTCATCCACGCGCTGGTCGAGCAGCACATGGCGGACATCGACGCGGCGCTCGCCGACGTCGAAGCCAGCGGCGCGACGCGCAGCAATGCGGTCGCCCGCGCCTTCATCGAGCTCAATCGCGAGAAGGCCTGTCGGCCGCAGAGCGGGTCCGACGGCATCCTCGTCGCACTTGCCGAGAATCCCCATCTGCTCGATCCCATCCGCGCCCACGAGAGGCGGATCGTCGAGCGCATCCGGCGCACCGCCAACGACCGCGAGCTTTCGTTCATCGGCCTGCTGGTGATCGAGGGCATGCGGTCGCTCGACCTGTTCGACGCGAACCAGCTGACGGCGCAGGAACGGGCCGACGTGCTGCACCGCCTCCTCGCCCTCCTCGGCGAAGACGGCGAGGACGGCAGCCGCACCGCCTGACCGGCCGGGGGCGCGGGACGCGAAGCGCGCGCGAACCGGCAGAGCCGGACCGACCCGATTCGCAGCGAGCGCGGCCACGGCCTCCGGCGCCCCGCCTCGCGGAAAGTTGCCCGGGAGCGGCCGGCCGGTGCTACAAACGCGCCCGATTTCTTCCGCGTCTCCCTCCCGGCTTTGCGGGTGTTCCGTCTGTCTCGCCCATGACTCCTGAGTTTGCGCAAGGCGCCGGCGCCGGCCGATACCGTTCCAACCAATTGAGGTCGTTCATGTCCTGGCATCGCTGCCTGGTCGTTGCGGTTCTGTTGCTGCTGGTCGGCTCGTCTGCGGCGCTCGCCGGGCCGGCCCCGGCCGCCGCGGGCGATACGCTGGTGGTTTCCGGCGCCGTCACCAGCCCGCAGGGCAAGGGCATCCGGGACGCCGAGCCGCGGTTCTTCGTCGACGGCGCGCCGGTCGACCCCGGCGCAAGCCGCGGTCACCGAGGGCAACGGCACCTTCGAGGCGCAAATCGCCCTGCCCGCCGGCACCCTGCCCGGCGCGCGGGTCGAAATGATCGTCGAGCGGTCCTCCTACAAGACCTCGCCGCGCATCGCCCTCACCGAGATCCATCCGGAGCAGACCGGGGACGGTGGGCGGCGCCCACTACGCCACCCATGTCGCGGTGACCCTGCAGCGCTCGCTTTCCCCCGGCTTGTGGATCGCGACGCTGGTGCTGGTGGCGGTCTACGCCTTCATCGCCTTCGAGATGATGCACCGGACGCTGGCCGCCCTGGTCGGGGCGTCGGTGATCCTGTTCGTCAGCTACACCATCGGCACCTTCGACCCGGGCTATCGCATCCTCACCTTCGACGACGCCATGCGCGCCATCGACGGCAACGTGATCTTCCTGCTGCTCGCCATGATGATCATCGTCGGCGTGCTGAAGCGCACCGGCGTGTTCCAGTGGATGGCCTACAAGTCGTTCCAGGCCGCCCGCGGCAGCATCTACGCCCTGGCGGCGCTGCTGATGGTGATCACCGCGGTGACCTCGGCCTTCCTCGACAACGTCACCACCATGCTGCTGATCATCCCGGTGACCATCGAGATCGCCGTGGCGCTCGGCATCAATCCACTGACGCTGCTGCTGCCGGAGGTGTTCGCTTCCAACGTCGGGGGCACCGCCACGCTGATCGGCGATCCTCCGAACATCATGATCGGCTCCTATGCCGGGCTCACCTTCACCGATTTCGTCGTGCACCTGACCCTGATCTGCGCCATCGGGCTGGCGGCGTCGGCCGCCTATTTCCTGTTCTGGTTCCGCAAGGATTACAACGCCGCCAAGGTCAAGGACGTGCCGGCGATGGTGGCGCGCCTGCGCCAGGAATACCGCATCACCGACCCGGTGCTGCTGACCAAGGCGGGGGGCGTGCTGGTCTTCACGGTGCTGATGTTCGTGATCAGCGGCAGCCTGCACATGGAGCCCAGCGTGGCGGCCCTCGCCGGCGCCTCCCTGCTCCTGGTGATCAGCGACGTGCACATCGTCGAGATGGTCGAGAAGGAGGTGGAATGGCCGACCCTCGTCTTCTTCATGATGCTGTTCATCGTGGTGGCCGGGGCCGAGCAGACCGGACTGATCCAGATCATCGCCGATTGGGTGCGGGAGGCCTCCCAGTCCTCGCCGGTGGTGGCGGTACTGATCGTGCTGTGGGTGTCGGCGATCCTGTCGGCGATCGTCGACAACATCCCCTTCACCGCCACGATGCTGCCCATCGTCGCCTATCTGACCGACGCCATCCCCGGGATCCACGGCAACGTGCTGTGGTGGGCGCTGTCGCTCGGCGCCTGCCTCGGCGGCAACGGCACCCTGATCGGGGCGAGCGCCAACGTGGTGACGGCGGGCATGGCGGAGAAGGCGGGCTATCCGGTGAGCTTCAACCACTATATGAAGGTCGCCCTGGTGCCCATGCTGGTCACCGTCGCCCTGTCGACGGTGTGGCTGCTGGCGGTGGAAATGTGATCGCCCCGGCCGTGGCCTTGCGCGAACTGACCATGGCGGAAGGCGAAGAAAGCATGGAATACCGGCGTACGGCTTGACACGGCACCGACGACGCTCCTATCCCGTGCCGGCACTATTTTGGCCTCGTGGCAGAGCGGCCATGCACAGGACTGCAAATCCTGCTACCCCGGTTCGAACTCCGGGCGAGGCCTCCAACGGCCGCCCCGATGCAACGGAGGTCGGCGTGCGCAAGCAGATTTTCCTCGCCGCAATCGCGCTGTCCTGTGCCGCGCCCGCCGCAGCGTTCGAACACTCCGTCGCAATAAGCCTGCTGGAGCGGGACCTCGTCTACGGCGGGGTCAGCGATCCCTACGCCCTCATGGCCAAGATCAACGAGTCCGCGGCGGCACGCGCCAAGGGCGACCCGTGGGACAAATTCATCCTCGGCCTGCAATACAAGGCGCTGGCGAGCTGGCACGATCAGGGCGTGGATGGATCGGCCGCGGCGGCGCCCTCGCCCGAACGGGGAGCGCCTGTGGGCGGATTGCTCGACGGATCGCCGGCCAAGCCGCCGGGGCACAAATACCGCCTGCCCCAGACGGGCTCCGAGGTCTTTCAGGTGGCCCCGCAGGCGGCGGTCGATTATGCCCAGCAGGCGGTCGTCTGGCTGAAGGCCGCCGCTGCCGACGGACTTGCGGCGGCGCCGGACGTCGGGCGCGCCGGCGAACTGACCTATCGGCGCGCCGGAGCGCTGGCGGCGAACGCACTCGGCGAGATCTATGCGTTCGGGCTGGAAGGCCGGCTGCGCTCGAAGGGAATCGCGCCCGACTTCATCGAGGCTTATGTCTGGTTCAGCGTCGCCGCCGCCGAAAACGAAGCCGGCGCGGCGCAGAACCTCGCCGAGGTGAGCGTCCTGCTTCCGGGTGTCGCGCTGCAGGAGGCGAAGAGCCGGTTGCGGGCGCTGAAGCCGCAATTGGCGAACTGATCGGAGCCGATCCGGGCTTCCCGGCGCCATGGACCAGGGCCTTTCCCACGAGCCTCCCCGCCACGGTGGCGACCTTGCCTTGGCCGAGGCCCGCTACGGCCGGCCGGCGGAGGGCTGGCTCGACCTGTCGACCGGCATCAATGCCGTGCCGTGGCCGGTTGCCGCGGAGGCCCTTGCCGGGCTGAGCCGCCTGCCGGCGGCAGACGCGCTCGAACGCCTGCTGGCGACCGCCCGCGCCGCCTATGGCCTCGCCGATGCGGTCGCCATCGCCGCCGTGCCCGGCAGCGAGATCGCCATCCGCCTGCTGCCGCTGATCGCGCCGCCCGGCGCCGTGGCGCTGGTGGCCCCCACTTACGGCAGCCACGCCGACGGCTGGCGCCATGCCGGCCGCGCCGTCAGCGAAATCGCCGGGCTCGATGCCCTCCCCGGCGGGGCGGCGAACGTCATCCTGGTCAATCCCAACAATCCCGACGGCCGGCTGGTGGCACCCGAGCGGCTCGCTGCGCTGGCGCGGGATCTCGGCGACCGCGGCGGGCTGCTCATCGTCGACGAGGCCTTCGGCGACGTTGCGCCGGAGGCAAGCCTGGCACCCCATCTCGACGGGCTGCCGGCCGTGGTCCTGCGCTCGCTCGGCAAGTTCTATGGGCTTGCCGGCCTGCGCCTCGGCTTCGTTGCCGGCAGCGCCGCCGTGGTGGCGCCGCTCGGGCGTCTTCTCGGCGACTGGCCGGTGTCCGGCCCGGCGCTCGCCGTCGGCGCCGCGGCGCTCGCCGACGCGGCCTGGCAGGCGGCGACGCGCGCGCGCCTGGCGGCCGAGCGCAAGCGGCTGGAATCCCTGCTGCGCGGCCACGGCTTCGCCGTCGTCGGCGCCACCGATCTCTTCGTCCTGGCGGCCCATCCGCACGCTCCGGCCATCCATCGCGGCCTCGCCCGGCGCGGCGTGTGGACGCGCGCCTTCGCCGAGCGCCAGGCGTGGCTGCGGTTCGGCATTCCCGGCAGCGACGAGGATTTCGTGCGGCTCGACCAGGCGCTGGCTGCGGTCAGCGCCGCTCCGTGACGGTCCACGGGATCACGACCGGCGCGTCGAGCAGCTCGACGATCTGTGCGTTGACGCCGAAGGTCGACGCCAGCCGCTGCTTGGTCAGCACCTCGCGCGGCGGCCCGTCGCCGACGATGCGGCCGCCGTCGAGCACGATCACCCGCGTTGCCCGGCGCGCTGCAAGGCCGATGTCGTGGAGCGCGGCGAGCACCGCTCCGCCCGCCTCCGCCCGCTTGCGCAGGATGTCGAGGACGATCAGCTGGTAGCGCGGGTCGAGCGCCGCCGTCGGCTCGTCCGCGAGGATCATCGGCGCCTCGGTCGCCAGCACCCGGGCGATGGCGACCCGCGCCCGCTCGCCGCCGGAAAGCGTGGTGACCGAGCGCTCGGCATAGTCGGCGACGCCGGTCGCCTCCATCGCCGCCTTGACCGCGGCGCGGTCGGCGGCCGACAGCGACGCCCCGGCGCCGCGCGGCAGGCGGCCGAGGCCGACCACGTCGCGCACGGCCAGCGGCCAGTAGAACACCTGCCCCTGGGGCAGATAGGCGACGCGGCGGGCGCGCTCGGCCAGCGACACGCGGCGGACGTCCTGGCCACCGACGATGAGATCGCCGCGCGCCGGCACCAGACCGGCTGCGGCCCTGAGCAGCGTCGTCTTGCCGGCGCCGTTCGGCCCGACGAGGACGGCGAACTCGCCCTCGCGCACCGACAGCGCAATGTCGTGGAGGATGCCGCGCCGGCCGAAGGCGACGTTGAGGCGGCTCAGGCGCAGCAACGGCCCCCTCGGCTCGCTCATGTGGCGTCTCCGGTGAGTTCGTGACGGCGGCCGACGATCAGCGCGATGAAGAACGGCGCGCCGATGAGCGCGGTGAAGACGCCGACCTTGATCTCGCCCGCCGACGGGATCAGCCGCACGGCGATATCGGCGGCAAGCAGCAGCGCGGCCCCGGAGAGCGCCGCCGGGATCATCAGCCGGCCGGGATCGTGGCCGACGAAGGGCCGCATCAGGTGCGGCGCCACCAGGCCGACGAAGCCGATGGAACCGGCCACGGCGACGCCGGCGCCGACCGCCGCGGCGACCCCGGCGACCACCCGCAGGCGCACGCGGCCGAGGTTGAAGCCCATGCTGGCGGCGGCGTCCTCGCCCAGCGTCAGCGCGCGGAAGGCGCGCCGGTCCCACATCAGCAGCACCACGCCCACCGCCATGAAGGGCGCCGCGATGAGCACATGCTGCATGCTGCGGTCCTGCAGCGAGCCGAGCAGCCAGAAGGCGATCTCCAGCGCCGCGAACGGGTTGGGCGCCAGATTGAGCGCCAGCGCCGTGGCGGCGCCGGCCAGGCTGGAGACGGCAAGGCCGGCGAGGATGAGCACCAGCAGGCTCGCCCGCGGGCCCGCCACGAGAATGAGCAAGGCGACCGAAACCAGCGCACCGGCGATCGCCGCCGCCGGCAGCGCCCACGACAGTGCGTCGAAGAGCCCGAGCGAGATGACCAGCACGGCGCCGAAGGCGGCGGCCGACGGCGCACCGAACAGCGACGGCGACGCCAGCGGATTGCGCAACAGGCCCTGCAGCGCGGCGCCGGACAGGCCCAGCGTGCCGCCGATCATCAGCCCGAGCAGGGCGCGCGGCAGCCGGATCTCCAGCACGATGATGCGCGCCGCCGCATCGCCCTGGCCGATCAGAACGTCGCGCAGCGTGGCGAGCGGCAGCACCACCGGGCCGACGGCCAGTGAGCCGGCGAACAACGCCGCGACCAACAGGAGCAGCGCGACAACGAGCGCTCCCTGCCGCCAGCCCGCGCCAGACCCCATGCCAAAACCCCGCTATTGCCGCCAGGTCAGCCCGACATAGGCCGAGAAGCCCGGCGGCGTTGTAGCCCGCCGGGTCCTGATAGCGCACATCGGTGAGGTTTTCGATGCGCCCGAAGAGGCGGGTGTGCGGGTTGAGCGGATAGGCGGCGGTCAGGTCGAGGCGGGTATAGGCCGGCAGCGGGCTGGTTTCGCCGTTCCCCGAGAAGCGGTCGCCGACGAAGGTCGCGGTCAGCGACGTCTCGAACCCCGACCGCCCGGTCCAGGTCAGCGTCGCCGCGGCGCTGTGCATCGGCCGGCGGGCGAGCAGCAGGCCGGTGGTGGCGTCGCGGGCATCGAGATAGGTGTAGGAGGTGTCGAGGCTCAGGCGCGAGGGGACGAGAACCAGCGTGCTGCCAAGCTCGACGCCCTGCATGGTGGCGCGGCCGACGTTCTGATAGGCGCTGGTCGCGGAATCGAAGTTCAGCAGGTTGCTGAACCGGCTCAGGAAGGCGGTCGCCGACAGGGTCAACCGGCCATCGAACAGCGCCTGATCGATGCCGATGTCGCCGCCGACGCTCTTCTCCGATTTCAACGCGTCGGTGACGCCGGCATCGAGATTGAACGCCCGCTGGAAGAAGGTCGGGCGCTTGGCGCCGGTGCCGAGGCTGGCGCGCAGCTTGGTGTCGCTGTCGGGGATCTCGTAGGCGGCGGTGAAGCGGCCGGTGAGGAAGCCGTCGGCGCCCGGCTGGCCGTCGTAGCGCCCGCTGAAGGTCAGGAACAGGTGGTCGATGGGCGCGATCTGGTCGCCGGCAAAGAGGGCATAGCGCGTGGCGGTATCGTCGAAGCCGGTGGCGGAATAGGTCGTCGTCGGCGTGTATTCGGCCTGCTCCTGCTCCAGCCTGACGCCGCCGAGGAGTTGGCCGAAGGCTCCTGCCCCGACCGTCGCACGGTACTCGGCGCCGACCGTGTGCGAGCCGAAATCGTAGCTCGCCGAGGAGCCCGGCTCGTCGTTGTGGCGGTGCTCGCTGGTGGCGAAGCCGGTGAGCGACTGCTTGATGGTGCCGTCCGGGCTGGCGAAGTTGAGCGTGCCATAGCCGGTGACCAGCGACCGGTCGACGGTGTTGCGGGCATTGGCGGCGGCGGTGGCCGAACCGGACGACGGCGGCGAATCGTCGTAATCCGATTTGCCGGTGGTGCCGGTGACGCCAAACTCGAGGCTGGGGCCGTCGGCGGGCGCGTAGCGGCCGGAGATCGACCCGTTCCAGCGGTCGAAGCCGTCCGCCTCGTCGTGGTCGCGGTTGCCGACCCGGGAGAAGCCCGAGGTGGCGACATGCTCGCCGCTGAGCAGCATGCTGAAATCGCCCTTGGCGAAGCCGCCCGACAGGCGCTCGGCATGGGTGCCGTAGCTGCCCCCCTCGACCGTCCACGAGGCACGCGGCGCCCCATGCGGCTTGCGGGTGATGATGTTGATGACCCCGCCCATGGCGTCGGAGCCGTAGACCGAGCTTTGCGGCCCGCGCAGGACCTCGATCCGCTCGACGTTGTCGAGCGAGATCGTGGAGAAATCGAACTCGTCGCGGGCGGTCGAGGGGTCGTTGACGCGCACGCCGTCGATCAGCACCAGCGTGTGCCCGGTCTCGCCGCCGCGCAGGTGCACTTCCGCCGTGCTGCCGGGGCCGCCCAATTCGACCACCGTGACGCCGGGCACCGTGCGCAGCAGATCGGCAACCGAGGTCGCCGAGGATTGCTCGATCTTGTCGCGGGTGATGACGGAAACGGCGCTGCCCGACTGGGACGTCGAGATCGGCACGTAATACGGCGTGACGACGATCGACGGCACCTCGGCCAAGGCCGGGGCGGCGGGCAGACAAAGCAGGAGGGTCGCGACGCAGGCGCGCCGGGTCGCAGGAGCCATGACGGCAGATCTCCGCTGTGGATCGATCTGGCAGGAGCGCCCGTCACGAGTTGTGTCCCGAGCCCCATCCGGCTTCCCCGCCGGACCGCCAAGGGGTAAACGAGCGTGCGTGAGGGCGCAACGCTGACACCCATGAAAACGGCGATCATCACCAGCTTTGTCGCGGCGTTCGCCGTTGTGGCGCAGGGCGCGTGCGCCGCCGAGGCGCCGCAACGCATCGTCTCGATCAACATGTGCGCCGACGAGCTGCTGCTGGCGCTCGCCGATCCCGGCCAGATCGTGGCGTTGTCGCCCTATGCGGCCGATCCGCAGATGTCGTTCATGGCCGACGCCGCCGCCAAGTTCCGCCACGACGCGGCGGAAGCGGAGACCGTGGTCGACCTGCGTCCCGACCTCGTGCTCTCCGGCCGCTTCACCAAGCGGGCGACGCGGGAGATGCTGACCCGGCTCGGCTACCGCCTCGAACTCCTCGACGCGCCGCGCAGCATCGATCAGTCGATCGCCCAGATCCGCCAGGTGGCGGCGCTGGTCGGCCACCCGGAGCGCGGGACGGCCCTGGTCCGCCGGATCGAGGCGGCGCGCAAGGCGGCCGCTGCCGCCGCCAAGGGCCGGCCGCATCCGTCGGCGGCGGTCTATCAGCGGCGCGGCTATGTCACCGGAGGCGACACGCTGACCGGTGAGCTGCTGTCGATCGCCGGCTTCGCCAACGACGGCGGCCGGCTTGCCGGCAAGACCGGCGGCTTCGTGTCGCTGGAGACCATGGTGGCGGACCATCCGGACTATATCGTCGTCGCCGCGGGCGACCCGCGCGCCATCGATCAGGGCACCGCCCTCCTCTCCCATCCCGCCCTGTCGGCCCTCTACCCGCCATCGCGGCGCATCGTCCTGCCCGAGAAGCTCACCGTCTGCGGCGGGCCGTCGCTGCCGGCGGCGCTCGACCGCCTGGCCGAGGACGCGGCCCGCATCGAGCACAGCCAGTGATCGCGCTCGCCCACGTCTGGCTGCTGGCGATCGCGCTGGCGCTCGACGCGGCGGTTGGCGATCCCGAACCGGTCTGGCGGCGCCTCCCCCACCCGGTGACGATCGTCGGCGGGCTCATCGGCTGGCTCGACCACACGCTGAACAGCGAGGCGCTGACGCCGGTGTGGCGGAAGACGGCCGGCCTCTTCGCCATGGTCATCGTCGTCGTGCTTGCCGCGCTCGTCGGCGCCGGGCTGGAGGCCGGTTTGCGGGCGCTGCCGCTCGGCTGGATCGGCACGGCCGTGGTCGCCGCGGTGCTGCTCGCCGGCCGCTCGCTCTACGATCACGTCGCGGCGGTCGCCGATGCCTTCGGCGACGGACTGCCCGCCGCGCGCAAGGCCGTGGCCCGCGTCGTCGGGCGCGACCCGGGCAGCCTCGACCAGCCGCGCGTGTGCCGGGCGGCGATCGAAACGGTCGCCGAGAACTTCTCCGACGGGGTCATCGCCCCGGCCTTGTGGTTCCTGGTTCTCGGGCTGCCCGGCCTGTTCGCCTACAAGGCGATCAACACCGCCGATTCGATGATCGGCCATCTGACGCCGCGCTATGAGGCCTACGGCTGGGCCGCCGCCCGCCTGGACGATCTCGCCAACCTGCCGGCAAGCCGCATCGCCGGCGCTCTGCTGGCGCTGGCGGCGCCCGCCGCCGGCGGCAGCATCGGCAAGGCCTTCCGGATCATGATCGCCGACGCGCCGCACCATCGCTCGCCCAACGCCGGCTGGCCGGAGGCGGCGATGGCCGCGGCGCTCGGCGTGGCGCTCGCCGGCCCGCGCCGCTACGCCGGCATCATCGTCAGCGACCCGTTCGTCAACGCCGGCGGCCGCCGCGACGCCCAGCCGGCCGACATCCGCCGGGCGCTCAAGGTCTACCTCGCCGCCAATGCGGCCTTCTTTGCGGTGGTCGCCGTCGCCGGGATCGCCTGCCTGCTCTGGCTGTAGCCGGCGATTTCCAGCAGCCGGTCGATGGCGACGGCGCGCTCGAGATGGTCGGCGAGCCCGTCGAGCGCGGCCTCGACGCTTGCCTCGTAGGCGAGCGACGACGCCACGCCGGCGTCGGCGAGGAAGGCCCGCCGGAAGGCATCGGCCGCGAACAGCCCGTGGACGTAGGTGCCGGCGGTGAGCCCGTCGGGCGACGTGGCACCATCGAGACGGCCGCCGAGATCGACGACCGGGCGGGCGCAATCCGGCCCGGACGTGCGGCCGAGATGAATCTCGTAGCCGGCTATGGATTCGCCGCTGGCGCAATGGCGCCCGGCGACCGGCACGGTCGTCTTGTCGCCGGAGAGCAGCGTCGCGACGTCGAGCAGGCCGAGGCCGGCAACGGTTTCGGCGGCGCCCTCGACGCCATCCGGATCGGCGATCGTGCGGCCGAGCATCTGATAGCCGCCGCACAGGCCGAGCACCCGCCCGCCGCGCCGATGGTGCGCCAGGATGTCGACGTCCCAGCCCTGCGCCCGCAGGAAACGGAGATCGCCGATGGTCGATTTCGTGCCGGGGATGAGGACGAGATCGGCGACCGGAATCGGCGTTCCCGGCTCGACGATCACCACGCGCACCTCCGGTTCCAGGCGCAGCGGATCGAGATCGTCGAAATTGGCGATGCGCGGCAGCGCCGGCACCGCGACCGTGTAGCGGCCGCCGGGGTTCGGCCGGCGCTCGGCGAGATCGAGCCCGTCCTCCGCCGGCAGGCGGTGGACGTCGGCAAACCACGGCACCACGCCGAGGCCCGGCCAGCCGGTGTGCGCTTCGATGGTGCGCAGGCCTTCGGCAAAGAGCGCCGCATCGCCGCGCAGCTTGTTGACGAGGAAGCCGCGGATCCGCTGCCGGTCGGCGGGCGCGAGGACGGCCGCGGTGCCGACGAGGCTGGCGATGACGCCGCCGCGGTCGATGTCGCCGACGAGCACGACCGGCACGCCGGCTGCTTCGGCGAACCCCATGTTGGCGATGTCGCCTGCCCTGAGGTTGGTCTCCGCCGGGCTGCCGGCGCCCTCGACGACGACGAGATCGGCCCCGCGGCCGACCAGCGCGAAGCTCTCCAGCACGCGCGGCAGCAGGTCGGCCTTGCGCTGGCCGAAGTCGGCGGCGCGCAGCGTGCCCGTACGGCGCCCCTGCACGATCACCTGTGCGCCGGTGTCGGTCTCCGGCTTGAGCAGCACCGGGTTCATGTGGACCGACGGCGGCACGCGGCAGGCGAGCGCCTGCAGCGCCTGGGCGCGGCCGATCTCGCCGCCGTCGGCGGTGACCGCGGCGTTGTTCGACATGTTCTGCGGCTTGAACGGCGCGACACGCAGGCCGCGCCGGACAAGCGCCCGGCAGAGGCCCGCCACCAGCACCGACTTGCCGACATGGCTGCCGGTGCCCTGGATCATGATGGCAGCGGGCATCGCATCTCCGTTACGGCAGGTTCAGCGTCCCGGCGAAGGTCTGTGCCCAGCCCTGCGACGCCATCATCGAGGCATTGTCCGACTTGTAGACCGTCGTCCCGCTGCCGGTCATGCCGGCGTACTTGCCGACGCCGCCGGTGACCGTCCACTGGCTGGATTCGGGCCCCGCCGAGTAAGTGAGCCACCAGGCATCGCGATCCTCATCCACGGCCATGCAGTAGCCGTGGCTCGCGACGAGCTGCTGCTTTTCGACGACGACCGTGCCGAAGCACACCTGATCCGACCCCTGCAGCGGGCCGGCTTTATCGTCGGACTCGATCTTGCCGACGAGCCGCTGGCTGACGAACTGCCTGTCGCCGGCATTGGCGAGGCCGTTGTCGACGTCGGTCACCGCGTAGCGGATGCTGCCGGATATCTTCATCTCCTTCGCATCCGCCATGCCGGTGGCCAGCGAAACGGAAACGATGCCAAGAACCAAGACAAACGAAATGCGCTTCATGGATCACTCCTCCCCTTGGTGGTGCCTGCCTGCGCGCAATCGTTGTATCAGAACTCGATCCCCGGTTGCGCCTTCACGCCGGAGCGGAAGGGGTGCTTGACCATCTCCATCTCGGTGACGAGGTCGGCCGCCGCGATCAGCTCGTCGGGGGCGTTGCGGCCGGTGACGACGACGTGGACGTCGGCGGGCTTGTCGTTGGTCAGGAAATCGACCACTTCCTCAACCGGCAAATATTCGTAGCGGAGCACGATGTTGAGCTCGTCGAGGAGCACCAGCCGGTGCTGCCCGCCGGCGATCAGCGCCTTGGCGCGCTCCCAGGCGGCGCGGGCGGCGGCAAGGTCGCGCTGGCGATCCTGCGTCTCCCAGGTGAAGCCCTCGCCCATGGTGTTGATCGAGACGAGGTCGCCGAACTTCTCCAGCGCGACGCGCTCGCCGGTGTGCCACTTGCCCTTGACGAACTGGACGATGGCGACCGGCATGCCGTGACCGAGCGCGCGGAAGACCATGCCGAAGGCGGCGGTCGACTTGCCCTTGCCCTTGCCGGTATGGACGATGAGCAGGCCCTTCTCGATGGTCTTGCTGGCGATGATCTTGTCGCGCGCCGCCTTCTTCTTGCGCATCTTCTCGGCGTGGCGGGCGTCGAGCTCCGCCTCGGTCATGTCCTTCATTCCGCTGCCTCCCGCGCCATGCCGATCAGGGCGGACAGATGATCATAGGCGCTGTTGAGCCGCGGCGCCCAAAGGCCGCGGTCGATGGCTTCGCGCAGCCGCGCCGCCATCTCGCCCAGCGCCGGCGCGTTGGCCTCGGCGAGAAAGCCGCGCACCGCCGGATCGGCGATGTAGGCGTCGAAGAGCTGATCGAAATGGTGGTCCTTGACGGCGTCGGTCATGGCGGCGAAGGCGAACAGGTAGTCGACGGTCGCCGCCATCTCGAAGGCGCCCTTGTAGCCGTGGCGCATCATGCCGGCGATCCATTTGGGATTGGCGGCGCGGCCGCGCACGACGCGGGCGATCTCCTCGCCCAAGGTCCGCACCACCGGCTTTTCGGGGCGGGCATGATCGCCGTGGTAGACGCGCGGGGCGACGCCCTTGAGGGTCTCCACCGTCGCCGCCAGCCCGCCCATGAACTGGTAGTAGTCGTCCGAATTGAGGATATCGTGCTCGCGGTTGTCCTGCGCCTGAAAGACCGCGTCGGCGGCCTTCAGCCGCTCCGCCAGTTCGCCGCCGGCCGCCCGGCCGTCGCGACCGCCGCCGTAGGCGAAGCCGCCCCAGGCGAGGAAGGCGCCGGCGAAATCCTGTCGCGTCTGCCCACAGGCCCTCGTCGATCAGCGCCTGCATGCCGGCGCCGTAGGCGCCCGGCTTGGCGCCGAAGATGCGGGTGGCGTCGCCGCGCGCCCGCGCCGCCGCGGCGATCGGGTTCGCCGCCTCGTCTTCATCGAGCCCGGCGATGGTGCGGATGGCGCTGTCGATGAGGTCGATCTGGCCGGGGAAGGCATCGCGGAACATGCCGGAGACCTTGAGCGTGACGTCGATGCGCGGTCGGCCGAGTTCGGCCAGCGGGATGACGCGGAAGCCGGTGACCCGGCCGGTGCCCGGCTCCCATGCCGGCTCGGCGCCGATCAGCGCCATCACCTGGGCGACGTCGTCGCCGCCGGTCCGCATGTTGGAGGTCGCCCAGGCGGAAAAGGCGATCGACCGCGGCCAGGTTCCCTCGTCCTGGAAGTAGCGCAGCGCCAGCGCCTCCGCCGCCCGCCGGCCGAGCGCCCAGGCGGCGGCGGTGGGCACGCCGCGCACGTCGACGGAATAGAAGTTGCGGCCCGTGGGCAAGACATCCGGCCGCCCGCGCGTGGGAGCGCCGGATGGGCCGGGGGCGACGAAGCGCCCGTCCAGCGCGGTCAGCACGGCGGCAATCTCGCAGCCGCCGGAGGCGTCGAGGGCCGGCGCCAGCTCAGCGGCGATCCAGGCGAGGACGGCCTCAGACCGTCTCCCGACGCCACCCCGCCCCCTTTCCGCCACCAGCCGCGCCGCCAGCGCTTCGATCCGCTCGACCGTGTCGCCGGCAGTGCGCCACGGGGCATCGAAGACATCGGCGAGCGCTGCCGGGCGCGGTCCGCTCCACGCCGCCGCCGGGTCGCAGTCGAGCGGATCGAAGCCGAGGTCGAGGTCATCGGCGATGGCGCGCTGCAGCGAGCCGTCGGCCGGCCGGCCACCGGAACGCGGCGACCGCGCGACGGCGACAAGCGTGTCGGTGCGCAGGCGGTCGGCGGGCGAAGCGCCCAGAACATGCAGCCCGTCGCGGATCTGCATCTCCTTCAGTTCGCAGAGATGAGCGTCGAGCGCGCGCAGCGCCTCGCCGTCGGCGCCGCGCGTCAAGCCGAGATCGCGGTCGAGGCCGTGGCGCTCGGCGAGCGCCAGGATTTCGCCGGCCAGATGATCGCGCCGGCGCCGGTCGACACCGGCCGCCAGGTAATATTCGTCGATCAGCGTCTCCAGTTCGGCCAGCGGTCCGTGAATCTCGGCGCGGGTCATGGCCGGCATCAGGTGGTCGACGATCACCGCGCTCGACCGGCGCTTGGCCTGGCTGCCTTCGCCGGGATCGTTGACGATGAAGGGATAGACGAGCGGCGTCGGGCCGAGCGCCACCTCCGGCCAGCAGGTCTCCGACAGGCCGAGGGCCTTGCCGGGCAGCCATTCGAGGTTGCCGTGCTTGCCGAGGTGGACGACGGCATCGGCGGCGAAGTCCGTGCGCAGCCAGGCATGGAAGGCGAGATAGCCGTGCGGCGGTACCAGATCGGGATCGTGGTAGGTCGCCTTGGGATCGATGCCATAGCCGCGCGCCGGCTGGATGCCGACGACGACATTGCCGAAGCGCTGCACCGCCAGACGAAACCCGTTGCCGGCAAAGGACGGATCCGTGTCGGGTGCGCCCCAGCGCCCGGTCATCGCCTTGCGCACCGGCGCCGGCAGGCCGTCGAAGAAGCGGTCGTAGTCGGCGAGCGGGAGGGTCTCACCACCGGGGCGGACCGCCGCGTTGGTTGGTCCCGCCAACAGCCGTGCCATCAGTGCCGTGCCGTCTGCCGGAAAACCCGGCAGATCGTAGCCGGCTTGCCGCATGGCCGCAGCAAGGCGGGCAGCGCTCTCCGGCGTGTCGAGGCCGACGCCATTGGCGATGCGCCCGTCGCGGTCGGGATAGTTGGAGAGCACCAGCGCGATGCGGCGATCCTTCGCCGGCTTGCCGGCCAGATGCACCCAGGCGGCCGCCTGTTGCGCCACGAAACGCACACGGTCGGGGAGCGCGCGATAGGTGGTGCCGCGGCTGCGGCCGTCGGCGTCGAGCGGCATCTCGGCCTTGAAGGAGACGGCGCGGGTGAGCACGCGCCCGTCGACCTCGGGCAACACCACGTTCATGGTGAGGTCGCGCGGACCGAGGCCGCGCGCGCTCTCCCGCCATGCCGCCTCGCTGGCGCCGGCGAAGACCACCTGCAACACCGGCTTTCCCGGCCGATCGAGCACGGTGCCGGCATGCGCGTCGCCGATGGATGAGACGGCGAAGCTGGTCGTGTTGAGGACGATGTCCGGCGGTGTCGCGGCAAAGGTCTCGCCGAGGAAGGCCGCCGATGCGCGGTCCCTGAGGCTGGTGACGAAGAGCGGCAGCGCCGCCATGCCTGCCGCCGCCAGCGCCGCGACCAGCGCGTCGACCGGCTCGGTCGAGCCGCCGGGGATGAGGGCGCGGTAGAAGACGATGGCCGCCGCCGGCTGGCCCGCACGCCGAAACCGCAACACCGTCGCGGCGTCGCTCTCGCCGATCCCCGGCCAGTACCAGCCGGCATGGGGGAGCACGACGGGCGGCGGCGGCCGTGCCTCGCGCCCCAGGAGATGGTCGAGCAAGGCCAGCGCCCGCTCCGCGTTGGTCTCGCCGCCCTCGCTGAGATAGCGCCAGAGCAGCCGGGCGTCCTCGCCGGCAACGGTGGAGAAGGCCTCCAGCCGCTCGTCCCAGCGGGCCTCGCCGGGCACCACGACGAGGCGCGGCCCGCCGCCGCGGGCGAGCGCCCGCAGCCGTTCCAGGCCGTAGGGCCAGTAGCCCTGCCCGCCCATCAGGCGGACGAGGACCAGCCGCGCGTGGGCCAGCGTCTTGTCGGCGTAGAGATCGACGGAGAGCGGGTGCGCCAGGTGCCCGAGATTGGCGAAGCGGACGGTGGTCGCGCTGCCGCGCCGGGCGGCCGCCGCGGCCAGTGCCGCGAGCTCGCTGTCGGCCGCCGAAAGGATGACGATGTCGCCCGGCGGCTGGTCGAGATCGATCGCCGCGTCGCCATCGTCGATCCGCTCGGTGGTGCCGGCCGGGAGGTGCATGGCTTCGCCTCACCCCGCGAGGATGTCGGTGATGGCGGCGACGTCGATCGCCTTGCCGCCAATGACCACGAGGCCGCTCGCCGCGCGCCCGGGCGCAAACCAGCTTTCGACCCGCGGGCCCACCCCCTGCACCACCAGCGGGGCGGTCTTGCCGGCGACCGCGACGCGCCCCTTGACGCGCAGGACGCCGTCGAGCGCCAGCACATGGTGGACGCGGGCCCTGAGATCGTCGACGCCGGCGGCCACACCGGGATCGACGACGAGACTGATGAAATCGTCGTGGTCGTGCGCCTCGCCCTCCAGCTCGTGGTGGCTTTCGCGGCCGTTCATGTTGACCTCGCTGGCGGCGGCGAGGCCGAGCAGCACCTCGGGCGGCAGGCCGCCGGCGCGGCTCGGCAGGATCGCCGTGCCCGGCCGCGCCTCGCCGGCCACCGTCGCCTTGACGCTCCGCAGCAGGTCGTCGGAGACGAGGTCGCTCTTGCCGAGGACAACCAGGTCGGCGCAGACGAGCTGGTCGTGGAACAGCTCCTCGACCGGGTCGTCGTGGTCGGGCGCCGCCGCTTGCGGCACCAGGACGCCGGATTGCGCCGCGACCGCCGCGGCATCGACCACGGTCACCACGCCGTCGACGGTGACGCGGTGCTTCACGGTCGGCCACGAGAAGGCACGCACCAGCGGCTGCGGCAGCGCCAGGCCGGAGGTCTCGATGACGATATGATCGGGCGCCGGCGATCGCGCCAGCAGCGCCTCCATGGTCGGCAGGAATTCCTCGGCAACCGTGCAGCAGATGCAGCCGTTGGTCAGTTCGACGATGTGGTCCGGCCGGCAGTCCGCATCGTCGCAATCGGCGAGCAGCGCACCGTCGAAGCCCATGTCGCCGAACTCGTTGACGATGACGGCGATGCGCCGGCCGCGCGCCCGGGCGATGAGGTTGCGGATGAGCGTGGTCTTGCCGGCACCGAGGAAGCCGGTGACGACCGTCGCGGGGATGCGGTCGGCGGTCACAGCGTGAACTCCGTCTGCGGGTTTGGCTTGAGGGTGAGCGGCTGGCCGGCGACGACCAGCACGACCCGGGTCGCGACCGCCGCCACCTGCTGGTTGAGCACGCCGAGGGCGTCGGCATAGCGGCGGGCGAGCGCATTGTCGGGCACGATCCCGCCGCCGACCTCGTTGGAGACCAGGACGACCGGCCCGGCGGCCTGTTCGAGGGCGGCGATCAGCCCATCGGTCGCCGTGTCGATGGCGCGCCCGGCGCCCATCAGGTTGGACAGCCACAGCGTCAGGCATTCGACCAGGACGACGGTGCCGGGGCGCGCTTCGCGGGCAAGAACGGCGGCGATGTCGAGCGGCTCCTCGACCGTGCGCCAGGCCTCGCCGCGATAGCGCCGATGCTCGGCGATGCGGTCGGCCATCTCGCCGTCGCCGGCGGTGGCGACGGCGAGATAGACGGGCGTGCGCCCGCTCGCCGCCACCAGCCGTTCGGCAAAGCGGCTCTTGCCGGAGCGCTGGCCGCCAACGACCAGCACGCGTGCAGCGGTCGCCATCGGCTAGCCGCGCGCCGAGAGGCGCCGGTAGAGCCAGCCCGAGGCGAGGCCGGACAGCGACCACAGGACGGCGCTGACGACGATCGAGGCGATGACGAACGCGCCGGCCATGTCGGCGGGATAGGCCGCCTCGTGGGACGGCGGCTCCGGCGCCCCGATGAGGTGGGGTGCCGCCAGCAGGGCGAGACCGGCGATGCGCGCCGCCCGGCCCTTGCCGAAGGCGATGAGCCACAGCGCGACGGCCGAGGCGAAGGCAGTGCCCAGCCACCATGTCTGCCGGGCGAGCAGATCGGCCGCGGGCGTGCCGGGCAGCTCGGGCGGCAATCCGAGGCTCGGCAGCAGCGCGGCGGCGACGAAGCCGGCGGCGCCCCACATGAGGCCCCGCCGCGCGTCGATCGGATCGCCGCGCGCCAGCATGGCGCCGAGAAGCATCAGCGACGCCGCCATGCCGACAAGCAAATCGGCGAGCAGCGTGTAGAGCGTGCGCTCCAGCCCGTCGGCCGGCTGCCACGCGCCTTCGTCATGCGCGTGCGCGGGCGCCGCATCCGCGTCGTGGTGCGTCGGCGGGCGCAACCGCCGTCTCGGCCATCGCAGGCGACGGCGCGGCGCTTGCGGCCTTCTCGAAGACCTCGGCATGGAGGATCAGCGGCTCGGTGGTGACGACCTGCAGACCGGCCACGACCAGACAGACGGCCAGACCAGCGCCGGCCGCGCTCAAAACCAGATTGCGAAACACGGCCGCCCCCTAGTGACAGGGAAGGCCGAGAGAGTGACGCGTATCGTGCGTGGCGTTGTGGATCGCACTTGGCCAGGCGAAGCCGGTCGCCATGAACAGCGACAGGCCGAAGAGGAAGGCGGCCAGGGCGGGAATCACACGCGCCGGAACGCCGGCAAGCGTGCGGGTCGATGCAGTCGTGCTGGGAAGAACGGCCATTCGCGTCTCCTTCTCCGTCCCACCGACGGAAGGGCTAGAGGGACGCGTCGGCCGGTCTCCTGGCTCGCGGGTCGAAGTCTGAAATCCGCGCCTTCCCGGTTTCCCAGTGGCTGATGCGGAACGACTCGCCGCTTACAGTTGCGGGGGCAGCTGCGGCTTCGGCGGGCTTGACCCTATTCCTCACCGCATTCCCGTTTGATCCCCGGGACTCACGACCCGGGGAACCGACGCACCGGCCACGATACGGGCGCCCGGAGGGAACGGTCAAGGGACCGGCTGCAGCCTCGGCGAACGGCGGCGGCATTTGCCATCGTGCCGTCGGTTTGCGAGAACAGGCGGCAGAACTTGGGGGATCACACCATGAAACTCATCACCGCAATCGTCCAGCCGCATCGCCTCGACCCGGTGCGCGAGGCGCTGACCGAGGTCGGCGTCCACGGCATGACCGTCACCGAAGTGAAAGGCTACGGCCGCCAGAAGGGCCATACCGAGATCTATCGGGGCACCGAATACACGGTCAGCTACCTGCCCAAGACCAAGGTCGAGGTCGCGATCGACGACAGTCGCGTGGACGACGTCGTCGCCGCGATCGTGCAGTCGGCGCGCACCGGCCACATCGGTGACGGCAAGATCTTCATCACCGAGCTGCTCGGGGCCGTGCGCATCCGCACCGGCGAGACCGGACCGGACGCGCTGTAGCCTAAACGGAATCGGTGGGCGCCGGCTGCTTCGGCAGGCGCATCGCGGCGGGCGGCCTTGCGGTCGGCGTGGCTCATGCGGTTGTTCCACCAGCCGACCACGGCGACGGTCATCCGGCGGTTGAAGCGGCGGATCGGCGGCACGTCGATGGCCAGGATGAGCAGGCCGACCGGCACCATCCAGTAGCCGAGCACCGGCAGGAAGCCGAAGACCCCGCCAAGGATCACCAGGGCGACGCCAAGGCCGATGCGGACCAGCCGGTTGGCCGGCAGGCTGACCGAATACTTGCCGAAGCGGACGCGCGCCACGATCCCCTCTCTCACTGCCGAAACCGCCGCAACATGGGGAGCCGGATACGCCTTGGCAACCTCGTTCCGGCGACAGGGTGTCCGGCACGAACCATTCTTCTTGCAACAACCGATCGGTCTGATATAGGCAGCCGGTCACGCCGTCATGGCGTCGGTCCCCGGTAGCTCAGTTGGTAGAGCAAGCGGCTGTTAACCGCTGGGTCGCTGGTTCGAGTCCGGCCCGGGGAGCCA
>CAWARW010000009.1:0-282586 GCA_963784605.1 uncultured Alphaproteobacteria bacterium
GGGCATGTCCTCGACCGGGACGATCTTGGACACCACGCCCTTGTTGCCGTGGCGGCCGGCCATCTTGTCGCCGGGCTGGATCTTGCGCTTCACCGCGACGAAGACCTTGACCATCTTCATCACGCCCGGGGGCAGCTCGTCGCCGCGCTGCAGCTTCTCGACCTTGTCGATGAAGCGCTTCTCGAGCTGCTTGCGGCTCTCGTCGTACTGGTTCCTGAGGGCCTCGATCTCCGCCATCAGCTTGTCGTTGGAAACGGCGAACTGCCACCACTGCGCCCGCGGATACTCGTCGAGCTGGTCCTTGGTGATCTTGCCGCCCTTCTTGAAGCCCTTCGGGCCCGACACCGCCATCTTGTTGATCAGCATGTCGGCCAGGCGCCCGAAGACGTTGCGGTCGAGGATCGCCTGCTCGTCGTCGCGGTCCTTGGCCAGACGCTCGATCTCCTCGCGCTCGATCGCCATGGCGCGCTCGTCCTTCTCGACGCCGTGGCGGTTGAACACGCGCACCTCGACGACCGTGCCGGTGACGCCCGGCGGAACCCGCAGCGAGGTGTCGCGGACGTCGGAGGCCTTTTCGCCGAAGATCGCGCGCAGGAGCTTCTCTTCCGGCGTCATCGGGCTCTCGCCCTTCGGCGTGATCTTGCCGACCAGGATGTCGCCGGCGAGGACTTCGGCGCCGATGTAGACGATGCCGGCCTCGTCGAGGCTCTTCAGCGCCTCTTCCGAGACGTTCGGAATGTCGCGCGTGATCTCTTCCGGCCCGAGCTTGGTGTCGCGGGCCATGACCTCGAACTCCTCGATATGGATCGAGGTGAAGACGTCATCGCGCACGATGCGCTCGGACAGGAGGATGGAGTCCTCGAAGTTGTAGCCGTTCCACGGCATGAAGGCGACCAGCACGTTGCGGCCGAGCGCCAGATCGCCGAGATCGGTCGACGGACCGTCGGCGATGATCTCGCCCTTGGCCACCTTGTCGCCGACGCGCACCAGCGGACGCTGGTTGATGCAGGTGTTCTGGTTGGAGCGCTGGAACTTCATCAGCCGGTAGATGTCGACGCCGGAGCGGGACGATTTCCAGCTCTTCCGTCGCCCGGATGACGATACGGGTGGCGTCCACCTGGTCGACCACGCCGGCCCGCCGGGCACCGATTGCAGCGCCGGAATTGCGCGCCACCACCGGCTCCATGCCGGTGCCCACCAGCGGCGCCTCGGCCCGCACCAGCGGCACCGCCTGACGTTGCATGTTGGAGCCCATCAGGGCGCGGTTGGCGTCGTCGTTCTCGAGGAACGGGATGAGCGCCGCGGCGACCGAGACGAGCTGCTTGGGCGACACGTCCATGGCGTCGACCTTCTCGGCCGGCATCAGCATGACTTCGCCGGCCTGACGGCAGGTGACCAGATCGTTGACGAACTTGCCCTTGGCGTCGAGCGGCGCGTTGGCCTGGGCGATGGTGTACTTCGCCTCCTCCATCGCCGACAGGTACATGACCTCCTCGGTGACGCGGCTGTCCTTGACCCGGCGATACGGGCTCTCGATGAAGCCGTACTTGTTGACGCGGGCGAAGGTGGCCAGCGAGTTGATCAGGCCGATGTTCGGGCCTTCCGGCGTCTCGATCGGGCAGATGCGGCCATAGTGGGTGGGGTGCACGTCGCGCACCTCGAAACCGGCGCGCTCGCGGGTGAGTCCGCCCGGGCCCAGCGCCGACAGGCGCCGCTTGTGGGTGATCTCCGACAGCGGGTTGGTCTGGTCCATGAACTGCGACAGCTGCGAGGAGCCGAAGAACTCGCGCACGGCGGCGGCCGCCGGCTTGGCGTTGATCAGGTCCTGCGGCATGACGTTGCCGATCTCGACCGAGCTCATGCGCTCCTTGATCGCGCGCTCCATGCGCAGCAGGCCGATGCGGTACTGGTTCTCCATCAGCTCGCCGACCGAGCGCACGCGGCGGTTGCCGAGATTGTCGATGTCGTCGATCTCGCCCTTGCCGTCGCGCAGCTCCACCAACGTCCGGATGACCGCCAGGATGTCCGCCTCGCGCAGCACGCGGACGCTGTCCTCGGCGTCGAGGTCGAGGCGCATGTTCATCTTGACGCGACCGACCGCCGAAAGGTCGTAGCGCTCGGCGTCGAAGAACAGCGACTTGAACATCGCCTCCGCCGTGTCGATGGTCGGCGGCTCGCCCGGACGCATGACCCGGTAGATGTCGAACAGCGCTTCCTCGCGCGACTCGTTCTTGTCGACGGCGAGCGTGTTGCGGATGTAGGCGCCGGTATTGACGTGGTCGATGTCGAGAATGGTGATCTCGTCGTTGCCGATCTCGACCAGCTGGGCGAGCAGCTTCTCGTTCAGCTCGTCGCCGGCCTCGGCATAGATCTCGCCGGTCTCCAGGTTGACCATGTCCCGGGCCAGGTAATGGCCGTAGAGGTCCTCATCGTTGACCTTGAGCGCCTTGACGCCCTTCTCCGCCGCCTGGCGCGCCGAGCGCGCGGTGAACTTGCGGTTCGCCTCGAGCACGACCTCGCCGCTGTCGGCGTCGATCAGGTCGTTGACCGCCTTGAAGCCACGCAGGCGGTGGGCGTCGAAAGGCACGCGCCAGCCGTCCTTGGCGCGCTTGTAGACGACCTTGTTGTAGAAGGTGTCGAGGATCTGCTCGCCGTCCATGCCGAGCGCATAGAGCAGCGACGTCACCGGAATCTTGCGGCGGCGGTCGATGCGCGCATAGACGATGTCCTTGGCGTCGAACTCGATGTCGAGCCAGGAGCCGCGGTACGGGATGATGCGGGCGGCAAAGAGCAGCTTGCCCGAGGAATGGGTCTTGCCCTTGTCGTGGTCGAAGAAGACGCCCGGCGAACGGTGCATCTGGGAGACGATGACCCGCTCGGTGCCGTTGACGATGAAGGTGCCGTTCATGGTCATGAGCGGCATTTCGCCCATGTAGACTTCCTGCTCCTTGATGTCCTTGACCGACTTGGCGCCGGTCTCCTGATCGACGTCGAACACGATCAGGCGCAGCGTCACCTTGAGCGGCGCCGAGAAGGTCATGCCGCGCTGGCGGCACTCGTCCACGTCGTATTTCGGCGGCTCGAAGTCGTAGCGCACGAACTCCAGCAGCGCGGTATTGGAGAAGTCGGAGATCGGGAACACGGACTTGAACACCGCCTGCAGGCCCTCGTCGGGCCGCCCGCCGTCGGGTTCGTCGACCAACAGGAACTGGTCGTAAGATGCCTTCTGAACCTCGATGAGGTTCGGCATCTCGGCCACTTCCCTGATTGAGCCGAAAAATCGGCGGACCCTTCTGCGACCGGTGAACGTCTGGGTCATGTTCACTCCTCGTCTGATGTCTGTGGAAACGGCTGTCCGGAACACCGCGCGACGCTACGGGACGGAACTCTGGACAACGGTCTGCTACGCTTCACTTCAGGTGCGGAAGACGCCGGCTGGCCGGCGTCTCCGCTCTTTCGGGTCCCCTGCGGCCCGCTGCGCGAGCCTGGGGATGGATCTCCGGTGATCGTCGGCCTCACGCCTCAGGTCACTTCAGCTCCACCTTGGCGCCGGCGCCTTCGAGCTGCGCCTTGAACTTCTCGGCGTCTTCCTTGCTGACGGCTTCCTTGACGGCCTTCGGCGCCGCCTCGACCAGATCCTTCGCCTCTTTCAGTCCGAGGCCGGTGATGGCGCGGACTTCCTTGATGACGTTGATCTTGTTCGGGCCGAAATCGGCCAGGACGACGTCGAACTCGGTCTTCTCCTCGACCGGCGCGGCCGCTGCCGCACCGCCGCCGGCGGCAGCCACGGCGACCGGCGCCGCGGCGGAGACGCCCCACTTCTCTTCCAGCATCTTCGACAGCTCGGCCGCCTCGAGGACGGTCAACTGCGACAGGTCTTCCACGATCTTCGACAGATCAGCCATTTTGCATTCCCTTTTTCGATTCGAACCCTGTTGTTCCGAGAACGGCCTACGCCGCCTCACCCTTTTCGGCATAAGCCCCGACAACGCGGGCGACCTGAGCCGCCGGTGCCGCGAGAACCTGCGCAATGCGGGTGGCCGGCGTAACGATCATGCCGACCAGCTTGGCGCGCAGTTCATCGAGTGACGGCAGCGTGGCAAGCGCCTGCACACCGTCGGGCTTGAGGTTGGTCGCGCCGATCGCGCCGCCAAGAATGACCAGCTTGTCGTTGGTCTTGGCGAAATCGACGGTGACCTTGGCCGCCGCTACCGGATCCTTCGAGAAAGCGATCACGGTCGGACCTGTGAACAGGTCCGCAATATGCGCGACGTCCGTGCCTTCCAGGGCGAGTTTGACGAGCCGGTTCTTCGCGACTTTCATTCCGCCTCCCGCCTCGCGCATGCGGGCCCTGAGGGCCGTCATGTCGGCGACGGTAAGGCCGGAATAGTGGGCGACAACGACCGTCCCGGTGTCCTTGAACACCTGGTTCAGCGTCGTGACCGCCTCGCGTTTCTCCGCTCTCTCCAACTGCCTCTCTCCATTAGGCGGCCGCAATAGGGGGACCGCCGGTTGCGTTTGCCTGCCGCCCGGATAAAGCGGGCGGAGGCGTTCACAGCCTGTCCCCCAAGCCGGCGCCCGTGTGGGCGCCGCATGGGCCAAGAGGTTCGAACCGGAAATCCGGTTCCCTCCCGTCTATTGCAGGCCAGTCGGATTAAGCCGGAAGCCCGGCGCCTGCAGTCTCGGACAGGATCGGGCGGCGGAAGCTTCCGTCGCCCATTCTGCCGGCCGGGGTTGCCCCCAGCCGGAAGCTCTTTTCTTACGACGCCGCCTGAGCGCCGTCGGAAAGCGTCGCCAGGTCGATCTTGAGGCCCGGCCCCATGGTCGACGAGATTGCGACGCGCTGAACGAATGTGCCCTTGGCACCCGCCGGCCGCGCCTTCTGCACGGCATCGGTGAAAGCCTTGATGTTGGCGACGAGCGCCTTGTCGTCGAAGCTCGCCTTGCCGATGCCGGCGTGGATGATGCCCGCCTTCTCGACGCGGAACTCGACGGCGCCGCCCTTGGCGTCCTTGACCGCCGCGGCCACGTCGTTGGTGACGGTACCGACCTTCGGGTTGGGCATCAGGCCGCGCGGGCCCAGCACCTTACCGAGACGGCCGACCAGCGGCATCATGTCGGGCGTGGCGATACAGCGGTCGAAATCGATCTGGCCGCCCTGCACCGCCGCCACCAGGTCCTCGGCGCCCACCACGTCGGCGCCGGCGGCCTTGGCCTCCTCGGCCTTGTCGCCGCGGGCAAACACCGCCACGCGGGCGCTGCGGCCGGTGCCGTTCGGCAGCGACACGACGCCGCGCACCATCTGGTCGGCGTGACGCGGATCGACGCCGAGGTTCATGGCCACTTCGACGGTCTCGTCGAACTTGGCGACGGCCCGCTGCTTGAGCATCTTCACCGCCTCATCCAGCGCATAAAGCTTCGCCGGATCAACACCTTCGCGGACCTTCTTGACTCGCTTTGCGATTTTGGCCATGGCGCTTACTCCACCACCTCGAGGCCCATCGAGCGGGCCGAGCCTTCGACCATCTTCATCGCCGCTTCCACATCGACGGCGTTGAGGTCCTTAATCTTCTTCTCGGCGATCTCGCGCACCTGCTCGCGGTTGACGCGCCCGACGCTGCCGCGGCCGGGCGTGGTCGACCCCTTCTGCAGGCCCGCCGCCTTCTTCAGGAAGAAGCTGACCGGCGGGGTCTTCATGCGGAAGGTGAAGGACTTGTCGTGGTAATAGGTGATCTCCACCGGGATCGGCGAGCCCTTCTCCATCTCCTGCGACTGGGCGTTGAACGCCTTGCAGAACTCCATGATGTTGATACCGCGCTGGCCGAGCGCCGGGCCGATGGGCGGCGACGGCGTCGCCGAGCCCGCGGGCACCTGCAGCTTGAGATAACCGGCAATCTTTTTCGCCATTGGTTCAGTCCTTTCCCTTCAGGCGCCGGCCTTGGCCGGCCAGGAATGCCGTGGTCCGGTTCCGCCGGGCATCTGGCGCATGCCCCGAACCTTCCACAGCGACGTGACGCCCTGTCCGCACGCGATGGCGGATCAAAGCTTCTCGACTTGCCCGTACTCGAGCTCGACCGGGGTCGCCCGGCCGAAGATCGATACGGCAACTTTCAAACGCGCGCGCACCTCGTCGACTTCCTCGACCAGGCCGTTGAACGAGGCAAACGGCCCATCGGCCACGCGCACCTGTTCGCCAACTTCGAAACTGATGGACGGCTTCGGGCGCTCGACGCCTTCCTGCACCTGGCGCAGGATGCGGCTCGCCTCAGCCTCGGAGATCGCCACCGGCTTGTTGTCGGCGCCTAGAAAACCGGTCACTTTCGGCGTGTTCTTGATGAGGTGGTAGGCCTCATCGGTCATCGTCATTTTCACCAGCACGTAGCCGGGGAAGAACTTGCGCTCGGCGTCCACCTTGCGGCCCCGGCGCACTTCGACCACCTTCTCGGTCGGCACCAGGATCTCCTCGAACAGCTCATCGAGACCCGCCGCGTGCGCCTTCTCCTTGATCGAATCGGCAACCTTGCGCTCGAAATTCGAGTAGGCGTGGACGATGTACCACTTCTTTTCCATGTGCGCCGCCGCCTGCCCTCAGGAACTGCCTGTGCCCAGGCCGAGGATGGTCTTGATGCCCAGGCTGATCACCTGATCGGCCAGCAGGAACATGATGGCCGCGAGAAACGCCATGACGATCACCATGACGGTCGACACCGTGGTTTCCCGCCGACTCGGCCAAACGACCTTGGAAGCCTCCGCCCTTACCTGTTGGAGGAACGCAAAAGGATTGATTTTTTCAGCCATTAACCGCTCATGCCAGATCGACGCGCGAACCTCAATTGGTTCGCGCGCCGCGCGCTCGGAACGGTTACATAGAGCCTGCCGCCAAGATTCACAAGCCCGGTCCGGCATGAATTTTGCCCCCGGCCCCGCGGCGCAGCATCTGGCCGTTCCGGCCCCTGCGACGCCGTGTCGGTAGCCGCCCGGCCGCCCAGCTGGTGACCGACGCGCTGCTCGTCCACGGAAACTGACGGCAGGCCGCTGGTTTTGAGCGGCCTGAGACATAGGTGACACTTCGTACCGGACACATGGGTAACACTTTTCGCTTTTTGGCGGGAGGTGTGGATGCCGTGGAAAGCGAGTTCGGTGATGGAAGAACGCCTGCGTTTTGTCGCCCGCCTGCTGGACGGAGAGGCGATGACGCGACTGTGCCGGGAGTTCGGCATCTCGCGCAAGACCGGCTACAAGATTTTCGACCGTTACAAGGAGCGATGGGCTGGAGGCGCTCAGCGACCGCTCGCGCCGGCCGGTGCGCTACGCCAACCAGTTGCCGCAGCAGATCGAGAGCCTGATCGTCAGCCTGAAGGCGCGACAAGCCGCATTGGGGCGCCCGCAAGATGCGGGAACTGCTGGTCCGGCGGCTGTCCGGCGACGTCCGCATTCCCGCCAAGAGCACCATCCACGCCGTGCTCGACCGCCACGGCCTGGTCAAGCCGGCGCGCAACAGGAACCGCGCCATCAAGCGCCGCGGGCACGCCGCTGTCGAAGGGCAGCGCGCCCAACGATCTGTGGTGCGCCGACTTCAAGGGCGAGTTCAAGCTCGGCAACGGCCGCTACTGCTACCCGCTCACCGTCACCGACCACGCCTCGCGCTACCTGCTCCTGTGCGAAGCCGCTCGAATCGACCCGGGAAGACACGGTCTTTCATGCTTTCCAGCGGCTGTTCTGCGAGCGCGGCCTGCCGCACGCCATCCGCTCCGACAACGGCGTTCCCTTCGCCAGTCCCAACGGCCTCTTCAATCTGTCCAAGCTCTCGGTCTGGTGGCTGCAGGCTCGGCATCGCCATCGAGCGCATCAAGCCCGGCCATCCGCAGCAGAACGGCCGCCACGAGCGCATGCACCTGACCCTCAAGAAGGAGGCCACCCGCCCGCCGGGCATGAACAGCCTCCAGCAGCAGGCCCGTTTCGATGCCTTCGTGAGCGAGTTCAATCACCGAGCGCCCGCACGAGGCACTCGCCATGAAGTACTCCGGCCGAGATCTACTCGCGCCTCCCATGCGCCGCTACAATGGTTTGCCCGACCTCGAATATCCCTTCCACGACCGCGACATCCTCGTCACCGCCTGCGGCCGCATCTGCCTGCATCGCAAGAAGATCAACATCTCCACCGTGCTCGCCGGTCAGAAGGCTCGGAATCAAGGAAGTCGACGACGGCATCTGGCTCGTCAGCTTCATGCACTACGATCTTGGATATATCGACCTGGAACAGAAGACCTTGCAGCCCCTCGACAACCCGTTCGGCCCGAGGTTGTCACCTATGTCTTAGGTACAATCTGTTACCTATGTCTCCGGGCTGGACAGTTAGGAGGATGGCGGGGCGAGCAGGACTCGAACCTGCGACCTGCGGTTTTGGAGACCGCCGCTCTACCAACTGAGCTATACCCCTAGGCGCGGGCGTCCCAATAGCAGAAGTCGGCCGCCGAACGCCAGAGGCCAGATGCCCCGCCCGGCGAAAACCGCAAAGCTGGAGCGGGGGCGAAGGACATCATCGGGTTTCGCCCAGCAATCGGTTCAATGCGTTGCGCAGCGCCCTGGTCCGGGGCATGGCCGGCAGATCAACTGCCACGAATAACAGTCGCTACCGACGCGGCGATGGCATTGGCCATGCCAGCTTCCGTTCGCAGACGCCGAACCAACCAGGCAAAGGCTGCCGATCGTGGAGGCCTTCGGACCGGTTGGACCCTGCCGGTCCACGAGGCATTTCTTGGAAAGATCGTCGAAGTACCGGCCCGCCGGACAGGCGGCGTATGCCGTGCCAACCGATAGCAGCGTGAAAATCGCCAGAGCGGCCGCGATCGTCTTCATAGGTTGCGCCCCTTCCGTGACACCCCTGCGGGACTATACCGCAGAAAGGCGGTGTCGCAGGCATCATCGGAGTGCATGAAGGGAATCTGACCGACCTGAGACATAGGTGACGTTTCGTACCGGACACATGGGTAACACTTTTCGCCATTTGCGGGAGGTGTTGATGCCGTGGAGAGAGTGTTCGGCGATGGAGGAACGTCTGCGTTTTGTTGCCCGGCTTCTCGACGGCGAGGGCATGAGCGCCGTGTGCCGGGCGTTCGGGATCTCGCGCAAGACCGGCTACAAGATCTTCAACCGCTACAAGGAGGAAGGGCTGGAGGCGCTGAGCGACCGCTCGCGGCGGCCGGTGCGCTATGCCAACCAGTTGCCGGAGCCGATCGAGCGGCTGATTGTGGCAACCAAACGGGAGAAGCCGCACTGGGGCGCCCGCAAGATCCGGGAACTGCTCGTCCGCAGGCTCAACGGTGACGTCCGCATCCCGGCCAAGAGCACGGTCCACGCCGTTCTCGACCGCCACGGCCTTGTGAGCCGGGCGCGCAACAGGAACCGGGCGAACAAGGCCGCGGGCACGCCGCTTTCCCAGGCGGTGATGCCCAACGATCTATGGTGCGCCGACTTCAAGGGCGAGTTCAGGCTGGGCGATGGCCGCTATTGTTACCCCCTGACGGTGACCGACCAGGCCTCGCGCTACCTGCTGCTCGTCGAAGCCGTTGAATCAACCCGGGAAGCCCCGGTCATCCAAGCCTTCGTGCGGCTGTTCAAGGACCGCGGCATGCCGGCGGCCATCCGCAGCGACAACGGGCAGCCCTTCGCCAGCCCCAACGGCCTCTACAACCTGTCGAAGCTCTCGGTTCTCTGGCTCAGGCTCGGTATCGCCCTGGAACGCATCAAGCCGGGCCACCCGCAGGAGAACGGCCGCCACGAGCGCATGCATCTGACGCTCAAGCAGGAGACCACCCGGCCGGCGCGGGCCAATATCCTGCAACAGCAGGCCCGCTTCGACGATTTCGTCAGCGAATTCAATGAAGAGCGCCCTCACCAGGCGCTCCTCATGAAGACCCCGGCCGAGCTCTACCAGCCCTCTCCACGGCCCTACACCGGCCTGCCGGAACTCGCCTATCCATTCCACGACCGCGAGGTCCTGGTCACCGCCTGCGGCCGCATCTGCATGCACCGCAAGAAGATCAACCTCTCAACCGTCTTGGCCGGTCAGAAGCTCGGCATCAAGGAAGTCGACGACGGCATTTGGCTCGTCAGCTTCATGCATTACGATCTGGGATATATCGACCTGGAACAGAGGACCCTGCAAACCATCGACAATCCGTTCGGCACGAGATTGTCACCCATGTCTTAGGTACAATCTGTCACCCATGTCTCCGGGTCGGACAGTTTCGGGGATGGCAGGGGCAGCAGGACTCGAACCTGCGACCTGCGGTTTTGGAGACCGCCGCTCTACCAACTGAGCTATACCCCTAGGCGCGGGCGTCCCAATAGCAGAAGACGGCCGCCGAACGCCAGAGGCCAGATGCCCCGCCCGGCGAAAACCCAAAGCTGCAGCGGGGGCGAAGGACATCATCGGGTTTCGCCAGCAACCGGTTCAATGCGTTGCGCAGCGCCCTGGTCCGGGGCATGGCTGGCAGATCAACTGCCACGAATAACAGTCGCTACCGACGCGGCGATGGCATTGGCCATGCCAGCTTCCGTTCGCAGACGCCGAACCAACCAGGCAAAGGCTGCCGATCGTGGAGGCCTTCGGACCGGTTGGACCCTGCCGGTCCACGAGGCATTTCTTGGAAAGATCGTCGAAGTACCGGCCCGCCGGACAGGCGGCGTATGCCGCGCCAACCGATAGCAGCGTGAAAATCGCCAGAGCGGCCGCGATCGTCTTCATGGGTTGCGCCCCTTCCGTGACACCCCTGCCGGACTATACCGCAGAAAGGCGGTGTCGCAGGCATCATTGGAGTGCATGAAGGAAATCTGAGTGCTGGAGCGGGTGAAGGGAATCGAACCCTCGTCATCAGCTTGGAAGGCTGTTGCTCTACCATTGAGCTACACCCGCGAGCGCCGCCTCGCCTGCCGTCTCACCCAAAGGCTGGGAAGCACGACGCACGAAGCCCGCCAGAGGCCAAGAACGGCAAAACGGGGTCGGCGGTCAAGGCCCCAGTCGGCAGCGGCCCGGGCCCGCGCCCGCCGGCCGCTTGTTCCGGCGGACACCTACGGCAGCACGGCGTTCGAGTAGGCGATGCGCTCAAACGGCCAGTCCTCCAGCCATCTCCGGATCGCCCCGAACAGCTTTGCGTAGAGGCCGCGGTCAAAGCCGGCCTGAACCACCCAGAAGCTGACGTCGACCTCCGCGCTTGCGGTTGCCTCGCCGCGTTCACCGGGGGGATAGAGATAGACGCAGCCGAGACACTCCGTCTCGTCGAGGGACATGACGGCGTAGGCGAACGACGTGCGCCGTTCGAATTCCCGCTGATGCCAGGCGAGATCGATCTGGTCGTCCTCGAACGTCAGCTCGGCGGTCGGCCAATCTCCGCCCCGCGTCTTGCGGATGATATCGATGTTCGCCATCACCGCACGGTAGTCGAGCGCCGCGTCGCGGAAGGTCAACTTGCGGATCCTGAAATCCGGGGTCTCCAGGACCTCCGGCACGACGAAGGATGCAGGCACCAATGCCATGGCGTTCGTCGCCCCTTTGGACAAAGCCGCCTGGAGAGGGATGGTGGGAGAGGTAGGACTCGAACCTACGAAGGCGTAAGCCAGCGGATTTACAGTCCGCCCCCTTTGCCGCTCGGGACACTCTCCCCCAAGCCGTTCGCGGGGTCCGAAGGCCCCGACGGGCGGGCATCCCGCGGCGCGTCTTATGGCGGTGCCCCCCTGCCCTGTCAACGCCGCAAATCGACGAAGCGGTGCGCACACCCGCTTTGATGGCGGCCATTGTCGGCCATGCGGCCTGCGGCCTATAAGCCGGCCATGACCCGTCCCCATCAGCGCCCGCGCTCCGGCGGCGCGCCGCAGAACCGCTTCCGGCCGCGCTCGCCCGCCGAGCGGCGGCCGGATTCCCTGTGGATCTACGGCATCCACCCGGTGCTGGCGGCGCTCGCCAACCCGCGCCGCAAGGTGCTGCGCATCCTGGCGACGCCGAACGCCCTCACACGCCTCACCGAGGCCGGTGCGCGCCTGCCGACGACGGCGGAGGAGACGACGCCGAAGCTGCTCGACCGGCTGCTCGGCGGCGAGGCCGTGCACCAGGGCGCCGCCATCGAGGTGGCTCCGCTTCCCCCCATCGGGCTCGACGGGCTGAAGGATGCGCGCCTTCTCGTCGTTCTCGACCAGGTCACCGATCCGCACAACGTCGGCGCCATCCTGCGTTCGGCCGTGGCCTTTGCCGCCGACGCCGTCGTCACCACCGGCCGCCACGCCCCGGCCGAGACCGGCGTGCTCGCCAAGGCCGCCTCCGGCGCGCTCGACGGCATCGCCCTGGTCGAGGTGCAGAACCTTGCCCGCGCGCTGGAGGAGATCGGCCGCATGGGCTTCACCCGCATCGGCCTCGACAGCGAAGCCGAGGCCCCCATCGAGGACGCCATGAGCGGCGACCGCGTTGCGCTGGTGCTGGGTGCCGAGGGCAAGGGCCTGCGCCGCCTCACCCGCGACATCTGCGACCGCCTCGCCCGGCTGACCATGCCCGGCGCCATCGCCAGCCTCAACGTGTCGAACGCGGCCGTTCTGGCGCTCTATGTCGCCCGCAGGCACCTTGGAGCGGCGCCGCCGTAGAGGGAACTTTCGCGCCCGCCGCTGCTTCTGGATGCATCGGCCACCGCAGGATGGAGCGCGAAAACATCATGCTGAAATGGGCACTCTTCTTCTTCATCGTCGCCATCGTTGCGGCCGTCTTCGGCTTCACCGGCATCGCGGTCGGCGCCGCGTTCGCCGCCCAGATCCTGTTCGGGATCTTCGTGGCGGTGTTCCTGGTGCTGCTGATTGCCGGCCTGATGATCGGACGGGCCCTCTTCTAGCCGAGGTGTGGCCAACGTCGGGAAAGCCGGCGCCGGTCGGGGCGGCTCGCACGATCGCGGCGCCGGCTGATCGCGGGCGCCGACGCGCGATTCCCCAGCCGCCCGCCGCCATGCAACCGTTGCCGGCACCCCGATGGAACTTTCGTGCTCTCGCCCGCTTTATACCCGCGGGCAAGGACAACGATGGAGCGAGCAAACCATGCTGAAATGGGCTCTTTTCTTTCTGATTATTGCGCTGGTCGCCGGCGCCTTCGGCTTCACCGGCATTGCCGCCGGAGCGGCAACCATCGCGCGCATTCTCTTCGGGATCTTCCTCGTCCTGTTCCTGGCCTTCCTGATCTTCGGCCTGGTTGCCGGCCAGGCCCTGTTCTAGCGTCCCGACAGGAAACCTCCGTCGAATGGAACCAGCGCCGCGTAGGGACTGTCGCCGGTGACGCGCAGGCTATCGCCCGCCGCCGTGATGGTCTCGACGCGGCTCCATCCCTCCGGCAGCGGTATGCTGCCGATCACGTGGCTGACGGCGACCGTGCCGTCCGCAGTCAACGTGATCGCCGTCGGAATGCCGGCCTCCGACAGCGGATTGGGCGCCACCGAGGCGGCTTGGCCGGCGGTCGAATAGGCCCGCGCCTCCTCGATGCCGAGCACGCCGCGATGGCGCCCGTCCCACGGCTTGTAGAAGCGCCCGCCATTGCTGAACCACAGGAAGGTGACCGGAACCTCGGCCGGGTTCTTGAGGCTGAGCATGATGTCGCCCTCCTCCGATCGGGCCGCCGCCGTCCATCCGAGCGGGGAGTCCGCCGCCTCCACCAGCATGACGAAATCCTCGTGCCCGGTCGCCACCGGGTAGCGATGCAGGTCGGCGGTGCTGCCGTCGGCCATCGGCAGCTTGCCGAGGTCGGTGAAGCGCCTGGCGGTCGCAAACAGCGAGCGGCCCCTGGCCGGGTCCGTCTCCTGCGGCGTCGGCGGCAGGTCGCCGAACGCCTTCGGCGAGAACGACAGCCGCCCGCCCCGCCGGAAATGGGTCATCGCGTGGTTCGACACCGACACCCCGCCGGAGCCACCGCTGAACACATGGCGCTCGTAAAGAAAGGGATGGCCGTCGCGGAGCGTGAATTCCTTGACCAGGCGGGCGCCCATCACCCGTTTCACCAGCTCGAAGCGCGCCGTCACCGCCCCGCCGCTGCGCGTCTCGTCGAGGACGCGCCACTCGGAGTTGGCCGGCCAGCCGTGCCCGGGCACACCCGGCTCGACGTCGTTGGTCCCGAACGCGGCGCAGAAGAAATCGCCCGACAGGCATTTGAGGTTCCCCGGGATCTCCGGATCCTCGGTGACCTGGGGATCGTCCACCCACGGTGCCGTGTGCAGCGGGGTGAGCCGGCGGCCGCCCATCTCGACGGTGAAGTCGCGGATGTGGCCGGCGGCGAGATCGACGGCGAGCGAGATGCCCGCCGCACGCATGCTATGGAATCGTTCTGACATGATATTTTCCTCCGCCCGATCGTAGCGCGCGTTCACCAAGTCGCAAACAAGCTGGGCTAGCGACAAATGGACGGATGCCGGTCGGTGCTTGTCGCCACCGGACGGCGCTGGTACGCCTTGGGCGGCAGGCCGGCATAGCTCAGTTGGTAGAGCACCTGATTTGTAATCAGGGGGTCGCGGGTTCAAATCCTGCTGCCGGCACCAGAATCTCTTGGAACGCGAGGAGCGGAATGCTCCAGCAGGTGGTCGATCACCTCGTCCGGAACGCGCTTCCTGCCGCTTCCGATTATGAGGACGCCGAGGCCGCCCTGAGTGACGCCTATCCGCCTCTGCGCCGGGCACACTCCCGATAGAGCGCTTCCGGGCTGACGCCGATCTGGTGCGCCAGAGATTTCCACTCGCCTTTCGCCGGCATGCGCTCCCCGTGCGACAGGAGCCATGCGTCGAGCCGCGCGGCGACCGTTCTCAGCGACAGGATCTCGCTCCGCAATCGAGCCTCCTGCACCTCGTGCGCCAGGTACTCGGCCCAGGCTCCGGCAAAATCCGGCGATCGCGCCAAGCTGGCGCGCACGTCGGCCATGGGCACGGCGAGCACGACGGACGGCGCCGCGGCAGAGGCGTCGCAATGATAGCGCGCGGAGAAGACCGACGCCTCGGCAAGGACAGCGTTCCGCGAGGCCCGCTGCAGCGTGACCATGGCTCCATCCGCCTGATGGCGCACCAGCTCAACCGTCCCTTCCAGAACGAGGAACAGGTTGGTGACCGGATCGCCTCTGTGGAACAGAAAACCGCCGTCCGCCAGACGGCGCTCCTTCGCGCTCAGCGACCTCAGCAACTGGGCCATTCGACCGGACATGATAGCGATCATGTCATCAGGCGCCGTCGGATGCCATCGTGAACGGCGACACCCAGACGGGAAGGACCCCACCCATGAAGCGTCTCGCATTTGCCGCTGCGGCGGCCGTCATCGCGTCCCATGCCTGGGCCGGGGACATGGCCGGCGATCCCGGCCAGATGCCGGCGATGCAGCATCAGGCCCACGCCGCGATGAGCCAGGAGCAGGCTGCCGTTCCGAGCGAGGGCGGCCAGGCGGCCTTCGCCGCGATCCAGGAGATCGTCGCGATGCTCGAGGCGGATCCGCAGACCGACTGGTCGAAGGTGAACATCGAAGCGCTGCGCGAACACCTCGTCGACATGCACGATGTCACGCTGCGCGCCCATGCAACCAGCGAGGAAATCGCAGGCGGTATCCGCTATAGCGCGACCGGAGAAGGCTCGGTCGTGGAGTCCATCCGCCGGATGGTTTTCGCCCACGCCAAGGTCATGAACGGCGTTGGCGGATGGACCTACCAAGCCTCCGAGATTCCCAATGGCGCGGCGCTCATCGTCAAGGTGACCGATCCCGGCGATATCGCTGAGGTCAAGGCGCTTGGCTTCATCGGCATCCTGGCGAAGGGCAGCCACCACCAGGCGCACCATCTGATGATCGCGACCGGCCGCGATCCGCATTCGTGAGGCGCGACCGGCGGGCCGAATGCCGCTGGTGCGAGGAACGGGCCGTCCGAATGAAACGCCCGCCGCGAGCCGAAGCCGGCGGCGGGCGCATCTGGGTAGGCGCTGCCCGATTACTGGGTGGTGGTCGGGCTGGCGGGCGCCGGCGCCAAGGCGCCGCCGGCCGGCGGCTGCGCCTGCATCTGCTGCTGTTGCTGCTTCGCCTTGAGGTCGGCGAGCGTCGTGAAGGCCGGCGCCTGGTCGATCTCGTCGCCGGTGGCGTTGAGGACGAGCTTGGGATTGCCGTTCTCGTCGGTCGCACGGTCGATGGCGGCCAGGGCCACGGCGATGTTCTTCTGGCCGATGCCGAGGAAACCGCCGACACCGATCACGATGGCGACCATGTTGCCGTCCTGGTCGAGCACGATGTCGTTGACCGAGCCGACATTGTCGCCGGCAGGATTGTAGACATTGGCGTTCATGATCGACAAGGCGAGCATCTGGCCGTCGCCCTGCTGGCCGAGGAACTTATCGGTCGCCGCAACCTGCTTGCTGCTGTCGGCCGGCTGGGCCGCCTGGTTGCCGCCCGCCGGTGCCGGGGTCACAAGGTCCGGTTCCTTCGGCTGCGGCGCCGTCGTCGGCACCGGCTGGTCGGTCGTCCCCGAGTTGACAGGCTGGCCACCGTTTTGCGCAATCGCCGGCGCCGCCGCGAGCAGTGCGACGACCGCCGACGCGGTCACGAGTGTCTTGAGCATGGCAAGCTCCTTCTGGTCGAACCCCCTGTAGAGCGAGAACGCCGCAACAGCCGCCGCCGGTTCCATTCCGCCATCTCACTGAAATTCCAGCGCTTCCGGAATCCGCTGCCGTGATTTCGCCATCGCCGGGCCGGCGCCGGTCGCCGCCGCCCCTTCGCCAACAGGCACAGAATATGCTAGCCCTCGATCGGGAATCGGACTGGCGCTCGGGGTGGGGATCCTTGAAGACGCACAGCATCGCGACAGGCAAGGCCAGGCTGGTCCTTGCATTGGTCGCCCTCGTGGCGACGGGCTTGACGTCGGTGACGGCATCCGCCGCCGACTACCGGCAGATCGTCCTCAAGGGCCACACGATGAAGTGGGGGGCGCCGGTTCCCGGCACCGGTGCGACGGTCACCTACGCCGTCGTCACCAGCGAGCAGCAGTTCGCCGGCAACCGCAACTGCCAGGCCGTCGAGCCGTTCGACACCCTGCTCGCTGCCAACGGCATTGCCGCAGCGACCTTCGACCATGAACTCGCGGCGGCCTTCGCCGCCTGGTCGGCGGTCGCCGACATCCGCTTCCGCCGGATCGATTCGCCCGATGCCGACATCCTCGTCGGCGCCGAGGCGACGCCGAGCGGGCGGGCGTTCACCAACGTCGAATACAGCGACCCCGGACAGGCGGCGCGGCGCGCCAGCCTGGCGCGGTCCGTCATCTGTCTCGACCCGGCGCAACCGTGGAAGGTCGGCTTCGACGGCAATCTCGACGTCTACGACCTCCGCTACGCGCTGACCCACGAGATCGGCCATGCCATCGGCCTCGACCATCCGGGACGCATCGGCGAGCTGATGGATTTCCGCTACCGCGAGGAATTTCGCGTGCCGCAGGCCGGCGACATCGCCGGGGCGACCTTCCTCTACGGGCCGAGCCCGGTGCTGACCGCGGCCGTCCCCGGCTTCGTCCAGAAGGTCAAGGAGACGACCGGACAGCAATGATGCGCTCGCCGCCGCCCAAAGCCGCGGCGTCGGCGGGCGGCTGCGTCGCCGCGAGGCTGCCCTCGGGCCCGAGGTTTCTCGGTTGCGCCGCCACCGGCTGGGACGGTTTCGTCGCGCCCTGCCTCCTCGACCTCGCTGCTTTCGCTGGACAGGAAGACGCCGATGCCGGCAAGGCTCGGGAACTGGTCGCAGAACACCTTGAAGACGACCAGCAGCGGCACGCCGATGACCGTGCCGACGATGCCCCACATCCAGGTGGTCAGCGACAGCACGGTCAGGATCGCGATCGGCGACAGCGACAGCCGCCGTCCGAGGATCATGGGCGTGACGAAGCTGCCTTCGAGGATCTGCAGGCCGAGGTAGATGAGCGGCGGGGTCGCGGCGGCGGCAAGCCCGGTGAAGGTTGCCAGCGACGTCCCCGCCACCAGGAAGATGCCGACCGTGGCGCCGACGTAGGGAATGAAGTTGAGCAGGCCGGCCGCCACCCCCCATACGATTCCGTTGCCGAGCCCGACCACCGCCATGGCACAGCCGACCAGCACGCCGAGGCCGGCGTTGATCGCCGTGACGGTCACCAGATAGCGCGAGACGTCGTTCTCGATCTCGTGCAGCACACGCAGCGAGCGCTTCTTGCCGCTGAGCTCGGGAAGCACACGGATCAGCTTGCGCCGCAATCCGTCGTTGGCGGCAAGCAGGAACACCGCCAGCAGCAGCGTCGCGGCAAAGGTCGTCCCCAGATCCGCAACCGTCCCCAGCAGCCAGCTCACCAGACCGCCGCCGTTCGACACGATCACGGTGGTCGTGGCGGCCGCCTTCTCGTCGGCGCCGTTGAGCACGCTCTCGACGTCGTGGCCGGCGTTGTTGAGCGTCGTGATTGGCCGCTTGAGGAAGGCCAGTCGCTCGCGCACGGTGCTGACGGTGTCGGGCATCTGAGATGCCACCTGGGCAATCGGCCCGGAGAAGAACACCGCCGCCGCCCCTACCCCGACGCCCACCCCTCCGACCAGCAGCAGCGCCGAGACCGCTGCCGGCACCCCAAGTCGCGCCAGCCTGCCGACCAGCGGCGACAGGGTGATCGTCAGCAGGCAGGCAAGCACCAGCGGCAGGACGAAGTCGCGCGCGTAGTAGAGCGCGCCGAGGAACAGGATCAGGAACGTTCCCACGATGGCGGCCTGCACCACCGGGGGAAAGACATGTTTGACCGCGATGGTGCGACCCGCTACGTCGCCAGGATGAGCCGCCCGCATTGCTGCGCCTATCGCCGCATGATCTGGCGGCCGAGGATGTAGCCGAGCACGGCCATCGCCGCGACCGACCCGAAGGCCATCTGGTCGGGCGGCATGCCGGCGCCGAAGGCGGCGGCCGGCTGTTTTCGCGCTGCGTCCGCCCGCCCCATCCGGCGCACCACCATGATGACCTCGAGGATCAGGGCGAGGACGAGGAAGCCGCCGGCAACCACGCCGAAGGCGATCGCAGGCCCCCACTGCTCGGCCAGCCATATGGTGAGGGCGGTCACGCCGAAGCCCAGCGCCAGCACGATCATGAGGAGGAGACCGGCGAGAAGAACCGCCTGGCCGACCACGTAGCGGCCAAGGGACGCCAGGTAGTTCTTCAGTCGCACGATCCCCAGAGCTGAAAGCAACCCGCCCGGCATGTCGCTATCGCCGCTGCGCAATTCCGGCAACGAAGCCGACAGCCAGCGCCGCAGCAACCGCAACGAACGGGTTCCGCCGGATCTCGCCTGCCAGCAGGGAGGACGCGTCGTGGGCGGCCTCCTGCGCCGCATGGACGGAATCCGACTTGAACTTGCCGGCATCGGCCATGAACTCCTTGCCGGCCCGGGCAGCGCCGTTCAGCCCGGAATCGGCATTCTGCTGCGCCGCCTCGGCGGTCCCGGTGACCAGCTTGCTGACGCTTTCGACCAGCGCCGACACGTCGCCGCGCAAAGCCTGGATGTCTTCTTCGAGGGTCTTGGTCGATGACGTCATTGATGAACTCCCGTGGTGTGCACCGATCGCAGGGATTCCGCGCGATGGAACTTCCGCCGTTTGACGGACTTCTGACAAAAAACGTCTGTGCAGCACTGAAGGTTCCCTTAAGCTGGAAGAACGTTGGATCGCTCCTTCCCGTGGCGGGCGCCCACTCGTTTCAATTGGCCATGACAGGCGACGCGCAAACATGGTTGCCGTTTTTGTCCTCGACGACCGTCTTCGCTGTGGTTTCATCAATAACGTCGCTGAATTCCTGGTCGGTCTGACCAATGCCCAGGCGATGGGCCGGCACGTCGGCGAACTGTTGTGGCCGCATGGCCGCCAGACATTTGCCGAAAGCGTCATCGGCCAGGCGCTGAGCGAGGGCGGCCCCCATGAGGGGCGCGAGGTGCTCACCGGTCACGACGGCGTCGAGCGGCCGTTCGCCTTTCGCGTCGCGCCGCTCGGCGAGTCGTCGGCCCGGGGCTCGGTCCTCGAGCTGCTCGACCTCAGCGGCGAAACCGGCACCAGCCGTGCGCTGAGGGAAAGCGAGCAGCGTCTGCGCCTGGCGGTCGAGGCGACGCAGATCGGCATCTGGGACGTCGATGCCAAGAGCGGCACCCGGCGATGGTCGCCGGAGTTCAACGCCATCCTCGGACTGCCGCTCGGTTTCGAGGGCGACCAGGGCGTCTTCGAATCGCTGATCCACCCGGACGACCGCGAGCACGTCACCGCGCTCTATGAGCGCGCTTATGCGCCGGACTCCGACGGCGTCTACAGCGCCGAGTTCCGGATCCGGCGGGCGGACACCGGCGAGATGCGCTGGGTGATGACCACCGGGCGCATCACCTTCGGCGCCGACGGCCAGCCGTTGCGCGGTGTCGGCACGCTGCGCGACATCGACCGGCGCCGCAAGGACGAGGAAACCGTCCGCGAAAGCGAACGACGCCTGCGCGTCGCCCTCGTCGCCGGACGCATGGGCGCCTGGAGCTACGATCTCACCACCGGCGCCCAGCGCTGGGACGAATCGCAGTACCGGCTGTTCGGTCTCGATCCATCCACGCCGCCGAGCCGCGAGCTGTTTCTGTCAATGGTTCATCCGGACGACGTCCCCCTGGTCGCATTCGAGCTGGAGACCCTGCCCCTCGACACCTACCTCGATTCGGAATTCCGCATCGTCCGCCCGGATGGCGTCGTGCGCTGGATCAGCGCCCACTCCATCGCCCGCGCCGGCCGCGACGGCCGGCCGGTGGAGATGATCGGCGTCAATCGCGACATGACGGCCCAGAAGGACACCGAAACGGCGCTGCGGATCAGCGAGGAGCGGCAGCGCCTGGCGGTCGAGGCCAACGACGTCGGCACCTGGGATTACGACATCGCCGCCGGCGAGCACCGCTGGTCGGCGCAGTTCAAGAAGCTGTGGGGCCTGCCGGCCGACGCGCCGGCGGACACCAGGCTCCTCCATCCGCTGGTCGTCGATGCGGCCGACTGGACGACCATCGGCAACCGCTGGAAGGCGGCGTGCGACCCGGCCGGCGACGGACGCATCGACCTCGAGTATCAGATCCACCGCGCCGACGACGGCGCCCGCCGCTGGGTGATGGTCAACGGCCGCGTCTTCTTCGATCCGGCGCACCATCAGGCGGTGCGCGCCGTCGGCATCATGCTGGATACCACCGAGCGCCGGGAAGCCGAGGAACGCCAGCGGCTCATCCTCAGGGAGCTGAATCATCGCGTGAAGAACAACCTGGCCGTCGTGCAGGCCATCGTCTCGCAGACGATGCGCATGTCGCCGAAGCCGGCCGAAGCGTTCGAGCGCATCCAGGCGCGCCTGATGGCGGTCTCGCGCACCCACGATTTCCTCAACATGTCGGATTGGGGCGGCGCCTCGCTCGGCCGCCTGCTGCAAGGCGAGCTGGCGCCGCATACCTCGCTCGATCCCGATCGCATCGTGCTCGACGGTCGGCCGATCGTGCTCGAATCGACCGTGGCGCTGGCGCTCGGCCTCGTCTTCCACGAGCTTGCCACCAACGCCACCAAATACGGCGCTCTGTCGACCGAGACGGGTCGGCTGCAGGTGCGCTGGGAGCTGCAGGGCGACACCATCACCATCGACTGGGTCGAAAGCGGCGGCCCGCCCGTGCGCCCACCGCGCCGCAGGGGCTTCGGCTCGCGGTTGATCGAGGGCAGCGTCACCGGGCGGCTCGGCGGCACCGTCGAGATGGACTTCGCGCGCGCCGGCCTCCACTGCCGCATGACCTTTCCGCTGCCGCGCGAGGTCGCACCGGAGATGGGCTGAGGCGGACAACAAAAGGACGCGGGCCGCAGCCCGCGTCCCCAGGCGAATCCGCAGAAGGTCAGCCGCCGAAGCCGAAGCCGAACGAGACGCCTCCTCGCGGCCGGTTGTGCCAGCGGCCACCGAAATACCAGCGGTTCCCGTCGGACCAGGCGTTGTGGCGGTTGTCCCACCACGGACGCCGGTGCCAACCGTAAACCGGCGGCGGCGGACGGCGGTAGCGCGGCGGTGGCGCGTATCGCCCGCGCGCCACGTAGGCCGCCGACACGTAGCCGCTGCGCCCACGATAGCTCACCGAACACCAGCTGCTGCAGCCGCGGACGGTGATGCGCGCACCGTCGGGAATCGTCAGAATGCGGTGATAGCGCGTGCTCGGCCCGGTCCGCATGTTGACGTCGCCGGTGGTGTGGCCGATCGCAGCGTACGCGGCCGCCGGCGCGGCCAGCGCCGCGACGAACGTGCCTGCCATGATCGCATTTCGAACTGACATGAGTGCATTCTCCATTGGCATGCTAGTCCCCTCGCTCGGCCAACGCGTGCGCCATGCCATCGTTCCCGACGGCAACCGGTTTTTGAACGCTGGGCATGAAAGAGCGGGCGGGGAAAAAATCACGGGCGGCGCACGGCATCGCCGTGGCACCACCCGCGTAGAGGTCGTCGCGACGATTAGCTCTGCGTATGCAGACGCATCTGATCGCGATTCTGGTTGTAGGTGTTCTTGTCGTACTGCGGCGCGTTGTCGAGCTGATCCTTGGTGAAGGACGTGTGCGCCGTCAGGTTGCCGTTCTGATCCTTCTGGATCTTCAGGTCTTCGAAGGCGATCGCCACCGGCTTCTCGCCGATGCCGAGAAAGCCACCGACGTCGACCACGACGGCGTCGATCTTGCCGTCCTTGGTGACGATCACGTCGCCGACCTCACCGACATTCTGGTTGTCGGCGTCGTACAGGGTGGTGTTGATCAGGTCGTTGGCACTGATCTTCGTGGCGTCGAAGGCCGCACCGTTGTCACGGTTCGGATTGTTGGCCGCCACGTCCTGACCGGTCGCAGCCGGGGCCTGCGGGGTGATCGCCATGCCGCCGTTCGGTGCGTTCGGATTGCCGGCCGCCGGCGGGTTCTGGTTGGCCATCGCCTGGGCGTTGGGATTGGCCATGTCCTGCCGCTTCTGACCGTTCTGCAGCATCGACACGTCGAACGTCGGGGCGTTCTTCAGCTGGTCCTTGGTCGCCGTCAGATAGGCAAACGTGTTGCCGTTGGCATCCGTCGACCAGCTCAGCTGATCGAACGGCACGGCGACGTTCTTCTCGCCCATGCCGAGGAAGCCGCCGACGCCGATGACCACGGCATCGATCGAGCCATCGTGCGCCACGACGAGATTGTTGATGTCGCCGATCTGCTCGCCTTTCGGCATGTCGTTGGCGTTGTTCGCCATGTTGGCGTTGGGAGCCTTGGTCTTCTGGTTCGCCTGATCGTTCTGCGCCTGGGCACCGGCCTTCGGCATCATCGCGCCGTTCGCACTGCCGCTGTAGACGGTCTGGCCGATCAGGGTCGTGGCGAGCAGGTCGCTGGAATCGACGTTGGTGACGTAATGGTTCGCAGAAGGGTTCTTCAGCGCGGCGCTGTTGTCCTTCTGCGTGCCGGCCGCGTAGGCCGACGATGTGGCAATCGCCACGATTGCAGTCGTCGCCATCAGTTGCTTGAGCATGTCCAATTTCCTTTTGCTGTTTTTGCAGATCGCTGCGACCAGCCGTCCGCTCACTTGGGCGCCAGGCCGGCCGTCAGACGCCAGACCAATGCTCAAGGGTCACGACATGTTCCGCTGTTCTTTCCGCTGCTCTTCGATTTTCCACCGCAGGCGATCGGGTTCCGCGCCGGGGAACCCGAAGGACGCGAGTGCGTTCTCACACCACGCTTCAAGGGGGCGCAACACGAGGAAAACACCGCCATGCTCGGCACCATCCTTCTCATCGTCCTGGTCCTGTTGCTGCTCGGCGCGATCCCCAGTTGGCCCTATTCGCGCGGCTGGGGTTACGGCCCCTCGGGTGGCATCGGCATCGTTCTCATCATCGTGCTCGTCCTGGTTTTCGCCGGACACATCTGACGGAGGTCGACGATGCTCACCTGGACTCTCATCTTCCTGGTTGTGGCGATCATCGCCGGCGCGCTTGGCTTCGGCGGCGTCGCCAGCGCCAGCGCCGGCATCGCGCGCATCCTGTTCTTCGTCTTTCTGATTCTTCTGGTCGTCTCGCTGGTCGGGTATCTGCTGCCGATAGCCTGACCGGGCGACACGACAGGGTGTGGTTGCATCGCTGGATGCAGAGCCGTAAGGCAACCTTGTGCAAAGGCGGGATGTCGTCACCACGATCGTCGTGATCGTTGGCATAGCTCTGACAGCGGTAGCTGGCTTCGTCAGCTACCGCTCCTATCGCTATGCCGAAATGCAGCAGACATCGTTCAAGGCCGACAACGCCGCCTCGGCGGCACGGCTTGCGCTCGACCGCGTGGCACTGTCGGTGCGCGCCGTCCGCGCGATGTACGCCGCCGACTGGGTGACGCCCGATCAGTTCGTCCGCTTCGCACGGACGTTGATGGGCAGCGAAGGCATCCGCTCGCTCGAATTCGACCGCAAGGTCGAGCAGAGCAACCGGGCCGTCTACGAAAAGTCTCTGACCAGCGAAGAGGGCCGCACGCTCGGCATCTGGCAATACGGCCCCGACGGCAAGCCGGAGCGTGCGCCCGAGCGCCCGGTCTACTACGTGCGCGAGGCAGTCAACCACCTGAGCGGCGGCTCGCCGCCGGCCGGCCTCGACGTCGCCTCGATCGCGCCGCGCGCCGCGCTGATCAAGGACGCCATCGCCACCTTCGACTTGCTCGCCAGTCGCCCGGTCACGTTCAACGACAACAGCGGCGAAGGGGTCATCCTGATCGTGCCGGCGCTCGACCGCTCGGGGTCGATCGTCGGCGTCGCCACCGCGACCATGACCTTCAGCGAGCTGGCCACGGTCGCCGCACTGGCAAGCGGTGCGCGCGGCGTCACCATTGCCGTCGGGGTCGACGAGCCGGGCGCCGCCCCCTCCCCCGGCCGACCGCCCGGAACCGTCGATCCGGACCATCCCAACACGCGCACCTTCGCTTTCGGCGGCCGCACCTGGACGGTCAGCGTGCCGCCGACGGCCGGCGATCCGATCGCCGCGTGGCTGGTCGTGCTGGTGGTCGGCGCAGGCCTGGCGACGACCGCGGCAATCGCCGCCTATCTGCTCGGTCTCGGCAAGACCGCCGAGATCGCGGAAGCGCGGGCGCAGTTGCTGCGCATGCTCGATGGGCTCGGGCCGCTGGCCTGGCTGCTCAAGCCCGACGGCACGGTCGTCCACGCCAACCGCACGGCAAGCGCCACCCTCGGGCGGTCGGAGGACGAGATCGTCGGCCAGCCGTTCTGGGCTCTGCCGCTGCACGGCGACCAGGACACCGAGCTCAAGCGCGTGCGCTCGGCCGTCGCCCGGGCGGCGCGCGGCGAAGATGCCCGCTTCGACCTGATGCTCACCGACGAAGACGACACCCAGCGCGTCTTCGACGTGTGGATCCGGCCGCTCGGCAATGCCGCCGAACCGCAGGTCAACCTGGTCGCATCGGCCGTCGACATCACCGGCCGCCACGAGGGCGAGCAGACCCAGCGCCTGCTGATGCGCGAGCTCGACCACCGCATGAAGAACACCTTGCAGGTGATCCAGGCGGTCATTCGCCGGACGGCGCGGGCGCAGGCCTCGGTCGAGGTGTTCGAGCGCTCGCTGCTCGGGCGGGTCGGCGCCATGTCGCGCGCCCACGACCTGCTCGCCGGGGAGCGCTGGCTGGGGGCCGAGATGAATGAGGTCATCACGCAGGAGATCGGCAGCTTCGACACCGGCGGCGCCATCACCGCCGCCGGTCCGCGGCTGCGGCTGAATCCGCGCGCCGCCCTGTCGATCGCGCTGGTCATTCACGAACTCGGCACCAACGCCTCCAAATACGGCGCCCTGTCATTGCCGGAAGGAAAGGTCGCGGTGACCTGGCAGGCCGACCGCTCTGGCACGGAGCCGACCATCACCCTACGTTGGCTGGAGTCGGGCGGCCCGCCCGTTTCGCCGCCGAGCAACAAGGGCTTTGGCTCCATGCTGATCGAAAGCAGCATCGCCTACGAACTGGAAGGCCGGGCGAATCTCGACTATCGGCCCGATGGCCTGGTTTGCGTGATCTCGATACCGCTGCGCATGCTGCGCCCGTTCATGGACGAACATCTCAATGATGCAGTGGGATAGCGTGTGTCTCCTTCCCGGCGAGATCGACTGAAGATTCTGGTGGTCGAGGACGAGTTCCTCATCGCGGAGGAAATGGCCGCCGTGCTCGAGGACGCAGGCCACGAGGTGCTCGGCCCTGCCGGATCGCTGCGTGCGGCCGAAGCGCTGCTCGCCGGCGAGGCCGGACCGGACGTCGCGGTGATCGACGCCAATTTGCGCGGCGAAACCAGCGCCCCGCTGGCGATCACCCTGCGCCAGCGCGGCATCCCGTTTTGCGTGTGCACCGGCTATCGCATCGGCGATCTCAGGGCCCTGTTCGGCGACATCGTCACGCTGCAGAAGCCGATCGATCCGACCCGGCTGCTGCAGACCGTTGCGCTTTTGGTGCGGGACGACGGCAGCCCCGGCGTCTGAGATTTTTTCGACCACTAGATGAATGGCCGCGGCGGCGGTTCTGTCGTCTCCTCCCACTCGGCGATCTTCGCCAGTCCGGCCACGTTGAGGAGCGTGATCTGCCGCTTGTTCAGGGCGATCAGCCCGCGCCGGGCGAAGCGGTTCAGCACCCGGTTGGTGTGAACCAGCGAGAGGCCTAGCGCGTCGGCGACCAGCGGCTGGGAAAACGGGAGGGTCAGCCTGTCGCCGCGGGTGAGGCCGCGCACGCGCGCACGCTGGAACAGGAAGAGCATCAGGTGGGCTGCTCTCCCCTCGCCGGTCTGCTGTCCGATGCTGAGCAGATGGCCGTCGAGCATCCGCTCCTCGCGCGCCGCGATCCATGTCAGGTCGAAGGCCATGCTCGGCTGTCGCTGATAGAGCTCCCACAGGCGCGCCCGCTCGAACACGCACAGCAGCATGCTGGTCAGGGCCTCGACCGAGTGGTGCATTTCGGCGAGCAGCGAGGCCTGCAGGCCGACGAAATCGCCCGGCAGGATGAAGTTGAGCACCTGCCGCCGGCCGTCCTCGAGCAGCTTGTAGCGAAATCCCCAGCCCGACAGGACCGTGTAGACGTGCGCGCTCTGGCTGCCTTCCGCCAGGATTGTCGTCCCCGGATCGACGGTCAGTTCGCCGATCTTGAAGCTGGAAACGAACTGCAGCTCATCCTTGCCGAGCGAGCGGAAGCTCTTGGTCGCTGCCAACGGACATTTGGAGCAAGGGTAGCGCCAGGTCGCCGGCGAGCCCGAATTCATGCGATGCCTCGCCTCATATGCGATCGGGCCAGGACAGCCGTTTCAAAACTATAGTGCCCGCCTGCCTTCCATACAGTATCTTTTGATGCGGTTCCGCTTTGCCGGGTGTGCAAAGTTGGTCGGTGGGCGACATCAGGACTCCTGCTTCGAAGGGCGCCGAGGAAATGGCTCTGTCGGGTCTGACAGTGCTGATAGTCGAGGACGAGTTCCTCATCGCCGCCGATGTCCAGCGCATCGTCGAGGATGCCGGGGCCACCGAGGTCCTGCTGGCCAGCTCGACAGCGGCCGCCCGCACATTTCTTGACGGCAACCGCCCCATCGACATCGCCATTCTGGATCTCAAGCTCGGCGGCGAAGACGGTTTTCCCCTGGCGCAGGAATTCCGCGATCGCGGCATTCCGTTCGTCGTGGCCACCGGTCTCGAGCAGGGCGTCGATCTCGCCGGGATCGTGGTCATTCAGAAACCCTATGACGACCGCCAGGTTCTCGATGCGCTGGTGGCGGCGCGGTCCTCCGGCGGAACCCACAAGGCGCGCGCATAAAATCTGATTTCGCTGCGGGAACCGATCGCCACCTGCGACGTTGTTTGCGCGCCGGCGGTCTTTCTCCCCCGCCCCCAGCCCAAAGGCCGCCGGCAAGATATGGGCGTGATCCCCGACGGGGGGTCACGCCCTTTCGATTCGTCAGTCCTTCCCGGAAGCCGGCTGGCCGGCGAACCGCGGCCCCGACTGCGGATGCGGCCGCGCCGTCTGCTCGAAGAACAGCGCCTGACTGATGACCGCCGAAACCGTCCCCGGCTGGAACGGCTTGGGGATCAGGAAAGTCGGCTCCGGCCGGCTTCCCGTCAGGAACTGCTCGGGATAGGCGGTGATGAAGATGACCGGCACCTCGAACAGCGTCAGCAGCTCGTTGACCGCGTCGAGCCCGGAACTGGCGTCGGCCAGCCGGATATCGGCCAGGATCATGCCGGGACGCCGGCTCTTGGCGAGGGCGATGGATTCGCTGTGGGTGCGCGCCACGCCGGCGACGGTGTGGCCGAGCGATTCGACCAGGCTTTCGAGCTCCATCGAGATCATCGGCTCGTCCTCGATGATCAGGATGTCGGTGGCGATCTCGGCGGCCATTTCGCGCCCCGCCTCGTCGGCCAGGCGGCGCACCTCCGGCACCTCGACGCCGAGCACCTCGGCCGCGGCCTCTTCGGAGAGGTCCTCCAGCGTCAGCAGCAGGAACGCCTGGCGCGGCAGCGGCGTGATGCGCGTCAGATGGCGCTCGGGACCACCGTCGGCTTCCGCGATGCTGGGCCGCCGGTTGACGTCGAGCGAATTCCAGATCGCGGTGAACATCCTGTAAAGCGCCAGCCGCGGCGAACTCGCCTGGTCGAGCGCCTCGGGCTCTTCGAGAAGCGCTTCCAGCGCCGACGCAACATAGGCATCGCCGGATGCTTGGCTTCCGGTGAGGGCCCGCGCATAGCGGCGCAACCTCGGCAGTTCCTGGGCCAGCAATTCGGACTTAGTCACGGGAACCTCCTCGATGTTTTCGCGAAATATCTGAATTTTGATGCCCTTTGGGGCACACTGTGCCACCCGGCATGCAACCTTGGGAAAGATTGGGCGTTAGGCATTGCATGTCCAAGGTCTTTTGTCGCCAAGGATCAGGGCTAATCGAAAGTGGATTGATGACCGACCAAAAGCCACGCAAACGCAGCAAATCGACCCGGCGCGCAACAAGCGACGCCAAGGCGCCGCGCCTCGGGCGGGATATCCAGATTCGTATCGGCGACAAGCTGCGCGCTTTGTACGACGACGTCGTCGACCAGGGCGTACCGGATCGTTTCGCCATGCTCTTGCGGCAATTCGATGACGAGCCCGCCCGATCGATCAAATCCGAAGAGCAGAAGTAGTCACGCCCATGGCCCTTTCCCGGGAAATGCACGATGCCATCCTGGCGACGATCCCCAGTCTGAGGGCGTTCGGCGTCTCGTTGTGCGGCAACGTCGACCGCGCCGACGACCTCGTCCAGGAGACCCTCGTGCGCGCGATCGCCAACATCGATCGCTTCCAGCCGGGAACCAACCTGTCGGCGTGGCTGTTCACCATCCTGCGCAACCACTTCCGCTCCGAGTTCCGCAAGCGCCGGCGTGAGGTCGAGGACGCCGACGGCAAGTACACCGGCAGCCTGAAGGCGGAGCCCGGGCAGATGGGCAGCATCGAGTTCGGCGAGTTCAAGCGCGCGCTGGCCCAACTGCCGCCCGACCAGCGCGAGGCGCTGATCCTGGTCGGCGCGTCCGGCTTTTCCTACGAGGAAGCGGCCAACATCTGCGACTGTGCGGTCGGAACCATCAAGAGCCGCGTCAATCGCGCCCGCAACCGGCTGGCCGACCTGATGGATATCGACGGGGCCGAGGATTTCGGACCGGACGAGGCCATGCGTGGCATCCTGACGGGGACTTAGCGGAGCATCCTGACGGACTTTGGGTGAACCGGCGGGGGGTGAACCGGCGGGTGAAGAACCGGCGGCCTTTGGGCTGAAGCCGGTTTGCGGCGCACCGCGGTGCGCCGCAAGTGTGTTTGACGCCGTCATGCGTCTACCGGCAATGCTCCCGATAGAGGCGCCGATGATAGCGGTAGGTGCACCAGCCGTGGCCGGAATCGACCAGCACGGCGCCGGCCAGCGCACCCACGCCGGCGCCGACGATGGCGCCGCCAAGGGTGCCGGTGGCGACGCCGCCCACGGCCGCGCCGACGACGCCACCGCCGACCGCGCCCTGCTCAACGCTTGTGCAGCCGGCGACCCCCAGCATGCAGCACACGGTGCCTACCAAAGCCAATTTCTTCATTTGACCCTCCGGTGATTGGACAACGCCATGGCGCGCGGGGGGCACGCCGATGCCGTCTCCAACGCACTGATGGGGCTAACAGTTCCGCTCGCCGGCGAAGGGAACCGATCGCCGCCGTCCGGCGTTTCCGCTGCCCACGGAGGGCAGGACACATGGCAAAGGCAGCCAGGACCAAGAGATCGCCGAGCGCAAGCCGCCGTCCGGCGCGCAACCGCCCGCGCCACGACCGCACGGGCCAAAGGCGCACGTCGTCCTCCAGCTCCGCCGGCACGCGCCCGGCGCCGTTCGAGCGCTTCGCCGCGGCCGTCGCCCGGCAGGCCGGCCGACCGGTGGCGTTTTCGTTCGCGGTCGCCCTCATCCTCGTCTGGGCGGCGTGCGGCCCGATCTTCCGCTTCAGCGACACCTGGCAGCTGGTGGTCAACACCTCGACCACCATCATCACCTTCCTGATGGTGTTCCTCATCCAGCACACGCAGAACCGCGACAGCATGGCGATCCAGATCAAGCTGGCCGAACTGATCCTCGTCGCCAAGGGCGCCGAGAACGAGATCGCCACGGCCGAGGAACGGTCGGGCGAATACCTGGAAAAGCTGCACGCGGCCTATCGCAGCCGGCTCAAGGGATAGAAGTGCCGATGGACGGCAGCGGGCTGGCCTCGGCCCCTCCGCCAGGCGGTGCCACCCAGCGCGGCCGCAGCCGTTGATGCCGGTCGTTGCGTTCCCCGGCGGCTCGCCTGAGCGGTATCGCCCGGCCCTAGCAGGCTGTTGAAGAAGTCATTGGCGTTCGCAGACGAAGCCTGAGTCGTCGCCATTGTGGATGTAGAAGTGGCCGACGAGGCGGCCAGCGGTTCCGATGGCCGCCCATCCGCGACCGCAGGCTGGGTCGTTCTCGTCATTGCCTTCCCAGGAGAACTCGGCGCAGGCCGATCCGTCACGAGAGCCGTAGCGAACGTCGAGGAAGCCGGTGAGGGCTCCAAAGATGATCTCGCCATCCGAGCCGCCCTGGAACGTGATGTGCGCCTCCTCGACAAGGTCGAGGAAGTCATTGTCCCAAGTGTCCATCTCGACGATGCGCCAACGACCGGCGAAGGCTTTTGCGAAGGCGGGGACCTTGGCCATCAGCAGGCCTCGGCCAGCAGCTTGGGCAGGCGCACCAGATTGTAGGCCGCGGCGGCGAAGGTGAAGGCCCATCCGACGCGGCCAACGCCTCTGAAGTTCGTCTTCTCCTGCCCGGCGACGGTCTTGATCCAGCCGAAGGCTTCCTCGATGCGTTTGCGGATGCGCTGGCTGACCGCGTAGCCGCCATGGCGCGTCGTGCGTCCGTCGATCGCCGATCGTCGGCCGCTGGTGTTCTGGGCAACGTGCGGCGTCACCTTCATCGAGCGCAGTTCGTTGACGAAGTCCTCCACGTCGTACCCTTTGTCGGCGCCGAGCGTGATCGCTTTCGGCCGGTCGGCACGTGGCTCGATCATGTGAAGACCAGCCACCCGCTCGGCATGGCCGTCGGCCGGCGTCAGGCAAGCGTCGACCAGAAGGCCCGAGCGGTTCTCCATCAGGCCGTGGCCGATGAAGCAGAGCTTGGCTTCCTTGCCCGGTCCCTTCCTGTAGAGCCGGGCATCGGGATCAGTGGTCGAGGCATGCGTCTGGTTCGAGCGCTTCTGGCCGTGGAAGTCCGCCTGCGGGTTGCGTCCCCCGCCGCCCGCCGGCGGCTCCTCCGACCCGTTCCCCGGCTTGAAGCTCTTCATCGAAGCCCACGCCTCGATCAGCGTGCCGTCGACGCTGAAGTGCTCGGTCGAGAGAAGCTTCTTCACCCGTGGCTGCGCCAGGATCGCCGCTAGGAACTTCGCCGCGATGTCGCCCTCCAAGAGCCGGTCGCGGTTCTTCGAGAAGACCGAATGATCCCATGCCGGATCGTCGATACCGATCCCGACAAACCATCGGAACAGGAGATCGTATTCCAGCCGCTCCATCAACTGCCGCTCCGAGCGGATCGAATAGAACGCCTGCAGCAGCATCGCCCGAAGCAGCTTCTCCGGCGGGATCGACGGCCGACCGATCGGCGCATAGAGCGCTGCGAACTCGCGTTCCATTGCCGACAGCGCCTCGTTCACCACCGCCCGGATCGCTCGCAGCGGGTGATCACGCCGAACCCGCGCTTCCAGATCGACATAGCTGAACAACTCGCCCGAACGCTCGTCTCCACCCCGCATCGCTGACCCTCCGATTCTACCGCGGAGCCAAGTGAATCACCCAATCGGTCGAGCCGCGAGACCCTTCTTCAACAGCCTGCTAGTGCCGCTTGAAATACTGGATCTCGTGCTCGTGCTTTTCGGCCGCGGCTCGCGACTTGAACGTCCCGAGATTGCGGCGGCGGCCGGTCTTCGGGTCTTTCTTGCGCGAGTAGATGCGGTATTCGCCGGATTTGAGCTTGCGGATCATGATCCCCTCCCGGCCTTCCGGAAGACAACGAGCGCCGCTGGCGGCGGCGCTCGTTTCACGTCAGGCGATCGGGACCGATCAGTGCCGGCTGTTGAGCCAGTTGTCGATCTCGGCGTCGGCCTTGTCCTTGGCGTAGCCGTAGCGCTCCTGGAGCCGGCCGGCGAGCTTGGTACGCTCGCCCTCGATCACGTCGAGATCGTCATTGGTGAGCTTGCCCCACTGCTTCTGGGCCTCGCCCTGCACCTTCTTCCAGTTTCCCTTCACCTGGTCCCAATTCATCGGTCGCTCCATTCGTTGTTGAACACGGCAAGGAAACGCCCGGGTGCCGCCTTTGGTTCCGGCCGTGAGCCGCGCTCCCCGGCTACATGCGCTCCTTGATGCCGACGCGAATGAGCCACCAGTTGACCGGATAGCTGGTGCAGAAGCCGGCCAGCATGGCGATCTGCATCACGAACCAGAACTCCGGCGTATCGACCTCGAGCGAAACCCCGAGCAGGTGACGGAACAGGTAGAACTGGGCGAAGGCCATGAACCCGTACATGCCGACCTGCCAGGCGGTGAGCGACAGGGTGTCGGCCTTGAGGGCGGCGACGATCCCGGCGCCGAAAGACAGGCCGCGCATGGGCGCAATCGCGAAGTACTGGAAGACGATGCCGATGACGAAGGCGAAGAGATAGTCGACGATCCACACCGCGAACATCTTCTCGGCGAACAGGCTGTGCCAGCCGAAGGCGACGGCGACCCCCGGCACGAAGAAGGCCAGCCACTCCGCGATGATGTCGCCCAGCGTGCACCCGGCGCCGCAATGGCTGGCGCCGGTGGCGACGACCGCCGGGAAGGGTTTCTCGCTGCCGCCGTGGCCCCCGTCCGGCGCCTCGCCGCCCGGCAGCGGCTGGCGGCCGTAGCGGCAGTAGAGCCACAGCCACGGCAGCGTCCCGAAAAGGGCGGTGAGCGGCCACACGATGTTCATGACCATCATCGGCTGCGGGCGGCGCATGACATCGACCGCGACCACCGCGGCCGAGGCAAAACCGAGGACCAGGAAGGCGCTGGACAGGATGTCGAGCCAAAGCGGCACAGGCGGATATCCTCCGTGTCGGGACCGGGAACGGGCACTATGCCTCGCCAATGCACCAGCCGGGGAACCGTTCCCGCCCGCCGGAACCCGATGGAACCGATGGAACCGGAACGCGTCCCGCCGCTTAACGGTCCGGTTCCGTGCCGCAGGCCGCGGTCGCGACAGGCCCTTGCGGGCGACGCGGGAGCCCAGCGCGGAGTCCCGACGCCTTGCCGGAAACCAGCACGACATCCAGGAAGAAGCCGGCGCGCAAGCGTTCGGCGATGATCGGCGGGCAGCCGATCAGCCGCCACGAGGTCGAGGAGGTCGAGGAGCGCTCCAGTCCGCGTACGCCGGTCATCTACGAGATCGTCCGCCGCCTTGGTGATGAGGAGATGGCGCGGCCGGCCGTGTCGCTGTGGTGGTCGGGGATCGCGGCGGGGATTTCCATCAGCTTCTCGACACTCGCCCAGGCGCTGCTCCAGATGCACCTTCCCGATGCGCCGTGGCGGCCGCTGATCGTCAGCCTGGGCTATGCCGTCGGCTTCATCATGGTGGTCATGTCGCGCCAGCAGCTGTTCACCGAGAACACCATCACCGTGGTGCTGCCGGTCGTCGCCAAGCCGACGCGCGCCCGCATCGTGCGGATGACCCGCATGTGGGCGATCGTCCTCCTCGCCAACATGGTGGGGACGCTGTTCGCCGCGCTCTTCTGCACCTACACCCCGGCGGTCTCGCCAGAGGTGCTGGCCACCATGCAGAGCATCAGCAAGCACATGATGGAACTCGGCTGGTTCGCCATGTTCTTCCGCGCCATCGGCGCCGGTTTCCTGGTGGCGGCGATGGTCTGGCTGCTGCCCAGCGCCAGCAACGCCCAGTTCCACATCATCACCCTGATGACCTACCTGATCGCCCTCGGCGGCTTCACCCACATCGTCGCCGGCAGCGTCGAGGCGTTCCTGCTGGTGGCAAACGGCGACCTCGGCTTGCCGACCATGGTCCTCGATTTCACCATCCCGGTGCTGCTCGGCAACGTCGTTGGCGGCACCGCGCTGTTCGCGTTGCTGTCCTATGCGCAGGTGATGAAGGAGATCTGAGACGGCTCCCCCGGGGACGGGGCCCCTGCCTCCGCCGGGCGGGGGGAGGAACCGGGGAGCGGCGGAGGCAGGTCTGCATGTGCCTGGATCGCGGGCTTGGCGGGTGCTCCAGGCGACAGGGCAACGCCCATCCCCGGCGCCGGTTCCATCCGCCCTTCGCCGAATTTCAGGGAGCCGCGACGGGCCGTCGAAAGGCCGGCGCTCACGCCAGGCCGGTGGCGCCCCGGTCGGGCGGCGGACGGTTTTCGACCTCGCTCACCGGCTTCATGAACAGGGCGACGATTTCCGGATGGCGGGCGCGGATGCGCCCCTCCAGCTCGGCCATCGTCTGCTCGACGTCGCCGGCGGTGAGGCTGTTTTCGAAATCGAGGTCGAGGGCCGCCACGATCTGGCGCGGCGCCAGGTGCACGGTCAGCAGGTTGGCGGCGCCGACGATGCCCGGCTCGCTGCGGGCCATCTTCATCAGCGACGTGCGGATGGCCGCGGCGGCCGGTTCGCCGATCAGCAGGCTCTTGCTCTCCCGCGCCAGGAAAATGGCGACGACCGCCAGGACGCAGCCGATGCCGATCGAGGCGACCCCGTCGAGCACCGGCATGCCGAGCAGCGCGGAACCGGCCGTGCCGAAGAAGGCGATGGCAATGCCGATGAGGGCCGCCGAATCCTCGAACAGCACCATGAACGACGTCGGGTCCTTGCTGCGCGTGGCCGCTTCGAGATGGCTGAGCGATCCGCGGTTGCGGTCGAATTCGCGCAGGGCGATGACCCAGGTGGTGCCCTCGAACAGGGCCGACAGGCCGAGGACGACGTAGTTCACCAGCGGATCGGTGATCTCGACCGGCGCCAGGATGTGCATGACGCCTTCGTAGAAGGAAACGCCGGCGCCGATGGCGAAGACCAGCAGGGCGACGATGAAGCTCCAGAAATAGAGCTCGCGCCCATAGCCCAGCGGATGCTGGTCGTCGGCCGGCCGCGTCGAGCGGCGGATGCCGTAGATGAGCAGGACCTGGTTGCCGGTGTCGACCAGCGAGTGGACGCCCTCGCTGAGCATCGCCGAACTGCCGGTGAAGGCGGCGGCGCCGAACTTGGTCAGCGCCACCAGCAGGTTGCCGGCGAGAGCGGCGTAGATGACCTTGTGCGTCGATTGGCTTGCAGCCATGCCCGGCCCGGTATCGCGTGGCGAGGGAATGCGACGGCGCGATGCCGCGCACGGTCACGGCATCGGCGACAGGCTAGCCGCTCTCTGCCCCGGAAGGCTACTCGCGACCGGTGGTGATCGGCACGTTCTCGAACGCGACGTCCACCGAGCGGGCGTAGCGTTTGCCGTTGACCTTGTCGTGGCGCATGAAATCGGCCGGCGCGATGTGGATGGCGAGCGTGTAGCGGCCATCGCCGGGGACCTTGATGTTGCAGCCGTAGTGATAGAGCCCCGGATGCCACACGAAGGGCACGCTGAACGGTCCGATGGTGACGCCGTCCGGCGCGGTCAGCGTCGCCTCGACGTCGAGATAGGGAATGAACCGCCCGTCGCCGGCGTCGCTGACCGAGACTTCCAGATGGCAGTTCTCGTCGGTCGGCTCGGTCCATTCCAGGTCGCCCTCGCCGCGCAGCCGATACATGCCCTCGGCACGCTCCTGGGCATAGGCCACCACATAGTCGCCTGCCCGCTTGTGGCCACCGGTATCGGCGACTTCGTTGGCCATGTAGTCGAGTTCGCGCCGATAATCCTTGCCCTCCTTGCGCGCCATCGTGAGCTGGCTGGCGTCGGCCTCGTCGCTGGGGCGTTCGGGGGGCATGCGCGTGCGCGTCGTCGTCATCGGGGTTCTCCCTCGTGGCTGGTGCGTCTTGGGTTGAAACGTCGGCCGCCGCGATCCGTTCCGGCCGCCGCTCCTCACCGCCGTCTGCGGCGCCGGCCCGATCAGGCTGCCTTCGGCGGCCGGCGCCGCCTCACAGCACCCCGGCCACCGCCAGCCCGACGCCGACGCAGAGCACCGCGACCACCGAGGCGGCAACGGCCAGCATCGGCGTGTTCTTGATGATCCACAGCTCGGAGCTTTCCTTGCTCGCCCGCTCGTCGAAGCGGCCGTGCGCGGCGAAGTCGCCGGCAACCGGCGCGAACAGGTTGTTGTCGCGCGTCTCCGCCGGTTCGCTGGACTGCTGCCCGGCATAGGCCCGGCGGGCGAGCATGCGGTCGAGCAGACCGGGCACGATCTTCTGGCCGGCGATCGCCTGGACCGCCGACCAGCCGAGCCACAGCTCGCGCTTCTTCGGGTGCTCGGCGACGTAGTGCACCGCGTCGGCGACGACCTCCGGCTGGTAGATCGGCGGCAGCGGCTGCGGCCGCTTGGGCAGCTTGTTGAGCGCCCAGTTGAACTGCGGCGTATTCACCGCCGGCAGGTGCACCACCGACATGCGCACCTTGCTGCCTTCGTGGATCAGTTCGGAGCGGATCGAATCGGTGAACCCGACGATCGCGTGCTTTGCCCCGCAATAGGCCGATTGCAGCGGAACCGAACGATAGGCGAGCGCCGATCCGATCTGGATGATGCTGCCGCTGTCGCGTGCGCGCATGCGCTTGAGCGCCGCCATGGTGCCATAGACGAAGCCGAGATAGGTGACCTCGGTGACCCGCCGGAACTCGTCGGCGGCGAGCTCCGCAAACGGGCTGAAGACGGTCACCATCGCCGCGTTGATCCACAAGTCGATTGGCCCGAAGGCGTCCTCGATCTGCGCTGCGGCGCGCTCGACGGCATCGGCGTCGGAGACATCGGCGGGACAGGCGAGCGCCCGGCCGCCGCGCTCGACGACCTCCGCCACGGCGGCCTCGAGACGCTGCTGGCCGCGCGCAATCAGGCCGATGCGCGCGCCCTCCTCGGCAAAGCGGCGGGCGATCGCCCGGCCGACGCCGGCCGATCCCCCGGTGATCACGACGGTGCGGGCCATGGCTGCCCCCCGTCAGTGGCGGTTGACCGCGGCAGCGCGCGGCCGGATCAGGGCGAGGCCGGTGCTCGGGTCGACCTGCTTCTGCAGGTAGTCGGGCGACTCGTCGACCATCACTTCGAGGGTCGGGCGGACATGCGCCGTGCCGAGATGGCCGGCCATGGCGCTGCCGTCGCGCTTTGCGACCACCAGATGGATGTGCGGTGTCGGCGCCCCCTCGGGATCGACGGCAACGTCGCCGACCAGGGCGGCGACCTCGACCTGTTCGTCGACCGCAATGTCGCGGTAGTCCTTGCTGTCCCAGTCGAAGTACCGCAGCACGACGTCGCTGAGGGCGCCGACCGCCGTCAGCCGAGCCGCCGAGAGGTTCTCGCTGCGGATGAAATCGCCAAGGCTCGAAAGCACCTCGTCGCCGGTTTCCAGGACGACCGCAAAGACGCGACGCCCATCGCACTCATAGAGCAGCTTGCTGTCCATGCTCGCTCTCCCGTTCTGGGTGGTGGAACTTGGCGAGGCAACGCGCCGGCCGCCGGTTCGTTGCATCTGCCGCGATCGGCTGCCCGGAAACCACCGCCCGCCGGAACACATCCCGGACGACGCGCGCGTCACGTCATCGCCTGCCAGCCCGGCAGCGATGAAAAAAGAAAATGCCCCGGCCTTGCGACCGGGGCGGAAGTCTAAGGACGAGGTCTCCATGAAAGCCGACATTTAGACGGAAACCTCAATGTGGTTCCTAAGCTCGGTTCGGCCGCTGGTACACCACCCCAAATGGGGGGATTGACACGTCTTCGCACAGCTAGAGTTGAAATAATTCAAAGCTGAGCGGTCCGGTTAACCGCCCGTCAAACGCGTTGGGACTTCGCGAGAGACCATTCCGTGCTCCACGCGTTTCAATGGCATGGGGGCATACACTGGCGGAAGGAGCAACCTGATGAAGAACACACGGCTCATTTTACTTGCATCGGCGGCGCTTTTCCTTGGCGTCACGGCGCCGGGCATGGCGCTCGACGTGGGCATCGGTGGCGTCGGCGTCAGCACCGGTAACGGCGGGGCGACGGTTTCGGCCGGCGGCGCCACGGCCAATGCCAGCGTCGGCGGTGGCGGCGCCCGAGCAGGCGCCAGTGTCGGCGGCGCGTCGGCCGGCGCCACGGTTGGCGGCGGCGGCGGAAACGTTGCCAGCGGCAGCGTCAGCGGCGGCGGTGCCAGCCTCAACGCCAGCGTCGGGACCGGCGGCGGCAACCTCGCCAGCGTCAACTCGAACGGCGGCTCGAGCAGTGCCAACGTCAATCTCGGCGGCCTGCTCGGCGGTGGCGGCGGTTCCGGTGGCACCGGCGGCTCGGGCGGTGGCTCCGGCTCGGGCGGCGGCGCCGGCAGCAGCGGCGGCTTTTTCAGCAATTTCTTCGGCGGCCCCAGCAGCGGCGGTGGCGGGAACGGCCGGGTCGTCCGCACGGCCAATGCCTATGAGGGCCTGTCGGTGGCCGATCAGCGGCGCATCCGCTTCAAGTGCAAGACGGTGCTGAACCGCCCGACGCAGTTCAGCAACGAGACGGTTTCCCTCTGCAAGCTCATCGCCAAGATGTGAGCCCGCCGCGAGGGACCAAGCGACGGACCGCCGCGACCGATGTCGGGGCGGTCCGTAAACGCGTGTCGTTCCTCAGAACTGCGGCAGAGGATGACCGACGGCGCGGCAGGCGGCCGTCAGCGTGTTGGCCATCAGCATGGCGATGGTCATCGGGCCGACCCCGCCCGGCACCGGCGTGATCGCCCCGGCAACCGCGGCTGCCTCGGCATAGGCGACATCGCCGACCAGCCGGGTCTTGCCGGCGCCGCGCTCCGGCGCCGGAATGCGGTTCATGCCGACGTCGATCACCGTGGCGCCGGGCCTGATCCACGAGCCGCGCACCATTTCGGCGCGACCGACCGCCGCCACCACGATCTCGGCGCCGCGCACCACCGCGGCGAGATCGCGGGTGCGCGAATGGGCGATGGTGACCGTGCAATTCTCCGCCAGCAGAAGCTGCGCCACCGGCTTGCCGACGAGGTTGGAGCGGCCGATGACGACCGCCGTCCGCCCGGCGAGCGTGTCGCCGATCGCCCGCTTGACCAGGATCATGCAGCCGGCCGGCGTGCACGGCAGCACGGCGCGGGCATCGCCGCCCGCCAGCCGCCCGGCATTGATCGGGTGGAGGCCGTCGACATCCTTCTCCGGCCGGATCGCCTCGATCACCGGCGTCTTGTCGAGATGGCCGGGTAGCGGCAACTGCACCAGGATGCCGTGGATCGCCGGATCGGCGTTGAGCCCCTCGACGATCGCCAGCAGCTCGGCCTGGCCGGTCGCCGACGGCAGCGTCTTCTGCACCGAATGGAAGCCGAGCTCGGCCGCCTTCTTGCCCTTGCCGGCGACGTAGACGGCGCTCGCCGGGTCGTCGCCGACCAGCACCACCGCCAGGCCGGGGACCGTGCCGGTCGCCTGCTTCAGCCGCTCGGTCTCGCGCTTGACCGTCTGCGTCACCTCTTCGGCGACGGCGCGCCCGTCGATGCGCGTGGCGCCGTCAGCGGAAGACAACGGTACGTCCGCCATTGATCAGAACCCTGTGTTCGAGATGGAAGCGCACGGCGCGGGCCAGCACCGTCGCCTCGATGTCGCGTCCGATGGCAATCATTTCGTCAACCGACATGGCATGGTCGACGCGCCCGACGTCCTGCTCGATGATCGGCCCGGCATCGAGTTCGGGCGTGACGTAATGGGCGGTGGCGCCGATCAGCTTGACCCCGCGTTCGTGCGCCTTGTGATAGGGCCGCGCCCCGACGAAGCTCGGCAGGAACGAGTGGTGGATGTTGATGACGCGACCGGCGAGCGCGTTGGCGAAGCCCTCGGACAGGATCTGCATGTAGCGCGCCAGGATGACGAGGTCGATGCGCTTTTCGGCGACCAGGGCGGCGATCTGCGCCTCCTGCGCCTCGCGCCCGCCCTGCCCGATCGGCACATGGATGTAGTCGATGCTCTCCGCCTCGACCCGGCGGCGCATGTCCTCGTGGTTGGAGACGACGGCGACCAGCTCCATCGGCAGGTGGCCGATCGAGTTGCGGTAGAGCAGGTCGTTGAGGCAGTGGCCGAGCTTCGAGACGAGGATCAGCACGCGCGGCCTGGCGGCGAGATCGTGCAGCCGCCAGTCGAAATCGAAGCCGGTGGCAACCGGCAGGAAGCCCCGCGTGAACCGCTCGGCGGTCACCGTGGCCGGGGCCGAGAACGACACCCGCATGAAGAAGCGCTCGGTCTCGGGGTCGCCGTACTGGCCGCTCTCGACGATGTTGCAGTCCTGCGAGGCGATGCAGTTGGCGACCGCCGCGACGATGCCGCGCCGGTCGCCGCAGGACAGGGTCAGGACGAAACGCGCCGGTTCGGCGGGCATGGTATCGCTTCCGTTCGCGCGGGGTGGCGGTCGGCCCGTCCTCTACCGCCCGCCATCCGATCCTGCAACCGGCTGTCCGGCTCGGGCTTTTTGCCGCGCAGAATTGGAAATCGCCGCCCGGCATGCTACTGGCGTCCCGCCTCAGATCGGGAGCGGGCATGGACGAACGGCTGAAAACCACGGCGATCGCCTTCATCGCCAGCAGCGTTGACGAAGCCCATGACGCCCGCAACCGGCTGATCGCCCGCTACGGCAGCGTCGAACCCGAAGCGGCCGATGTGGTCGTCGCGCTCGGCGGCGACGGGCTGATGCTGCAGACGCTGCACGCCTTCATGAATACCGGCAAGCCGATCTACGGCATGAACTGCGGCTCGGTCGGCTTCCTGATGAACGAGTTCCGCGAGGACGACCTGCCCGAGCGCATCGCCCGCGCCATCCCCAACGTCGTCCACCCGCTGCGCATGGATGCGGTCGACGCCGCCGGCACCGAGTACCACGCCTACGCCATCAACGAGGTGTCGCTGTTCCGGCAGACCTATCAGGCGGTCAAGCTGAAGATCGTCGTCGACGGCAAGGTGCGGCTCGAAGACCTCATCTGCGACGGCATCCTGGTGGCGACGCCGGCCGGCAGCACGGCCTACAACATGGCGGCGCGCGGGCCGATCCTGCCGATCTACGCGCCGCTGCTGGCGCTCACCCCGCTCAATACCTTCCGCCCGCGCACCTGGCGCGGCGCCGTGCTCCCCGACCGCGCCGTGGTGCAGATCGACGCGCTCGAGGCCGACAAGCGGCCGGTGAACGCGGTTGCCGACAACGTCGAGTTCACCTCGATCGTCACCGTCACCGTGGCGCAGGACAAGACCGCCGAAAGCCTCATCCTCTTCGATGCGGATCACTCCTGGGACGACCGCATCCTCACCGAGCAGTTCCGCTACTGACCGCTACTTGGTGACCGAGCCGCCGGCGAACTGCGTCTTGTCGATGCACGACGCGTAGATCCAGTCCGTCGGTCCGACGCCGAGCTTGGCGCAGAGCGCCTGCGACGAGGCATTGCCGGCCCGGACTCCGGTCATGAAGCCACGGGCGCCGTGGTGCTCCCACATGTGGACGATCGCGCGGGCGCCGAGCACGAGGCCGATCTTCTCGCCGCGCCGGTCCGGGTGGGTCGCCAGCATGCCCCAGAAGGCGATCCCGGCGCGCGGGCTTGCCGGATGGTGGATCACGTAGGACGAGGCGGTCGCGACCGGCCGGCCGCCGCGATCGGTGGCGACCAGGCAGAGGCCCTGGCGCAGCCGGCCGCGCATGATCGGCCCGGGCACCGGCATCACGTCGCAGGCCTGCGACAGCTCGGCGATCCCCCGCACCAGGTCAGTCGGCGTGTCGGCGTCGACGATTGCGACGGTGAGGTCGCTGGGCACGCGCATGTTCGGCCAGCACCCGGCGGCTGGCGGCCAGCGCCTCCTCGCCGCCGAGCCAGTGCTCATGCCGGTCGGTGGCGAAGCCGCGCGCCGTCAGCGTGGCAAAGAGCGCCCCGGCCTGCGCAGCCGGGTAGAAATCAGCCGACCGATGCCCCCTGCAGCCGCGCCAGGGCGGCGAGCAGATCGGCAGCGTCCTCGCGCGGATCGCTGAGCGAGACCAGCCGCCCGTAGTAGGCGTAGCGCGGATTGTCGTTGAGCAGCGTCCACAGATTCAGGCTGCGCCGCGACAGCGCGGCCCTTCGGGACTGCCGAAGAATTCTTCGTCGCTGGACACCCGTGCCTTCCCCCAACCCGCGCCCCGCCGCAACCCTACGGCAGCGGCGAGCCGGGAGGCTAGGCGGCCTGGACCCTGCGGGCGTAGTCGCGGGCGGCTTCGCGCGCCTGGTCGGCGGCGAAGCGGCGCAGCATGGTGGCGAGCTCGTACATCTCGCCGTCGCTGATCTGGGTGTAGCGGGCAAGCACCGCGTCGACCATCCGCCGGGTCGCCTTGTAGCGGTCGTCGACCTCGCCCTCCTCGGCGATGCGGCGCCAGGTATCGAGCGCCGCCGCAAAGGCGTCGAAGGCCCGTGGCGGCAGCCCGGCCTTGCTGTAGATGGCCCGCAGCACGTTGACCCGGCCGGCCCTGACCAGGCTGCCCACCCGCTCCACCGGCGTGCGCGCCAGCACGGCGAGCGCGGTCTCGAACAGGGCAACGTTGCCGGCACAGACGCGCCCTGAGAAGCAGACCGGTGGTGAGCTGGCCGGTGATGCGCAGGTGCTCGACCAGCTCCGGCAATTCGTCCGATTCCGTCTCCGCCGCCAGCGCCACCGTCGCCCGGTCGCAGGCTTCGCGGGTCACCGCGACGGCACGCTCCTCCTCGGCCCACGACTTCGCCACCATCATGGTGCCGAGCGCATCGCCGAGGCGGCGGATGATCATCTGGTGGACATCGGCCGGCAGGTCCGGCCGGGCGAGCAGCACGTCGCGCATCTCGACGTCGTCGCCGAAGCGTTCGGCGATGCGCCGGAAGCTGATGCGGGCGATGGCAGCGGCCGGATTGGCGAGCAGCGTCAGGCAGGCCCGGCGCTCGCCGACCTCGGCCAGCGCCGCGGCGACGGCGCCCGACACGCTTTCACGTCCGGCGATGGCGACCTGCAGGGCCGGCGTGCCGGCGCCAGCGATATCGACCAGTTCGGCATCGATCAGCAGCGGCGAGCGGGCAAGCACCGCCACGGAGATCTCCGGCAGATCGACCGCCAGCGAGATGATGATGTGATGCGGCGCCCGCGGGCTCGGCCCGAGCGCGTCGGCAAGCCCCCGACGGACCTCCGTCGCCGGGTCGTCGAGCAGGATGGTGAGCGCCGCCTCCATGGCGTCACTGACCTCGGCATCGACCTCGCCTTCGAGGTAGAATCGGCAGAGCGCCCGGGCCGCGCTGGCGCGTTGACCGGCGGGGGCGCGGTTGATCCAATCGAGGAATTCGCGGGCGAGCATGGTGACCTGTTTCCGAACCTCGGTCATCTTGTGCGCAACTGATTAATGCTTCGTTCACCATGATGTTGGGCCGATTTTCGCGGTTTTCGAGATGAGCCTCAGCGCGCTCCTGCTGGTTTCGCCGGACAGCGACGGCGCCCTCGACCGGGCGGCGGCGAGCGGCGCCGACGGGCTCATCGTCGACGTCGCCGCGGCCCATCCGGCGGCGCTCCGGCGCGCCGCCGCGTTCCTCTCCGGCGCGTGGCAGGGCGCCGTCTATCTGCGGGTCGGCGGGCTCGCCACGGCGGAAACGGCGGCGGCGCTCGATGCGCTGCTGCCGGCGCGGCCGACCGGCGTGGCGCTGGCGGCCAACGGTGGCAGCGACGTCACCCGCCTGTCGGCGCTGCTCCGTCCGCGCGAAGCCATCGCCGGCATGGCCGACGGCGCCACCGAGATCCTGGCGCTGGCCACCGAGACCCCGGCCGCCCTGCTGGCGATCGGCACCTATGCCGGCGCCGGGCGGCGGCTCACGGCGCTGGCCTGGGACGACGGGCCGCTAAGCGCGGCGCTCGGCGCCGAAGATGCAAGCGAGGTGGCGCGGAGCGCCCGCGCGGCAACGCTGATCGCCGCCGCCGCAGCGGGCATCGCCGCCCTCGACCGGCCGTTCAGGGGCAGCGACGCGGCCGCCCTTCGCGCCGAGGCGGAGGCGGCACGGCGCGCCGGCTTCGCCGGCAAGCTCGCCGGGCGAGCCGAGCACATCCCGATCATCGCGCGGGCGTTCGGCCGATCGGCGGGGACCAGTAGCTGACGACGTCGCTGTAGGACGGGCGCGGCCGGTCGACGGGCGGCGCGGTCGGCGTACCGATGTGGACGAAGGCGACGAAGCGTTCGCCCGGCTTGAGCCCGAGGATGCTGCCCGGCTTCCGCGTCGGAGGCGATCCAGCCGGTGGTCCATTGCGCCGCATAGCCCAGCGCGTGGGCGGCGAGCACGACGTTGAAGGCGGCGTTGCCGGCGGACAGCATCTGCTCCCATTCCGGAATCTTCGGGTGGGGCGCGGCCTTGCTGACCACCGCGATCACCAGCGGTGCCCGCGCCAGCCGCCGCCGTTCTTCGTCCACCGCCGCCGCTTCGGCATCCGGGTTCTTGCGCTGGAACAGCGCCGCCAGGGCCGCGCTCGCCTTGGTGCGGGCATCGCCGGCAAAGACGATGAACCGCCAGGGCGCCAGCTTGCCGTGATCGGGGACGCGCGAGGCGATCGTGACGATATCGGCAATCTCGGCATCGCTCGGGCCGGGCGAGGCCAGGAAGGCAGCGGAGATGGACTTGCGGGTCTTGAGGAGGTCGAGGGCGTCGTGCATGGAGCTTCGCATTGGAAAAAGGAGAACGATACGGGTGAACCTTGGCTATAAGGGCGGCGAATGCAATCCGCCACCCGGACAGAATGGCCTTGAAATCGCCACGGAACCGGCGATTTTGGGCAAGGAGAGGAACCCGGACGGGCGCATGACCAAATCAACGACCGGCACGGCCACCCTGAGAGCCCTGGCAGGCGGCGTCCTGCTGGCCGGCGCCTTCGCCGCCCTGCTCGCCCTGCCTCACGCGGCTTCGGCCAAGAGTGCCAGCCCGGCGGCGGTCGCGGCCGCCGCCGAAGCGACCGACCAGGGCAGCGGCGACGCCGCCCTCGGCGCCGATGGCGACGGCGGCGATTTCGACAACGGCGATGCCATCGATTCGGGCGATCCGGGCACCTATGTCGGCCAGGCCCCGCCGGATACGCCCGACCCCGGCCCGCCACGCGACGTCCGCCCCGGCTCGTTCACCCTCGAAGCCCGCCTGACGGCCGACGGCCCGTCCCTCAAGGACGGCGTCGACTGGCGCATCTTCGGCGACAAGGAAGGCAGCGACGGCAACCTGCCGCTGCTCGGCCAGGCCGTCCGGCGGCGTCATCTACGTCCGCCTCGACCCCGGCACCTACTACATCCACGCCGCCTTCGGCCGCGCCGGGCTGGCGCGCAAGATCGAGGTCAAACAGACCACCGGCGGCGCCGTCTTCGTCCTCAACGCCGGCGGCATGCGCCTGCTCGCCATGAACGGCAAGGACACGCCGCTCGCCGGCAGCGACATCAACTTCGACATCTATGCCCCCGACGAGGGCGGCGCCGGCGACCGCTTCCTGCTGATGCCGAATGCGCCGCCGGGCAAGGTCATCGCGCTCTCGGCCGGCATCTATCACGTCGTCAGCCACTACGGCGACGCCAACGCCGTGGTGCGCGCCGACATCAAGGTCGACGCCGGCAAGCTGACCGAGGCGACCGTCTATCAGAAGGCGGCGCGGCTGACGCTCAAGCTGGTCGAGGTGCATGGCGGCGAGGCCATCGCCAACACCGAATGGTCGGTGGTGACGCCCAACGGCGACAACATCGTCGAGAGCGTCGGCGCCTTTCCGTCGGTGGTCCTGGCCGCCGGCCAGTACAGGGCGATCGCCCAGCACGAGGGCAAGAGCTACCAGACCGATTTCGTCGTTCAGCCCGGCATCGACCGCGACGTCGAAGTGCTGCTCAAGTAGGGGCGGCTTCGCCCCATGGGTTGCAGCCCGGGCGCCTCACGTCATCAGTGCATCGAGCCCGCGCCGCAGGCCGACCTGTTCGCCGACGCGGCGGACGGCGAGCAGCGTGCCGGCCACATAGGGCGCGGCCGACGAGCCGGCGTCGTGGCGGATGATCAGCCGCTCGTCCGGCGCGCCGAAGATCGCCTCGCAGGCCAGCACGTAGGACGGCAGGTGCACCGAATGCACCTGCACGCCGGCGCCATCGCCCAGGTTAGCGCCGCGCGCCGCCTGTGCCCCGCTGACCTTCGCCGCCGGCAGCGCCGTCGGCTGGCGCTTCACCTCGGCCAGCGCTTCGGCCAGTTCGCGGGCGGTGCCGGAGGGCGTGTCGGGGCGGCTGCCGGGCACGTAGTTGACGATCTCGACGTCCGGCACGTAGCGCGCCGCCGCCAGCGCGAAGCGCTTCATCAGCGTCGCGGTGATCGAGAAGTTGCCGGCGGCGAAGAGCCCGCGCTGGTTGGCGCGGGCGACCGCGTCGAGCTCGCGGTAGTCGTCGCCGGTGAGCCCGGCGGTGCCGACCACGACATGGCGTCCGCCGGAAAGCGCGGTCAGCACATGGCCCTTCACCACGTCGGCATCGGTGTAGTCGACGACGACATCCGAGGGCGCCGCCAGCGCCTCGCCGAGCGTGGCGCTGACGGTGACGCCGCAGGCGGCAAGGCCGATCGCCTCGCCGGCATCGCGGCCGGCCGCCGAGCGGGCCACCGCGCCGGCGAGCGTCAGGTCGTCGCTCTTCAGGATGGCCGCGACCAGGGCCCTGCCCGTCCAGCCGGTGGCGCCGGCGATGACCACCCGGATGGCCATCTCAGGCCGCCGCCTCGAGCGCCAGCCGCTTCACGTCCGGCGCTTCGGCCTCCTGCTGGAGGGCGGCGACGGCATCGTCGAGCGACAGCGACGTCTGCTCCTTCTGCGCCGAGCCGGCGCACGTTGACCGTGCCCTCCTCCGCCTCGCGCTTGCCGCAGACGAGGATGACCGGAACCTTGGCCAGCGAATGCTCGCGGACCTTGTAGTTGATCTTCTCGTTGCGCAGGTCGATCTCGGCCCTGAGGCCGGCCCGGATCAGGGCGCGATGGACCTTCCTGGCGTAGTCGTCGGCGTCCTGACGTGATGGTGGCGACGACCACCTGCACCGGCGCGAACCACAGCGGGAAATGGCCGGCGTAGTTCTCGATCAGGATGCCGAGGAAGCGCTCCATCGAGCCGCAGATGGCGCGGTGGATCATCACCGGCGTCTTCTTCTCGCCGTCGGAGTCGACATAGAAGGCGCCGAAGCGGTCCGGCAGGTTGAAGTCGACCTGGGTGGTGCCGCACTGCCATTCGCGGCCGATGGCGTCGCGCAGCGTGTATTCGAACTTCGGCCCGTAGAAGGCGCCCTCGCCCGGATTGATGCCGGTCTTGATGCGCCCGCCGGACTGCTCCTCGATCTGCTTCAAGCACCTTCATCATGATGTCTTCGGCGTGGTCCCAGGCGGCGTCCGAGCCGACCCGCTTGTCCGGCCGCGTCGACAGCTTGACGACGAACTCCTCGAAGCCGAAATCGGCATAGACCGACAGGATCAGCTCGTTGATGCGCAGGCACTCCGCCGCCATCTGCTCCTCGGTGCAGAAGACGTGGGCATCGTCCTGGGTGAAGCCGCGCACGCGCATCAGCCCCTGCAGCGCGCCCGACGGCTCGTAGCGGTGGACGACGCCGAACTCGGCCAGCCGGAACGGCAGGTCGCGATAGCTCTTCAAGCCCATGCTTGAAGATCATGGATGTGGCCGGGGCAGTTCATCGGCTTGATGGCGTAGATGCGCTCGTTGTCGTCGATCTCGTCGCCGGCGGCGCGCGCCATGAACATGTTCTCGCGGAACCAGCCCCAGTGGCCGGACGTCTCCCATAGCGACTTGTCGAGCACCTGGGGCGCGTTGACCTCCTGATAGGTGCCGGCAAGCCGGCGGCGCATGTAGTTGGTCAGGTTCTGATAGAGCGTCCAGCCCTTGGCGTGCCAGAAGACGACGCCCGGCCCCTCCTCCTGGAAGTGGAAGAGGTCCATCTCGCGGCCGAGCCGGCGATGGTCGCGCTTCTCCGCCTCCTCCAGCATGTGGAGATAGGCGTCGAGCTCCGCCCTGGCTGTGCCAGGCGGTGCCGTAGATGCGGGTCAGCATCGGGTTGTTGGAATCGCCGCGCCAATAGGCGCCGGCCACCTTCATCAGCTTGAAGGCGTCGCCGATCTGCCCGGTCGATGTCATGTGCGGACCGCGGCAGAGGTCGAACCAGTCGCCCTGCTTGTAGATCTTGATCTGCTGGTCTTCGGGAATGGCGTCGACCAGCTCGACCTTGAACGCCTCGCCCTTGGTCGCGAAGACGTGCTTGGTGTCGTCGCGCGACCACACCTCCTTGGTGAAGGGGGCGTTGCGCCGGATGATCTCGCGCATCTTCTTCTCGATCGCCGGCAGGTCGTCGGTGGTGAAGGGCTCGTTGCGGAAGAAATCGTAATAGAAGCCGTTCTCGATCACCGGCCCGATGGTGACCTGCGTGCCGGGATAGAGCTCCTGCACGGCCTCGGCCATCACATGGGCGGCGTCGTGGCGGATGAGCTCCAGCGCGCGCGGATCGTCACGGGTGACGATCTCGATGGCTGGCGTCGCTCTCGATTGGGTCGCCGAGGTCGGCGAGCTTGCCGTCGAGCGCCATCGCCACCGCCTTCTTGGCGAGCGATTTGGAAATGCCTTCGGCGATCTCGCGGCCGGTGATGCCGGGGGCGAAATCGCGAACCGAATTGTCGGGGAAAGTCAGGTGGATCATGTCTGTCTCCGGCTCACTCCCGCGTACGAGCGCGGGTAAGCGTGTTCATGGGCAGCGGTTACATAAGTCTGCCCCGGGGCCTTGTCCAGAGGGTGCCGCCGCGAAGCGCTGGGCCGCCGCACCGATCCGCGCGGCGGAGCGGCAGCATGGCCACGACGCCGGCCGCCGGACCGAGGCAAGCGCGGCAAGCACCACCGGCCAGCCAAAGGCGGCCGCCGCCAGCGGCGTGACCTGCACCGTCACGATGGTGAGCGCGAAGCCGAAGTGCGGTCTGGAAGGTCAACAGGCTGCCGGCCAGATGCGGCGGGGCGGCATCGGCAACGATCGCGGAGAACTGCGCGGAATCGGGGATGACGGCGAGACCCCAGACGATGACCAGAACGAAAGTCAGCCATACCGGGCCGCCGAATGTCGCGGCCGTCAGCAGGGCCGCGGCACTGCCGCTCGCCAGCATGGCCAGGATGGTGACCTCCGCCTTGCCCGCCCGGTCGCCCATCCAGCCGGCGGGAACGCAGACGAAGGCGCCAAGGCCAATGGCAAGGAAGGCGGTGAGCTTGCCGAGGCTCTCGGCCGCCACCGTCTCCATCCGCATGGCATAGGAGGCGGCCGCGGCCGTGCCCACCCATGCCCACATGGCGTAGAGCTCCCACATATGGCCGAAATAGCCGAGATAGGCGTGGCGGATGCGCCGATCGCGTCCAAGCGAGCCGGATCGCGCCGGGCTCGAAGCGCGGCGCGCGCGCATGATGCGGCCCGAGCTTCGCCGCCAGCACGGCCAGACCGCCGAGGGCGGCAAGCAGCGAGGTGGCGACGATGGCCGAGCGCCACGCCGTGCCGCCGAGATAGGCGGCAAGCGACGGTGAGGCCGAGCCGACAGTGAGCGCGCCGACCAGCAGGCCGACCAGCAGACCGCGATCGCGCTGGCCCCAGCCGACCGCGATCTTCATGCCGACCGGATAGACGCCGGCAAGGAAGGCACCCGTCAGGAAGCGCGCCAGCACCGCCAGGTTGCCGCCGATGGGAGCAAGGAGCAGCGAGGCATTGGCCAGGGCCGCGACGAACGCCGCGCTGGCGAACACACGGCGTGGATCGAGCCGGTCGGCGATGCCGCTGATCGACACCACCAGCGCGCCGATGACGAAGCCGGCCTGCACCGCGCTGGAAAGCAGCGCCTGGTGGACTGCGTCGATGGTCCCCTCGCGCGCCATGTCCGGGCAGGACCGCCGCCGAGGCGAACCACGGGCTCATGCCGCACATGGCCGCCGACGACCAGCAGGGACAGGGAAAGCGCCTTGCCGCCCCGCTCACGTGCCGCTCACGTTCGCGCGACGGTCTCCCGCCACGTGTCCCCGCCGGCTCAAAGCATCCCGGTCAATGTCTCCTCCCGCCCCTTCGCGCCATCCAGCCGCGTGGAATTCCGCCGCAGGCGCCAACAAAAAAGAACGCGCTCAAATGGGGCGGCGGGTCCGTCCCGGTCAAGATGCGCCGGGCTGTGGCGCGGCATCATATCGCAAGGACAGATCGCATATGACTATTGACAAAATCGCCGATATCGGTCATTCGATCACCGTCACACAACCAGGAGACTCCTGACATGATCACCCGCACCCTCGGAAAGACCGGCCCCACCGTCTCCGCCCTCGGCCTCGGCTGCATGGGCATGTCCGGCATGTACGGCCCTGCCGACCGCGCCGAGAGCATCGCCACCATCCACGCCGCGCTCGACGCCGGCATCACCCTGCTCGACACCGGCGACTTCTACGGCATGGGCCACAACGAGCTGCTGATCGCCGAAGCGCTCAAGGGCCGCGACCGCGGCAAGGTCGAGATCAGCGTCAAGTTCGGCGCCCAGCGCGGGCCGGACGCAGTCGTGGCTCGGCTACGACGCCCGCCCGCAAGCCGTGAAGACCTGGCTCGCCTACTACGCTGCAGCGTCTCGGCACCGACTATGTCGACATCTACCGGCCGGCGCGGCTCGACGCCAACGTGCCGATCGAGGAGACGATCGGCGCCATCGCCGACATGGTGAAGGCCGGCTACGTCCGCCACATCGGCCTGTCGGAGGTCGGCGCCGAGACCATCCGCCGGGCCGCCGCCGTCCATCCGATCGTCGACCTGCAGATCGAATATTCGCTGATCTCGCGCGGCATCGAGGACGACATCCTGCCGACCTGCCGCGAGCTCGGCATCGGCATCACCGCCTATGGCGTGCTCTCGCGCGGCCTGATCAGCGGCCACTGGTCGAAGGACCGGCGCCACGGGCGGCGATTTCCGCCACCACTCGCCGCGCTTCAGCGCCGAGAACGTCGACCACAACCTCGCTCTGGTCGAGGCGCTGCGCGCCGTCGCCGAGGCCAAGGGCGCCTCGGTCGCCCAGGTCGCCATCGCCTGGGTGCTCGCCCGCGGCTCTGATATCGTGCCGCTGGTCGGCGCCCGGCGCCGCGACCGGCTCGACGAGGCGCTGGGCGCGCTCGACATCGAACTCGGCGACGGCGACATGAGCGAAATCGAGAAGGCGGTGCCCAGGGATGCCGCCGCCGGCGACCGCTATGCCGCGGCGCAGATGGCCCATCTCGACAGCGAGAAAGGCCGCCAGACGGCTTCATGAGCGAAACCAGCCTGACGCCCGACCGCATCCTCGATGCGGCCGAAGAGACGCTGACCCGCTTCGGGCCGGCCAAGACCACCGTGGTCGACGTCGCCCGGGCGCTCGGCGTCAGCCACGGCTCGGTCTACCGGCACTTCGCCAGCAAGGCGGCGCTGCGCGACGCGGTGACCGAACGCTGGCTCGACCGCGTCTCGGCGCCCCTTGCCAAGATCGTCGCCGAGGATGGCCCGGCGGCGCCGCGCCTGAGGCGCTGGTTCGACCGGCTGATCGCCACCAAGCGGCAGAAGGCGAAGGCGGAGCCGGAGCTGTTCGCCACCTATCTCGCCATCTTCGCGGCGATCGCGCGAGGTCGTGCACGCCCATGTCGAGCACCTCTCCGCCCAGGTCGCGGCCATCGTCGCCGACGGCATCGCCCGCGGCGAGTTCGCCGACTGCGACCCGGTCGCGACCGGCCGCGCCGTCTTCCACGCCACCGCCCGCTTCCACGACCCCGGCCTATGCCCGGGAGTGGGAAGACCCCGGCATCGACGACGCCTTCGACGCCCTGTGGGCGCTGATCCTGCGCGGACTGGCAGCCGACCGCGCCGCCGGCGACCGACAGCCCGCCGGCCGCCGCGCCAACGCCAAGAAAGGCCCGCCTGCGCGCATCTGACGAGTTGCCCGGCGCGCCCGGTCGGGCCATTCTAGTTTAGAAATTTTCCAGACTGGTGATCGCCATGCCCTTCCTCCCCTTCTCGCCCCAGCGCTCCTTCTCCGACCTGACCGATCGCGAGGTCCTCGCCCTTGCCATCCAGAATGAGGAAGAGGACGCGCGCATCTATCGCGACTTCGTCGAGCGCCTGCGCGACGACTATCCGGCCTCCGCCCAGATCTTCGCGGAGATGGCCGACGAGGAGAACGGCCATCGCCAGATGCTGATCGACCTCTATCGCGAGCGCTTCGGCGAGCACATCCCGCTGATCCGCCGCGACGACGTGCGCGGCTTCATCCGCCGCCCGCCGGTGTGGATGAGCCAGACCTTCGACATCGACGCCATGCGCGAGCGTGCCGAATCGATGGAGGAGGAAGCCGCGAACTTCTACCGCCGGGCGGCGGCGCGGACCTCCGACGCCGGCGTGCGCAAGCTGCTCGGCGACCTCGCCGACATCGAAGCCGGCCACGAAGCCCACGCCCGCGCCCTGACCGAAGGCATTCCCAAGCAGGCGCGCGACGAGGAACGCGAGACCGCCCGCCGCAATTTCGTGCTGCGCATCGTCCAGCCCGGCCTCGTCGGCCTCATGGACGGATCGGTTTCGACGCTGGCGCCGGTCTTCGCCGCCGCCTTCGCCACGCACGACAGCTGGGACACCTTCCTCGTCGGCATGGCCGCCTCGGTCGGCGCCGGCATCTCCATGGGCTTCGCCGAAGCGCTCTCCGACGACGGCACCCTCTCCGGCCGCGGTCAGCCCTGGCTGCGCGGCCTGGTCACCGGGCTGATGACCACGGTCGGCGGCGTCGGCCACACGCTGCCCTTCCTCATCAACAACTTCTGGACCGCCACCATCCTGGCCATCGTCGTGGTGATCGCCGAGTTGTGGGCGATCGCCTGGGTGCGGGCGCGCTACATGGACACGCCCTTCCTGCGCGCCGCCTACCAGATCGTCATCGGCGGCCTGCTGGTCTTCGCCACCGGGATATTGATCGGCAGCGCCTGAGCGGCGCCCTTCCCCCAAAAAAGTGAGCCGGCCCCGGGGCAGGGGCCGGCTCTCATGGACCTGATCTTGGGGACGGGGGGTGGGACGCGACCAGGTCCAGATGCGATTTCGAGTTGTGTTGTCCCCCTGCCCGCCTAGTGGAGGCTGCCCACCGCAATTCCGCTGGCGTCGTCGATGGCGACCCACTCGCCGCTGTCGTATTCCGACTGACGCTTGATGTAGTCGTAGTTCGTCGCGTTCCACACCAGAACGCGCGGATTGAGGTTGTCGAGGACGATGTCGCCGCGGTCGGTCAGCACGGTGAGCACCGCATGGCCGTCGCCGTTCCTCTGGCGCACGACCGTGATCAGCAGCGCGCCGGTCGGCCAGCCGTCCTTGATCAGGTCGCGGCGCTTGAGCAGCACCAGGTCCTCGCAATCGCCCTCGCCGATCTTGTCCGGATAGGCCCAGACCTCGGGGCGGCCGTAGATCTCCTCGTCGGTCGCCGGCGTGATCTGCCGGTTGACCTCGGCATTGACGGCGACCAGCTGGTTCCACCGCTTCGGCGTCAGCCGCACCCGCGGGTCGCGCCGGCTCTTCACCGAGCATTCCGCCGCATGGCTCTGGCAGAACTCGTAGTGACCGATCGGCTGCGATGTCTTGCCCGTGATGTCCATCATGGCTGCCCGCGGCGCTGCCGTGCTGGTTCCAGCCGCGGCGATGACCCCACCAAGTATTAGTGCAGTGAATGCCAGTCGTCGTAACGCTACTCGACGCATGTTGCTCCCCCTGACCCGGAGAGCACAATGACATCAAAGAATTTCGGTCAGTATAAGAATAAGATTAGGATGTAATTCGAATTGCACGAGTGCAGTTAGGACTTCGGCAAGTATAAAAGGGCGGACGCTGCTTGACGCCGAAACGAAAGCGGCCGCCCGGAGGGCGGCCGTCGGCACAGGCGCGAAAGGAACGCGGGGACTAGAGGTTCTGTTCGAGAGACGCGACGGTCTGCTGCGCCACGAATTCGATGGCGATGCCTTCCTCGAAGTGGCGCACGACGCGGGCGCGGATCTTGCCGGCGACCAGCGGCGAACCGATCGGCGGCTTCACCTCGAGATTGAGGGCCAGTCCCGACAGCGAGACGTCGACGATGCGGGCGCGGTACTCGCGCCCGTCGGGCAGGGTCACCAGGGTGGTCGGGGTCTTCGGCGTCACCCGATCGTGACGCCGGTCTTCGGGCAGGTTCAGTTCGTGCCGGTTGGCCAGCCATGTCAGCTTGGCGGCGAGCTTGTCCTTCTTGCGTGCCGTCGCGTTGATCGACATGGCGAAGCCGCCGTTGAACGTCCGCACGATCTTTCCTTCGATGCGGCCGATGTGATCGACGTAGGCGACCACGCGCTCGCCCAGGCGCCCGACCACGGGCGTCATCACCGCGAGGCTGCCTGGCGAGACGTTCTGCGTCTGGCAGGGATACTCCCGCCGGTCCTCCAGCATGAAGCGACCGAGCAGGTTCACGGTGACGCGCTGATAGCGCCGGCGGTCATGCTGACGCACCGGCAATCGCTGTCGAGCATTGTGGACAGTGGAAGAATCCATTGCGGCGGCCGCTGCCTCCAGGGACGGCGTGATTGTCTTATTGCGAGGTTAATAAGCGGTAACGACGGCCTTGTGCGGATTTACCAAGGCCGGCGGCGCGGCCGGCGGGCGGTCCCGCGCTCAGCGCTTTCCGCCATCCAGCACGAAAAGATGACCGCGCCGGCGGGAGCCGGTGGCCGGCAGGCGCATCGGCGGTATGGTCGCCGCCACCGTTCCTCCGGCGCGATCCGACCGGCGGCGCATGAAGGTCGGCACCTCGTCCGGCCAGATGAGGCGCAGGCTGGCGATGCTCTGGCGGACGATCGGCTCGGAGCCGAGCCAGTAGGGGCGCTCCATGGCGGCGCAGCTGCCCAGCACCCGGTCGAAATTCGCCCCGCTGTGGCGGAGCGGCAGGAGGACCAGCTCGCACGGCACCTCCTGATCGCGGGCGGTCAGGGCCGAGATGGTGACGACCGCAGCGGCACCATCCTCGCTGACCGCCGCCGACAGGGTCGCCATCGCCTGACGGTCCTCCCCCGACCACAGGTCGAGGAAATTGGTCCCCTTGATCTCCCGGCAATAGAGGGCGCAGATCCGCGTGCCGGCGAGCCGCACGTGGTAGCTGTCGCGCTTCAGCACCTCCAGAATGAACATTTCGCCGAGGATGTGCCGAATGTCGCTCGGCTCGATCGCACTGCGCAGCGGTGCCCGCTCGCCGCCCCGCACGCGGTTCCAGTAGTCGTAGAGCTCCCGCGTGGTCGAATGTTTCATGCCTGCCGCCCCGTTTCATTGTGGCGCCCGCGGCCGCCGGGTGCGTCCCAGCGCCGGATTCCGCGTGCAGGAACGGGACGGACTTTGTGCCCTTTTCCGGTTCCGGCGGGAAAGCTGCAGGCGCCGTGCCAGCGGCACGGCAAAAACCGGCGCCGCGCGCCAGATTCCTGTGGACAGACGCCGGGGCGACCGGTGGCCGCCAAAGCCGCCCGCAGCCGGCGCTTTTTGACGCAACCGCTCTGGTATCTCCCGGTGGCCGGGCTATGTTCCGGCGGCATGCTCGATCCCTCCCCCCGCGGGCGCCCGCCCGAACGTCAGCCGATCTTCAACATCCCGTCCGTCATCGTCGGCCTGCTGGTGGTCATCCTCGGCATCCAGGCGATCGAGTCGTTCGTTCTCGACACCTACACCGGCGACCTGATCATCTGGGATTTCGGCTTCGTCCCCGCCGGCCTGACGGCGCCCGCGAGCCTGCCGCCGGAGGTGCTGACCGGGGCGGCGCGCCTGTGGACCTTCGTCACCTATGCGCTGCTCCACGGCGGCTGGGAGCACGTCGGCTTCAACAGCCTGTGGCTCGCCGCCTTCGGCAGTCCGCTCGCCTGGCGCTTCGGCACGACCCGCTTCCTGCTCTTCTCCGTCACCGGCGCCATCGCCGGCGCGCTCGTCCATCTCGCCCTGTTTCCCCACAGCGCGGCGCCACTGGTCGGCGCCTCCGCCGCCATCTCGGCGCATATGGCCGGCGCCGCCCGCTTCGTCTTCGCCTCCGGCGGTCCCATGTGGCGGCCGGCCGGCACCGCCGCCTACCGGATGCCGGCGGCGCCGCTGGCCACCGTCATGCGCGACCGCCGCGTGCTGGTCTTCCTGGGCGCCTGGTTCGGCCTCAACCTGATCTTCGGCATCGGCGCCTTCAGCCAGGCGATCGCCTCCGCCGCCGTCGCCTGGGACGCCCATATCGGCGGGTTTTTCGCCGGCCTCCTGCTCTTTCCCCTGTTCGATCCGGTTCCGCGCCGCTGAGCGGCTGCCCTTTTTCGGCTGCGCGGCTTGCCATCTGCGTCAGAACGTCGCATGCTTCGCGCAGGAAGCCGGGTTCGGGGGGCGCTTTCTGGAGGGAAAGCTTATGACCGTGGCAGCCATGCTGAGTCGAGAAGGGGCGCGACGTCGTCACCACGTTGGCGACGGCGAGCATTGCCGGCGCCGTCGACAAGCTTGCCAAGCACAAGATCGGTGCCCTGGTCGTCGTCGACGCCGACGACAACATCGCCGGCATCATCTCGGAGCGCGACATCGTCCGCGCCGTCGCCCAGCGCGGCGCCGACGTGCTCTCGACGCCGCTGTCGGCGGTGATGACGCGCGCGGTGGTCACCTGCCGGGAAAACGAGACCGTCAACGATGTGATGACCCGCATGACGCGCGGCCGTTTTCGTCACCTGCCGGTGGTCGAGAACGGCGCGCTGTGCGGCATCATCTCGATCGGCGACGTGGTCAGGGCGCGCATCGAGCAGGTCGAGCGCGAGGCCGAGGACATGCGGGCCTATATCGCCGCCGTGTAGGGCCGGCGCGACACCCCTAAGGCTTCGGCGGAACGCGCTTCATGGCGCCGTCGAAGACGAGTGCCGTCGACGGCGACGGCGCGGCCCCGAGCGGCACCGAGCGGTAGAAGCACGAGCGGTAGCCCTGATGGCAGGCGACGCCATCGCCGGCGACCGCGACCTTCATGAGAATGGCGTCCTGGTCGCAGTCGACGCGGAGTTCGGCGACCGCCAGCGTGTTGCCGCTCTCCTCGCCCTTGCGCCAGAATTTCCCGCGCGACCGGCTCCAGAACCAGGCTTCGCCGCTCGCCATGGTGCGCGCCAGGGCTTCGGCGTTCATGTGCGCGACCATCAGCACCTCGCCGCTCGCCGCGTCCACGGCAATGGCGACGATCAGCCCGTCGCGGTCGAATTTCGGCATGAGCGCCGCACCGGTCTCCACCGTTTCTTCGTCCGTGCGCTCTGCGAAAACGGGGCCGGTCATGGGCGGGCTCTGAAGATCGGGTTGGCCTGACGCCGCGGCGGCAGACAAGGACGGCGCCGGGTCGCGGACAGGCGCGCCGGGGATCAGCTCCCCTGCCCGCTCCTGACCAGCGTCATGAAGCGCATCTGCTCCGCCGGGTCGTCGCGGAAGGCGCCGGTAAACTGGGTGGTCGTGGTCAGCGCGCCGTGGGCCCGCGTGCCGCGACGGGTGACGCAGTGGTGTTCCGCCTCGACCATGATCGCGACGCCGCGCGGATGCAGCGCCTCGTCGATGGCGCCGATCACTTCCGCCGTCATGCGCTCCTGCGTCTGCAGGCGGCGGGCGAAGATATCGACCACGCGGGCAAGCTTCGACAGGCCGACGACCTTGTCGCCCGGGTAGTAGGCGATGTGGGCCTTGCCGGTGACCGGCATCATGTGGTGCTCGCAGTGCGAGTAGAACGGGATGTCCCTGACCAGCACCATGTCGTCATAGCCGCCGTCCTCGTCGAAGGTGCGCTCGAGCACCTCCGCCGGATCGAGCCGGTAGCCCTCGTAGAGCTCCTCCAGCGCGGCGGCGACGCGCCGCGGGGTGTCGCGGACGCCATCGCGCTCGGGATTGTCGCCGACCCAGGCGATGAGCACCCGCACCGCCTGCTCGACCTCGGCGCGGCTCGGCCGGGCGACGGCGGCGGACGCCTCGGGGACAATGGGTTTGCGGGTCACGGCATCCATCGGCATGGCTCTCCCGGCGCCGCAACGGGGCGCCACTGGCTGGTTTCGGGCGTCTATATAGTCGCCACAGGCCGACTTGCGAAGCGCTGACGGCGGCAACGCTGCCATGCCGCCCGGCCGGGTCTGGCGCCCGGCAGCCTGTGGCCGGGCGGCAAACCCTCCCCTATATTCGCCTCCACCATGCTCGACGACATCTACAACAAGCAAATTCTGCGGTTTGCCGGGACGATCCCGCGGCTCGGGCGACTGGAACACCCCGACGCCAGCGCCACCGCCCATTCGCGCCTGTGCGGATCGACCGTCACCATCGATCTCAAGATGGACGGCGACGTGGTTGCCGATTTCGCCCATGACGTGAAGGCCTGCGCCCTCGGCCAGGCCTCGTCGTCGATCATGGCGGCGAACATCGTCGGCGCCCGCGCCGAGGAACTGCGCGCGGTGCGCGAGACGATGCGCAAGATGCTGAAGGAAAACGGTCCGCCGCCGGACGGCCGCTTCGCCGACCTCAAGTTTCTCGAGCCGGTGCGCGACTACAAGGCGCGCCACGCCTCGACCATGCTGACCTTCGATGCGGTCGTCGATGCGCTCGACCAGATCGCGGCGAAACGCCGGCACCGGCAGAGCTGAACGGAGCCCCGCCGCGACTAGCGGCCGGGCTGCAGCAGGCGGCCGCCGGTGCTCACCAGCCAGGCGTAGTGCAACGCCGCGAAGCGGCCGAAGCCGACCCGGCGATATTGCAGATAGCGTTGGACAAACCGGAGCATGATGGCCACCTCTTCGATGTGAAAGCGCCCCTTAACGCCGGATACGCCGCCTCGGGTTCCGCTAGGCTGCCCCGATTATGGTGAACAAAGTGTTGACGCCGGCGCGGCAGCGCACCCACCGCCACCAGTATCGGCCCCGAATATGACAGACATGCTGTCGCTCGCCGCGCGCCTGCCGCGCCTTCTCGGCATCGGCCTGATCAAGGCCTATCGGCTGGTGCTCTCGCCGTGGCTCGGCGGGCAGTGCCGCTATCTGCCGACCTGCTCGCAGTACACCGAGGAAGCCATCGTCCAGATACGGCCTGTGGGCCGGCTTCTGGATCGGCCTGGCACGCTTCCAGCGCTGCGGCCCGTTCGGCGCCTCGGGCTACGACCCGATCCCCGAAAAGCTGCCGGAGAACGCCGCCTGGTACCTGCCCTGGCGCTACGGCCGCTGGACCGGCGACCACATCGACCCGAAGACCCGGCTCGACCGCCACGACCACGCCCACCGATGAGCGGCGAAGGTTCAGGCGGTGCGGCGGCCCGGCGGAAGGCGTCCGCCACCGGCGTGCACCGCTTCCAGACCTCAGCCGATGCCGGATCGCCGCTGGCCATGCCCTGCCACAGGTCGACCGTGGTCTCGTTGAGCAGCCGCATGTAGATCGGCGTCCCGGCGGAAGGCTCCGGCGCCGGCACGGTGTAGCTGAAGGAATGGCGGGAATAGACGCCCTGCAGCGTATGGCCGGCCGGCGTGACGATCGTCGAGCCGTTGATCTGCATGTGGCGGCCGTCGGCCTGACACCAGTCGCCGTCGATCACGTCGGCGAGCGCCGCGCCGCCCAGCGCAAGCCACGATCGCAGCCGCCAGGCCCAAAGACCGATTGCCTTCATCGCAAGCTCCGTCCGTGCGTCAGGCCCCACGGCGATCAGGATGCCACGCGCCCGCGCGCGGCGCACCTCACATCGCGGTGTGCGCGGCCGGTGTGCCGCTAGGCTAAGCGCCGGGCCGAAGTCCCTGGCGTAGCGCTTCCAGTTGGCGACGTAGTGGATGGCGGAGTTGCGGTTGCGCCTCGATCTCCTCGGCGCTGAGCTGGCGCACCGGCTTGCCCGGCACGCCCATGACCAGCGAGCCGGACGGGACGTTGCGCCCCTCCGGGATCGAGCGCTCCGGCCGCGATCAGGCAGTTGTCGCCGATGTGGGCGCCGTTCATCACGGTGGCGCCCATGCCGACCAGCGTGTTGTCGCCGATGGTGCAGCCATGGATGATCGCCCGGTGGCCGATGGTGCAGCCGGCGCCGACGGTGAGCGGAAAGCCCATGTCGGTGTGGAACATGCAGAGTTCCTGCACATTGGTGTCGTCGCCGATGGTGATGCGCTCGTTGTCGCCGCGCATGACCGTGCCGAACCACACGCCGACGCCCGTGCCCAGCGTCACCTTGCCGATGATCGTCGCGCTCGGCGCCACCCAGAATTCGCCCGCGGCCGGCAGTTCCGGGCGAACGCCGTCAAGCTCGTGGATCGCCATTGTCTCGCTCCCCAGCCGGTGCCGGTCGCCGAGGCGTCCAGCCGCCGGCGCAAGCGCCGGTCAGGCGAAGCCGTTCCCAGCGAGAGCACCAGTCCGAGGACGATGATACCCGAGCAGACGCTCCACAGGCCAGCCACCACGAGGCTCGCCACCAGCCAGCCGGCGGCGTTGCCCTCGCCGCTGCGCCGCTTGAGCGCGCTGTCCATGATGATCGCCGGCCCGGTCACGGCGAAGAACAGGAAGGTGGAGACGGCGGCGAGCCAGCCCTTGCCGAGCAGCGCGAAGCGCGCGGCCTCCGAGGTCACCATCTTGTAGAAGCTGGCGGCGATGCCGGCGGCGACGAAGCCGATGGCGCCGCAATAGACGATCAGAAGCCCGTCCCGCAGCACCGCACCCGCCCCTCATGTCCCGTTTTCGGGCACTGTCACCCGCACAGGTGATCAGGGTTGCAAGCGGCATACCGCCGGGGCGACTTTCGAATTCGCCCGACAAGCCCATGGAATCGCAGAGCTTTCCGGCCGGTGCCGCGACGGCCGGAATTATGGTTGATGTTTCGTTAAGGGACAGGCGGAAACGGCGGCGCCGTTGCGGTCCACGCATGCGCTCGCGCCCGCGAAGGCGGGGTCGATCCGCGCGCCTGCGAGCGCCCGCCTCCGCCTGATCCGGCGCCGGACCGGCAACGATCGTCCGCCGCGATCCTAGTCGAGGTCGATGTCGAGGATCGCCATGGTGAAGTTGTAGGAGAGGTCGCCGTCCTCGTCGTCGCGGAAGAGCACGCCGACGAACTCGTCGCCGATGTAGACCTCGGCCGAATCGTCCTTCTGCGGACGCGCCTTCACCGAGATGGTCGACATGTTGAAGCGGCGACGAAAAAAGGCTTCGAGCTTCTGAAGCTCCTGACGGTTCACGATTGGCCCCCAGTTCCTGGTTGTCGGTGCGCCGGACGTCAGTCGTCGGCGCATTCGTCGAGAAGCTGATCCATCAGCCGCGACGGATCGTCCTTGCCGGTCTGGCCGACGAGCTTGGCCGGCACGCCGGCGACCGTCGAATGCGCCGGCACCGGCTTCAGCACCACCGAGCCGGCAGCGATCTTCGACGACACGCCGACCTCGATATTGCCGAGGATCTTGGCGCCGGCGCCGATGAGCACGCCGTGGCGAATCTTGGGATGGCGGTCGCCGGACTGCTTGCCGGTGCCGCCGAGCGTCACGCCCTGCAGGATCGAGACGTTGTCCTCGATGACCGCCGTCTGGCCGACGACCAGGCCGGTGGCATGGTCGAGGAAGATGCCGCGGCCCATCGGCACCGCCGGATGGATGTCGGTCTGGAAGACCGCCGAGGAGCGGCTCTGCAGGTAGAGCGCGAAATCGCGCCGCCCCGCGTTCCACAGCCAGTGCGCCAGACGGTGGGTCTGGATGGCGTGGAAGCCCTTGAAGTAGAGCAGCGGCTCGATGTGGCGCTCGCAGGCCGGGTCGCGGTCGTAGACCGCGGCGATGTCGCAGCGCATGATCTCGCCGAGTTCCTGATTGGCGGCGAGCGCATCGTCGAAGGCGCAGCGGATGACGTCGGCGCCGATGACGTTGGAATCGAGGCGCTGGGAGACGCGGTTGACGACCGCGTCCTCGAGCCGGCGATGGTTGAGCACCGTGGCGAAGACGAAGCTCGCCATCGCCGGATCGCTGGCGACGATCTCCTCCGCCTCGCGCCGGATGTTGAACCAGATCGGATCGACCTGGCCGAGCGCGTCGCTGGCCTGCTGGGAAACCTTAACGGACATCTGCACTTACCTTCGATCTGCCCGCGTCCGGGCGGAGCGGGCGGGGACCCTATCACAGCCCCCCGACCGCCACCAAGCGCGGCACATTCTGCCGCCCGCGGTTAAGAAACGGTCCCTCCGACCTATGGCGTTGAATCGCTTTTGCAAGACTTGCCGGCAAGCGAATCGGACGATTCCGCTTTTCGCCGGTCTCACGGGCGACGCGGCGAGGAAATCGAGCACGCCGGCCTTGAACGCCTTGTCGCCGGTGGCGAGCATGTGGTCGCGGCCGGGAATGTCGAGCACTTCGGCGCCGGGGATCAGCGCCGCCAGGCCGGCCGCCGAACCGGCGACCTCGTCGCGCGTGCCGACCGCCACCAGGACCGGCATGGCGAGCTCGGCCAGGCGCTCGCGCGGCACCAGCTCGCGCTGCTCGCGCATGCAGGCGGCCAGCGCCTGCAGATCGCTCCGGGTCAGTTCGGCGAACTTGCGATAGCCGCGCCCGACCGGCGTCTTCACCGCGGCGATGCTCTCCGCCTCGAGCGCCGGCGACGATATCGTCCTCGCCGCCGATCCCCTCGACCAGCCCCAGGCCCATGCCGCCGATGACCAGCGAGCGCACCTTGTCGGGATGGTCGAGCGCCAGCATGGCGCCGATGCGGCCGCCCATCGAATAGCCCATGACGTCGACGCGGCCGAGCCCGAGATGGTCGATGAGATTGGCGGCGTCGCCGGCCAGCGTCGCCAGGCGGTACTGCGCCGGGGTCGGTGAGCTTGGCGCTGGCGCCGTGGCCGCGCACGTCCATGGCGATGGTGCGGTAGCCGGCCGCGGTCAGCGTGTCGATCCAGCCGGTCGAGCGCCAGTTGACCGCGTTGTTGGAGGCGAAGCCGTGGATGAGGAGGATCGGATCGCCCGCCCCGTCGATGCGATAGGCGATGTCGACGCCGTCGGAGGAAAAATGCTGCAATCTGCCGGATCTCCGCTGATGCGGCGCGGACCCTACCCAATCGCGGCCGACACCGCTATTGTCCGCGCCGAAAACCGAACGACTTCCGGACCGAACGCCATGGCAGATCACATCGTCCCGCATTTCCACAACGATTCCGGCGTGCCGGCGGTCGAGATCGGCGTGAAGGAGTTCATGTGCGTCGGGGCGAAGCCGCCCTTCGACCACCCGCATGTCTTCCTCGACATGGGCGACGACGACGAGAAGATCTGCCCCTACTGCTCGACGCTCTACCGCTACCGGGCCGACCTCGACGCCGCCGAGACCGATCCGCCCGGCCACCTCTACCGCGACCTCGCCGCCTGAACGGGCGCGCCGCCGTGCCCGCCGCACCGTCAGCCGGCAGCGAACGGCACCCCATCGTCATCGCCGGCGCCGGCATCGGCGGACTGACCGCGGCGCTGGCGCTCGCCGCCGCCGGCTTCCGCGTGGTCGTCGCCGAGCGCACGGAGGAGCTGAGCGAGGTCGGCGCCGGCATCCAGATCGGCCCCAATGCCGGCCGCGTGCTCGCCCGCCTCGGCCTCGACAAGGCGATGGCCGCAGGCGGCCATCGAGCCCGCACGCCATCGACATCCTGCAACGGCGTCAGCGGCCGCCGGCTGACCGCCGTGCCGGCGAGCGCCTTCCGCCAGCGCTACGGCTTCCCCTATCGCGTCATCCATCGCGCCGACCTGCAGTCGGTGCTCGCCGCCGCGGTCAGCGCGCGTGCCGGCCATCCGCCTCCAGCTCGGCACGACCGTCGTCGGCTCGAAGCCGCAGGCCGACAGCCTGCTGGTGCGCCTGAAGCGGCAGGGCGGCGGCGAGGTCGTGCAGGCGGCGGCGCTGATCGGCGCCGACGGCGTGTGGTCGTCGCAGCGCCAGACGCATTGCCGGCAGCGCCGCCCCGAAGCCCAGCGGACGCACCGCCTGGCGCGCGCTCGTCCCCGCCGACATGGCGGCGCCCTTCACCGACATGGCGCGCGTCGGCCTGTGGCTCGGCCCCGACGCCCATCTCGTCCAGTATCCGGTGGCGCAGGGCGCGGCGGTCAACCTCGTCGCCGTGGTCGCCGAAGCCTGGGAGCAGGCCGGGCTGGAACGTCCGCGGCGAGCCGGCCGAGATCCGCGCGCGCTTCGCCGGCTGGTGCGGCGCCGCGCGCCGAGCTCATCGCCGCGCCCGTCGCCTGGCAGAAATACGCCCTCGCCCCGCTCGACCCGAGCGGGCCGTGGGTGAGCGGGCGCACCGCGCTCCTCGGCGACGCCGCCCACGCCATGGTGCCCTTCCTGGCGCAAGGCGCGGCCATGGCGATCGAGGACGCGGCGGTGCTGGCCGCTGCGCTCTACGGCGCCAGCGACGTGCCGGCGGCGCTGCGCGCCTACGAGGCCGCGCGCAAGCCGCGCGTCGCCCGCGTCTGGCAGGCGGCCAGGCAGACCGGCGACACCTATCATTTCGGCGCCGCCATGGGCGCCGCGCGCAACGCGGCGCTCAGCCTCGGCGGCGCCCGCCTCGTGCTCGGCCAGACCGACTGGATCTATCGCTGGACGCCGCCCGAACCCGGCGCCGACATGCGCGCCGCAAGCGTCGGCAGGTAGGCGCCGAGCGCCACGCCGCGCGCGACGTAGAAGACCAGGAAGGCGAGCCACACGCCGGTATTGCCGAAGCGCGGCGCCAGCACGAAATCGGCGGCGATATAGACCAGCACCGAGGCGATGCCGGCATTGCGCAGCATGGCGCCGCGCGTCGCGCCGATGAAGATGCCGTCGAGGATCCAGGCCGGCGCGCCGAGCACCGGCACGACGGCGGCGATAGGGCAGATAGGCGATGGCCGCGTCGCGCGCCGGCTGGTCGGCGATCAGCGCGGTCAGCACCGCCGGACCGAAGACGAAGGTGAGCACGGCGAACAGCGCGCCGGCGATCATCGCCGGCTCGGCGGTGAGCAGGCAGGCGCGGCGGAACTCGGTCAGCGACTTGCGGCCGAAGGCGCGCCCCGCCTCGGCCTCGGCGACGAAGGCGAAGGCATCGAGCACGAAGGCCCAGATCTCGATGATCTGCTGGAGGATCTGGTTGCCGGCGAGCGGCGCCACGCCCTGCTTGGCACCGGCGTTGACGAACCAGGTGAAGCCGAAGATCAGCGCCCAGGTGCGGATCATCAGGTTGATGTTGACGTCGAACAGGCGGCGCATGGCGGCGAGGTCGACGAGCGCCGACGGCCGCAGCGCGCCTTCGACCCAGCCGCCGCGCCTCCGCACCGCGCGCGCCACGAACACCAGCCCGACGGCGAAGCTCAGCCAGTCGGCGATCGCCGTTGCGTTGCCGACGCCGGCCGGCCCGAGGTGCAGGCCGAGCACGAACCACACGTCGAGCCCGATGTTGGTGAGGCTGAAGATGACGGTGATCGCCAGCGTCGCGCCGGTCCGCCTGACGCCGATCAGCCAGCCGGTGAGCGCGAACACGGCGAGCGCGCCCGGGCGCGCCCAGCGCCCGCGCCGTCAGATAGGCGGCGCCCTTGACGTTGACCGAGGGCTCGCCCTGCATGATGGCGAGGCCGAGTGCTGGCGATCGGCCCGCGCAAGCAGGGCGACGGCCAGCCCCAGCACCACGGCAATGCACCAGGGCGCGCACCAGGATGCGCTGCGCCTCGCCCTCCTCGCCCATGCCGGCCGCCTGCGCCACCAGCCCGGTCGAGCCCATGCGCAGGAAATAGAAGCTCCACAGGAAGATGCTGATGATCGCCCCGCCGAGCGCCACGCCGCCGAGATCGGTGGCGTCGCCGGAGAGGCCGAGCACGAAGGTATCGGCGGCGCCGGCCAGCGGCACCGCGGCATTGGCGAAGACCAGCGGCCAGGCGCGGCGCAGGACCTGGAGGCGCGAGAGGGATTCGGATGTCATCGGCTGGCGTTAGCCCGCGGCGGGACGGCCGGCAAGCGGCCAGGCATGCGGAGCGAATGGGGAATGGGAGCAGTGAATGAGTGAATGGCGAGGTGGCAATGACGCGCGTTCACTCCCTATTCCCGGCTCGCCATTCCCGGTCACTCGCGCTTGATGATGCCGAGCCGTCTGAGCAGCAGGTAGACCAGCCCCGCTGACGGCACGCCGAGCCCGCTCGCCCATGAAGGCGTCGGCGATTCCGCCCGATGGCGCCCGTCAGTGGCGGGCGAGCGCCACCGTCGCCGCGCCCATGCCGACCAGGCACGAGGCCCCGGCGCGGTTCATCCACTTGAGCACGCCCGGCCGGCGGATGCTGCGCCGCAGCCGGTCGGCGGCGAGCGCATAGGCCAGCGCATTGACCGCGGCGAAGCCGACGAAGGTCGCCTCCATGATCGCCAGCTGCGGCAGCAGCGCCGCATCGTGGGCGATGAACTGCGGCACGAAGGCGACGAAGAAGGCGATGCTCTTCGGGTTGAGCGCGGTCACCAGGAAGGCGTGGCCGAAGATGCCGCGGGCGGCGCCGTCGCCGGGCTCCGCCGTCACGTCCGGCAGCGCCGGCGGCGCCCGCCACAGCTTGATGCCGAGGAAGACGAGATAGGCGGCGCCGACCCACTTCAGCACCGTGAACAGCGTCGCGGAGGCCGCCAGCAGCGCGCCGAGGCCGGCGAGCGACAGGGTCATGGCGGTGAAATCGCCGAGCGCCACGCCGGCCGCGGTGGCGATCGCCACCTTGCGCCCCTGGGTGAGCGCGTAGCTGACGACGAGCAGCACCGTCGGCCCCGGGATGAGCAGGAGCACGGTCGAGGCGGCAGCGAAGGCGAACCAGGTGGCAAGGGTCATGGCGGCACCGTTTCCGATCGGACTCGGCGAGCAAGCGCCCGAAGCGGGGGCTCCGTCAAGTGTGACGGCGGTCACTGCCGGCGCGACGTCGCGTCGCCTACATCCGCGCCCGCGCCGCTCGGGAACCGGGCGGCTTTTTGCATCATCCGAGCGGAGCACGTCCCATGGACTCGCAGATCGTCATCGTCATCCTCCGGCTGCTGCACGTGACTGCCGGCATGTTCTGGGTCGGCTCGGCCCTCACCACGTCGTTCCTGGTGCTGCCGACGGTGCGCGCGACGGGGCCGGCCGGCGGCCAGTTCTTCGGCGAGTTCATGCGCCGCAGCCGGTATCACTATCTGATGCTGGTCTCCGGCCTCGTCACCATCGCCAGCGGCCTCGCCCTCTACTGGGACTTCTATGCCGGCCTGGCGTGGAGCCTGTCGAACCCCGGCCCGGAGACGATCTTCGGCCTCGGCGGCCTGATCGCCATCGTCGTGGCGGTGACCGCCAACCTGCTCATCCCGCAGCGTCTCCCGGCAGCTTGCCGCGACCGTCAGCCGCATCCAGGCCGACGGCACCAAAGGCGGCGCGCCGGCGCCCGAACTCGTCGCCGAGCGCGGCCGGCTATCGCTGCGCCTCGCCCATATCGGCATGGCCAATGCATCGCTGCTGCTTCTGGCGGCCGCCCTGATGGCCGTCGGCCGCTACACCTGAGACGCGCCCCCGTCTTCCGCGCTACGCTGTGTCTGTCAGCGCACAACCGCCCCTCCGCGGCCAGAAGGAAAGCAGGACATGAAGATCGGCGTTTTCGGAACCGGCATGGTCGCCAGGGCAATTGCCGCCAAGCTGGCGGGCCTCGGCCACGATGTGGTCATGGGCACCCGCAACCCCGAGGCGACGCTTGCCCGCGTCCATAGGGACGGGGCGAGCTTCGCGCGTGGAAGGAGAAGCATCCGGCGGTCGCCCTTGCCACCTTCGCCGAGGCCGCCCGGCACGGCGAGCTGCTGGTCAACGCCACCAACGGCGACGGCACGCCCGCCGCCCTCACCGCCGCCGGCGCCGACGCCATCGCCGACAAGGTGCTGATCGACATCGCCAACCCGCTCGACTTCTCCCACGGCATGCCGCCCTCCCTGTCGGTGTGCAACACCGACTCGCTGGGCGAGCACATCCAGCGCGCCTTTCCCCGCGCCCGCGTCGTCAAGACGCTCAACACCGTCAACGCCAACGTCATGGTGGCGCCGAAGGAGCTCGCCGGCGGCGACCACACCATGTTCGTCTGCGGCAACGACGCCGAGGCCAAGCGGACGGTGACCGGCCTCCTCGGCGAATTCGGCTGGACCGACATCGTCGACCTCGGCGACATCACCGCCGCCCGCGCCACCGAGATGTACCTGCCGTTGTGGCTGCGCCTGTTCGGCGCCGCAGGCAGCCCGACGTTTTCCATCAAGGTCGTGCGCTAGCAACGTCGCCAAGCTCCGGCAACGCGATGGCACGCGGGGCATGGCCACCGTTGTGTCAAAGTTTAGAGACCACCGAAACGGATACGAAACCTTAATCCTGTTCTCTGCCTAACGGTCCCGGCCGAGAAATTCCACCGTTCCTTAAGGCCTGTGGCCTATCGATAGCATTTTAATGACTTCGGGCAGGAACGAGGGTGGGCCGTGACTGACAGGAATGCCAAGGATCGCCGTCGGGAGATCGGCGAAAACACCGAGCCGAGGACCGATCGAGATGTCGATCCGGCCAGCGTGATTGCGCTCGCGCGCACCGCTGCCGAGGCTCAGGAGACCATCGTCGGCGAACAGAACGCGGTCGATCGCGGCGCTGCGTGCCCAGATCGACCGCCACACGCTGGCCATCGAGCACATTTCCGAAGGCGTCAGCTTCTTCGGCCACGACCAGCGGCTGATCCTGTCCAACGCCCGCTATGCCGAGATCTATCGCCTGAACCCGGCCGACATGCGCCCCGGCATGAGCCTGCGCGAGGTCGTCGAGCTGCGCGTCGCGGCCGGCACGTCGCCGAAGGAGGTCGACGCGTACATTCAGCTTTGCGAAGCCATCGACGCCGGCCAGGCGCCCAACGCCTGGACCGCCGAACTGCCCGACGGCCGCCGCATCGAGATCCGCCACCACGCCCTGCCGGGCGGCGGCTGGATTTCGACGCACGAGGACATCACCCAAGCCAGCCGCACGGTCGCCAACGAGCGCATCACGCTGCAGACGCTGGTCGATTGGGTGCCCGACAACCTCTGGGTCAAGGACATCGAGAGCCGGTTCGTCATCTGCAACCGGGCGACGGCGCGGCGCATGGGGCGGACGGCCGAGGAAGTCATCGGCAAGACCGACCTGGAGCTGGTCGATCGCGAACTCGCCGCCGGTTTCTTCGCCGACGAGCAGCGGATCGTCGAGACCGGCCGGCCGATGATCGACAAGGAGGAGTACATCGTCGACGACAGCGGCCAGAAGACGTGGATCCTGACGTCGAAGATTCCGCTGCGCAACGACCAGGACAAGATCATCGGCCTGGTCGGCATCTCGCGCGACATTTCCGAGCGCCGGCGCGCCGACATCCTGCGCGACAGCCAGGCGCGGGTTCTGGAGAACATCGCCGTCAACGCGCCGATCGAAACCGTGCTGGAAGACCTCATCCTGCTGGTCGAGATGCAGATCGCCGGGGACCTGCGGCATGATCCAGCTCACCGACCACAACGGCATGCTGCTGCGCCCGGGCGCTTCGCCGCACGTCGCCGCGTCGTTCGTCAAGGCCATGGACGGCCTGCGCATCGGACCGGACGCCGGTCCGGGCGGCGCCGCCGTCCACCGCGGCGAGCCGGTCGTCGTCTCCGACATGCTGAGCGACCCGCTGCTGGGGAACTACCGCGACCTGGTCGCCGCGCACCCGTACCGCTCGTGCTGGTCGCTGCCGATCATGTCGCCCACCGAGAAGCCGCTCGGCGTCTTCACCCTGTATTACGAGACGCGCGCACGTTCCCACCGACCAGGAACTGCACATCGGCGAATCCGCCTGCCACATCGCCGGCATCGCCATCGAGCGCAAGCTCAGCGAGGAGCGCATCCGCTTCATGGCGAACCACGACGCGCTCACCGGGCTGCCCAACCGCGCGCTGCTCCAGGACCGCCTCGAACAGGCGCTGCGCTATGCCCAGCGCGCCGACCACTGGGTGACGGTCGCCTTCATCGACCTCGACAACTTCAAGATCATCAACGACACCCTCGGCCACACCGCCGGCGACGAACTGCTCAAGACGGTCGCCGGCCGCATGGTCTCGTGCCTGCGCGCGGTCGATACCGTGGTGCGCCTCGGCGGCGACGAATTCGTCATCCTGCTCGTCGATCAGCAGAAGAGCGCCGAGAACATTTCGGCGACCATCACCAAGATCCGCGCGGCGATCGGCGCCCCGCTGGAGGCCGGCGGCCAGACGCTGCGGGTCAGCAGCTCCATCGGACTGGCCAACTACCCCAACGACGGCAAGGACGCCGACACGCTGCTCGCCAATGCCGACGCCGCCATGTACCGGGCCAAGGAACTCGGCCGCGACAACTACCAGTTCTACACGCCCGAGCTGAACGCCAAGGTGCGCGGCGAGCTCCTGCTCCAGGAGGCGCTGCGCGGCGCCGTCGAGCGGCGCGAGTTCGTGCTGCTTTATCAGCCGCAGATCGACATGCTCACCGGCCACGTCTTCGCGGTCGAGGCGCTGATCCGCTGGAACCATCCGACGCAGGGCCAGATCCCGCCCAATCATTTCATCCCGATCGCCGACCAGACCGGTCTCATCGTGCCGATCGGCGACTGGGTGTTGCAGGAGGCCTGCAATCAGAACAAGGCCTGGCAGGACGCCGGCCTGCCGCCGATCAAGGTGTGCGTCAACGTCTCGGCGCGGCAGTTCGCCGAGAAGAACTTCGTCGCCCGCGTCGTCAACGCGCTCGAGAAGAGCGGCCTCGACGCGCGTTACCTCGAACTGGAGCTGACCGAAAGCCTGATCATGCGCGACATCGGCCAGGCGATCGGCACCATGAACGACCTGCAGCGCCTCGGCGTCCAGATCGCCATCGACGACTTCGGCACCGGCTATTCCAGCCTCAGCGCGCTGAAGACGTTCCCGGTGGCGCGCCTCAAGATCGACAAGTCGTTCATCAAGGGGCTGCCGTCGAACATCGACGACCGCGCGGTGACGACCGCGGTCATCTCGCTCGGCAAGAAGCTGAACCTGCGCATCGTCGCCGAGGGCGTCGAGAACGACGACCAGATCGCGTTCCTGCGCAAGAACAAGTGCGACGAACTGCAGGGCTTCCGCTTCTCGCGGCCCATCCCCGCCGATCAGATCGGCGACTTCCTGCACAAGCAGAACGACAGCACGGCGGCTTGAGCGCCGTTCAGGCCGGCCGCACGGCCAATCGCCGGCAGGTCGCCGCCTGCCGGCGAAGCCGTCTTCAGACTGGCCGCCCGGCGCGCCTGAGCCCGTGGGCCACCAGCCGGTCGATGATCTCGGCGTAGCTGACGCCGCTCGCCGCCATTGCCTTCGAATACATGCTGATGTCGGTGAAGCCGGGGATGGTGTTGAGCTCGTTGACGAGCACGCCGCCGTCCGCCGTCACGAAGAAATCGGCGCGCGCCATGCCATCGCAGCCGAGCACCCGGAAGGCCGCCGCCGCCATCTCGCGGACCTTCGCTTCGACCTCCGGCGGCAGGTCGGCCGGAACCTTCAGCGCTGCGCCGGTCTCGTCGATGTACTTGGCGTCGTAGGTGTAGAAGCCGTGGCGCTCGGCCGGCACGATCTCGCCCGGGCGGGAGACGAACAGGCTGCCGTCGGCATCCTCCAGCACGGCGCATTCGATCTCGCGGCCGCGCACGAACGCCTCGGCGAGCAGCTTCGTATCGTAGCGAAAACCGTCGGCGAGCGCGCCGGCGAACTCCTGGCTGGCGTTGACCTTGGTGACGCCGACCGACGAGCCCTGCCGGGCCGGCTTGACGAAGAACGGCAGCCCGAGCGTGCGCTCCACCTCGGCGAACGCCGGTGCCGCGCCCGGATGGATGGTGACGGCGCGCGCGGCGGCAAGGCCCGCCTCGTGGAACAGGCGCTTGGCGACGTCCTTGTCGAGGGCCACCGCCGAACCGAGGATGCCGCAGCCGGCAAGCGGCACGCCGGCCACCTCCGCCAGCCCCTGCACCGAGCCATCCTCGCCGGGAAGGCCGTGGAGGACCGGAAACAGGATATCGACCGTCGCCAGTTCGCGCGCGCCGCCGCCGGCGGCAAAGGCGACCATGCGGCCGTGGCCGCCGGGCAGCAGGCAGACCTCGGTCCCCGCCGCCGGCGTCGTCAGCCTGCCGTCGGCGAAGCTGGCCAGCAGCCAGCGTCCGTCGCGGGTGATGAACACCGGCACGGCATCGTATCGGGCCGGGTCGAGCGCCCCCATGACGTTGGTGGCCGAGAGCACCGAGACGTCGTGCTCGGCCGAACGCCCGCCGTAAAGCACGGCGATGCGCAGCGTGTTGGATGAGGCAGTCATGCGGGTCCCCGGAACGAACTGGTGGTGAAACTGTCCGGAAACCGGCGGCGATGCCGGCCAAACGGACGATTCGCCGGCGATATTAGCCGCGAACGTGACCGGTCGATGGCCGCAGTTTGCCGCGGGCGGCGACGATTCGGCCAGTGGCGCTCCCCGACACGACGCCCTACTCGTGCTATCGGTTTGATCGCGCCGCCGCCCCTTCGGCCGGCCGGTGCATGGCATGCGGTTCGCCAGACATGAGCGTCGTCGTCGTCCTCGACATAGGCAAGACCAACATCAAGCTGTCGGCGGCGACGCCGGACGGCGACATCCTGGAGACGCTGTCGACGCCGAATGTCGTGCACGACGGCCCGCCCTATCGCCATCACGACGTCGCCGCGCTCGAGAGCTGGCTGATCGCCCGCCTCGCCGACATGGCGGCGCGCCACCCGGTCGCGGCCGTCGTCACCGCGGCGCACGGCTCGGCCGGGCTGCTCGTCGGTCCCAGCGGCCCGGTGCTGCCGATGATCGACTATGAGCAGCCGGTCCCCGAGGCCATCGCCGCGGCCTATCGCGGCGTCGTCGGCTCCTTCCGCGAGCGCGGCAGCGGGATCATGTTCGGCGCCGCCCACCTCGCCCGCCAGATGCTCTGGCAGGAGACCGGCTGGCCGCAAGCTTTCGCCCGTGCCACGGCGCTGCTGGCGACACCGCAATACTGGGCCTGGCGGCTCTCCGGCGTCGCCGCCGGGGAAGTGACGAGCTTCGCGGCGCAGTCCCATCTCTGGTCGCCCGCCGACCGGCGGCCGACGGCGCTGGTTGCGGCGCGCGGCTGGGGGCGGCTGATGCCACCGATGCGCGCCGCCTGGGAGGTGCTCGGCCCGGTGAGGCCCGAGATCGCCGCCCTGACCGGGCTCGCCCCGGCGACACGCGTGCTCTGCGGCATTCATGACTCCTCGGCCAACTTCTACCGCTATCAGGCTGCCGGCCTCTCCGATTTTGTCGTCGCCTCGACCGGCACCTGGATCGTGATGCTGACCGACCGGACGACCGTCGACTTCGACCGCGAACGGCCGGGGCACACCGTCAACGCCGACGTCTTCGGCCGGCCGGTGCCGGGCATGCTGACCATGGGCGGGCGCGAGTTCGCGTCCGTCGCCGGCGACGCACCGGGCCCGGCGTCGCGCCCGGCGCTGGCAGAGATCGTCGAGACGCGGACCATGGCGCTGCCCTCGTTCGGCTCCGACGACGGCCTTTTTCCGGGGACGGCGCAGCAGGGGCGGATCGTCGGCCCGCTCGCCGACGACCGGCCGGCGCGCTTCACCCTCGCCGTGCTCTATGCCGCCCTGCTGACGGCGCAATGCGTCGAGGACATGCCGCGCGCCGCCACCGTGGTGCTCGACGGCGCCTTCGTCCGCGAGCCACTCTACGGTGCGCTGGTGGCGGCGCTGCTTCCCGACCGGCGCGTCATCGTCAACCGCGACGCGGCCGGTGTCGCCACCGGCGCGGCGCTTCTCGCCACCCACCAGACACGCACCGGGCCGGCGCCGCTGTCGGCCGAAACGCCCGATATCGCCGGCCTGCCGCCGCTCGCCGAATACCGCGCCGAGTGGCGCGCTCAGTCAGACCATGGAGCCTGTTCGTGACGACCTATGACGACGCCGCCCTGCGGCAGGAAATGGTGGCCACCTGCCGCCGCATGAACGACACCGGCCTCAACCAGGGCACCGCCGGCAATCTCTCGGCGCGCAATCCCTCCGGCTTCCTGATCACGCCGAGCTCGCTGCCCTACGACCTGATGCAGGCCGACGACATCGTCCAGATGTATTTCGACGGCACCTTCGACGGCGCGCGGCGGCCGTCGTCCGAATGGCGCTTCCATCGCGACATCCTGCACCAGCGTACCGACATCGACAGCGTGCTCCACACCCACTCGGTCTATGCGACGACGCTCGCCGTCCATCACAAGACGATCCCCGCCTTCCACTACATGATCGGGCTGGCCGGCGGCCCCACCATCCGCTGCGCCCGCTATGCCACCTTCGGCACCCAGGCGCTCTCCGACGCGGCGCTGGAGGCGCTTCAGGAACGGCTCGCCTGCCTGCTCGGCCAGCACGGCCAGATCGCGCTGGGGAGGACGCCGACGACCGCGCTGGCGCTCGCCGTGGAGGTGGAGACCCTGTCGCGCCTCTACGTCCAGGCGCTGCCGCTGGGTGAGCCGCCGATCCTCTCCGACGAGGAGATGGCCCGCGTGATCCGGCAGATGAAGAACATGAGCTACGGCCTGGCGGCCGACCTCGACGGCGTCAACGACGTCGCCCGGCCGCGATAGGCCGCACGGCCATCAGTCGTCGCCCGCCGGCCGGCCTCTCAGCGCCTTGACGCCGGAGCGCCGCGACTTGCCTTCCAGGCGGCGGCGACGGCTGGCGAGCGTCGGCCGCGTCGCCTTGCGCGGCACCGGCGGCTTGGCGGCTCTCGCGATCAGCCCGACCAGGCGGTCGAGTGCATCGCGGCGGTTGGCCTCCTGGGTGCGGAAACGCTGGGCGGTGATGACGATGACGCCGTCCTGGGTCAGGCGCGATCCGGCCAGCCGCTGCAGACGCAGGCGAACCGCCTCGGGCAGCGACGGCGACCGCCGCGCGTCGAAGCGCAATTGCACCGCCGTCGCGACCTTGTTGACGTTCTGGCCGCCCGGTCCCGACGACCGGATGAAGCTCTCCTCGACTTCGCGCTCGTCGATCTGGATCGTTGCGGTGACGGGGATCATGGCGGATCGGGCTTCTGCTGCGGACGGCCGGGCTCGAACCGGCACGGGAGTTGTCTCCGGGGGACATAAATCCCTCTTGCCGCCTTCCGCAAACGGTTCGCCGTCCGGGCCGGCGGCCCGCCGGACAGACGCCGGATCGTCTGGCGCGCTAGAAGGTGAAGTTGGTCTGCGCCATGTTGGCCTGGACGATTCCCACGCAGGCGCCGTTCTGGTCGCGAACCATGTAGGCCTGGCCCTCCGTCGTCTGGATGGTCACGTATTGCCCGGGTGTCAGGTTGACCAGCGGCTGCGGCTGGCGGTCGAGATTGCCCTCCTGGCCGTTCTCGTAGATCCAGTAGACGAAGAGGTAGCCCTGACCGCCGTTCTGCAGATGGAGATCGACGCCGCCGGGCTTTGGTTCGTTGATCGAGACGACCTTGCCTTCCAGGTCGCAGGTCTTGCCGCCGGCGCGGGCGTAATCCTGTGCCGTGGTGTGGCGCGGGCCGGCGGCCCCGCCAGTGGCGTCGTTGCGCACGGTGCCCGGGTCGGCTGAGGCGACCTGGGTGCCTCCGCCAACGCCGGCAAAGGAGAAGTTGTCGCCGCCGGCCGTGGACTTCGCCACCGCGACGCATGTGCCGTCCTGGTCGACAATGGCGAAGGCGAAGCCGTAGTAGGCCTGCACGCCCTGCATCTGACCCGGCGCCAGGGTGAGCAACGGTTGCGGCTGACGCTGGTAGTTGCCTTCCTTGCCGCTGTCGTCGATCCAGTAGACGGTCAGATTGGTCTGCCCGGAATTGGCGAAGTTGGTCTGGACCAGGGTCGCCGGCACGTAGGTGACGGACTTGATGCGGCCGCGCTCGCCGCACGACCCCGCCGCACCGGCTGCCGGCCCCGGCGCCGCAGGACCCGCCGGCTGGACGGCGTTGCCGGATCCACCGTCTTGCTGTCCGCCCTGCGGCCCGGCGGGGCCGTTGGCCGGATTGGCCCTGGCCTGCAGCCTGGCGAGCAGCGCGTCGTAATTTGGGCCGCGCCGCGTCGGATCGCGCTGGGACTTCAGCTCCTCCAGTTGCCCGCCCACCGGGCGCAGGGCATCGATGTGGAAGGTGACGAGATAGGCGCTGCCCTCGCTCTCCTCGGTGATGAGCACGTCCTTGTAGGTCTGCGTCTGGAAAAGATCGAGCGTCCGCCAGTCCTGCTTCTGAAGATCCGAGCGCCTGGCAATGGCGCTGGGGTCCTTCCATACGACGCCGCCCATGAAGTCGTCGCGGCTGGCGTAGTCATACTCCCACAGCGACAGCGCGGCCCCTGTATCGGCGTAGAAGATGTAAGATCGGCCCACCTGCAGCGTCTGCTGCGATTTGATCGTTTCGCCGCGAGTGCGGCCGCCTTTCGGAAAGATGGAAGATTTGTTGACCCGGATATCGAGATCGTCCGGTGAGCTGCCATAGATCTTGTTGAAGATGTATTCGCTCGACATGGCGTCGAGCACGCTCGCCGCGGTGTCGAGGGCCGCCGTCGCGGCCTGGCCACCCCGGCCGCCGGCGGCGGAATACCGGTCGATGCCGGCGCGTGCCAGGTCTTCGTTGGTGACGCCGAGCCGCTCGCGCGCCTTGTCGATGGCCGCCTGCTTGGCCGTATCCTTGGCCGCGCTCTTTCCGCCGCCCGCCGCCGCAGCGGCGATCTGGATGGCGAGGTCGATGCCGTCGGCCGAGTTCGGGTCGACGCCGGCGCGCGCCAGGTCCTCGTTGGTGATGCGAAGTCCGCTGCGCGCCTGATCGATCAGCAGGTCCCTGACGCCTTCCTTGGCGGCGTCCTTGGCGGCTGCCTTGGCTGCCGCGACCAGGGCTTCGCGGGTTATCATGCCGCCGGCGTCCGCCGCCGCGCTGGCGCCGCCACTCGCCGCCGCGGCGCCGATCTGGATGGCCAGGTCGATACCGGCGAACAGCACCTTGGTGGCGTCGTCCTGACCGGTCGAGGTCGAAATCGCCTTGACGCTGTCGATGGTCATGACGCGCAGGCGGGAAAGCGTCGGAAACACGATCTTGGGCGTCCACGACCAGCCGCCGTCCTTGGCGTTCTGCCCCGGCCAGATGGTGACGTTGTTCTTGTCCGACCGCCTGCCCCCGTCGGCCTGACCGAGGGCCTCGCCGGTCGCCTTGTTGACGATCATGACGGTGTTGTCCGGGTTCTGGACGAAAGACCATTTCTGGTTCTCGCCACCGCAGCACAACCCCCAGGCGGACACGTTGCGATCGTCGCCGTCCCAGGTGAGATAAAGGCCCGAGGTCAAGTTGACGATGTACCAGTAGTCGTCTCCGGCCGGGCGCAGCACCCAGGTGAAGCCCCAGTTGCGGTCGTATTGGTCGCCACCCGCCGCAACCTCGACGTTGCGCTCGGTATCGTCGAGGCCGTAGTTCGTCTGGGTGAGGAACTTGCCGCTGTTCTTGTTCTTGAAGACCAGTTCGCCGCTGTCGAGGCTGTTGTAGATGACGACGCTGTGGCCGGAGAGGTCCCAGTTGGCCTGTCTGGCCTGGGCTTGCGCGTAATAGTCGATCACTTCCTCGGCGGCGGCCGGCGCCGACAGACCGAGCGACGCCAGAAACGTCACAACAACGATCGCAATCGCTTTCTTCAAGTTGGCCATCGGATGCCCTCGGATCTCGTGCCTGTACCCGTGCCGGCGGCGCGGCCGCCCTACTGACAATCGCGGTCGACGGTGCCCTCGGCGTAGACGCGCGTGCGGCACATGATGGCGCCGGCGATCTCGCGTTCGCCGGACACCGGGAACGAGGCGCCGCGCATGTCGGCATCGGTCAGGTTGGCGCCGGTCATCTGCGCGCCGGTCAGGTTGGCGTTGTTGAGCTGCGCCCCGGTCAGGTTGACGCTGGTCAGATCGGCGTTGTTGAGCACCGCACCGGTCAGATTGGCGCCGGCCAGATTGGCGGCGACGAGCGGGCGATTGTGCTTGGTGGAATACCAGTCGCTCGGTGCCAGCGAGGCCCCGGTCAGATCGGCTCCGCTGAGGTTGGCGCCGGTCAAATCGGCACCCGGCGATCAGCGCCTCGCGCAGCTTGGCGTCGCTGAGATTGGCGTTGGTCATGGTTGCGTAGGCGAAGCCGGACTGGAAAAAGGATCCCCGACTCAAATCCGCGCCGGTCAGATTGGCGAAGTTGAACACGGATTGGGGGGCGCTGACCGAATTCAGGTTGGCCGAGGTCAGGTCGCTGGAATCGAATTCGGCTCTCCCGAGGTCGGAGGCATGCAGATCCGCATATTGCAGCGTCCACCCGTCCATCACGATGTTGGGCAGGACGCAGCTCACGCAGATGCCGGTCGACTTGAACTGCTCGAACTGCGCCGCGTCGGGCGTTCTGTTTTCATTCGCCTGTACGGGTGTCGGCAGGGCCGCGGCCAGCCAGGCGCCCGCGAGGGCGAGACCCATCAACCCGAAAATGCCAAGTCGCTTGTCCGTCATCTGTTTCGTGCTCCACTCCAGGGCCTGCTGTCGTTCGGTGCCGATCTTCGGCCTCACGGCTTGTCGGCGGCGGTGCCGTAGCCGGTGATGTTGGGTTCGTCGAAACCGGGTTGCCCGACCACGTCGCTGAGCAGCAGCCAGCCGCTGGCGCCGTTGGCGCAATCGAGGCCGAGCCACTCGTCGGGGGAAAGCTCGCTTGCCGGGTCGCCGGTCATGGCGGCGTCCATGAGGTCCTGGCCCGCCATGTAGATGACGCCGTCACGCCGCATGAGAAACGACCCCTCGCCGACGTAGATGAGCTTGTCCCAGGCGTCGCCGTCGGCGAACGACAGCGTGGTTTCGACGTTATCCGTCTGGCGGGTGACCGTGACCTGCAGCGCCCCGCTCACCTGATAGTTGACGATGGGGCTGTAGGTGATGAATTCGAGCCGCGCCGACGCGACCCGCTCGCCGTTCCACGGCTGGTAGGTGGCGCCCTTCTCCAGGGCGCAATCGACCGAGCGCGGGGCGTTGGGATCGGTGTCGGTGCGGATCGGCGTGGTCAGCGAGGTGGCCATCGTGAACCCGGGGGGATATTCGCCGCCCCAGTAGTCGGCCTCGTACCACGACGTCGGATCGTACGGCGCCGCGGCGGCGGCGCCGGCGAGGGCGGCCGAAGCCGCCCCCCATGCAAGCAACAAGGCCAGGATCGTCAAGCGTCGCGTCGTCATCGAGACTCCCCCGTGCTGCCGACCTTCGCGCTTCGCGCCCTCAGTCGCTGCAACTGCACACCGCCGAGGCGGCGCATGGCGGTGCGGCGGCCGCGGTGCACATGCCGGCCGCGTGCCCCTGACCGGCGCACCACGCGTTGCAATCGAACAGGTCGGGATGGCCGGTATCGTCGGCATGCGGGTGGAGGACTTCCGCCCCCGGATTGGACTCGACCAGGTAGCCCGCCTCGGTGCACGCCTCGCCGAAGGTGCGGCCGTTCTCCTGGCCGTCGGCGGTGCGCCCGATATGGCAGCCGGCGGCGCCCGGATCGACGCCATCGGTGTCGGTCCAGTAGGTGGTGACGCCCTCGCCCTGCCAGTCGTCGGGCCGGTATTCGAAGGTCCCCAGCGCGCCCGGCATTCCTGCGGCGCCGGCCGATGGCGGGTGAAGGTGTTCGTCGGCCCTGGCGAACTGCACCGGCGTCAACAGCGTCACGCACGAGTGCCAACGTCGCCGATATCCCTGCCACGCCGGCAGCAAGCTTGTGGATGGGCATCTGCATGGGATTGTCTCCCCCGAGGTTTCCCGGCGCCGTGAGCGCCGTCGTCGTCTGCAGCCGCGCGGCGCATCGTCGACGCCCCCGCGCGGGTCATGGATTGGTCATCGCCAGCCGGCGGTCGCGATCGCCGGCTAGTTTCGCGACGGATAAACACCGGTAAGCGCGACGCAGAAGTGGATCGCCAGGTACGGATTCTGGACGCCGAAAGGCTGCGACCCTCCGGCCGGTGCGACCACGGCGCCATTGAGCGGTGTGTCGAGCGCGCCGGACGAGGTGTAGATCGGCTGCCCATCCGGCGACGTGGCAAGCATTGCACCGTTGGCCTGTGTCGTGTCGGCAGAGGCGCTGGAGCCGCCGATCAGGTGCGTGTGCGTCGGCATTTCGGCAACGGTCAGGGTGACCTGCTCCCGCCCGCCCTGTTTGCCCTGCACAACCGGGGTCAGGCCCTGCCCGGCGCCAACGCCGATGGCCATCCGGCCGCGCAGGTCCGGCAGCGCGAATGTCCTTGCGCCATCGCCGCCATAGTCGGTGCCGACGATCGAGAAGAGCGCCTGATTTTCAGCGATGGCGACGAGCTGTCCGGCGGCCTCCGCCCAGCCTGCCGGACAAAACCCGCCCCCGAACATCATGATCTCGCCGATGAACGGATCGTTGGCGGCGACCGCCGGCGAGGCGCCGGCGGCGGCGAGGGCAAGCAACGAGGCGGCGACGTAGGTGGCTCTCATGGTCTCTCTCCCGGTTGGTTCGGCTGAATGCAGCAAACCGCCGGCAGCGGGTGCTTCCTGTTCGAGAGTGACGGGCCTGCCGGCCCCGCGGCCGGAGCCAACCGCCCTTGGGCGACCGGTTCCGGCGTGAGCGAAACGTCATCGAATCGCGCCGCTGCCTCACAGGCGGCAGGCGGACAGTTCCGACAGCCTGACGACCGCGCCCTGGCGCAACGCGAAGCTGCACACCAGGCGGCTTCCGGTGCGGATCGAGTACCAGTGCGATTCGTAGCCCTTGGCCCCGTTCTCCACCCGCCACGACTGGCCGGGAGAGACCGCCCCGCCGCCGGCCAGGAACTCCTTCCCCTGGCCGTCGATCCAGCTGATGCGCACGGGGAATCGCAAATCGTCGACCAGGGTGAAGTCGGTCACCGGCCCGTCGCCGCCGACCGACAGCATCAACCCGGGTTGCGAGGGCACCATTGCCCGGCCGCCGCCGCTGCCACCGCCGCCACCGCCGCCGAACGAACGGCCGTTGTCGGGCTGGTAATTGCTGACGACGAAGAGGGCGCCGTTGTCGCCGTTGTAGCTCCCGGCGGAAATCACCAGCTGCTGGTCGTCGGCGAGGAGCAGGGCGTGCGGCTCGAACGTGCCGGTGCTCAGCGTGATGGTTCGCAGAAGCGTCAGATCGGTCACCGAGAAGACCCAGATCGTGCCCTTGTCGCCGGCGGCGACAACGTAGTTCTCGTCACTCTTGATCTGCGTGACCCGCTCGCCGACCGAGGCCCGGGCGACTTCCGACAGACGATTGGGATCGAACATGACGATGAGGCCGTCCTCGCTGGTTCCCGAGGTGCGACCGGCGCCATAGACGTGTTGCGAATCGGACGCCATCGCCCAGAACTCGGCGCCGGGCACATCGATCGATCGTTGCCGCAGCGACCTCTGGTCGACGACGCTGATCGCCGGCGCGCGCGCATGGCCAACCCAGATGTCGCTGTCGTAGGACGCCAGCGCCTGGCCCCATTCGCCCAGGTCGCCGGACGGGAACTGCCGCTTCGTCTGCGGATCGATGCGGATGACACGGCTGGTCTGCGAGCTGCAATCGGGCTCCGTCAGCGCCCACAGATTGCCGCCGGCCATGATCAGGTCCTGCGGACAGTCGGGGATCTTGGTGAAGACCGCACCGCGGCCGTCGTCATGCTGCTGCCAGATCGTCTGGTCGGTGAAGACCATGGCGTAGACTTCGCCGGCATAGGTCGAGACCATGCTGACCGGCAGACGGCCGACCTTGACCCGGCCGAGCACGCGCCCCGACGCCAGGTCGACCCGGGCGATCGTGCGCTGGCCGCTCTCCGCCACCCAGTAGTTGTGGCCGTCGTCGGCGACGCCTTCCACCCACTTGCCGAGCTCGATGACCCGGGGGGTCAGCGTGACGACATCCGGACCGCGGCCGCCATGGCGCGGCGAACCGGGCGATCGCGCGCCCGGCTGTCCGCCGCCACCACCGGCCCACGCCGGCGGATTGCCGGCGACCCCACCGGGCGGCGAAATGCGTGTCGGGTTGCCTCCGCTAGCGCCGGGCGGCCACGTGCCCGGCTGATCCGCTGCCACCACCGGCCCACGCCGGCGGATTGCCGGCAACCCCACCGGGCGGCGAAATGCGTGTCGGGTTGCCTCCGCCGGCGCCCGGCGGCCACGCACTTGGCGGATTACCAGCGGCCGCACCCGGCGGCCACGCACCCGGCGGCTTGCCGGCGGCCGCACCCGGCGGCCACGCGCCCGGCGGATTACCGGCGGCCGCACCCGGCGGCCATGTGCCCGGCGGCTTGCCGGCGGCCGCACCCGGCGGCCACGTGCCCGGCGGTTTGCCGGCCCTTGGAACCGGGGCACCAGCACCGGCGCTGCCGCAGTCGGCGTCCGGGCTGGCGTCGCCCGGACGGAAGCCGCATTCGGTAATCATGGCGATGATCTGCGACGCGTCCGGCTCGTTCGCCGTCCGCGGCAGCTGCCGCTCCCACGGCGCGCAGCTTTGCCGGGCCACGGCCAGCGCATCCGGGATGGAGACGCTGCGCGGCACCTGTTCGACCACGCCTTCCAGGCAGACGACGTATTGCAGAACGGTGGGGTTTCTGGAGGTCGTCACATAGGAGGCGTCGTTCACCGAATACGCCAAGGCTGCGCTGGCGCCGGCGAAGGCCATCCCGCATGCGGCAATGCCCGACAGCAGGGTTCTGAGGTGCATGAGGGATCTCCAGTTCAGTCGTCGGAGGGAGCAATGACGGATCGCGGCGATCCGCAACGCCTTGGCGTCCGAATGGTCAAAAGGCGCCCGCTACGGGCAGTTGGCATTGCTGACGCTGCCGTCCGGCAGCGTGGTGTTGCACAGCGTCACGCCGGCGTCCGCTTCGGTCAGCAGCGTGTGGGCGAGCGTTGCGCCCGTCAGATTGGCGTCGGTCAGGTCGGCGGCACCGAAGTTCACTTCGCGGAGGACGGCGTCGGTCAGGTCGGCTCCGGTCAGATTGGCGCCATAGAGGCTGAGGCTGAACGCGTTGATGGCGGACAGGTTGGCACCGGTGAGGTCCGCTCTGTTCATGTTGACGTTCTGGAGATTGGCGCCGGACAGGTTCGCGCCGGAGAAATTGGACCCGTCGTAGGTCCCCGAGGCGCGCTTGTCGACGCCGCTGAGGTCGGCCCCGGACATGTCGCAGGATCCGCAATAGTTGGTCGTCTTGAACGCCGTCACGTCGTCCTCGATGAAGGCGAAGGCCGGCGCCGCCGCCACAACGGCGAGCAGCGCCGCCACGGCGCACAAGGTCTGGGCTCGATGGAAATGGTTCACGTCGATGGTTCTCCGTTGGTGCACCGGCGGCAAGCGCCTCTGCTGTCACTGAATCGTGCTGAAGCTGGCGCCGACCGCCCGCGCTCCGGGTCCCGAATTCACGACCTGGCTGACGATGACGGGCTGGTTCGGCCATCCGGCGCTCGGCGCGTTCGCGAACCGGCGGCCGACGGGCGCATCGCCAGCGGCCGCGGCAGGCCGTGCCACCGCGCCGAAGGCTCCCGCGATAGCGACCCCTGCCAGACCCTCGACGGTCGCCTCCCCCATGGCGCTTCCTCCGTTTGCGAGCAGCCGGTACACCTGACCGCTCGCGTTCTCGTCGACGTCCGACCGTGGCGCCAATGCTGGATTCGGCGGAGTCGGCAAACGCCGCTCCACAAGAAATTACATGTCAGATATAAGTATATCTCGCGTCCAGCCGACGCACGGCGGAACGCAAAATTCAACCTTGCATTGAAATACAATATTTGCCCCAAGTCGAATTGCTTGAGACAACACCGTCGCCCAAGAAGGATTTTTGAGAACCCTTCTAATTCATTTAATATCGCTGCGATTCTTCCAACTGGCAAGCGATTATTTTTTGGGCGTCAAGGCCTCTTTTCGCCGCACCGCTCCATTGAAATCATTGGAACACGTTGGCGACCAATACGCGGGGGGCCAATCGGAGCGCGCCGTTCTGGCATCGGTGCCACCGATGCCGACGGGGCCCGGCCGCTGGCGACGGTGTCGTGACATCTCGGTGGGCTGTGGTGCGGACGGCCGGGATCGAACCGGCATGGAGTTGCCTCCGAGGGATTTTAAGTCCCTTGCGTCTACCAATTCCGCCACGTCCGCGCCGCGGCCTCGGTAGGCCGCATTGCCGCCGATGGCAAGGGAATCCGGCCCGCGACATCCCGCTGGCGGTCGGCCGCGTTATCTCGTAAGATATATCTTGACGCCGCGAGCCCGGCGGCCTATCTATATCGCACGATATAGATAGCGGAGACCCTCCATGCATCATCATTTCAATCGCGACGAGCGCGTCTACTGGCATTTCGCCGGGCGCCGCGGCGGACCGGAAGACTGGGGCCGTGGCCCGCGCGGCGGTCGTGGCGGCTGGGGCGGCGGCGCCTTCCGCGTCGGCAAGATGCTCGCCGACGGCGACCTGCGCCTGATCGTGCTGGCCCTGCTGGCGGAAGGCCCGCGCCACGGTTACGAGATCATCAAGGCGCTCGAGGAGAAATCGAGCGGCGTCTACAGCCCCTCCCCCGGCGTCGTCTATCCGACGCTGACCTATCTCGAAGAGGTCGGCTACGCCACCGCCCTCGCCGAGGGCTCCAAGAAGGTCTACTCGATCACCGACAGCGGCCGCACCTATCTCGAACAGAACCGCGAGGTCGCCGACATGGCGATCTCGGGCATCGAGAAGTTCGGCAAGAAGATGGCCCAGGCCCGCGCCTGGTGGGAAGGCCAGCGGCGCGGCGAGGAGCATGCCGCGCCCGACCGCGACATCCCCGGCGTCATCCCGGAAGTCAACGATGCCCGCCGCGAACTGAAGGCGGCGATCGCCGAGAAGCTCGAGGCGTCGGAGGCCGAACAGCAGCGCGTCGCCGCGGTGCTGCGCAAGGCCGCCGAAGACATCCGCCGGCCCGACACCAAGCCGACCGACGACATCGACCTCGGCTAGGCCCTCACCCTCTCTCCTGGCCGGCTCCCCCTGAGCCGCCCACCCCGCGAGCCCGTCGCCTTCCCCCCAAGGCGGCGGGCTTGGCCGTTTTGATCCCCACCATGCGCCGGGCTCCCATGCGCATTCGCGATGGCCGGACGGCCCATTCGGGTGCATATTTCGCGGCCGCCGCGGTTCCGCGGCGCATCCCAATTCCCGGAGGACTGCGCCCGTGAACGCGCCGGTTCAAGGCAGCGGACTGAGCGACCGTGGCACCGAGACCACCGCCTTTGCGGTGCTCATCGGCCTCAGCGTGTCGCACCTCCTCAACGACACCATCCAGTCGCTGCTGCCGGCGATCTATCCGCTGATCAAGGATTCGTTTTCGCTCGACTACGGCCAGATCGGCCTCATCACCTTCACCTTCCAGCTGACCGCCTCGCTGCTCCAGCCCTTCGTCGGCGTCTATACCGACCGCCACCCGCAGCCCTATTCGCTGCCCGTCGGCATGGGCTTCAGCTTCTTCGGCCTGCTGCTCCTCTCGGTGGCGCCGAGCTATGGCGTCATCCTGCTCGCCGCCGGGCTGGTCGGCACCGGCTCCTCGGTCTTCCATCCGGAATCCTCGCGCCTGGCGCGGCTCGCCTCGGGCGGCCGCCACGGCTTCGCCCAGTCGATCTTCCAGGTCGGCGGCAACGTCGGCGCCGCGCTCGGGCCGCTGCTGGCGGCGGCGATCGTCGTCCCCCACGGACGCGGCAGCATCGCCTGGTTCTCGATCCTGGCGATGATCGCCATCGCCGTGCTGTGGATGGTGAGCTCGTGGTACCGGCGCACCCACTTCGACGCCACCCGCAAGCCGCGCCGGATCGCGCCGCCGGCACGGCCCGACCTCAGCCACGCCCGCGTCGTCCTCTCGCTGGTCGTGCTGGTCGTGCTGGTGTTCTCCAAGTTCTTCTATCTGGAGAGCATCCGCAGCTACTACATCTTCTTCCTGATCGACCGCTATCACCTGTCGGTGCCGGCCAGCCAGGTGCTGCTCTTCGTCTTCCTGTTCTCCTTCGCCGCCGGCACGCTGATCGGCGGGCCGCTCGGCGACCGCTTCGGCCGCAAGTACGTGATCTGGGCGTCGATCCTCGGCATCCTGCCGTTCACCCTGGTCCTGCCGCACGTCGGCCTGGTGGCGACGGTGATCCTCACCGTGCCCATCGGCATCGGGCTCGCCTCGGCCTTCCCGGCGATCATCGTCTATGCGCAGGAGCTGGTGCCCGGCCGCACCGGCATGATCTCCGGCATGTTCTTCGGGCTCGCCTTCGGGCTGGCGGCGGTCGGCGCCGCGACGCTCGGCGAACTGGCCGACCGCACCTCGATCGAGTTCGTCTACCAGGTCTGCGCCTTCCTGCCGGCGATCGGGCTGATCACCGTCTTCCTGCCCAACATCGAGGGCGGCGCGCGGACCGCGAAGCGGGGGTAGGCCCTTGTGCCTGGCGCACGACGACTGTCGCCTGATATTCGGCAGAAGACTGGACTTCTCAACCTTGCGACGTCACCGCTTCAGGAATTCCGCGAACGCCTCCTTGTAGTCGGGGTGCCAGCGCGACAGCGGCGGGCGGTTCTCGACGATGTCGCCGACCGCCCAGGCCATGCGCTTGTTGTCGACCGGGCGGGTGACCTCGTTGTCCGGGCAGATGATGTAGAAATCGCCGTTCGCCATCGCCTCGACCAGCACGTCGATGACCTGATCCGGCCACCAGGCACCGGCCGGCTTCTCCTTCTGCCGGGCGGTCAGGCCGGTATGCACCCAGCCCGGCACCAGCAGGAAGGCGTCGACCTGGCAGTCCGGCGTATTGCGCAGCACATGCTGCAACCCCTCGGTCACCACCTTCACGCCCGCCTTGGAGACGTTGTAGGCGGTGTCGCCGGGCGGACAGGTGATGCCCTGCTTGGAGCCGGTGTTGACGATGGCCGCCGGCGTACCCTGCGCGATCATCGCGGGCGCGAAGGTCTGCACGCCGTTGATGACGCCCCACAGGTTGGTGCCGAGCACCGCCTGCCAGCCGGCGTAGTTCTCGAACGGCCCGCCACCGCCGCCGCGGCCGGCGTTGTTCATCAGCACGTCGACCGCGCCGAAGGCGGCATAGACGCGCTCCTTCAGCGCTTCGACCGCGTCTTTCCGGCTGACGTCGGTGGGCACCGCCAGCACCTCGCCCTTGCCGTCCGGCGCCGCGGCGGCGATCTCCTTCGCCGCCGCGTCGAGCTGCGCGGGATCGAGATCGGCGATGGCGACCTTCATGCCGAAGGATGCGAAGCGCTTGGCGGCGGCGAGCCCGATGCCATTGGCGCCACCGGTGACCACGGCGCTGCGGCCGGCGGCAAGAGCGGGATGTGCGGACATGAAAGAACTCCTCGAAGGTGCGGTGCGGACTCGCAGTTTACCCCCGCTGTCCGGTCACAATCACCCCCGGACGCTTGAATGAATCCGGGAGATCGGCCCAAAGTGGCGGCCAAGCGCCGGCCACGACCCAACAGGGCGCCACAACCACCACAGGGAGGGGCCGCGCCATGGCCGATTTTTCAACCACGGTTGCCGGTTCGCTGCCCAAGCCCTTCTGGCTGGCGGAGCCCAACAAGCTGTGGGCGCCGTGGCGCGTGGAAGGCGACGACCTCGCCCGCGCCAAGCGCGACGCCACCATCCTGGTGGTCAAGCTGCAGGAGGACGCCGGCATCGACATCGTCAGCGACGGCGAGCAGTCGCGCCGCCACTTCGTCCACGGCTTCCTCGAATTCGTCGACGGCATCGACTTCGCCCACCAGGTGCCGATGGGCATCCGCAACAACCGCTACACCGCCATGGTGCCGACGGTGACCGGTCCGGTCAGCCTGCGCGGCCGCGTGCATGGCGACGAGGCGCGGACGGCGCGGGCCCACACGCGAGCGCAAGCTCAAGATCACCATGCCCGGGCCGATGACCATCGTCGACACCATCGCCGACAAGCACTACGACGACCGCGCCGCCATGGCCATGGCCTTCGCCGACCTGCTCAACCAGGAGGCCCGCGCGCTCGAGGCCGACGGCGTCGACACCATCCAGTTCGACGAGCCGGCGTTCAACGTCTACATGGACGCGGTCAAGGAGTGGGGCATCGAAGCGCTGCACCGCGCCATCGACGGGCTCGCCTGCACCACCGCCGTGCACATCTGCTACGGCTACGGCATCAAGGCCAACCTCGAGTGGAAGGAATCGCTCGGCGGCGTGTGGACGCAGTACGAGCAGATCTTCCCGGCGCTCGCCGCCAGCCGCATCAAGCAGGTGTCGGTCGAGGCGCGCAATTCGCGCGTGCCGATGGAACTGCTCAAGCTGCTCGCCGGCAAGGACGTCCTGCTCGGCTGCATCGACGTCGCCAACGAGACGCCCGAAACGGCGGAGGACGTATTCCGCACCATCGAGCAGGCGGCGGCGTTCGTGCCGGTCGAGCGCATCTTCCCGTGCACCAATTGCGGCATGGCGCCGATGGCGTGGGACCTCGCCTTCGCCAAGCTGGCGGCGCTCGGCGCCGGGGCGGAACTGGCGCGCAAGCGACTGGGATAGGGCACGGCGGCGCCTCGGCCGCGCGGCTCAGCTGCTGCGAACGGCGTGTCGGCGGCCGCACCGATAAAAATTGCCGTGAGGGGTTGCTGACCGACCGATCGGTCAGTATATCGCCCCAATGACCAGCCACCGCGATACCCGCACCGCCATCATCGACGGCGCCATCCGCCTGCTCGGCCGCGACGGCCCCGACGGCTTCAGTGCCTCGGCGCTGGCCCGCGAGGTCGGCATCAGCAAGGCCAACATCTTCCACCACTTCGCCAGCCTCGACGACGTTCCCCTCGCCGCCCTCGACCGCTTCGGCGCCGCCATGCTGGCGCCCGCCGGCAAGACCCCGCCGAAGACGCCGCGCGACCTGTTGCTGCGCCTTGGCGAAGCGACGTTCCAGGTCACCCTGGAGCAAAGCGGTTTCTTCAGGGCCTACTTCGTGTTCTTCGCCCGGGCGCTGTTCGACGAGCGCATGCGCCGGCAGCTGAGCGCCAGCGCCGAACCGACGCTCGCCGGCATTGCCGAACAACTCGGCCGCTTCATGCCGAAGGCGGAGGCCGAGGTCACCGCCCGCCTCGCCCTGATGACCCTCGACGGCCTCGGATTGCATCTGCTCGCCCTCGGCGAGGAGCGCAAGGCGCGGCAGGCATGGCGAAAATTCGTCGACACCATCTTTCCCAAGACCCCGAAGGAGGCGTGATGCGCGCGATCATCTGCGGTGCCGGCATTGCCGGCCTCACCCTCGGCTGTTGCCTCGGCCGCGACGGCTGGGAGGTGCTCATCGTCGAGCGGGCCCGTGCCCTCCGTGACGAAGGCTACATGATCGACTTCATGGGCTCCGGCTACGATGTCGCCGAGCGCCTCGGCCTGATCGACCGGCTGAAGACGGTCGCCTACGACATCCCGTCCGTCGACTGGCTGAACGGCAAGGGGCATGTCAGCGCGCGGCTCGACTACCATCGCTTCGCCGCCCTTCTCGACGGCAAGCTGTTCAGCCTGATGCGCGGCGACCTCGAACACGTCCTCTTCGACGCCCTGCCGCCGGCGGTCGATCTGCGCTTCGGCGAGACCATCGCAACGATCGAGAAGACCGGGGATGCGGCCAGGGTGACGCTGGCGAGCGGCGCCGTGGAGACGGCCGACCTGCTGGTCGGCGCCGACGGCATCCACTCCCGCGTCCGCGGCATGACCTTCGGCGATGAGGGCCAGTTCTCGCGCTATCTCGGCTACCACACGGCGGCCTATGTCTACGACGACCCCGGCGCCGCCGAAGCGCTCGCCAACCGTTTCCGCATCATGGCCCTGCCCGGCCGTCAGGCCGGCTTCTATCCGCTGCGCGGCGGCAAGGTGGCGGCCTTCTTCGCCCACGTGTCGAAGGACCCGGCGCTTCCCGCCGATCCGGTGGCCGAGCTTCGCCGGGTCTATGGCGACATCGGCTGGATGGTGCCCGCCAGCCTCGACCATGCGGAAAGGCTTCCCGGTATCTACTATGACCAGATTGCCCAGATCGAAATGGAGGCGTGGAGCAAGGGCCGCGTGGTGTTGATCGGCGATGCCGCCGACGCCGTCTCGCTGCTCGCCGGACAGGGCGCCTCGCTCGCCATGGGCACCGCCTATGTGCTGGCCGACGAGCTGCGCACCAGGCCGACCGTCGCGGCGGCCCTTGCCGGCTACGAGGCGCGGCTGCTGGCCGAGGTGCGCAAGAAACAGGAATCCGGCCGCAAGACGGCGCGCTGGATCGTGCCGCAGACGCGCCTCGACATCGCCTTCCGCAACCTGACGCTGCGCGCTGCCACCATGCCGGGCCTGAGCTGGGTGCTGGCGCCGTTCCTGGTGTCGGGGACGGAGAGCGTGATCGACAAGGCCGCCTAGGCGAGCCAGGCGAAGGCCTTGCGCACGAAGGCGGCGCCATCCGCCCCTGACCATCTCGCCATGGGCCATGATGACGTTGTCGATCGGCCAGGCGAGGATGCGCGCCAGGCAGGCGCGCGCTTCGTGGCGGCGGAACAGGAAGGTCAGGCGCCATTCGCGCGGCGCGCCCGGATGCGGCTGGACGATGCCGTCGAGCCGGGCGACGAGCCCCTTCCAGCCGGTGAACCAGCCGGGCCGGAAATTCTCGATGAGGTCGGTGAAGATCGCCGTGCCGCTGGCGCGATGAAAGAACACCACCTCGGTCAGCCACAGGCTGCCTCTCAGCATCACCTGGTCGATATCGGCCGCCCAGGCGGGATCAGGCCCGTCGCCGAGATCGGCGTCGAAGGCGAGGTCCTTGCGCTTCTTGCGCAGCCCCGGCGAGGCATAGAGGCGGGCCTGCGGATAGGCCGCCTTCCATTCGCCGAGGAAGAGGTGGTGCAGCTTGTTGGGCGACACCAGGAAGCGCACGGCGCCGAGCGCCTCGACCGCGCCCTTCAGCTCCGGCGTGAGCGCGATCGGCGACCACACGAACAGGCCGCCGTCTGCGAGGCGCATGACCACCATGCGCGTCGGATAGGGGAAGCCGTAGAAATTGACGACGGGCCCATCGCCCACCCAGATATCCGGACCGAACGGCTCGAGCGCCGGCGCCGTCATTGCGTCCGGCATCAGCCCGCGGTGCCCTCGCCGATCGGCGGCTGGAAGACGTAGCCCATATCCCAGGGGAAATAGATCCAGGTGTCCTGGCTCACCTCGGTGATGAAGGTATCGACCAGCGGCCGCCCGGCCGGCTTGGCGTACATGGTGGCGTAGTGGCACTTCGGCACCATTTCGCGCACCACCTTGGCGGTCTTGCCGGTATCGACCAGATCGTCGATCACCAGCACCGCCGCGCCCTTGCCGCCGGCGAGATCGACGATGTCCTTGCCGACCGGCTTGATGACCTCGAGGCCGCCCTGATCGCGATAGTCGTGATAGGAGGCGACGCACACCGTCTCGATCAGCCGGATGCCGAGCTCGCGGGCGATGATCGCCGCGGGCACCAGGCCGCCGCGGGTGACACAGACGATGGCCTCCCACTTGCCCTGTCCGGCGAGCCGCCACGACAGGGCACGGGCATCGCGATGGAACTGGTCCCACGAAACCGGGAACGCCTTATCCGGCGACCGTGCGTCCGACATGATACCGCTTCCTCCGTTCTATCGGGCGTGTTCGGCCCTGACCGTTTCCAGCATCGCGCGGACCGCAGCCTCGGCCGCATCGAGCCGCGCTTCGTCGCGCGAGCGCAAGACCAGCATCGTGGTGAAGCCGGCGCCTTCCTGAAAGGAGGGATAGCTGCCCATGCTGACATCGGGAAAATCGCGCTGCACGGCGCCATAGGGCGCCGCGATGTCGCCCTCCTTCATGCCGGCGGCGATCGAGCGCGACAGCACCGCGCGGCCGGTCTTCAGGCCGGGCGCCAGCGCATCGAGCATGGCCTGCATGATGCTCGGCACGCCCGCCATGACGTGGACGTTGCCGATCGAGAAGCCGGGCGCCTTGGAAACCGAATTGGCGATCAGCGTGGCGCCGGCGGGGATGCGCGCCATGCGCAGCCGCGCCTCGTTGAGATCGGCCTGGGGAATGCGCTCCAGCAGCATGGCGACGGCGCGCGGATCGACGTCGATGGCAACGCCGAAGGCCTTGGCGACCGCGTCGGCGGTAATGTCGTCGTGGGTCGGGCCGATGCCGCCGGTGGTGAAGACATGGGTGTAGCGGGCGCGCAGCGCATTGAGCGCCGCCACGATCTCCGCCTCGACGTCGGGCACCACCCGCACCTCGCGCACGTCGACGCCGATGGCAGTCATGTATTCGGCGATGTAGCCGATGTTCTTGTCCTTGGTCCGGCCGGACAGGATCTCGTCGCCGATGACCAGGATCGCGGCGGTGACCAAGTCCCCGGCCGATTCGTCTGCCATGCCTGTCCCCTTTTGACGAAGGAGCGCCCGTTTACACCGCCCGCCCCGCCCCCTCAAGCGCGCCGCCGGCCCGGTCCGCACCCGCCCGCCGGAATTGGAACGGCTTCAGGCAATTTGCGCTAGCGCAAGGCGATGCGGTCGCGGGCCGGGTTCAGTCGGCGGATGCGACCCGACCTGATTGCCCGCTACGCCGATCAGCGCCTGCCGCGCTACACCAGCTATCCGACCGCGCCGCACTTCAGCCCGGCCGTCGGCCCCGACACCTATGCCGGCTGGCTGGCCGCCACCCCCGCCGGCACGCCGGCCTCGCTCTATGTCCACGTCCCCTATTGCCGGCGCATGTGCTGGTATTGCGGCTGCAATACCTCGGTGACGCTGCGCGACGAGCCGGTGGCCGACTATGGCGACAGGCTAAAGGCCGAGATCGGGCGCGTCGGCGCGCATCTCGGCAAGCGCCTGCCGGTCGTCCATCTGCATTTCGGTGGCGGCACGCCGACCATCATGGCACCGCCGCTGTTCCGTGCCGTGATGGCGCTGTTGCGCGAGACCTTCGATTTCCGGCCGGAGGCGGAAGTCGCCATCGAGATCGACCCGCGCACGCTCACCCGCGAGATGGTGGCGGTGCTGGCGGACTGCGGCATCAACCGCGCCAGCCTCGGCGTCCAGAGCCTCGACCCCGTGGTGCAGAAGGCGATCAACCGGGTGCAGAGCTACCGGCAGACCGCCGATGCGGTCGACTGGCTGCGCGCGGCCGGCATCGCCGGCATCAACCTCGACCTGATCTATGGCCTGCCGCACCAGACCGTCGATTCGTCGGTGGAGACGGTGCGCGAGTGCCTGGCGCTCCAGCCGGACCGCATCGCCGTCTTCGGCTACGCCCACGTGCCGGGCTTCAAGAAGCACCAGCGCCGGATCGACGCCGCCACGCTGCCCGGTGGCGAGGCGCGCAACGCCCAGGCCGAGGCGATCGCCGCCACGCTGACCGCCGCCGGCTATCGCCAGATCGGCATCGATCATTTCGCCCACCCCGACGACAGCCTGTCGGTGGCCCAGGCAGGCGGCCGGCTTCACCGCAACTTCCAGGGCTATACCACTGATCCGGCAGATCTATTGATCGCTTTCGGCGCATCGGCCATCGGCCATCTGCCGCAGGGCTACGTCCAGAACGATGCGGTCGTGCGCGGCTATTCCGAGGCCATCGCCGCCGGCCGCCTGGCGACCGTCAAGGGCTACGCGCTCTCCGCCGACGATCGCCTGCGCGCCGATCTGATCGAGCGCCTGATGTGCGATTTCCGCGTCGACGTCGATGCGGTGTGCCGCCGCCACGGCTGCGTGCCGGAGCAACTCGGCGAGGCGCTCGCCCGCATCGACGCGATGGCGGCGGACGGGATCGTCCGCCATGACGACGGTGTGATCGAGATCGTGCCGGATGCGCAGGGACTGGCCCGTGCCGTCGCCGCGGCCTTCGACACCTACCTCGCCAACTCGACGCGAACCCACAGTCCAGCGCTTTAGCGTTCCGACCCCCCTAGACATTCGCCGCCGCAGCCGGTTGATTTAGCGAAATGTCTTGGGGGAATAACGCCATGCCAGGAACCAACTGGGCCGGCAATCTGACCTATGGGTCCGAGCGCACGATCGCTCCGGCATCGACCGAGGAAGCGCAGGAGGCGGTGCGCCACGCGGCGAAGCTGCGCGTCGTCGGATCGCACCACTCCTTCAGCGACATCGCCGATACGACCGGCGTCCATCTCTCCCTCCACAAGATGAGCCATGTGCTGGCGCTCGACACCGAGCGGCACCGGGTGACCGTCGAGGGCGGCGCGCGCTACAGCGATGTCAGCCCCTGGCTCCAGGAGCACGGCTATGCCCTGGCCAACCTCGCCTCGCTGCCGCACATCACCATCGCCGGCGCCTGCGCCACCGCCACGCACGGATCGGGCGTCAAGCTCGGCAACCTGGCAACCGCGGTGGCGGCGATCGAATTCATCGACGGCAGCGGCGAACTGGTCAGCCTGTCCCGCGAAACCGACCTCGACATCTTTCCGGGCGTTCCGGTCGGCCTCGGCGCGCTCGGCGTCGTCACCCGCCTGACGCTCGATCTGCTGCCCGCCTTTGCCATGCGCCAGGACGTCTATTGCGATCTCCCCGCCGCGGCGCTTGCCAACAATTTCGATGCGATCATGGCGAGCGGCTACAGCGTCAGCCTGTTCACCGACTGGCAGGGCGACGTCTTCGAGCAGGTGTGGGTCAAGCGCCGGGTCGACAGCGCCACCTTCGACGGGCGGCCGTCCTTCTTCGGCGCCGAGCCGTCGTTCTTCGGGGCCGAGCCGGCGGTCGAGAAGATGCATCCGGTGCCCGGATCGAGCCCGATCAACTGCACCGAGCAGATGGGCGTGATCGGCCCCGCCTACGACCGGCTGCCCCATTTCCGCATCGATTCGGTGCCGACCGGCGGCGGCGACAATCAGGCCGAGTATTTCGTCGCCCGCGAACATGCCGTGGCAGCGGCGGAAGCGCTGCGCCGATGGGGCCCCGGCCATCTCTCCCCCCTCCTGATGATGTCGGAGGTGCGCACCATCGCCGCCGACGACCTGTGGATGAGCCCCTGCTACGGCCACCCCTGCGTCGCCTTCCATTTCACCTTCCAGCCGGATGAGCCGGCCATCATGAAGCTGCTGCCGGCCCTCGAGGAAATCCTGGCCCCCTTCGCCCCGGTGCCGCACTGGGGCAAGCTGTCGGCCATGGACCCGGAGACCGTGCGGGCCCGCCTGCCGATGCTCGCCGCCTTCCGCCACCTGCTCAACCGCTACGACCCGGCCGGCAAATTCCGCAATGCCTTCATCGAGCGCTTGATCCTGGGACACGCCTGAGGTCCCCTGCACGCATGCGCTTTCCGACGCCGCTGATCGAAGCCCGGCTGATCCGGCGCTACAAGCGCTTCCTCGCCGACGTCGAACTCGCCGACGGCGCGGTCACCACCGTCCATTGCGCCAATCCCGGTGCGATGACCGGCCTGGCGGACCCGGGCATGCGCGTGCTGCTGTCGCGTTCCGCCAGCCTGACCCGCAAGCTGCCGCTGTCGTGGGAGCTGGTCGAGGTGAACGGCGGGCTCGTCGGCATCAACACCGCCCACCCCAACCGGCTGGTCGAGGAAGCGATCGCCGCCGGCGCCATCGCCGAACTCACCGGCTACGACACCATCCGCCGCGAGGTGAAATACGGCCGCAATTCGCGCATCGACCTGCTGCTCGCCGCCGCCGGCCGCCCGGACGCCTATGTCGAGGTCAAGAACGTCCACCTGTCGCGGGCGCCCGCTCTCGCCGAATTCCCCAATTCGGTCACCGCGCGCGGCACCAAGCATCTGGCCGAGCTGACCGACATGGTCGCCGCCGGCCACCGGGCGGTGATGGTCTATCTCGTCCAGCGCGGCGACTGCACGGCCTTCCGGCTCGCCGCCGACATCGACCCGGCCTATGCCACGGCGTTTGCGCGGGCACGCGCCGCCGGCGTCGAAGCCCTCGCCTACGCCTGCCGCCTCAGCGAAACCGAGATCGCGGTCGCCGGCAGCCTGCCAATTCGATGATGGACGGTCCCGGCGCCGGATCGCCTGCGGCGCCGCCGGCGGCGCTACGGTTTGAAGCAGGTCGCCCAGCCTTGCACGGACAGGCTCTTGCTGCCGTCGCCGCAGGCCGCGGCGACCGAGCATCGGTCGTGCGGTTGCGGATTGGGCTGGCCGCTCGCATCGACCCCGCCGGCAAAGGTGCGGGCGAGCGTCGTGCAGGTATCGCCGGTGCTCAGGTTTCCGGCGCTGGATGTGCAGTTGAGAACCTCGTAACCCGGCGGGCACACCGCGTCGCACTGCGCAAAGCCGACCTTATTTTGTGCCAGACAGGAGGCACTGGTGAAATTATCCGCGCGCGCGGCAAGGATGCCGGCGAGTGACAAGAGAACTGCGCAAGGAATGAATAGTTTCATCGAAAGTTTCCCCCGTTTTGCAAAAAGTTATTTGGCGCGCACCGGCCGTTTGACTGATCGGAAATCCTGCCGATGAGCAGATATCAACAGTTTCACCCTGGGCTATTTCCGTTCATGCGGCAAGCTTGAGCGCGCGTTGCCCAGCGCAAGCCTCGGCCGGCGAACCGGATTACCGCAAACGGCGCCCCGCCCGGCGTATGGCGGCCTGGCCACTCGGCTTGCACGCTCCGGCGAAAATGGCCATATGCTCGTTCGCCATGATCAGCTATGTGGAAGCCGCCGTCGGCCCCCTGAAGAACGACGGACAGATCAAGCTTTACGACCGGGACGACTTCGCCGGCATGCACCGTGCCGGGCGGTTGGTCGCCGAATGCCTCGATGCCATCGAGGACATCATCCGCCCCGGCCTGCCCACCGACGAGATCGACCGCTTCGTCTACGATTTCGCCCTCGCCCACGGCGCCCTGCCGGCGACCCTCGGCTACAAGGGCTACATGAAATCGACCTGCGTCTCGATCAATCACGTGGTCTGCCACGGGATTCCGAGCGACAAGACGCTCAAGGACGGCGACATCGCCAACATCGACGTGACGCTGATCCTCGACGGCTGGCACGGCAATTCCAGCCGCATGTATGCGGTCGGCAACGTCAAGCGGGCCGCCCAGCGCCTGATGGAGGTGACCTACGAATCGATGATGCGCGGCATCGCCGCCATCCGGCCCGGCGCCACCACCGGCGACATCGGCTACGCCATCCAGGAATACGCCGAGGGCGAGCGCTGTTCGGTGGTGCGCGACTTCTGCGGCCACGGCGTCGGCCGCCTGTTCCACGATGCGCCCAACATCCTGCACTACGGCAGCCGCGGCGACGGCGTGGAACTGAAGCCCGGCATGATCTTCACCGTCGAGCCGATGATCAATCTCGGCCGGCCGCACGTGAAGGTGCTTTCCGACGGCTGGACCGCGGTCACCCGCGACCGCTCGCTCTCCGCCCAGTACGAGCATTCCGTCGGCGTGACGGAAACCGGGTACGAGATCTTCACCGTTTCGCCGAAGCACGGGCTTGCCTATACCGACGGCACATGAGCGTGCCGCCCGCCCGGGATGGGGAAAAGCCCCACTTCCATGGCCATCGCGAGCGCCTCAAGAAGCGCTTCCACGACGGCGGCGGAGAGGCCCTGGCCGACTACGAACTGCTCGAACTGATCCTCTTCCAGTCGGTGCCGCGCCGCGACACCAAGCCGATCGCCAAGGCCCTGCTCAACCGCTTCGGCAGCTTTTCGGAGGTGCTGAGCGCGCCGACCGGCGAACTGCGCAAGATCTCCGGCGTCGGCGATGCCGTCATCCACCACCTCAAGCTGGTGCAGACGGCGGCCCAGCGCTTCGCCCGCGATCCGGTGCGCGAGCGCCCGCTGCTCGGCTCCTGGTCGGCGGTCATCGACTACTGCAAGGCGGCGATGGCCTACGAGAAGATCGAGCAGTTCCGCGTGCTCTTCCTCGACAAGAAGAACGTGCTGATCGAGGACGAGGTGCAGCAGACCGGCACCATCGACCATACGCCGGTCTATCCGCGCGAGGTGGTCAAGCGGGCGCTGGAGCTGTCGGCGGCCGCCATCATCCTCGTCCACAACCACCCGTCCGGCGACCCGACCCCGTCGACCGCCGACATCCAGATGACCAAGCAGGTGGTCGACATCGCCCGGCCGCTCGGCATCGCCGTGCACGACCACATCATCATCGGCAAGCGCGGCCACGCCAGCCTCAAGGGCCTGCAGCTCATGTGAGGCCGCGGCTAATCGGGGCGCCAGGGGGTGGCAAACCTCCGTTTCACCCTATATGTCCCGCCATCATGCAGATCGATCTCACGGGTAAGCGCGTTCTGGTGACCGGGGGCAATTCCGGCCTCGGCGCCGCCATGGTCAGTGCCTTCGGCGCCGCCGGCGCCAAGGTGGCCGTCAACTACGTTTCCCACCCGGAGGAAGCCGACGCGCTGGTCGCCGCGGCGAAGACCGGCGGCGGCGAGGCGATCGCGATCGCAGCCGACGTCAGCGACGGCGACGCCGTCGCGGCGATGTTCGCCACCCTCGACAGCACCTGGGGCGGCATCGACGTGCTGGTCAACAATGCCGGCATCGACGGCCCGCGGGCGCTCGCCTGGGAGGCCGACATCGCCCACTGGCGAAAGGTGCTCGACATCAATCTCATCGGCGCCTTCATGTGCGCCCGCGAGGCGCTGAAGCGCATGGTGGCGCAGAAGTCCGGCGTCATCCTCAACACCTCGAGCGTCCACCAGATCATCGCCTGGAGCGGCTACAGCGCCTATGCGGCCAGCAAATCGGGCCTGATCATGATGGCCAACACGCTGGCGCAGGAGGCGGCACCCTATGGCGTGCGCGTGCTGTGCCTCGCGCCCGGCGCCATTGCCACCCGCATCAACGCCGAGGTCTGGCAGGACCCGCAGGGGCTGAAGGACCTCCTGACCAAGATCCCGATGGGCCGCATCGGGCAGCCCGAGGACATCGCCAACATGGCCGTGGTGCTCGCCTCCGACGTTGCCAGCTACATGACCGCCACCACCGTCTTCATCGACGGCGGCATGACCGATTATCCCGGTTTCATGCACGGCGGCTGACGGGCTTGCGATGCGTTCGCCGCCGCGCTTCCGCCGGCCGCCGGCACCGCCGGGCCAAAAGATGCTTGCCCCGGAGGACGGCATTGATTACCCACTCTGCATGACCGCCAGGGGCCGGACGGTCGTCCCGTAGCCGATGGAGCCGGGCACATGACATGCGGCGTGTTCTTGAATTGCATCAGTCTCGGGGCCGGAAGCGGCCGGCAGCCCCGGAATATCGACGCCCCGCCGGTGCCGCGGCCATATGTAACTCCCGGGTTTCGGCGATATCGCTGGTCCGCCGCGGCTGTAGCATTTAGCGTAATGTGGGTGTCATAATTGCTTGATTCCGGCGTCACACTTCGTTGGCACTGTCCGCCGCAATGATTTTCCCGTCGCTGATTTTCGCTGCCGTGGGGATAGCCGCCCTGGTTCATTTCGGCGGCATCGCGCTGCTTTTCTGGCGCTCCCGCGACACCGGCCGCAGCATCCCGCACGGCCGTCCGCCGATCACCATCCTGCGTCCCGCCTGCGGCATCGAGAACTACGTCGAGGAGACGCTGGCCTCGGCCTTCGCCCTCGACTACCCGGACTATGAGATCGTCTTCTGCGTCGCCGAGCAGAAGGATCCGGTGATCCCGCTGATCCGCCGCCTGATGGACGACCACCCGCAGGTGCCGACCCGGCTGCTCGTCGGCGACGACCGCATCAGCATCAATCCGAAGCTCAACAATCTGGTCAAGGGCTGGCACGCCGCCGGGCACGAATGGGTCGTCATGACGGACAGCAACGTGCTGATGCCGCCGGACTATCTCGACCGCGTGCTGGAGCGCTGGCAGCCGGACACCGGGCTGGTGTGCTCGCCGCCGGTCGGCACGCGGCCGGAAGGGCTCGGTGCCGATCTCGAATGCGCCTTCCTCAACACCTATCAGGCGCGCTGGCAGCTCATCGCCGATGCGCTGGGCACCGCCTACGCCCAGGGCAAGACCATGTTCTGGCGGCGCGACTATCTCGACGAGGCCGGCAGCATCGAGGCGCTCGCCTCCGAGCCGGCCGAGGATGCCGCCTCGACCAAGCTGATCCGCGCCGCCGGCCGCAAGGTGCGCCTGGTCATCCGCCCCTTCCCGCAGCCGCTCGGCCGGCGGGTGGTCCGCGAGGTCTGGCGCCGCCAGATGCGCTGGGCGCGGCTGCGTCGCTCCTCGTTCCCCGCCGTCTATGCACCGGAGGCCGTCTCCGGCGGCTTCTTCCCGCTCGTCGGCGCCGCCGCGCTGGTCGCCATGGAGGCGCTGCCGATCGGCGGGTTCATTGGCCTGCTGGTTGCATGGTACGGGGCGGAGCTGCTGCTCGCCCGCCGCTACGACTGGCCCGTGTCGCCGCGCATCCTGGGCCTGATCGTGGTGCGCGACCTGCTGCTGTTCCCGCTGTGGATCGTGGGGTGGACGGGGAACACGTTCGTCTGGCGTGGCAACGCCATGGACATCAAGACCGAGGTGACCCCGCTGCGACGGCTTGTCGAGCGGTGGTCGACCTCTCGCGTGATACGTTCAGCGGTGGCGCTTGCGACCGGCAGGCGCCCGATGGCCAACATGGAGCGGGGCAATGGCGCGCCGCCGGGCGGTTAATGGAGAGGCTTGAATGACTGCGATCGCGGCGCCACAGCGGTTTCGGACCCTGTTCCTGTCGGACTTCCACCTCGGCACGCGCGGGTGCCAGGTGCGCCCGCTGCTCAACTTTCTGCAAAGCCACGACGCCGAGACCATCTACCTGGTCGGCGACATCATCGACGGCTGGCGCCTGCAGGCCCGCTGGTACTGGCCGGAATCGCACAATGACGTGCTGCGCTGCCTGATGAACAAGGCGCGCCGCGGCACCCGCCTGGTCTACGTCCCCGGCAACCACGACGAGTTTGCGCGCGCCTATTGCGGCGGCGAATCGTCCGGAGATCTCGAATTCGCCGACGAGACCATCCACGAGGCGGCCGACGGCAAGAAGTACCTGGTTCTCCACGGCGACGTTTTCGATCCGGTGCAGAGCAAGGCGCGCTGGCTGGCCTTCCTCGGCGACAACGCCTATGTCGCCGCGCTCGGCATCAACCTCGCCCTCAACCGCATCGGCCGCGCCTTCGGCCTGCCCTATTGGTCGTTCTCCAACTGGGCGAAACTGCGCGTCAAGAGCGCCGTCAATTTCATCGGCCACTACGAGCAGGCGGTCGCCAATTCCGCCCGCGAGCACGACGTCGACGGCGTCGTCTGCGGCCACATCCATCGTGCCGCCCTGCACGAGGACTTCGGCATCGTCTACGTGAACTGCGGCGACTGGGTGGAGAGCTGCACGGCCATCGGCGAACATTTCGACGGCCGCTTCGAGCTGCTCAATTCGGTCGATGCCAGCGAGCCGGCCGCGCTCGAGCCGCTCTTCGAGGGCGAAACCGACGGCCTCGGCGAGGACGAGGGCGAGAGCGCCGTCGCCTGATTGCGTTGACGCGGCATTGGCGTTTTTCTTGCAAGCCGGTCTAGGATGGTCCCACCAGGGGATGCGTAGACTCAGGTTGCAATGACGGAACGCCCATGGCGGTAGCCTTCAACGAGATGTTCGTCCGCGCCGGCGAGTGCCGCCGCGGCTATGAGTTTCTCCAGACGTGGCTCGAATCGACGTCGCCTGACGTGCTCGCCCACCGCCGGGCCGAAGCGGAACTCCTCTTCCGGCGCATCGGCATCACCTTCTCCGTCTACGGCGAGGCCGAGGCGGAGGAACGCATCATCCCCTTCGACATCATCCCGCGGGTCCTGACCAAGCCGGAATGGGACCGCCTCGCCCGCGGCCTCGAACAGCGCGTGCACGCGCTCAACCTGTTCCTCGCCGACATCTACGGCGACGGCAAGATCCTCAAGGCCGGGGTGGTTCCCGCCGAGCTGGTCTACTGCAACCCGTATTTCCGGCCCGAGATGGCCGGCGTGAAGCTGCCGCACGGCATCTACGTGCAGATCGCCGGGATCGACATCGTGCGCGTCGACGACAGCGATTTCTACGTTCTGGAGGACAATGCGCGCACCCCCTCCGGCGTCTCCTACATGCTCGAGAACCGCGAAGTGATGATGCGGCTGTTCCCCGATCTCTTCGCCTTCAACCGCATCGCTCCGGTCGAGAACTATCCGGAAGAGCTGCTGGCGACCCTCAAGTCGGTGGCGCCGATGTCCGCCCCCGACGAGCCCACCGTCGCCCTGCTGACCCCCGGCCCCTTCAACAGCGCCTACTACGAGCACTCCTTCCTCGCCGACAAGCTCGGCGTCGATCTGGTCGAGGGCCGCGACCTGCTGGTGCGCGACAACGTCGTCTACATGCGCACCACCGAGGGGCCGAAGCGCGTCGACGTGATCTATCGCCGCCTCGACGACGACTTCCTCGATCCCCTCGCCTTCCGTCCGGATTCGGCGCTCGGCGTGCCCGGCCTGATGAACGCCTATCGCTCCGGCACCATCACGCTCGCCAATGCCGTCGGCACCGGCGTCGCCGACGACAAGGCGGTCTATTCCTACATGCCCGAGATCGTCCGCTTCTATCTCGGCGAAGAGCAGATCCTCAAGAACGTGCCGACCTGGCGCTGTCGCGAGCCCGAGGCGCTCGCCTATGTGCTCGACCACATGGCCGAGATGGTGGTCAAGGAGGTCGCCGGCTCCGGCGGCTACGGCATGCTGGTCGGCCCGGCCGCCGACAAGGCGACGGTCGCCGCCTTCGCCGAGAAGGTGAAGGCCGACCCCGACAACTTCATCGCCCAGCCGACCCTGGCGCTGTCGACCTCGCCGACCTTCGTCAACTCCGGCATCGCGCCGCGCCACGTCGATCTGCGTCCCTTCGTGCTGTCGGGCGCCGACCGCATTCGCATCGTGCCCGGCGGGCTTACCCGCGTCGCCCTCAAGGAAGGCTCGCTGGTCGTCAATTCCAGCCAGGGCGGCGGAACCAAGGACACCTGGGTGCTGGACGCATGACATGCTGAGCCGAGCCGCCGACAGCCTTTTCTGGCTCGCCCGCTACGTCGAGCGTGCCGACGACACGGCGCGCATCATCGACGCCACCAGCCGCCTGGCGGCCACCCCGATCACCTACGTCGGCGAGGCCAACGAATGGGAATCGGCGCTCGCCGCGGCCGGCGTGCTGTGGGGCTACAAGGCCACGCACACCACCACCGACCGCGATTCGGTCATCGACTATCTCGCCTTCTCGGCCGACAACCCGTCGAGCATCAAGAGCTGCATCGCGGTCGCCCGCCACAACGCCCGCGCCGAGCGCACGGCGCTCACCACGGAGATGTGGGAGGCCATCAACAGCGCCTGGCTGGACCTCAAGCGCTACGACGGCGCCCACATGGACCGCGACACGCTGAACGAGTTCCTGACCAGCGTGAAGGAGGCCTGCCTGCGCTTCGACGGGGCCGCCTATCGCGCCATGCTCCGCAACGACGCCTATTTCTTCCTGCGCCTCGGCGTCTATCTCGAGCGCGCCGACTTCACCGCCCGCATCCTCGACGTCAAGTATCACCTGCTGCTGCCCGAGGGCGCCCGGGTCGGCGGCGGCCTCGACTATTTCCAGTGGGCCTCGATCCTGCGTTCGGTGTCCTCGCTCACCGCCTATCGCTGGGTCTACCACGAGAGCCTCAAGCCGTGGCTCATCGCCGACCTGCTGGTGCTCAACCAGCAGATGCCGCGCTCGCTGGCGAGCTGCTACAACAACCTGACCGGCTTCCTCGACGAGCTGTCGCTCGCCTACGGCCGCCAGGGGCCGGCGCAGCGCACCGCGCGCTCCACCCGCACCCGCCTGCAGAACGCCGAGATCAGCGAGATCTTCCAGCGGCCCGGCCTGCACGAATTCCTCACCACCTTCATCGTCGACAACACGCGCCTCGGCGACGTCATCACCGAGCAATACCTCACCTGACCGCCAGTCCGACCCCATGCGCCTCAACATCCGCCACGAGACAGCCTATCGCTACGCCACGCCGGCCAACCGGGCGATCGAGGTGCTGCGCCTGCTGCCGCGCGGCCACAACGGCCAGTACATCGCCGCCTGGCGCATCGACATGGACTGCGATTGCCGCCTCGACCCGTCGACCGATGCCTTCGGCAATCTGATGTACGAATTCACCCTCGACGGGCCGATCAGCGCGCTGACCATCGTCGCCGAGGGCAGCGTCGAGACCACCGACACCGCCGGCGTGCTCAGCGGCCAGGTCGAGCGCTTTCCGCCGGTGCTCTATCTGCGCGACACCGCGCTCACCGCCTCCGACGCCCTCATCCGCGATTTCGCCGATGAGGTCGCGGCCAAGGCCGGCGGCGACCGGCTCGGCCTCATGCACGCCCTGATGGACGCCCTCGCCGAGCGCATGCGCTTCGAGGTCGACGCCACCAGCACCGGCACCAGCGCCGTCGAGGCCTTTGCGCTCGGCCATGGCGTCTGCCAGGATTTCGCCCACGTCTTCATTGCCGCCTGCCGTCACCTGCGCATCCCGGCGCGCTTTACCGCCGGCTACATGCTCAACCTCGAAAACCCGCCAGGCAGACGGCGGGCCATGCCTGGGCGGAGGTGTTCGTCGAGGGCCTCGGCTGGGTGGGCTTCGATCCGGCCAACGCCATGTGCCCGACCGACGCCTATGTGCGGGTGGCCATCGGGCTGGATTATCTCGGTGCGGCGCCGATGCGCGGCATCGTCTTCGGCGGCGGCGGCGAATCCCTCGCCGGCGGGGTCGACATCCGCCCCGATGCGCGCTCCGGCGGCGGCTGAGGAATGGCTGAGTTCCGCCGCTTTCGCCCCGATGACAAAGGCCCGGGATTCGTAGCATAGTCTGCCGCACCACCCGGGAACCCAGAGGCCGACAATGACCTATTGCGTGGGCATCCTTGTCCGCGAAGGTCTCGTGATGATTGCCGATACCCGCACCAACGCGGGCATCGACAACATCGCCACGTTTCGCAAGCTGCACCTGTTCGAGAAGCCCGGCGCGGTGGTCATGGCGCTGGCCACCGCCGGCAACCTGGCGGTCAGCCAGTCGGTCCTCACCCTGGTGAGCGAGGGCATGGAAGATCCCGACAGCCACGAGATGCGCACCCTCACCGACATGCCCAGCATGTTCAAGGCGGCGCAATTCGTCGGGCGCGCCATCCGCGAGGTCCACCGCACCGTCGGCCAGCAGCTCGAGCAGGCCCTGCCCGGCTCGTTCGACGTCTCCATGCTGCTCGGCGGCCAGGTCAAGGGCGGCCGCCTGCGGCTGTTCATGATCTATGCCGCCGGCAACTTCATCGAAGCGACATCGGATACGCCCTACCTGCAGATCGGCGAGCACAAATACGGCAAGCCCATCCTCGACCGCTCGGTCACCGATGCCACCAACCTCGACGAGGCGCTGAAGCTCGCCCTGATCTCGATGGATTCGACCATCCGCTCGAACCTCGGCGTCGGCCTGCCGATCGACATGGTGGTGGTCCACCGCGACGCGCTGAAAACCGACCTCACCTACCGCATCGACGCGGCCGAGCCCTATTTCCACGACCTGCGCGAGCGCTGGTCGGAGGCGCTGCGCGCCGCCCACAAGGCGATCCCCCTGCCGCCGTACAAATGATGGGGCCCGCCTCGCGCGCGCCGCCATCCCGCTCTTGCAGCGCATCGGGAGACCGGCGATGCCGCCGGCGGCCCGTCAGTTCAGATGGAATTCGGCGGTGACGGTGCGCACCTCGCGCGCCGCGATCAGGCGCCGGTGGGCGACCTGCACCGAATGCAGCGGCCCCTCCAGCTCGCGCTTCCAGAATTCGAGGAACTTGCGCAGTTCCGGGAAACATCGGCGCCAGGTCGTAGGCCTGCCAGACATAGGTCTGCAGCATCGTCGGATGATCCGGCATGCGATAGAAGATGTTCGCCGTGGTCAGGCCGAACCCGAGGAGCTGCTTGCGGAACTGGCTATGGTTCATCGCATCTCTCCGTTGCCGTTTCCCTTGCGCGGGACACCCCTGAGGGTCGTGCAAGGAAGCCTGATTTGGCAACCCGGATAACGCAGAAAAGTTCGTTGAATCAAAAGATTAGCAGCAAGGTTAGACTACTGCTAACAGCCGCTTTTCAGGGCATTCGGCTGCCTAATCCTGAAGCTCCGTGCCCTGATGGGCGGCAGCCAGGTTCGAGCGGTTGAGCTTTTCGCGCAGGCTCTTCTCGACGGCGAGTTCGATGGCGTCCTGAAGCTGGACATGGCTGTCGAGCAGGCGATAGAGCCGCTGCGCCTCGAAGGAGAGATAGCGCACCGGCGTGGCGCAGATCGCCGTGGCGGTCGCCGGTTCGCCGGTGGAGATGCCGACCTCGCCGACCAGCGAACCGGGGCCGCATTCGGCGACGCGCTTGCCGTCGACGACGATATCGACCTGGCCGCGCGTGACGAAGCAGAGCTCGCTCACCGTCTGCCCGCCGCGGGTGAGCGTCGTGCCCGCCACCACGTCGCGCCAGCGACCGACGGCGAGGAGCTGGCGCACCTGGCTGGCGCTGAGGTCGGGAACCACCTTCTCGTGGAAGAGCTGCTCCTCGGCGTTGAGGTGACCGCCGAAGCCGCGCCCGCGCGAGACCAGCATGCGCACCACGATGACGATGGCCAGCACCGACCACCAGAACACGCCGACCGGATCGACGGCATAGGTGGCCGAAACGAGAAGGCCGGCGACCGCGGCAATCAGTGCGACGATGCGCGTGAGCGTGATGGTCGGCATCGCCAACGCCACCACGATGCCGAACAGCCCGATCTGCCAGGCCACCGCCTGCGGCGAAAAGAGGAACTGATACAACCACATCGACATCGGTCACGGTCCCGCATCGCTGCCGGCGCCGGCAGCCCGAGGAGAGAATAGGTATTTCCGCCGCTGTCGGCGACAGCCAATGGACGGCAGCCTTCAGGCAGGGTTTCCGCCAGCTTTCTCCAGCGCTTCGGGGGTATCGATATCACGGGTGACGGCTGCCTCGTCGATGGCCACCGCGACCACCGATTCGGGGTTGGCGGCGATCAGGCCGCGCCCGCCGGCGTCGCCTTCGAGCGCGGCGAGACGATCGAGCCAGCCGGCGCCCCACACCACGGGATTGCCCCGCCGGCCGCGCCACACCGGCACCACGATGTCGGTGTCGCGCCGCAATGCAGCGATCAGCCGGTCGATCACCGCCGGCCCCACCTCCGGCATGTCGGCGAGCATGACCGCGACGCCGTCGACGCCGGCGGGAAGCGCCCGCAGGCCGGCCGCGAGCGAGGTGGAGAGCCCGGCCGCATGGTCGCCATTGTAGACCAGCGTGAGCGCAAGGCCGCCGAGCGCGGCGGCGACCGCCGCCGCCTCGTGGCCGGTGACCACGACGACCGGGCGGGCCTGGCTGGCCAGCGCCGCCTCCGCCGCGATGCGCACCAGCGGGCGGCCGCCGACGGTGGCGGTCAGCTTGTTGGCGCCGCCCATGCGCCGGGATTGGCCGGCAGCCAGGACGATCGCCGCGATGCGCGCAACGCCCCGCCCGCCAGGGGTCACGCGGCGGCCTCGCCGGCGAGGCGGCCGCGATGGCGGAGCGCCAGCACGATCTCGGCGAGGATGGCCACGGCGATCTCGGCCGGCGACTGGGCGCCGATGGCAAGGCCGATCGGGGCATGGATGCGGTTGAGCGTGGCGGCATCGAGACCGAGCGCTGCCAGGCGTTCGAGGCGCCTGGCATGGGTCTTCCGGCTGCCCAGCGCGCCGACGTAGAAGCAGTCGGCCCTGAGCGCCGCGGCGAGCGCATAGTCGTCGATCTTGGGATCGTGGGTCAGCGCCGCGACCGCCGTGAAGGCATCGAGCCCGAGGCCGGGGATCGCCACCTCCGGCCACTCGGCGATCACGGCGACCTGGGGAAAGCGCTCGGGCGTGGCGAAGGCCTGGCGCGGATCGACGATCGTCATGTCGAAGCCGGCGATCCTGGCCATCGGTGCCAGGGCCTGGCTGATGTGGACGGCGCCGATGACGACGAGGCGCGGCGGCGGCAGATGCACCGTGAAGAACAGCGGCCGCCCGTCCGCCGCGAGCACGGTGCCGGAGGCACCGGAGCGGAAGCGCTGGGCGAGATCGGCCGCCAGCGGATCGCCGTCGTAGCCGTCCGTCTCGACCACCAGCCGCACGTCGCCGCCGGCCGTATCGGTGACCAGGATCGCGGCTTGCCGCCGCGCGCGGGCGGCATTGAGCTTCTCGAGCAGCGCCATGTCCATGCCGGCTAGACCAGCTTTTCCACATAGACGCGGATGCGCCCGCCGCAGGACAGGCCGACCCGCCACGCCGTCTCGTCGGCGACGCCGAATTCCAGCACCTTCGCGGCGCCGTCGCCGATCACCTCGAGGGCTTCGCTGACCACCGCCCCCTCGACGCAGCCGCCCGATACCGAGCCTTCGAAATTGCCGTCGCCGTCGACCACCAGATGGCTGCCCACCGGGCGCGGGGCGGAGCCCCAGGTCTCGACCACGGTGGCGATGGCGACGGCGCGGCCGGCCTTGCGCCAGGCCTCCGCCGTGGCCAGGACGTCGTTCTGGGGAAGGGACATTCGCGGTTGACCCGGTCTGGCGCTGCGCTTTGGTGGGCCGACTATAGCCCGCCGTCGCCCGGCGCCAAACCGGGCCGTGGTGGCTGCCGTCGCCGGTCTACGACGGCGCCGGTTCGTAGGAGATGCGCCAGATGGTGCCGGCGCCGTCCTCGCTGAGGATCAGCGAGCCGTCGCGCGCCACCAGGAGCCCGACCGGCCGCCCCCACACCTGATCGGCGGAGAGCACGAAGCCGGTGGCGAAGTCCTCATAGGCCCCGGTCGGCAGGCCGTTCTCGAACTTCAGCCGGACGATCTTGTAGCCGGTACGATTGCCCCGGTTCCACGAGCCGTGCATGGCGACAAAGGCGTCGCCCTTGTACTCGGCGGGAAACATGCTGCCGGTGTAGAACTTGATGTTGAGCGGCGCCGAATGCGCCTGAAACAGCACGTCGGGCACGGTCACCCGATCGGCGAGGTCGGGCCGCTGTCCCTTGAGCGGTTGGCGCGGGTCCTCGTGCGAGCCGATGTAGTACCACGGCCAGCCGTAGAAATGGCCCTCGCGCACGCGCGTGGCGTAGTCGCTCGGCACGTTGTCGCCGAGGCCGTCCCGTTCGTTCACCACGCACCACGGCGCGCCGGTAGCGGGCTGGATGGTGAGGCCGGAGCAATTGCGCAAGCCCGTCGCATAGACGCGCCGGTGCGAGCCGTCGGGATCAAACGCGATGACCGCGGCGCGGCCCTCTTCGGCGCCCCACATCTCGCCGAGCGGATGGGTCTGCGTCCACGGGTCGAGGCCGCCCGGCGGCAGACCTTGCACCTCCCCGGCGATGTTGGAACCGGAACCGACAGCGAGATAGAGGGTCTGGCCGTCGGGCGAGAAGGCGATGTCGCGCGTCCAGTGATGGTTCGCCGGGATGTTGTCGACCACCGTTTCCGCCGGACCGGAGGCCGTCATGTCGCCGGTCTTGTACGGAAAGCGGACGATGCTGCCGGCATTGCCGACGTAGACCCACCTGGGATTGTCGCGCGGATAGAAGGCGAGGCCATAGGGCTGGTCGAGGCCGTCGCTGGCGAAGACCGATCCTTGACCGGCTTGGCCTGCCCGTCCTTCATGCGCAGCACGTCGATCCGATCGGCGGCGCTGTCGGCGACGAAGATGTCGCCGTTCGGCGCCAGCGCCATGGCGCGCGGCCCTTCCATGCCGCTCTTGACCAGTTCGACCTTGAAGCCGTCGGGGACCTTCGGCGTGGCGTTGTCCGGCCGCTGCACCAGGCCCGGTGCGTTGCTCGCCGACTTGGTGGCGTAGGGCTTGGGAAGATCGCCGGACTGGATCTTGCGCCAGACGCCCGGCCGGTTCTCCTGCCAGCTGCCGAAGGCGTCCTGGCCGATGAGCATGTTGTCCATGCCGGTGTCGGGTCCGCTGCCGCCGCCGGACGCGGAAGCACCGGCGGCGAGCGCGAGCGCCGGCAGGGCGAGGATCGCAGATGCCGCCAGCGCGATTGCCGGGTAACGGTTCATTGTCGTGATCTCCCAGGATTGGACGGCGCCCGCCGCCTCGCCGCGCATACCGGATGTGACAATGACGCAGATGGAGTACCGTTCCCGGATCGCCACGAGCCTCACAGAAGCGTGAAATCCGATGCCCGCCGACCGCCAAGCCGCCGCCGACCTCGTCGCCTGGTACGCCGAGATGGGGGTCGACGTGGCGCTGGACGAGACGCCGGTCGATCGGCTGGCGCCGCCTTCGGCGGCCGCCGCGCCCGTAGCAGCGCCGGCGGCGGAGGAACCGCCGCCGTATCTCTTCGACGACGAGGCGCCCGAGCCGCGCCGTCCCCTGCCGCCGGCGGCGCCGCGCACCACCATCGCCGCGGCCAGTGCGCTGGCGCCCGACGACAGCGCCCGCGCCGCCCGCCAGGCCGCCCGTGCCGCCGCCAATCTCGACGAACTGCGCGTCGCGCTCGACCGCTTCGACGGCTGCAACCTGAAGCACACGGCAACCCAGCTCGTCTTCGCCGACGGTACGCCCGGCGCCCGTGTGATGTTCGTCGGCGAGGCGCCGGGGCGCGAGGAGGACCGCCAGGGCCTGCCCTTCGTCGGACGCTCCGGCCACCTGCTCGACCGCATGCTGGCGGCGATCGGTCTCGACCGCAGCTCGGTCTATATCGCCAACGTCGTGCCCTGGCGCCCGCCGGGCAACCGGACGCCGACGCCACAGGAGACCGCCACCTGCCGGCCGTTCATCGAGCGGCAGATCGAGTTGTGCGACCCCGACTTCCTGATCTGCATGGGCGCCCCGGCCGCCGCCGAGCTGATGGGTAACCGCGAGGGCATCCTCAAATTCCGCGGACGCTGGCACGAATTCGACACCGGCAGCCGCAAGATCCGCGCCATGGCGACACTGCATCCAGCCTATCTGCTCCGCCAGCCGCTGCAAAAGCGCCTCGCCTGGCGCGATTTCCTGGCGCTCAGGCAGGCGCTCGACGAGAGCACGCGCGCCGACCGCAAAGAGGCGACCCCATGACCGACAGCGAGCTCTTCGCCATCCTGCGCCAGCGCCTGTTCACCGCCGTCGTCGGCGACGTGATGGACCGGGCGGGTCTGCGCTGCCAGTTCCTGCCGCCCGCGGTGCGGCCGCTGACGCCGGAGACGGTGGTCGTCGGCCGGGCGATGCCGGTGGCGGTGGCCGACGTCGACCATCGCGAGGTCGAGGCCGACCCGTTCGGCCTGATGTTCCGCGCGCTCGACGAACTGCAGCCGGGCGAGGTCTATATCGCCGCCGGCGCATCGCCCACCTATGCCCTGTGGGGCGGCCTGATGAGCGCCCGCGCCCAGCGGCTGGGGAGCACCGGCGCCGTCTTCGACGGCTATCATCGCGATACCCGCGAGATCCTCCGCCTCGCCTTTCCCGTCTTCTCCCACGGCAGCTACGCCCAGGACCAGCGCGGCCGCGGGCGCGTCGCCGACTTCCGCTCGCCGATCGTCTTCGCCAACGGCGTCCGCGTCGCGCCCGGCGACATCGTCTATGGCGACATCGACGGCGTGCTCGTCGTTCCCGCCGCGCAAGCCAGCGACATCGTCGAGGCGGCGCTCGCCAAGGTTGAAGGCGAGAGGGACGTCCGCCACATGATCGAGGCGGGCCAGACCACCGAGGACATCTTCGCCCGGACCGGGATCATGTAGGGACCGGCAGGGCGCAGTCCGCCTTGCAATCGCCATCCCGACGGCGGACAAGGTGAGTTTCTGATTCTCGCCGAACCGCCGGTCCAATGGCCCCTCAGCTCGTCGCCGTCGCCTCCCTGCTTCTGGGATCCGCCTTTCTCGTGATCGCAGGCTCGATGCACGGCCTGCTGCTCGCCGTGCGCGGCACCGTCGGCGGCTTCACCACGACGGAGCTCGGCCTCCTCGGCACCGGCTGGGCGACCGGCTTCGTCGCCGGCTGCATCCTCATCCCCACCGTCGTGCGCCGGGTCGGCCACGTGCGCGCCTACGGCGCCCTCGCCTCGGTTGGCGCCGTCACCATCCTGCTCAACCTGCTGATCTTCTCGCCGGTCGCCTGGATCCTGCTGCGCGCCGTCTCCGGCTTCACCTTCGCCGGCGCCTCGATGATCGTCGAGAGCTGGCTCAACGAGCGCGCCGCCCGCGAGAACCGCGGCACCATCTTCTCGATCTATCAGATGGTGAGCTTCGCCGGGTCGACGGCGGGACAGCTGCTGCTCGCCATCAACGCGTCGCGCGACTACTTCTATTTCGTCCTCGGCGCGATCTTCTACTGTCTCGCCATCCTGCCGACGGCGCTGTCCACCGCCGCCACGCCGCAGCCGCTGAAGAAGACCCGCTTCGACATCGGCCGCCTCTATGCCCTGTCGCCGGTGGCGGCTGTCGCCTGCTTCCTTGTCGGCATGGTCAACGGCGCCTTCGGCACGCTCGGCCCCGTCTACGCCCAGCGCATCGGCCTGCCCATCCACCAGATCGCCTTCCTCACCGCCGGCGCGCTGCTCGGCGGCTCGCTGATCCAGTTTCCGCTCGGCCGGCTCTCCGATCGCATGGACCGTCGCCGCGTGCTGGTGGCGGTCGGCATCGGCGCCGTGGCGGTCGGCGCCGCCATCCTCTCGCTGCGCCCGCGCGATCCGGCGCTGATCACCGGGCTGATCGTGTGCTACGGCGCCATGATCTACCCGATGTATGCGCTCAGCGTCGCCCACGCCAACGACTTCGCCGGCGCCGACGAGTTCGTCAAGACCGCCAGCGGCCTGCTGCTGCTCTACGGCTTCGGCACCATGGTCGGCCCGCTCGTTGCCGCCTTCGCCATGCAGTACTGGATCCCGGAGGGGCTGTTCGCCTTCACCGTCTCGGTGCACGTCCTGGTTGTCGGTTACACCCTGTTCCGCATGACCCGGCGGGCGCCGCCGAGCGTGGGAACCCGCGAAACCTTCCACGGCCTGCCGCTGCCCAAGACCGTGACGCCGGAAAGCGCCGTGCTCGACCCGCGCGCCAGCGAAGATCCGCCGGCCGCCGCGACCGCGGACAGCCCGCTTGCCGGCTGAGCCGCCACGCTCCATTGTCACGCCCCGTTGTCATGTCGGCGCCGCCTTGCTAATCCAACCACCGGGTGACGGGGAGGCTACGCCCAGCGTATCGGTATGAGACGCCGGCAACGGGACCCGGCGGCAGTGGGCGCGAGTATGGCATCGGAAGCAATCATCGAGGCTGTGGCCGTCAGCAAGTGGTTCGGCGGCGTGCAGGCGGTCACCGATTGCTCGCTGAGCATCGCCCGCGGATCGGTGACCGGCCTCATCGGCCCCAACGGCGCCGGCAAGACGACGCTGTTCGACACCATCGCCGGCACGCTCACCCCCGACCGCGGCAAGATCGTCTTCAACGGCGACGACGTGACCGGGCTCAAGCCGCACGCGCTGTTCGCCAAGGGGTTGCTGCGCACCTTCCAGATCGCGCACGAATTCTCCAACCTGACCACCACCGAGAACCTGATGATGGTCCCCGCCGGGCAGCCCGGCGAGAGCCTGTGGGACGTCTGGCTGAAGCCCGGCGCGGTCAAGCGGGTCGAGGCCGACGTGCGCCAGAAGGCGAGCGAGGTCATCGACTTCCTCGGCCTGCAGGCGGTGCGCCACGAGCTTGCCGGCAACCTCTCCGGCGGCCAGAAGAAGCTGCTCGAGCTCGGCCGCACGATGATGGTCGACGCCAAGGCGGTGCTCCTCGACGAGGTCGCCGCCGGCGTCAACCGCACGCTGCTCAAGGATCTCGCCGCCAACATCCTGCGCATGAACCGCGAGCTCGGCTACACCTTCTTCGTCATCGAGCACGACATGGACCTGATCAGCCAGCTCTGCGATCCCGTCATCGTCATGGCCGAGGGCGCGGTGATCGCCGAAGGCCCGATGGAGACCATCCGCGCCATGCCGGAAATCATCGACGCCTATTTCGGTGCGCCGGCGGGGGTGCCGGCGTGAACATCATCGAGGTCAACGGGCTGGAAGCCGGCTACGGCGGCGCCCCCATCCTCAACGGCGTCGACATCGCCATCGAACAGAGCGACATCGCCGTCATCGTCGGCCCCAACGGCGCCGGCAAGTCCACCATCCTCAAGGCGATCTTCGGCCTCGTCCGCTCCAGCAAGGGCACCATCACCTTCGGCGGCCAGACCATCACCAACGCCGAGCCCGACCGGCTGGTGCCGCTGGGTCTCGGCTTCGTGCCGCAGGAGTTCAACGTCTTCACCTCGATGACGGTCGAGGAGAACCTGCAGATGGGCGCCTACATCCGGCGCGACGACTTCGGCCCGACCATGCAGTCGATCTACGCCATGTTTCCGGCGCTCAAGGAGAAGCGCCGCCAGCGCGCCGGCGAACTGTCCGGCGGCCAGCGCCAGATGGTGGCGATGGGCCGGGCGCTGATGAGCCAGCCCAAGCTTCTGCTGCTCGACGAGCCGTCGGCCGGCCTCAGCCCGATCCACACCACGCAGGTCTTCGAGCACGTCCAGACGATCAATGCCAACGGCGTCGCCATCCTGATGGTCGAGCAGAACGCGCGCCATGCCCTTGACTTCGCCACCAAGGGATTCGTCATCGCCAACGGGCGCAACCGCTTCACCGGCACCGGCCGGGAACTGCTTGACGATCCCGAGGTGGCCAGAAGCTTTCTCGGCGGATGAAAGGGCCGACGTGAACGAGCTCGTCTTCTTCATCAACACGGTGCTGGTCAACGGCACGGTCCTCGGCAGCGTCTACGCGCTGGGCGCCGTCGGCGTCACGCTGATATTCGGCATCCTGCGCTTCGCCCATTTCGCCCACGGCGACATGATGACCATGGGCGCCTTCGTCGCCTTCCTGCTTGTCGCTCGCCGCCGCCGCCCTCGGCCTGCACACCTTCTGGCCGCTCGGCTTCGTCGTCCTGCCGTTGGCGATGCCGATCACCGCCCTCATGGCCATGGGCATCGACTGGCTCATCTATCGGCCGCTGAGGGACCGCCAGGCCAAGCCGGTGACGCTGCTGATCGCCTCGATCGGCGTGACCCTCATGCTGCAGGGCCTGATCCGCCTGATCTTCGGTGTCGGCGACCGCACCTTCTACTCCGAGGGGTTCAAGCAGATCTTCCGCCTGAAGCCGACGTTCATCGGCGCCACGCGGCCGCTGGTCATCTCGCAACCGCAGGTCCTGCTCGTCGCGGTGACGGTCGTCGTGGTGGTCGCCCTGCACCTGTTCCTCACCCGCTCGCGGCTCGGCAAGGGCATGCGCGCCATGGCCGACAATGCCAACCTCGCCCGGGTGAGCGGCATCAACACGCGCGAGGTCATCCGCGCCACCTGGATCATCGCCGGCGGGCTCGCCTGCCTCGCCGGCACCATGCTGGCGCTCGACGTCAGCCTCAAGCCCGACCTCGCCTTCAACATCGTTCTGCCGATCTTCGCCGCCGCCGTCGTCGGCGGCCTCGGACAGGCCTATGGCGCCATCGCCGGCGGCTTCCTGGTCGGCTTCGCCGAGACGCTCGCCGTCTTCAACTGGTCGACGGTGCTGCGCCCGTTCCAGGGCCTGCTGCCGGCCGGCTGGACGCTGCCCGCCGACCTGTCGCTGGTCTCCACCGACTACAAGCTGACCGTGGCCTTCGCCATCCTGGTGATCGTCCTGCTGGTGCGACCGACCGGCATCTTCCGCGGAGCCGTGACATGACCCGCTCGGCCAATCTGCGCGACGGGCTGCTGTTCGCCGCCCTCGGCCTCATCATCGTCGCCGTCTTCATCTACCAGGGGCCGGCCAGCGCCATCCAGCTCATGATCAGCGCGGTCATCTACGCGCTGGTCGCCCTCGGTCTCAACGTCCACTGGGGCTATGGCGGCCAGTTCAATTTCGCCGTCATGGGCTTCGTCATGCTCGGCGGCTACGCCGTGGTGCGACCTCCTACCCGCTCAACATGGACTTCTGGCATTCGGCCGGACCAGCGCTGCTCGGCCGCGCGCGATCGTCGCCGCGATCCTTGGCGCCGTGCTCATCGTTGCGGCTTCCAACGCCCACCGCGTCGGCATCAGGGGCAAGGCGCGGGTGGCGCTGATCGTCCTCGCCTGGGCGATCGCCTATATCGGCTACCGCTCGCAGATCGACCCCGCCGCCACGTTCATCGAGGCCAATGTGGGGTTCGTCGGCGGGCTGGGGCTGCCGGTCGAGCTGTCGTGGCTGGTCGGCGGCCTGCTTGCCGGCGGCGTCGCCTGGCTGATCGGCAATGTCTGCCTCGGCCTCAGATCCGACTATCTGGCCATCGCCACCATCGGCATCGCCGAGATCATCCGCGCCTTCCTGAAGAACATGGACTGGCTGACGCGCGGCACGCTGACCGTCTCGCCGCTGCCGTGGCCGGTGCCGACCGCGCTCGACACCGGCATCGGCGACAGGACGCTCGCCCTGATCGCCTCGCGCTCGCTCTTCCTGCCGTGACCGTCGCGATCACCGCCATCCTGTTCTACCTCATCCAGCGCGCCTATGGCGGCGCCTGGGGCCGCATGATGCGCGCCATCCGCGACAACTACGTCGCCGCCGAATCCATGGGCAAGAACGTCAAGGGGCGGCAGGTCGAGCTCTTCGTGCTCGGCGCCGTGCTGATCGGCATCGCCGGCGCGCTGATGACGACCTACGTGCAGCTCTACGATCCGTCGAGCTACCAGCCGATCAATTACACCTTCATCGTCTGGGTGATGGTCATCGTCGGCGGCGCCGGCAACAACCTCGGCGCCATCTTCGGCGGCGTGCTGATCATCATCGCGTGGAACATGTCGGCGCCGGTGTCGCTGCTCGTCTTCGGCTGGATCGACGACGGCCTGCACGCGCTGCGCCTGCCCGGCATCCCCGACGTCGACATCGCGCGCCCTGCAGATGCGCGTGTTCATCCTCGGGCTGGTGATCGTGCTGGCGCTGCGCTACGCGCCGAAGGGGCTGATCCCGGAACGCATCCGCCGCCACGAGGCCTGAGCAGCCGCCGGCCGGCGCCGGTTGGAATGAAAAGAGGCCCGGGATTGCTCCCGGGCCTCGCGTCGTTCAGGCAGTCCGCCGGCCGTTACTTCGCCGGGCCCTCGGCGACCCATTTGCCGTCCTTGACCGTCTCGTCAAGGATGTAGCCGGCAACGTCGCCGTTCTTGTCGAAATTGAGCGGGCCGGTGGCCCCCTCGTAGTTCACGTCGCCGCCGGCGTCGATGATGTCCCTGGCCTTCTTCCATTCGCCGGGAAGGATCGTTTCGCCGGGACCGGACGCCACGGCGCGCAGCGCCGCCGACAGGCCCTCGCGCTTGGCGCCGTTCTTCTCGATGGCGAGCGCCAGCAGGAAGGCAGCGTCATAGGCTTCCGGCGCGTAGATCTGCGTCGGGTCGAGGCCGGCCCCCTTGGCGAGATCGGCGAACACCTTCGCACCGGGATTTCCGGCGTGCCTGGCTTGGTGCCGATCATGCCCTCGAGCGCGCTCGGATCCATGCCCTTGAACAGATCGTCGGAGATCATGCCGTCGGCGCCGACGAAGTGGGTGAAGTCGCCGCTTTCCAGCGCCTGGCGCAGCATGGTCTGGCCGGAGCCCTGGGCGTAGGCGATCAGGACGAGGGTCTGCGCGCCGGAAGCCGCCAGCTTGCCGAGGTCGGCGCGATAGTCGGCCTTGCCTTCCTCGTGCGGCGCCACGGCCGCGATCGTTCCGCCATCGGCCTTGTAGGCCGCGGTGAACGTGTCAGCGAGGCCCTTGCCGTAGTCGTTGTTGACGTAGGCGACGGCCACGTCCTTGATGCCCTTGGCGATCAGCAGCCGCGCCAGCACCTCGCCCTGATAGGCGTCCGACGGAGCGGTGCGGAAGACGAGGTCGTTGTCCTTCAGATCGTGGTCAGGACGGCGCCGTCGACGACGGCGAGATCATGACCGTGTTGGTCGGGATGCCGGCCGTGTTGGCGCCCGAGATCGTCTCGCCGCTGCACATGCCGCCGACGATGGCCAGCACATGCTTGGCGTTGATCAGCCGGTCGGCGGCATTGGCGCCGGCGGTTGCGTCGCAGCCGGTGTCGTCGCGCACCGCAACCAGATTGCCGTCCTTGGTCCCGCCCTGCTCGTCGACTTCCTTGAGCGCCAGTTCGGCGCCCGCGGCGATCGGCGGTGTCAGCTTCTCCAGGGGCCCGGTGAAAGCCAGAAGCACCCCGATATTGATGTCAGCGGCTGAGGCCGACACGGTTCCCAGCGCGACCACGGCGGCAGCCGAAGCCAGCGCAATTCCGAATTTACGCATTATCACCTCCATCCGGTCCCCCGGCTGCCTCGGTCTTGCCCGTGAGATCGAGGGAATCCGGCTCTTGTCGGGAACGCCGGTACAGCGCCCCGTCGCCTGCGACATTACCGATTTTGCCGGCGAAGTGACAGGCCCGGCCCGGGCCGGCGCGGGCGTTTCAGGCCGTCGTTGCCTACGCTTTGTTCGCCTTGAACAAGCCCGCGCCAGCGGCGCAGCGCGCGCCGGCCCGTTCCGCCTGCCGCCGCCTGAGACGATATGCGCCAGCGCCCGCCACCGGCCTGCCGCCGCCGGGCGCCGCCATTCCTGGCTGCATAACCTTGTCGCACCCGGCCGGCCGGCCCGAAAACCGGCGCAATTCCTGCAAGCGGCGTGGCGGAGCGTGCGCAACCCGTGCCTATCCGCGATGCGTGCCTGTTGTCTTGGCAAAACGGCTAAGCCAAGATGATAATGGCTAAAGAGAAGCCGGCACGACCGCCTGGTCGCAGCCGCAGGGGACCAGGGGCCTTATGGAGTATTTCGTACAGCAGTTGATCAACGGGCTGACGCTCGGTTCGATCTACGGCCTGATCGCCATCGGCTATACGATGGTCTACGGCATCATCGGCATGATCAATTTCGCCCACGGCGACATCTTCATGGTCGGGGCATTCATCGCACTGATCACACTCATCATCGTCGGCGCCACGGCCGGCATGCCGGTGATCGTGCTGATCGCCACGCTGATTGCCGTGCTCGTCGTGGCGATGACGCTGACCGCGGTGTGGGGCTGGGCGGTGGAGCGCATCGCCTACCGCCCGCTGCGCGGTTCGTTCCGGCTGGCGCCGCTGATCACCGCCATCGGCATGTCGATCGTCCTGGAGAACTACATCCAGGTCGTCCAGGGCGCCCGCGTGAAGCCGCTGCCGCCGCTGATCAGCGGCGGCTACGCCATCATGACCGGCGGCGCCTTCCGCGTTCAGCTCTCCAACATCCAGATCATCATCATGGTCACGACGGTGATGCTGATGGTGGTCTTCTCGCTGCTGATCGCGCGCACCGCGCTCGGCCGCGCCCAGCGTGCCTGCGAGCAGGATGCGCGCATGGCCGCCCTGCTCGGCGTCAACGTCGACCGCACCATCTCGATCACCTTCGTGATGGGCGCCGCGCTGGCCGCCGTCGCCGGCATGATGTTCCTGCTCTATTACGGGGTGATCGACTTCTACATCGGCTTCAACGCCGGCATCAAAGCCTTCACCGCCGCCGTGCTCGGCGGCATCGGCTCGCTGCCCGGCGCCATGCTCGGCGGCCTGCTGATCGGCCTGATCGAGACCTTCTGGTCGGCCTATTTCTCGGTCGAGTACAAGGACGTCGCGGCCTTCTCGATCCTCGCCATCACGCTCATCTTCCTGCCCTCGGGACTGCTCGGCCGGCCGGAAGTGGAGAAGGTCTGACATGGCGGCAAGCTATTCCGATCCGACCGCCGACTTCACGCCCGAGGGCGCGGAAATCCAGGAAGAGGCCCGCCGCCGGGCCTATGCCGGCGAGCCGCCGGCGGCCGAAGGCCCGCGACGCAACCACGTCATCGCCCGCTCGCTGAAGGATTCGTTCCTGGCGGCGCTCGTCACCCTCGCGCTCGCCGCGCCGACGATCGGCCTGCAGGACGGAAGCCGTCGGCGCCAGCAGCAACCTCGGCCTCTCCCAGCACTGGACGACGGTCGCCGTCGTCGTCGGCATCGTCTTCGTCGGCCGCCTGCTGCTCGACCTGTTCGTCTGGAAGGCGGAGCGACCAGCTCTTCCGGGGCGCCGGCGCCAGCCTCGCCGCCGCGATGCCCGCCATCCCCAATGTCGGCCCGATCGCGGCCGGGCTGTTTCTGCTCGCCGCGATCGCCATTCCGATCTTCACGATCGTCTACTACCCGCAGCAGAGCCGCTACATCCTCGACCTCGGCACGCTGATCCTCACCTACGTCATGCTCGGCTGGGGCCTCAACATCGTCGTCGGCCTCGCCGGCCTGCTCGACCTCGGCTACGTCGCCTTCTACGCCGTCGGCGCCTATTCCTACGCGCTGCTGGCGGAGCATTTCGGCTGGTCGTTCTGGGTCTGCCTGCCGCTCGCCGGCATCCTCGCCGCCTGCTGGGGCATGATCCTCGGCTTCCCGGTGCTGAGACTGCGCGGCGACTACCTGGCCATCGTGACGCTCGCCTTCGGCGAGATCATCCGCCTCGTGCTGATCAACTGGTACAGCTTCACGCACGGCCCCGACGGCATCAACCACGTCCCGCGGCCGAGCTTCTTCGGGCTCGACTTCACCCGCGGCGACGGCGGCTTCGCCGCCTTCTTCGGGCTCGACTACTCGCCCAACCACAGGATCATCTTCCTCTACTACCTGATCCTGGTGCTGGCGCTGATCACCAACTTCGTGACGCTGCGCATCCGCCGGCTGCCGGTCGGGCGCGCCTGGGAAGCGCTGCGCGAGGACGAGATCGCCTGCCGCTCGCTCGGCATCAACACCACCAACACCAAGCTCACCGCCTTCGCCATGGGCGCCATGTTCGGCGGCTTCGCCGGCTCCTTCTTCGCCACCCGCCAGGGCTTCATCTCGCCGGAGAGCTTCAACTTCATGGAATCGGCGACGATCCTGGCCATCGTCGTGCTCGGCGGCCTCGGCAGCCAGATCGGCGTCGCGGTGGCCGCGGTGGTGATGATCGGCGGCATCGAGATGCTGCGCAATCTCACCTTCCTCAAGGCGGTCTTCGGCCCCGACTTCGACCCCAGCCAGTACCGCATGCTGATCTTCGGCGTGCTCATGGTGGCGATCATGGTGTGGCGGCCGCGCGGCCTCGTCTCGACCCGAAAACCGACGGTGTTCCTCAAGAAGAGCAAGGCCGTCTCGGGCGCGCTGGTGGGAGAGGGTCAGGGATGAACCGCTGGCAGGACGATCCCATCCTGACGGTCGAGCATCTGTCGATGCGCTTCGGCGGCCTGGTCGCCGTGAACGACCTCAGCTTCGCCGCCGGGCGCGGCGACATCACCGCGCTGATCGGCCCCAACGGCGCCGGCAAGACCACCGTCTTCAACTGCATCACCGGCTTCTACAAGCCGACCGAGGGCCGCATCGCCATGGCCCAGGCAGCCCGGCACCTTCGAGGCGCTGGCGGCGGCGACCGAGCACGGCACCTGGTCCGGCGGCGGCAAGGGCCTCTTCCTGCTCGAGCGCATGCCCGAGAACGAGATCGCCAAGCATGCCCGGGTCGCCCGCACCTTCCAGAACATCCGCCTGTTCGGCGGCATGACGGTGCTGGAGAACCTGATGGTCGCCCAGCACAACAAGCTGATGCTCGCCTCCGGCTACTCGATCGCCGGCATTTTCGGCCTGGCGTCCTATCACGCCGGCCACCAGGCGGCGCTCGACCTGGCGACCTACTGGCTGGAGCAGGTCGACCTCGCTCGAGCGCGCCGACGATCCGGCCGGCAGTCTGCCCTACGGCGCCCAGCGCCGGCTGGAGATCGTCCGCGCCATGTGCACCGATCCCCTGCTGCTCTGCCTCGACGAGCCCGCCGCCGGCCTCAATCCGCGCGAATCTGCCGAGCTCAACGAGATCCTGCGCTTCATCCGCGACAAGCACGGCATCTCCATCCTGCTCATCGAGCACGACATGGGCGTCGTCATGGAGATCTCCGACCACATCGTCGTGCTCGACTACGGCGTGAAGATTTCCGACGGCTCGGCCGATTTCGTGCGCAACGATCCCAAGGTCATCGCCGCCTACCTCGGCGTCGACGACGAGGAAGTCGAAAAGGTCGAGGCGGAGGTCTCCCAATGAGCGCGCCCCTGCTTTCGGTCCGCGGCGTCACCACCTACTACGGCAACATCGTCGCGCTGCGCGGCGTCGACGTCGACGTCAACGAAGGCGAGATCGTCACGCTGATCGGCGCCAACGGCGCCGGCAAGTCGACGCTGATGATGACCATCTGCGGCAATCCGCGGGCGCGCTCCGGCCAGATCGTCTTCGACGGCGTCGACATCACCCAGCGGCCGACCCACGAGATCATGCGCATGGCGATCTCGCAGGCGCCCGAGGGCCGGCACATCTTTCCGCGCATGACCGTGCTGGAAAACCTGCAGATGGGCGCCGTCGCCACCGGGCTCGATCATTTCGACGAGGATCTGGCGCGCGCCTTCGAGATCTTCCCGGTGCTCAAGCAACGCGCTGGCCAGCGCGGCGGCACGCTGTCCGGCGGTGAGCAGCAGATGCTGGCGATCGCGCGCGCCCTGATGAGCCGGCCGCGCCTGCTGCTGCTCGACGAGCCGTCGCTGGGGCTGGCGCCGCTGATCGTGCGCCAGATCTTCGGCGTGCTGCGCGAACTCAACGAACGCGACGGGCTGACCGTCTTCCTGGTCGAGCAGAACGCCTATCATGCGCTGCGTCTGGCCAATCGCGGCTACGTCATGGTCAACGGCACGATCTCGCTGACCGGCACCGGCCGCGAGCTGCTGGCGCGCGAGGAAGTGCGCCGGGCCTACCTCGAAGGCGGCCACTGAGGCCGGGGAACGCACATGGGCGTCATCTACCAGACCAACATCATCGACTTCCTGCTGGTCACCGTCTTTCTCGGCGGCGGCGCCGCGTACCTGGTCGGGCGCGCCATTGCGCTGGCCTGGGTGCCGAGGCGGATGCTGGTGATCTATACGGCGCTGCTCAGCGGCGCCGTGCGATTTATTCATTACGCCCTGTTCCACGGCACGCTTCTGTCTTTGCAATACTACGTGGTTGACCTGGTTGTCCTTGCCGTGCTGGCGGCACTCGGCTACCGCATCACGCGTGCCGGCCAGATGACCAGCCAGTACGGTTGGCTGTATCAGCGCGTCGGTCCGTTGGCGTGGCGCCGACGTTCTTCGACCGCAGACGGCGCGCCGGAAGGCGCTTAACTTTAGAACCGCTCGAAAGATTGCGCCTCCAGAGCGGCTTCGATAGTTTGAATCTTAGTGGGGGGAGGGATACCGACCGACCCTGCTAAAGGCACGGTGCTATAAAAGCACCAAGTACAGAAGGGACCAAAGCATGAGGAAAATCTTGAAGACTGGCATTGCCCTGTCGTTCACTTTGGCAATGGCCGGTATTGCGCATGCTGACATTCTGATCGCCACGGCCGGCCCGATGACCGGCCAGTACGCCGCCTTCGGTGCGCAGCTCAAGGCCGGCGCCGAACAGGCGGTCGCCGACCTCAACGCCGCCGGCGGCGTTCTCGGTCAGAAGCTCGTCCTCGAGGTGGGTGACGATGCTTGCGATCCGAAACAGGCTGTGGCCGTCGCCAACCAGCTGGTCGCCAAGGGCGCCCTGTTTGTTGCCGGACACTTCTGCTCCGGCTCGTCGATCCCCGCTTCGTCGGTCTATTCCGACGCGAACGTCATCCAGATCTCGCCGGCGTCGACCAACCCGGCCTTTACCGACGAGCGTCCCGGCCCCGGCACGTTCCGCGTCTGCGGCCGTGACGACCAGCAGGGCGAGGTCGCCGGCAAGTTCCTCGCCAGCCACTTCAAGGACAAGAACATCGCCATCATCGACGACAAGAGCACCTACGGTAAGGGCCTTGCCGACCAGACCCGCAAGTTCATGAACGAAGCGGGCAAGAAGGAAGTCCTCGACGAGTCCTACAACGCCGGTGAAAAGGACTACACCGCGCTCGTCTCCAAGCTGAAGGCCAACAACGTCGACGTGCTCTACGTCGGCGGCTATCACCCCGAAGCCGGCCTGATCAAGCGCCAGATGGTCGACCAGGGCATGAAGACCGTCCTCGTCTCCGGCGACGCGCTGGTCACCGACGAGTACTGGCAGATCACCGGCGACGCCGGCAACGGCACCTACATGACCTTCTCGCCGGATCCGCGCAAGAACCCGGAAGCCAAGCCGGTCGTCGATGAACTGCAGGCCGCCGGCAAGACGGCTGAGGGCTATTCGCTCTACACCTATGCCGCCGTGAAGATCTGGGCCGCCGCCGTCACCGCCGCCGGCTCGACCGATTTCGACAAGGTCACCGCGGAGATGTACAAGACCACCTTCGATACGGTCCTCGGCAAGCTGAACTTCGACAAGAAGGGCGACGTCACCCTGCCCGGCTATGTCGTCTACGAGTGGAAGGACGGCAAGTACGACTACCTGCAAATGTAGTCCCTTCGCCTATCCATCGCCTCAGCCAGGCGGTGCGGGAACCCCGGCGGCAACGCCGGGGTTTTTGTTTGCCTTCTGCGAACCGCGGTTGCAGTTTGGCCGCAAGAACCCGAGGACCCGTCGCCCGTGCCTGCCCGCGCCCGCATCGCCGCCTGTCTGATCGCCGCCGCCAGCCTGACGGCCGCCGGCAGCGCCGCGGCCGACACCGTCATCGGCGTCGCCGGGCCGATGTCGGGCAGCTTCGCCATGTTCGGCGACGAGATGCGCGACGGCGCCCAGCAGGCGATCGACGACCTCAACCAGGCCGGCGGCGTCAACGGCACCCCGCTCGCCCTGCAGGCGATGGACGACAAGTGCGATCCCAAGACCGCCGATGCCGTCGCCAACCAGCTCGCCGGCAAGGGCGCCGTCATGGTCGTCGGCCATCTCTGCCTGGGGGCGTCGCTGGCCGCGGCGTCCGTCTATGTCGCCACCCACATCGTCGAGATCTCGCCGGCGACCACCTGGCCGGACTACACCGACAAGCGCCCCGGCCCCGGCATCTACCGGATCGCCGGCCGCGACGACCGGCAGGGCGTCATCGCCGGCCAGGCCATCGCGCACCGCTTCGCCGACAAGGCCGTGGCGGTCATCGACGACCGCAGCCCCTACGGCAAGGAACTCGCCGACGCCACCCGGCGCGCCATGAACGCGGCCGGAAAGCAGGAAGCCTTCACCGAGGAATACGATCCCGGCCAGCGCGATTTCACCGGCCTCGCCGAGCGCCTGCAGGCGGCCAACATCGGCGTGCTCTACATCGGCGGCTATCCGACCGAGGCCGGCCTGATCGCACGCCAGGTCCGCGCCTCCGGCCTCGCCACGGTGATCGTCGGTCCCGATGCGCTGGTCACCAACGAATATCGCGACGTCGCCGGCGACGCCGCCGATGGCACGCTGGTCACCTTCATGCCCGACGCCCGCGACAATCCGGGGGCGGCGACGGTGGTGGCGGCGTTCCGCGCCCGCGGCGTCGAGCCGGAGGGCTACGCCCTGCCCAGCTACGCCGCGGTCCAGGTGTGGGCGCAAGCCGCGCGGACCGCCGGCAGCAGCGACACCGATGCCGTGGTCAAGGCGCTCGACGGCGGCCGCTTCGCCACCGTCATCGGCGAGCTCAGCTTCGACGACAAGGGCGACATGTCGCTGCCCGGCTTCGTTCTCTACCAGTGGCACGGTGGCCGCCTGGTGAGAGACGGCGGCTGAGCCTGCAAGGACAGCGGCCGTGAACAACCTCCTCACCGATGTCGCCGGCCTTCGCGTTGGCAACGCCGACGACGCGCGGCTGAAGTCGGGGGTCACGGTCGTCGTCTGCGATGCGCCGGCGGTGGCGTCGTGCCATGTCATGGGCGGCTATCCCGGCACCCGCGAGACCGACCTGCTGGCGCCGGAAGATTCGGTCGGCAGCATCGACGCCATCGTGCTCTCCGGCGGTTCGGCCTTCGGCCTCGACGCCGCCACCGGTGTCATGCCGGCGCTCGCCGCGGCCGGCCGCGGCTATGCGATCGGCAGCGCACGGGTCCCGATCGTCCCGGCCGCCATTCTCTTCGACCTGCTCAACGGCGGCGACAAGGACTGGGGCGGCGTCACGCCCTACGCCGCGCTCGGCCGCGCCGCCTTCGATGCGGCTGCCACGGACTTCGCCCTGGGGACCGCCGGCGCCGGCGCCGGCGCCACCACGGTCAATCTCAAGGGCGGCCTCGGCTCGGCCTCCATGCGCCTCGCCGGCGGCATCACCGTCGGCGCCCTGGTTGCCGTCAACGCCGTCGGCCAGGCGACCATCGGCGACGGCGCCCATTTCTGGGCCGCGCCCTTCGAGCGCGACGGCGAGTTCGGCGGCCTCGGCCCGCCGCCCGCCTACCCCGCCGACGCCACGGCGCTGCGCTATAAGGGACAGGTCGAGCGCGCCAGCACGACCATCGCGGTGATCGCCACCGATGCCGCCCTCGACAAGCCGCAGGCCAAGCGCTTCGCCACCATGAGCCACGACGGCTTCGCGCGGGCGCTGTGGCCGTCGCACACGCCCTACGACGGCGACATCATCTTCTCGATCGCCACCGCGCGGAACAGGAGCGCCGTGCCCAATCTTGTCGAGATCGGCGCCGCCGGTGCGGCGTGCATGGCCCGCGCCATCGCCCGCGCGGTCTACGCGGCGACGCCGGCGGCGGGCGATCTTCTGCCAACCTGGCACGAGAAATTCGGCTGAATACTACTTCAAGTAGAATTTGGTGGAAATACAGCAGTCCAAAGTAGTACCGCCCCGGCCATCTCTGGCCGGGGCGGTGAAACTAGTGCGGTACGCAGTACCTATCCGCGAGAATGACTATGCCGCACCATGGTTAGCGGACGATTAATGCGCGACAAAAATCGCTCACGCCAATCCGAACACCGCGAGCAGCAACACCGCCTGGGCACAGAACCCCACGAAGAACGCCAGCGTGCGCACGACGGGAAGGCCCATCGTGTAGACCACAACGTGGACCAGCCGCGCCCAGAAATAGGTTGCCGCCGCCACCACGGTCGCCCCGGTCGAGATGTTGAGGGCGTGCAACATCAGCACGAGGGGCGCGAACACCATCAGATTCTCGACCGCGTTGTAATGCGCCGCCTTCATGCGCTCGGCCCAGGCCGACTGCTCCGGCAGCTCCGGCTCCGGATTGCCCAGGGTCGCCATCAGCCCGCGCGTGGCGATACGATCCAGGATGTAGGGAATCCACATCAGCCCGGTCAGGGCGACCGTCAGCGCCAGCCAGAAGAATTCCTCGCTCATGCCATTCTCCCCGTTTCACGGCGGCGCTTCGCCCATTCCCGTTCTGGGCACTGCCACGCCGGACGCGGTCCGCATCCGGCCATCGGGAGGGCTGCGCCACCCATGTGATTGCGCCCGGCGGGCTTGCATGATACCGCCGACCGCATGGACCGCCGAGTTCTGATTGCACCGTCGATTCTGTCCGCCGATTTCGCCAGCCTCGGCGAGGAAGTGCGCGCCGTCGACGCCGCCGGCGCCGACTGGATCCACGTCGACATCATGGACGGCCACTTCGTGCCCAACCTGACGATCGGGCCAGGCGTGGTCAGGGCAATCCGGCCGCATACGCGGAAACTGCTCGACGTCCACCTGATGATCGCGCCGGCTGATCCCTATCTCGCCGATTTCGCCGAAGCCGGCGCCGACCGCATGACCGTCCATGTCGAGGCAGGGCCGCACCTGCACCGCTCGCTGCAGACGGTGCGCGCGCTCGGCAAGAAGGCGGGCGTCGTGCTCAATCCCGGCACTTCGCCGGACGTCCTCCCCTACGTCCTCGACCTCGTCGACCTGGTCCTCGTGATGAGCGTCAATCCGGGCTTCGGCGGCCAGTCCTTCATCCCCAATTCGCTCGCCAAGATCGCCGAGATCCGCGCCATGATCGGCGGCCGCGACATCGTCATCGAGGTCGATGGCGGCATCGAGCCGGCCAATGCGCGGTCGATCGCCGAGGCCGGCGCCGACGTCCTCGTCTGCGGCTCGGCCGTCTTCAAGGGCGGCCCCGGCGCCTATCAGAGCAACATCGCGGCGCTGCGGCGCGCCGCCGAAAGCATCGCGGTCTAGACATGCGGCCGGCGCCCGCCATCGCCGCCGCGTTCCTCGCCACGACGCTCGCCTGCGGCACCGCCGGCGCCGGTGACTACGCGCAGCGCGATATCCTCGGTTTCTCGCCCGACGGCAGCACCTTCGCCTTCGAGGAATACGGCATCCAGGACGGCTCCGGCTTCCCCTATTCCAACATCTACGTCATCGACACCGCCCGCGACGCGTGGGTCGCCGGCACGCCGATCCGCGTCCGCCGCGACGACGAGACCGTGGCGCTGCTGAGTGTCCGCGACGACGCCCGCAAGCAGGCCGGCGCGGTGCTGAAGACACACGGCATCGTCCCCGTCGGCGACACGCTGGTCAGCAATCCGGTGACGGAGGTCGGCGCCGATCCCTATGCGGTCCGCTTCATCACCAATCCCTACGTCCACACCGATCGCATCTGGACCGTTACGCTGACGCCGCTTCCCTTCCCCGATCCGCCCGGCTGCGAGAACCTTGGGCCGGTCCACGGCCTCCGCCTGGTGCTCGGCCATCCCGACGGCACGACCGAGGTCCTGCAGGAGGACGCCCGCCTGCCCTCGTCCCGCGGGTGTGCGCAGGACTACGCCATCTCCGACGTGCTGGCCTATTTTCCCGATGGCGGCAAGCCGGTGCTGGCCATCCTCCTGTCCCTCTACACGGTCGGCTTCGAAGGGCCCGATCGCCGCTTCCTGGCGGTGACGGCACCGTTCTCGGAGTAGGCGGCCGGTTGTCGGCGGATCCTCTCGATTGTTAACGCCGCCGCCCTCTGCTAGACCGCGCCGTAACCCCGACACCCGCAGCAGCAGGCCGCGCCGATGATCCCGCGCTACTCGCGCCCCGCCATGACGGCCGTCTGGTCGCCCGAGACCAAGTTCCGCATCTGGTTCGAGATCGAGGCGCACGCCCTCGACGCCATGGCTGAAATCGGCGTGGTGCCGAAATCGGCGGCCGAAACGGTGTGGAACAAGGGCCGCAACGCCACCTTCGACGTCGCCCGCATCGACGCCATCGAGGCCGAGACCCGGCACGACGTCATTGCCTTCCTCACCCATCTCGCCGAGATCGTCGGGCCGGACGCCCGCTTCGTCCACCAGGGGCTGACCTCCTCGGACATCCTCGACACCTGCTTCAACGTGCAGCTCATGCGCGCCGCCGACCTGCTGCTCGCCGACGTCGATGCGCTGCTGGCGGCGCTCCGCCGCCGCGCCTTCGAGCACAAGGACACCGTCACCATCGGCCGCAGCCACGGCATCCACGCCGAGCCCACCACCTTCGGCGTCAAGCTTGCCACGTTCTTTGCCGAGTTCGCCCGCGCCCGCCGGCGCCTGCATGCCGCCCGCGAGGAGGTCGCCACCGCGGCGCTGTCGGGCGCCGTCGGCACCTTCGCCAACGTCGACCCGCGCGTCGAGGATTACGTCGCCCGCGCCATGGGCCTGCGCCCCGAGCCGGTCTCCACCCAGGTGATCCCGCGCGACCGCCACGCCATGTATTTCGCCACGCTTGGCGTCGTCGCCTCGTCCGTCGAGCATCTGGCGATCGAGATCCGCCACCTCCAGCGCAGCGAGGTGCGCGAGGCGGAGGAATATTTCTCGCCGGGCCAGAAGGGCTCCTCGGCGATGCCGCACAAGCGCAATCCGGTGCTCTCGGAGAACCTCACCGGCCTCGCCCGCCTGGTCCGCTCCATGACGCTGCCGGCGATGGAGAACGTCGCGCTCTGGCACGAACGCGACATCTCGCACTCGTCGGTCGAGCGGGTGATCGGCCCGGATGCCACCATCGCGCTTGATTTTGCGCTCGCCCGCCTCGCCGGCATGATCGACAGGCTCGTCGTCTACCCCGAGCGCATGAAGGCCAATCTCGACAGCCTCGGCGGCCTCATCCATTCGCAGCGCGTCATGCTGGCGCTGACCCAGAAGGGTGTCAGCCGCGAGGACGCCTATGCCCTCGTCCAGCGCAACGCCATGCAGTCCTGGCAGGAGGGCAGCGACTTCCTCACCCTGTTGAAGAATGACCCGGAAGTCGCTCAGGCGATTCCGCAATCGGAGCTGGAGGCGCTGTTCGACCTCGGCTACCACCTCAAGCACGTCGACACGATCTTCCACCGCGTCTTCGGCGAAGTCGCGGGCTAGTGGATGAACCCGAGCGTCCTGGCCGACGATTCGAACGACACCGAGAGGACGAAGCGGCTGGTCTGCGGGCCGCTGTGATAGCGCGCGTCGACGGTCACCGCCTCGACCGGCTTCCACGCGGCGCCCAGGTTCCATGTCGTATAGTCGTCATAGGTGTCGTTGGCCGTGACGAAGCCGACCGCCCCTGAGACGGCGATGTCGTGCGGCAGGGCATATTCGGCGTTGAGCGTCCCGCACCCCATGCCCATCGATGTCGCCCCCGGCCGCAAATCAGCCGGCGAAAACTGTCGATCCGGCCAGGGATTCCCGCAAGACAACCGCCGCGCCGGACCACATAATCCCGGCGCGTTGCAGAAAGAGCACGTGGGCGCGCGCGAGCGTGCGCCTACGGCGCCCGGGCGGCCCTCAGCAGTTCGGCGGCGCCGAAGGTCAGGTAGGTCTGGTCGGCGGTCACCGACAGGAAGCGGTAGCCGAAATCGCGGAAGGCCCGCGCCCGCTCCGGCGTCGGCGAATAGATGCCGGCGACCTTGCCCGCCGCGCTGGCGCGCTTTGCGATGTGCGCGATCGGCCCGTCGATGGAACCGTCGCCCGGAGCGACCTGGCGGCCGGCGGACAGCGACACCGAAAGGTCGAACGGGCCGACGAAGACGCCATCGATCCCCTCCACCGCGAGGATCGGGTCGAGGGCATCCAGCGCCCGCACCGTCTCGATCATGGCGAAGGTGAAGCTGTTGCGGTTGGCGCCCGCCAGATACTCCAGCGGCTGGTCGATGCCCTCCAGGGTCATCGCCCGCATCGGCCCCCAGCTCCGCTCGCCGAGCGGGGGATATTTGGTGGCGGCCGCCAGCCGGCGGGCTTCCTCGACCGAATTGACCATCGGCGCGATGATCGCCTCGGCCCCCATGTCGAGCACGCGGCTGGCGGTGGCGTCATCGCCGAGCGCGATGCGCACCACCGACGGCTTGCCGGCGAGCGCGATGGCGCCGATGCCGGTCATCACCGAACCGGTATCGAGCAGGCCGTGCTGCATATCGAGCACGACGCAATCAAATCCGGCGCGGGCGACAGTTTCTGCAACCAGCGGCTCGGGCATCGTCACCCAGCCGCAATACAGGGTCTCGCCGGCGCGCAACCGCCCGGCGAGGGCAGGCATGGACATGTCTCAGGTCTTCTCCGAACGCACCTGTTCCATCGCCTTTGCCATCAACTCGTCCATGGTGCGTCGGATCTGGTGATCGGACTGGCTGACGCCAGCCGCATCGAAATCGCCTCGGATCTTCTGGAAGACGTCCTCGTGACCCGCATGCTCGAGGTCCGAGGCGACCACCACCTTGGCATAGTCCAAGGCGTCGGCACCTGACTTGCCGAGCAGCGCCGCTGCCCACAGGCCAAGCAACTTGTTGCGCCGGGCGTAGGCTCTGAACTGCAACTCGGCGTCGTGAGCAAACATGCTCTCGAAGGCATCCTCACGCTTGTCGAAAGTCGTCATCTCGCGGCTCCGGCTACCGATAAGGGCGGACTTGCATATCGACAGGCATAGCCTAAATCAACGTCGGCGGCGACCCTGCCGTTGCCGCAGCGGATTCGGAGGTCAGGTTGGCTCATTGTGCATTCCGGGCCGATCGCATAAGGTCCGCCACGCGGCACCGTTCGGCCGCTTGAGTCGGGCGCAGGCCATTGTCGCAAAACACTTTTTTCGCCTGGGACCCCGTCTTATGGATTTTCACAAACCGCGGTATGTGCCCATGAACCGGCGTCGGCGCATCTATGAAGGCAAGAGCAAGATTCTGTTCGAGGGGCCCGAGCCGGGCACCCTGGTGCAGTTCTTCAAGGATGACGCGACCGCCTTCAACAAAAAGAAGCACGAGGTTGTCGACGGCAAGGGCGTCCTCAACAACCGGATTTCCGAGCACATCTTCACCCACCTCAACCGGATGGGCATTCCGACCCATTTCGTCCGGCGGCTGAACATGCGCGAGCAGCTGATTCGCGAGGTCGAGATCATCCCGCTCGAGGTGGTCGTGCGCAACGTCGCCGCCGGCTCGCTGTCCAAGCGCCTCGGCATCGAGGAAGGCACGGTGCTGCCGCGCTCGATCATCGAGTTCTACTACAAGAGCAACGAGCTCGAGGACCCGATGGTCTCCGAGGAGCACATCACCGCCTTCGGCTGGGCGAGCCCGCAGGAGATCGACGACATCATGGCGCTCGCCATCCGCGTCAACGATTTCCTCTCCGGCCTCTTCCTCGGCGCCGGCATCCAGCTCGTCGATTTCAAGATCGAGTGCGGTCGGCTGTGGGAAAACGAGATGATGCGGATCGTCGTCGCCGACGAGATCTCGCCCGAACTCCTGCCGCCTGTGGGACGTGCACACCAAGGACAAGCTCGACAAGGACCGCTTCCGCCGCGACATGGGCGGGCTGGTCGAGGCTTACCAGGAAGTGGCGCGCCGCCTCGGCATCCTCATCGAGCAGGACCGGCCGAAGGGCAGCGGGCCGGTGCTGGTGCAGTAGGCGGCGGGGCAGCGTGAAGGCCCGTCTCACCGTCACGCTGAAATCGGGCGTGCTCGACCCGCAGGGCAAGGCGATCGAGGGCGCGCTGGCGGCGCTCGGCTTTGCCGGCGTCAACGGCGTGCGCCAGGGCAAGATCTTCGACATCGATCTGGCCGAAGCCGACCCGGCAAAGGCCGAGGAAACGCTGAAGGCGATGGGCGAAAAGCTCCTTGCCAACACGGTGATCGAGGATTACCGCGTCGAGTTGGTCTAGCCGGCTCCTGCGGCGGCCGCCCTGCCCTGGCTTTCGCCGCATTTGCGCCGCCAGGAAGCGGTCCGCGGCAACCAAAACGACAACAAGGACGATGCGCCCGCTTGCCTGTCTCATCGCTTTTCTCCTGCTGACTGCCGCCGCGCATGCCAAACCGCCGCGCGTCAACGGCGTCGCCTGGATCGGCGGCCTCGAACTGCACTTCGACGCCAACCGCTGGGAGGTCAACGGGGCCGACCTGTCCTACAATGTCTTCTGCGAAATCGCCGACTGCGCCAACACCGCGATCGCCATCACCATCGCCAACACGGCGGATGCCTGCACGCCCGATCTGCTGACGATTCCGCAAGGCGAGCCCCCGGCGGTTCCAGGGTCGCGTCGACAAGTTCAGCCACGCCGGCCTGACTTTTCTCATCACCGAAGGCAACTTCGGCTGCCGCAACCTCGCCGGCGGCCCGGTCCGCGCCTGCACCAGCCATGGCGGCAAGACCTACATGTTCGACGCGCCCGGCCAGCACTGCAACACCGGGTACCGGGCCAGCGAGCGGGTCAACGAGATCCTGCAGGGCCTGGCGCCACGATGAACCGCGGCGGCATGGCCATGCGTTCGTCGCCGGGGCGGCAAATCGGGCCGGCCAGCGGCACCCTGCCCCTTCCCAACGCCACAGAATCGGCTAAGCGTGGGGCCTCGAGGCGCTGCCTTCAGCGCGGCCCCCGAACAGCGGACCGCGCCCGGTGAAATCCGCTCTTGTCATCTTTCCCGGCTCCAACCGCGACCGCGACATGATCGCGGCGCTGGAGAAGGTCACCGGCAGCCGGCCGGCGATCGTCTGGCACGCCGACACCGACATGCCGCAGGCCGACCTGATCGTGCTCCCCGGCGGCTTCTCCTATGGCGACTACCTGCGCTCCGGCGCCATCGCCGCGCGCGCCCCGGTGATGCGGGCGGTCGCCGAGCGGGCCGCCGCCGGCGTGCCGGTGCTCGGCATCTGCAACGGCTTCCAGATCCTGTGCGAGGCCGGGCTGCTGCCCGGCGTGCTGATGCGCAATGCCAGCCTGCGCTTCATCTGCCGCGAGGTGCATCTCCGCGTCGAGACCGCCAACACGCTGTTCACCAACCGCTACGCCAAGGGCCAGGTGCTGCGCTGCCCGGTCGCCCACGGCGACGGCAACTACCGCTGCGACGACGGACACCTGAAGCGCCTGACCGGCGAGGACCGGGTCGCCTTCCGCTACGTCGACGCCGCCGGCGAGCCGCACCGCCGGTTCCAATCCCAACGGCTCGATCGACGATATCGCCGGCATCCTCAACGACCGCCGCAACGTGCTCGGCATGATGCCGCACCCGGAAGACCTGATCGAGGACCTGCAGGGCGGCACCGACGGCCGCGGCCTGTTCGAGAGCATCGTCGGCGCACTGGCGAGCGCCGCATGACCACACGCATCTCCCTCCTCGCCGGCCTTGCGCTGGCCACGCTGACGGCGCTCTCCGGCTGCCAGACCGGCGGCGGCGGTGGCGGCAGGCGGCGTCGACGTCTCCGAACGAAGCCTACAGCCTGTCGATCCGGCTCGCCGACACCATCGGCCGCTGCTGGTTCGCGCCGGGCGAGACCGCCTTTGCCGGCTACGTCTACACGCCGGAGCGCAATGCCGCCGTGTCGCGCATCCTGATCGTCAGCAAGGACGAACCCACCGGCCTGCCGGCGCTCGTCGTCCAGGCGACCGGCGGCGCCAGCGCCACCGTTTACGGCCCGCTGGCGGACTCGGCCAACGGCGCCCGCATCCGCGGCGACATCGCGCGCTGGGCCAAGGGCGGGACGGGCTGCACGTGAACGCCGCCGCCGGGATCACGCCCGACCTCGTCGCCGCCCACGGGCTGAAGCCCGACGAATACGAGCGCATCCTCGGCGCTCATCGGCCGCGAGCCGAGCCTCACCGAACTCGGCATCTTCTCGGCCATGTGGAACGAGCACTGCTCGTACAAGTCGTCGAAGACCTGGCTCAGGCACCTGCCGACCAGCGGCGCCGCGCGTCATCTGCGGCCCGGGCGAGAATGCCGGCGTCGTCGATATCGGCGACGGCGAGGCGGTCATCTTCAAGATGGAGAGCCACAACCACCCCTCCTACATCGAGCCCTATCAGGGCGCGGCGACCGGGGTCGGCGGCATCCTGCGCGACGTCTTCACCATGGGCGCGCGGCCGATCGCCGCGATGAATGCGCTGCGCTTCGGCGCCCCCGACCACCCCAAGACCCGGCATCTGGTCGCCGGCGTCGTCGCCGGCATCGGCGGCTACGGCAATTCCTTCGGCGTGCCCACCGTCGGCGGCGAGGTGAATTTCCACGCCGGCTACAACGGCAACATCCTGGTCAACGCCTTCGCCGCCGGCATCGCCCGGACCGACGCCATCTTCTATTCGCGCGCCTCCGGCGTCGGCCTGCCGGTGGTCTATCTCGGCTCCAAGACCGGCCGCGACGGCATCCACGGCGCCTCCATGGCCTCGGCCGTCTTCGACGACGACAGCCACGAGAAGCGCCCGACCGTGCAGGTCGGCGATCCCTTCTCCGAGAAGCTGCTGCTGGAAGCCTGCCTCGAACTGATGGCCTCCGGCGCGGTCGTCGCGATCCAGGACATGGGCGCCGCCGGGCTCACCTCCTCGGCCGTCGAGATGGGCGCCAAGGGCGATCTCGGCATCGAACTCGACCTCGATCACGTGCCCTGCCGCGAGACCGGCATGACCGCCTACGAGATGATGCTGTCGGAGAGCCAGGAGCGCATGCTGATGGTGCTCCGCCCGGAGAAGGAGCCGGAGGCCGAGGCGATCTTCCGCAAATGGGGCCTCGACTTCGCCATCGTCGGGCGGACCACCGACGACCTCCGCTTCCGCGTCCTCCACCAGGGCAAGGTCGAGGCCGACCTGCCGATCAAGGACCTCGGCGACCAGGCGCCGCGCTACGACCGGCCGCATGTGGCGCGCCCCGCCCCGGCGCCGCTCGACCCGGAATCGATTCCCGCATCAAGGGATTGCGGCGAAGACCTGATTCAGATTTCTGAACACGCCCGACATGAGCTCGCGCCGCTGGGTGTGGGAGCAGTACGACACGCTCATCGGCGGCGACACGCTTGAGCGCCCCGGCGGCGACGCCGGCGTCGTGCGCGTCGGCGATGGCGGCAAGGGCCTCGCCTTCTCGCTCGACGTGACGCCGCGCTACTGCGCCGCCGATCCGTTCGAGGGCGGCAAGCAGGCGGTCGCCGAGTGCTGGCGCAACCTCACCGCCGTCGGCGCCGAGCCGCTGGCGATCACCGACAACCTCAATTTCGGCAATCCCGAGAAGCCCGAGATCATGGGCGAGCTGGTCGCCGCCATCAAAGGCATCGCCGAGGCCTGCACGGCGCTCGCCTTCCCGATCGTCTCCGGCAACGTGTCGCTCTACAACGAGACCAACGGCGTGGCGATCCCGCCGACCCCGACCATCGGCGGCGTCGGGCTGGTGGCGGACGTCAGCCGCATCGCCCGCATCGGCTTTGCCCGCGAGGGCGACGCCATCCTGCTGGTCGGCGCGCCGGCCATCTGGGGCAGCCATCTCGGCCGCTCGGTCTGGCTGCGCGAGATCGCCGGCCGCGAGGACGGTCCGCCGCCGCCGGTCGATCTCGACCACGAGAAGCGCGTCGGCGACCTCGTCCGCGGCCTCATCCGCGACGGGCTGGCCACCGCCGTCCACGACTGCTCCGACGGCGGGCTCGCCGTGGCGCTGGCCGAGATGGCCATGGCGTCGGGCATCGGCGCCACCGTCAACCAGCTGGACGACATCGCGCCGGTCGCGACCTTCTTCGGCGAGGATCAGGGCCGCTATGTCGTGACCGTCCGCCCGGACGACCTGGAGCGCGTCTGGGAGCGCACCGGCACGGCGGTCTACGCGCCGGCAGGTCTTCGCCCCGTGGATCGGCAGCACCGGCGGCACCGAACTGAAGCTCGGCGAGGCGGCTGGCATCCCACTTGCAAAGCTGACGCAAGCCTATGAGACTTGGTTTCCGGACTACATGGCCGGCGGCGCCCCGTAATTCCAGCCGGCGGCCGAGCAAGGAGGCCGACCATGGCGATGAACGCCAGCGACATCGAGGCCCTGATCAAGGCCGCGTTGCCCGACGCGCGGGTCGTCATCCGCGATCTCGCCGGCGACGGCGATCACTATGCCGCCGAGGTCGTCTCCGAAGCCTTCCGGGGAAAGAGCCGCGTGCAGCAGCACCAGCTTGTCTATGACGCGCTGAAGGGCAAGATGGGCGGCGCGCTGCACGCGCTGGCCCTGCAGACCAGCGCGCCGGAGTAGGCTCGTCCGGCGCTGGATCCGGCGCCGGCCGGCCGCCGGAGCATGGAATTCCACGTTCCACCGGCTTCGGCGCAACGACCTTCTCCGCTGCTGCATTGCGAAAAGCCGGCGCGCTCCCTATCCTTGTTCCAAACGCGGCCGCCTCCGCGGCCGCCGACGGAACGGAGACTTCCGGATGAGCGACGTCAACGCCTGGATCGACAACGAGGTGAAGACCACCGATGTCGTCCTGTTCATGAAGGGCACGCCGACCTTCCCGCAATGCGGCTTTTCCAGCCAGGTGGTGCAGATCCTCGACTATCTCGGCGTCGACTACAAAGGCGTCAACGTGCTCGAGAACGCCGACATCCGCCAGGGCATCAAGGACTATTCCAACTGGCCGACGATCCCGCAGCTCTACGTCAAGGGCGAGTTCGTCGGCGGCTGCGACATCATCCGCGAGATGTTCCAGGCCGGCGAACTGCAGCCGCTGCTGACCGAGAAGGGCATCGCCTTCGCCGCGCCGCAGGGCCAGACGGCCTGAGCCTGACGGCGGCCGCCCTTGGGCCCGGCCCTCGCCATCGCCACGCTGATCGACTTGGCGCTCGCCGCGCTGCTGATCGCCGTCTCCGGCTTCGTCCTCGAAGGCGTCAACAACACCGGGCCCGAGATGCCGACGGCGGCGGTGCTGGTCGCCTTCATCGTCTTTGCGGTCGCCGCGCCGCATCGCCGCCTGGGTGATGCGCGCCCGCGCCGTCCGTGCCGGCGCGGTGCTGGCGCTCGCCTATGCGCCGATCGTCATCGCCGCTGCCACGCTGCTGCTCGAGCCGGCCTTCGTCGGCGAGCGATCGACTCGGGCCAACGAAAAAGGCCGCCCCGGAGGCGGCCTCTTCGAATTCTCGTGGAACGTGCGGTCGCGGCTTAGCGCGAGTAGAACTCGACCACCAGGTTCGGCTCCATGTGCACCGGATAGGGCACGTCGGCGAGCGCCGGCACGCGCACGAAGGTCGCGGTCATCTTGTTGTGGTCGGCGACGATATAGTCCGGCACGTCGCGCTCGGGCGAGCTGGCTCGCTTCCAGAACCAGCGCCAGCTGCTTGGAGGCGTCCTTCAGCTCGATCACGTCGCCCGGCTTGCAGCGATAGCTCGGGATGTTGACCGCGCTTGCCGTTCACCTTGACATGGCCGTGGTTGACGAACTGGCGGGCGGCGAACACGGTCGGCACGAACTTGGCGCGATAGACGATCGCGTCGAGCCGGCTCTCGAGCAGGCCGACCAGGTGCTCCGAGGTGTCGCCGGTGCGGCGGATGGCCTCGTAGTAGATGTTCTTGAACTGCTTCTCGGAAATGTTGCCGTAGTAGCCCTTGAGCTTCTGCTTGGCGCGCAGCTGGGTGCCGAAATCGGACACCTTGCCCTTGCGCCGCTGGCCGTGCTGGCCGGGGCCGTATTCGCGGCGGTTGACCGGGCTCTTGGACCGGCCCCAGATGTTCTCGCCGTGGCGGCGGTCGATCTTGTATTTCGCCGAAGCGCGCTTTGTCATCGCATAATCCCTTCACAGAACGGGGTTAGGCGCCCTCCTCTGCCGGCCCTTCGAGGGCCCGCCGACAGGGGCAAAGGGGTAAGCGTCCCTTTGACCCCACGGGTCGCATGTAAAACGACCGCGTCCGGCCGGCAGGCCGAGGACGCGGGCGGCAGGGTCTTAGCCGGGCGCCGCGGCTCCTGTCAAACCGGCGCCAGGCCGATGTCCGCCAGCACCGGCCCGAGCGCCGCCGGCCAGGCCCTGCCCGAGGTCAGCCGCGCCTGACGCCGCCGCCCGGCCCCTCATGGGCGCCGGCGCCGAGCACCGCGGCAGCCCGGCGGGCGATCGCCGGCGCCGGGTCGATCCAGGCGACCGGCCACGGCGCCAGCCGGGCAAACGCATCGGCCAGGAACGGATAATGGGTGCAGGCGAGCACGACGACGTCGGTGCGCGCCGCGCCCGCGCTCGACGAAGGCCGGCGCGATCTCGGCCAGGATCGCCGCGTCGTCCACCGGCTCGCCGCGCATGTGGGCCTCGGCCAGCGGCGCCAGCCGCGCCGAGCCGACCAGCGTCACCGCGCAATCGGCCGGCGAACTGGCGGATGAGGTCGCGGGTGTAGTCGCGCTGGATGGTGCCGGCGGTGGCGAGCACGCTGACGCAGGCCCGAGCGCGTCTCGCCGGCCGCCGGCTTGATCGCCGGCACGGTGCCGACGATCGGCAGGCTGTGAGCGGGCGCGCAGCGGCGGCAGCACCAGCGTCGAGGCGGTGTTGCAGGCGATCACCACCGCGTCGGGCGCGTGGCCGGCGACGAGGTCGCCGACCAGCGCGACCACCCGGTCGGTCAGCGCCGCCGCCTGCCAGTCGCCATAGGGAAAGCCGGCGTCGTCGGCGACATAGTCGATCGCCGCGCCGGGCAGCACGCGGCGGATCTGCGCGGGCGACCGACAGGCCGCCGATGCCGGAATCGAAGACCAGCAGCTTCACGCGCCGCCCTCGTCGTCGGCCGTGCGCTCGGTGCTGACCGCTGCCGTCGGCCAGCACATGCGGCCGCGTCGGCCGCCGGTCGAGCGCCGCGATCATGCCGCGCAGCGTGCGCACCTCCTGCTCGCTCAGCCCCGCCCGCTGCAGCATGGCGCGCAGCGCCAGCACCATGTGGCCGCGCTTCTCCGGCGGGCGGAAGAAGCCGGCCCGGTCGAGCGCCCCCTCCAGATGCTCGAACATGCGCACCAGATCGTCCTTGGCGGCCGGCGGCGCCACCTCGCCGGTGAACGGCACGCCCGCCGCCTCGTCGGCGAAGCCCGACAGCCGCCACTCATAGGCGACCACGATCACCGCCTGGGCGATGTTGAGCGAGGAGAAGGCCGGATCGACCGGCAGCGTCAGGATGGCGTCGGCGAGCGCCACCTCCTCGTTGGTGAGGCCGCTGCGCTCGCGCCCGAAGAGGACGCCGACCCGCGTGCCGGCGGCAAGGTGCGCCCGCATGGCGGCGGCCGCCGCGCGCGGACCGACCACCTGCTTGGCCACCTCGCGCGAGCGGGCGGTGGTGGCCAGCAGATAGCCGAGGTCGGCGACCGCCTCCTCGACCGTGGCGAAGACGCGGGCCGTCTCGATCACCGGCGCGCGGCTCGCGGCGGCAATCGCCTTCTCGTTCGGCCAGCCCTCGCGCGGATTGACGATGCGCAGGTCGGTGAGGCCGAAATTGGCCATGGCGCGGGCGGCGGTGCCGATGTTCTCGCCAAGCTGCGGCGCCGACCAGCACGACCGCCGGCCCGGCCGATTCGCAGAGGATTGGGGAGGTGTTCAGGCATGGTGCGCGCTAACGTAGCGCATTCCGCCGCCAAGCGGAATTGCGTGCCGACCGCAGGCGGAACGGCGGACCGGCGCGCTTCGTTGTAGACTGCGCGCGCACGAGTTCGGGGAGACGGAGGCCAATCATGACCAATACGTCCATGACACTGCCTGCCATCACCCAGGTGCGCGAGCACTGGGGCTGGTTTCTTGCGCTCGGAATCGTCTTCATCGTCGGCGGCGTCTTCGCCATCGCCGCGCCGGTGATCGCCAGCCTTGCCGTCGCCATCGTCATCGGCTGGGTCTTCATCGTCGTCGGCGCCATCCAGGCCTTTCAGGCGTGGAGCATGCGCACCTGGGGCGGCTTCATCTGGCAATTGATCATCGGCCTGGTGGTGCTCATCGGCGGCATTGCCATGCTGATCAACCCGATCGTCGCCGCCGTCACCCTTGGCCTGCTGATCGGCGCCATGTTCCTGGCGAAGGGCATCATGCAGATCATGTTCAGCCTGCGGTACCGGCCGCACACCGGCTGGGGCTGGATCCTGGCGGCGGGCGTGCTGGCCATCGTGCTCGCCCTGATGATCATCTTCTCGTGGCCGTTCTCCGGCCTGTGGGTGCCCGGCACGCTCGCCGGAATCTCGCTGATCTTCAGCGGCTGGAGCTATGTCATGATCGCCATGGCCGGCCGGCGGCTGGCCTCTATGTAGAGGCAGACGACCGTATCGGAGGATACCGTCGGGGCCGCCGCCGGCGGCCCCCGCGGGCTTGGGGAGGACCAGCCATGACCGCCTACAATGTCGTGCGGTTCCGGGTGAAGCCGGGCCGCGAGAAGGAATTCATCGATCTGCAGAGCACGCTGCCCCGCGACGACATGAAGGGCATGCACAAGCTTGCCATGATCAAGACCGGCGAGCGCACCTACTGCCTCATCGGCGAATGGAGCGCGATGGACGACATCGTCAAGGCCAGGCCGCAGATGATCGCCAGCCTCGACAAGATGCGTGGCCTGTTGGAGGACCTCGGCGGCGGCCTGGGCGTCACCGACCCGGTATCGGGCGAGACGGTATTCGAAATGTCCTAACGGCTTGCCGCCGTTTCTTCGCGTTGACGACCGGCACCTGGCGAAAGCCAGTATTGCGGCATGGCACTCGCCGCAGTCCTGCTGTCTGCCTTCTCGCGCGCAGCGTCGAGTCCTTGCCGGCGGCGGCCAGTGCGTACTGTCGACTGAGACGGTGGCGGTGCAGGCGCAAGTGCGGCAATCCGACCGCATCCTGCTACCCTTGGGCGGTCGTCAGAGGCGATCCGTCCCTGCCCTGTCGCGGCTGCGGTTGCAAGGGCGGGCCGGGATACCGCGACCGCCGCGGCGACTGCGTCGGCTGGGACAGGCTGCGAGACAATCTGTGGAAGCCCGCCGTCCCTGAAGTGCCGCGCCGAGATCGTTGCGCCGACCGCTGACCAGGTCGCTCAGGCGCAGAAAGCCTACGCCGAGCACCTGCGGAACTGCCGGAAATCGCACTAGCCGCCGTCTTGGCGTCCGCGCCGGTGGCTGATATGGAACCGGCCACCTTTCCCCCGCCTCTCCCCGTCAAGACCGAAGGTTTCCCGCCCATGGCCAAAATCAAGGTTGCCAACCCCGTCGTCGAAATGGACGGCGACGAGATGACCCGCATCATCTGGCAGCTGATCAAGGACAAGCTCATCCGCCCCTATCTCGACGTCGAGATGCTCTACTACGATCTCTCGATCGAGAACCGTGACGCGACCGATGACCGGGTGACCGTCGACGCGGCCGAGGCGATCAAGAAGCACGGCGTCGGCGTCAAGTGCGCCACCATCACCCCCGACGAGGCGCGGGTGACGGAATTCAAGCTCAAGAAGATGTGGAAGTCGCCGAACGGCACCATCCGCAACATCCTCGGCGGCGTCATCTTCCGCGAGCCGATCATCTGCAAGAACGTGCCGCGGCTGGTGCCCGGCTGGACCAAGCCCATCGTCGTCGGCCGCCACGCCTTCGGCGACCAGTACCGCGCCACCGACTTCCGCTATCCCGGCAAGGGCAAGCTGACCATCAAGTTCGTCGGCGACGACGGCACGGTGATCGAGCACGAGGTCTTCGACGCCCCCGGCTCCGGCGTCGCCATGGCCATGTACAACCTCGACGACTCGATCCGCGATTTCGCCCGCGCCTCGTTGAACTACGGCCTGGCCCGCAAGTACCCGGTCTACCTGTCGACCAAGAACACCATCCTCAAGGCCTATGACGGCCGCTTCAAGGACCTCTTCCAGGAGGTCTTCGAGGCCGAGTTCGCCGACCGCTTCAAGGCCGCCGGCATCACCTACGAGCACCGGCTGATCGACGACATGGTCGCCGCCGCGCTCAAGTGGTCGGGCGGCTATGTCTGGGCCTGCAAGAACTACGACGGCGACGTCCAGTCCGACACCGTCGCCCAGGGCTTCGGCTCGCTCGGCCTGATGACCTCGGTGCTCGCCACGCCGGACGGCAAGACGGTGGAGGCGGAAGCCGCCCACGGCACCGTTACCCGCCACTACCGCGAGCACCAGAAGGGCAACCCCACCTCGACCAATTCGATCGCCTCGATCTTCGCCTGGACCCGCGGCCTCGCCCATCGCGCCAAGCTCGACGACAACGCCGAGCTCGCCCGCTTCGCCGACGCGCTGGAGAAGGTCTGCGTCGCCACCGTCGAGGCCGGCTTCATGACCAAGGACCTGGCGCTGCTCGTCGGTCCCGACCAGAAATGGCTGACCACCGAGGGCTTCCTCGACAAGGTCGACGAGAACCTGAAGAAGGCGATGGGCTAGAGCCAATCGGCGCTTCCCGGGGGCGGATGCCGATGGCGTCCGCCCTGCCTGTTTTTCGTGCGCGGCGGCGCGGCTTCCGGCCGGGACCGGCGACCGACTTGCCATCCGGCCACGCCGCCTTATGTTGATCCGCGCTGGCCTCCCTTCGCGCCAGTCCTCCCCTCGCAACGGACCTTTGCCATGCGCTACCAGCCCCTCGGCCGTACGGGCCTGCTCGTATCCGAAATCTGCCTCGGCACCATGACCTTCGGCGGCCGCGGCGGGATGTGGAAGACCATCGGCGACGTCGATCAAGCCGCCGCCGACGCCCTGCTCGGCCGGGCGCTCGACGCCGGCATCAATTTCGTCGACACCGCCAACGTCTATTCGGAGGGCCTGTCGGAAGAGATCACCGGCCGCGCCATCGCCAATTCGGGCCATCCGCGCACCGACTTCGTGCTCGCCACCAAGGTCAACGGTTCGACCGGCAACGGGCCGAACGATCGCGGCTCGTCGCGCGGCCACATCATGGATGCGGTCAAGGCGAGCCTGAAGCGGCTTGGCACCGACTACATCGACCTCTACCAGATCCACGGCCAGGACATGCTGGCGCCGGTCGAGGAGACGGTGCGGGCGCTGGACGACCTCGTGCGCCAGGGCCACGTGCGCTACGTCGGCTGCTCCAACTGGGCGGCCTGGAAGATCATGCAGGCGCTCGGCATCGCCGATCACCACGGCTGGACGCGCTTCGCCTCGCTGCAGGCCTATTACACCATCGCCGGGCGCGACCTGGAGCGCGAGATCGCGCCGCTCCTCATCGACCAGGGCGTCGGGCTGATGGTGTGGAGCCCGCTCGCCGGCGGCCTGCTGTCGGGCAAGTTCGACCGCGACGGCAAGGGACCGGAGGGGACGCGCCGTGCGAACTTCGATTTTCCGCCGGTCGACCGGGAGCGCGCCTTCGCCTGCGTCGACGCCATGCGGCCGATCGCCGAGGCGCGCGGCGTGTCGGTGGCGCGCATCGCGCTTGCCTGGCTGCTGCACCAGCCCTTCGTCACCACGGTGATCATCGGCGCCCGCAGCACCGAGCAGCTCGACGACAACATCGCCGCCGCCGACGTCACCCTGACGCCGGAGGAACTGGCCGCCCTCGACACGGTGAGCGCCCTGCCGCGCGGAATATCCCGGCTGGATGATCGCCCGGCAGAACGACAGTCGCCGGACCGGCTGAGCAAAGACGCCCTTCTTTCGGCGGCTTTTCGGGGCACGGGACATCTCCCTGTCGGAGACCCCCCGTGCGCCCTCTGCTCCGCGTCGCCCGCCTGCTTGCGCTCGCTCTTCTGCTCCTCGCCGCCGTCGTCTTCGTGCTCAACACGAATTTGCTGGCGCCCGCACCGGTTGGCAAACCGCTGATCATCGCCCATCGCGGCCTCGGCCAGACCTTCCATCGCGAAGGGCTGACCGGCACGACCTGTACGGCGGTGCGCATCTTCCCGCCGGAGCATCCTTTTCTGGAGAACACCCTCGCCGGTTTCCGCGCGGCCTTCGCCGACGGCGCCGACATGGTCGAGTTCGATGTTCACCCGACCTCGGATGGCCATTTCGTCGTCTTCCACGACTGGACGCTCGATTGCCGTACCGACGGCCACGGCGTCACCCGCGACCACACGCTGGCCGAGCTGAAGGCGCTCGACATCGGCTACGGCTACACCGCCGACGGTGGGAGAACTTTCCCGTTCCGCGGCAAGGGCGTTGGATTGATGCCGACGCTGGACGACGTCCTCGCCGCCTTCCCGGACAAGCACTTCCTCATCAACATCAAGAGCGACGATCTTGAGGAAGGGCGTCTTCTGGCGGCGAAGCTCGCCCCCTTGGCGGCCGAGCGCCGAGCGCTCATCTGGATCTACGGCGGCGGCAGGGCCATCGACGCCTTCGCTGCGGATGCGCCCGACATCAAGGTACTCGGAACCGACGCGGCGAAGAAGTGTCTCATCCGCTACGAACTCCTCGGCTGGCTCGGCATGGTACCCAAGGAATGCCGCAACACCCTCTTCATGCTGCCGGTCAACTATGCCCGCTCCGCTTGGGGCTTTCCCAGCCGGCTGGCCACACGGCTCGCCGCCTATGACACGACGATCGTGCTTCTCGGCGCCTACGACGGCAGCGGCTTCTCCAGCGGCATCGACACGGTCGGCGAACTCGACGCAGTGCCGGCCCACTTCGACGGCATGCTGTGGACCAACCGCATCGACCGCATCGGCCCGGCGCTCGCCGCGCGGTAGTTCAACTCGACGGCTTGGCCGGCGCGTTGCCGGCAAGCCGCCGGATTTCGGCCTCGCGCTGGACCGCCACAAAGGTATCCACCGCATCGTCGGGCAGGCCGAGGCCGGCAAGCACCCGGCCGCCGAGCTGCAGGCTGCCTTCGAGCGCTTCCGGCACCACGCCGGTGGCGCCGGCTTCGCTCAGCCGATAGGCATGGTCGGCATCGAGCGCCCGGGCATAGATGGCAGCGTTCGGCCAGGCGACGCGGATCGCCCGCACCATGCGCTCCGCCGCCGCCGGCGTATCCGGCGTCACCACGAAGGCGCGCGCCCCGCGGCCACCGACCTGGCGCAGGATCTCGTGCCGGCTGGCATCGCCATAGAAGACCGCGAGGCCGCGGGCGCGCGCCCGGGCGACGCGCTCGCTGTTGATATCGAGCGCCACATAGGCGATCCCCGTCGCGTCGAGCAGGCGGGCGACCGTGCGCCCGACGCGGCCGAAGCCGCCGATGACGACGTGGCCGGTGAGCTCGGCGCTGGCCGGCCCGGCGCCATGCCGGGCGCTGTCCTGGCGCGCCGCCAGCCGCGCACCGATGCGCCGGCCGACGGCCGCCATGGCCGGGGTGGCGAGCATCGACAGCGCCGCCACCGACAGCAGGAACTGGTAGAAATCGGGCGCCAGCACGCCCGCCCGCCGCGCCAGCGTGAACACCACGAAGGCGAATTCGCCGGCGCCCGCCAGCACGAAGGCCGCCTCCGCCGCCACCGCCGGCTCGACCCGGAAGAGACGCGTCGCGCCGTAGATGGTGACCCCCTTGAAGACGACGAGCGCCACCACCGCCGCGATCAGCAGCGCCAGGTTCGACTGCAGGCTCGCCAGGTTGAAGCTCATGCCGACGGTCATGAAGAACAGGCCGAGCAGCAGCCCCTTGAAGGGTTCGATCTCGACCTCGATCTGGTGGCGGAACTCGCCATCGCCGAGCAGCATGCCGGCGAGGAAGGCGCCAAGCGCCGCCGACAGGCCGGCGGCCTCGGTCAGCAGCCCGGTGCCGATCGCCAGGAACAGGGCGATGGCGATGACCAGTTCGCGGCTGCCGGTCGCCGCCGCCAGCCGCATCAGCGGCGTCACCGCGAAGCGCCCGATGGTGAGGATCAGCGCCACCGCGACGATCGCCAGGCCGACAGCGCGCATCAGCGCGAAGGGCACCGCCACCCCCTCGCCGCCGCCGAGCAGGCCGACGATGATGACGATCGGCACGACCATGAGGTCCTGGAAGAGCAGCACGCCGATGCACAGCCGGCCGACCGGCGCGGCGAAGCGGCGCGTCTCGATCATCACCTGCGAGGCAATCGCCGTCGACGACAGCGCCAGCGCCATGGCGGTGACCAGCGGCACCGCCACGCCGCCGATGATGATGGCGGCGGTGACGCCGATCAGCAGCATCGACAGGAAGACCTGCGCCGAGCCGATGCCGAGCACCGTCCGCCGCATCGCCCACAGCCGGTCGAGCGAGAACTCCAGCCCGATCAGGAAGAGCAGGAAGATGATGCCCATCTCGGCGAACGGGCGCACATGCTCGGGATCGGCGAAGGTGACGTACGCCAGCCATGGAAAGGCGGCGCTCAGATGACCGAGGCCGCCGGGGCCGAGGATCACGCCGGCGATGAGGAAGCCCAGCACCGGGCCGAAGCGCAGGCGGCCGAACAGGGGCACGACCACGCCGGCCGTCGCCAGCACGATCATCAGCTCCCGGATCCACTCGCCCTCGCCCATGATACCCGGGTATAGCCGACTTCCGCCCGGCCGATCAGCCCCGACGGCGACGCCCGGCGGCTCAGGCGCTCGCCTCGCCCACCTCCTCGCCGGCGATATCGCCGTGCGGCGTGACGACGTCCTGGCCGACGCGGCTGCGCGCCACCGCGCGGATGCGTTCGGCAAAGCGCGAATCGCGCTCCATCAGCGCATGCAGGTCGGCGCTGTCGAGCACCAGCAGGTTGGTGCGCACCATCGCGGTGACCGTCGCCGAGCGCCGCGCCCGGCGCAGAACCGCGATCTCGCCGAAGAAGTGGCCGACGCCGAGCCGCACGCTCTCCTTCGGCAGCGCGATCTCGACCTCGCCGGCGGCGATGAAATACATCGCCCGGGCGGGGCTGCCCCGCCGCACGATGATGCCGCCGGGCTCGACCGACTGGGCGGACAGCAGGCCGGCGATATCGGCGATCTCGGCGGCGGTGAGCCCGGCGAAGATCGGCACCCGCGCCACCATGCCCCAGGTAACCACGAAATCGCGCCGGTGGATCACGTTGGCAAAGGCAGTGGCGACGATGCCGACGGGCAGCGCCAGCATGAGGATGCCCATCAGCACGGCCAGCCCGCCGACGACGCGACCGAGCGGCGTGATCGGCACCGCGTCGCCGTAACCGGTGGTCGTCAGCGTCACGATCGCCCACCACATGGCATCGGGCACGGTGCCGAACTTGTCCGGCTGGGCCTGCCCCTCGATCACGTGCATGATCGAGGCGGCCACCACCGTGGCGCCGAGCAGGATGACGACGCAGCCGAACAGCGCCCGGCGCTCGGCATAGAGCGCATCGAACAGCGAGCGCATGGCCGGCGAATAGCGCGCCAGCTTGAGGAAGCGGACGATGCGGAAGACGAGCAGGACGCGCAGGTCGGCGGCGAAGAACAGAGCGATCCAGAACGGCACCACCGCCAGCAGGTCGACCAGGCCCGAGCCGCTGACCATGTAGCCGAGCCACGGCGGCAGGCGGCGCCGCGGGCGCAGCGGCTGGTCGCGCGCCGCCCAGATGCGCGCCGCATACTCCACCGTGAAGACGACCAGCGAGACGAGCTCGATGGCCAGAAAGGCGGGGTGATAGCCGGACGCCAGCGACGGCACCGATTCCAGGACGACCGCCACGACGTTGACGGTGATCAGCGCGATCAGCGCCGAATTGACGAGGCGGCTGACGGGATCGTCGCGCGGCGCCTCCTCAAGGATCTCGAAGATGCGGCGGCGGAAGCGCGCAGCGGCGACCACGGCCGGGCTCGCTTGGGGAATACGGGAGCGCGGGCGCCTCACGGCGATCCTGCGGCGCGCCGACGCGCCGCTCCGCTATGTTTCCCCCGTCCCATCGCCTGTCACCCGCCCGCGAGCACCTCCGCGATCGCGTCGAGCGCCGCAGCGGCCTTGCTGCCGTCCGGGCCGCCGGCCTGCGCCAGGTCCGGCCGTCCGCCGCCACCCTTGCCGCCGAGCGCCACGGCTCCCGTGCGTACCAGATCGATGGCGTTGAAGCGATCGGTCAAATCGCCCGTGACACCGACCACCAGGCTGCCCTTGCCCTCGGCGTTGGTGCTGGCGATCGCCACGACGCCCGAGCCGACCTTGGCCTTGCCCTCGTCGGCGAGCGCCTTGAGGTCGTTCATGCCGACGTCGGAGACCGCCAGGCGGAAGAACTTCACGCCGCCGACATCGGCGATCTGGGTGTCGTCGGCATCGCCGCCGGCACCGCCGCCCATCGCCAGCTTCTTGCGCGCATCGGCGAGTTCGCGCTCCAGCTTGCGCCGCTCCTCGACCAGCCCCTGAACGCGCTCGGCGGCGTCCTCGGGGCGCGACTTCAGCGCCACGGCGACCGCCTTCAGGCGCTTCTCCTGCTCGGCCAGGTGCTTGCGCGCCGCCTGCCCGGTCAGCGCCTCGATGCGCCGCACGCCCGCGGCGACCGCACCTTCGCCGACCAGCGCGATCAGGCCGATCTCGCCGGTGCGCCCGACATGGATGCCGCCGCACAGCTCGGTCGAATAGGTCTTGCCCGCCGGGTCGTCGGGCATGGTGCCCATCGACACCACGCGCACCTCGTCGCCGTATTTCTCGCCGAACAGCGCCATGGCACCGGAATGCATCGCCTCGTCGCGGTCCATCAGCCGGGTGACCACCGGCGCATCCTCGAGCACCACCGCATTGGCGAGGTCCTCGACCGCCTCGATCTCCGCGCCCTCCATCGGCTTCTGGTGCGAGAAGTCGAAGCGCAGCCGGTCGGGCGCCACCAGCGAGCCCTTCTGCGCCACATGGGTGCCGAGCACCTTGCGCAGCGCCGCGTGCAGCAGATGGGTGGCGGAATGATTGGCGCGGATCATGGTGCGTCGCGCCCGGTCGACCGTGAGCCGCACGGCATCGCCGACCGCGACCGTGCCCGCCTCGACCGTGCCGTAATGGACGAAAAGCCCATCGGCGCGCTTCTGCACGTTCTCCACGCGCACGCGCCCGCCCGTCTCGTTGGCGATCACGCCGGTATCGGCGACCTGGCCGCCGGATTCGGCATAGAACGGCGTCTGGTTGAGGACGACGGCGACCGCCTCGCCCATCCGCGCCTCGGGCACCGGATCGCCCGCCTCGACCAGCGCCAGGATCTCGCCCTCGGCCGTCTCGGTGGCGTAGCCGAGGAACTCGGTGGCGCCCAGCGATTCGCGCAGGCGGAACCAGATCGGCTCGGTCTGCGCCTCGCCCGACCCCGCCCACGAGGCCCGCGCCTCGGCCTTCTGCCGCTCCATGGCGGACTCGAAGCCCGGCAGATCGACGGCGATGCCGCGCGCCTTCAGCGCGTCCTGCGTCAGGTCGAGCGGAAAGCCGAAGGTATCGTAGAGGCGGAAGGCGACATCGCCGGCCAGCGTCGCGCCGGCGCCGAGCCCCTCGGTCGCCTCGTCGAGCAGGGTCAGGCCGCGCGCCAGCGTGCGGCGGAAGCGCGTCTCCTCCAGGCGCAGCGTCTCGCCGATCAGCGATTCGGCCCGCACCAGCTCGGGATAGGCGCGGCCCATCTCGGCGACCAGGACCGGCACCAGCCGGTACATGACCGGATCGCTGGCGCCGAGCAGATGAGCGTGGCGCATGGCCCGCCGCATGATGCGGCGGAGCACGTAGCCGCGCCCCTCGTTGGACGGCAGCACACCGTCGGCGATCAGGAAGCTCGACGCCCGCAGGTGATCGGCGATGACCCGGTGGCTGGCCCGCGCCTTGCCTTCCGCGCGCACGCCGATGAGATCGACCGAGGCGTCGATGAGCGTCCGGAACAGGTCGATATCGTAGTTGTCATGGACGCCCTGCAGCACCGCTGCGATGCGCTCCAGCCCCATGCCGGTATCGATCGACGGGCTTGGCAGGTCGACGCGTTCGCCGCCGGGGAACTGCTCGAACTGCATGAACACCAGGTTCCACACCTCGATGAAGCGGTCGCCGTCGGCGTCCGGCGACCCCGGCGGGCCGCCGGGAATGCCCTCGCCGTGGTCGTAGAAGATCTCCGAGCACGGACCGCAGGGTCCGGTATCGCCCATCTGCCAGAAGTTGTCCGACCCGGCGATGCGGATGATCCGCCTTTCCGGCAGACCGGAAATCTTGCGCCACAGGTCGAAGGCCTGGTCGTCGTCGATGTAGACGGTCGCCGTCAGCTTCTCCGCGGGCAGGCCGAACTCCTTGGTGATCAGCTCCCACGCCAGCTCGATCGCCCGCTCCTTGAAGTAGTCGCCGAAGGAGAAGTTGCCGAGCATCTCGAAGAAGGTGTGATGCCGGGCGGTATAGCCGACATTGTCGAGATCGTTGTGCTTGCCGCCGGCGCGCACGCACTTCTGCGAGGTCGTCGCGCGCGGAAACGGCGCCGTGGCGCGGCCGGTGAAATAGTCCTTGAACGGCACCATGCCGGCATTGGTGAACATCAATGTCGGGTCGTTGCGCGGCACCAGCGGCCCCGATGCCACCGGCGTGTGACCGTTCTTCTCGAAAAAGCCGAGAAAGTGGGAACGGATATCGTTGACGCTACTCATGACCGTCCAAGCATCTGGAAAAGGCGGCAGCCGCCGCGACCGCCGGGTTCTACAGCCCCGGCGGCGGCCATGTCCATAATTGCGACGGTTTTCAGGGAGAAAGGCTCACCCGGCCCGCTTCATCCAGCGTCCAGCCCGGATTCCACGCGACCTCCCACGGGTGGCCATCGGGATCGGCGAAATAGCCCGAATAGCCGCCCCAGAAGACATCCTCGGCCGGCTTCAGCAGCGTGCCGCCGGCCGCCTTGGCCTCGGCCAGCACCGCATCGACGTCGGCGCGGCTGCGGGCGTTGTAGGCCAGCGTGATGCCGCCGAAGGACGCGCCGCTGTCGGCCACATGGGCGTCCTCGGCCAGCGACTGCCGCGACCACAGGGCGAAGACGGCACCGGGGATCTGGAAGAAGACGACGCCGTCGTCGGTGTTGCCGCGCCGCCAGCCCAGCGCCTCGTAGAAGCGGCGCGCCCGATCGAGATCGACGACGCCGAGCGTGATGACGCTGACCCGCTGGTCCATGACGCGCTCCTCCCGCTGCCGGCTCACACCTCGCCGGTATCCTCGCCGCCGTCGTCGTCCGGACCGCCCTTCTCGAGAAACTTCTCGGCGATCAGCCCGGCATTGGCACGGATCGCTTTCTCGATCACTGCCGCGATCTCGGGATTGTCGCGCAGGAACGTCTTGGCGTTCTCGCGCCCCTGGCCGAGGCGCTGACTGTCATAGGAGAACCAGGCGCCCGACTTCTCGACGATGCCCGCCTTGACGCCGAGGTCGATCAGCTCGCCGGTCTTGGAGATGCCCTCGCCATACATGATGTCGAACTCGACCTGCTTGAACGGCGGCGCCAGCTTGTTCTTGACCACCTTGACGCGGGTCTGATTGCCGACCACCTCGTCGCGCTCCTTGATCGAGCCGATGCGGCGGATGTCGAGACGGACCGAGGCATAGAATTTCAGCGCATTGCCGCCGGTGGTCGTCTCCGGGTTGCCGAACATCACGCCGATCTTCATGCGGATCTGGTTGATGAAGATAACGGTGGTGTTGGAGCGCGAAATGGAGCCGGTGAGCTTGCGCAGCGCCTGGCTCATCAGGCGGGCCTGAAGACCGGGAAGCTGGTCGCCCATCTCGCCCTCGATCTCGGCGCGCGGCGTCAGCGCGGCGACCGAATCGATCACCAGCACGTCGACGGCGCCGGAGCGCACCAGCGTATCGGTGATCTCCAGCGCCTGCTCGCCGGTATCCGGCTGCGAGATCAGCAGATCGTCCAGCTTGACGCCAAGCTTGCGGGCGTAGCCGGCGTCGAGCGCGTGTTCGGCATCGACGAAGCCGCAGATGCCGCCGGCCTTCTGCGCCTCGGCGATGATATGCAAAGCGAGCGTCGTCTTGCCGGAGGATTCCGGCCCGTAGATCTCGACGACGCGGCCACGCGGCACGCCGCCGATGCCGAGCGCGATATCGAGGCCGAGGGAGCCGGTCGGCACCGTCGCGATGTCGACCGTCGCCTCGTTCTGGCCGAGCCGCATGATCGAGCCCTTGCCGAAGGCGCGTTCGATCTGGCTCAGCGCCGCATCGAGCGCTTTCGACTTGTCCATGGCATGACCCTCGATCACACGAAGCGGCGTTGCGGCCATTGTAGAGGCTCCTTGTTGCACGGGCACCGGGGGTGATGGAATGACACAGGAAAGATTCGCGTCCCCGACAGCGTGAGAACAGATGTACACGTTTTGTTCTCATAGCGCAAGGGGGGCAGGGAGCTCGTCACACCAGCAGCCGCACCAGCAGGATCGCCAGCACGATCCAGATGGCGACGATGGCAACGGCGGCGCCACGGCTGAGCGGCCGCGCCCGATCGCGGGCTTGGCGGCGGAATTCCTCCATCAGCTCGGCCGGGATCAGGCGGACGGCCAGCAGGATGCCAAGCGGCACGATGATGAGGTCGTCGAGATAGCCGAGGACCGGAATGAAGTCCGGGATCAGGTCAATCGGCGACAGGGCATAGGCCGCGACCGCCGCCGCCACGGTCTTGGCATACCACGGCGTGCGCCGGTCCCGGGCCGCCAGCCACAGGGCGATCACGTCGATCTTGACCGCCTTGGCCCACGATCTGACGCGCCGCAGAAGGGCGGGCCCGGACGTCTCCTCCGGGGCGGGGGCGGCCAAATCTACCCGCCCTCGCCCAGTTCCCGCCGCGCCGCCGCGATGATCTTCCAGGCCGATTGCAGGAACAGGCCGGCGATGGCCGCCGCGACGATGAGGTCGGGCCACGGCGTTCCGGTTGCCGCCACCAGCCCGGCCGCGACCACGATGGCCGCATTGCCGAGGGCGTCGTTGCGGCTGAACAGCCACACCGCCTGAACGTTGGCGTCACCCTCGCGGTGCCTGAGCAGGATCACGGCGCAGACGACGTTGACGGCGAGCGCGACGATGCCGAAGGCGCCCATCAGCTCGGCCTGCGGGACCTGGACGACCAGCACGCGCCAGGCCGTGGCGGCGAGCACGCCGAGCCCCATGACGGCAAGGAAGACGCCCTGCAACAGGGCCGCCCGCGCCCGCCAGGCCGGCCCCCAGCCGATCGCCAGCAGGCCGAGGAGCGTGATCGTGCCGTCGCCGAGGAAATCGAGCGCGTCGGCCTTGAGCCCCTGCGAGCCGGCGAGGAAGCCGCCGCCGGCCTCGATCAGGCCGTAGCCGACATTGAGGATGGTGACGATCCACAGCGCCCGCTTGTAGGCCGGCGCGGCATGGGTCAGGTCGCCAAGGTCGTCGTCGTCATCCATGTGCTGTCCGCGGACGCTCGAAGCGTGTCCCGATTGAAAACCGACGGCTGTCCCCTAGCTCTCTGCTGCGGGCGACGCTGGGGAGGAGACCCAACCCATGGGCATGCTGATCGTTCACCACCGCATCCAGGACTACGCCAAATGGCGCCCCATCTTCGACGGGCACGTCAAGGCGCAGCGGGCGGCCGGCCTCACCCATCCACGCGTGCTTCGGTCCGTCGACGACCCCAACGCGATCACCATCATCTTTGACGAGATGGATATGGACAAGGCCAAGGCCTTCGCGGCGTCCCAGGACCTGAAGGATACCATGATGAAGGCGGGCGTCGTGGGCGCGCCGCAAGCCCACTTCCTCGAATTGACCTGATCGGGGGCGCCTCATTGGGCCTGCGCGTCGCTCCCTCCGGCGCACAGGCCTAAAGCTCGAACGCCTGGTTCATCGCCGGCATCACCGCCTCGGTGTCCTCAAGCATCGGGGCGAAGGCGGTCATCACCTTTTCGTCGCCGTGGACCAGATAGGTGCGCTCGGCCCGCGACGAGCGGTGCCAGGCCAGCAGCTCCTGCTGGCCGGCATGGGCCGAGAATCCGTTGATCGTGTAGACCTTCGCCTTGACCGGGATCTCCTCGCCGAAGATGCGCACCTTCTGGGCCCCGTCGATGATGATGCGGGCGAGCGTCCCCTCGGCGGCGAAGCCGACGAAGATGACGCCGGCATCGGCGCGCCACAGGTTGTGCTTGAGGTGGTGGCGCACCCGCCCGCCGGTCGCCATGCCCGATCCCGCCATGATCACGGCGCCGCCGCTGATCTTGTTGATGTGCATGGAATCGGAGGTCTCGCGGGTCAGGTGCAGCCCCGGCACCGACAGCGGATCGCGCCCGTCGGAGAACAGGTCGGCGACCTCCTGCGACAGGTCTTCCGGGTGGTGGCGGAAGATATCGGTGGCGGTGATCGCCATCGGCAAATCGAGGAAGACCTGGGTCGATTTCGGCAGCCGCCCGTCGCTCATCGCATCGTGCAGCGCATAGAGCAGCTCCTGGGCGCGCTCCAGCGCGAAGGTCGGGATCACCACGTTGCCGCCGCGGGCGAAGGTCTCCGCGATGGCGGCGTAGAATTCCTCGACCGAGGGACCGAAGGGCTTGTGGTTGCGGTCGCCGTAGGTGGTTTCCATGACCACGGCGTCGCATTGCGGCGGCGGCTTCGGCGGGTCGAGCAGCGGCCGCCCGGCGTTGCCGATGTCGCCGGACATGACCAGCCGCCGGCGCGTCCCCTTCTCCTCCAGCTCGACAAGGATGCTCGCCGAGCCGAGGATGTGGCCGGCGTCGAAGAAGGTGGCGCGGATGCCGGGGGCCACGTCGAGCGGCTGGTCGTAGTGCGCCTTGCGGCCGAAGAACTCGAGCACGTTCATGGCATCGAGCACGGTGTAGAGCGGCCCGCCGTCGTCGCCGTCGCCGCCGCGGCGGCGTTCGTGCCGGCGGCGGTTGCGCTCGGCGTCTTCCTCCTGCAGCCGCGCCGAATCGAGCATCACCAGCCGCGCCAGCTCGCGGGTGGCGCCGGTGGCGATGATCTCGCCGCGGAAGCCGCGCTTGGCGAGCAGCGGCAGCCGCCCGCAATGGTCGAGGTGGGCGTGGGTGAGCAGCACCACGTCGATCGCCTTGGGATCGAAGCCGAAGGGCTCCGCATTGTCCTCGGCAAGCTCGCGGCTGCCCTGGAACAGGCCGCAATCGACCAGGATGCGTTTTCCCGCGCACTCGATCAGGTGGCAGGAGCCGGTGACGGTGCGGTCGGCGCCGTGAAAGGAAATCTTCAAGGGGTGAAGTCCTCCGGTGAGCGGGAGCGGGTCATTCCGCCGGTTGCAGCGGTTCGCCGTTGGCGGCATGCCAGGCGAGGATGCCCTCCCAGATCTGCTCGGCGGTCTCGGCGAACCAGAACAGGTCGAGATCCTCGCGGTCGACGACGCCCTCGTCGGCCAGATAATCGAAGTCGACGGCGCCGCGCCAGTATTCCTCGCCGACCAGCACCACCGGCATCGGCTTGATCGTGCGCGTCTGCATGAGGGTGAGCAGCTCGAACAGCTCGTCGAAGGTGCCGAAGCCGCCGGGAAAGGCGACCAGCGCCTTGGCCCGCAGCAGGAAGTGCAGCTTGCGCAGCGCGAAGTAGTGGAAGCGGAAGCAGAGCTCCGGCGTGACGTAGGGGTTGGGGAACTGCTCGCGCGGCAGCGTGATGTTGAGGCCGACGGTCTGCGCGCCGATGTCGAAGGCACCGCGGTTGGCGGCCTCCATGATGCCGGGGCCGCCGCCGGTGGTGACCACCAGCGGATGGCCGCGGAAGAGCAGGTGCGAGGACGACACCAGCCGGCCGAAGGCGCGGGCGACCTCGTAATAGCGGCTCTTGGCGAGGATCCGCCGGGCGACGGCCAGCCGGCGGCCGGTATCGGGATCGTCCGGCGCCGCCGCGTGCGCCGCCTCCATTTCGGCCAGCCGCTTGGCCGCCGCCTGCGGCTCGGCGATGCGGGTCGAGCCGAAGATGACCACCGTGTGGTGGATGCCGGCCTGTTCGAGCAGCTTCTCCGCCTTCAGGTAGTCGAGCTGCAGGCGCACGCCGCGCACTTCGCCGCGGGCGAGGAATTCCGGATCGTCGTCGGGCGCCCGATAGGACGGACTGGCGAGGATCTTCGCCAGCCGCTCGGGTGCGCCGGGGTCCTCCTCGGCCGGCTTCGGCTGGAAATCGGGCAGCGGGATCTGGCGCTGGCGGGGATCGGGCGGCGCCGGCACGCGCGTCGGAGAAGCGGCCGACCGTTGTTCGGGCTTGGTCATGGGAATGGCACGTCCACTTGTCTCGGCCGGCGGGCGGCTGCCGCCGGAGTCCTCACTTTCGAGTCGCCCCCGCGCCCATCCTAAGCCCGGGCCGGCGACGCAGGGAAAGATTGGCACCTTGCCTCCCGACCGGGCTCGGTAGATATGATCCGGCGGTCAGCGTGCGGGCGGGGGGCTCGAGGAGCGACGATCATGGACCGGCCACTGCGCCACTTCGCCCGGGTCACCGTTTTCGGCGGCGCCACCATCGACCGCATCGCGCGCAGTGCCGCGCCGCCGGTGATGGGCGCCTCCAATCCCGGCCACGCGCGCCGCCTGCCGGGCGGCGTCGGCTTCAACGTTGCCACCATCCTCGCCCGCCTCGGCATCGCGGCGCGGCTGGTGACCCGTGTCGGCAGCGACGTCGACGGCGAGGCGATCCTCACCGCCTGCGCCGCCGCCGGCGTCGATACGAGCGGCATCGGCATCTCCCCGGACAAGGGCACCGCCGCCTATCACGCCACCTTCGACGACGGCGGCGAGCTGATCATCGGCATCGCCGACATGGACATCTGTACCGAACTGACCCCGGCGGCCGTCGCCCCGATTGCGGCCAACGGCGCCGACGACCTGTGGGTGGTCGACGCCAACCTGCCGGAGGAGACGCTGGCCTTCCTGGTCGAGCAGGCGGCGACCGGCGGCACGCCGGTGGCGGCGCTTTCGGTCTCGCCGGTGAAGGCGAGGCGGCTCGCTCCCCTGCTCGACCGGCTGACCGTGCTGTTCACCAACCGGCGCGAAGCGGCCGCGTTGCTCGGCCGCAATCCCAATCATGCCGGGGGAGCTTCGGCGCTGGCCGCCGAGCTGTCGCGCACCGTCCCGACCCGGATCGTGGTCACTGCCGGCGGCGAACCGGTGATCGCGGCGCGCGGCGGCGAGATCCGTTCCTATGTGCCGCTCAAGACCGACATCGGCGCGGTCAACGGCGCCGGCGATTCCTTTGCCGCCGGCACCGTCGCCGCCATGGCCGAGGGGCGTTCGCTCAACGATGCCATCCGCTTCGGCCTCGCCGCCGCGGCGCTCACCATCGAGCACGGCGGTGTCGCCGCCGCGCCCTTCAGGCCGGGCGCGCTCGGTGCGCGCATCGCCGCCGGACCAGGCAGCAAATGACGCCCCTCCACCCGCACCTCGCCCTCTCTCCCGACGTCGCCACCGCCCTTGCCGGCGGCCGGCCGGTGGTGGCGCTGGAGACCACCATCGTCAGCCACGGCATGCCCTGGCCGCAGAACCTCGAGACCGCGCTCGAGGTGGAAGCGGTGGTGCGCCAGGCCGGTGCCGTGCCGGCGGCCATCGCCGTCATCGGCGGCAAGATCCGCGTCGGCCTCGCCCGCGGCGAGCTCGAAGGGCTGGCGCAGGCCAAGGACGTGCTCAAGCTCTCCTCGGCCGACATCGCCTATGGCCTGGCCTCCGGCCGCACCGGCGCCACCACCGTCGCCGCCACCATGATTGCCGCGCATCGCGCCGGCATCCGCGTCTTCGCCACCGGCGGCATCGGCGGCGTCCATCGCGGCGCCGAGACCACCTTCGACGTCTCCGCCGACCTCACCGAGCTGTCGCGGACGCCGGTGACGGTGGTCTGCGCCGGCGCCAAGGCGCTGCTCGACCTGGCCAAGACGCTGGAGGTGCTGGAGACGCTGGGCGTGCCGGTCGTCACCTACCGCAGCGACACCTTCCCCGCCTTCTGGTCGCGCGACAGCGGCCTCCCCGCCCCCATCCGCCTCGACGACGCGGTCGCCATCGCCGGCTTCATGCGTACCCGCACCGAGCTCGGCCAGACCGGCGGCATGCTGATCGCCAATCCGGTGCCGGAGGCGGACCAGATTGCCGCCGCCGAGATGGCGCCGGTGATCGCCGCCGCCGTCGCCGACGCGACCGCCAAGGGCATCGCCGGCAAGGCGGTGACGCCCTTCCTGCTCGATGCCATCTTCCACCGCACCGGCGGGCGCAGCCTTTCGACCAACATCGCGCTGGTGAAGAACAACGCGCGGCTGGCGGCGGAGATCGCCGTGGCGCTCGACGCCCGGTAGGCGCGCGCTCGTTCCCGCGCCAAGCCGTGAGCGCGGCGGCGCGCTGTCGGCCGTTCCCGTCGGTCGTGCGCCCGGGCTTCCGCCTTCCCGCCCCTGCCCGGGCGACGGAATCCTAGAGGTCTTTCTCCGCAAGTTCGCGGAACGCATCGGGGACCGAGCGCCGCCGGTCGAGCAGCACGGAAGCATAGCCGGCGGCTTCCCAGCCGAAGCGCTCGCGGATGCGATCGAGCGCCCGGTCGGCCTCCCAACGCGCTCTGCCCCGCCGAGCGCCCGGGTGGCGGGCCTCGTCGGCAAGCCCGAGCGGCAGATCGAGCTGAAGCTGGCCGTCCTCCTCGATATGCGAGACGGAGATCGCCAGCAGCGAGATCGTCCGCGCCGACGGGTGATCGACGAGCACCCCGTGCACCAGCTCTTCGGCGACCTCGGCGAGGATCGCGGTCGCCGAAACGGGAGCGGCGAGCGTGACCGAGCGGGTGACCGAGGACAGATCGGCAAAGCGGACCCGCACCGTCACCGTCCGCCCCGAACGGGATTTGGCCCTGAGCCGGCTGCCGACGCGGTCGGCCAGATGGCGGAGCGTCGGCCGGATGACGAACTCCGTCGCAGGTCTGCGGCCGAGTGCCGACTGCGCACCAGCGGAGTGCGCCCGGCGATGGCTGCTGATCACGCGCGGATCGCGATTCCACGACAGCGCGGCAAGCTTCTCGCCGGCGGCATGGCCCAGCCACTGCTCCAGCGACCGGGTCGGCGTCGCGGCCAGCTGCCCGATGGTGACGATGCCCGCCTCGGCGAGACGCGCCTTGGTCACCGGGCCGACGCCCCACATCAATTCCACCGGCAGATCGTGCAGGAAAACGAGCTCGGTCGCCGGATCGACGACGACCAGCCCGTCGGGCTTGGCGACCTGCGAGGCGATCTTGGCGAGATGCTTGGTGCGCGCGATGCCGACCGAGATGGCGAGGCCCAGTTCGTCGCGCACGCGGCGGCGGACCGCGCGCGCGACCTCGGGCGGCGGACCGAACAGGTGCTCGGTGCCGGCGACATCGGCAAAGGCCTCGTCGATGGAGATGCGCTCGACCAGCGGCGTGAAATCGCGTGAGCACGTCGATGGCGGCATCGCCCAGCCGCTGATACTCGCGGAAGTGCCCGCCGACGAAGATCAGCTGCGGACAGAGGTCGAGCGCCTGCCGGCCCGGCATCCCGCCGCGCACGCCAAACGCCTTGGCCTCGTAGGACGCGGCGAGCACGACGCCCCCGCCGACCGCGATCGGCCTGCCGCGCAGCGACGGGTCGAGCAACTGCTCGACCGACGCATAGAAGGCATCGAGATCCGCGTGGAGGATGGTCGCGACCGCCGCCATCCGGGCCCCCTCGGCGCACGCGCTCCCGTATCAGCCGGCTGGCGGCCGCGACACGGTCTGGCGTCAGAACAAATAGAGAACATCGCCGAGCGGAAGTCAATCGGGCGGCGAGCCGATGAAGGGCGTGGCAGGCACCCATCTCAGGCGGGGATAGCCGATCGTGCGCGCCGGGCTGCCGCAGTAGCACTCTGGCCGCCGAGGGATAGCACCGCGAGCGGCAGTCCGGCGGTCGCCGAGCCGGCACCCTCGCCTACCTCCCCAGCGCTCTCCTTGACCGCCACGGCGGCGAAGGCGCGGGCCGAGGCGGAAGTGCTAGGCTGAGGCCGGACGGCAGGCGCCGGGGCGTCGCGCCGCCCCCTGCCCCGCACGGACGCCCCGAGGAGAGACCCCGATGCCTTTCACCCTGGCCGCCTGCGCCGAGATGCTCTGGCGCGACCGGCCGATCGAATGGCGCGCCAGCCGCCTCAACGAGCTGGGCTTTCAGGTCGGCCTGTGGAACTGGCCGGACCACGACCTCGCCAAGCTGGAAAAATCCGGCGCCACCTTCTCGATCATGAACGGCTACCTGCGCGGCCGGCTGACCGACGACGAAGGCGCCGCGGAGCTGCTGAAGACGGCGCGCGAGACGGCGGCGGTCGGCAAGCGGCTCGGCGTCGCGCGGCTCAACCTGCACGGCACCGGCCTCGGCGAAGGCGGCCTGCCGGTGACGCCGGTGGAGGTGGTGAGCGGCGCGATGTGGCTGAAGGCGGAAGACACGCTGCGCCGCATCTGCGATCTCGCCGAGGAGGAGGACGTGGTGTTCACGCTGGAAAACCTCAACCTGGCGGTCGACCATCCGGGCGTGCCCTTCGCCCGCGGCGAGGACACGCTGGCGCTGGTCGCGGCCATCGACCATCCGCGGCTGCGCCTCAACCTCGACCTCTATCATGTGCAGATCGGCGAGGGGAACCTGATCGCGCTCTGCCGGCGGGCGCTGCCGTGGATCGGCGAGATCCAGGTGGCCGACGTGCCCGGCCGCTGCGAACCGGGGACCGGCGAGATCAACTATGCCGGCATCGCCCGCGCCCTCGACGCGATGGGCTATCGCGGCCCGGTCGGCCTGGAGGCGTGGGCGAGCGGCGACCCGGAGGCGGCGCTGGACGCCTTCCGCGCCGCGTTCACGGTGTAGGCGGCGGACGGAACGTGCGGGCCTACTTCCCCAGCGTCTCCTTGACCGCGACGGCGAGCTGCTTGAGCGAGAAGGGCTTGGGCAGGAAGCTGAATTTCTCGTTCTCCGGCAGGTTCTTGCGGAAGGCCTCCTCGGCATAGCCGGAGACGAAGATGATCTTCAGGTCGGGCCGCGTCTTGCGCAGCTCCTTGAGCAGCGAGGGGCCGTCGAGTTCCGGCATGACCACGTCGGAGACGACCAGATCGATCTGGTTGTCGAGCTCCTTCATCACTTCCAGCGCCTCGATGCCCGACGCCGCTTCCGACACCTTGTAGCCGCGCGAGGTGAGCGCCCGGGCGGCGAAGGCGCGCACCGCCTCCTCGTCCTCGACCAGCAGGATCGAGGCGGTGCCGGTCAGGTCGGTGATCTCGGCGGCGACCTCGGCCTGGCCGGCGACGACCTCGCCCTCGGCCGGCACGTGGCGCGGCACGAAGATGTGGAAGGTCGTGCCCTTGCCCATCTCGCTGGTGAAATAGATGTGGCCGCCGGTCTGCTTGACGATGCCGTAGACGGTGGACAGGCCGAGGCCGGTGCCCTTGCCGACGTCCTTGGTCGAGAAGAACGGCTCGAAGATCTTGGCCTGCACCTCCGGCGGCATGCCGGTGCCGGTGTCGGCCACCTCGATCATGACGTAATCGACCGCCGGCAGCGGGTGGTAGCCGAAGTTCGCCGTCTCCGCCGCCGGCAGGTTGCGCGTGCGGATGGTCATGGTGCCGCCCTTGGTCATCGCGTCGCGGCCGTTGACGGCGAGATTGACGATCACCTGCTCGAACTGGTTGAGGTCGAACTTGACCGGCCACAGGTCGCGGCCGTGGACGAGTTCGAGCCTGACCTTCTCGCCGAGCAGCCGCTGCAGCAGCATCGACAGGTCGGACAGCGTGTCCGACAGGGTGAGCACCTGCGGGCGCAGCGTCTGGCGGCGCGAGAAGGCGAGCAGCTGACGCACCAGGCCGGCGGCCCGGTTGGCGTTCTGCTTGATGTTCATGATGTCCTGGAAGGACGGGTCGCTCGGCCGGTGATTGGCGAGCAGGAGATCGGAGAAGCCGATGATGGCGGTGAGCACGTTGTTGAAGTCGTGCGCGATGCCGCCGGCGAGCTGGCCGACCAATTCCATCTTCTGCTGCTGGCGCACCTGATGCTCGAGCGCGCGCTGCTCGGTGATGTCGATGACGTTGACGATCACCGTCTCGCTGCCGCCGGCCCCTTCGGCGACCGGGTTGATGAAGAAGCGGCCCGAGCGCTGGCCCTCGCCGGCAAGCGTCGCGTCGATCGCCGGAATGACGCTCGGCCCTTCGGCGGCGGCGGCGAGCGCGGCGGCGAGATTGGGCTTGTCCTGGTCGGCGACGAGATCGGTGAGCAGGCGCGTGGCGTCGGGGCGCACCCCCGGGAACATGCGCAGGAACGGCGCATTGGTGCGCCCGATACGGCCTTTGCGGTCGATCGCGGCGATGGCGATCGGGGTGTTGTTGAAGAAGCGGGCGAAGCGCACCTCGGCGGCGCGCAGCGCCTCCGAGACTTCCTCGCCCGGCGAGCGGTTGAGCACCACCGTGCGCGTCGCCCCCGGCGCCCCGTCGACGGTCACCGGCACCCGGTGCAGCAGGCGCACCGGCAGGCTCTGGCCGTTGGCGCGCATCAGGTCGAGATCGATGATGGCGGTGCGGTTACGCATCTCGTCGTCGGCCGGCGGCGCCGCGAGCAGCGCGATGCCATCGCCCTGGACGATGTCGGCGAGCTTGAGCGCGCCGGTGTCGAAGCGCGTCAGGTCGATGCCCAGCCATTCGGCCAGCGTCGCGTTCATGTAGACGATGCGCCCGTCGGGTTCGGCCGAGAAGAAGCCGGCCGGCGCATGGTCGAGATAGTCGATGGCGTGCTGCAGCTCCTGGAACACGGCCTCCTGGCGGGCGCGCTCGGCACTGATGTCGGTCAGCGTCCAGGCGGTCAGCGCCTTGCGCCGGTTGGCCGCCGGCAGCGGCCGCGCCGCGATGCGATACCAGTGGGCGCCGCCGTCCTCCTCGCCGCCGGCGAGCGGCGCCGGGGTGCGCACCTCCTCGGTCGCCGCACGGCCCTCGCGCAGCTCCTGGGTAATCCGGTAGAGCGCCTCGGCCGCCTCCGGATTGCCGACCAGGACGCGCTCCAGCGCCCGCGCCTCGCTGGCTTGCCGGGCACCGATGAGATCGGCATAGGCGTGGTTGGCATAGACGATGCCGCCGTCGCGCCTGGTGACCAGCACGCCCTCGCCCATGGCGCCCATGAACATCTTGCCGAGGTCGTCGTTGGTGCCGCGCCCGCCGAAGCGGACCAGCCCGATGGCGCTGGCAAGCAGCGTGATCACGCCGATGACCGCAAGGATGGCGAGCAGCCCGAGCACGAACGGCTGGGCCTGATCGGGCGAGATCAGCGTCAGCCCGATCGAGATGCCGACCAGGCCGAAGGCGAGCACGATCAGCCGGCCGGTGCCGGTGATGCGTCCGGGGCGGTCGACCAGCGGCTCCGGGGGGACCGGCTGCGTGGCGCGATCACTCATGGCGGCCGCTTGTGGCCTCCTGCCTGTGCCGTTTGCGGTGGATGTGCGCGGAGAATCAATGTTAACGCCTCGTGTGCGAGGATGGTGGGGAAAGCGTCAGAATTCAATTGTGGTGGTCGCCCGGACACGGCGGGCGCGTATTGAGGCCACGACAAGGGCGGGACGGCGGCATAGGCTTGCATTGCCGGCCGCTCCGCCGGAAAAGTTGTCGACACCGGCGATTCGGCATCCTGCCGCCGACGCCGGTCCGCCTTGTGTCGCCGCAGAACCGCTGGGAAACGGGAGGAAGGGCGAAAATGCGGGAATTCCTGGTACCGATCCTCGGTGAAGGAGGCGCGGTGGTGGCGCAGTTCCTGCTCACCATCATCATCGTCCTCGGCCTGATCGTCGCCGTCTGGTGGTTCGTGCGGCGCTATTCCGGTGTCCATTTCGGCGGCATCGGGCGCGGCCGTGTGCCGCGACTGGCCGTCATCGACGTCATGCCGGTCGACCGCCGCCGCCGCCTGGTGCTGGTGCGGCGCGACAATGTCGAGCATCTCATCCTCATCGGCGGGCCCAGCGACCTGGTCGTCGAAGGCACCATCGTGCGCACCCGCCAGCGCAGCGCCCAGCAGGCCGCGCAGGCCGCCGCCCAGGCGGCAGCGCAGCGCGCCGCGGCGCAGCCGGCCATGGAGCCGCCGCCGGCGGCCGAGCCCGAGGCCCCGCCGCCCGAGACGGACGACCGCCCGCCGGCCAACGAGCCGATCCCCTTCCCCGTCGCCCGCAACCCGCATCCGCAGGGCCCCTCCGCCACCGCCCGCGCGCTGCTGCGCTCGGTGCGGCCGCCGCCGCCTCCCCCGCTGCCCGAGCCCGAGCCCCAGGCGATCGCCGAACCCGAGCCGGCGGCGCCTTCGGCGTCCTTCGTCGAACCGCAGCGCCCGACCCAGGTCCGGCCGATCGCCGGCCGCCCTGCCGCCGCGGTGCGGCCGGAACCGGCGCCCCTGCCCGTGGCGGCGGAACCCCACGGCGCCGCGGCAGCGTTGTTCCCGGAGGTGATGACCGCCGGAGCCGAGCCGCCCCCCATGGCGCCGCCGGATGAACCGGCCGCGCCGCCGCCGGCGACCTTCGCCGACGCCGAACGCGAGGCGGCGCAGGAAGCCGGGCAATCGGCGCTCGACCTTGGCGATTGTCGGCGCACCTCGGCGGCGACCTCGCGGGCGAGATGCCGGGCGAGGTGGAAGCCCCCGCGACTGCCGCCGGGGAGGAGGAAACCGTACCGGCCGAATCCACCGCCCGGGTCACCGACCTCGAGCGCGAGATGGCCCGCCTTCTCGACGAGATCACCACGCGCCGTTCGACCTGACGCCAGAACGGCGGAATTCCGCCATTTCAAGCCAGCGTTGCCGTCACAAGACTGTCAACGGACAGTTATTGTCCGGACGGGATCGCATCGCTATATTCCGCGCGCATTGCAGGAGGATATGAGGGTCATTGCATGCCGCGTGCGCGCGTTGACGAGTACCGTCCGACAGACAGCGAAGAGTTCATGAACGAACGCCAGCGCGAGTATTTCCGCCAGAAACTGATGGCGTGGAAGGAAGAGATTCTGCGTGAGGCCCGCGAGACTCTTCAGCATCTGCAGGACGAGAGTCAGAATCACTCCGACCTCGCCGACCGTGCCTCGTCCGAGACGGACCGCGCCATCGAGCTGAGGGCACGCGACCGCCAGCGCAAGCTGATCGCCAAGATCGATTCCGCGCTCGGCCGCATCGAGGACGGCACCTACGGCTATTGCGAGGAGACCGGCGAACCGATCAGCCTCAAGCGGCTCGATGCCCGGCCGATCGCCACCCTCTCCATCGAGGCGCAGGAGCGCCACGAGCGTCGCGAGCGGGTCTACCGCGACGACTGAGCCACGGGCGCTGGCGCCATCTCCCCGGGGCGCCGGCCGCGCAGGTGACAAGATCGCCGACACGTGTAGAAATCAGAGCGCGCCAATTGGGGGGATAACCGGGTGGCTGCGCGTCTTTCCGCCTGTCTGCTGTTCGCCTGCGCGGTCCTTTCTGTCCAGCCGGCGGCGGCCGTAACCCTGGACTTCGGCGAGGTGCTCACCCTTCGCCTGCCGATCATCTGCCCGGACAAGGCGGGGGCGCTGGTCGTCGTCCGCAAATATCAGACGCTCGACCCTGGCAACGACGCGACCTTCGACGATCTGGTCAAGACCAGCAACGCCAACCACTGCGAGATTCCGACCGGCCCGATCCAGTTGGCCATCGACGGGGCGGCGGTCTTCGATGGCAAGATGATGACCGGCGCGCTTCTCTACGTGGTGCCGGCGGCGTCGATCCGGCCGCCGGCGAAAGGCTGGCTGATCCTCAAGAGCGCCAAGCCGATCGTCTTCGCCAAGCCCGACAAGCCGGCCCACTGGGGCGCCACGGCGGCCGGCCGCAGCGCCGATCGGGCCGCCGTCGGAGGGGCCACCGATCAGCCGCTGCCCGGCCAGGCGATCGACGCCGCCGAGGCGGCCTGCGAGGCCAAGGGCGTGCCGGCCTGCCGCGCCGTGACGATCTACAACAACGGCTGCGGCTACGTGACCTTCGGCACGTCGCCGAACGGATTTCGCGGCCGGCTACGGCCGGTCGTCGGAAGCGGCGCTGCAGGGCTGCCGGGACAACGGCGGCAGCGATTGCCGGGCGCCCGAGGCGTACTGCAACACGCCATCCTAGCTGGAGCGCGGCGGCGAATGGTGACGCCTGCCCGTCCCTGCGGCCGCCGGCCGCGGTTGGACACCGACCGACCGGCAGGATAGACGGACCGGCGTGTCAGGCTTTCGTGTCTATCTTCTCGATTACGACGGCACGCTGGCGGCCACCCGGCCGGCTGCGGCCGCCTGCCTGACGCGCACGCTGCAGGAGCGCGGTGCGCGCCTTCCCGCCGCATCGATCGAAGCGGAGATCGCCAGCGGCGCGCCGCTCGAACGGGTGTTCGCCCGGCTGCTGCCGGGCGCGACCTCCGCCGATGTCGACGACTGCGTCCAGCGCTACCGCACCCTCTACGCGGACGTCGACCGCGAGATGACGGTCCTGTTCGGCGGCGTGCGCGAGACGCTGGCGCGGCTGCACGCCGACGGCCGCAGCATCGTCGTGATCAGCAACAAGGGTCGCGCCGCCCTCGAGGCCGCGCTCGTCCGGTTCGAGCTTGCCGACACGATCAGCGCCGTGCTCGCCGCCGACCCCGGCGCGCCGGTCAAGCCCGACCCGCAAGCCTTCCATCGGCGCGTGCGCCCGTTGTTCGCCGACCTGGCGGCGCCGGATTTCGTCATGGTCGGCGACACCGCCGCCGACATCGCGTTCGCCCGGGCCGCCGGCATCGCCGTTTGCTGGGCCGCCTACGGCTACGGCGACGCAGAGCGCTGCCTGGCGATGCGGCCCGATTTCGTCGTGCAGGCTCTGCCCGAGCTGCTCTCGCCCCGCATCGATCCAACCGGGACCGGGGTCGCGGCCGGCGGGGACGCGCATCCGGACGGCTGAACCTCGGCGGAAACCCTGCCGGCACCCTGGCGCTCGGCCTGAAATTTAAGGGTCTTTGGGTGTGGCACTGTTCACAGGACGTTCATCCGCGTAATTCTATGGGTGACGCGAGCCTCCGGGCCGGTCGGCGCCCATTTTTGACCGCATTTTCCGGCTTGGACGGTGGACAACTTCGACGCGCGGGGCGCACGGGAGACCGTCGGCCCGCACCAAGCAGGAGCTGCAACATGAAGAATCTGTTGATGGCGGCAACCGCAGTCGGCGGCATGGTCCTCTTCGCGGGGAACGCCCTGGCCGCGTCCGACTATCAGTGCCGGAGCTACGCCCAGCAACAGGCCGACGCCTATGCGCCAACCGGTCAGGGCCTGGTCGCCGGCGGCATTCTCGGCGCCATCGGCGGCGGTCTGATCGCCGGGGCGACCGGCGGTAATGCCGGCACCGGAGCAGCCATCGGCGCCGGCGGCGGCGCCATCGTCGGCGGCGCAGCCAACCAGCAGAAGCGCCAGGAGATCTACAACCAGGCCTATTATGACTGCATGAACGGCGGCCCGCCCCCCGTCCAGCCGATCTACGATCCGGGTCCGCCGCCGCCCGAATACGGCCAGCAGTGGTGGATGAACGCCTGCGCCTCCAAGTACCGGTCCTTCCAGTGGGATGGCGTGCACGGCGGCCAGTTCAAGGGTTTCGACGGCTATTGGCACTGGTGCAGCCTCTAGGGCTCGCCCGTCCGACAGGCTGACCACCGGAAGCGCCCGCGGCATTTGTCGCGGGCGTTTCGTTTTTTGCGGCGCCCGCAGGCGACTGGACTAGACTGCCGCCCATGAAACGACTCGTCCTGCTCAGGCACTTCAAATCGTCATGGCATGAGCCCGGTGCCGCCGACCGCGATCGCCCGCTGGCGCCGCGCGGCCAGCGCGATGCCGTTGCCATGGCCGAGACCATGGTCGCCCACGACCTCGTTCCCGATCGCATCCTGTGCTCGCCCGCCCGGCGCACGCGCGAGACCCTGGCCGCGCTCGAACCGGGGCTCGGCGACGGGCGCGACGTTGTCTTCATCGAGGCGCTCTATTCCGGACCCGAGACGGACTATCGCGACGTCATCGCGACCGCCGGCGGCGACGTCGACCGGCTGATGGTGATCGGCCACAATCCGCGCATCCACGCCACCGCGCTGGCCCTGGTCGGCAGCGGCCGCAAGGGCGACCGCAGCCAGCTGGCGGCGAAATACCCGACCGGGACGCTGACGGTGATCACCTTCGACGCCCCGTCGTGGTCGGCGGTCGCCGACGGCAGCGGGGAGCTTGTCGCCTTCATCCGCCCGCACGATCTCACCCCCGAAGTGTAGCATTCTCAACCGTTTGCGGAGGACGGCCTTTCGCCGACGGGCGGCGACCCCTACATCTGCCCGGGTACAGCCGGAGCCGGTTCCTTGCAGTTGACGACGATCACCGACGAGACCCGTCTCGCCCTCGCCAATCTCGCCGACCGCGCCACCGGCATGGTGACGCCGTCGGTGCGACTGGGCGTCACCGGCCTGGCACGCGCCGGCAAGACGGTGTTCATCGCTGCGCTTGTCCACAATCTCGTCCACGGCGGACGGCTGCCCCTGTTCCGGGCCTACGCCGCCGGCCGCGTCTCCGGCGCCCGCCTCGAACCGCAGCCCGACGACGACGTGCCGCGCTTCGACTATGAGCGCCACATCCGCGCGCTGGTCGACGAGCGCCTGTGGCCGGATTCGACCCGCCAGATCAGCGAACTGCGCCTCACCGTCGCCTATGAATCGGCCTCCCTGCTGACGCGGGCGATCGGCAGCGGGCGACTCCACATCGACATCGTCGACTATCCCGGCGAATGGCTGCTCGACCTGCCGCTGCTCTCCAAGAGCTACACCGAATGGTCGCGCGAGGCGCTCGCCGCGGCCGTCCGCGACGGCCACCGCGACCATGCCGGCGACTGGCTCAGACGGCTGCAGCCGGTGGACGCGCGGGCGCCCGCCGACGAGGCGCTGGCGCGCGATCTGTCCGACGTCTTCACCGCCTACCTGCGCGCCTGCCGCGCCGACGCCCGCCTGCTCTCCACCCAGCCGCCGGGCCGCTTCCTGATGCCCGGCGACCTCGACAACTCGCCCGCGCTGACGTTCACGCCGCTGCGCCTCGCCGACGACGACCTGGGCCCGCCCGGTTCGCTCGCCCGCATGATGGACCGCCGCTACCAGGCCTATCGCAACGCCGTGGTGCGTCCCTTCTTCCGCGATCATTTCGCCCGCCTCGACCGCCAGATCGTCATGGTCGACGCGCTCACCGCGCTCAACGCCGGACCGGTCGCCGTCGCCGACCTCGAAGCGGCGCTGGCCGCGATCCTCGGCTCCTTCCGGCTCGGCCGCACCAACTGGCTGAGCGGCTTGGTCAGCCGGCGCATCGACCGCATCCTGTTCGCCGCCACCAAGGCCGATCATCTGCACCACGGCGACCACGACCGGCTGGAGGCGATCCTCGGCCGGCTGGTGGCCCGCGCCAGCGAGCGCGCCCGCTTCGCCGGCGCCCGCGTCGAGGTGCTCGCCCTCGCCTCGGTCCGCGCCACCCGCGAGGCCACCGTGACCCGCGGCGCCGATTCGCTGCCGACGATCATCGGCACGCCCCAGCCGGGCGAGACGGTGGACGGCAAGACGTTCGACGGCCGCACCGAAATCGCGTGGTTTCCCGGTGACTTGCCGGACGATCCGGAATCGGTTTTCGAAGGCGGCCACGATGGCCCCAGCGTCCGCTTCGCCCGCTTTCGGCCGCCCCGGCTGGAACACACCGCCGAGGGCCTGACCCTGTCGCTGCCCCACATCCGGCTCGACCGGGCGCTGGAATTCCTGCTTGGAGACCGGCTGGCATGAGACGCCCGACCGCCTTTTCCCTCGACGAGGTGCGCTACGAGCCGGACGAACTCTATCCGACGGAAGAGCTTGAGGCCGGCGCCGTGCCGCCGCCGGCGGTGCGCAAGCGGCGCAGCCACTGGCTGGGGCTGCTGGTCAGCGCCCTCGGCGGGCTCGCCTCGCTCGCCATCGGGCTTGCCATCGACCGGCTCGTTCGCGACCTCTTTGCCCGCAACGACGCCCTCGGCTGGCTGGCGCTGGCGCTGGTCGGGCTGGCGGTGCTGGCGCTGGCCGTGCTCGCCGCCCGCGAGATCGCCGCGCTCGTCCGCCTGCGGCGCATCAACGCCATCCACGCCCGCGCCATCATCGCCGCCGAAGGCGACGACCGCGACGCCGCCCTTTCCGTCCTCGACGAGATCGAGACGCTCTATCGCCTGCGGCCGGAAACGGCGCGCGGCCGCGCCGCGCTCGCCGGCCACCGCAAGGAGATCATCGACGGCCGCGACCTGATCGCGCTCGCCGAGAGCGAGCTGCTGCTGCCGTTCGATGCCACCGCCCACCGCATGGTGCTCGACGCCGCCAAGCGCGTCGCGCTGGTCACGGCGATCTCGCCGCGCGCGCTGGTCGATCTCCTCTTCGTCGGCTCGCAGGTGCTGCGCCTCATCCGCCGGCTGGCGACGCTCTATGGCGGGCGGCCGGGGACCATCGGCTTCTTCCGTCTGGCCCGGGCGACGCTCACCCATCTCGCCGTTACCGGCGGCATGGCGGCGGGCGATTCGCTGGTCCAGCAGGTGCTTGGCACCGGCATCGCGGCACGGCTCTCCGCCCGCCTCGGCGAGGGCGTGGTCAACGGCCTGCTGACCGCCCGCGTCGGCATCGCGGCCATCGAAGTGTGCCGCCCGCTGCCCTTCATCAACGGCTCGCCGCCACGGCTGGTCGACGTGATGGCGGCGTTGCGGCCGCTGGCGACGCAGAAGCCGGGTGGCTAGCTGTGGAGCCTCAACAGGTTGTTCTCGGTGAGAGCGATCCTGCTGATGGGTGGCTTTGAGTTGAGGCTACCGTGTGGGCGATGCCAGTTGTATCGGTGCAGCCAGCGCGGCAGCTCGTCGCCGCGATGGTCGGACGACGGGTAAGCCTGGGCATAGGCCCATTCCCTCAGGGCCGTCTGGATGAAGCGCTCGGCCTTGCCGTTGGTCTTGGGGGTGTAGGGCCTGGTCCTGATGTGGCGCAGGCCGAGATCGCGGCAGGCATCGCGGAAGGCGTGGGCTTTGTAGCAGGCACCATTGTCGGTCATGACGCGGGCGACGGTGACGCCAAGGCTTGCGTAGTAGGCGACGGCAGCACGCAGGAAGGCGACGGCGCTCTCCTTCTTCTCGTCGGGCAGGATCTGCGAGAAGGCGATGCGCGAGGCATCGTCGATCGAGACGTGGACGAACTCCCAGCCGACGCCACGGCTCTTGCTCTGGCTGGTGCGATCGCCCGTGATGCGGTGGCCGACCCGGTCGAAGCGGCCGAGCTTCTTGATGTCGATGTGGATGAGATCGCCGGGATGGGCGCGCTCGTAGCGGCGCACCGGCTCGGCCGGCTCCAGGGCGGCGATGCGGTTCAGGCCAAGGCGCCTGAGGATGCGGCTGACGGTGGCCGGCGAGATGCCGAGTTCAGCCGCAATCTGCTTGCCGGTGAAGCGTTGCCGGCGCAGGGCTTCGACTTGTCCGACGATCGCTGGCGGCGTCGGCCGGTAGAGGCGATGCGGCCGCGATGAGCGATCCCGCAAGCCTTCGATGCCCTCGGCTTTGAACCGGGCAACCCATTTGCGCACGGTTCGCAGGCAGACGCCTGCGGCACGTCCGGCGGCCTCCGGCGTCTGCCCGCTCAGCACCGCGCTTACCAAATGCTCTCGACCAAGTGGCGTCAGACGGGCATTCTTGTGGATGTTCATCCGGTCCTCCTCCGAGGGTACGCTGCAGCTTCGCAACTCCAGCTTCCTCGTTCAGGACCGGATGGACAACCTACTGAAAGCTCACAGCTAGCGCATGGCGCGGAGCGAATGACGACGGCTCGCCCTTCGCCGTTGCCTACGCGCCTTTCACCACCCTGCCCCACTCCGTCACCGCCGGGCCGTCCCGGCCGGCGACCGGATCGGCCTGAGGCAACGGCACCGCCGCGATGCGGCCGCGGATCGCCCGCTTGTCGGCGGCGCCCTCGCACATCAGGTCGGCGCGCTGGCCGGGCGGATAGGCGCCGATGACCAGCAGATCCGGCGAGCCCGACAGGCGCTTGTGGCCGACGCCGGCCGGGATCAGCACCGCATCGCCGGCCCGCGCGCGGACGGTGGCGCCGCCTTCCCCGCCGAAGCGCACCTCGGCCTCGCCGGCGGCGATGCCGAGCACCTCGTGGGCGGTCGAATGGTAGTGGTGGAAGGGGAAGATGCCGTTCCGCCAGCCGTTGCCCCAGCGATTGTCCTGGAACAGATCCTCGAAGGCGACCGCCGGGTCGCCGGCCGTCACGTCGATGGCGCCGACATAGAGGATCAGCGGCAGGCGGTTGTTGGGGACGTCGCCGTCGTCGGCGAAATGATGAAAGCTGATCTGCATGGCCTGGCTTGCGTCCCTTGCGAAACGGCCCCTTGCCGCAGTTTGACAGGCCGCATGCGACCGGTCAAAACCGTGGCTTCCGCGCCGCAGTGGGCTCGGACGCCGGATTTGGCACAAAGGCGATCTCTGAGGGTAGCGAACGCGGACGCTCCATGAAGGGACTGGGAATCGGTTTCGGCCTGGAGCGCATCGCTCTGTTCGCCTACGAGCGCCCGCGCCTGGGGCTCGGCATCCTGCTCGTCGTCTACATCCTTGCCGGCTACGGCGTGATGCACGTGCGCTTCAACGACGACCTGCGCAACATCTTCTCCGGCGACACCGAGGCCTACCGCGAATACGTGGCGGCGACCGACGATTTCGTCGATCCGGAGAACGAGCTGCTCGTTCTGGTTGAAGGCAAGGACCTCGGCAGCCCGGCGAATTTCCAGAAGCTGCAGGACTTCCAGCTCCAACTGCAGCTCATCGACGGCGTCGACAACGTCTATTCGCTGTTCGCCCTGCGCCAGCCGCCCGACGCCAACGGCGACTCCGCGCTGCTGGTCAACGACGCCTCGGGCGGGCTGACGGCGGACCTGGCGGCGCGCATCCGCGCCCATCCGGTGCTCGGCGACCGCCTGATCACCGCCGACGGCACGGCGATGGTCTTCACCGTCACGCCGAGCGAGCCGAAGGCGCCGCTCGAGGTTGCCCGCCGGCTCACCGGCGAGATCGAGGCGACCGCCAGGGACGCCCTTGCCGGCAGCGACATGAAGGTGACCGTCACCGGCTTCCCGGTGATCCGCTTTGCCATCGCCGACATCGTCCGCCACGATCAGATCGTCCTCAACATCGTCGGCGCGCTGATCGGCACGCTGATGAGCCTGATCGTCTTCCGCTCGTTCGTCGCCTCGATCCTGGCGGCGACGCCGGCGATCATCGCGGCCATCGCCGTCGTCGGCTTCATGGGCCTGTTCGGCGTCAAGGTGACGGTGATGTCGACCATCGTGCCGGCGCTGGTGATGATCTTCGGCTACGCCGACGGCATGCATCTGTGCTTCGCCTGGCGGAAGTACCGGGAGGCCGGCCACGACATCGTCGCGGCCGAGCGGCTGGCCCAGCGCGAACTCGCCGGCGCCTGTGCGCTTTCCGCCATCACCACCGCGATCGCCTTCCTGTCGCTGACCATCTCCTCGGTGACCATGGTGCGCGGCTTCGGCGCCTCCGGCGCCGTCGGCACGCTCGGCGGCATGCTGCTCGTGCTCATCATCCACGGCCTGCTGATGCGCCTGCTCGGCCGCTTCTGGAAGACCCGCCCGAAGGGCAAGACCGACAATCTGCTGGTCGCGCTGGAGCGTCCCTGCGCCAGCCTCGGCCGCTTCACGGTGCGCTACGCGCGGCCGTTGTCGCTGCTCTCCGCGGTGCTCTTCATCCTGCTCGGCGCGGCGCACTACTCGGTCAAGCCGGAACATTCCTTCCGCGAGGACCTGCCCTCCAACAATCCCGCCAACGCCGCCCTCGGCCGGCTCGACCGCGATTTCGGCGGCATCTTCCCGCTCGAGATCATCGTGCCGCTGAAGGGCGCCGACCCGACCTCGGCCGCCGCCCTCGGGCGCATCCGCGCGGTGCAGGAGGCGGTCGCCGGAGTGGACGGCGTCGGCCAGCCGCTGTCGCTATGGAACCTGGCGGAGTGGCTGGGCGGCAGCGACCCGGTCAACGCCGGCGAAGCGCTCGGCAAGATGCTCGAGCTGGTGACGCCGACGACCAGGAGCCGCTTCGTCGGCGCCACCGGCAACGCCCTCATCACCGCCACCACGCGCGAGATGTCGAGCTCGCAATCCGCCGCGCTGGTCGACAAGGTCGAAGCGGCCATCGCCGCCACCGGGGTCGACGGCGTCAAGGTCACCGGCGTCACCGTCATCAACGCCCGCGAGAGCACGCGCACCATCGGCATCCTCAATGCCAGCCTGCTGCTCTCGGTGGTCGCCAACCTCGGCGTCATCGCGCTTGCCTTCGGCGGCTTGTCCTTCGGGCTGGTCTCATTCCTGCCCAACATGCTGCCCATCCTGGCGGTCGGCACGATGCTGTTTCTCACCGGCCATGGCATGCAGTTCACCGCCGTCATCGCCCTCACCGTCGCCTTCGGCGTCGCCGTCAACAACTCGGTGCACTACATCAACCGCTTCCTGCACACCGACAACGACGGCTCGCTCGAGGCCCGGCTGGTCGAGACCTCGCGACGCATCGGTCCGGTGATCATCGGCACGACGCTGATCATCATCGCCGGCGTCTCCACGACGCTGACCAGCGCCATGCCGACCATCGGCCTGTTCGGCAAGATCGCCGCGCTGACCCTGGTGGCCGGCATCGTCGGCGACCTCATCGTTCTGCCGGCACTGATGGGCGGGCCTGCCCGCCGCTGGTTCGACCGCCACCGGACCATCAAACCGCACGAGGCAACCGCATGAAGCGCGTTCTTTCCGCCGCCTTGCTGGCAACCGTCGCCCTGACCCTGCCGGCGGTGGCCGCCGACGACCCGATCCTGTCGCGCCTGGCCGGCGCGTGGATCGGCCACGGCACCTACAAGCAGAGCGCCGATGCCGCGCCGGAGCGCGTCTACTGCAAGATCACCAACACGCTGGTGCAGACGGGCAGCGCCCTGCAGCAGCGCGGGCGCTGCGCCGTCTCCAGCAATTCCGGCACCATCGACGGGCTGATCACCGCCACCGGCGGCGGCCACTACAAGGGCACGCTCAACAGCATGGCCACCGACGGTCCGGCCGATCTCAGCGGCACGGGCAGCGGCGGCCGGCTGACCCTGACCATGACCTTCGTCGACGGAATCACCCACAAGCCGGCCCAATCGCTGACCACCATGACGCTGAGCGGCAACGGCTACCGCCTGCTGACCACGCGCAACGACGGCGGCAAGGCGTGGACGCCGACCGACATCACCTTCACCAAGTAGGCAGTCACGCCTGGATGTGCTGATGCGGCGGGCCGCCGGCCTCGTGGCTGTGCGGCCGCTGCGAGACCTTGACCGGCACGACGTGCAGGCTGGCATGGCGGACGCCGCGCTGGGTGCTGATCTCGTCGGCGACGTGCTGGACGGCGTGCGCCGGGCCATGCAGGGCCGAGACCTCCAGACAGCTGGTGTGATCGAGCGGCACCCGCATGTTGGCGGCGAACATGTCGTGGTGCTCGTGCTGCAGGCGGGTGAGCCGCTGCGCCAGGTCGCGCGTCGCATAGTCGAAGACGTAGCCGAGCACGGCAATGCAGGGTGCATCCGAGGTCTTCGCCTGCTCGCGGTTGGCCACCTCGCGGACGATGTCGCGAAAGGCTTCCGAGCGGCTGTCGTAGCCGCGCGCGCGCGTCAGCGCGTCGACCACGTCGAGCAGATCGTCGTCGATGGTGATGGTGATGCGTTGCATCGCGCGTCTCCTCGGGATGGATGTCGGGCGCCGGTGCGCCCAGTGCTGATGACGGCCGGACGGGATGCTAGAGCAGAGCGTACGCGAGGGGAATTCGCCGGTTCGGCGCAGGGCTCAGCTTTCCTCCTCGCTTGCGCTGCGGTGGAGATGGTGATGGCTGTGGGCGACCGCGGCCCCATGCAGGTGAAGATGGGCGTGAGACAGCCCGGCGCGCCTGAGCAGCGCGACGTCGTGGAGGATCTCGTGCGGCGGCCCGGCGGCGATGAGACGGCCGGCGTCCAGCACCAGGCAGTGGTCGGCGATGTCCTCGACGATGTCGAGGTCGTGGGTCGCCGTGACGACGGTGCGGCCGGAGCCGCGGCAGGTGACCAGGAAGTCGATGAGCTGGCTGGCGCTCTTCGGATCGAGCGAGGCGGTCGGTTCGTCGAAGAGCAGCACCTCGGGCTCGAGCACCAGCACGGAGGCCAGCGCCACGCGCTTCTTCTCGCCGCCGGAGAGCCGGTGCGGCGAGCGGTCCCTGAGGGGAGCGATGGCGAAATCGTCGAGCGCCCGCTCGACGCGCCGGCGCACCTCGTCCTTGGGCCAGCCCATCTGCAACGGCCCGAAGGCGACCTCGTCGAAGACGGTCGGATTGAACAGCTGGACGTCGGCGTTCTGGAAGACGAAGCCGACGCGGCGGCGGAAGGCGAGCGCCGCCTCGTCGCTGGCGAAGCGCTCTTCGGTGAGCGGCTCGCCGAAGGCCGCGATGGTTCCGCGCTGCGCGAAATAGAGGCCGTCGAGCAGCCTGAGCAGCGTCGACTTGCCGGAGCCGTTGGCGCCGAGGAGCACGATGCGCTGGCCGGCCGTGATGGCGAGGCTGAGGCCGGCGAGCGCCGGGGTGTCGTGATAGGCGTAGTGCACCCCGGCGACATCGAAGACGGGACGCGCGACCGGGTCCGGGGGGAGCGATCCGTCCATCACGCCTGCATCCACAGGGCCGCGGCGGCGACCACGGCGAAGCCGCCCGCCGCCGCCCAGTCGAGCGCGGTGACGCGGAAATCGTCGAGCAGGCGCGGCTCGCCGCGATAGCCGCGCGCGATCATGGCGAGGTGGACCTCGGTGCTCATGTCGAGCGCCTTGCCGAGGAGCGCGCCGGCCGTCGCCGTGGCCAGCCGCCGCGCGTCGCGTCGGCTGAGATGGCCGACCATGCGGCTCCGCCGCGCCTCGAACATCTGCGCCGCGGTGGTCAGCAGCACGAAGACGTAGCGGTAGGTCATGCCGAGGATGACGACGACCACCACCGGCAGGCGGTAGGCCCGCATGGCTTTCAGCAGGTGCGGCCACGGCGTCGAAAGGATGAGGAGCAGCGCATAGGTCGCCGTCGTCTCGGCACGGCCGGTGAGGAAGGCGGCGCTGCGCACGCCCTGCAGCGTGACCGGCCAGCCCAGCAGCGGCAGCGTGGCGAGCGTCTCGCCCGGCACCAGGACGATGGCGGGGAGCGCGATCAGCCCGGTGAAGGCGAGCACGCCGATCCACACCTGGCGCGCCAGCCGTGCCAGCGCGATGCCGGAGGCGAGCGCCAGGACGACGGCGAGCAGAAAGAGAGCGGCGAGCACGGCGAGCGACTTGACCATGACGGCGACGACGATCAGGCCGACGACGATGCCGAGCTTCACGCGCGGGTCGAGCTTCTGCAGGAAGCCGTCGCGCCGGGCGAATTCGTCGGCGTCGAGGGCGTGGGCGAGCGCATGGGCGATGCCGTCGGCGAGGCGGTCGAGGAGCGGCCTCCCGTGTCGGTGCGAGGGCCGGTCATGGCGGACGAAGGATGGCTCTGCCATGGCGGGCCGCTCGTCTCCCGGCGCTCAGGCGCGGCTTTCGCCGGACGGCAGGCGGCGGCTCGCCAGCCACGACAGCCCGGTGAAGACAAGGATGATCAGGCCGGCGCCGACCACGGCCGAGAGAATGTAGCCGAAGCTCTCGCTGTGCATGAAGGGCGGCGCATAATCGGGGATCGGCGCCGTCCACAGGCTCGACAGGTGCGCCAGCCCCTGCGGCGCGTGACGGGCGGGGCGACGTTGCCCGAGGCCTGGGCGATCTGGTCGCGGATGGCGGGATCGGCGAAATCCTGCGTGCCCCATTCGCCCCAGGCGATGCCGGCGGCAAGCAGCCCCAGCGGGCTCAGCACCATCAGCGCGCCGAGCCCCGACCATAGCCAGCGGGTGCCGAACCAGCCGCCGACCGCCGAGGGCGACGGATCGTCCGCCTTGGCCCGCGCCGTCGCCGCCAGCAAGGCCGGATTGGCCCGCTGCAGATAGGCGACGACGCCGGCCGAAACGATGAGTTCGGCCGCGCCGGCGATGGTGAGGTGGGCGAACATCATGGCCGGCACGGCCACGGCGAGCGGATAGGGTGCGTAGAGCGGCGCGCCGGTGGCGTCGGTGAAGAGGACCGGCTGGATGCCGAATTCCAGCGCCGCCAGCAGGGCGGCGGCATTGATGCCGAGATAGCCGGCGACGGCCGCGGCCACGATCCGGCGCGGCGAATCGACCGGCGTGTCGCCGGCGATCAGCCGGTAGGTCCAATAGGCGGTGAGCGTGCCGACGATCGCCATGTTGAAGGCGTTGGCGCCGAAGGCGGTGATGCCGCCGTCGCCGAAGAACAGCGCCTGGATGGCAAGCGCGATCGAGACGGCGAGGATCGCGGCGCTGGGTCCCAGCACGATCGCCGCCACCCCCATGCCGACGGCATGCGCCGTCGTCCCTCCCGGAATCGGCAGGTTGAACATCATCACGACGAAGCTGAAGGCCGAGACCACGGCGAGCAGCGGCACCACGCGGCTGTGCAGGACCCGCTTCACCCGCTTGACGGCGACGTACCAGAACGGCGCCGCCGCCGCATACGCCGCCACGCAGGTGGCGGGGCTGAGATAGCCGTCGGGGATGTGCATGAAAATCGCTTCCTTCAGATCGCCCGGTCTCTGAAGGTTCCTACCGTATGAAAAGTTTCCGGCTTTGTCATACGTCAAATGGCGCAGGCGGTGCCGGCTTCATTCGGCGGCGACGGCTGCCGGTTGGCGCGCTTCCGCCGCCTGCCGGCCGATGGTCACGGCATGCACCGTGTCATGGATGAACATGCCGATGGCCAGACCGCGGTCGTAGCTCGCCCAGAAGCGCGGCAGGATTTCGACCTGGTGGCCGCCGCGGCCGTGCAGGCGGACCAGACCGGCGTCCTCAGCCTCCTGCACGATCTTGCGGACATGGGTGCGCGACACGCCGAAGCGCTCGCCGACATCGCCATAGGGCACCGCCGCATGCAGGTCGCCGGCCACCATCGCCGCCCGGATCAGCGAGGCCGACACGACATGGCCGGCGGCGTGGTTGAAGAACAGCATCAGCTCCGGCGCCATCGCCAGCAGCTTGCCGGAAAACGGCAGGAAGGCGATGGAGGTGCGCCGCTGCGCAACCTGGTAGGCCGGGTCCTGGCGCATGGCCGGCGCGTAATCGGCGAAGCGGCCGATCACCGTCATCGGCGCGTAATGGGCCGCCAGCCACGCCCGGTCGTGCGCCAGCATGGCTTCGGTGGGCCTCAGGATGCGCACACGCCGGTCGCCTTCGGCCGGCGCCGCCGTCATGAAACCGACCGCGCACAGGCGGGCGACAAGATGATCGACCTGGCGATCGCTGACCATGCCGAAGACCGCGATCGCCCGCTTGAGCCGTCCCACGGTGAACCAGGTCTCGCGCTGCGCCGGATCGTGGCCGGCGGAGAGCACGACCGCCACCAGGAAGACGAGGTAGCGGCCGGTCTCGATCAGCAGCCGCGCCACGAACGGGTCGTCGCCGTAGATGGCCAGGAAGCGGTCGACATAGAGCCGGCGCGCCGCCGCCATGCGCGGATGCCGGACAACCTCGTCGATCGTCAGGTGTGGCACACCGACGGTCAGTCGCAGAAAATCCGGATCGTCCACGGCGCGCCCTCCCCCCAAGCGCATCGCCCCAGAACCCTGCAACCTACGCGGCGGTGGCGATACACGCAATCTATTCCAAATCTAAAACGAGCAACTGCCCTAGGTTCGCGCGGGGCGCGAGAGCGAGCCGTTTGGGCTCGGGAGGGGAAAAATGATCAGGCTGATCACGCGGGGTCGCTTTACCCAGAGCTTCGTCAAGGGACTGATGGATGCGCCGGAGGACCGCGAACCCGCCGTCCGCAAGCTGGTCGAATCCGCCGGCGCCAAGATGATCGCCTACTACATCACCACCGGCGACCACGACTTCCTGCTCATCAGCGAGGCCGAGGACGCCGAGTCCGCGATGGCGGCAATGATGGTGGCCGGCGCCGCTGGAATGATCACCGATGTGACCACGATCCGGGCGTGGACGCCGGCCGAGTTCAAGCCGGTCGCCGAGAAAGCGGGCAGGGTTGCCGCGGCCTATCGCGCTCCCCGGCAAGGCATGATCGGGCGGGTGAGGAGCGGCAGATGATCAGGCTGATCACACGGGGCACGTTCACGGGAGCCCACATCAAGGGGCTGCTTGAAGCGCCCGAAGACCGCGAGCCTGCGGTCCGGAAGCTGATCGAGGCTGCCGGCGGCAAGCTCATCAGCTTCTATTTCACCACCGGCGACCACGACTTCCTGCTCATCGCGGAAGCCCCCGACGCGGAATCGATGATGGCCGCGGCAATGGCCGCCGCAGCCCCCGGCACGATCACCGGCCAGACCACGATGCGGGCATGGACGCCGGCCGAGTTCAAGCCGGTCGCCGAAAAGGCGGCGAAGGCCGCGGCGGCCTACCGCGTTCCCGGCCCGGCGCGGCAACCGGAAGACGCCGTCTGGTCGGGCTGACCACACCGCAAGCAGCATGCCCGGCGCCCTCGCCTGGCCCACCTCCATCGCAAAGCAGGAACGCCCATGCCTGACGCGACGATCCGCTTCGACGACGGCGCTATCTACGACCAGACCGTAGGGGCCTGGAGCCGGCTGGTCGGCGTCGATTTCCTCAACTGGCTGGCACCGGCGCCCGGCTCGCGCTGGCTCGATGTCGGCTGCGGCACCGGCTCATTCACCGAGCTTCTGGTCGAGCGCTGCATGCCGGTCGAGGTCCACGGCATCGACCCGGCGGAGCCGCAACTGGCCTATGCACGCACACGACCGGCGGGGCGGACGGCACTGTTTCGCAAGGGCGATGCCATGGCCCTTCCCTATGGCCGCCACCGCTTCGACATCGCCGTCATGGCGCTGGTGATCTTCTTCGTGCCGGATCCGGCCAGATGCGTCGCCGAGATGGTCCGCGTTGTCCGCCCCGGCGGAACGGTTGCGGCCTATGCCTGGGACATTGCCGGCGGCGGGTCTTCCGTCGAGCCGGTGATGGTGGAGCTGCAGGCGATCGGCATCGCACCGCTGCGGCCACCGAATTATCTGGCGGCCGGGATCGAAGCCCTGCAGCAGATGTGGGCGGACTGCGGACTCGAAGCGACCGAGACCCGACAATTCACGGTGCAGCGGACCTTCGCCACCTTCGCGGACTATTGGGCCTTCGCATCCAAGGCCAACACCGTTGCGGCGGTTCTGCGGACGCTGCCCGACAGCGAGATCGACCTCCTCAAGCTCAGGGTGCGCTCGCGCCTTCCAACCGACGCCGCCGGCCGCATCACGCAGACTGCCCGCGCCAATGCGGTCAAGGGGCGGCGGCCGCAGTTGCCGTTTGCCCATGAAGTTCCAACGTCGCAACCGAGAGAGGACAGACCATGCGAATGATGATGAAATTTGCCGTGGCGTTCCTGAGCCTGGCCGTTTTCTTCAGCGCAAAGGGCTATGCATCCGACGCAGACGACGTCAAAGCCGCTGTGGACGGTTATCATGCGGCGATTGCTTCCCTTGACCTTGCCAAGATCGAGGCGGTCTGGGCTCACGACGACACGATCATCGACATGGAGCCCAACGCCAAGACCATCACGGTCGGCTGGGAGGGAACGAAGAAGAACTACGAGGGTCTCATCGCTGCGATCGCCGAACTCGCAATCACGCAGACCGAAGGGCCGCATATCAACGTTCAAGGCGCCGTTGCCTGGTCGACGGGCGTCGCCAAATCGATCGGCACCTCGAAAAGGGGCGACCAATTCATGAGCGACATCCTGGAGGCCGACGTCCTGATGAAGCAGGATGGACGGTGGGTGCTGGTCTCGCACGTTTCGTCCGTCGTGTCGCAGTAGATCACGGGCGGCCGGCTGATCGTGCGATCAGCATCGGTCGCGGACAGCGCGCACCAACGCGGTCAAGGGGTGCCGGCCGCAGGAGCGTCGTTCCTCGGACGCGGTGCAGCGCAAAGCGGTGCTCCGCAGATCCGGGGTCCAGGCAACGCGTAGGTCCCGGGTCTGCGCCGCGGTACTCCTCGCCTCTTTCTCTTGCTTCCCGGTCCGCGCCTGGGGCGCTCCCCGCCTCTTGCTCAGATCACCCCGAGCTTCTTCTGCAGGTTGGACGAGGAGGTCGTGTACTGGAAGACGATCTTCTTTTCCGGGAAGACGATGTGGACCGCGGCCTGGGCCATCAGCGCCGCCTCGTGGAAGCCGCAGAGGATGAGCTTGAGCTTGCCCGGATAGGTATTGATGTCGCCGATGGCGAAGATGCCGGGCTCGGAGGTCTCGAACCGGGCGGTATCGACCGGGATCAGGTTCTCGTCGAGATTGAGGCCCCAGTTGGCGACCGGCCCGAGCTTCATGGTGAGGCCGAAGAAGGGCAGCATGCGCGTGCAGGCGATGTCGCTCTCGGCGCCGGCCTTGTCCTTGAGCGTGGCGTGGGTGAGCTGACCGCCCTCGCCTTTCAGGCCGCTCACCTGACCGATGGCGAGCCGGACCTTGCCGGCCTCGACCAGCGCGCGCAGCTTGTTGACGCTGTCGGGCGCGGCGCGGAATTCGTCGCGGCGGTGGATGAGCGTCAGGCTCTTCACCAGCGGCTGCAGGTTCAGCGTCCAGTCGAGCGCCGAAATCGCCGCCGCCGACGACGACGAGGTCGTGGTCGCGGTAGTCCTCCATGCGCCGCACGGCATAGAACACCGAAGTGCCCTCGTAAGCCTCGATGCCGGGCACCGGCGGGCGCTTGGGCTGGAACGAGCCGCCGCCGGCGGCGATCACCACCGCCTTGCATTCAAACGCGGTGCCGGCATCGGTGGTCAGGCGGAAGCGACCGTCCGGCCAGGCGCTCGAGCGTCTCGACCATCTGGCTGAGGTGGAAGGTCGGGTGGAAGGGATGGATCTGCTCCATCAGCTTCTCGACCAGATCCTGGCCGGTGATGACCGGATAGCCGGGGATGTCGTAGATCGGCTTCTCCGGGTAGAGCTCGGCGCACTGGCCGCCCGGCCGGTCGAGGATGTCGATCAGCGCACAGCGGATGTCGAGCAGGCCGAGTTCGAAGACGGCGAACAGGCCGACCGGCCCCGCGCCCACGATCACCACGTCGGTTTCGACCACGCTTGCGGCGGCACCGTTCCCGTTCATGCTCATCCCGTCCATTCCACGACCGATGGCTTGTTGCGGCTGCGGCGGACACATATCCGCCGCAGCGCGGCGGATCAAAGCAACTTTGTTGCGAGCGCCGCTTGATCGGGAGCAAATTTCCCGTGCGGCGGGCGTGAAGCCTAGCCCTGCCGCTCGGGCACGGTGACCACCAGGCCGTCGAGGTCGTCGCGCACGCGGATCTGGCAGGACAGCCGCGAGGTCGGCCGGACATCGTAGGCGAAGTCCAGCATGTCCTCCTCCATCGGCTCAGGCTCGCCGACGAGCTCGCGGAAGGCCTCGTCCACATAGACGTGGCAGGTGGCGCAGGCGCAGGCGCCGCCGCATTCCGCCTCGATGCCGGGAACGCCGTTGCGGATGGCGTTTTCCATCACGGTCGTGCCGTTCTCCGCGTCCACCTCGTAGCGCTGACCGTCGGCGATGTAGGTGATCTTGGCCATTGAACCTCGAGCGAGAAGCAGGACGGACGATGCCGGGCGGACGCCTCCGGCGGAAACCGCCGGCTCCTATAGGCGATTTCACCGTGCGCTGCCAATGCGACAGGCGCGCGCTTGTCGCACTATTCCGCGAGGTGGCGCGTGATCAGCCGGTCGGCCTCGCCGATCGCCGCCTCCAGCGCCGCGATGGCGACCGTGTTGCCGCGCTCGACCGAGGCGGCCAGACGCGCCACCTTGACCGCGCCCACCGCCGACGCGGCGCCGACCAGTCCGTGCGCCACCCGCCGCCGGGCGTCCGCGGTCTCCGCCGCCTTGAGGCGGACGAGCTCGGCGCTGGCGCGCGTCCGGAAGAGCCCCAGGACCTCGCGTTCGAGGTTGGGGTCGCCCCCGGTCTGTGCCCGCAGGATCGAGAGGTCTACCGCCCCATTGTCTTCGGCGCGGTCGGCGACAGGCGATGGCTGGTCTGTACTCATCGGCAAAAACACCAATACTCTGCCGCCGTGGGCCTCCCACGCCCCCCAGATAAGGCGGCTGACCCACAGGCGGGGAAGAAATCTTAATTTATCGTTAACGACGTTTTTGGGGCGATCCCTACGCCCCGCCCGCGCCGGTGGTCGGCGTCGGCTTGCCGAGCACGGCGTAGCCGGCCGGCGTCAGCTTGCACACCAGCCAGTCGGGCTTCATCGGGTTGGCGAACCACGGCTCGGCCCACCCCCTGGCGATGCAGGATTCGACGGTTTTCCGGTCGATTCCGGCGCCATTGCGGTCGAACAGCGGAAGCTTGCCGCCGGGCTGGTCGAGGCCGAACGAGAGGTATTTCTTCTGGGCCGCGGTCGGCCGTAGCGACGGGCGGGCATCGTCTCCCCGTTTTACCGGCACCTTAACCGCCTCGCTCAAAAGCCTCGGACGATCCACCACGCGGGGTTCACCAACCTTGGGAAACGTCTCCGGCCACTGCGTTTTATTGTTCCGCTGCCTTCAATGTGCCATTAGGATATCCTAGCGGCAAGGGTGTGGAGGCCACCCAGGATCGGCAGGGGCCGATCTGCTGAAGCGGCGGCGTGCCGCGGGAGGGGAGCGGCAGGGCGGCGAACGCCGTGGGGCCAACTTTCCCGGGAACGTTCCCGCATGCATGCCGGGCCTGTATCGCCCGGTGAGCGGCCGACATGGTAGTGAGTACGGACGCGAGGCGGACCAATGGCGACTAACCCGAGGAAGACCCCGAACGACGCGGCGCTTTCGGCAGTGGAAGAGGCGTTGCGCCTGGATTTCAGCCCGGAAGACGAGGCCGAACCGGATCGTGCCGCTCCGCCACGGCGCGAGCGGCGTCCCGAACCGCCGCGCACCGCGGCCGCCGAACAGGCCCGCCGCAGCGACCTGCTGCGCCGCCCCGAGGCATCGCAGCGGCCGGCACCGCCCCGCCGCAACGACCAGCCGACGCGCCGGGCCGAGCGTTTCGAGGAGCCGCCGCCCCGTCGCCCCGAGCGGGCCGAACGCAGCGACCGCATCGAGGAGCCGCGCATGGCCGAGCCCCGTCCCGAGCCTCGTTCCGAATCCCGTCCCGAACCGCGTGCCGAGCCGCGCCCCGAACCGCGTCCCGAGCCCCGCAACGAACGGCCCGAGCCGCGCGCCGAAGCGCGCCCGCTGGAGGAGCCGCGCCAGCCGGATTTCACCCGCGACATCGACGACGAGCCGTCCGCGGCGCGCCCGCACAGCGAGCGCGGCCGCAGCCGCTTTGCCGCCAATGACGACCGGCGCACCGCCACGCCGTACCAGCGCCGCCCGTCGCGGCTGATCTATCCCACCGCCGCCGCCCTGTCGGTGGTGTGGGCCCTGGTGGTGCTTGCCTACGCCATGTCCACCGGCGGCCTGACCGGCGAGGGCGACACCCTCACCTCGCCGCGCCTGCTCAACATCGTCCTGTCCATCGGCGTGCCGATCGCCTTCATCTGGGGCATCGCCTCGATGATCTGGCGGACGCAGGAGATGCGCATCGTCGCCCGTTCGATCCACGACGTGGTGTCGCGCCTGTCCGAGCCCGAGAACATCGCCATCGATTCGGTGACCAACGTCAGCCAGGCGATCCGTCGCGAGGTCGCGTCGGTCGGCGACGGCATCGAGCGCGCGCTCGCCCGCGCCAGCGAACTCGAACTGCTCGTCCACAACGAGGTGGCGGTTCTCGAACGCTCCTATTCCGAGAACGAAACCCGCATGCGCGCCCTGATCGACGACCTCGCCGGTCAGCGCGAAGCCATCGTCATCAATTCCGAACGCGTGCGGACTTCCATCGTCAGCGCCCAGGAGTCGCTCTCCAAGGACCTGCGCATCGCCTCCGAATCGATTGCCGAGAACGTCACCCAGGCCGGCAACCGCATCACCTCGACGCTCACCGACCGCGGCGAGCAGATCACGGTCGCGCTCGGCACCGCCGGCGAGACCATGGTCCACCAGCTCACCGCCCATGGCGAGGATCTGGTCAGCCGCCTCGCCGACACCGTCAGCGAGGTCGCCGTCTCGCTCGCCCAGACCGGCACCGAGGTCACCGACGCCCTGCTCGCCCGTTCGGCCGAGATCAACGACACGCTGTCCTCGACCGGCCGTGCGATGGCCGACACCATCTCGGAACGCGGCCAGGAGGTGAACGACACGCTGGCCAGCGTCGGCTCCGAGCTGATCGCCGGCTTCGAGGGCCGCACCGACGAGATCACCCGCTCGATCAGCGAGGCCGGCACGCTCGCCGCCGAGACCATCTCGACGCACGTGCGCGAGGTCAACGACGTTCTCAAGTCCAACTCCGATTCGTTGCTCGTCGACCTGGCCCTGCGCGGCCAGGAGATCGCCGAGAAGCTCGACGATACCGGTTCGCGCATCGCCGAGACGATCACCACCCGCGGCGGCGAGCTGGCCGACCGCCTGTCGCTGACCGGCGACCGCATCTTCGAATCGATCTCGGTCAACGGCAGCGAGCTCAACGAGCGCCTTGCCGGCACCGGCGAGGTGATGGCCCGGCTGCTCGAGGAGCGCACCACGGCGCTGCGCAGCGCCATCGACCTCGCCACCAGCCAGGTCAACGATTCCTTCGACGAGCGCAGTGCCGAGCTGACCCAGCGTCTCGCCTCGGTCGGCGGCGAAGTCGCCAAGGCGATCGCCGTGCGCGGCATGAAGATCAACGAGACCATCATCGCTTCCGGCAACGAGATCGCCGAGACGGTGGCCTCGCGCGCCGGCGCCATCCACGAGCGCATCGTCGATTCCGGCACGCGCATTGCCGACCGCATCCTCGAACAGGGCAACGCCATCCACGAGCGCATTGTCGCATCGGGCAGCCAGGTGGCCGGCGAGATCGAGAACCGCGGCAACACGATCCACCAGCGCATCGTCGAATCGGGTGGCCAGGTGGCCAACGAGATCGAGAACCGCGGCGTCGCGATCCACGACCGCATCCTCGAATCGGGTGGCCAGGTGGCCAACGAGATCGAGAACCGCGGCACCGCGATCCACGACCGCATCCTCGAATCGGGCAACGCCGTCCACGAGCGCATCGTCGGATCGGGCAGCCAGATCGCCAACGAGATGGAGAGCCGCGGCGCCAACCTCCACGAGCGCATCCTCGCCTCCTCGCGCGAGATGGTCGACACCATCGAGGAGCGCGGCAACACGCTCTACGAACGCATCACCGCCTCCTCCCGCGAGACCGCCGAGGTCATCGAGAACCGCGGCAACGCGATCTACGAGCGCATCCTGTCGTCGTCGCGCGAGATCGCCGATTCGATCGAGAACCGCGGCACCGCCATCTACGATTCGATCGTCGAGGCGACCCAGCACGTCGGCGACGCCATCGAATCGCGCGGCACGTCGATCCACCAGAAGATCCTCGCCTCCGGCCGCGACGTCGCCAACGCCATCGAGAGCCGCGGCGTCACCATCCACGAGAAGATCATCGCCTCGGGCACCGAGGTGGCCGATTCGATCGAGAGCCGCGGCAACGCCATCCACGAGCGCATCGTCGAGAGCGGCACGCGCTTCGGCGACCTGATCGCCAGTCGCACGCAGGAAATCGGCGACGTGCTCGAGAGCCGCTTCACCACCATCGCCGAACTGGTCGGCGAGCGCGGGCCGGCCCTGGTCGCGGCGCTCTCCGAGCAGGCGCTCGGCATGGAGAACTCCCTCACCGGCAAGCTCGACGCCTTCGGCGAAGGCATTCGCGGCAAGATCGCCGACGTCTCGGACGCGCTGGAGACCAGCGCCCACCGCATCGCCGAGGCCCTCGACCACCGCTCGCGCCAGATCAACCAGACGCTCATCGAGCGCACGCGCGAGATCTCGGAGACCTTCACCCACGGCCAGAACGACTTCGCCACGCTGATCGACGACCGCCTCGTCGACGTCGGCAACCAGCTGACCCAGCAGGTCGAGGCCCTGGCCGAACTGATGTCGTCGCGGGCGCATGCCGCCACCGACTCGCTCGCCACCAAGAGCGAGGAGGTCGCCACCACGGTGCGCGAGGCCATCGACGAGGTCACCCATCGCCTCATCAACGAGTCCGGCGAGGCGACGCGGGCGCTGCGGGCCTCGGCCGCCGAGGCGGCGACCGTGCTCGGCCGCACCATCAACGAGATCGAGGGCATCTTCGGCGCGCGCGCCGGGGCCGTCACCGATGCGCTGGAACAGCGCACGCGCGACTTCAACGACGTGCTCTCCGCCCGCTCGGGCGAACTCGCCTCCCTGCTCGACGGCGGCTCCAACGAGCTGCTCAAGACGCTCGACCGGCGTGGCACCGACATCATCGACATGCTCGTCGGGCGCAGCGAGGAGGCCTCACGCGCGCTCCTCGGACGCAGCGAGGAGGTTTCGCGCGCACTGGTCGAGGCCGGCGACCGCGCCGCCGCCAGCTTCACCACGACCCAGGACAAGCTGCAGCGCGAGGTCGGCGAGCTCACCGCCCTGCTCGACGGCCGCTCGGAGACGCTGCTGCGCACGCTCGAACAGCGTGGCACCAGCATCGTCGAGACCGTCGTCGGGCGCAGCGAGGAAGCCTCGCACGCGCTCTCCGAGGCCGGCGATCGCATTGCCGCCAGCTTCGCCTCCACCCACGGCCGGCTGCAGAGCGAGGTGGCGGAGCTTGCCAGCCTGCTCGACGGCCGCTCCGACGCGCTGCTGAGGACGCTCGACGAGCGCGGCACCAGCATCGTCGAGACCGTTGTCGGACGCAGCGAGGAAGCCTCGCGCACGCTGCTCGAGGCGGGCGATCGCGTCGCCACCAGCTTCGCCACCACCAACGAGAAGCTGAAGGGCGAAATCGCCGATCTCGCCGAACGTCTGGCCGGGGCCACCGACACGCTCAACGGGCTGCTGGGGAGCACCTCGGAGAACCTTACCAAGATCGAGAAGGGCCTTGCCGAACGTGCCGGCGAGTTCTCCACCGCCATCGGCCACGCGGTCGAGACGACCCAGCTGTCGGCGGGCGAACTCGGCGACCAGGTCACCCGCCTGCGCGACGTGTCGCGCGAGATCCTGGACAGCGTCAGCAGCGTCGTGAAGCGCTTCGAGGAGCAGACCCACTCGCTCACCGCCGCCTCGCACGACCTGACCGACGTCAACCGGCAGATCGAGAGCGCCGTCGACCAGCGCCGGCCGGCGCTCGAGTCGCTGACCTCCGGGCTCAAGGCGCGCAGCGAGGAACTCGACGGTCTGATGTCGTCGTTCACGCGCATCATCACCGAGACGCTGAAGAGCGCCGAGGAGCGCGCCACCGCGGTCGGCCGCATGCTGACCGAGAACACCGCGTCGGCGACCAAGGGCGTGATGGACAACCTCGAGAGCATGAACCGGGCCGCGGCCAGCGAGAGCCGCAAGGCGGCGGAGGCCGTGCGCGAATCCAACAAGGCGCTGGTCAGCGAGATGGGCCAGTCGGTCGGCGAGGCCAGCCGCCGCTTCGGCGAGGCGACGCGCGAGATGCGCCACGCCATGCAGGAGCTGCAGCGCGAGCTCAACACGACGCGCGAGGAACTGAAGCGCGGCGTGCTCGAACTGCCGGAGGAGGCCCGCGAGGGCGCCGAGACGATGCGCCGCGTGGTCGGCGACCAGATCAAGGCGCTGTCCGACCTGTCGGAGATCATCACCCGCCACGGCAAGCAGCTCGACCTGTCGAGCCCGGCGCTCGGCGAACCGCGCATGGTCCGGGCGGCAACCGCCGAGCAGCATGCGCCGGTCGTCGAAGTGCCGGCGACGGGTGGCGAAGGCGGCCAGCCGCAGGCGTCGCGCTTCGCCAGCGAGATGCGGCGCAACGGCACCAATGGCGCCGCTCCGCGCCAGGCGCCGCCGCAGCGCGCGGCCCAGCCGCGTCCGGCCCCCGCCCCGGCGCCCGCGCCGTCGGTCGAACGCGCCCCCGCGCCGCAGCGTCAGGACGCCGAGGAAGGCAACGGCGGCGGCTGGGTGTCCGATCTTCTGCGGCGGGCGTCGTCCGACGAGGAAGTGAACGGCAACGCCGCCGAGCGCCACGAGAAGCCGGAAGCGGAGGCGAGCTTCGCCCCCAATGGCGGCGGCGAAGCGGCCCGCGAGGTGGCACCGCCGGCGACCGTGTCGGCGCCCAAGGGAACGCCGCTCAATGCGCTCTCGGCGGACATCGCCCGCGCCATCGACCACGACGCTGCCACCGAGCTTTGGGAGCGTCACCGGCGCGGCGAGCGCAACCTGTTCACCCGCCGGCTCTACACCATGCAGGGCCAGCAGACCTTCGACGAGATCCGCCGGAAGTATCAGCGCGATGCCGAGTTCCGCTCGGTCGTCGACCACTACGTGACCGACTTCGAGAAGCTTCTCGCCGAGGCCACGACCAGCGGCAAGGACGCCCAGATCGGCAACCGCTACCTGATGTCGGACACCGGCAAGGTCTACACCATGCTGGCGCATGCCAGCGGCCACTTCGATTAAGTCCGGACACGCACAACCGGATCGAAAGGGCGCGGGCTCCGGCTCGCGCCCTTTCTCTTTGTGGCGACGGCGCTACGTCGCTGCGGCGCGGCGGAACAGCACGATCATGGCGAGGCCGAGGCCCGCCACCGGGACCATGAACAAGAAGGCGTCGATGCCGAAGCCGGCATAGAGCGGCCCGGCGAGCGCGGTGGCGGCGGCCAGCAGCAGGCCGACGAGCATGGCGTAGATGCCCTGCGCCGAGGCAGTCATCCGCTCCGGCACCGCCCGCGCGATCAGGTTCTGGATGCCGAGTGCATTGGCGCCGAGGGTGAGCCCGTGCAGGCTCTGCAGCAGCACGGTTCCGACGACGCCCGGCTCCAGCGGAAAGAGCGACCAGCGCAGCACGCCCGCCGCGGCCCCGAGCACCAACAGGCCGTAGGCGCCGAACCGGCGGAGCAGCATCGCCGACGACAGGAACACGGCCGTCTCGGCAACCAGGCCGATCGCCCAGAAACCGCCGATCTGGAAGCTGGAGTAACCGAGGCGGTGCCAGGTGATGCTGCCGAAGCTGTTGAGCATGGCGTGGCTGGCCATGGTCAGGCTGCTCGCCACCATCAGCGCCAGGAAGGCGCGGTCGCCGAGCACCGCCCGGAACGGCCGCTCGTCCGGCTTCTCCGCCGCCTGCGCCGGCACCAGCGGCGGCGGCGCCGGCAGGGCGCACGACGCGGCCGCCGACACCACCAGGGCAAACAGGATCAGCCAGAAGGTCACCTCTGCATGGAGCAGGCCGAGGAGCGCGCCGGCGCCGAGGTTGGCGACGCCGAAGGAGATGGTGCCGGCCATGCGCATGCGTCCGAAATCGACGCCGTAGCGGCGCACGCCGGTGAGCGCCAGGGCCATCGCCGGCGGGCTGGCGATGGCCGCCAGCGTCAACGCCGCGCCGGTGATCACCAGGAGCGGCCAGAAGCCGGTCGCCGGCCAGGCGAACAGGAAGACGAAGGCCGCCGGCAGGGTCATGGTGATGACCGCGAAGCGACGGCTCGGCGCGCGGTCGGCATAGAGACCGGCGAGCGGCGTCAGCAGCACCCTCAGCAGCGCCGGAAAGGCGACGCAGTTGGCGATCTCCACCTCCGACAGGCCGCGCGCCTGCAGCCACACCGGGAAGAACGGCTGGACGACGCCGTTGACCAGAAAGAAGCCGGCGAAGAACACCGCCATGCGCAGCGCGAAGCTGCGCTGCGCCGAAACCGGAGCCTGGGATGCGGCCATCGGCCGGGGGTCCGCCTCTATCCCACGGTGTCGTGCGCCAGCGCCTCGGCCAGCGTGGCGCCGTCGATGTTGCCGCCCGACAGCACCACCACCAGCGTGCGTCCCCGCGCCGGCACGTGTCCGCCGAGCACCGCGGCCAGCGCCACCGCGCCTCCCGGCTCGACCACCAGCTTCAGTTCGCGGAAGGCGAAAGCCACGGCGGCCAGTGCCTCGCCGTCGCTGACGGCAAGGCCAGTGGCGCCATGGGCACGGTTGATGGCGAAGCTGAGCGTGCCCGGCCGCGCAATCAGCAGTGCATCGCAGACCGAGCCCGCCGAGCGCTCGTTGGCAACGATGTGGCCGGCGGCGAGCGACCGGCGGTAGTCGTCGAAGCCCTCCGGCTCGACCAGCACCATGTCGGTCGACGGCGACCATTCGTGCACGGCCAGTCCGATGCCTGACGACAGGCCGCCGCCGCTCGCCGGCACCAGCACCGCATCGGGTACCAGCCCGAGCCCGTCGCAATCGGCGGCGATCTCCAGGCCGATGGTCCCCTGCCCGGCGATCACCTCCGGGTTGTCGAAGGGATGGATGAGCGTGCCGCCATGCTCGGCCACGAAGCGCGCCGCCACCGCATCGCGGTCCTCGCCGGCGCGGTCGTAGGTGACGATGCGGCCGCCGCTGCGCTCGGTTCTCAGCCGCTTGGAGACGGGCGCGTCGGCCGGCATGATGATGGTGGCGCGCACGCCGAACAGCCGCGCCGCTTCCGCCACGCCTTGCGCGTGATTGCCCGACGACACGGCGACGATGCCGCGGGCGCGCGTCTCGCGCGGCAGCGCCGCCAGCGCATTGTAGGCGCCGCGGAACTTGAAGGCGCCGGTGCGCTGCAGCATCTCGCACTTGAGCAGCACCCGCCCGCCGACCCGCTCGTCGAGAAACGGGTTCGACACCAGCGGCGTGCGCACGGCATGGCCGGCGATGCGCTCGGCGGCGCGATGGACATCGGCGATCGTCGGCAGCTTCTGCGGGGTCTCGGTCATCAGCGGCCTCAGGCAAGCACCAGGCGCGGCATCTCATCGCCCTGCCCGACGACGACGTTGTCGATGAACTGGCGGGTGCTCGCTTCCCAGCTGTGCTCCAGCGCAAACGCGCGGCAGCGCTCGCGCGGAATCTCGAGGGCAGCGAGCGCGGCGGTCCTCAGGTCCTCGTCGAGCACGCCGACGGGGGCCGAGCCGATGATGTCGATCGGCCCCGGCACCGGATAGGCGGCGACCGGAACACCGGCGGCAAGCGCCTCGAGGATCACCATGCCGAAGGTGTCGGTGCGGCTGGGGAAGACGAAGACGTCGGCGGCGGCATAGGCCTTGGCCAAGGTCTCGCCGGTCATGACGCCGAGGAAATGCACGTCCGGATGGGCAGACTTCAGCCGGGCGAGATCGGGACCGTCGCCGACGACCACCTTGCTGCCCGGCAGGTCGAGGGCGAGGAACGCTTCGAGGTTCTTCTCCACCGCGATGCGGCCGACGTAGAGAAAGATCGGCCCCGGAAACGGCAGGCTGGCGTCGCTGCGCGGCCGGAACAGCACGCCATCGACGCCGCGCGTCCAGTCCATCAGGTTGTCGAAGCCGCGCCGGGCAAGCTCGCCGTGAAGCGTCGGCGTGGCGACCATGCAGCCGTTGCCGGCATTGTGGAAACGGCGCAGCACCGCATAGGTCCAGGCGAGCGGCACCGGCACCCGCTTGGCGATATATTCGGGAAAGCGCGTGTGATAGCTGGTGGTGAAGCGGCGCGCGTTGTTCAGGCACCAGCGGCGCACGCCGAAGCCGACCGGCCCCTCGGTGGCGATGTGGATGGCGTCGGGCTTGGTGTCCTCCATGTGGCGGGCGAAGGTCGAGGCGCGGGCGATCGCCAGACGGATTTCCGGGTAGGTCGGCAGCGGCACCGTGCGGAACCAGCCCGGCGACAGGATGGTCACCTCGGCCCCCAGCCGCGGCAGTTCTTCCACCAAGCGTTCGATGCTGCGTACGACACCATTGACCTGGGGACGCCAGGCGTCAGTCGCGATCAGAAGACGAATCACACTTTCCCGCCTTGGGCATCGAATGTCGCTGGCTATGGTATTGGCTAGGGCCTTTCCTGGCCAGACACACCCGGTTCCGCGATCGGAACGGACCCTATCCGGCCAGGAAAGGCTCTTGCCTGCGCTGCATAGGCTGGCTCACGCGCTGGTTCAAGTGAGCGCTGGCAGGGCCGAGGCGACAAGCAGCACGGCCATGGCGGCGTTGAACCAGCGCCGCCGCCGGTCGTCCGCCAGAAAGCGGGCGATGCCGCGGCCGAAGACCGCCCAGGCAATGCAGTTGGGCAGCACGACGATGGCGAAAAGCGCAGCAATGCCAAGGATTTGTGGGAGACGGTTGGCGGCGGGATCGACGAACACCGCCATGCCGCTGAGGACCAGCGTCCACGCCTTGGGATTGACCCACTGGAAGGCCGCCGCCTGCCACAGGTTGAGCGGCCGCCGGATTCCCGTTTCCGCCCCCGGGCGCCCCGCCGTGGCGATGCGCCAGGCGAGCCAGCACAGATAGGCGAAGGCGACAAATTGCAGCACAGCGTGGAGCCACGGCGCCGCCTCGAACAGCGCGCTGATGCCGAGGCCCACGGCCAGGATCATGACCGGGAAGCCGAGCGTGATGCCGAGGATGTGCGGCAGCGTGCGGGCCAGCCCCCAATTGGCGCCGGAGGCCAGCACCATGAGATTGTTGGGCCCTGGCGTCGTCGTCGAGGCCACGACGAAGGCGATGAGCGGCAGGGTCGTTTCCATTCCATCGGTCTTTCGCGTCAATTAGGTCAATAATACTGACCTATTTGACCTGTGGCCAGCGCCAATTGCCTCGCCACAATTGCAGAGGGGAACGGCCTCGGCTACTTCCTGCCGCGGGAGGCACTCATGGATCTCGGAATCGCCGGCCGCACGGCCATCGTCTGCGCATCGAGCCGCGGTCTCGGGCGCGGCGCAGCGCTGGCGCTGGCCGAAGCCCGCTGCGACCTCATCATCAATGGCCGCGACGCGGGCCTGCTCGAAAGGGAGGCCACGCCATCGCGCTGCGCTTCGGCGTCAAGGTGACGCCGGTCGCCGGCGACGTGAGCCAGCCGGACGTTCAGCGCGCCCTGATCGCCGCCGCGCCCGACGCCGATATCCTGGTCAACAACAACAGCGGCCCGCCCTTCCGCGCCTTCGCCGACCTCGACCGGCAGAAGATCATCGAGGGCGTGGTGCAGAACATGGCAACGCCGCTCGAGCTGATCCAGGCGGTGCTTCCCGGCATGACCGCGCGCGGCTTCGGCCGCATCGTCAACATCACCTCGTTTTCGGTGAAGATGCCGATACCCGGGCTCGACCTGTCGTCGGGGGCCCGCGCCGGCCTGACCGCCTTCCTCGCCGGCGTCTGCCGCACGGTCGCCGACCGCAACGTCACCATCAACAACCTGCTGCCCGGACGCATGGACACCGACCGCCTGCGCGCCGCCCATCGCCACGCCGCCGAGGCTTCCGGCGACGCGCCGGAGGCGGTCGCCGCCGGCCAGGCGCGCGAGGTGCCCGCCGGCCGCTTCGGCACACCCGAAGAGTTCGGGCAGGTTTGTGCCTTCCTCTGCTCCGTGCATGCGGGCTATATCACCGGACAGAACATCCTCGTCGACGGCGGGCTATTCCCCGGCGCGTTCTGATCGACTTGCCTCTCCCCGCCGCCACTGCCGCCGGCACAACATCCAAGGAGAAAAGACTCTCATGAAGCTGCTGCGATTCGGTCCGAAGGGCCGCGAAAAGCCGGGCATCCTCGCCAAGGACGGCACCATCCGTGACCTGTCGTCGGTGGTTTCCGACATCTCGGCCGAGACGATCGCCGCCGGCGCGCTTGCCAAGATCCGCAAGGTCAAGCCGGAGAGCCTGCCCAAGGTGCGCAAGGACGTGCGCATCGGCCCCTGCGTCGCCGGCACGCGCAACTTCCTCGCCATCGGCCTCAACTATGCCGACCACGCCGCCGAGAGCGGCATGCCCATCCCCAAGGAGCCGATCGTCTTCACCAAGGCGCCCAACTGCATCGTCGGCCCCAACGACGACGTGATGATCCCCAAGGGCTCGAAGAAGACCGACTGGGAGACCGAGCTGGCGGTCATCATCGGCAAGGGCGGCAGCTACATCCCGGAAAAGGACGCGCTCAAGGCCATCGCCGGCTACGCCGTGTGCAACGACGTGTCGGAACGCGAGTACCAGCTCGAGCGCGGCGGCGGCCAGTGGACCAAGGGCAAGGGCTGCCCGACCTTCGGCCCGCTCGGGCCGTGGCTGGTGACCCCGGACGAGGTCAAGGATCCGCAGGACCTCGACATGTTCCTCGACATCAACGGCCGGCGCATGCAGCGCGGCAACACCAGGACCATGATCTTCGGCGTTGCCTATCTGGTCAGCTACGTCAGCCAGTTCATCCGCCTTGACGCCGGCGACGTGATCACCACCGGCACGCCGCCCGGCGTCGGCTCCGGGCAGAAGCCGAAGCCGCGCTTCCTCAAGGGCGGCGAAACCATCCACCTGGGCATCGCCGGGCTCGGCGAGCAGACCCAGACGGTGGTCAAGTACAAGGGCTGAGCCTGCCGCATGGACCGGCGGGATGCGGTGCAGCGCCCGAGCGGTGCACCGCAGACCGCGGCCCGAGCAGCTCGTTGGGCCCGGATGTGCCGCGCGGCACACGGGAGCTGGATTTAGGTCGTCCACCACTGATGGAAGTGGTGGACGGGCCCCCTGCCCTTGCCGACCTGCAGCCGGTCGGCGGCGGCAATCGCGGCGGAGATATACTCCTTGGCGGCGATCACCGCGGCTTCCAGATGCCGCCCGCGGGCGAGGCCGGCGGCGATCGCCGAGGACAGCGTGCAGCCGGTGCCGTGGGTGTTTTCGGTGGCGACGCGCGGCGCCACCAGCCAGCGCCGGCTGATCGCAGTGAGCAGAAAGTCGGCGCTTTCGTCGCCGCCGGCGTGGCCGCCCTTGATCAGCACCGCGTGGGCGCCGATGTCGAGCAGGCGCTTCGCCTGCGCCTCCATCGCGGCGCGGTCGGCGGCCACCGGCTCGCCCAGCAGGCGCGCCGCTTCCGGCAGGTTGGGCGTCACGATCATCGCGCGCGGGATGAGCAGGTCGCGAATGGCGGCCACCGCCTCGTCGGGGACCAGCGCATCGCCGCTCGCCGCCACCATCACCGGGTCGAGCACGATGCGCCGCTGGCGCCAGCGTTCGAGGCCGACGGCGACGGCGGCGATGACGTCGGGCGCGCCGAGCATGCCGATCTTCACCGCATCGACCTTGAGATCGGAGAACACGGCATCGATCTCGGCGGTGACGAAATCGGCCGGGACGGAATGGATCGCCCTGACCCCTTGCGTGTTCTGCGCGGTCAGCGCGGTGACCACCGAGGCGCCGTAGACGCCGAGCGCCGAGAACGTCTTGAGGTCGGCCTGGATGCCGGCGCCGCCGCCGGAATCGGAGCCCGCGATGGTGACGGCAATGGCGGTCATGACTGAACGGTCCTGTCCTGTGCGATTGGCAGAGCTATGCCGGCGCCGGAAACGGCGCAAGGGGTCCGGTCAGGTCGGCGTGGTCGTGACCGGCGTCTGCGCTTCCTTCGAGCGGTTGCGCCGGATGCCGAGGCGGTGCTCGCGATAGATGACGAACAGTCCGGCGGCGATCACGATGGCGGTGCCGATGAGCATGATCCCGCTCGGCCAGGTGTTGAACACCAGGAGGCTGACGATCAGCGCCCAGATCATCGAGGTGTAGTCGAACGGAGCGATCAGGGAGGCGTCGGCATGGCGGAAGCTCTGGGTCATGGTGATCTGGCCAATGCCGCCGAAGATGCCGGCGCCGACCAGCATCGCCGCATCGAGCGGCCCGGGCATCGACCACGGCGTGAACGGGATGCTGATCAGGCCGGCGAGCGCGCAGAACAGCGAGAAGTAGAAGACGATGGTCGAGGCCGACTCCGTGTGCACCATCGCCCGCACCTGGGTCGTCGCCGTGGCCCCGAGAAAGGCGCTGACAATCGCGATGACCGCCCCGAACGTGCTCGCCTGTGCCACCGTCGAAGCGTTCGGGTCGACATAGTCGGAGAGGATCACCAGCACGCCGATGAAGCCGACGCCCACGGCCGACCAGCGGTAGATGCGCACCTTCTCGCCGAGGAAGATGACGGCGAGCACCACCGTCATCAGCGGCGCCGCATAGCCGATGGCCGTGGCATCGGCGATGGGCAGCAGGGCGAGCGCGGTGAAGCCGGTGAACATGCCGGCGGCGCCGGCGAGCGAGCGGAAGAAGTGCCGGTGCAGTCGGCTGGTATGCATCGCCTCCGGAAACCGTCCCCGCGCCGCGATCCACACGAGCACCGGCAGCAGCGCGAAGAAGCTGCGGAAGAACATGATCTCGCCGATGGGGAAGTCGACGCTGGCCAGCTTCACCAGCGTCGACATGATCGTGAAGACGACGGTTGAGGTGATTTTGAGCGCGATGCCGACGCCCGGCTGCGCCCGTTCCGAGGGAGGGTCCATGGGTCTTGCAACGGACCACAGGCCGGCGAGTCAGGCAAGCATGGATTGCGCAGGCGATTGTCGGCGACGCTCGTGAAGCGCCGGCGGCAGGCTCAAACCGCCCCCTTGCCTGCGGGAAGGTTGGCGCAAGCCGCCGGCCGGCGCCAGGCCCGTCAGGCGGCCTTCGCCGCCTTTGCCGCCTGGATCGCCTGCCAGAGCTTTTCCGGGGTCGCCGGCATGTCGATGTCGGCGACGCCATAGGCCCGGTAGAGCGCGTCGGCGATGGCGTTCATCACCGCCGGGCACGAGCCGATGGAGCCGGCCTCGCCCGCCCCCTTGATGCCGAAGGCATTGGTGAGACAGGGGACGTTGCGCGTCTCGAAGGTGAAGCCCGGTACGCTGTCGGCGCGCGGCAGGGCGTAGTCCATGAAGGTTGCGGTCAACAGCTGGCCGTCGGCGTCGTAGACGGTGTTCTCGTGGAGCGCCTGGCCGAGGCCCTGGACGACGCCGCCATGCACCTGCCCCTCGAGCAACAGCGGATTCACGGTGACGCCGAAATCGTCGACGATCCAATAGCCGACGATCGCGACGACGCCGGTCTCCGGATCGATCTCGACCTCGGTCAGGTGGCTGCCGTTGGGATAGGTCGGCTCCGGCTGCTCGAAGCTGTCGTCGTAGGCGGAGAGCTTGGAGCGGTCCTCGACCGAGCGCGCCAGCTCCACCAGCGTCATGCCGCGATTGGTGCCGTTGACGCGCACGGCGCCCTCGGCGAGCTCCAGTTCGTCGACGGTCGCTTCCAGCTTTTCGGCGGCGATGCGCTTGATCTGGCCGGCGAGCTTGACCGCCGCCCGGTCGACCGAGACGACGCCGAGCGGGATCGACCGCGAGCCGCCGGTTCCCTCGCCGCTGGCCACCTGGTCGGTGTCGCCCTGGATGACCTCGATCTGGTCGTAGTCGAGGCCGAGGTGGCCGGCGATGAACTGGGCATAGGCGGTGGCATGGCCCTGGCCGTTCGACTGGGTGCCGATGAACAGCGCCGCGGTGCCGTCTTCCTTGAGCCGCACGGTGGCGCCTTCCTTGCCGGGGAAGGCGCAGGCCTCGATGTAGGTGGCAAGGCCGATGCCGCGCAGCTTGCCGGCCTCTGCCGCCGCTTCCGCCCGCGCCGCAAAGCCGCGCCAGTCGGCCAGCTCCAGCGCGCGCGACATGTGGCCGTTGAACTCACCGGAATCGTAGATGCGCCCGCCATGGGTGCGATAGGGCATCTGCGCCGGGCGGATGAAGTTGCGCCGGCGGATCTCGACTGGCCCGAGGCCGCTGTCGCGCCCGCAGACATCGACCAGCCGCTCGATCAGATAGGCCGCCTCGGGGCGCCCGGCGCCGCGATAGGCATCGACCGTCACGGTGTTGGTGTAGACGCCGCGGGTGTGCGCCCACAGGTGCGGGAATGTCGTAGACCCCGGTCAGCATGGTCATGCCGCCGAAGGGAATGTCCGGGCCGAACTGGTTGAGATAGCCGCCCATGTTGGCGAGCATCTCGACCCGCATGGCGAGGAACTTGCCGTCCGCGTCCATCGCCATCTCGGCCGTCGTGAGGTTGTCGCGGCCGTGACAGTCGCCGAGGAAGTGCTCGCTGCGCTCGCCGATCCACTTGACCGGCCTGCCGAGCCTCTTGGCCGCGATCGCCGCCAGCGGATACTCGTGATAGACGAAGATCTTGGTGCCGAAGCCGCCGCCGACATCGGGCGTGATCACGCGAATCTTGCGGGGCGGGATCTTGAGGATGTCCCTGGCGATGACGTCGCGCTGGGCGTGGCCGCCCTGGGTGCCCATGGTCAGCGTGTAGCGGTCGTGCCCGGCATCGTACTCGGCGGTGATGCCGCGGGTCTCCATGTAGTTGGCGACGACGCGATTGTTGACCACCGAAATGCGCGATACGCGCGCCGCCGAAGCGAACGCCGCCTCGGTGTGGTGGCGCTCGCCACGGGCGATCTCGAAGGCGACGTTGGAGCCGAACTCCGGCCACACCAGCGGGGCGCCGGGCGCGACCGCCGCCTTCATGTCGATGACCGGCGGCAACGGCTCGTAGTCCAGCTCGATGGAATCGGCGGCGACCTTGGCCGCTTCCAGGTCGTCGGCGACGATGAAGGCGATCGGGTCGCCGACATAGCGCACCGTGTCCTTGGCGAGCAGCGGGCGCGGCGGGACCTTCTGATGGGTGCCGTCGGTCTGGCGCACCTCGATCTCGCAAGGCAGGTCGCCGATGCCGGCGAGATCGCCGTGGGTGAGGATCAGCCGCACGCCGGGCATGGCGGCGACCTCGGCGAGGTCACCGAGGCGGAAGCGCGCGTGCGCCATGGCCGAGCGCAGCACATAGGCCCTCAGCGTCCCCTCCGGCATGTAGTCGTCGACGAAGCGGCCGCGGCCGGTGACCAGCGCGCGGTCTTCCTTGCGCCGGACGCGAGCGCCGATGCCGTATTTGGGGGGAGCGACGGTGTTCATGATGCACGACCCGGAGAGGGCCGCCTCTCGTGCTGGAAAAACGTGAAAACAGGCGCCGATCCGACCAGATCGCCGGATAAAAGGCAACCGCCGCGGCCCATCTCCCGGGCCCGGCCGGGCATGCTAGGGTCCGCCCGCACCGGGCGAGACGCCGAACACACGAAAGGCAGGCATGGCAGCCGGCAGCAAGGGCAAGCGCCCCGACCTCTCCGACGTGACGGTATGCGCGGCCAATTCGGTCACGCCGGAGCTCGCCGCCCGCGCCCTCGACCTCAGCATGGAGCGCTGCGCCTTCGCCGAGGCGATCCTCTTTTCCGACGTCGCCGTGGCCGGCAGCTTCCGCCACGTCGCGATTTCGCCCCTCGCCTCGCTCGCCGACTATTCGCACTTCTGCCTGAAGGAGATGGGCCGCCACATCCGCACGTCCCACGCGCTGGTCGTGCAATGGGACGGCTACGTCGTTGCCGGATCCGCCTGGGACAAACGCTTCCGCACCTACGATTACATCGGCGCGCCGATCTTCCGCGACGGCCGGGTGCTGGTCGGAAACGGCGGCTTCTCGCTGAGGAGCCGCAAGCTGATGCGGGCGCTGGCCAAGCTGCCGGCCACCCCCGGCATCAACGAGGACTGGATGATCTCGGAGGTTCTCAGGCCGGCGCTGGAGCGCGATTTCGGCATCCGCTTCGCCCCGCTCGAGATGGCCGCCCGCTTCTCCTACGAGCAACGCTTTCCCGACAAGCCCACCTTCGGCTTCCACGGCCAGTCGAACCTCTTCCGCCACGAGAGTGACGCGGACGTGCTCGCCATCTACGACCGCCTGCCGGACACCGCGCTGCTGTCGCTCAACGGTTTCGGGCTGATCGTCACCAGCCTTCGCGCCGGGCGCACCGAACTGGCGCAAGCGCTCTATCGGCGCCTGCGCGCCGCCGCCGACACCGGGGCAATCGTCGCCGCCCTCGCCGGCACGGTGCCGGCCGAGATCGTGCGCGAAACCATCGACGCGCTGGAGCCCGGCCTCGCTGCCAACGCCGATCGCTGAGCCGAGACGCCGCGCGCCCATTCCGGACATGAGCGTTTCAATCGCGGGTTGTTCGCCCGTGGCTGCTGTGCGAGCCTCGTCCGGCTGCACCTGGCATGACGGCACCCAGGCGCCGCATCGCAGCCGGGCCGAATTCTTTCCTGCCCGATGCGGGAGCGACGCAAGACAGACATCTCGGGAACGGAGCGCGAGATGGCAGGCATCAAGCCTTTTGCAAAGGATATCGCATCGCTTTGCGTCGGCGTCACCGCCTTCGCGCTTGGCGACCCGTCCGGCGGCAAGCTCGTCGCCATGCCGGTTGCCGCGCTCGCCGCCGCCGGATTGACGCTCGGCACGGACAAGGCGAAGGCAACGGCGGCGAAGGCGCAGAAGGAGGTGTTGGCCGCCCTCGCCCAGTACCGCGAATTCAGCGAGGAAGAAATCGAGCGGGCGGCGGCTATCCTGGCAGCCTCGGCCTCCGTCGCCAGCCTCGATCTCAAGCGACTGGCCAAGGACGTGCACGGCAAGGACTTCGAGACGGTCGTTTGCGCCGAGATCGTCGCCGGCCTCGCGATCGGCAGCGACGATCAGAACGTCCGCAGGATCATCGAAGCCTGCATCGTCGCCGGGCTGGCGGCGTGCAAGGCGGATCCCGATTTCCGGGGCCTGATCACGCTCGAGCTTGTCCTCGAACTGGCGCGCCGGCAGGACGAAATCCTCGGCCACGTCGAAAGCACCGATGCGGGCACCAGGCGCATCGAAGCCATGGTCGAGAGGCTGGTCGAGCAGTCCCGATCCCAGGCGCCGGCCGAATGGGAAGCGCATCAGAGGCTCTTTTTCGACCTCGCCCGCACCTACGCGAAGGAAACCCCCAACGACTTCATTTCGGCCTATCTCGGCCTCAAGACGGCGCTCGAAGCCGCCCGCGACCTGCGCGAAGGGGCAAAGCTGCCGGCAAACAGCGGCGAGCAGGTGTCCGCCGTGCTCAGGCGCCTCGGGGAGCTCAACGACAGCGGCCGGATGTCGGATGCCGGCCGCGAATTGGCCGCGGCCCTGGCGGCATCGCGGGAACGCGTCGACAGCGAACGGGCGCAGCATGCGGCACTGCTGGATGCGGCCGTGCTTCAGGCCCGGATCGAGAACCTACCCGACCACGCCGCCCAGGCATTGCTCGAGCGGACAAGGCTGACACCGATGCCGGCACCGTTCGAGACGCTGCGCGAGGTCTTCCTCGAGTGGCACGATCGTGGCCAAGGCGGAATGCAGGGTTTCGACATGCGTGTGGCGGCCCAGCTGGCGCGGGCGGCCATCCGCCTCGCCGCGACGCGCGAGGAAGCCGGAATGGCGTGGAACGACCTCGGCGTCGCCCTGCGGCAGATCGGACAGCGCGAGTCGCACGCCGAAACGCTGAAGAGCGCAGCTCAGGCGCTGGAAATGGCGTTGAGGCACAGATCGAAGGAGGAGAACTCCGACGACTGGTCGATGACGGAGCTGAACCTCGGCAACGTCTATTCCACGATCGCCGACCGCAACGATGACGGAGCAGCGCTGGTGCGCGCCATCGCGGCCTACGATCGGACGCTGGAGGTTCGCGACGAAGCAACGGATGCCGAAAAATGGGCACGGGTCCAGATGAACCGCTGTGCCGCAATCGGCAAGCTCGGCATCATCCGGAACGATGCAGGGCTTCTCGAACAGGCGATTGGCGGCCTGCGCTACCTCATCGGGAAATATGATCGCGCCGGGGTCGGGTTCGAACACATCCCGGCACGGCTGAACCTCGCCGTCGCGCTGAACGGCGCCGGAAGGCTGCACAACGACAGCGCGGCTTTTGCCGAAACGGTTCGCATTCTGGGCCCGGTGATCGACGTCCTGAAACGAACGCCGAACGCCGAATGGTATCTGGCCGAGGCCCTGAAGACGGCCGCGGTCGCCCGCCACGTGTCGGGCGACCTGGAGCCGGAACCGGTGACTACTCCGAGGCAGAGGCGATGTACCAGCAAGCGCTGCAGTACCTGTCACCTCACTCCACATCGCGGAGCTGGGCCGAAGTGCAGTACAACCTCGCCGAGCTCCATCAGGCCATCCATCAACGGACCGGGGAGACCGGCCGGCTCGAAAGGGCACGAGAGCACGCCGCCGCTGCGCGGATCGTTTTCCAGCGCATCGGTGATGAGTACGATCTCGCCCGCGCCGATCGGCTGCTGGCGGAACTCGCCGGGCAACCGCCGCGATCGTTGTGAACGCAGCGCCTCCGTATGTGTCGCTCGCCGGACGGAGCGACCGCCGCCTCAACTGAGATCGTGCAGGTCCTTGGTCGTCGGCGCGGAGAGCCGGAAGTCCGCGAAGCGCACCTTCAGCCCGGAGCGTTGCGGGCTGCAGCACATGGGGCCGACCCGATAGGACTCGGCAACCGGGAACGGCGCCAGGCGGACCAGCGGCCACAGCGTGCCGTCGGCCGAGACCTGCAGGCGGAGAACGCCGTCGGCGACCGTCGCCCGCATGCGGAAATCGCCCGCGTCATGCGCGTAAGGGGCAGTCGCCCAGTCCGAGCGGCCGTCAGTGAGTACGCTGGACAGCATCGCCCGCCCATCCGACAACTCGATGCCCGCCTTGACCCAGCGGCGTTCGTCGAGGCGCACCATGATGCCCGCCTGGTCGTAGAGTGCCTCGTAGAGGCCCCGCACGCGCAGCTCGGCGGTAAAGCCCGGCCCGGTGGCGACGCCAAGAAAATGCCCGCTGTCGCGGGTGAAGCCGTAGTGGGTCTCGCGCCAGAAGTCGGTCTCGGCATCGCTGGTTACGTCGAGAACGGCGTTCTCCAGCGACCAGGCCCCGGGCTGGTTCAGCCAGACGCCGTCTTCAAGGCCCTGCATCCGACACCTCCCTCACGCCTCGCCAGCCTTCCCGGGCGCGCGATCCGGCGCCCGCGACCTATCCCTTGAGCCGGTGGATCGCCGCCAGCAGGCCCGCGGTCGAGGCATCGCGGTTGCCGGGCTCGGCCTTGCCCTCGACCATCGGCAGCAGCTCCATGGCCAGCGTCTTGCCGAGTTCCACGCCCCACTGGTCGAAGGAGTTGATGCCCCAGATGGTGCCCTGGACGAAGACCTTGTGCTCGTAGAGCGCGATGATCATGCCGAGCGTATGCGGATCGAGCCGGCGATAGAGGATGGTGTTGGACGGCCGGCTGCCGGGAAAGACCTTGTGCGGGGCGAGCCGCTCGACGGCGTCGGCCGCCATGCCGGCGGCCGTCAACTCCGCCTGCGCCTCCTCCAGCGTCTTGCCGCGCATCAGCGCCTCGCTCTGCGCCAGGCAATTGGCAAGCAGCAGCGCCTGATGGACGTCGTCGGGCGCATCGGAATGGGCGCCGACGAGGAAATCCACCGGGATCACGTCGGTGCCCTGGTGGATGAGCTGGTAGAAGGCGTGCTGGCCGTTGGTGCCCGGCTCACCGAAGACGATGGGCCCGGTGGCGCTGCGCACCGACGTGCCGTCGAGGTGGACGCTCTTGCCGTCCGATTCCATGTCGAGCTGCTGCAGGTAGGCCGGCAGCCGCTTCAGCCGGTTGTCGTAGGGCAGCACCGCATACACCGGGAAGCCCATGACGTTGCGGTACCAGATGCCGATCAGCCCGAGGATCACCGGCAGGTTGCTGGCCAGCGGCGCGGTGCGGAAGTGCTCGTCCATCGCCCGGCCACCGGCGAGGAAGGCGCGGAAATTCTCCGGCCCGATGGCGATCATCAGCGACAGCCCGATCGCCGACCACACCGAATAGCGCCCGCCGACCCAGTCCCAGAAGCCGAAGGTGCGCTCCTCGCCGATGCCGAAGGCGGCGACCTTGGGAAGCGCCGTCGACAGCGCCGCGAAATGTGCGGCGACGTGCTGTTCGCCGAGCGCCGCGACGATCCACCGCCGCGCCGTGGCGGCATTGGTCATGGTCTCGATGGTGGTGAAGGTCTTCGAGGCGACCAGGAACAGCGTGCGCGCCGGATCGAGGGTTGCGAGCGTGTCGCGGATGTCGGCGCCGTCGACGTTGGAGACGAAGTGCAGGCGCGGCCCGTCGTGGTACGGCGCCAGCGCCAGCGTCGCCATCGCCGGCCCGAGGTCGGAGCCGCCGATGCCGATGTTGACCACGTCGGTAAACTTGCCGCCCTGCCCGGCAATGGCGCCGGAGCGCACGCCGTCGGCGAACGCCGCCATGCGGCCCAGCACCTCCTGGACCATCGGCACGACGTTCTCGCCTTCGGCGCGATAGACCTCGTCGGGCCGCGCGCGCAGCGCCACATGCAGCACCGGCCGGTTCTCGGTGACGTTGATCGGCTCGCCGGCGAACATGGCGTCGCGGCGGGTCTCGACGTCCGCCGCCTCGGCCAGCGCCAGCAGGCGGGCCATCACCTCGTCGTCGATCAGGTTCTTGGAATAATCGAGCAGGAAATCGCCGAAACCGGCGGAGAACTTGGCAAAGCGGCCGGGATCGTCAGCGAAACGCTGGCGCAGCGGCTTGGCGGCGATGGCGGCCCGATGCGCTTCCAGCGCAGCGAAGGCCCGGATCATGGCGGCGTTCATCAATGGTGATCTCCGCGGCAGGCGGCCCCGCCGTTGCACGGGAACCGGAAACGGTGGAAACGAAATAGACCTTCGCGCCGGCTCTGACAAATTGCCAAAGGCGCGCGCCTTGAGGCCCTATTTCAGCCAGGCGGCGAGACGGTCCATGCCCTCCGCCATGTCGGCCTCGGTGCCGGCGAAGGAGAAGCGCATGAAGGCGTGGCCGCGGGCCTGATCGAAATCGGCGCCCGGGGTCGCGGCGACGCCGGCCTCGGCCAGCATGCGCCGGGTGAATTCGGTCGAATCGTTGGAGAAGCGGCGGACCGAGGCATAGACGTAGAAGGCGCCATCGACCGGCAGGTGCTCGTCGAAGCCGATCGCCGGCAGCCGTTCGAGGAGCAGCCGGCGGTTGGCGGCATAGCCGTCGCGAATGCGGTCGAGCTCCTCGGTCGCCTCGAAGGCGGCGATCGCCGCCCGCTGCGAAATGTCCGGCGCCGAGATGTAGAGGTTCTGCGCGATGCGCTCGACCGGCCGGATGAGCGGCTCGGGCAGCACCATCCAGCCGACCCGCCAGCCGGTCATGCAATAGTATTTCGAGAAGGAATTGATGACGATCGCATCGCCGGAGAAGGCGAGCGCGGTCGCCGCCGTTCCGGCATAGACCAGCCGGTGATAGATCTCGTCGGAGATGAACTGGATGCCGAGGCCATCCGCCGCGGCAATCAGGGCGCCGAGCGCCTGCGGCGTCATCATGGTGCCGCTCGGGTTGGCCGGGCTCGCCACCAGCACGCCGGCAAGCGGCGCTTCGCCGTGCGCCCGTTCCAGCATCTCCGGCGTCAGCACATGGCGCGTCGCGGCGTCGGTCTCGATCTCGACCGCGACGAGGCCGAGCGCCCGCAGCAGGTTCTTGTAGGCCGGATAGCCGGGCGCGGCGATCGCCACCCGGTCGCCGGCGTCGAAAGCGCCGAGAAAGGCGAGGTTGAAGGCGGCCGACGAGCCGGTGGTCACGACGATGCGCTCGGCCGGCACCTCGAGGCCGTATTCCTCGGCGTAGTGGCGGGAAATGCGCGCCCTCAGCGCCCTCAGGCCGAGCGCCTCGGTATAGCGGAAGTAACCGTCGGCGACGGCCATGCGCGCCGCTTCCAGCACCGCCTCCGGCGCCCGCGCCCCTGGCTGGCCGACCTCCATGTGGACGACGCGCGCGCCGGCATGCTCGCGGTCGGCGGCGGCACGCATCACGTCCATGACGATGAACGGCTGGATTTCGCTGCGCCGCGAAGCCTGCGGACGGCGGCTCATCGCGACCTCTCCGCGCCACCACCCAATGTCTTGCTCCCGCCCAATTTACCGGCCATTTCCTTGCTCCGGCAGTCGGTCGCGTTGACCCGCCCGCGGGCCCTCCCTACGCTGTTCGCCACCGCAGGAACGACCACCCATTCGAGACCGGAGAGACGATGCGACAAGCAGCGGTGCCTAGCAGGTGCGAACGCCCCTGGAAAGTCCCGACGCGGATCGCCGCCGGCGCCCTGGCGCTGGTCCTCGCCCTGCCGCCGCCGGCGGCCTTCGCCGACGGGCCCATCCCGACCGTCCGCGATGCCGAAACCGAGGCGCTGCTTGCCGATTATCTGCGGCCGATCGTCCAGGCCGCCGGCGAACAGATGCCGAAGATCCTGCTCATCAACAGCCAGACCTTCAACGCCTTCGTCACCACCGAGCACCGGCTGTTCGTCAATGTCGGCACCATCATCCAGTCCGAGACGCCGAACGAGCTGATCGGCGTTCTGGCGCATGAAACCGGCCATATCGCCCACAACGACGTGGCGGCCATGAAGCAGGCGATCGCCAACACCACGGCCGCTCTGCTGCTCGCCACCATCGCCGGCGTCGGCATCGGCGCGGCCGGCGTCGCGACCGGCCAGAACGTCGCCAGCGGCGCCGGCACCGGCATCATCACCGGCGGCGTTTCCATCGCCGAGCGCAGCCTGCTGCACTATGCGCGCGAGCAGGAAGCCGCCGCCGACCGCTCGGCGGTCGACTTCCTCAACAAGACCCACCAGTCCGGCGCCGGCATGCTCGCCGTGCTCGAGCGGCTGGCCAACGACAGCCTGCTGGATTCGCCGCCAGGCCAACCCCTACCTGCAGAGCCACCCGCTGCCGCGCCAGCGCATCACCACGCTCGAGCAGCTCGTCAAGGCCAGTCCCTACTACAACCAGAAGGATTCGGCCGCGGCGCAGGCGCGCCACGACCTCGTGCGCGCCAAGCTCGTCGGCTTCACCTGGTCGCCGCTGCAGGTCAATCGGCGCTACCCGATCAGCGACAACAGCCTGCCGGCCCGCTACGCCCGGGCGATCTCGGTCTACCGCAGCGGCCGCGCCGTCGATGCCCTGAAGCAGGTCGAGGACCTCACCCGCGCCAGCCCCGACGACCCCTATTTCTGGGAGCTGGAGGGGCAGATCCTGCTCGAAACCGGCAAGCCCAAGCAGGCGCTGCCGTCGCTGCGCAAGGCGGTGTCGCTGGCTCCCCGTGCCAACCTGATCAAGGTGCTGCTCGGCCAGGCGCTGGTCGCCGTCGGCGGCCGCAGCAATGCCGACGAGGCGGTCCGGCTGTTGTCGGCGGCGGTCATCAACTATCCCGATCTTCCCGGCGGCTACCATGCCCTGGCGCGGGCCTACGCCATGCAGGACAACGTGCCCATGGCCCAGCTCGCCACCGCCCAGGGCCTGTTCATCGAAGGCGACATCAAGGGCGCCCAGATCCAGGCCATCCGCGCTCAAGTGAAGTTGAAGCGCGGATCGCCGGCATGGCTTCGCGCCGACGACATCGCGTCCTATAAAGCACCGAAGCAATAGGCCGGGGATTGCCCGCAATCCCGCCTTTCCTGGAGACATTCATGACCGTCCGCATCACCGCCGTCCTCGCCGCCGTCGGCGCCCTGGCCGTAGGCGTCGTCGGCTACGCCGCCGGCACCAGCCAGTTCCGCGCCCCCCCGCCGCTGGTGGCCGCAGCCCGCGCCGCGGAGGCAACGCCGGTTCCCGGCGCCGCCAAACCGGCCGAATTCAGCGACGACCAGCGCAGCGAGCTGGAAGGCATCATCCGCAACTACCTGATCGCCCATCCGGAGGTGATCGCCGATGCCATCAGCGAGCTGCAGCGCAAGCGCGATGCCGCCGCGCAGGCCGCCCAGAGCAAGGCGATCGCCGATTTCGGCCGATCAGATCTTCGCCTCCCAGTACCAGGTCGTGCTCGGTAACCCGCACGGCAAGGTCACCCTGGTCGAGTTCTTCGACTACAACTGCACCTATTGCCGGCGCGCCGAAGCCGACATGAAGAAGCTGATCGACGGCGATTCCAACCTGCGTGTCGTCCTCAAGCAGTTCCCGGTGCTCGGCCCCGGCTCGGTCGAGGCGGCCAAGGTGGCCGTCGCCCTGCACATGACCGCCCCCGACAAATACGCCGCCTTCCACGACGCCCTGCTCGCCGAACCCGGCCAGGTGAACGGCGCCAAGGCGCTGGCCGTGGCCGCCAGCCTCGGCATCGACCCCGCCGCGCTGAAGGCCAAGCTTGATTCGGACGAGGTGAAGAAGACGATCGGCGAATCGTACGATCTCGCCGGCAGGCTCAACCTCACCGGCACGCCGAGCTACGTCACCCACAAGGAGGTCATCGTCGGCGCCGTCGGCTACGACACCCTCAAAACCAAGATCGACGCGCTGGCCAGCGCCTGCACCAGCAGCGCTTGCTAGCGCGCCGTCCGGGCACGGGCGGCGGGGCTTTCCCTCCGCCCGTCAACCGCCTATAACCGCGCCATTTCCGGCGGCCGGCCATAGGTGGCTGCCGCCATGGCGGAAACTCCCAAGCATGGCTGTCCCGGTTCTCGTCCTCAACGGCCCCAACCTCAACCTGCTCGGCACGCGCGAGCCCGGCGTCTACGGCGCCACCACGCTCGCCGACATCGAGCGGGACTGCGTTGCGGCGGGAAAGACGCTGGGCCTGGCCGTCGATTTCCGCCAGACCAACCACGAGGGTGTTCTGGTCGACTGGATCCAGGAGGCGGCGTCCGCGGCCCGCGGCATCGTCATCAATCCCGGCGCCTACACCCATACCTCGGTCGCCATCCACGACGCGATCCGCGCCGTCGGCCTGCCGGTGATCGAGGTGCATCTGTCCAACATCTTCGCCCGCGAGGGCTTCCGGCATCATTCCCACGTCTCGCCGGTTGCCGTCGGGACCATTTGCGGTCTCGGCCCGAAGGGCTATGTGCTGGCCCTCGAAGCGATGCAGACGCTCGCCGCCGGCGACAAGAAGATCAACAAGCGCAAGGGGGGCTGATGGCCGAAAAGAACCCGATCGTCGACCAGGACCTGATCCGCCAGCTGGCCGACCTGCTCAACGAGACCGGCCTGACCGAGATCGAGGTCGAACAGAACAACACCCGCGTCAGGATCGCGCGCAACCTGACCATCGCCGCCGCGGTAGCGCCCCCGGCCGCCACAACCGCCGCGCCACCGCCTCAGGCAGACGAACGTCCGGCCGAGCCCGCCAACCGGGCCGGCATGGTCGCCTCGCCCATGGTCGGCACCGCCTACCGCGCCGCCGAGCCGGGCGGCCGGCCCTTCGTCGACGTCGGCGACCTGGTCAAGGAAGGCCAGACGGTGATGATCATCGAAGCGATGAAGACCATGAACCAGATCCCGGCGCCGCGCGCAGGCACGGTCAAGGAGATCCTCGTCGAGGACGCCCAGCCGGTCGAGTTCGGCGAGCCGCTGCTGATCATCGAATGACGGCGCCGCGCTTGTTCAGCAAGATCCTCATCGCCAACCGCGGCGAGATTGCGCTGCGCGTCCTGCGCGCCTGCAAGGAACTCGATATTGCCACCGTGGCGGTCCATTCGACCGCCGACGCCAACGCCATGCACGTGCGGCTGGCCGACGAGAGCGTGTGCATCGGGCCGCCGCCGGCGCGCGAATCCTACCTCAACATCCCCTCGCTGCTCGCCGCCTGCGAGATCACCGGCGCCGAGGCCGTCCATCCGGGCTACGGCTTCCTGTCGGAGAATGCCCGCTTCGCCGAGATCCTCGCGGCGCACGGCATCGCCTTCATCGGTCCGAGCGCCGAGCACATCCGCATCATGGGCGACAAGATCGAGGCCAAGCGCACCGCCGCCCGCCTCGGCATCCCGGTGGTCCCCGGCTCCGAAGGCGCCGTCAGCGAAGATGCCGTGGCGCGCCGGATCGCCGACGACATCGGCTATCCGGTTCTGGTCAAGGCGGCCGCCGGCGGCGGCGGACGCGGCATGAAGGTGGCGCGCTCCGCCGACGACCTCTCCAACGCCCTGTCGACGGCGCGCGCCGAGGCGCGCTCCGCCTTCGGCGACGATGCCGTCTACATCGAGAAGTATCTCGGCGCCCCGCGCCACATCGAGGTGCAGGTGATGGGCGACGGCAAGGGCGGCGGCGTCCACCTCGGCGAGCGCGACTGCTCGCTGCAGCGCCGCCACCAGAAGGTGATGGAGGAGTCCCCCTCCCCGGTCATCACGCCCGAGCAGCGCGCCCGCATCGGCGGCATCGTCGCCAAGGCCGTCGGCGACCTCGGCTATGCCGGCGCCGGGACGGTCGAGTTCCTCTTCGAGAACGGCGAGTTCTATTTCATCGAGATGAACACGCGGCTGCAGGTCGAGCACCCGGTGACCGAGGCGGTGACCGGCATCGACCTGGTCAACGAGCAGATCCGCGTCGCCGCCGGGTTCGGCCTGTCCTTCACGCAGGAAGAGGTGCGCTTCGACGGCCACGCCATCGAGTGCCGCATCAATGCCGAGGACCCCAAGACCTTCATGGCCTCGCCCGGCAAGATCACCTACTACCACCCGCCGGGGGGCCTCGGCGTGCGCGTCGATTCCGCCGTTTACCAGGGCTATTCGATCCCGCCCTTCTACGACAGCCTGATCGGCAAGCTGATCGTCCACGCCCGCACCCGGCAGGAGTGCATGATGCGCCTCAACCGGGCGCTCGACGAATTCGTGGTGGACGGCATCCGCACGACCATCCCGCTGTTCCGCGACCTCGTCCACGACGACGACGTCATCTCGGGCAACTACGACATCCATTGGCTGGAGAAGCGTCTGGCCAGCACCTAGGCGGTTGCCTAGATTACGCTTGATGACCGCCCGCGACGATCTGCTGCTGGAAATCACGCCCCAGGTGCTGCTCAAGGCGTATGCCCTGGGCATCTTTCCCATGGCCGAATCGGCCGACGATGCCGGTCTCTACTGGATCGAGCCGGAACAGCGCGGCATCCTGCCGCTCGACCGTTTCCACGTTCCCCGCCGGCTCGCCCGCACGGTCGCCTCTGGCCGCTTCACCATCCGCATCGACAATGATTTCGACGCCGTGATCGACGGCTGTGCCGGCGCCACGCCGGAGCGGCCGAAGACCTGGATCAACCAGCGCATCCGCAAGCTCTACGGCGACCTCTACGCCATCGGCGCCTGCCATACGGTGGAGACCTGGCGCGACGGGGCGCTGGTCGGCGGGCTCTATGGCGTCAGCCTCGGTGCCGCCTTCTTCGGCGAGAGCATGTTCTCGCGCGAGCGCGACGCCTCGAAGGTCGCCCTGGTGCATCTCGTCCGGCGGCTGCAGGCGGGCGGCTACGGCCTGCTCGACACCCAGTTCACCACGCCGCACCTCAAGCAGTTCGGCGCCATCGACGTCGACCGCGCCCACTATCAGCGCCTGCTCGACGAGGCCATCGACCGCGACGCGGATTTCTTCCGGCTGGCTTAGCGCCCGGCTACTTCTTGTTGGACGGCGGCGGCACCTTCGACTGCATCTTGCAGTCGGTCAGCCAGACGTCATAGACGGCGTTGTCGACGGCATGCAGGCCGGGGCTGTCGGCGAACATCCAGCCGGTGAAGACGCGCTGGATCTTGCGGCTGAGCGTGATCTCGTCGACCTCGACGAAGGCGTCGGTGCGCGGCTCCTCGGTCGGCGGGCGCGTGTAGCAGACGCGCGGCGTCACCTGCAGCGCGCCGAACTGCACGGTCTCGTCGATATAGACGTCGAAACTGATGATTCGCCCGGTGATCTTGTCGAGGCCGGCAAAGACGGCGACCGGGTTGGAGATATGCGCCGCCTCCGGCTCCTGCGGCATCTGGGTGTCGGGCACGTCCTGGGAATCGGGCGCCTGTGCGTCCGGCGCCGGCTGCTGCCCGGCGAGCGGCGCGAACTGGTCCGTCGGCGGCTGCAACTGCGGCACCTGCAGAACCTGAGCCGTTGCCGGCCCGGCCAGCACCACCGCGGCTGTGGCGACGAAGCCCGCCACCCGGAGAATCTGCCCTGAAATCATGATCCCGCGCATCTTGGCCAAGATGGCGCGGTGAGTAGCACGGGATTCCGGCGACGAAAAGGCGAGCCCGCGGCGGGTCGGGGTCGCCGCGCAGCGCCTCATGGGCACGCTGCGCGCACCGGGGCGCCGCCTCGCGCCATGCGGCCCGTCCCGCGCGGCCCGGCTTCGGCGGGCGCGTCGGGATGCGGCCTCCTCGGGTGGCATCGGCTGTTCACAGCGGCGCCGCCGCGCCCTCGCCCATCCACTCGGCCAGCGTATCGGCCTCGCCCTGGGTGAACTGCAGGCCGAGGCGCGTGCGCCGCCACAGCACGTCTTCCGCCGTCATCGCCCACTCGTCGTGGCGCAGGTAATCGACCTCGGCCGCGGTGAGATCGGCGCCGAAGCAGCGGCCGAGATCGGAGAATTCGCGGGCGCCGGTGAGGATCGTCGGAGCCCGCGTGCCGTAGGTGGTGACCAGGCGGTGGGCGGTATCCTCGCTGAGGAAGGGATAGGCGGCCCTGAGCGCCAGGCAGAGATGGGAAGCGCCCTGCTCCGCCGGGAAGTTGCCGCCGGGCAGCGAGGCGCCCGCCGTCCACGGCGGCAGCACCGCGCGGAAGCGCGCCAGCCGGTCGACGACCTCCTCGGCGATCCGCCGGTGGGTCGTCAGGCGGCCGCCGAACACCGACAACAGCGGCGGCGCGGTGGGAACCGCATCGACGGTCACCGCATGGTCGCCGCTGGCCAGCGACTGGTCGGCGGGCATGGCGACGACGCAGGCCAGCTCCTGGACGATGTCGCGCCGCGTCACCGGCTCGATGAAATACTGGTTGGCGACATCGAGCAGCCAGGTGACGTCGCGCGGGGTGACGCGCGCGTCGCCGCCATCGCCCTCGTGACGGGCGACCGCCGGGCCGATCAGCATGAAGCCCGGCGCATGCGGCACCGCAAAGACCATGCGGCCGCTGGCGACCGGCAGGGCGTAGCCGACCGGACGGCTGGAATCGCGCCGCACGACGATCTGGCTGAAGCGCATCAGCCGCGTCGGCGTGTGGCGGCTGGTATGGATGACGTGGTCGAGCACCTCGCTTGCCTGGCCACCGGCGGCGTTGATGAGCACGCGCGCCAGCACCACCGTCCATTCCCCGTCGACCTGCGATTCCAGCGACAGGCGCCAGCGATCGCGTTCGCGCTCGGCGACGACGCAGCGCAGGCGCGGATTGATGCTTGCCCCGCGCGACTGGGCATCGAAAGCGTTGGCGACCGCCAGCCGCGAATCGTCCGCGATGCAGTCGGCGTAGGCGAAGCCGCGGGCGAAATGCAGGTGCAGGGCCTCGTCGGCCTCGCGCGTGCCGAGATCGAGGCCGCGCGCCCGCGGCAGCGCCCGCCCGGCGAGCCGGTCGTAGGCGAAGAGGCCGAGGCCGAGCGCCCACGGCGGCCACAGCTGGTCGTGATGGGGAAGGACGAAGGTGAGCGGCCGCACCAGATGGGGCGCCGTCCGCATGAGGATGTCGCGCTCCTTCAGCCGCGCCCGCAACACGCCCCAGTTGAGCCGGCCGAGGTGGTGCAGCCCGCCATGCACGACGCGGTCGGTCGCCGCCGTCGATGCCCCGCCGATATCGCCCTGCTCGCACAGGAAGGTGGTCAGGCCGCGACCGGAGGCGTCGCGTGCGATCGCAGCGCCGATCAGTCCGCCGCCGATGATGGCGAGATCGTAGACCTCCTCGTACAACTGCGTCACCCGCCCGGTTTGCCAAGTCTAGGCTTTCCCGCGCCAAGGATAACACGGTAACGGCAGCGATTCGGCTTGGGCAGGTTAGGCGAGCGTCCGCGAGATCGCCGTGGCGACTTCGGCGAGCCGCGGCAGGAAGCGGTCGCGCAGATCGGCCGCCGTCGTGCGCCCGGCATGGGCCGACAGGTTGATGGCGCCGACATTGACGCCGGCGCGGGTGACGATCGGCATGGCGATCGCCCTGAGGCCGAGTTCGAGCTCCTCGTCGACGATCGAATGGCCCTGCGCGTGGTCGGCGTGGATGCGCTGGAGGAGCAGTTCGGGGTCGGTGATGGTGCGCGGCGTGTAGCGCTTCAGCGCGACGGCGGCGAGGCGCTGGCGAAGAACGTCCTCGGCGAGATAGCCAAGCTGGATGCGCCCGAGCGAGGTGTGGAAGGCCGACAGCCGCGTGCCGACCGCGATGGTGGTCGACATCAGGCGATGCGGCGCCGGCATGCGCGCCACATAGACGATCTCGCCGTCCTGGAGGATCGCCGCCGAACAGGATTCGTGCAGCGTGTGGCTGAGTTCCTTCATCAGCGGCTCGGCCCGGTCGATCCAGCTCTGCGTCGACAGGTAGGCGAAGCCAAGCTCGAGGATGCGCGGCGCCAGCGAGAATTGCCGTCCCTCCTGCGCCACATAGCCGAGCTCGGTCAGGGTTCTGAGCACCCGGCGCGCCGCCGCCCGGGTGAGGCCGCTGGCCTCCGCCGCCTCCGACAGGGTCATCGTCGGCCGCTGTTCGCCGAAGGCGCCGAGCACCGTCAGGCCCTTGGCGAGCGTCGCCATGAATTCCTTGTCGCCGCCGGCGCGCTCCGCCACAGTGGGTTGGCCGGCCGTCGGCGATGGCTGGGAATGCGGCGTTGACACTCGACGGCCCCTCGCGGAAAATGGTCGATATCCGAACGACTGTTCGATAATCGAACGATACTTCCGGGAGGTCAAGGGGTGAATTATCCGCGACGGTGGGAAGGCCCGGCGCGATGACGTTTTCCGCCCTCGATTCCGGGCTCACCGGCCCGCTCTTTGCCAGCGATGCCATGCGCGCGGTCTTCTCCGATCGCTCGGCGCTGGCCGCCATGCTGGCCGCCGAGACGGCGCTCGCCCGGGCCGAAGCGGCCGCCGGCCTGGTGCCCAAGGGGCTGGCACCGGCCCTGGCGCGCATCAAGCCGGACGACCTTGCCGTCGTGGCGCTCGGGGACGGCGACGCGCGACGCCGGCGTGGTCGCCATTCCCTTCGTCAAGGCGGTCGAGGCCCTGCTGCCGGAGAAGCTGCGCGCCCACGTCCACAAGGGCGCCACCAGCCAGGACATCGTCGATACGGCGCTGGTGCTGCAGATGGCCGACGCCTTCGCGCTCGTCGCTGCCGACCTCGCGGCGATCCTCGACGGGCTGGCACGGCTGGCCAGGCGGCACGCGCGCACGCCCTGCGTCGGGCGCACCTATGGCCAGCAGGCCGCCCCGGTAACCTTCGGCGCCGTCGCCGGCACGTGGGCGTCGGGCATTGCCGAGGTCGCCGCCGAACTGCCGCGGCTGCGCGAGCGCGCGCTGACCGCTTCGCTCGCCGGGCCGGTGGGCACGCTGGCGGGCCTTGGCGACGCCGCCGACGCCGTGCGCCAGGCCTTCGCCGACGAACTCGGGCTCGGGCAGGCGCCGGTTGCCTGGCACACCAGCCGCGCCCGCGTGGTGTCGGCAGGCGCCTGGCTGGCCACGCTGATCGCGATGCTCGCCCGCATGGCGACCGACGTCGTCTTCCTCTCGGCGACCGAGGTCGGCGAGGTGAGCGAGGCGCCGGCCGAAGGCCGCGGCGGTTCCTCGGCCATGCCGCACAAGCAGAACCCGCTGTCCTCCGCGGTGATCCTTTCCGCCCACGCCGCCGCGCCCGGCCTGGTCGTCACGCTGCTCAACGCCGCCAGTTCCGGCCAGCAGCGCCCGGCCGGCCTGTGGCAGGCGGAATGGCATGCGCTGCCCGCCCTCTTCGGGCTCGCCTCCGGCGCTCTCCGCGAAGCCCGGCGGCTGGCGGAGAGCCTGCATGTCGACGCCCGGCGCATGCGTGCCAACCTCGACCTGACCCACGGGCTGGTCTTCGCCGATGCCGCGGCAAGCGCGCTCGCCGGCAAGCTCGGTCGCGGCGCCGCCCAGGCCATGGTGGCAAAGGCCGCCGCGGCGGTGCGCGAGACGGGCGAGCCGCTGCGCGCTGCCCTCGCCAGGGCCGGCGCCCCGGCCGCATTGCTCCACAGCGCCTTTGACCTGAGGCCGTCGACCGCAGCCGCCGCGACCGTCGCCGCCAGTGCCGTGCGCCAGGCCGAAGCCGTCAAACGCCTGATGAGGAAGCTCTGATCATGCCGACCGTAACCGTCAACGGCGTCGACCTGTTCTATGAACTTGCCGGCCCGAGGGAACTGCCCACCGTCGTCTTCTCCAATTCGCTGGGCAGCACCATGGAGATGTGGGACGGCATCGTCGCGGCGCTCGATGGCCAGTTTCGCATGCTGCGCTACGACATGCAGGGCCACGGCCGCTCCGGTTCGCGCGACCAGCCGACCACCGTGGACGACCTTGCCAACGATCTCGCCGGGCTGCTCGAAGCGCTCGACATCGCCGAGGCCCACGTCATTGGCCTGTCGCTCGGCGGCATGGTCGCGCAGGCCTTCGCCGTCCTTCATCCGACGCGGACGGCCAGCCTGATCCTGATGGGGACCGCGGCCCACCTGCCGCCGCCCGAGTTCTGGATGCAGCGCGCCGCCACCGTGCTCGATGCCGGGCCGGAAGCGGTCGTCGACACCATCGTGCCGCGCTGGTTCACCACCGCCTTCCAGGAACGCGATCCGGCGGCGGTGACCCGCATCCGCGATTTCTTCATGGAATCGGAGCGCCACGGCTACGCCCGCTGCTGCGAGGCGATCGCCGTCATGGACCTGCGCGAGCGCATCAAGGCGATCGACGCGCCGACGCTGGTCGTCGTCGGCGCCGACGATCCGGTCGCGCCGCTGGCGATGGGAGAGGACATCCGCTCGCGCATCCCGGGCGCCGAGCTGGTCATCATCCCCGACTGCGCCCACCTGATCTCGGTCGAGCGGCCGCAGGAGGCCGCCGTCCACATCGCCGCCTTCCTGGCGCGCCACGCCCCCGGCGCTCCCTCCCGCGCCTTCGTCGCGGGCCTCGCCAATCGCCGTGCGGTGCTGGGAGCGACGCATGTCGACCGGTCGATCGACAATGCCGGAAGCTTCGGCATGCCGTGGCAGGACTTCATCACGCGGGTCGCCTGGAACGACGCCTGGGGCGACCCGACGCTGCCCCGCAAGACCCGTTCGCTGATGACGCTGACCATGATGATCGCGCTCCACCGCGAGGAGGAGTTCAAGCTGCACGTGCGCCCGGCGCTACGCAACGGCGTGACCGTCGCCGAGCTGGGCTCGCTCATCCGCCATGCCGCCGTCTATGCCGGCATTCCCGCCGGCAACGCCGCCATGCGCTGGGTGCGCGAGGTCCTCGGGGACGAACTGAAATGACCCAACGGAGAGCCGATTAATGGCCGAATTCCTGTCCCTCCACGACGCGGTCGCCGCCCACCTGCACGACGGCGACACGGTCGCCATGGAGGGCTTCACCCATCTGATCCCGTTCGCCGCCGGGCACGAGGCGATCCGCCAGGGCCGCAGCCGGCTCACCCTCGTGCGCATGACCCCGGACCTGATCTACGATCAGATGATCGGCATGGGCTGCGCCGACCGGCTGATCTTTTCGTGGGGCGGCAATCCCGGCGTCGGCTCGCTGCACCGCATGCGCGACGCGGTCGAGAACGGCTGGCCGAAGCCGCTTGCCATCGAGGAGCATTCGCACGCGGCGCTCGCCAACGCCTACGATGCCGGCGCCGCCAATCTGCCCTTCGCCGTCTTCCGCGGCTACCAGGGCGTCGGCCTGCCGGCGGTCAACCCGAACATCCGCTCGGTCACCTGCCCCTATACCGGCGAGCAACTGGCGACCGTGCCGGCCATCCGCCCCGACGTCGGCATCATCCATGCGCTGCGCGCCGACCGTGCCGGCAACGTTCTGCTCGAAGGCATCGTCGGCGTGCAGAAGCAGGTGGTGCTGGCCGCGCGGCGCTCCATCGTCACCGTCGAGGAGATTGTCGACGATCTCAAGCTGCCGAGCCCGAATTCGGTCGTGCTGCCGCACTGGACGGTGACCGCCATCGCCGCCGTGCCGGGCGGCGCCTACCCCTCGTATGCCCACGGCTACTACAAGCGCGCCAACGGCTTCTACAAGGCGTGGGACGCCATCGCCCGCGAGCGCGATACCTTCTCGCCTGGATGGGCGAGAACGTGCTCGCCAGGAAGGCGGAGGATTTCGCGGCCTTTGCACGGAGGGCGGCATGATCGTCCCGACGCTGCCGCGCTCGCCGCACCGTCTCCCCGCTTGCGGGCGACAAGGTCGCCGGTCGCCCGGGATGGCCCCATGACCGCCGCCTACACGCCCACCGAAATCATGACGGTTGCCGCCGCCCGCGCGCTGCGCAACGACGATGTCTGCTTCGTCGGCATCGGGGCGCCGTCGGCGGCCTGCAACCTCGCCCGCCTCACCCACGCGCCGAAGATCACGCTGATCTACGAATCGGGCACCATCGACACCAAGCCCGACGTCCTGCCGCTGTCGATCGGCGACGGCGAACTGTGCGAGACGGCGCTGACCACCGTCTCGGTGCCCGAGATGTTCCGCTACTGGCTGCAGGGCGGGCGCATCACCGTCGGCTTTCTCGGCGGCGCCCAGATCGACCGTTTCGCCAACCTCAACACCACCGTCGTCGGCGCCTACGACACCCCCAAGGTGCGCTTGCCCGGTGGCGGCGGCGCCCCGGAGATCGCCGCCAATTGCGGCCAGATCTTCATCACCATGGCGATGTCGCCGCGCGCCTACGTCGAGAAGATCGATTTCATCACCTCGCTCGGCCACGGCAGCGGACCGGGCAGCCGCGCCGCGCTCGGCCTCAAGACGCGCGGGCCGACCCGCGTCGTCACCGACCTCTGCATCCTGGAGCCGGATCCCGCGGACCTGCGAGCTGACCGTCGTCTCGCTCCACCCCGGCGTCAGCCGTCAGCAGGTGCAGGCGCAGTGCGGCTGGACGCTGAAGTTCGCCGACGCGGCACACGAGACGCCGCCGCCGACGGCACAGGAACTCGGCGTGCTGCGCGACCTGCAGGACCGCACGGCGAAAGCCCACGGAGGCGACGCATGAACCTTGAGAGCCGCGAAGCCTACATCTGCGACGCGGTGCGCACGCCCATCGGGCGCTTTGGCGGAGCACTCGCCCAGGTGCGCGCCGACGACCTCGCCGCAATTGCCATCCGGGCTCTCGTCGCCCGCCACGATGGGCTCGCCGAAACGGTGGAGGACGTCATCCTCGGCTGCGCCAATCAGGCCGGCGAGGACAATCGCAACGTCGCGCGCATGGCCGCCCTGCTCGCCGGCCTGCCCGATTCGGTGCCCGGCACCACCATGAACCGGCTGTGCGCATCCGGCCTCGACGCGGTCGGCACCGCCGCGCGCGCCATCCGTGCCGGCGAACTCGACGTGGTCGTCGCCGGCGGCGTCGAATCCATGACCCGCGCGCCGCTGGTCATGGGCAAGGCGGAGCAGGCGTTCCAGCGCAGCGCCACCCTCGAGGACACGACCATCGGCTGGCGCTTCATCAATCCGCTCATGAAGGCCCAGTACGGCGTCGATTCCATGCCGGAGACCGCCGAGAACGTCGCCGACGAGTACCAGATCACCCGCGCCGACCAGGATGCCTTCGCGCTGCGCTCGCAGCAGCGGGCAGCTGCTGCGATGACGGCCGGCAGCCTCGCCGAGCGCATCGTCGGCGTCGCCACGCCGGGCAGCCGCAAGACCGGCCCGGTCACGGTCAGCGCCGACGAGCACCCGCGCCCGGAGACCACCGCCGAGGCGCTGGCGCGGCTGAAGCCGATCGTGCGCGCCGACGGCACGGTGACCGCCGGCAATGCGTCGGGCGTCAACGACGGGGCGCAGGCGCTGCTCGTCGCCTCCGGCGACGCCGTCGAGCGGCTCGGCCTGACGCCGCTGGCGCGCATCGCCGGCATGGCGACGGCGGGCGTGCCGCCGCGCATCATGGGCATCGGGCCGGTGCCGGCGACGCGCAAGCTGATGAAGCGGCTGGGTCTCGGCATGGCCGATTTCGACCTGATCGAACTCAACGAGGCCTTCGCCAGCCAGTCGCTCGCCTGCCTGCGCGAGTTCGGCCTCGCCGACGACGCCGCGCACGTCAATCCGAACGGCGGGGCGATCGCCTTCGGCCATCCGCTCGGCATGTCCGGCGCGCGGCTGGCCGCCGACGTCGCCATCGAGCTCACCCGGCGCGGCGGGCGCTGGGGACTGGCGACCATGTGTGTCGGCGTCGGCCAGGGGGTCGCGCTGGCGCTCGAGCGCGCCGGCTGAAGACAACGGGGAACCGCAGGGGAGGACGAAATGACCACCGCATATCCGCTGGAGAGCCTGGCGGCTCATCCGAAATACCTGCATGCCGACTACAAATCGACGGTGCTGCGCTCGCCCAAGCGGCCGCTCATCATCCTGCCGCACACCATGTCGGAACTGAGCGGCCCGATCTACGGCCACGAGGCGGTGCTGGAGAACGATTCCGACCTCACCCGCCAGCACGCCGGCGAGCCGCAGGGCGAGCGCATCATCGTCTCCGGCACGGTGATGGACGAGGACGGCCGGCCGATCCCCGACACGCTGATCGAGATCTGGCAGGCCAATGCCGCCGGCCGCTACATCCACGTCGTCGACCAGCACCACGCGCCGCTCGACCCGCACTTTTCCGGCGCCGGCCGCTGCGTCACCGACGCCCGCGGCCGCTACAAGTTCACCACCGTCAAGCCCGGCGCCTACCCGTGGAAGAACCACCACAACGCCTGGCGGCCGAACCACATCCACTTCTCGCTGTTCGGTCCGAGCTTCCTCACCCGCCTGGTCACCCAGATGTATTTTCCCGGCGACCCGCTGATCCCGCTCGACCCGATCGCCAATTCGGTGACCGACCCCAAGGCGCTGCAGCGCATGATCGCGACGTTCGACCTGGAGACCACGGTGCCCGAATGGGCGCTCGGCTATCGTTTCGACATCGTGCTGCGCGGCCGCAGCGGCACGCCCTTCGAGGACCCCCACCATGACTGAGCGTCACGGCATCACCCCGTCGCAGACGGTCGGCCCCTATTTCGCCTATGCCCTCACCCCGGACGACCGCTATTCGCTGACGGCGCTGGCCGGCAACGACCTGGTCACGCCCGATACGGTCGGCCACCCGATCGTCATCGAGGGCCGCGTCACCGATGGCGCCGGCGCGGCCGTGCCCGACTGCTTCCTCGAACTGTGGCAGGCCGACGGCGCCGGCCGCTATCCCGGCCAGGCCGGCCAGAAGCCCAACACCACCTTCAAGGGCTTCGGCCGTGGCGCGGCCGACACCGACGGCCGCTACCGCTTCCACACGGTGAAGCCCGGCCCGGTACCCGGCATCGACGGCAACATGCAGGCGCCGCACATCAATGTCGGTGTCTTCGCCCGCGGCGTGCTGCGCCGCATGTTCACCCGCATCTATTTCGCCGACGAAGCCGCCAACGACGGCGATGCCATCCTGGCGCTGGTGCCGGCGGAGCGCCGCCAGACGCTGATCGCCCGGCGCGACGGCAGCGTCGACGGCACGCCCCGCTACGTCTTCGACGTGCACCTCCAGGGCGACGACGAGACGGTGTTCTTCGAGGCCTGAGCCGGAAATTCCGCTGCGGGCGACGCGGCCCTGGAACCATTTCGTCATCGGGGCGTTAGGGGGGCGCAAAGCGGCCATTGATTGTCCGGCGACTGCGATGAGGCCCGCAGTCGCCGGGCGGACATCGTGGTTAGCCGCAAGGACCGTCGCCAAGCGGCGGGAATACTTTGTCTTTTTCCCGCCGCAATTTTGAATTTGGTAGACTGAGCTCACGGGCCAAATCACCGCCCTGCCGACGTTCCTGAAGAAGGGATACCGGCTGTGAGTAACGCAGGCCCGCCTTCCCGACACGGAAGGCGGGTCTCCGTACGGATCGGGAGGCCCCCGTGAGTGCTCTCTGCCTGCCCCGGCGCGACAGCAAGAAGCCGGGCGGCAGAGCCACCCGGCTTCAGGAAACGACGCGAACGGTCGCCGGGAACGCCTAGAACGGCGAATCCGGGAAGTACCAATCCTTCGCGTTGTCCTTGGTGATCAGCGTGGCATCGAGGATGTAGCTGCCCTCCACCGGCACCTGGTCGTAGAGGTGGGCGGCGGTCAGTTCGAGCGCGGTGCCGACCATCGACGGCGGATAGGCGACGTCCACGGGGATCATCTTGTCGCCGTCCATGACCTTCTTGACCATGTCCTTCATGCCGGCGCCGGCGATGACGTACTGGATGTCGGTGCGCTTGGCCTGCTCGATCGCCTGCAGCACGCCCACCGCCATGTCGTCGTCCTGGCACCACACGACGTCGATCTTCGGATACTTGGTCAGGTAGTCCTGCATGACCTTGAAGGCGTCGTCACGGTTCCAGTTGCCGAACTGCTTCTCGAGCACCTGGACGCCGGAGCCCTGGATGGCCGCGTCGAAGCCGTCCTGGCGCTGCTGGTCGATCGGGATCGGCAGACCGCGGATGACGGCGACCTTGGCGTTCGGGCTGTGCTCCTTGATGTAGTTGCCGGCGGCGGCGCCGAGCGCCGGGTTGTTGCCGGCGACGTAGAGGTTGCGCACCGACAGGTCGTTGTTGCTGGGGGCGCGGTCGACGAGCGCCACGAAGGTGCCCTTCGCCTTGACCTGCTTGATGGCGTTGACCAGCGGATCGGGATCCGACGGCAGGATGACGAGGGCGTCGATGCCCTGCGTGCTGAGATCCTCCAGCGCATTCGCCTGGGTAGCCGCATCCGGCGACGTCTTCACGATGACGTTGAGGCCCGGATACTCGGCCATCAGCAGCTTGGCGACGCGGTTGGCATGGAACACCACGCCCGCCGTCCAGCCGTGGTCGGCGGCCGGAATCGACACGCCGATGGTTTTCTTGTCGGCGGCGTTGGCCACGCTCATCAGGGCGGCCATGGCAACCGCCATTCCTATCATTACCTTACGCATTATGTTCTCCCCACACTGTTCAGGGCCTGGGCAGATAGCGCCGGGCGACCCAGTTAACCCGGCAATTCAGTTTCGCCGCATCAGCGAACGCTGCACCAGCATCGCGATGATGATGATCGCGCCCTGAATGGCGGCGATCAGATACTCGCTGATGAAGTTCGACAGCAGCATGATGTTGCCGACGATCTCAAGGATGAAGGCACCGCAGATGGTGCCCCAGATGCGCCCGACGCCGCCGCGCAGCGCCGTTCCGCCGACGACCACCGCCGTGATCGCCTGCAGTTCCCAGAGCGTGCCGCTGGTCGCCGAGGTGGACCCCAGGCGCGGCACGTAGAGCAGCACCGCGACCGCCACGCACAGGCCCTGGATGACGTAGGTGACGGTGCGCACGCGGTCGACCGAGATGCCGGAATAGCGGGCAACGTCCTCGTTCGAACCGACCGCCACCACGTGGCGGCCGTAGGGCGTGCGATAGAAGACGAAAGCGCCGAGCGCCGCGGTCGCGAAGATGACGATGATCGGGATCGGGACGCCCATCACCGACCCGAAATAGGCCGGACGGTAGAGCGACTGGAGGTCCATCGAGCGCAGCGTGATGGCGCCGCCCTGCGACAGCCAGGTCGTCAGCCCGCGGAAGATGCCCATCGTGCCCAGCGTCGCGATGAACGGCTCGATCTTGCCGACGGTGACGATCAGCCCGTTGAACAGGCCGCAGAGCAAGGCCGAGCGCCAGCGCCAACGCCATCGCCGCGATCAGCATCAGCCCGGAATCGCCGATGACGCCGCTGTTCATGAACATGATCATGAGGCTGGCGACGAAGGCCATCATCGAGCCGACCGACAGGTCGAGCCCGCCGGCTGAAATGACGAAGGTGCCGCCGACCGCGACGATGGCGATGAAGGCGCTGCGCGTGATGACGTTGACGAGGTTGCCGACGCTCAGGAAGTTGTCGTTGGTGAAGGTGCCGGCGAAAAGCAGCAGGGCCAGCGCCAGGAACGGCGCCAGCGCAGCCATGTTGAGGCGACCGGCCAAAGCCAGTCCCGGTCGCTCCTTGGTCACTGTATCGGTCATTCAGCCCCGGTCTCCATGCCCATCGCCGCCTGTTCGCCGGTCACGCCGGTGGCGTAGACCACGATCTCCTGTTCGGTCATGCGCTCTCCCGACACCTCGCCGACGATGCGTCCGCCGCGCATCACCAGGATGCGGTGGCAGACGCCGATCAGCTCCTGCATTTCCGACGAGATCACGATGACCGCCTTGCCCCGGGCGGCGAGCTGGGTGATGAACTCGTAGATCTGCTGCTTGGTGCCGATGTCGATGCCGCGGGTTGGCTCGTCGATGACGACGATCTCCGGTTCGAGCAGCATCATCTTGGCGAGCAGCAGCTTCTGCTGGTTGCCGCCGGACAGTTGCCCGGCGAGCATGTCCTTGCGCGGCGCCCGCACGTCGAATTCGGTGATCGCCGTATCGAGCGCGGCATTCTCCTTCGCCCGGTCGAGCAGCAGTCCGCGCGAGAAGTGCGCCAGCGCCGCCAGCGTCAGATTGGTCGACAGGTCGTTGGCAAGCAGCAGGCCCTTGCCCTTGCGGTCTTCGCTCAGGTAGACGATGCCCTCGTGCATGCTCTCGCGCACGTTGTGGAAGGCGATCGGAGCGCCCTTCAGCCGGATCTCGCCGCGGTGCGGGCGCAGGCCGACGACGCCTTCGAGGAGCTCGGTGCGGCCGGCGCCGATCAGGCCGGCGAAGCCCAGGATCTCGCCGCGCCTGACGCTGAACGAGGCATCGCTGGCGAAGCCCGGGACGCTGAGATCGCGGACTTCGAGCACCGCCTCCCCTTCCGGCTGCGCCGCCCGCGCCGGATAGAGATGCGTCATGTCGCGACCGACCATCAGGCCGGCGATATCGACCGGCTTCAGTTCCACCGTCGGCCGCGTGGCGATGAAATGCCCGTCGCGCAGCACCGTGACGCGGTCGGAGATCGCTTTGACCTCGGCCAGCCGGTGGGAAATGTAGAGGACGGGCGTACCCTTGCTGCGCAGGTCGGCGATCACCTTGAGCACCGCCTCCGTCTCGAACGGGGTGAGCGACGCCGTCGGCTCGTCGAAGATCACCGCGCGATGCGGCACGTTGAGGGCGCGGGCAATCTGCACCAGCTGGCGCTGGGCGATCGACAGCGTCGAGACGATGGTGGTGGGGTTGATGTCGGCGCCGAGCCCTTGCAGCACCTCGCGGGCGCGGGCGTTCATGGCGCGGTCGTCGACGACGAAGCCGCGGGTGATCTCGCGGCCGATGAAGATGTTCTGGGCAACGCTGAGATGGGGCGCCAGCAGGATCTCCTGATGGACCAGGACGATGCCATGGTGTTCCGCATCGACCGGGCCGGAGAAACGCACCGGCTGGCCGTCGAGCAGCACCTTGCCGCCGGTCGGCTGCAGGTGGCCGGCGAGAATCTTCATCAGCGTCGACTTGCCGGCGCCGTTCTCGCCGACCAGAGCGTGAACTTCGCCGGGCAACAGATCGAGCGTGATGCCGAACAGCACCTGCACCGGCCCGAACGACATGTCGATCGCCCTGGCAGCCAGAACCGGCTCGGCGGGTGAACCGCTATCCTGAATCATCGCCCTCCCGAGTCGCCCGCTTCTTCTATTTCTGACCGGCGGCACGCGTCCAAGTCCGACTTAATCATGATCACGCAGAAAATACCCGTCAAGATTTGCCGGAAGCGCCGCAACGGCCGAAAATGGGCCAAATGTCGCTTGACGCACCCGCAACCGGCGACAGGATCGCGGCTGGGCGACGACTCACCGGCCTTCGAGGCGGTTGCGGATGGATTGGCGGGCACATGTGCGGACGGCGCTCGACGGCGAGCATCCCGTCCTCGGGCGCAGCGTCGTTCTTTTTTTGTACGGGCTGATCGGCTTTTCGACGATCTCCATCGGCATCGAGACCCTGCCCGGCCTGCCGCCCTGGGCGCTGGCCCTTTTCGGCATCGCCGAGGCCGTCACCGTGGCGGTGTTCACCGTCGAATACGGGCTCAGAATCGCCATCGCTCCGAAGCGGCTGGCCTATGTGCTGAGCTTTTTCGGCATCGTCGACCTGCTCGCCATCCTGCCCTTCTATCTCAGCCTCGGCGTCGATCTCAGGGCGCTGCGCGCCTTCCGCCTGCTTCGCCTGTTCCGCCTGTTCAAGATTGCGCGCTACAACGTCGCAACCCGCCGGCTCGCCCGCGCCATCCACCTGGTGCGCGAGGAGCTGATCGTCTTCGCCACGATGGCGGTCTTCACCCTCTATCTGTGCGGCATCGGCATCTACTATTTCGAGCACGCCGCGCAGCCCAAGGCCTTCGCCAGCGTCCTCGACGGCATGTGGTGGGCGGCGGTGACGCTGACCACGGTCGGCTACGGCGATGTCTATCCGGTCACCGCCGGCGGGCGCATGTTCACCGTGGTGGTGCTCTTCGTGGCGCTCGGCGCGATCGCGGTGCCCACCGGCCTGATCAGCGCCGCCCTCACCCGGCTGCGCAGCCTCGAGGAGGAGACGGCCGCGGCGCCCGCACCGGCCGATCGCGACGGACGCTGACCCCGACGCGTGAGACCGCTATCCGCACGACCGAGACGACGGCAGACAGTATAGCCAGATAATATTCATCAATCTGGACTGGTTTCCTTCAGGCTTCATTTAATCGGCGAAACTAGAAATAAGCCGGACAGACCTCTATCGCGGGGCTGTGCCTTGGAATTCGGGCGCGGCGATGCACAGGACGATTTCCCGGTTTACGGTTGAGCGCAGCGGCAACGTTGCCGTGATTTTCGCCATCGCCTGCATTCCGGTGATCGCCGCCATGGGCGTCGCCGTCGATTATACCCGCGCCGCCCAGACGGGCTCCGAGATGCAGGACGCGCTTGACGCCGCCTCCCTGTCGCTGTCCCGGCGTCCCGACCTGTCGGACATGACCGCAGCGCAGCTCCGGCAGTTCGCCAGCGACTATTTCGGCGCCAATTTCTCCAACAGCGAATTGACCGGGCTGACCCTGAACGCGTCCTACACGCCGACCGGCCCGTCGGTGACGGTCTCCGCCGCCGCCAGCCTGCCGACCAATTTCATGGGGATCATCGGCACCAAGAACGTGCCGATCGGGCGCTCGTCGACGACGGTGTGGGGCGAAGCGCGGCTGCGCGTTGCGCTGGCCCTCGACAACACCGGGTCGATGGCCTCGTCCAGCAAGATGACCGCGCTCAAGTCGGCCACGCACAGCCTCCTGGATGAGCTCAGGGACGCCGGGACGGTCGACGGCGACGTCTACGTCTCGATCATCCCGTTCGTGAAGGACGTCAACGTCGGCAGCGCCAACTACAATCAGAGCTGGGTGAAATGGACCGGCGCAGCCGCCAAGGACGCCGACCTGTGGGACAATCGGAACGGCACCTGCAGCGGCGGTACTTACGCCTCCTACTACCAGGACAAGGCCAGTTGCGAGTCGCGCGGCTACACGTGGACGCCCAAGACCCATAGCAGCAGCAACTGGAACGGCTGCATCATGGACCGCGACCAGGACTACGACACGCTCAACACGGCGCCGACGACCACCGACACGGCGACGCTCTTCCCCGCCGAGCAGTACGCCTACTGCCCGGTCGCGATGATGGGTCTGAGCAACGACTGGGCTGCGCTGAGTGCCAAGGTGGACGCCATGAGCCCGAACGGCTCCACCAACCAGGCGATCGGGCTGCAGTGGGCCTGGCAGTCGCTGACCGCGGCACCCTTCGTCATCCCCGCCTTGGAGGCCGGCCGGATCTACAAGCAGGCCATCATTCTCCTCAGCGACGGTCTCAACACGCAGGACCGCTGGTACGGTGACGGCTCGCACACCTCGACCGAGGTGAACGCCCGCCAGAAGATATTGTGCGACAACATCAAGGCGGCCCACGTCACCCTTTATACGGTGCAGGTGAACACCAGCGGCGATCCGACCTCGACGCTGCTGCAGAACTGCGCCAGCGATCCCGACAAGTTCTTCCTGCTCACCTCCTCCGATCAGATCGTGACGACCTTCCAGCAGATCGGTACCGAGCTTTCCCAGCTGCGGATCTCGAAATAGGCCCGGTCGGCGCGCCGCCCGGAGCTTGGGAAAAAGCGGGCCCCTCGCCCATGGGACCGCCATCGCAGCCCCCGTCGCCCGGCGACGACGGATTGTTACGAATCGGTACAATTTGAGCCATATCCTTCAGGCTTTATTTAGCCGGGAGGTCTAAACCTCGCGCGGTCAGGCTCTCTTGGAGGGTTGCCGTGCCTCTGTTCTCACGCGCGGTGATTGGCACCGTTTTCACCAAATTTGCGGCAGCACGTCGCGGCAACGTCGCGGTGATTTTCGCGATTGCGTGTATCCCGGTCATCGCCGCCATGGGCGTCGCGGTCGACTATACGCGCGCCGCCCAGACCACCTCGCAGATGCAGGACGCGCTCGACGCGGCCTCGCTCGCCCTGTCGCGCCGCTCCGATGTTTCGACCATGACGCAGTCGCAGCTCCAGCAGTTCGCGGAGAACTATTTCAACGCCAATTTCTCCAACAGCGAACTGCAGAACCTGGTGCTGAAGGCGTCCTACAAGCCGACCGGCCCGTCGGTGACGATCTCCGCTTCCGCCAAGCTTCCCACCGATTTCATGGGGATCATCGGCACCAAGGACGTGCCGATCGGGCGCTCGTCGACGACGGTGTGGGGCGAAGCAAAGCTGCGCGTCGCGCTGGCGCTCGACAACACCGGATCGATGTCGTCTTCCGGCAAGATGACCGCGCTCAAGACGGCCACCCACAACCTGCTGACCCAGCTCAAGAACGCCGGCACGGTCAACGGCGACGTCTACGTGTCGATCGTCCCGTTCGTCAGGGACGTCGACGCGGGAGCGAGCAACTACGCCGCATCCTGGGTCGACTGGACCGATTGGGAAGCCGAGCCATCCTTCACCAAGCCGAGCAACTGGGACCAGATCGGCCCCGGCTCCTCGTGCCCGTTCCCGTCGAGCTGGTGGGGCACGCCAACCTACGGCTTCACCTGCACCGACCGGCCGGCGACGGCAAGCAATGCCCAGTCGACGTCGACGATCCCGAGCTCCGGCACCTACAAAGGCTACATTTGCCCGAGCATGGATACCGGCAGCGTCTCGGCTCTCAAGAACAGCGTCTACTACAACGGCTGCTACACCAGCACCACCTACAGCTGCACCGGCAGCTCGTGCACGTGCACCGGCCACGACAATTGCTCCTGCTCGGGCTGGTACACCAAGACTTGCAAGACGAACAGCGGCTACTACGAGCACGCATGGGTGACCAACGCCCATAACACCTGGAACGGCTGCATGATGGACCGTGACCAGAACTACGACACGCTCAACACCGCGCCGACGGCCGCCACCGCATCCACCCTGTTCCCGGCCCAGCAGTACGACGCCTGCCCGACGGAGATCGTCGGCCTGAGCTACAACTGGACCGCCTTGAACAACAAGGTGGACGCCATGAGCCCGAACGGCTCCACCAACCAGGCGATCGGCCTGCAATGGGCCTGGCAGTCGCTGACCCAGTCGCCCTTCACGATCCCCGCCATGGACCCCAGCAAGGTCTACAAGCAGGTCATCATCCTCCTCACCGACGGTCTCAACACCCAGGACCGCTGGTACGGCAACGGCTCCAGCACGTCCACGCAGGTTGACGCGCGCCAGCAGATCCTCTGCAATAACATCAAGGCGGCCGGCATCAAGATCTACACGGTCCAGGTGAACACCGGCGGCGACCCGACCTCGACGCTGCTGCAGAACTGCGCCAGCGATCCCGACAAGTTCTTCCTGCTGACCTCGTCCAACCAGATCGTGACGACCTTCCAGCAGATCGGCACCGAACTGTCCGAGCTGAGGATTTCCGAATAGCGACGTTGGTGCGGCCACGGACGCCCGTGGCCGTCCGTCTCTCCCCAGCCGTCCGCCGGGAATAGCCGGCGGTGCGGGCCCCCGCCCCGCCATCGACCGAAAACGTCCTGCCGACCCGCCGCGGCCGATGCCGCAGGCCCTGCGGTCCCGTGCGGTGTCGAGAGCGTCTGCATCATCCAGAACCGAACGGAATGTTTGGAATCTGCGCGCGCGCCGTTGGCAATTCCGTAGCTTCACTCTTCGGCGGCGACAGTCGAATAGCTGAATAGAGAAAATTGAATTTTTTGTTTCAATTTTTGTTTAATGAATCCATTTGATTATATCCTGAGAAAACTTGCACGGAGGAATGGGCCGTTGCTCTCACGCGTTGCGATCCGCAGCGTGATTGCCAGGCTAGCCGCTTCGCAAAGCGGCAACGTCGCGGTGATCTTCGCTATAGCCTGCATCCCCGTCATCGCCGCCATGGGCGTCGCGGTCGACTATACGCGCGCCGCGCAGACCACGTCCGAGATGCAGGACGCGCTCGACGCGGCCTCGCTCGCCCTGTCGCGCCGCTCCGACCTGTCGACCATGTCGCAATCGCAGATCGACCAGTTTGCGGAGAGCTATTTCGACGCCAACTTCAAGAACAGCGAACTGCAGAACCTGGCGCTGAAGGCGTCCTACACGCCGACCGGGCCTTCGGTGACGATCAGCGCCACCGCCAAGCTTCCTACCGATTTCATGGGGATCATCGGCACCAAGGACGTGCCGATCGGGCGCTCCTCGACGACGGTGTGGGGCGAAGCGCGGTTGCGCGTGGCGCTGGCGCTCGACAACACCCAATCGATGTCGTCTTCCAACAAGATGACCGCACTCAAGTCGGCCACCAAAAACCTGCTGACCCAGCTCAAGGGCGCCGGGACGGAGGACGGCGACGTCTACGTGTCGATCATCCCCTTCAGCAAGGACGTCAACGTCGGCAGCGACAAGTCCGGCGAGAACTGGGTTCGCTGGGATCTGTGGGATGCCGCCAACGGGTCGAACAACGGCACCTGCACCGGCAGCAGCAGCGGCGGCAACGGCGGCGGCTTTGGCTGGGGCGGCGGCTTCGGCTTCGCCTGGGGCTGGGGCGGCGGCGGCGGCAACAGCGCCAGCACCTACAAGACCCAGAGCAGCTGCGAGAACCACGGCTACACGTGGACGGTCAGCCACAGTTCCTGGAACGGCTGCATCACCGACCGCGACCAGGACTACGACCAGAAGAACACCGCGCCGACGACGTCCAATTCCGCCACCCTCTTCCCGGCCGAGCAATACGGCAGCTGCCCCAGCCAGATGAAGGAGCTCAGCTACGACTGGACGGCGCTGAACGGCGTGGTCGAAGACATGTTCCCGAACGGCAACACCAACCAGGCGATCGGCCTGCAGTGGGCGTGGCAGTCCCTGACCGAGGCGCCCTTCACCATCCCGCCGATGGATCCCAGCCGGGTCTACAAGCAGGTCATCATCCTCCTCACCGACGGTCTCAACACCCAGGACCGCTGGTACTCCTGGCAATCGCAGATCGACGCGCGCCAGGAGACGCTGTGCGACAACATCAAGGCGGCCGGCATCAAGATCTACACGGTCCAGGTGAACACCGGCGGCGACCCGACCTCGACGCTGCTGCAGAACTGCGCCAGCGATCCCGACAAGTTCTTCCTGCTGACCTCGTCCGATCAGATCGTGACGACCTTCCAGCAGATCGGGACCGAACTGTCGGATCTGAGGATCTCCGAGTAGCAACACCGATGCGGCCACGCACCCCGTGGCCGCGCATGCGCGGGCGCGGCCACCCGCTGCCGCCGTCCGCGCCCGTCTGCGCGTCGGGCCCCCGGTGATCCGTCAACGACGGTAGGACCGTCGACAGGACACGCCGGCCAGCTTGCGAACGCGTCGGAGTGCGTCGTACCGGATCGTCCCCGACAGTCTGCACCGTCGACGGAGGGCAGGACGAACGGCAGTCATGCGCATTCGTCACGGTACGCAACGTCTCACGTGAGACCTTTTCAGGGTCTCACGAGGTCTCGCATGCTGTCGCTAAGTCTTTGATTTATTTGGTGGGTGTACACGGACTCGAACCGTGGACCCGCTGATTAAGAGTTGAGCTGCTCTACCAACTGAGCTATACACCCGCCAGGCCGGCGCGGCGTGACGGCCGCGTGGCCGGCCGATCTACTATCAAAGCCCCCCCGGCCTGTCCAGTTTGCCGGTTGCCCGGAAACCGCCGCCGCAAATGCCTGATTTGGCGACGCTTTTGGCGGAGCCGCAGCGGACCGCTCGGCGCGGCGGGCGGACGTCAGCTGCGCGGCTGCTTGAAGATCTGAATCTTGTGATGGTCGACGGCGATATATCCCTCCTTGACCAGGGCGCGCAGCTGCTTGTTGACCGCCTCGCGGCTGGCGCCCAGCATCTGCGCGATGGTGCCCTGGGTGATGTCGAGCTCGACCACCGCCATGTCGGCCTCCACCCGGCCGTGGATGACGGCGATGTGCTGGAGCAGGACCAGGAGCCGGTGGCGGAGATCGTGGAAGATCGCCTGGTCGAACTGGGAATTGGTCGAGCGCAGGCGCTCGCACAGCGTCAGGATGATCTGGCGGGAGATCTTGGGCGTCGAATCGAGCAGTTCCAGGAAGGGGCCGCGCGGGATGACGACCAGCTTGGCGTCGGTCAGCGCGGCGGCGCCGGCGCTGCGCGGCAGCCCGTCGAGGAGCGCCATCTCGCCGATCACCTCGCCCTCCTCGGACAGGAAGACGGTCGCCTCGCGGCCGTCGTCGGCGGTCAGGTAGATGCGCACGATGCCCGAAACGACGACGTAGAGCCCGTCGGACTCGTCTCCCTGGTCGAAAAGGACCTCGCCGGTCGAGAGCGTCGTCTCCCGGGATATGCCCGCCAGCCGGCGCAGTTCCACCGCGTCCAGCCCGTTGAACAGCACGGTGCGGCCAAGCTGGGCCGCCAAGTCTTCCACTGACATTTCAGTCGCCTCCGCTTGACTTTTGCTACCACCCGGAGGCGGTCATGGCGAGCCGCTTTGTCCCTCGCGTCAAGGCCATGTATCTAGGCTGAATGTCGCGCCCGCCGGCGCAGGGAACCCCGACCGCAAACTGGAGGCCTGGATGGATTTTACGAAAGTGACCTCACTGGGCCCCATTGCCCTCGCCTGGGCGACCGATTTCCTGCCGCGGCTGGTCACCGCGATCATCATCCTGGTGGTCGGCTACTACTGCGCACGCTGGGCGGCGCGCGGCGCCCGCAGCCTGCTCAACCGGGCCAACCACAACGACCAGACCATGGTGCCGGTGGTGTCCAACGCGGTGCGTTACGGCATCCTGATCTTCGTCGTCGTGGCGGCGCTCGGCCAGCTCGGCGTGCAGACGACCTCGGTGCTGGCCGTGCTCGGCGCCGCCGGCCTGGCCATCGGCCTCGCCCTGCAGGGAACGCTCTCCAACATCGCCGCCGGCATCATGCTGCTGTGGCTGCGGCCCTTCCGCGTCGGCGACTACATCGAGATCAGCACCGTCGCCGGCACGGTCGAGGAGATCAACCTCTTCCATTCGCGGCTGAGGACCTGGGACGGCATCTTCAAGTTCGTGCCCAATTCGCAACTGTGGAACACGGCGCTCACCAACTACTCGCGCAACCGGACGCGGCTGGTGCTGATCGAATTCGGCATCGCCTACGAGGACGACATCGGCGAGGGCCGCAAGGTCCTTGCCCGCCACGCCAGCGCCCATCCGGACGTGCTCTCCGATCCGCCGGTGCAGGTGGTGCCGCTGTCGCTCGCCGACAGCTCGGTCGTGCTGCAACTGCGCGCCTGGTCGACCACGACCAAGTTCTGGGACACGCGCTGGGACCTGACCGAGGGCGGCAAGAAGGCGCTGGAGAAGGCCGGCATCACCATACCCTTCCCGCAGCAGGTGGTTCACTGGCGGCAGGATTCGGCATCGGCGGCACCCCCCATGCAGCCGCCCGCCGCTCCCTCCGGGTCCGCCTGAGGCGGCGCCGTCCGACGGAATGGCGCCGGATGGCGGACGGCGCCCGCCGGCGTGCCCTTGCCCCCATGCGCCGGCCCGAAGACCGTCACCCGCCGGACACCCGGCCGCGAGAATCCGCTAGGCTGGCGAACGATGAACGGAACGCTCGACCTCTCGGCGGTTTCTCTTGCAGTGGCGGTCCTCGCGCTGTTCGGGCTTTTCTTCGGATATGTCGCCTACCGCTTCTGGAGCGGTATCCGACGCATCTCCGATCTGCTCGACGGCAGGGCCGAGCGCCAGCGGCAGCGGCTGGCCTATGAAGAGAAGCACGGCACGCCGCCGGCGTGGAAGCAGGCCTTGCGGCGGCTCGTCCTGATCCTCCTCGTCGTGGCGGCGCTCGCGCTGGTCTGGTTCAGGCTGACGGGCGTTTGAGGTTTGGCAGGCGCGGGCGGTAGATGATCCATGGCCAAGGCACATGAAATGCCCTTCGGCGCCGCAATCGGGGCGGACGGAACCGTCCGCTTCCGGCTGTGGGCGCCGGCCCATGAATTGGTGCTGGTGGAGATCGACGACGGGGCGCGGCGCTTCGCCATGCAGCCGTGCGGCGATGGCTGGCACGAGCTCACCACCGGCGCGGCGGGCGCCGGCACGCCCTATCGCTTCATCCTGCCCGACGGTCTCAAGGTTCCCGACCCGGCGTCCCGGCATCAGGTCGATGACGTCCACGGCGCCAGCGCGGTCGTCGATCCCGCCGCCTATGCCTGGCACGACGGCGGCTGGGCCGGACGCCCGTGGCAGGAGGCGGTCGTCTACGAGCTGCACATCGGCACCTTCACGCCCGAGGGAACCTTCCGCGCCGCCATCGACCGGCTCGGCCATCTCGTCGATCTCGGCGTCACCGCCATCGAGATCATGCCGGTGGGGGCCTTTCCGGGTCAGCGGAACTGGGGTTACGACGGCGTTCTGCCCTATGCGCCGGCCAACGCCTATGGCCATCCGGACGACCTCAGGGCGCTGGTCGATGCCGCCCATGCCGCCGGCCTCATGGTGCTCCTCGACGTGGTCTACAATCATTTCGGCCCGGACGGCGCCTACATCCACGTCATCTCGCCAGAGGCCTTCACCGAGCGCCACCAGACGCCCTGGGGCAAGGGCATCGACACGCTGGTCGGCCCGGTGCGGGAATTCTTCATCCACAACGCGCTCTACTGGATCGACGAGTTCCACGTCGACGGACTGCGTCTCGACGCGGTCCATGCGATCCTCGACGACGGCCCGCGGCCGCTGCTCACCGAGCTGGCCGAGCGGGTCCGCCGCGGCGCCCCCCACCGGCACATCCACCTGATCCTCGAAAACGAGGAAAATACCGCCTCCCTGCTCGCCCGCGACGGCGGCTGGCCGCGGCTCTACACCGCCCAGTGGAACGACGATGTGCACCACGCCCTGCACGTCGCCGCCACCGGCGAGGCCGACGGCTACTATGCCGACTACGCCGGGGACACCGACAAGCTCGGCCGCGCGCTCGCCGAGGGCTTCTCGTTTCAGGGCGAGGTGATGACCTACCGCGACGCGCCGCGCGGCGAGCCGAGCGCCTTCCTGCCGCCGCCGGCGTTCGTTTCCTTCATCCAGAACCACGATCAGATCGGCAACCGCGCCTTCGGCGAACGCCTGTCGGCGATCGCACCGGCCGCCGCGCTGCGCGCCGTGGCGGCCGTCTACCTGCTGCTGCCGCAGGTGCCGATGCTGTTCATGGGCGAGGAGTGGGCGGCGCCGCAGCCCTTCCTGTTCTTCTGCGATTTCGGCGGGGAGCTGGCCGACGCCGTCCGCCGCGGCCGGCGCGCCGAGTTCGCCCGCTTCCCGCAGTTCAAGGATCCGGCGATGCGCGCCCGCATCCCCGATCCGCTGGCCGAGAAGACGTTCCAGGCCTCCAAGCTCGACTGGAGCGACCTCCGGCGCGAACCCCATGCGGAGTGGCTCGCATTGTACCGCCGGGTGCTCGCCATCCGCCGGGCGGAGATCGTGCCGCTGCTGGCAGGAATCGCAGGCGGCGGCCGCTACGCCATCGTCGGCGATGGCGCGGTTTCCGTGCGCTGGTCCCTCGCCGACGGCCGCGAACTCGCCCTCGATGCCAACCTCTCGGCCAATCCGGTCGGCGGATTCCCGCCGGCGGCGGGGCGGATCGTGCTCACCGTTGGAACAACCGCGGCAGACGGCGCGTTTGGGCCCTGCTCGGTTCGCTGGTCGATCCGTGACAAGATTGCCCAAGGATGACGGAAGAAACCTCACCAGCGACCCCGCGCGCCACCTATCGCCTGCAGTTCCGCGAGGCGTTCGGCTTCGACCAGGCCGCACAGCTGGCGCCCTATCTCGCGCGCCTCGGCATCAGCCATGTCTATGCCTCGCCCTATCTGATGGCGCGGCCGGGCAGCACGCACGGCTATGACATCGTCGACCACAACCGCCTCAATCCCGAGCTTGGCGGCGATGCCGCCTTCGCCCGCATGGTGGCGGCGCTGCGCCAGAACGGGCTCGGCCAGATCATGGATTTCGTGCCCAACCACATGGGTGTCGGCGGTTCCGACAATCCGTTGTGGCTGGACGTTCTCGAATGGGGACCGGATTCCGACCATGCCGGCTGGTTCGACATCGACTGGGACCCGGACTCGCGCTACCTGCACAACAAGCTGCTCGTCCCCTTTCTCGGCGACCAGTACGGCCTCGAGCTGGAGCGCGGCCACCTGCGCCTCGAGTGCGATTTCGAGGCCGGCAGCTTCGCGGTGTGGGCCTACGGTGTCCACAAGCTGCCGATCTGCCCCCTCCACTACGACCGCATCCTCAGCCAGCGCGATCCGCGGCCTGGAGTGGCTGGGAGACGCCTTTGCCGGCCTGCCCGGCTGGCGCCCGCAGATCGGCCGGCGCGCCGACGAGCTGAAGGCGGAGTTGGCGGCGCTGATCCGCGAGGAGCCGAAGGCGCGGCGCGGCATCGAGGCGGCCGTGGCCCGTTTCAACGGCGAAGCCGGCGACTTCGAGACATGGCGGCGCCTGCATGTGCTGATCCAGGAACAGCACTGGCGCGTCGCGCATTTCCGCGTCGCCGCCGACGACATCAACTACCGGCGCTTCTTCAACATCAACGATCTGGCGGGGCTGCGCATGGAGCTCCCGGACGTCTTCGACCACATCCATCAGCTCGCCTTCCGGCTGCTCGCCGATGGCACGGTGGACGGGCTGCGCATCGACCATGTCGACGGTCTGCTCGATCCGGGCGGCTACCTGCATCGCCTGCGCGAGAAGGCGCCCCGCCAGGGATTCTATCTGGTGGTCGAGAAGATCCTGGCGCGCCATGAGACGCTGCGCGAGGAATGGCCGGTGGACGGAACGACCGGCTACGACTTCACCAACCAGGTGACCGGGCTGCTCATCGACCCTGCCGGCGAGGAAGGCTTCAGCCAGGCCTACGCCGCCTTCGCCGGCGAGCCGCGCCCGTTTGCCGAGGTGGTGCGCGAATCGAAGCTGCGCATCATGGAAAACGAGATGGCGAGCGAGCTGAACGTGCTTGCCCGCGATGCCTCGCGGGTGGCCCGCCAGAACCCGCACACGGCCGACTTCACCCGCAACATCCTCAGCCGCGCGCTCAAGGAGGTCATCGCCTCCTTCCCGGTCTATCGCACCTATGTCGACGCCGAAGGGGCGCCGACCGACGCCGACCGGCGGGACCTCGACTGGGCCGTGGCGCAGGCGCGCCAGCGCGACCCCGATCTCGACCCCAGCGTCTTCGTCTTCGTCCACGCGCTGCTGTCGGGCGATCTCGTCGCCGAGCCGGGCAGCGGCTTCAGCCGCCACGCCGCCCTGCGCGCGGCGATGAAGGCGCAGCAATACAGCGGGCCGGTGATGGCCAAGGGTCTCGAGGACACCGCCTTCTACCGCTACAACCGCTTCATCGCGCTCAACGAGGTCGGCGGCCATCCCGACGAGTTCGGCATCCGCCTCGGTGCCTTCCACTACGCCAACCGGCACCGCGCCGAGCACTGGCCGCAGGCCATGCTCGGCACCGCGACCCACGACACCAAGCGCGGCGAGGACACCCGCGCCCGCCTCGCCGTGCTCAGCGAGATGCCGCAGGAATGGGCCCGCCAGGTGCAGGCCTGGAGCCGGCTGCTGCGCGCCCGCCACGGCGACGTCGAAGGCACCGCACCGCCCGACCGCAACGACGAGTACCTGTTCTACCAGCTGCTCGTCGGCACCTGGCCGGTCGAACTCCTCACCGAGGTATCGGACGGCCCGGCGATGGCCGCCTTTGTCGAGCGTCTCAAGGCGACGATGATCAAGTCGATGCGCGAGGCCAAGGTCAATTCGAACTGGGCGGCGCCGGACGAGGCCGCCGAGGGTGCCATGATCTCGTTTGTCGAGGATGCGCTCGACCTGTCGCCGTCGACCGCGTTCTTCGACAGCGCCCTGCCCTTCGTCCGCCAGGTCGCCCGTCTCGGCGCGCACAATTCGCTCGTCCAGACCGTGCTCAAGCTGACCAGCCCGGGCGTTCCCGACATCTATCAGGGCAGCGAGCTGTGGGACCTCAGCATGGTCGACCCGGACAACCGGCGCCCGGTCGACTACCGCCTGCGGCAGACGATGCTCGAGGCGGTCCTCGCCGCGCTGGACAGCGACCGCGCCGGGGCCATCCGCCAGTTCGCCGAGACGTGGCAGGACGGGCGCCTCAAACTGGCGACGATCGCCACCCTGTTGCGCCACCGCCAGGCGCACGGCGCGGTGTTCGCCGAGGGGGCATACGAGGCGGTGACGGCGGAAGGGCCCGAAGCGGACCAGATATGCGCGTTCCTCCGTCAGACACGAAGACGAGGGCATGCTGACGGCGATCGTTCGCTTTCCCGCCCGGCTCGAGGCAAACGGGCTGTCGCCGGAGAACGTCCTGCCCGTCCCCGAGGCCCTGCAGGCGACCGGCTGGCGGGACCTCATTTCCGGCGTCGCCCATCCACCGGCCGCCGAGCTGAAGGCGAGCGCGCTGTTTGCGGTCGCGCCCGCCGTCGTGCTGGTGGCGTCGTAGAGGCGCAGGCAGGCCCGCGCCCCTTCCCTCCGCCCGGTGTCGCGGTCAGGCCGTGGCCGAAGTCTGGGCGTGGATGCGCCCGCGCTTCAACAGGAGCTTGTTGACCGCCGAGACGTAGGCCTTGGCCGAGGCGACCATGGTGTCGGTGTCGGCGCCACGGCCGGTGACCACCTTCTCGCCCTCGCCGAGGCGGACGGAGACTTCCGCCTGCGCGTCGGAATCCTCGGTGACCGCGCCCACCTGGTAGAGCAGCAGCGTCGCCTCATGCGGCGCGATGGCCTTGATGGCGTGGAACATGGCATCCACCGGCCCCTCGCCCAGCGCCTCCTTGGTGATGTGCTGGCCCTCGACGTCGAGCGTGACGATCGCCTTCTGCGGCCCGCCGGTCCCGGCGATGACGGTGAGCGCCACCAGCCGGATGGCTTCGCCGGCCTGGATCATCTCGTCCTCGACCAGCGCCGAGATGTCCTCGTCGAAGACGTGCTTCTTGCGGTCGGCGAGATCCTTGAAGCGGCGGAAGGCCTCTTCCAGGGCGTTGTCGCCGAGATCGAAGCCCAGCTCCTTCAGCTTCTCGCGGAAGGCGTGGCGGCCGGAATGCTTGCCCATGACCAGCGAGGTGGCGCGTACCCCGACATCCTCCGGGCGCATGATCTCGTAGGTCTGGGCGTTCTTCAGCATGCCGTCCTGGTGGATGCCGCTTTCATGCGCGAAGGCGTTCTTGCCGACGATCGCCTTGTTGTACTGCACGGGAAACGCGGTCACCGCCGACACCAGCTTGGAGGCGCGCATGAGATACGGCGCCTTGATGCCGGTCTCATAGGGCAACACGTCGCGGCGCACCCTGAGCGCCATCACCACCTCCTCCAGCGAGGCGTTTCCGGCGCGCTCGCCGAGCCCGTTGATGGTGCATTCGATCTGCCGCGCGCCCGCCCGGACGCCGGCCAGCGAGTTGGCCACCGCCATGCCGAGGTCGTCATGGCAATGGGTCGAGAACACCGCCTTGTCGGAATTGGGCACCCGCTCCATCAGCATGCGCATGAGCGCGTAGTATTCCTCCGGCACCGTGTAGCCGACGGTATCGGGGATATTGATGGTGGTGGCGCCGGCCTTGATGGCGGCTTCGACCGTGCGGCAGAGGAAATCGTGCTCGGTGCGGGTGCCGTCTTCCGGCGACCATTCGACATCGTCGGTATAGTTGCGCGCCCGCGTCACCGAGGCGATGACCGCCTCGTAGACCTCTTCCGCCGTCTTGTTCAGCTTGAACTTCATGTGCAGCGGGCTGGTCGAGATGAAGGTGTGGATGCGGCGCCGCTCCGCGTGCTGCAAGGCCTCGGCCGCACGGTCGATGTCCTTGAAGCCGGCCCGCGCGAGACCGCACACGACGCCGTTCTTGATGACCTTGGCGATCTCGGCGACCGATTCGAAATCGCCGTTGGACGCGATCGGGAAGCCGGCCTCGATCACGTCGACGCCCATCTCGTCGAGCACCTCGGCGACCTGCAGCTTCTCCGAGAGGGTCATCGAGGCGCCGGGCGATTGCTCGCCGTCGCGCAAGGTGGTGTCGAAGATGATGATGCGGTCCTTGGCCGGTACCGCCTGCTGGGAAGTCATGGCTGTAGTCCTTCTCGAAAGTCCTGCCCGCATCGTCAGATCGGCGGGCGCCAACCGGGATGATGTTTCAAGCAACGTCCCCCTGAGAGCCCGCCCGGCAAGGAGCAGCCGACGCTCAGGGGCGTCTAAGCAGGAGGCCGAGAAGGAGGAGGCCGGAGGCGGGCATGGCCGACCGCACGCCGCAAGCGGCGTCAGCGTCGGGCTGCCTGTGATCGCGATCGATCATGCACTCTGACCTGGGTACGGCCTGCCGGCGAAGTGTGCCCGCAGCCGGTTAACCGGGCGTTCTTAACGGTTTCCGCGCGGAATGTCAATTCCTCAGTGATCCGGCCGAATTCGACAATGGCGCCCGCCCGTGGGTCGCGCCGGCCCGGCGCCCGCCGATCTCAATCGGTCGGCTGCGGACCGTCATAGCCCGCGGGTCACGGGCGGTCGCCCGTTGCCTCCGCCATCGTCCGCCCCGATGCACCGTCCGCAACCGTCGTGCGGGCGTCCGCCTGCTTGGCCGCGATCAGCGCCCGAATGATGTCGGCGTCGGCCGGCGTCGCCGGATTGTAGACCACCAGGCTGAGGTCGGGCCGGCCGTCGACGGCAAAGGTCGAGAACTCCATCGCAATCGGCCCGGCGACGGGATGGTTGAGATGCTTGGTACCGCCGCCATAGGACCTGACGTCGTTGTCGCGCCACATGACTGCGAATTCCGGGCTCTCGCGCGACAGGTCCTCGACCAGCGCCCGGGTCTCCTCCGTCGCGCCGGCGCGGGCGACGTCCGCGCGGAAGACGCCCACCACGAAGCGCGCCACCGCCTCCCAGTCGGCCTGCGCGGCGCGCACGCGGCGATCGCAGAAGATGAGGCGGAGGATGTTGCGCTGGGCGGGCGGCAAGGCGCCATAGTCGGTCAGCACGCACGAGGCCGCCCGGTTCCACGCCACAACGTCCCAGATCGGCGTCTTGACGATCGCCGGGCTCACCTCGAGCGCGTCGAGCACCCGCTGGAGCCGCGGCGAGACGTCCTCCGGGGCGCGATAGCGCACCGCCGGCGGCCGCCCCAGGCCAAGCAGGAACAGGTGCTCGCGCTCCACGTCGGTGAGCATCAGGGCGCGGGCGATGCGGTCGAGCACGTCGGCGGAGGGCGCCCCGCCCCGCCCCTGTTCCAGCCAGGTGTACCAGGTGGCGCTGACGTTGGCGCGCTGGGCCACCTCCTCGCGCCTGAGGCCGGGCGTCCGCCGGCGCTTCAGCGGCAGGCCGAAGGCTGCGGGGTCGAGCTTCGCCCGGCGATCCCTGAGATAGGCGCCGAGGCGGTTCTCGTTGCTGAAGGCGGCGCTCATTCTGTTAGGTTTTATACCCGTATAAGATCACTCATTTACCCGGATGAATATAGGCCGATATGGCTCTCCATCCAACCATGGAGAACGCCTCATGCGTGTCTTTGTCACCGGCGCGACCGGATTCGTCGGCTCGGCCGTCGTCAATGAACTCATCGCCGCAGGACATCGGGTGCTCGGCCTCACCCGGTCCGATTCCGGCGCCGCGGCGCTGGCCGCAGCCGGCGCCGAAGTCCATCGCGGCGCGCTCGAAGACGTCGACAGCCTGAAGCGCGGCGCGGCCGCGGCCGACGGCGTCATCCACCTCGCCTTCATCCACGATTTCTCGAAGTTCGCCGAGAACTGCGAGACCGACCGGCGCGCCATCACCGCCATGGGCGACGTGCTTGCCGGCTCGGACCGCCCGCTGATCATCACCTCCGGCACCGGCCTCGTGGCACCGGGCCGCATCGCCGTCGAGACCGACACCTACGCCCCCGACCATCCCAATCCGCGCATCGCGTCGGAACAGGCGGCGGATGCCATGGCCGCCCGGGGCGTCAAGGTCATGGTGATGCGCCTGCCGCAGGTCCATGGCGAGGGCGATCACGGCTTCACGCCCCTGCTGATCAATATCGCCCGCGACAAGGGCCGCGCCGCTTACGTCGGCGACGGCAGGAACCGCTGGCCGGCCGTCCATCGGCTGGACGCGGCCCGCCTCTACCGGCTCGCCCTGGAGAAGGGCACGGCCGGCGCGCGCTACCATGCCGTTGCCGAGGAAGGCGTGTCGCTGCGTGCGGTCGAGGAGATCATCGGCCGCCGCCTGGGCCTGCCGGTGGTCAGCCTGTCGCCGGAGGAAGCGGCCGACTACTACGGCTGGTTCGCGGGCTTCGCTTCGGCGGACATGCCCGCATCGAGCGCCTGGACGCGGCAGACGCTTGGCTGGCAGCCGACGCAGCCTGAACTCTTCGCCGACATGGAAGCGTCCTACTTCGCCGGCTGACGCCGCCGGGTGCGGCCACGGCAAGCGGTCGCCCCGTGGCCCGCCCGCCCAGTCTCAGTTGAAGGCGTAGACGGCGCACAGCACCGCCAGCAGCACGCTGGCGCTCGACGCCGGGCCGAGGATCATCAGGCGCTGGCCGAGCGCCGGATCGTTGGTGCGCCGCATGTCGGCATAGGTCCGGTGGATGAGGCCGTTGAGGACGGTTGCGATCACGACGAAGACGATCTTCACCCAGAACAGCGGCGTCAGGATGCCGGGGCCGTTGAAGATGATCATCAGGATGCCGGTGGCCCACAGGATCACCAGGCCGGTGCCGCTCATCATGGCGAGCGGCCAACCGAGGCCGCGCAGGGTCTGCGCCTGATCGGCCGGTGCCGAGCGTGCCCGGATCATGACGAAACCGCTGCCGAATCCGCCGGCCGCGCCGAGCATCAATCCGAAGAAGTGCAGAAACAGGACGAAGCCGTGCATGATCGTTTCTCCCGCCGCGTTCGTGCCCTGGCCTTTCTAGCACGAGTCGACGGCCGCCCGGCGGACGCCGGTCAGACGAGCAGCGTGCCCTCGGCGACCACCACGGCATCGCCGCCGACCCGAACCGCGCTCACCTCGCCACCGGCGATGTCGATCTCGAGCGCCATCAGGCTCGGCCGGGCCATCTCCACACCCTGCTCGATGACGTAGCGATGGGTGCCGGAAGGCGGCCCGTCGAAGCGGCGCACGACCCCGGCGAAGGCGGCAGCGGCGCTGCCCGTGGCCGGGTCCTCGCTGAAGCCGAAACCGGGCGCGAACATGCGGGCATGGAAGTCGCTGTCGCCGCGCTCCGTTTCCCGGCAATAGAGCCAGACGGAAGCCATCGGCGAGCCGAAGCCGCCCGCCCAGGCCGAGAGGCTCGGCCTGGCGGTCGCCATGGCGTCGAGGCCGCTCACCGGTACGAAGACGAACGGCACACCCGCCGACCAGGCCGACGGCTTGTGGTTCTCGAAGCCGACCTCGGCCGGCAGCAGGCCGAGGGCGGCGGCGACCGCCTCGCGGTCGAATTCGGCCGGCACCGGCGTCGGCATCAGCGGGGCATCGAAGATCGCATGCGCAGCGTGCTCGCCCTTGATGAAGACGCCGCAGCGGATCGCCCCCGCGGTCTCCTCCAGCACCAGCACCATCTCGTTGCCGGGGGCGCCCCCGGCCGCCTTGCGCGTGGCCAGCAGCACGGCCGTGCCGACGGTCGGGTGGCCGGCGAACGGCAGTTCGGTGGCGGGCGTGAAGATGCGCAGGCGGGCGCTGTGCACGGATTTCTCCGGCGGCAGGACGAACACGGTCTCCGACAACTGGAACTCGCGGGCGATCGCCTGCATCTGCCTGTCATCGAGCCCGCTGGCATCGAGCACCACGGCCAGCTGGTTTCCGGCAAGCGCCGTATCGGTGAAGACGTCGAGAATGGCGTAGGGACGAGACACTGGTGAGACCGCCGCTGGTGACAAACCGCCCGCGCTTTTCGCCCGCGGGCGGGCGCCGGTCAAGCTTGCGCGCGGCCGCAGGCGGCCACCGTTCGGCCGTTTTTCGGGTATTCAGCATCCATTCATCGGCAAGGGCGCAAGAACACGCCCACGTTGGCGGAACGGTCCGCCGGTCACCGGAGATGCAAGTCGATGAACAGGTTCGTTTCGGCCTCTTTGGCAGGCGCAATCGCCCTTTCGGCCCTCGGCGTGTCCGCTTCCGGCGCCAGCGCCGACCCTTGGCACCGCCCGGTTCCGGCGCCCTACTACGGGCCCGCCTATCACTCCGACGCCGGTGCGGCACTCGCCGCCGGCGCGATCTTCGGGCTGGCCGTCGGGTCGCTGATGCAGCCGACCTATCCGGCCTACCCGGTCTATCAGGACTACGGCCCGTACCCGCCGGAGGACTACGCGACCTATTCCGCCGAGGAGCACATCCAGTGGTGCACGGCGAAGTACGAGACCTACAACGGCGAAACCGACACCTGGACCGACTACCGCGGCATCCTGCACCGCTGCATCGGCCCGTAGGGGCGGAGCCGCCCGGACGTCCCGATGGGGGGCTACCCAAACGGGAACCTTGACATGAAGAAACCTCTCGCAATCGCATTGGCCGCCACCCTCGCGGTGTCCGCGGCCGGCCTGTCGGCGGCGCCGGCCGCCGCCCACGAGCGCTACTGGCACAGCGACAACGGCGCCGCCATCGCCGTGTTCGGCGCGGTCGTCGGCCTGGCGGCCATCGCCGCGGCCAGCCAGCACCGCTACTACGACGACGACTATTACGGCTATCCGCCGCCGCCCCCGCCGCGCCACTACTATGGCGGCTACCGCGCCTACAGCCCGCATGTGGCGTGGTGCCTTAGCCACTACCGGACCTACAACCCGGCGACCAACACCTACTTCCGCAAGCCCGGCGTGTCGGCGGTCTGCTACGCACCGTACTGAGCGCCCGCAGACAGCCAAAGGGTCGCACGGCGGCGCCGGAACCATCCGGCGCCGGCGCTAATTGGTGTGGGACACCTCGTCAAACCTCATCGCACGGCGAGAAGAGGGGCGGCAGAAGGAGATCGCACCATGTTGAAGAAATCGATCATCGCCGCCGGCCTGGCGGCCGCGCTGGCAGGCGCCGGCTTCGCCGACAGCGCGCTGGCCCGCCCGCCCGGCCCACCCCCCGGTTCCTGGAGCCACGGCCATCCGCGCTACCATCGTGGCGGCTCCGATATCGGCCCGGCCATCGTCGCCGGCACCGTCTTCGGCCTGATAGGGGCCGCCATCGCCAACTCGTACGACCGGCCCTACTACCGCACCGGCGGGCCACGCTCGCACGTCGCCTGGTGCGAGTGGCGCTACAAGACCTACAATCCGGCCACCGACACCTATTACGCCCGGCCGGGCGTGCCGGCCTATTGCCACTCGCCCTACGACTAGGGCGCAACCCCCGGCCGACGAACCGAGAGGCCATCCGGGCAGCCGCCCGGGTGGCCTTTTTCGATCGGGGCTACGCCGCCGGCTCGCCGACCGCGGCAATGCTGCGCGCCAGCGGCGCGATCGTCAGCCCCTGGACGATGATCGAGAAGATCACCACGCCATAGGTCGCCACCAGGATCGGGCCGCGATAGTCGCCGTTGGGCAGCGACAGGGCGAGCGCCACCGATATGCCGCCGCGCAGGCCGCCCCATACCATCACCCGCACCGAGCCTGCGGCGAACCGGCGCCGCAGCGACAGCAGCAGGATCGGCCCGGACACCGAGGCATAGCGGGCAGCGAGCACGATCGGGATCGCCAGCACGGCGAGCAGCACCAGCTCCGGGCGGAAGGAGATCACCAGCACCTCGAGCGCGATCAGCACGAAGAGCACCGAGTTGAGCAACTCGTCGATCAGCTCCCAGAACTGGAAGAGATGGGTCCGCGTCGTCTCGCTCATCGCCGTGACCCGCCCGCGATTGCCCATGAACAGGCCGGCGACGACCACCGCGATGGGTCCGGAGGTGTGGACGTGGAGCGCCAGCGCATAGAGGCCGGTGACCAGCGCCAGCGTGATCAGGATCTCGACCGAATAATCGTCGATCGTTTCCATGGCGTGGACGCTGATGTAGCCGGCGATGATGCCGAGCAGCGCCCCGCCGACCGCCTCGAACAGGAAGACCTCGCCGACGTGGAGCAGGCTGAATTCGCCGCCATGACCGGCCTCGCCGCCGGTGCCGCCCAGCGCCAGGCTGAGGAGCACGGTGAACACCACGACCCCGACCCCGTCGTTGAACAGGCTCTCGCCGCTGATCTTGATCTCCATGCTCTGCGGCAGATGCACCGTCTTGAGCAGCGACAGCACCGCCACCGGGTCGGTCGGCGAAATCAGCGCGCCGAACACCAGCGCCCAGACCAGCGGTAGGGGAATGCCGAGAAGGCGGGCCGCGCCCCAGGTCGCCACGCCGACGATCGCCGTCGAGATGACCACGCCGACGGTGGCGAGCAGCGCCACCGGCACGGCCTCGGAGCGCAGCTTGCTGAAATCGACGTGCAGCGCGCCGGCAAAGAGCAGGAACGCCAGCATGCCGTTCATCATCGTGTCGTAGAAGTTGATCTGCGCGATGGTCGCGGTGAAGGACGCCAGCAGCGTCGAATTGGGCAGCACGTCGTCGACCACCACCAGGGCAAACGAGGAGCCCAGGCCCAGGATCAACAGGCCGATCTGATGCGGCAGGTGGATGAAGCGGCGGTTGACCCAGCCGAACACGGCCGAGAGCACCAGAACCAGTGCCGCAATGTCGAAGAAGCTCAGCATGGCCGCCCCCTGCCCGTCTCAAGCGCAGCAGAAGCTAGCAGGAGGCATGCCACGAAGGCGAGAGCATCAGGCGAGTACCTTGGCCATGCGCGGCAGCATGCGCCCGGGGATCGAGCCGGAGGGCGACTGGCCGATCACCTGCATGCCCATGCGCGCGTAGAAGGGAACGGCATTGGGATCGGCATCCAGCGTCAGCCGCCCGGCGCCAAGGGCGGCGGCGCGGGCTTCGGCATGGCGCCAGAGCGCCGTTCCGACGCCCAGGCGGACCGCCGCCGGGTCGACGAAGATCAGGCGAACCTCGACGGCGCGGCCCTCCTGCCGATCTTCGGGCACGAGTTGCAGAACGCCGACGAGCGCACTGTCCCTCTCGGCAACCCAGACCTCGCCCTTGGCGATCGCCTCCGGCCTCACCGTCAGCTCGGCACGGCAGAGCGCCATGAAGGCGTCGTCATAGCCCCACAGGGCCTTCGAGCGCAGCGCAAGGTCGGTGAGCGCGGGCGCTTCCGGCGGGCGTGCCCGCCGGATGGTGATGCGCCCGCCCACGCCTCTAGTTCTTCTCCTTGTCGACCAGCTTGTTGGCGCCGATCCACGGCATCATGCCGCGCAGCTTGACGCCGACATCCTCGATCGGATGGGCGTCGTTCATGCGCCGCGTTGCCTTGAAGCGGGCGGCGCCCGACTTCCATTCCTGCATCCACGTCGAGGTGAACTTGCCCGACTGGATGTCCTTGAGCACGCGGCGCATCTCCGCCTTGGTCTCGTCGGTGATGATGCGCGGGCCCGACATGTACTCGCCGAACTCGGCGGTGTTGGAGATCGAGTAGTTCATGTTGGCGATGCCGCCCTCGTAGATCAGGTCGACGATCAGCTTGACCTCGTGCAGGCACTCGAAATAGGCCATCTCCGGCGCGTAGCCGGCCTCGACCAGCGTCTCGAAGCCGCCGCGGATGAGCTCGACCAGGCCGCCGCACAGCACCACCTGCTCGCCGAACAGGTCGGTCTCGCATTCCTCCTTGAAGGTCGTCTCGATGACGCCCGAGCGGCCGCCGCCGATGCCGCAGGCATAGGACAGCGCCAGGTCGTGGGCGTTCTCCGAGGCGTCCTGCTGGACCGCGATCAGGCAGGGCACGCCGCCGCCCTTCTGGTACTCGCTGCGCACCGTGTGGCCGGGGCCCTTGGGCGCGATCATGACCACGTCGATGGTCTTCTTCGGCTCGATCAGGTTGAAGTGGACGTTGAGGCCGTGGGCGAAGGCGATCGCCGCGCCGTCGCGGATGTTGCCGGCGATGTGGTCGGTCCAGATGTCGGCCTGCAGTTCGTCGGGAGCGCACATCATGATGAGGTCGGCCCAGGCGGCGGCCTCGGCCACCGACTTCACCGGCAGCCCGTCGGCGGTGACCTTCTTGGCGGTCGCCGAGCCCGGCTTGAGCGCGATGGCCACGTCCTTGACGCCCGAATCACGAAGGTTGAGCGCATGGGCGCGGCCCTGGCTGCCATAGCCGACGATCGCGACCTTGCGGGCCTTGATCAGGTTGAGATCGGCATCCCGATCGTAATAGACGCGCATGAACGTTCCCTCTTCGTGTCTGGGCTGCCGGGATTCCGGCGTTTGGATGCACCCTTCGGGTGGAATTTGGGGGTTCTAGCGGCCGCGAGACAGGCGTGCAACGGCAATAGAAGCAGCCGCGCCGGGCCCTGTCCGGCGGCGCGGCTGCTTCGCGGCGGACCAAAACCGGCCCGCCGTGGGGTAATTCAACGCGCAGCTACAGCCGCATGGAGCGGGCGTCGTTGAAGGCTGCGCCGATGATCCGCCGCATCTGATCGCTGAGGAAACGCTGGTCGTCCTCCGGCACGTTGTCGAAGGCGACGCCGCCGATATTGTTCAGGGCGCGCGCTTCCAGAGCATCGATGCGCTTGTCGAACTCGGTTCCCGAGAGACGGCGAAGCTCCTTGGCCATGTCGCGGAAGATGGTGTTGAAGGCAGCGACCGTGGCCCCGGCAAGTGCCGTAACCAGCAGGGTCTGTCGCGTATTGTCGATCATTCTTGTCGTTGCCCCAGAATACTCACGGCTGATGGGGCCGGGCCTCCTCGGCCCCATCAGCCGTTGCCGCACACGCCGACTCGCCGCCCGCATCGGGACGAGCTGCAGTTCGTCCCGACGCAAAGGCATTGAGCTGATGCGGAGTGCTGCAGTCCGCCGCAAAATACCGCTCTTTCGCCGCCCGCGCCATTTCCACGCTGGCAAAATTCAACAGCCTAAGCATGGCAGCGAACAATTCCCCCATTTGGGGGGACGGCTCTCGCGCTCCGATGGCGTCTCTGTCCCGGCACCCTCCTATGCGGCGATCGGATCGCTGTGCCGTGCGTCCCTGATCGACGGCGGACCCGGCAGCCGCGCGTTCACCTCGGCGAGGATCGGCTGCGACACCGGGAACATGCCGAGATAGACCGGCTCGCCGTAGCGGTGCGTGCTGCCCAGCACCTCGACCTCGCAGCCGATGCGGCGGTAGAGCCGCAGCATGCGCGCGTCGAAGTTGCCGAGGATCGATTCGATGCCGGCGGTGAGCGCCACGCTGCCGAGCCCGGAGATGAGCTCGCGCGAGGCAACGATCTGCTCGCGGTGACGCAGGATGTCTTCGTCGATGCAGAAGCGGGTGCACTCCCAGATCGTCGGCGCGCTGAGCAGCGCGGCATCGGGGAGCGTATCGGAGAAGAAGTCGGCAAGCAGGGTCGGCCCCGTGGTCGGCAGCAAGCGCAGGCTGCCGCGCACCTCGCGCCCCGCGGCGTCGGTGTGGATCAGGTAGACGGGCGCGAGTTCGTCGAACCGGTCGCGCTCCCATCCGTCGATCACGCTGACGTCCCACTTCAGGCGGCCGGCAAACACCTTGGCTCGCAGGCGAAACATCTGGTCGAGCAAATCCGCGTGTTCGCGCGCATTGTACTCCTGAACCACCACGATCATCGGCAACGCTCCACAAGAACTCAGACAACGGCCGCAAGACCGGTGCCCAACACTCCGATTTCAGCGATGCTACGGCAAGAACGTTTGCCCGGCAGCCCTAAGGAGGCGTTTCGCAGACCATTCACTCTTGAATGGCAATCGAACGATCTGCCGGCGCGGCCTATAGCTTCAGGAGGCCGAACTCGATGGCGCGGCTGACCGCTTGTGCCGAAGTGACGCAGTCCAGCTTGTGGCGGGCGGATTTGAGGTAGCCGCGGGTGGTGTGGAAGGAAATGTCGAGAATTGAGGCAATCTCGCCGGCGTCCTTGCCGAGCGCCGTCCAGCGCAGGACTTCCAGCTCGCGGGCGCTGAGATGCGGACGGTCCTCGCCGAACACCTCGCGGATGACGCGCTGGTGAAGCCGGTTGGCGATCTCCACCAGCATCGGCGTGCGGCCCGCCAGGAAGGCGGTCCACTCCGCCTCGGAGCCGGAGAACGAGAACGAGAACAGGCCGCGATGGCCGTGCTTGCCGATGACCGGGATCGACATCCCGAACGGCCCGACGCCGTGCGCCAGCGCATCCTGCAGGAAGATCATTTCCTTTTCGGTGCTGACCGTCAGCTCGCTCCACTGGAACGGCACCATGCGCTGGAAGCCCTCGCGCAGGACCGGATCGACGTCGACGTAGTTGTTCTGCAGGTACTGCTTGATCCACGAGGCCGGATAGGTGAGGCGGATGTACGGATCGACCGACGGGCTCGCCCCCAGCTTGGACGAGTGATAGACGACATGATCGACCTGCAGAAAATCCCTCAGGCGGGCGATCAGGATATCGATGTCCGCGGATTCCTCGATGATCGCGAAGGCCATCGCCAGCTGACCATCGTCCCCCTGAATCTTGGATTTGGTCGTGGTCGTGCTCATGGATCCCCGTCGATCGCATGCGACCATTGCGTCTGTGTGCCGGAGCGGGCCGAGCGCTAGAGACTCCCCCACCCCGGCCTGCAACGCAGGCCGCTCTGCGTAACACCCATTGCCCGGCAGGTCGGCTCTCCCGTGGCCCGGTATCCGCACGCCTGACAATGTGACACTTTAGACCATCTTGGCCGCGCGGCAACGGTTGACATCACGAGCAAGGTGTTGATGGCCTTGTTCAACCTGACGTTTTGTCAATAAGGCAGACCTATCTGGAGGGCAGACCTATCTGGCTACCGCCAGCAGCGTGTCGACGTTGCGGTAGAACGAGTCCGCGTCGTGGTAGCCGATGATGCGTCCGATCTCTTTTCCCTTGTCGCGCAGGATGAAGGTGGGGACCGTCTTGACGCTCTCGAGGTCGGGCGGCAGACCGCGGGCGGCGTTGACGCGGCGAAGCGGGGCCGCCTTGCCCTCGGCCGTGCGGCCGTAGGACGGCACGACGGTCGCGTCGAAGCGCAGGCAGATGGCACAGCGTTCGTGTTCGACGGCGATCAGCTCGGCGGCGTGGACCGCCGGCATCGTGCCGCCGACGGCGAGCGATGCCGCCACCACACCAAACAAACGCGCTGCCCTGCCCATGACCAGTCCCTCGAGGGTATCCACTGGCGGGGCACGCTAGGCCGCAGAACCGACCAGCGGCTTAGCGGGCGGCAGGGCTTTTGAAGCGAATTGTCGAAGATCGCCGGGCGCGCCGGCGGATGCCCGCTCAGGCGAGCGCCGCCCAGCCGAAATCGAGCAGCGGGCGGGCGCGGCGCGGTGAAGTCGACCACACGCTCGGTGAGCTGCGGGCTGCGGATCTCCGCCTCCGACAACGGCGCCTCGACGAGAAACGACTTGAGGCGGATGACGCTGTCGAGCGGCCCGCCCTTCAGCGCCTCGAAGCCGCGCGGGACGCGGCTGAGCTGGAATTCGCTGGTCAGCGCCAGCCCGCCTTTGGCGAGCGCCTTCTCCATCGCCTGCAGGCGCGCCGGCTTCGCCACGATCGCCTGGCGGAGCTTCGCCAGCTCCGCCGGCTCCAGCATGTGGAAGCCGGCCGCCATGAAGCAGCCTTCCGGGTCGATGTGGAGATAGACGAGGCCCTGATCGAGCTTGCCGCCGAAGCGGGTCAGCGTCGCGCCGCAATGGGTCTTGTAGGGGCTCTTGTCCTTGGCGAAGCGCACGTCGCGATGGATGCGGAAGACCGATCGCTTGCCCTGCGCCTTCAGCGGGATCTTGTTGGCGGCGAAGGCTGCGGTGAGATCGTCGAGCAGCGCCACCATCGGGTCGAACACGTCGCTCTGATAGAGCGCCCTGTTGTCCTCGAACCATGCCTTGTCCTGATGGAACTTGAGTGCCGTGAAGAAGGCCAGCGCCTTCGGCCCGAAGCCGGCGAAACCGCCCATTGCCCTTCCCCTCAGTCCGCGTAGTACTCGCCGCTGATCAGATCGCGATAGCGGCCGCGCGGCTGGCGGCCGACAACGCGCAGTGCCAGACCCTCCATCAGGCCCGGCAGGCTCTTGTCGAGCCGCTCCAGCGTCTTGCGGACGCGGGTGATCTCGTCGCGCCCGCCAGTGCGGAAGAAGATATCGTAGAAATAGATGTCGAGCAGCGAGGAGCGCGTGTAGTCGATCTCTTCGCCGTAGCCGGCGACCCACATCAGCCGGTTGCCGATCTCCTCGCCGCGGATCTTGGCCGGCCGCATGATCTCGATGAGATTGCTGGCTTCGCCGAACTTGCACGAACCGAACAGCACGCCCTTCAGCCGGTGCTTCCGGCTGCGGTTGGCATCGACGAAGGTGTTGCGCAGGAAGGTGCGCGACAGGCCGGAGCCGTCCGGCGCCTCGATCTTGCCGAGGTCGCCGTGGGCGGCGACGTAGAGGAAATCGACGTCGCTGCCCGACATGATGAAGCGCACGGCATCGCGAAACGACCCCGCGCCGACGAAGCGCTCATAGGTGAAGGCGTCGGCGCGGTCCTTGAGCGCATAGGACAGGAACTCGAACAGCGGCCGCACCGTATGGTGTCCGTCGTCGAACCAGCGGGTCTCGATGACCCCCAGACCGAGATGACGCGTAGCCGCCACTTTAAAGGTCCCTCCTAACGCCGATACTGCCATGGACCGGGGGCTGCGCACACGTCCGACAATCGGTCGCGGCACGTGCCATTGAAAGATGATATGAAGGCGATATTAAAGGCTTGTGACGGTTTTTTAAAGCACGACGGGCGCCCACATTTCGGGCAATTCGATCACTTTTCGAGGAGGCCGGAGATCCGGGGAGCGGCCGGCCGATCCGGCCGCCATGGGTTTGAATTACGCACGTCGCGGCAGACCTTGGCAAGCCCTTTGGCCGGCGTGCGGTGACCAGGATCGTGGTATCCCGATACCGGTTACGGCTCTGCCGTCGTGCCGCCGGTCCGGGGCTCCGGGCGTGGCGCAGATCGCGCACGACATGGGCCGGCCGTTCGCGCTGTCGCCGTGCCCGGCCGGCGGTTGACGCAAGCGCTATTCGAGGAAGACCGGGATCAGCGATGCGGCGAGCAGCGCCGCCATCGCCAGGTTGAAGATCCGCACGGCGCGGGGATCGTTGACGACCCGCTTGAGCCCCGTCCCGAAGAACACCCAGGTGAACGACGATGCCACGCCGAGCACCGTGAAGATCGCGGCGATCACGATGGTGTTGAGCGGGAAGGCGGCGATGCCGGCGTAGGCGGTCACCGCGCCGATCGCCATCACCCAGGCCTTGGCGTTGACCCACTGGAAGGCGGCCGCCTGCAGGAAGGTGAAGGGCCGCCCGGCGGCGGCGCCGCCGTGGACGCCGGTGGCGGTGGCGATGCGCCAGGCGAGATAGAGCAGATAGGCGGCACCGACGTACTTCAGCACCTGATAGGCGATCGGATAGGCGGCGAAGACGGCGCCGAGGCCGAAGCCGATGACCAGCACCATGAAGCCGAAGCCGAGCGGTACGCCGAAGCCGTGCGCCAGCGTGCGGTTGAGGCCGAAATTCAGCCCCGAGGCCATCAGCATGATGTTGTTCGGCCCCGGGGTGAACAGCGTCGCCAGCGCGAAGACGACGAAGGCGGCGGCGAGTTCGTGCGACATGAGCAACAAAGCGGCGACGCCCTACCCCGCCTCCGCCCTGCGGCTGATGGCGGCGATGCCGGTGCGGCACACCTCGACCAGGCCGAGCGGCGCCATGACCGCGATGAGCTGCTCGATCTTGGTCGAGCGTCCGGTCACCTCGAAGATGAAATGGTCGACGCTGGCGTCGACCACCGTCGCCTGGAAGGCATCGGCAAGGCGCAGCGCCTCGACCCGGGCATTGCCCTCGCCGGCGACCTTGATCAGCGCCAGCTCGCGCTCGATCGGCCGGTTGTTGGAGACCGTCAGGTCGGTCACCGTATGCACCGGCACCAGCCGCGCCAGCTGGTTCTTGATCTGGGCGATCACCATCGGCGTGCCCGTCGTCACGATGGTGATGCGCGACAGGTGCTTGGCGTGCTCGGTCTCCGACACCGTCAGGCTGTCGATGTTGTAGCCGCGCCCGGAGAACAGGCCGATGACGCGGGCAAGAACGCCCGGCTCGTTGTCGACGATCACCGCCAGCGTATGGGCCTCGGTCTTGTCGTTCGATTCCTCGAAGAAGTAAGCCGAGGCCGGCGGTTCGCCGGTGCGCTTGGGAGCAGCGCTTGCCTGCGGCTTCTTCGCCGCGCCGTTGCGTTTCGTCGCCAATTTGGCAGCCTTCGCCATGTCCGTCCCTTGCCTTGCCTGCCGGGGCCGTCCCCGATCTCAAAAACCCTTGCCCGCCGTCGCCCGCCTCAGGCGACGGCGGTATCGTGCCGGTGGCCGGTGGAGGCCGGCACGCGCCGCTCCGTGCGACCGGCCGCGCGGCGTCCCATCACCCATTCGTTGAACAATGCCAGGTCGATGTTGCCGCCGCTCAGCACCAGGCCGACCCGCTTGCCGCGCAGCCGCTCGCGCTCCTTGAGCGCCGCGGCGAGCCCGGCCGCGCCCGCCCCTTCCGCCAGATTGTGGGTGTCGGTCCAGTAGATGCCGATGGCATCGGCGATCTCGTCGTCGCTCACCTGCACGATGCGCGCGACGCTCTGCCGGATGCAGGCCAGCGCCTTCTCGTCGGGCACGCGCACGGCGATCCCGTCGGCCTTGGTGTCGGCCGATGGCACCGCGACCGCGCGGCCGGCAGCCAGCGACAGGGCATAGGCCGGCGCCGCGCTCGCCTGGACGCCGACGATCTCGGTCTTGCGGCCGAGCAGGTCGCGCGCCGCGACGCAGCCGCAGATGCCCGAACCGAGCCCGATCGGCACATAGAGCACGTCGAGATCCGGCTCGGCGGTCATCAGTTCCAGCGCATAGGTGGCGACACCCAGCACGAGGTCGCGATGGAACGACGGCACCATCTCGTGGGCGTTGTCCACGGCGAAGCTCCTGGCCGCGTCCTTGGCCGCGTCGAAATCGTCGCCGGCCTCGATCACTTCGGCGCCGAAGGCACGCATGGCGCGGTTCTTCTCGATCGAATTGCCGCGCGGCACGAAGATCGTCACCGGCACGCCGTGGCGGCGTCCGGCAAAGGCGATCGACTGCCCGTGGTTGCCGCGCGTCGCCGAGACCAGCCCGCCGACGTGCGGCCGCTCGCGCTTCATGCGGTCGACATAGACCAGCCCGCCGCGCACCTTGAAGGCGCCGGTCACCTGATGGTTCTCGTGCTTGACCACGACGTCGGCCGCCAGCCGCTCGGCGAGCAGCGGCCAGCGGTGCTGCGGCGTCTGCCGCAGCACCGGAGCGACCAGCTCGGCCGCCCGCTCGAGGTCCCGCAGGGCGAACATGGCGCCGCCCCCGCGCTCGCGCGCGGTCACACCAGCACCTTGCCTTCCTTGCCGATCACGCTGCCGATGGTCTCGGGCGTCACCGCATCGCCGAGCAGCATCTCGTTGTGCGCCTTGCCCGAGGGGATCATCGGGAAGCAGTTGGCGAGCGCCGCCACGCGGCAGTCGAAGATCACCGGCCGGTCGGCCGCGATCATCTCGGCGATGGCGTCGTCGAGATCGTGCGGCTTGTCGCAGCGGATGCCGACCCCGCCATAGGCTTCCGCCAGCTTCACGAAGTCGGGCAGCGAATCCATGTAGGTGTGCGACAGGCGGTTGCCGTGCAGCAACTCCTGCCACTGGCGCACCATGCCCAGGTACTGGTTGTTGAGGATGAACACCTTGACCGGCAGGTCGTGCTGCACGGCCGTCGACATCTCCTGCATGTTCATCAGGATCGAGCCGTCGCCGGCGATGTCGATGACCAGGCTGCCGGGATGCGCCACCTGCGCGCCGATCGCCGCCGGCAGGCCGTAGCCCATGGTGCCGAGGCCGCCGGAGGTCATCCAGTGGTTGGGTTCCTCGAACCTCAGGAACTGCGCCGCCCACATCTGGTGCTGGCCGACCTCGGTGGTGAAATAGGTGTCCCTGCCCTTGGTCGCCGCGTACAGCCGCTCGAGGGCGTATTGCGGCATGATGACGTCCTTGTTCGGCGTGTAGGCGAGGCAGTCGCGCGCCCGCCACTTGTCGATCTGGCCCCACCACGCCTTGGCCGCCGCCCTGTCGGCCTTCGCCCTGATGCGCTTCCACTCGGCCAGCATCGCCGCCAGCACGTGCGCCACGTCGCCGACGATGGGCACGTCGACGTGGATGTTCTTGTTGATCGACGAGGCGTCGATATCGACGTGGATCTTGCGCGAGCCCGGCGAGAAGGCGTTCACCCGGCCGGTGATGCGGTCGTCGAAGCGGGCGCCGATGGCGATCATCAGATCGCAGTCGTGCATGGCGTTGTTGGCCTCGTAGGTGCCGTGCATGCCGAGCATGCCGAGCCACTGCGGATCCGACGCCGGATAGGCGCCGAGCCCCATCAGGGTCGAGGTGATCGGATAGCCGGTGAGCCTGACCAGCTCGCGCAGCAGCTCGGTGGCGCGCGGGCCGGAATTCACCACGCCGCCGCCGGTGTAGAAGACCGGCTTCTTGGCCTTGGCCATGAGTTCGACCGCGGCACGGATGGCGCGCTCGTCGCCGTCGACGCGCGGATGGTAGGTCTTGTGCTCGATTTCGCCGGGCGGAACGTAGGTGCCGGTGGCGAACTGCACGTCCTTGGGGATGTCGACCAGCACCGGGCCGGGCCGCCCGTGGGTGGCGACGTAGAACGCCTCGTGCAGGACGCGGGCGAGATCGTTGACGTCGCGGACCAGCCAGTTGTGCTTGGTGCAGGCGCGCGTGATGCCGACCGTATCGGCTTCCTGGAAGGCGTCGCTGCCGATGAGGTGGGTCGGCACCTGGCCGGTGATGCACACCAGCGGAATGGAATCCATGAGCGCGTCGGTGAGCGGAGTGACCATGTTGGTGGCGCCGGGGCCGGAGGTGACCAGCACGACGCCCGGCTTGCCGGTGGAGCGGGCATAGCCCTCGCCCGGCGTGGCCGGCGCCCTGCTCGTGGCGCACCAGCACGTGGCGGATCGCATCCTGCTGGATGATCTCGTCATAGATCGGCAGGACGGCACCGCCCGGATAGCCGAAGATATCGGTGACGCCCTGATCGATCAGGGCCTGGACGACCATGTTGGCGCCCGTCATTTGCCGGCTTTCGCTCTGCCGTTTCATCGCTGCATCCTCACCCTTCGCTCATCTCGCGGCGTCGCTCAACGCCCCGGAATTCACCCGCCCCGTTCAGCCGCCAGGTCCCGGTCCGCTGCGGACCCTGGCCTCCGTCGGGGCGACGGGAGCCAGTCGTTCGGGCAATAAAAAAGGCCCCGGAGAGGGCCTGTTTTCGCGCACCAGCCTGCTCGCGGCAACCTATGTGGTTGCCCCGCCGGTGCGCGTGCCAATTACGAGGAGTTCCCGCTTCATGCTCCCTCTTTAAGATCGCGTCGACGCAAGGTCAAGCGCCGAGGCATCGGCAAGCCGCGGCCAATCGCCCATCTGGTGGCGGAACCAGGTCATCTGGCGCTTGGCATAGCGGCGGGTCTCGGTGGCGATGGCGGCGAGCGCTTCGGCGCGGGAGACCGTGCCGGCCCGCAGCGCCATCAGTTCGCGCACGCCGATCGCCTTCATCGCCGGCAGCTCGGGATCGAGGCCGAGGTCGCAGAGTGCCGCGACCTCCGCCGGCGCGCCCTCCGCCAGCATGCGCGCGGCCCGTGCGGCGATGCGGCGGTGGAGTTCGGCGCGGTCGGGATCGAGCACCAGGCGCTCGGCGCCGGCCGGATCGACGAGCGGCGGTGCCGCGGCGACCCGCCGCCACGCGGCCAGCGGCCGGCCGGTCGCGGTGAAGACTTCGAGCGCGCGCTGGATGCGGGCGCGGTCGCCGGGTCGGATCGCCGCCGCATCCTCCCGGTCGACGGCCGCCAGGCGGGCGTGCAGGTCGGGCGTCGCGACGCCCTCGCTCTCCGCCCGCAGCGCGGCGCGGACCTCCGGCGGAACCGGCGGCACGGCGACCAGCCCCTCGGTCAGCGCCTTGAAGTAGAGCCCGGTGCCGCCGACCACGATCGCCGGACGTCCGGCGCCGCGCGCCTTCGCCAGCACGGCGGCCACGTCCGCCAGCCAGCGGCCGACCGAATAGCGCTCGCCGCCGGCACATGGCCGTAGAGGCGGTGGGGCGCGGCGGCCTCGTCTTCCACCGACGGACGCGCGGTGAGGATGCGCAGTTCGCGGTAGACCTGCATGGAATCGGCATTGACGACGAGGCCGCCGTGCCGCGCCGCCAGCGCCTGCGCCAGCCGCGACTTGCCGCTCGCCGTCGGTCCCGCGAGCAGGATGGCAGCGCGAAGAGTCCATGCCGTCTTCCCGAGCAGCGTCCTGGTCCGCGATCAACCGGTTATGCCGCACCGGCGGGCCCCGTCAAACCCTTGGCAGCGACGCAGCGGCCGGAATAAGTTGCTCGATAATCTTCGATCATCAGTGCACCGAAGGGACGGGAACAGCCATGTCAGACACGTTCAAGTATCTCCTGCCGGAAGAGCGTATTCCGCGCGCCTGGTACAACATCGCCGCGGATCTTCCCACGCCGGCACCGCCGCCGCTGCACCCCGGCACCAAGCAGCCGATCGGACCCGACGACCTGGCGGCGCTCTTCCCGATGGCGCTGATCGCCCAGGAAGTCTCGCAGGAGCGCGAGATCGAGATTCCCGAGCCGGTGCGCGAGATCTACAAGCTGTGGCGCCCCTCGCCGCTCATCCGCGCCCGCCGCCTGGAGAAGGTCCTCGATACCCCGGCCCGCATCTTCTACAAGTACGAGGGCGTCAGCCCGCCCGGCAGCCACAAGCCGAACACGGCCGTGCCGCAGGCCTTCTACAACAAGGAAGCCGGCATCAAGAAGCTGTCGACCGAGACCGGCGCCGGCCAGTGGGGCTCCTCGCTCGCCTTTGCCGGCGAGCTCTTCGGCCTCGAAGTCAAGGTCTACATGGTCAAGGTCAGCTTCAACCAGAAGCCCTATCGCCGGGCGCTGATGGAGACCTACGGCGCCACCTGCATCGCCAGCCCCAGCGACACCACCAACTCCGGCCGCGCCATCCTGGCGGAGCACCCGGATTCGCCCGGCAGCCTCGGCATCGCCATCTCGGAGGCGGTCGAGATCGCCGCTCAGAGCGCCGATACCAACTACTCGCTGGGCAGCGTGCTCACCCACGTCCTCATCCACCAGTCGGTGATCGGCATCGAGGCCATCGAGCAGATGGAGATGGCCGGCTACTGGCCGGATGTGGTCATCGGCTGCGCCGGCGGCGGCTCCAACTTCGCCGGCCTCGCCTTCCCCTTCGTCGGCAAGACGCTGCGCGAGGGCACCAAGGTGCGCGCCATAGCCGGTCGAGCCGGCGGCCTGCCCGTCGCTCACCCGCGGCCTCTACGCCTACGACTTCGGCGACACCGGCCACCTGACCCCGCTGGTCAAGATGCACACGCTGGGCTCGACCTTCATCCCGCCGGCCTTCCACGCCGGCGGCCTGCGCTACCACGGCATGGCGCCGATGGTCAGCCACCTGAAGCAGCTCGGCCTGATCGAGGCCAAGGCGGTCAAGCAACTCGCCTCCTTCGAAGCGGCGGTCACCTTCGCCCGCGCCGAGGGCATCGTGCCGGCGCCGGAATCGAGCCACGCCATCCGTGCCGCCTTCGACGAGGCGCTGCGCTGCAAGGCGGAAGGCAAGGCGGAGACGATCCTGTTCAACCTCTCCGGCCACGGCCACTTCGACATGCAGGCCTATACCGACTACTTCGCCGGCAAGCTGCAGGATCGCGAATACGACCAGGAGGCGCTGGAGCTGGCGCTCGCCGGCCTGCCCCAGGTCGCCGCGTAGTCAGCGGCCGCGAAGCGAACGAAGAGGCCCGTCGCCCGCAAGGGCGGCGGGCTTTGCTATTCCGTCACCCCCGCCTTGGCGAAGCCCTCGCGGATGCGCTCGGCATCGGCGGGATTGGTGAAGGGCAGCCGCGCCAGGTGGCCGGCGAAGGTATAGGTCGGGCTGATCGCCTTCACCTCGGCCCACACGCGGCGCGCCTCCTCGACCTCGCCGAGATGGCCGAGGGCCGCGACCAGGAGCCCCCGCGACAGGTCGGTCCTCGGCGACAGCCGGATGCGCTCGCGGAAGGTCGCCGCCGCCGTCTCGTACTTGCCGGCAACGAGATAGGCGGTTCCAAGGAAGTGCAGGGTCTGGTGGACGAAACCGGGATCGAGCCGCATGGCCTGTTCGGCCAGCGGGATCGCCGCTTCGGGATTGCCCGAGTAGATTTCGACGAGCGCGTGCGTCCCCAGAGCCGAGGCGAAGTTCGGATTGAGCGCCAGGGCGGCTTCCGTCTCCCGCCGGGCCTTGGCAAGATCCCGCGACCAGGTCGCCATCACCGCCGCGACGAAGTGCGCGAAGGGCACGTTGGGGCCCTTCTCGACGCCGAGCGTTGCGAAGCGGACCGCCCTCTCGAAGGCGTCGGGCGCGCCGGTCCAGCGGTTCTGGAAATCGAGATTGTGCGCCATGCCGAGGCCGGCATAGGCCTCGGCGAAATTGGGGTCGATCTCGATGGCGCGGCCGAGCAGCGAGACCACCTGGTCGAACATCTCGCGGCCGGTTCGCTGCCCGTAGATCAGCTCGCGTGCCCGCAGGAACAGGTCGTGCGCCTCGAGACTGTCGGTCGGGGTATCGGCGATGCGCGCCGCCTCGAGCGGCGTCAGCTTGACCTTGAGCGCCTCGACGATGTGGCGGGTGACCTCGTCCTGCACGGCGAAGATGTCGGTGAGGTCGCGGTCGTAGCGCTCGGCCCAGATGTGGCCGCCGCTCGCCGCGTCGATCAACTGGGCGGTGATCCGCACCCGGTTGCCGGCGCGCCGGATGGAGCCCTCCAGCACCGACTTGACGCCGAGCTCGCGCCCGACGGTGCGGATGTCGAAGGTCTTGCCCTTGTAGGCGAAGCTCGAATTGCGCGCGATGACCAGCAGCCCGGCGACCTTGGAAAGGTCGGTGATGATGTCCTCGGTGATGCCGTCGGAGAAATATTCCTGCTCGGGATCGTTCGACATGTTGTCGAAGGGCAGCACGGCGATCGACGGCGGTTCCGGCTTGGCCGGCTCCGCCGCTGCCGTCTTCGCCTGCGGCTGCGGCGATGCCGGGTCGCTTTCCGGGTGCCATTTCCACACCCGGATCGGCCGGGCGATGTTCTTGACCGCGACCTCGCCGCTGTCGCGGAAGACGACGTCGATGCGGTTGCCGACGCTCTCGTTGACGATCGAGGACACGCACACGCCACCGGGCTCGGCCAGCGGCTCCAGGCGGGCGGCGACGTTGACGCCGTCGCCATAGATGTCGTCGCCGTCGATGATGATGTCGCCGAGATTGACCCCGATGCGCAGCGTGATCCCGGGGCCGTTCGACGGCGCCTGTGCCCGGACCAGCCGCTGGATGGCCAGCGCGCACCTGACCGCGTCGACGACGCTGCCGAATTCGACCAGCGTGCCGTCGCCGATCAGCTTGACCACCCGGCCCTTGTGCTGGGCCACCGCCGGGTCGAAGACCGCTTCGCGATGGTCCTTGAGCGCGGCCAGGGTGCCGGCCTCGTCGGCCCCCATCATGCGCGAATAGCCGACCACATCGGCGGCCAGGATGGCCGCCAGCCGGCGGTTCGGGATGTCGTTTTCGGCCATCGCCAATACGTATGGGATATCGAGCCGCCGCGCCAGCGCATCGGGGGCCGGTTGCGGCCGGCGAAAAAGGCCGGCGGACGGGATTTGAATTTGCCCGTGCGGCCGACTAAACAGGCACCCGTCGATCCCCACCCGGAGACCTGCCCCCGTGCCCCTGATCCAGCCTTTCCGCGCGCTGCGCCCGGCGCCGGCGCGCGCCGCCGAGGTTCTTGCCCCGCCCTACGACGTGCTGTCGAGCGCCGAGGCACGCCAGCGGGCCGCCGGCAAGCCGTGGAGCTTCCTGCATGTCTCCAAGCCTGAAATCGACCTCGACCCGGCCATCGATCCTTACGACGATGCGGTCTACGCCAAGGCGGCGGAGAATTTCCGCCGCATGATCGCCGAGGGCGTGCTGATCCGCGACGCCAGCCCCTGCTACTACGTCTACCGCCTCACCTGGCAGGGCCACGAGCAGACCGGCATCGCCGCCGTCGCCTCGCTCGCCGACTACGCCAGCGGCCGCATCCGCAAGCACGAGCTGACCACCCACGCCAAGGAGGACGATCGCGTCCGCCAGATCGACGCCATCGACGCCCAGACCGGGCCGGTCATGCACGCCTACCCGTCGGCGCCGCAGATCGATTCGCTGATCGCCCGCTCCGCCACCGGCGCTCCGCTGATCGACGTCACCGCCGACGACGGCGTCCGCCATCGGCTGTGGATCGTCGACGACGCCAACACCATCGCCACCATCACCCGCGCCTTCGACGCCCTCCCCGCCCTCTACATCTGCGACGGCCACCACCGTTCGGCCGCTGCCGCCCGCATCGCCGACACGCGCGGGGCGGCGGCGCCGTCGAGCCAGCATTTCCTGTCGGTCATCTTTCCCCATCACGAGATGACCATCCTCGACTACAACCGCGTCGTCCGCGATCTCAACGGCATGAGCCCGGCCGAATTCATCGCGGCGCTCGGCAAGACCCACGAGGTGTCGCCCGCCAACGCCCAGGTCCGTCCCGGCGCTGCCGGCGAGCTTGGCATGGCTCTCGACGGCCGCTGGTATCGGCTGACCATCCGGCCCGACCTCATCCCCGCCGATCCGATCGGCCGGTTGCCGATCTCGCTCCTGACCAACACCATCATCACGCCGCTGCTCGGCATCGCCGACCAGCGCAAGGACAAGCGCATCGACTTCGTCGGCGGCGGCCGCGGCCTCGGCGAACTCGCCCGCCGCGTCGAATCCGGCGAGATGGCGGTCGCCTTCGCGCTCTACCCGACCCAGATGGACGACCTGATGGCGGTGGCCGATGCCGGCGGCATCATGCCGCCGAAATCGACCTGGTTCGAGCCGAAGCTCGCCGACGGCATGGTGAGCCACGTCCTCGACTGAGGTCCCGATGGCCCCCCGCGTCCACCTGGTTACGTCCCGCCTGAAGCTGCGTGATTGGACCGACGCGGACGCCGAGCCCTTTGCCGCGCTGAATGCCGACCCGCGCGTCATGGAGTTCTTCCCTGCCGCGCTGACGCGGCAGCAAAGCGACGCCCAGATGGCGGCGATCCGTGCCTTCATCGCCGACCACGGCTTCGGGCTCTATGCGGCGGAAGAGAAGGCGAGCGGCCGCTTCATCGGCTTCGTCGGCCTGTGGCAGCCCTCCTTCGAGGCGCATTTCATGCCGGCGCTGGAGATCGGCTGGCGCCTGTCCCGCGAGAGCTGGGGCCAGGGCTATGCCAGCGAGGCGGCGCAGGCCGTGGTCGACGAGGCCTTTCGCGACCTCGGCCTCGATGCCCTGGTCGCCTTCACCGCGGAGTGGAACCGGCCATCGCGCCGGGTGATGGAGAAGATCGGCATGACGCACGATCCGGCCGATGACTTCCGGCACCCGCGCCTGCCGCCGGACCACAAGCTGTCGTGGCACGTGCTCTACCGGTTGTCGCGCAAGGATTGGCAAGCGGCGCGGTGAGCCGCAGGGGCGAAATGACGAGGGCGGCCTTCGACGGCCGCCCTTCTGAACGGCTGCGGCCCGCCTACTGATCGAGCGGCAGCACCACCCAGCGCTGGTTGCCGTCCTTGTTCTGGACGGCGAGCAGGACGTTCTTGCGCCCGTCCGCCTTCATCTGTTCCAGCACCCGCGTCACGTCTTCCGGCGCCGTCACCGCCTCGTGCGCGATCTCGATGATGACGTCGCCGGCCTGCATGCGCTTGTCGGCCGCCGGACTGCCGTCGGCGACGCCGGTCACCACGGCGCCCCCGGCGACGGCGTCGGCAATGCCGTACTGGCTGCGCGCGTCGGACGACAGGTCGGAGAGCGTCAGCCCGAGCGGACCGGTCGAGATCATCGGCGTCGGCGCTGCCGGCGGCGGCGCTGCGCTGTCGGCGCTGGCATCGGCCGGCGGCGGTTCGGCCGCGGCGGCGACCTTGTCGGCCTCTTCGAGCCGGCCGAGCGTCACGGTGACGTCCTGCTCCTTGCCGGCGCGCAGGACGTGCGACGACCACCTGCTTGCCGACCGGCTTGCTCGCCACGATGCGCGGCAGGTCGTGCATGGCGTCGACCGGTTCGCCGTCGAACGACAGGATCACGTCGCCGGCCTCGATGCCGCCGTCGGCCGCCGGGCCCTTGGCATCGACGCTGGCGACCAGCGCGCCGCGCGGCGGGCCGGCCATCGCCAGGCCCTGCGCCACGTCGTCGGTCACCTGCTGGATGCGCACGCCGAGCCAGCCGCGCCGCGTCTCGCCGAACTGGCGCAACTGGTCGACGACGCCGATGGCGATCTGCGAGGGCACGGCGAAGCCGATGCCGATCGACCCGCCGGTCGGCGAGATGATCGCCGTGTTGATGCCGACCACGTCGCCGTCCATGTTGAACAGCGGGCCGCCGGAATTGCCCCGGTTGATGGAGGCGTCGGTCTGGATGAAGTTGTCGTAGGGGCCGGAATTGATGTCGCGGTTGCGCGCCGAGACGATGCCGAGCGTCACCGTGCCGCCGAGGCCGAACGGGTTGCCGATGGCCATCACCCAGTCGCCGACGCGGATCTTGCCCGAATCGCCGAAATTGACCGAGGTCAGCGGCTTGTCCGACTTGACCTTGAGCAGCGCCAGGTCGGTCTTGTCGTCGTGGCCGACCAGGGTCGCGGTCAGCTTGGTGCCGTCGTTGAAGTTGGCGGTGATCTCGTCGGCGCCTTCGATGACGTGATTGTTGGTGACGATCAGCCCGGACGGATCGATGACGAAGCCGGAGCCCAGCGACTGCACGCGGTGGGGCACGTCGGCGCCGCCGTTGTCGCCGTTGAACTCGTCGAAGAACTGCTGGAAGGGCGAGCCCTTGGGCAGCTTCGGCGCCGGCACCGCACTGCTGGGCCCGCCGACCGTCTGCGTGGTCGAGATGTTGACCACGGCATCGAGCAGCGGCGCCGCGACATCGGCCACCGATTCCGGTCCGGAAGCGGCGGCCGGCATCGACACCAGCGCCACGATCGCACCGACGGCCAGAGCAGCGGTCAGGCGAGACCGCCCGCATGACAAGGACGCCATGGGTCTTACCTCCTGAAAAGCGCGGCACCGCCCGCGCCGGCAAAGCCATCCGGCGTCCGCGCGCCGGATCGATCATTGAGTGAGTATGCTCGACCAATCATGCGCGAAATAGGGCGGAAAGGCGACAGGACGATCGCCGCCGTTCCGACACGAAGGCGTGACGCCCGCCTACTGGCCCGCGGCAGCCGGCGCCGCCGGAGGCTGGCCCGCGGCGGGCGGCGGGGCCGCTGCCGGTGGCTGGACCGCAGCCGGCGCCGGAGGCGCGGCGGCGGGCTCGCCCGACGACACCTGGCCCGCGGGCGGCGGCTTGGCCGCACCCGGCGGCGGGCCCGATTGCTGCGGTCCTGCGGCGGCCGGCGCGCCCGACGAATTGCCGAAGTACTTGAAGAACTCGGAATTCGGCGACAGCACCAGGCGCGTGTCCGAGGACTTCAGGCCCGCCTGATAGGCCTGCATCGACCGGTAGAAATCGAAGAATTCCGGGTCCTTGCTGAAAGCCTTGGCGTAGATCTCGTTGACCTTGGCCTCGCCCTCGCCGCGCAGCCGCTCCGATTCGCCGTTGGCATCGGCAACGATGACCGTCGCCTGGCGGTCGGCCTCGGCGCGGATGCGCCGTGCCGCCTGCTCGCCCTGGGCGCGGATCTCGGTGGCCTGGCGCTGGCGCTCGGTCTGCATGCGCTGATAGATCGCCTGGCTGTTGGCCTCCGGCAGATCGGCGCTGCGGATCTTGACGTCGATCATCTGGATGCCGAGGCCGAGCGCCTCGCGTCCCACCTGCGCGGTGATCTTGGACATCAGCTCGGCACGCTGGTCACGCACGAGCTGGATGAAGCTGGCATCGCCGAGCACCCGGCGCACGGCCGAATTGAGGATGACCGACAGGCGCGATTCGGCCACCTGGATGGTGCCCACCGACTGGAAGAACTTCAGCGGGTCGATGATCTTGTAGCGGCCGAAGGCATCGACCACCAACCGCTTCTGGTCGGAGGCGATGATCTCCAGCGGCGGCGAGTCGAGGTCGAGGATGCGCTTGTCGAAATATTCGACGTTGTCGACCAGCGGCAGCCGCCAGTAGAGGCCGGGCTCCTCGATGGCCTTGCGCGGTTGGCCGATCGGCGAGACCACCTCGCCGAAGCGCAGCACCAGCGCCTCTTCCGTCGGATCGACGATGAACATGCTGAGATACAGCAGGAACGCAATGACGGCGATGACGATGAGGCCGAGGCCTCCGAAGATACCGCGCCTCATGGCTGGCCTCCACCGCTCGAACCACCGGTGCCTGAGCCGCCACCGGGCTTGTTGCCCAGCGCCTCCAGCGGCAGGTAGGGCAACACCCCGTTGCTGCCGCCCTTCTCGTCGATGATGACCTTGTCCATGCCACCGAAGACCTGCTCGAGCGTGTCGAGGTACATGCGTTTGCGGGTCACGTCCGGTGCGGTCAGATAGCTTTCGTAGACCTGGTCGAAGCGCTGGGCCTTGCCGGTCGCCTCGGCGATGATGCGGTCGCGATAGGCGCTGGCCGCGTTGGTGATCTGGGCAGCCTGGCCGCGCGCTTCCGGCACCACCTTGTTGGCGTAGGTCTGCGCTTCGTTCTGGGCGCGCTCGGCATCGGCCCGCGCCGCCTGCACGTCGCGGAACGAGGCGATCACCTCGGCGGGCGGATCGACCTTGAGCATCTGGACCTGGGTGATGAGGATGCCCGAGTGGAACTCGTCGAGGGTCGACTGGATCAGCTTCTGCACGTCGCTCTCGGTGATCTGCCGCGCCTGGGTGAGCAAGGCTTCGACCACCGAACGGCCGACCACCTCGCGCATGGCGCTTTCCGCCACCGATTTCACCGTCCCGTCAGGGTTTTCCATGTTGAACAGGTAGTCGGCGGCGTTGTTGATGACCCAGAAGACCGTGAAGTTGATGTCGACGATGTTCTCGTCGCCGGTCAGCATCAGGCTTTCGCCCGGGATGTCGCGACCGGCGGCGCCCGGATTGCGGTCGTCCGATGTCGTTCCGACGGTGACCTTGTTCACCCGGGTCACCTTGGGCGTGTAGACCGTATCGATGGGATACGGCAGGCGCCAGTTGAGGCCCGGCGTGGCGTTGCGGCTGAAGGCGCCGAAGCGCAGCACGACGCCCTCCTCGTCCGGCTGGACGCGGAAGGTGAAGAAGTAGTAGCCGGCGAGCGCCACGACCACGGCAAGGATGGCGATCAGCGTCAGCGGGTTCATCTTGCCGCCGCCGCCACCACCGCCGCCACCGCCGGGCAGCACGCGCCTCAGCCGGTCCTGGCCTCGCCGGAGAAGCTCTTCAAGGTCGGGCGGCGTCGATCCTCCGCCGCCTGTGTTGCGCGGCCCCTGTCCCCATGGGCCGCCATTGCCCTTCCAGCCACCGCCGCCAGTCTGATTTTCCCAGGGCATTGCGCTCCCTTCGAGAGGCCTGAACACACGGAATCCCGCGCCGCACGAGCGACCACGGAACCGGCTCGGGTTATAGGCATGTTGTGCCGCCGATTTCAACGCGATACGGGCGCACCGCTACCGGGCCCGTACCGGCGGCGCCGCTGACAGGTGGGGCCTGGCACCGGCCAAGTCAACCGGTTTCGGCCGTGCCGGTCCGCTCGTAGACCGCGAAGACCGTCGCCGCGCTGTCCTTCTCGCCGGCCGGCACCGCCTCGCGCGAGACCGCCCGCCAGACCTCGGGGTCGATGGTCGGAAAGTGCGTCGTGCCCGCCGGCTCGGCCGAAACGTGGGTGATGTAGAGCCGGTCCGCCCGCGCCATGGCTTCGGCGTAGACCTCGCCGCCACCGATCACCATCACCTCGTCGCCGCCTGCGGCCGCCGCCACGGCGGCCGCCCGCGCCAGTGCGTCGGCGAGGCCGGCTGCGACAATGACGCCCTCCGGCCGGTAGTCCGCCCGCCGGGTGACGACGATGTTGGTGCGGCCGGGGAGCGGCTTGCCGAAGGTCTCGAAGGTCTTGCGGCCGACCACCACCGGCTTGCCCATGGTCAGCGCCTTGAACCGCTTCATGTCGGTGGACAGCCGCCACGGCATGCCGGAGCCGTCGCCGATGACACCATTGGCGCCGACCGCCGCGATCAGCGCCACCCTCATGGCGCGGCCCCGGCGGCGAGCGCCGCCAGCTCCGCCCCATCCACCCGGCAGAGCGTCCAGTCGTCCATCAGGCGCGCCCCCTGCCTGCGGTAGAAGGCGATCGCCGGTTCGTTCCAGTCGAGCACCGCCCATTCCAGCCGACCCAGCCCCTCCGCGACGCACCGCCGTGCCAGGCCGCGCAACAGCGCCGCCCCCGCCCCTGCCCGGCGCGCCTCCGGCCGCACGAACAGGTCTTCCAGATAGATGCCGTGGCGGCCGCGGAAGGTGGAGAAGGTGTAGAACCACAAGGCAAAGCCGACGACCGCGCCGTCCGCCTCGGCCAGGTCGCAGAAGACCCGCGGGGTCTCCGCGAACAGCGCCGCGGCGATGTCGTCGGCGGTCGATTCGACGGCGTCTTCGAGCTTTTCGTAGCGCGCCAGCGCGGCGATCAGGTCCATGATCGCCGCCGCGTCGCCGGTCCGCGCCGGCCTCAGCGAAAGCGTCACACCGCCACTTCCGCCTTGATGTGGGGATGCGGGTCGTAGCCGGTCACCGTGACGTCGTCATAGACAAAGTCGAACAGCGAGCGGACTTCCGGGTTGAGCACCAGCCGGGGCAGCGGCCGCGGCGCGCGCTCGAGCTGGAGACGGGCCTGATCGAGGTGATTGAGGTAGAGATGGGTGTCGCCGAAGGTGTGGATGAAATCGCCCGGCTTGAGCCCGGTCACCTGCGCCATCATCATGGTCAGCAGCGCGTAGGACGCGATGTTGAAGGGCACGCCGAGGAAGATGTCGGCGGAGCGCTGGTAGAGCTGGCAGGACAGCCGGCCGTCCGCCACGTAGAACTGGAACAGGCAGTGGCAGGGCGGCAGCGCCATGTCGGCGACCTCGGCCGGGTTCCACGCCGTGACGATCAGCCGACGTGAATCGGGATTTAAGCGGATCTGCTCAACCACCTGACGAAGCTGATCGATCGTGCCGCCGTCCGGCGTCCGCCACGAGCGCCATTGGGCGCCGTAGACGGGCCCGAGATCGCCGTTCTCGTCGGCCCACTCGTCCCAGATGCGCACCCCGTTCTGCTTCAGGTAGGCGATGTTGGTGTCGCCGGCGATGAACCACAGCAGTTCGTGGATGACCGATTTCAGGTGGATCTTCTTGGTCGTCACCAGCGGAAAGCCGTCGGCGAGATCGAAGCGCATCTGATGGCCGAAGACGGAGAGCGTCCCCGTCCCGGTCCGGTCGGTCTTGGCGATGCCGGTTTCGAGGATCCGGCGCATCAGGTCGAGATACTGGCGCATGGCGATAATCTAGCGCGATTCCCCGGCAGGGCGTAGGCGCGGCACGTCCCCTATTGCGGAGCTTCCGCCGCCCGCTCGCCGCGGCCGAGGGCGGCGAGACTGATCAGGAAGGCACAACAGGCACAGCCGAAGATGGCGCTCGCCAGTGGCAGCACGGTGCCATTGGAGACGGCGCCGGTGATGCTGACCACCGCCATGCCGACGATGAGCTGCAGCGTGCCGAGCAGGGCCGACGCCGCGCCGGCGCGCGACCCGTGCTGTTCCAGCGCCAGCACCGCCGTCGCCGGACCGAGCGGCCCCATGGCGCCGAACGACACCAGCAGCATGACGATCAGCGCATAGACGTTGTCGACGCCGGCCAAGGTGGCCCCGAACAGGATGCCGGTCGCCACCAGAAACAGGCCGACCGAACCGCGCACCGTGCGCTTGAGCCCGAACCGCCGCGCCAGCCGGCTGGTGGACTGCGCCGAGCCGATGAAGGACACCGCGTTGATGGCAAAGGCGAAGGAGAACTGGGTCGGGGTCAGGGCGAAATGGTCGATATAGACAAACGACGATCCCGCCAGGAACGAGAAGAGGCTCGCCATAGCGAAGCCACCGACCAGCGCGATGCCGACGAAGACGCGATCGCGGATCAGCACCCGATAGCCGCGCGCGACGCTGGCGACGTCCATCGGCACCCGTTTCTCCGGCGGCAGCGTCTCTTCCACGACGAAGAAGGTGATCGCCAGGCCGAGCACGCCGACGAGCGCAACGACATCGAAGATCAACCGCCAGGTCGCCAGCGCGATCACAGCGCTGCCGAACAGCGGCGCCAGGATCGGAGCGGCGCTGAACACCAGCATGATCAGCGCCATCAGGCGGGCGGCGTCGGGCCCGGTGTGGAGATCGCGCACGATGGCGCGCGGGATGGTGATGCCGGCGCAGGCGCCGATGCCCTGGACGAAGCGGGCGGTGATCAGCCACTCGATCGACGGGGCCAGGCTGCAGCCGATGGCACCCAGCGAATAGATCACCATGCCGAAATAGAGCGGCGCCCGCCTGCCGAGGCTGTCGGACAGCGGCCCGTAGATGATCTGGCCGAAGGCCACGGCGAGGAAGAAGGCGACGAGGCTCCCCTGCACCGCCGCGTCCGAGGCCCTGAACTCGGCCGCGATCGCTGGCAGCGCCGGCAGGTACATGTCGATCGCAAACGGGCCCACGGCCGACAACAGGCCAAGCACGATCGCGTCGCGCGCAAGGCTTCGCTTCATTTCGCAAGTCTCGGAGAGGGAGCGCCGCCGCCAGGAATTTGCGCTGAATACCGCCAAAACCTAACCCGGCCGATGGGATGGCGCAACCGCAACGCAGGTGTCGCAGGGACGACCTTCGACGGCGCCGGCGCGGGCCGCCACCCGGCCTAGCGGCGACGATCGGGCGGATCGAGCAGCATCGCCAGCATGTCGGCGATCCCGCGCAGATCGCCAGCGCCGGAACCGACCTCGGCCCGGTCGACGCCGATATCGCGCAGCAGGCGGTCGTCGAGCCGGGCGAGTTGCCGGCGCGCCCGCCAGGCCGCCAGGCGCACATGAACGCGCAGCGCCATCGCCTTGATGGGATTCGCCATTCGCCGACGCCCGGGCCGCGTGCAAGGGTCCGCGTCGGTTGCCTCGGCTGCCGCCCGCCAGGCTATGGTCATCGTGCCGTCCCTCCGCCCGCCCGAACCGCTCGGGCCTTGCGGCTTCGTCGAACGGGGGAGCGGCGGATCGACAGGCGGAACGGAAAATCAGCGCCCGGCCCACCACCGCGTCGATTCCGGCATCGGTCAATCGACGTCTGCAATGGCGACAGGCCGGAGTGAAAGGAACCGAACGATGAAATTCCTCTGCACGGTGTGGCTCGACGGCAAGGCCATCGATGGGCTTCCACGGGCCGAAAAAGCGGCCCTCGACCGCGATTCGATCGCCAACGACAGGGCGCTGATGGCGTCCGGCCACCTGCTGGCGGCCCAGGCGCTGCAGGCGCCGGCGACGGTGGTGACCGTGCGCAACCGCGGCGGCAAGGTCTCGGTCACCGACGGCCCCTTCATCGAGACCAAGGAACACCTCGGCGGCTTTCTGCTGGTCGAAGCGCGCGACCGCGACGAGGCGGCGAAGATCGCCGGCGACACGCCGATCTGCCGTTACGGTGCCATCGAGGTGTGGCCGATCTACATCATGCCCGGTTCGACGGACGCCCCCTGATGCCGGCCGGTCCCGGAAACCCGCCAGTGGCGCCGCGGAGAAATGCCCCGACGCGGGTTTCTGAGCCGGGAAACGACCGAGAGCCTTTCCAATCCGGCCGCGAATCCTTATATTCCGCGGTGCTGGAGCAATCCGGCTATGGCAATAAACGGCCATCGCAATAAACCCTGCGGACCCGGGGGCAGTACCCGGCGCCTCCACCCCAGCCCGTTCGACCGGCCTTGATCTGGCGGGTTGCGGCGGGGGCGAAATAGGATCGACGAGGGCGTAAAGGATGGGCTTTTGCCCGGCATGGTTCCACCGTTATCGGACTAAACTTATAGTTGCCAACGACAACTATGCTCCGGTTGCCCTCGCCGCGTAATGCGGTTCGGAAAGCCGAAATCAAGTCCTGAGGGGTAGCACTTTCAGGCGGGGTTCGGAGGCACCTGGCAACAGAAGCCTCCACTTAACTTCACGAGACCGCCCGAATCTGCTGCAATACGGGCCGGGATCGACAGGGGTATCCGGGGTCCGGCCACGACTGATGGCAGAAGATCTGATCCGATACGACATCCTCGCCCAGGATGCGCTGCGCGGGGTGATCCGTAAGGTCCTGTCGGAAGTCGCCCGCACGGGACTGCCGGGCGACCATCATTTCTTCATTACCCTCGCGACCCAGGCTCCAGGCGTGCGCATTTCCAGCCGCCTGCTTGCCCAATATCCCGAGGACATCACCATCGTCCTCCAGCACCAGTACTGGGACCTGACGGTCACCGAGCAGGCCTTCGAAGTCGGGCTGTCGTTCAACGGCATTCCCGAGCGCCTGCTGGTGCCCTACTCCGCCATCAAGGGGTTCCTCGATCCGGCGGTTCAGTTCGAGCTTCGCTTCGAGGTGGCTGCCCGGCCGTCGACACTGGCCGACGGCGCGCCGCCCGCCGCATCCGAGATTCCGGCGCCGGCCGTCGTCGCCGTGCCCGAAGCCGAGGCGGAGACGGCCGAGAGCGACGCGGGCGAAGGCGAGGCCGAAGCCGCGCCGATGGCCGAGGTGGTCAGCCTCGACGCCTTCCGCAAGAAGTAGGCTGCCCCTCCCGCCTCAGGTCTTGCGCTGGCGAAGCGCGGCGGCGAGTTCCTCCCCGATCCGCTTTCCGGTCTCCACATAGAAGGTATCCATGACGCCACTGAAGGCGGCGTACATGACCTGCGAGGGATCGGTTTCCAGGAAGTCGGCGTAGCGGCTCATCTCCGCCGTCGAGAAGTTGGCATAGACGCGCTCGGCGCTGGCCAGGATCATGGTGCGCGCCTGCGCCACCAAGGCCGGGTGCATGGCGTCGATCTGGGCATTGGCCTGAGCCAGCCGGCCGGAATCCGGCATCGGGTTGGCCGCCGTCATCGCCACCACCATGGCGCGCAGCAGGCTCTCCGACGAGCGCGCCGACAGCTCCGCCGTGTGCAGCATCTTGTCGATGCGGTCGAACACGGCGACCCGTTCGGGGTCCTTGCGCGCCTTGGCGACGAGGTCCTGGGCGTTGGCGTTGATCTCCTCCTGCACCGCCAGGGAGGCGGCCGCGATCTCCGCCTTGACGATGCGCTGGCCGAGATCGGAATCGAAGAAGCCATCGAGCGTCGCGACGTCCTTGTCGGAGAGCGAGGCGGCGAGCACCGTCTGCACGTCGTCGAGCAGCTTCTTGCCGTCCATGGTGTTGCCGACGATCGTCGCCACCAGCGCGGCGAAGCCGGGCGGCAGCATGGGCGGCGGCGACTTGATGATGCCCTGGCGCATCTGTTCGCCGAGATCGCTGTACTGGGCGACGAAGCCGGATTTTTCCATCATCGTGCGCACCGCAGCGGCATCGGCGGCCAGCGCCTGGGTGGCCAGCAGGGTGACGCCGACCAGCGCCGCACCGATCGTCCCGAGCAGTCTCATCGCAGATCTCCTTGCCGCCGGCCTTGGCGCAACCTAGGGCCCGCCGCAGCGTGCGCCAACGCCTCCCGCGCGGTTAACCCTGATTTCGGGCAATCCCGTGTCCCGGCCCACATGACAATGCGCCATCGGTCGCTGTCAGCGGACCGACAGGCAGCCCCGACTAGCGTGCGCACCACCAGAGCAAAGGGTTCTTCCACCCGCGAGTGTCTGGGTTCGGTTCCATTTTGGAGATTTGCTTCATGAAACGTGCATTCCTTCTCACTGCCATCGCCTTCGTCGTCGCCAGCCCGGCTTTCGCCGCGGGCGCCACCGCGACCACCGGCGGCAGCTGCAGCAACGCGCCCAAGACGGCCTGGCAGCCGCAGTCGAAGCTCGAAAGCATGCTCAAGGCCGACGGCCTCACCGTCAAACAGATCAAGGTCGAGAAGGGCTGCTACGAGGTCTACGCCACCGACAAGGCGGGCAAGCGGCAGAACATCGCCTACAACGCCGAGACCCTGCAGAAGCTCAACAACGCCGAAGCCGGCGAGAACTAATCGGCTTCCCATCCGCTACGATGACCGGCCGCCACGACGACCGCTGGGTCCGCGTCTGGGACCCCTTCGTGCGCTTCTTCCACTGGTGTCTGGTGCTGAGCTTCGCCGTGGCGTGGCTCAGCGCCAACACCTGGGAAGACGTGCATATGTGGGCGGGCTATGCCGCCGGCGCCCTCGTCGGGCTGCGCCTCGCCTGGGGCTTCATCGGCACGCCCTATGCCCGCTTCGCCCATTTCGTCCGCCCGCCGGGCACCGTCCTGGCCTATCTCAAGGCCGTCGCCACCGGCAGCGAGGCGCGCCACATCGGCCACAACCCGGCCGGCGGTGCCATGATCGTGGCGCTGATGCTCGGCATGGGCGCCACCGCCTTCACCGGCTATCTGCTCACCACCGACGCCTTCTGGGGCGTCGCCTGGATGCAGCACCTGCACAACTGGTCGGCGCACGGGCTGATCCTGCTGGTCGGCGTGCACCTCGCCGGCGTCGCGCTGGCGAGCTTCCGGCACCGCGAGAATCTCGTCCACGCCATGGTCGTCGGCCGCAAGCGCGCCGCCGGCGCCGAGGACGTTGCCTGACGGGGAGCGGCTTGCGCTCCGCCCGCGGCGGTGGGAAAAACCGCCCGTCCCCCCGCCAACGGAAGCCGCCGTCCCCATGTCCAGCACCCCGCCCGGCAACAAGCCCGCCACCCGCACCGAGACCGATTCCTTCGGGCCGATCGCGGTCCCCGCCGACCGCTACTGGGGGGCGCAATCGGAACGCTCGCTGGAGAACTTTCCCATCGGCTGGGAGAAGCAGCCGGCCCCGATCGTGCGCGCGCTCGGCATCATCAAGCGCGCCGCAGCCGAGGTGAACATGGACCTCGGCAAGCTCGACCCGAAGATCGGCGCGGCCATCGTCAAGGCGGCGCAGGAGGTGGCGGAAGGCAAGCTCGACGCCCACTTCCCGCTGGTCGTCTGGCAGACCGGCTCGGGCACGCAATCCAACATGAACGCCAACGAGGTGATCGCCAACCGCGCCATCGAGATGCTCGGCGGCACCATCGGCTCGAAGACGCCGGTCCACCCCAACGACCACGTCAACATGAGCCAGTCGTCCAACGACACCTTTCCGACCGCCATGCACATCGCCTGCGCCGAGGAGATCGAGCATCGCCTGCTGCCCGCCCTGCACGGCCTGCGCAATGCGCTCAACGACAAGACGCACGCCTTCGCCAGGATCATCAAGATCGGCCGCACCCACACCCAGGACGCCACGCCGCTGACGCTCGGCCAGGAATTCTCCGGCTACACCCAGCAGGTCGAGAACGGCATCACGCGCATCGAGCAGACCATGGCCGGGCTGATGCAGCTCGCCCAGGGCGGCACCGCCGTCGGCACCGGCCTCAACGCCCCCGTCGGCTTTGCCGAACGCGTCGCCGACCGCATCGCCGCGCTGACCGGCATGAAGTTCACCTCGGCGCCCAACAAGTTCGAGGCGCTGGCCGCCCACGACGCCATGGTCTTCTCCCATGGCGCCATCAACACGGTGGCCGCCAGCCTGTTCAAGATCGCCAACGACATCCGCCTGCTCGGCTCCGGCCCGCGCTCCGGCCTCGGCGAGATCTCGCTGCCCGAGAACGAACCGGGCTCCTCGATCATGCCCGGCAAGGTCAACCCGACCCAGTGCGAAGCGCTGACCCAGGTCTGCGTGCAGGTCTTCGGCAACAACGCCGCCCTCTCGTTCGCCGGCAGCCAGGGCCATTTCGAGCTGAACGTCTACAACCCGGTGATGGCCTACAACTTCCTGCAGTCGGTGCGGCTGATGGCCGACGCCGCGCGAAGCTTCACCGACCGCGCCGTGGTCGGCATCAAGGCGAACGAGGCGCACATCAGGACGCTGATGCAGCGCTCGCTGATGCTGGTCACCGCGCTGGCGCCGAAGATCGGCTACGACAAGGCGACCGAGATCGCCAAGACGGCCCACAAGAACGGCACCACGCTGCGCGAGGAGGCCGTGCGCCTGGGCTATGTGACCGCCGAGGAGTTCGACCGGATCGTCCGGCCGGAGGACATGATCGGCCCGAAATAGCTTGCTTTCCGGCGCCCGCGCCCCAAACCATGGGCATGGCGGCGCCCGTGCCGGCGTGGCAACCGACGGGCAACGCATCAAGCGTCGCCCCGACTTTTTGTCCTTCGGAGCCTGACATGGCCGAAATCGTCAATCTCCGCCGCTTCCGCAAGCAGAAGGCGCGCGCCGGGCGCGAAGAGGTCGCCGAGGCGAACCGCCGCAAGCACGGGCAGACGGCGGCGGAGCGAAAGCAGCGGGACGCCGAACGCGCGCTGGCGGAACGCAAGCTCGCCGATCACCGCATCGAGCGCGACGACGACTGACCGTCAGGGGATGGGCAAGGCCGTGAGCAAGCGCTCCATCACCATCGCCGGCCACCGCACCAGCATATCGCTGGAGGCGCCCTTCTGGCAGGCGCTGGCCGAGATCGCCGCCAGCCGTGGCATGAGCGTCGCGGCACTGGTCGCCACCATCGACCGCGACCGGCCGGGCGATACCAACCTTTCGGCCGCGCTGCGGATCTTCGCCCTCGACTGGTACCGCCGGCGCGCCTGACGGCGCTTCAGTACTTCGGCGGCGTGATGGCGAGCTCGCCGCTGGTCGGGATGGCGCTCGGCACCTTCGGCAGCGGCACGATGATCTGGCGCGCCGGCGCCAGCGGCCGGGCCGCAGCCGCCGCATCGGCCGGCATCGCCGCGCTCTGCCGCGACGGGGTCGCGATCGAAATGGCCCCGGTGGTGTCGAGGCCGCTGGCCGCCTGCGCGGCGCGGTCGGCCGATTGCTGCGCCGCCTGGGCTTCCGCCGCCGCGCTTTCGGCATCGGCATTGGCCGCCTGGGCAGCGGCCGCCGTCGTCTTCGCCTGCGCCGCCGCCGCCGCCGCGGCGGCTTCCGCGGCCTGCCGATCCGCCGCCGCGGATTGTGCCGCGGCCTGGGCGGCATCGTTGGCGGCGGCCTTCTGGGCGAGCACCTTCGCCGCCGCCGCCGATGCGCGCGCCGCCTGGCCGGCGGTGGTCGCGGCCACCTTGGCGTCGCCTGCCGCCGCGATCCGCTTCTGCGAGGCCGCCTGCGCCGCCCTGGCCGTCTCGTCGGCCGCCCGCGTCAGCGCCGCCAGCGTCGTCTCGGCGTCCGCCTTGTCGGCGAGCGCCGCCTTGAGCGCGGCCTGCGCTGCATCACGGGCAGCCGCCGCGTCCGCCGCCGCCTTGGCGGCAGCCTTGGCATCGCCCGCGGTCCGCTCGACCGCTCCGTCTGCCTGGGCCAGCGCGGCCTCTGCCGCGTCGCGCGCCTTGATCTTGCCGTCGAGGCCGTTGAGCGCCGCCACCTTGTCCGAAGCCGCCTGCCGGGCGCTGGCAATGGCGTCCTTGACCGCCGCCGCGGCGGCGTTGGCCGCGGCCGTAGCCGCATCGGCCCGCTTCTGGGCGTCGGTGACCCGGCCCTGCGCCTCGTCGAAAACGGCCTGAGCGTCGGCAAGGACCTTGGCGGCAGCGGCGGCGATGGCCTTCTTTCCGGCGGCCTGCTGGGCGGCGCTGGCCGCCGCCGTGTGCTGGGCCTGCGCATTGGCGATCGCATCCGGGTCGGCGCCCTCGCCGGCCAGGCTCTCGGCAAGGTCGGCGGCCTGCTGCGCCATGCTCGCCATGCTGGCGGTGGCGTCGGCAGCCTTCTGCTTGGTGGCGGCATCCTGTTTCGCGGCGTCGAGCCTGGCGGTCACCTCATCCCGCGCCGCCGTCGCCGCGGCCAGTGCAGCGGCAGCGGCCTCTGCGTCCGTGTCGGCCTTGGCCTTGCGGTCCTCCGCCGTCGCCTCGCCGCTGCCCAGCGAGGTCGCATCCGACGCCGCCTTGTCGGCCGCGGCCTGCGCGGCCTGCATCGCGTCCTCGGCCGTCGGCAAGCACGGCCCTGGCCTTGTCGCGGGCGGCGATGGCGTCGGCGGCCGCCGTGTCGGCCTTCTGCCGGTCGGCGGCTTTGGCCTCGGCGGCGGCGGCGGCCTTGTCCGCGGCGTCGGCCGCCTGGGTGGCGCGCGCGGTCGCCGCCTTCAGCGCCTTGTCGGCATCCGCCTTGGCCAGGGCGGCCTTGTCGGCCGCTGCCTTGGCTGCATCTTCCGCCGCAACGGCAGCGGCCAGCGCCTGTTTGGCGCGGTCGCTGGCTGCATCGAGCGCGGCCGCATCCTGCGCCGTCGAATCCGCCGTGGCCTTGGCCGCAGCAAGATCGGCCGCCGTCGCATCGGCCTTGGCGGCAGCGTCCTTGGCGGCCGCCTGCGCATCGCTCAGCGCCTTGGCGGTGGTGGCGGCCTGCGTGCGCGCCTGATCGGCCGCATCGGCGGCGTCGGCGGCAGCCGCCTCCGCCTGTTTCTGGCGTTCGGCCAGACGCGCGGCGAGCGCCGTCAGCGCCGCGACGTGGCGCATCTCCACCGCACTCTCGCGGCTGACGTGGAAGGCCTGGAGCGTCGCCGCGCGCGCCTGAGCCGCCGCCAGGCGCGCCGCCTCGCGCTCGGCCGCAACGCGCTTGTCCTCGTCGCGCTGGGCGGCATCCGCCTTG
>CAWARW010000010.1:0-373639 GCA_963784605.1 uncultured Alphaproteobacteria bacterium
AGCGCATGGTCCGCTATCAGCTGTCCAAGCGGCAGGCGGGCACGCACAAGACCAAGATGCGTGGCGAGATCAGCGCGACCACCAAGAAGATGTACAAGCAGAAGGGCACCGGCCGCGCCCGTCACGGCGCCAAGACGGCGCCGCAGTTCCGCGGCGGCGGCAAGGCCTTCGGCCCGGTGGTGCGCAGCCATGCGCACGACCTGCCGAAGAAGGTCCGCGCGCTGGCGCTCAAGCATGCGCTGTCCGACAAGGCGCGCGGCGAGAAGCTGATCGTGCTGGCCGATGCCAAGGCGACCGAGCCCAAGACCAAGGCGCTCGCCGCCCAGTTCAAGGGCCTCGGGCTTCGCCAACGCGCTGATCGTCGACGGCGCCGAGCTTGAGGCCAATTTCGCGCTCGCCGCCCGCAACATCGCCTCCATCGACGTGCTGCCGGTGCAGGGCATCAACGTCTACGACATCCTTCGCCGCGACACGCTGGTGCTGACCAAGGCCGCCGTCGACGCGCTGACGGAGCGGTTCAAATGAGCGCACTCAGCCACTACGACATCATCCGCCGGCCGGTGATCACCGAGAAGTCGACCAAGGTCTCCGAGCACAACAAGGTGATCTTCGTGGTCGCCAACAGCGCCACCAAGCCGGAGATCAAGGCTGCGGTCGAGGCGCTGTTCAAGGTCAAGGTGACCGCGGTCAACACGCTCAACCGCAAGGGCAAGGTGAAGCGTTTCCGCAACATCTTTGGCCGCCAGTCGGATACCAAGCGCGCCATCGTCACGCTGGCCGAAGGCCAGATGATCGACGTGACGACCGGGCTGTAAGGGAGAGTTGGTCGAGCCATGGCACTGAAGAAATACAAGCCGACCACGCCCGGCCAGCGCCAGCTGGTCATCGTCGACCGGTCGGAGCTCTACAAGGGCAAGCCGGTCAAGGGGCTGGTCGAGGGCAAGCACTCGAGCGGCGGGCGCAACAGCTACGGCCGCGTTACCGTGCGCTGGCGCGGCGGCGGCCACAAGCGCGCCTATCGGCTGCGTCGACTTCAAGCGGCGCAAGCTCGACATGGAGGCGACGGTCGAGCGGCTGGAATACGATCCGAACCGCACCGCCTTCATCGCGCTGGTCAAATACGCCGACGGCGAACTGTCCTACATCCTGGCGCCGCAGCGCCTGGGCGTCGGCGACACCATCGTGTCGGCCATGCGCGCCGACGTGAAGCCCGGCAACGCCATGCCGCTCTCCGCCATGCCGGTCGGCACGATCGTCCACAATGTCGAGATGAAGCCCGGCGCCGGCGGCCAGATCGCCCGGTCGGCGGGCACCTACGCCCAGTATGTCGGGCGCGAGCAGGGCTACGCCATCCTGCGCCTCAATTCCGGCGAGCAGCGCCTGGTCCACCAGAACTGCTTTGCCACCGTCGGCGCGGTGTCGAATCCCGACCACGGCAACATCAATATCGGCAAGGCCGGCCGCAATCGCTGGCTCGGCCGCAAGCCCAGCGTGCGCGGCGTCGCCATGAACCCGGTCGACCATCCGCTCGGCGGCGGCGAAGGCCGCTCGTCCGGCGGCCGTCATCCGGTGACCCCGTGGGGCAAGCCGACCAAGGGCAAGAAGACGCGCTCCAACAAGCGCACCGACAAATTCATCGCGCGCAGCCGCCATGCGCGCAAAGGCAAGTAGACGGAGAAGCTGACAGTGGCTCGTTCGGTCTGGAAAGGTCCCTTTGTGGACGGCTACCTGTTGCGCAAGGCTGAAAAGTCGCGCGCCAGCGGCCGTGCCGAGGTCATCAAGATTTGGAGCCGGCGGTCGACCGTGCTGCCGCAGTTCGTCGGCCTGACCTTCGGCGTCTACAACGGCAACAAGCACATTCCGGTGCTGGTCAGCGAGGACATGGTCGGGCACAAGTTCGGCGAGTTCGCGCCGACGCGCACGTTCCACGGCCATACCGCCGGTGACAAGAAGGCAAAGAGGGCCTGAGCATGGGCAAGCCGAAACGCGAACGGCCGTTGTCGACGAACGAGGCGAAGGCGCGCACCAGCACCATTCGCATCTCGCCGCAGAAGCTCAACCTGGTGGCGCAGACGATCCGCGGCAAGAAGGTGGCGACGGCGCTCGCCGACCTGACCTTCAGCCGCAAGCGCATCGCCCGCGACGTCAAGAAGACACTGCAGTCGGCGGTCGCCAATGCCGAGAACAACCACCAGCTCGACGTCGACTCGCTGATCGTCGCCGAGGCCCATGTCGGCAAATCGCTGGTGATGAAACGCTGGACACCGCGGGCGCGTGGCCGGGTCGGCTCGATCCACAAGCGTTTTTCGCACCTGACCATCATCGTCCGTGAAGTCGAGGAGCCCGCTTAATGGGCCAGAAAGTCAATCCGATCGGGCTGAGGCTCGGCGTCAACCGAACCTGGGACTCGCGCTGGTTCGCCAACAAGGGCGAATACGGCAACCTCTTGCACGAAGACATGGAGATCCGCCGGACGCTGATGGAGGATCTGCGCCAGGCCGCCGTCTCCAAGATCGTCATCGAGCGGCCGCACAAGAAGTGCCGGGTGACCGTGCATTCGGCGCGACCGGGCATCGTCATCGGCAAGAAGGGCGCGGATATCGAGAAGCTGCGCCGCAAGGTGTCGAAGCTCACCGAATCGGAAGTCCACATCAACATCGTCGAGGTGCGCAAGCCGGAGACCGACGCCAATCTGGTGGCGACCTCGATCGCGCAGCAGCTCGAGCGTCGCGTCGCCTTCCGCCGCGCCATGAAGCGCGCGGTTCAGTCGGCCATGCGGCTGGGCGCCGATGGCATCCGCATCTCCTGCGGCGGCCGTCTCGGCGGCGCAGAGATTGCGCGTACCGAATGGTACCGCGAGGGCCGCGTGCCGCTGCACACGCTCAGGGCCGATATCGACTACGGCCAGGCGACCGCCAACACCGCCTACGGTTCGTGCGGCGTCAAGGTCTGGGTGTTCAAGGGCGAGATTCTCGAGCATGACCCGATGGCCTCCGAGCGTCGCCAGATCGAGAGTGCCGAGCAGGGCGGTGGCGGTCAGCGCCGTCGCGATGCCGCGGCTTAAAGGACTGAACGAGTAGAACCATGCTGCAACCGAAGCGCACCACCTATCGCAAGCAGTTCAAGGGCCGCATCCACGGCACGGCGACCTCGGGCGCCGAGCTGACCTTCGGCTCCTACGGGCTGAAGGCGCTCGAGCCGGAGCGGGTGACCGCGCGGCAGATCGAGGCGGCGCGGCGCGCCATCACGCGCGAGATGAAGCGCGCCGGCCGCGTCTGGATCCGCGTCTTCCCCGACGTGCCGGTGTCGAAGAAGCCGACCGAAGTGCGCATGGGCAAGGGCAAGGGCACGCCGGAATTGTGGGTCGCCCGGGTGAAGCCCGGACGCATCATGTTCGAGATTGACGGCGTGTCGGTGGATCTGGCCCGCGAGGCGCTGCGCCTGGGCGCCGCCAAGCTGCCGATCCGCACCCGCTTCGTGCAGCGCATCGCCGACTAGGCCGGAAAGAAGGAAGACACGAGATGAAGGCGGCGGACATTCGGCTGATGACCGACGACCAGGTGAGAGACGAGATCGAGCGCCTGAAGAAGGAGCAGTTCAACCTGCGCTTCCAGCGTGCCTCCGGTCAGCTGGAGAATACCGCGCGTGTGCGCCGGGTGCGCCGCGACATCGCACGGCTGACCACGGTCGTCGGCGAAAAAGCGAGAGTGAAGGGCTAAGAGACATGCCGAAGCGCATCCTGCAGGGCACGGTGGTCAGCGACAAGAACGACAAGACGGTCGTCGTGCGCGTCGAGCGGCGGTTCACGCACCCGCTGTTCAAGAAGACCGTGCGCCGTTCCAAGAAATATCAGGCACACGACGCCGAGAATAAGCACAAGGTCGGCGAGATCGTGTTGATCCAGGAGAGCGCGCCGATCTCCAAGAACAAACGCTGGGTGGTCGTAGAGACCGCCGCCGAAGGCAGTTGAAGGCGGGCTCACCGCCCCCAGGGGAAAAGAGTACGCAGTCATGATCCAGATGCAGACCAATCTCGATGTGGCCGACAATTCCGGTGCCCGCCGCGTCATGTGCATCAAGGTGCTGGGCGGATCGAAGCGCAAATACGCCTCGGTCGGCGACATCATCGTCGTTTCCGTCAAGGAGGCGATTCCGCGCGGCCGCGTGAAGAAGGGCGACGTCATGAAGGCGGTGGTGGTGCGTACCGCCAAGGACATTCGCCGGGCGGACGGTTCGGTCATCCGTTTCGATCGCAACGCGGCGGTGCTGATCAACAATCAGTCGGAGCCGGTCGGCACCCGTATCTTTGGGCCGGTGCCGCGTGAACTCAGGGCGAAGAACCACATGAAGATCATCTCGCTCGCGCCGGAGGTGCTGTAATGGCCCAGCGCATCCGCAAGGGCGACAATGTCGTCGTCATCGCCGGCCGCGATCGCGGCAAGACCGGCGAGGTGCTGCGCGTGCTGCCGGCCGAGAATCGGGCAGTGGTGCGCGGCATCAACCTCGTCAGGCGTCACCAGCGCCAGACGCCGAGCGTTCAGGGCGGCATCATCACCAAGGAAATGCCGATTCACCTTTCCAATATCTCGCTGGCCGAGCCGAGCGACGGCAAGCCGACGCGCATCGGCTTCCGCTTCGTCGAGGGACGCAAGGTTCGCTACGCCAAGCGGACGGGAGACCAGATCGATGGCTGAGAGCCAATACCAGCCGCGGATGAAGACGCTCTACCGCGAGACCATCCGGCAGAAGATGGTCGAGGAGTTCGGCTACAAGAATCCGATGGAAGTGCCGGCGCTCGACAAGATCGTCGTCAACATGGGCGTCGGCGAGGCCGTCAACGATTCCAAGAAGGTGAACGTGGCGCTGGCCGACCTCGCCAAGATCGCCGGCCAGAAGCCGGCGGTGACGCGGGCGCGCAAGTCGATCGCCACCTTCAAGGTGCGCGAGGGCATGCCGATCGGCGGCAAGGTCACGCTCCGGCGCGACCGCATGTACGAGTTCCTCGACCGCCTGATCAACGTGGCGCTGCCGCGGGTGCGCGACTTCCGCGGCCTCAACGGCAAGAGCTTCGATGGCCGCGGCAACTACGCCATGGGCATCAAGGAGCACATCATCTTTCCGGAAATCAACTACGACGAGGTCGAGGAGGTGCTGGGCATGGACGTGATCGTCTGCACGACCGCCAAGACCGACGACGAAGCCCGCGCCTTGCTCAAGGCGTTCAACTTTCCGTTCCGGCAGTAGGACAGGCCGATGGCTAAGACCAGTTCGATCGAAAAGAACAAGCACCGGCGCAAGCTGGTGGCGCGTTACGCCAACAAGCGCGCCGAGCTCAAGCGTGTCGCCGATGACGAGAGCCTGACGCCGGAGGAGCGCTTCCAGGCGCGGCTCAAGCTGGCGGCGCTGCCGCGCAATTCGAGCGCTGTTCGCATCCGCAACCGCTGCGAGGTGACCGGGCGGCCGCGCGGCTACTACCGCAAGCTGAAGATGTCGCGCATCGCGCTGCGCGATCTGACGTCCATGGGGCTGGTGCCCGGCATGGTCAAGTCGAGCTGGTAAGGAGAGCGTCAAGATGACGATGAGCGATCCACTCGGCGATATGCTGACCCGCATCCGCAACGCTCAGATGCGCAAGAGCTCCAAGGTTTCGACGCCGGGCTCGCGCCTGCGCAAGGACGTGCTCGACGTGCTGCAGACCGAGGGCTACATCCGCGGCTATTCGACGGTCGACTTCGACAACGGCCGTTCGGAGTTCGAGATCGAGCTGAAATATTACGACGGCGAGCCGGTCATCCGCGAAATCCATCGGGTGTCGAAGCCGGGACGCCGGGTCTATGCCTCGGTGCGGACGATTCCGCGCGTTGCCAACGGTCTCGGCGTGTCCATCCTGTCGACGCCGAAGGGCGTCATGTCGGATGCCGAGGCGCGCGACCAGAACGTCGGCGGCGAAGTGCTCTGCCAGGTGTTCTGATCGACAGATAGAAGAACTGAAGCAAACGGGTTGATGCGATGTCCAGGATCGGCAAGAAGCCAGTGACGCTGCCCAAGGGGGTGACCGCGACCGTCGACGGCCAGCAGGTCTCCGTCAAGGGGCCGAAGGGAACGCTCGCCTTTCTCGCCGGCGACGATATCGAGGTGAAGATGGAGGACGGCTCCATTTCGGTGAAGCCGCGCGACCAGTCGAAGAAGGCGCGGGCGGCCTGGGGCATGTCGCGCACCAGGGTGGCCAATCTTGTCGCCGGCGTGACCGAAGGCTTCGCGCGCCGGCTGGAAATCAACGGCGTCGGCTACCGCGCGGCGGTACAGGGCAAGGACCTGCAGCTCAGCCTGGGCTACAGCCACGAGGTCAAATATCCGATCCCCTCCGACATCAAGATTGAGTGTCCGAAGCCGACCGAGATCGTGATTTCGGGCATCGACAGGCAGAAGGTCGGGCAGGTCGCGGCCGAGATCCGCGAGTTCCGCCCGCCGGAGCCGTACAAGGGCAAGGGCGTCAAGTACGCCGACGAGCACATCTTCCGCAAGGAAGGCAAGAAGAAGTAACGGGACGAGAGTCATGCAGACCAAAACCAGGGCCCGCCGAATTGCCCGCGTCCGCCAAGCCATTCGCAAGGCTGGCGCAGGCCGTGCACGGCTGAGCGTCTTCCGCTCGTCCAAGCACATCTATGCGCAGGTCATCGACGATACCGCCGGGCGTACGCTTGCGGCCGCCTCGTCGATCGAGAAGGACCTTCGCGAAAAGTTGAAGACGGGTGCGGACGCAGCGGCTGCGGCCGAGGTCGGCAAGCTGCTTGCCGAACGCGCGGTCAAGGCGGGCGTCAAGGACGTGGTCTTCGATCGTGGCGGCTATCTCTATCACGGCCGCGTGAAGGCCCTGGCCGACGGGGCGCGCGAGGGCGGCCTCAACTTCTGACACCTCTTGCGGCAGACCGCCGCGACAACAATATCGGACCGACGGACGGACATATGGCGAGAGAACCGAGAGAACGCGACCGCGACAGGGAGGACAGCGAGTTTGTCGACAAGCTGGTCCACATCAACCGCGTCGCCAAGGTGGTGAAGGGCGGCCGTCGTTTCGGCTTCGCTGCGCTCGTCGTCGTAGGCGACCAGAAGGGTCGCGTCGGCTTCGGCCACGGCAAGGCGCGCGAGGTGCCGGAAGCGATCCGCAAGGCGACCGATGCGGCCAAGCGCGGGCTGATGCGCGTGCCGCTGCGCGAGGGCCGCACGCTGCACCACGACGTCGCCGGCCGCCACGGCGCCGGCAAGGTGATCTGCCGGGCCGCGCCGCCCGGCACCGGCATCATCGCCGGTGGCCCGATGCGCGCGGTATTCGAGACGCTCGGCGTCCAGGACGTGGTGGCCAAGTCGTTCGGGTCTACGAACCCGTACAACATGGTGCGCGCCACCTTCGATGCGCTGAAGAGCGAGGACAGCCCGCGCGGCGTGGCTGCCCGCCGCGGCATCAAAGTTTCGACGTTGCAGGCCCGCCGCCGTGACGTCGACACCGAAACTGTGGAAGCCTGAGCGGGATCGAGGAACAGGGCAGATGGCAAAGCAGAGCGCGGACAAGACCCTGGTCGTCGAGCAGGTGGCGAGCCCCAGCCGGCGCCCCGCCGTCCAGCGCCAGACCCTCATCGGGCTCGGCCTCAACCGTATCCGCCGGCGCAAGACGCTGCCTGACAATCCGGCCGTGCGCGGCATGATCGCGAGCGTGTCGCACCTCGTGCGCATCGTCGACGAGGCGTGAGAGAGAAGAAATCGCCATGAAACTCAACGAATTGGCAGACAAGGCCGGCTCCGGCAAGGACCGCATGCGGGTCGGGCGCGGCAGCGGCTCGGGCAAGGGCAAGACCGCCGGTCGCGGCGTCAAGGGCCAGAAGTCGCGCACGGGCGTTGCCATCAAGGGCTTCGAGGGCGGTCAGATGCCGCTGCATCGGCGCTTGCCGAAGCGCGGCTTCACGAACATCTTCGCCAAGGATTACAACCAGGTCGGCATCGATCGCGTGCAGAAGGCGATCGACGCCGGCAAGCTCGACGGCAAGGCGCCGGTCACGGCGGCGGCGCTGGCGGCGGCGGGGGTCATCCGCCGCGAGCGCGATGGCGTGCGGCTGCTCGCCAACGGCGAGATCAAGGCGAAGATCGATTTCGAGGTCGCCGGTGCGTCGAAAGCCGCGATTGCGGCGATCGAGAAAGCCGGTGGCACGGTGAAGATCGCGGGGGCGACGGCGGCTACGGCAGAATAGGCCGAAACGGAGCGGACCCATGGCATCGGCGGCAGAACAACTCGCAGCCAACCTTAATTTCGGCGCGTTCGCCAAGGCTGAGGCGCTCAAGAAGCGTATCTGGTTCACCCTCGGCGCCCTGCTGGTCTATCGGCTCGGTACCTATGTTCCGGTCCCCGGTATCAATCCGGATGCGCTGGCCCAGGCGTTCAACAACGCCCAGACCGGCATCATCGGCATGTTCAACATGTTTTCCGGTGGCGCGGTCGGCCGCATGGCGATCTTCGCCCTCGGCGTCATGCCGTACATTTCCGCCTCGATCATCATGCAGCTGATGACGTCGGTGATCCCGACGCTCGAACAGCTCAAGAAGGAAGGCGAACAGGGCCGCAAGGTCATCAACCAGTGGACGCGCTACGGCACGGTCGTGCTGTCGGCGCTGCAGGCCTACGGCATCGCACTCGGCCTCCAGGGCAGCGGGACGATCGTCATCAACCCCGGCCCGTTCTTCATCCTGACGACGGTGGTCACGCTCACCGGCGGCACGATGTTCCTGATGTGGCTGGGCGAGCAGATCACCTCGCGCGGCATCGGCAACGGCCTGTCGCTGATCATCTTCTCCGGCATCGTCGCCAACCTGCCGCATGCCCTCATCGGCACCCTCGAGCTCGGCCGCGAAGGGGCGCTTTCGCCGGTGCTCATCATCGCCGTGGGCGCCATGGCGGTCGGCGTCATTGCCTTCATCGTCTTCGTCGAGCGCGCCCAGCGGCGGCTGCTGATCCAGTATCCCAAGCGCCAGGTCGGCAACCGCATGTTCCAGGGCGATTCCTCGCACCTGCCGCTCAAGCTCAACACTTCCGGCGTCATCCCGCCGATCTTCGCCTCCTCGCTGCTGCTGCTGCCGGTGACGGTGGCCAATTTCACCGCCGGCCAGGGTCCCGGCTGGCTGTCGACGATCACGGCGCTGCTCGGCCGCGGCCAGCCGCTCTACATGATCCTCTATGCGGGGATGATCATCTTCTTCGCCTTCTTCTACACGGCGATCGTGTTCAATCCGACGGACACGGCCGACAACCTGAAGAAGCATGGCGGCTTCGTTCCCGGCATCCGGCCGGGCAAGAATACGGCCGACTACATCGACTTCGTGCTGACGCGGATCACGGTGCTCGGCGCCATCTACCTCGTGCTCGTCTGTCTGTTGCCGCAGATCCTGATCGACTACACCGGCGTGCCGTTCTACTTCGGCGGCACTTCGCTGCTCATCGTCGTCAGCGTCACCATGGATACCGTCGCCCAGGTTCAGGGGCATCTGCTTGCCCATCAGTATGAGGGCCTGATCAAGAAGTCGCGACTGAAGGGGCGTGCGCGATGAGACTGATTCTTCTCGGGCCGCCGGGGGCCGGCAAGGGAACGCAGGCACAACGGCTGGTCGCCAGATACAATATCGTCCAGCTGTCGACCGGCGACATGCTGCGCGCGTCCGTGGCCGCCGGCACGCCGGTGGGCAAGCGGGCGCAGGAGATCATGGCGCGTGGCGACCTGGTGCCCGACGACGTCATGGTCGAGATCATTGCCGACCGCTTGCGCCAGCCGGACGTGGCCAACGGTTTCATTCTGGACGGCTTTCCGCGCACGGTCGCGCAGGCCGAGGCGCTTGACAAATTACTTGAGAAACTTGGTCTAAGGCTCGATGCGGTCGTGGAAATGACGGTCGACGAGGAAGAGCTGATCGCCCGTATCGTCAATCGCGCCAAGGAGACCGGCGGGGCGCGGGCGGACGACAATGCAGAGACGGCGCGCCGTCGCTTCGCGGTCTATACCGAGCAGACGGCGCCGGTTTCGGGCTACTACGAGGGCAAGGGCATGCTGTCCCAGGTGGACGGCATGGGCACCATGGACGAGGTCGCCGCGGCGATCGCAGCCGCGCTCAGAGGAGGCGACCGCGGCGTAAGGAATAAAGGGTCCGGCCGGTTGACGAAAGGCCGCCGGATCGCTATCTACCGCCCATAATTCTGCGCTTTTTGCAGATTTGCGGTGCCGGTAGCCGGAAGGGGTATCGGGGCCGCGCTTTGCGTTACCGGCAAGCCCCGCAGACATCCAGTAAATGCCGGCCCTTCGGGGGGCCGGGCGAGAGGAGTGACGACATTGGCCCGCATCGCAGGCGTCAATATCCCGACCAACAAGCGCGTCGTCATCGCGCTTCAGTACATTCACGGCATCGGGCCGGCCAAGGCGAAGGACATCTGCGCCAAGGTGAACATTCCGGCTGAGCGCCGCACCGCCCAGTTGACCGACGCCGAGGTCGCCCAGATCCGCGACATGATCGACCACGACCATCTCGTCGAGGGCGACCTCGGCGCGAAGTGGCGATGAACATCAAGCGGCTGATGGACCTGGGCTGCTACCGCGGCCTCAGGCATCGCCGCGGCTTGCCGGTCCGCGGCCAGCGCACGCATACCAACGCGCGTACCCGCAAGGGCCCGGCGCGGGCGATCGCGGGCAAGAAGAAGTGAGCTGATTGGGCAATGGCGAATTGCGAGTAGCGGCCTGTCCGCACCTCACCATTCGCCGTTCGCTGTTCTTTCAGGTGGAGCCGCTGGCACTACGGCGGTGTTGAGATCGAAGGTTAAGGAAAAGAATGGCGAAGGATGCAACGCGCGTGCGCCGCCGGGAGCGCAAGAACATCTCCTCCGGCGTGGCCCATGTGAATTCCAGCTTCAACAACACGATGATCACCATCACCGACGCGCAGGGCAACACCATCTCCTGGTCGTCGTCCGGCCTGATGGGGTTCAAGGGCTCGCGCAAGTCGACGCCCTATGCCGCCCAGATGGCGGCGGAAGATGCCGGCAAGAAGGCCAGCGAGCATGGCGTCAAGATGCTCGAAGTCGAGGTGTCCGGTCCCGGTTCGGGGCGCGAGTCGGCGTTGCGTGCGTTGCAGTCGGCCGGCTTCATCATCACGTCGATCCGCGACGTGACGCCCATCGCCCATAACGGCTGCCGTCCGCGCAAGCGCCGGCGCGTCTGACGCCGCCTGCTACGGACCGTTTCAGATCAACCTGGCCGGATGCGGCCGGCTCGGCCGTTTCTCCCAGACGGCCGGCCAGATGAAAGGAAGAGGCTCGTGACAATTCAGAAGAACTGGCAAGAGCTGATCAAGCCGAACAAGCTCGAGATCGCGCCCGGCTCCGACGTCAAACGCTTCGCCACGGTGGTGGCGGAGCCGCTGGAGCGCGGCTTCGGGCTGACGCTCGGCAATGCGCTGCGCCGCGTGCTGCTGTCCTCGCTGCAGGGGGCGGCGGTCAAGGCCGTCCAGATCGACGGCGTGCTGCACGAGTTCTCGTCGATCGCCGGCGTGCGCGAGGACGTCACCGACATCGTCCTCAACATCAAGGAAATCGCCATCCGCATGCAGGGCGAGGGGCCCAAGCGCATGGTCGTGCGCAAGCAGGGCCCCGGCGTGGTCACCGCCGGCGACATCCAGACGGTCGGCGACATCGAGATCCTCAATCCGGACCTGGTGCTGTGCACGCTGGACGAGGGCGCCGAGATCCGCATGGAATTCACCGTCGACACCGGCAAGGGCTACGTCACCGCCGACCGCAACCGGCCGGAGGATGCGCCGATCGGCCTGATCCCGGTCGACAGCCTCTATTCGCCGGTGAAGAAGGTGTCCTACCGCGTCGAGAACACCCGCGAGGGCCAGGTGCTCGACTACGACAAGCTGACGCTGTCGGTGGAGACCAACGGCTCGATCCGTGCCGAGGACGCGGTCGCTTATGCGGCGCGCATCCTGCAGGACCAGCTGTCGATCTTCGTCAATTTCGAGGAGCCGCAGAAGCCGGTCACCGAGGCCACCATCCCCGAGCTCGCCTTCAATCCGGCGCTGCTCAAGAAGGTGGACGAGCTGGAGCTTTCGGTGCGCTCGGCCAACTGCCTGAAGAACGACAATATCGTCTACATCGGCGACCTCATCCAGAAGACCGAGGCCGAGATGCTGCGGACGCCGAACTTCGGCCGCAAGTCGTTGAACGAAATCAAGGAAGTCCTTGCCCAGATGGGTCTCCATCTCGGCATGGAAGTGCCCAACTGGCCGCCGGAAAACATCGACGAGCTGGCCAAGCGCTACGAAGACCACTATTGATCCCGCGCCTCACCGCGTGAGGTAAGGAGAGGAAAATGCGCCACGGAAAATCGGGCCGCCGGCTCAATCGCTCGCAGAGCCACCGCAAGTCGCTGTTCGCCAATCTGGCCGCGTCGCTGATCACGCATGAGCAGATCGTCACCACGCTGCCCAAGGCGAAGGACCTCAGGCCCATCGTCGAGAAGCTGGTGACGCTGGCCAAGCGCGGCGATCTGCATGCGCGCCGCCAGGCGATCGCCCAGCTGCGCGACCTCGGTTCGGTGAAGAAGCTCTTCGACACCATCGGCCCGCGCTACAAGGGCCGGGCAGGCGGCTACACCCGGGTCATGAAGGCGGGCTTCCGCCTCGGCGACAGCGCGCCCGTGGCGGTGATCGAGTTCGTCGATCGCGACCGCGAGGCCAAGGGGGCTGCCGACCGGGCGCGCCATGCCGAGCAGGCCGAAGCCACGGCCGAAGCCACGGCTTGAAGCGCCTCGCTTCGTGGGCATAATCGGAAAGGCGGCCAGTGGCCGCCTTTTTCGTTTCGGAGGAGCCGGATCCCATGAATGCATCGCGTCGTATCGCCCTGCTCGTTCTCCTTGTGCTGGGCCTTGCCGTGTCCGCTTTGCCGGGCTTCGCGGCTGAGGAGACCTCGCCGGTCGACGTTGCCAAGCAGATGATGCAGGCGATGAGCCAGGCGGTCGACAAGGGCGATGCGGACGCGGTTGCCGCGCTCTACTCCGAAAAGGCGGTGATCCTGTTCCCGACCGGCAAGACGGCGTCCGGGCGTGAGGCGATCCGCAAGTCCTATGCGGACAACCAGAAGACGGGGACCAACAAGCTCGTGTTCAAGGGCGCGCGCGCCTATGGCGGCGGCCCGCAGGTGACCCTGATATGGACGTGGGACCTGACCATCACGCCGAAGGAGAAGAAGCCGACCGTGTTTTCGGGGCGCTCGCTCATCTACATGCAGCGGCTCGACGGGACCTGGCAGATCGTCGCCGACATGTTCCAGGCCAACCAGGTCAAGCAATAGGACGCGGGGCCAGGCCCGGCCGGAAATGTCACGCCGGTGCCGCATTTGGTATAGCATTTCTGCTTCACACGGGCGGCAACGAGGAGCAAAGGCAGCAACGATGCGACGGTGGATTGCGGTGGGGCTGACTTCGCTGGCACTGGTTTTCAGCGCGGGTGCGCTTGCCGCCGATCGGCAGGTCCCCTCCGATTCAGCCGCGGTGCAGCTCTCCTTCGCCCCGGTGGTCAAGCGGGTCGCGCCGGCCGTGGTCAACGTCTATGCCACCCGCACGGTCGCGCAGCAGGTCTCGCCGTTCTTCGCCGATCCGTTCTTCCGCCGCTTCTTCGGCGATCTTGGCGGCCAGCCGAGCCAGCGCGTGCAGCGGTCGCTGGGCTCCGGCGTCATCATCGATTCCGGCGGGCTGATCGTCACCAATTTCCACGTCATCGAGCATGCCGACGAGGTCAAGGTGGCGCTGTCCGACAAGCGCGAGTTCCCGGCCGAAATCGTGCTCAAGGACCCGCGCTCCGACATCGCCGTGCTGAGGATCAGCGGCGCCGGGCCGAATCTGCCGACCATCGCCTTTGCCGATTCGGACAAGGTCGAGGTGGGCGACCTGGTGCTGGCCATCGGCGATCCCTTCGGCGTCGGCCAGACGGTCACCAGCGGCATCGTCTCGGCCTTCGCCCACGTCCCCGGCGACCAGTCGCAAGACCAGTACTTCCTGCAGACCGACGCGGCGATCAATCCGGGCAATTCCGGCGGCGCCCTGGTCGACATGAACGGCCGGCTGGTCGGCATCAACCGCATGATCGTGACGCCGTCGGGCGGCTCCACCGGCATCGGCTTCGCAATTCCGTCGAACCTGGTGCGCGCCGTGGTCGGCGCCGCGGCTACCGGCCAGGCGCCCAAGCGGCCGTGGCTCGGCGCCGTGCTGCAGAGCGTAACCCCCGATATCGCCGACGCGCTGGGGCTGGCGACGCCGGGTGGCGTGCTGGTCGGCGATGTTACGCCCAACGGGCCGGCAGCCGTTGCGCACCTGCAGAGCCAGGACCTGATCGTCTCGGTCAACGGCGAATTGGTCGAGGACGTCGGCACGCTCAACTACCGCCTGGCGACGCTCGGCACCGGCGGCACCGCCAGGCTCGGCATCCTGCGCAACGGCAAGCAGTATCAGACGACCATCAGCCTGCAGGCGGCGCCGGAGACGGTGCCGCGGGCCGAGACCACGATCAGCGGAAACTCGCCGGTATCGGGGGCCACGGTGCTCAATCTGTCGCCGGCGGTGGCCGACGAGATGCTCTATTCCGGTGATCCCAGCGGCGTCATCGTCTCCGCCGTGGCCGGCAATTCGCCCGCCAATGTCGCCGGCCTCCAGCGCGGCGACATCATCGTCAGGCTCAACAATGTTGCCATCGATTCGACCCGTCAGCTCACCCGCGTCGCCGGCCAGAACACCAACCTCTGGGACCTGATCATCGACCGCGGCGGACAGAAGCTCCACATGCAGTTCCGCAGCTAGGAGAAGCCGTGGCGTCGCTGTTTGAGGCAGCAGGGCTGGAGAAAGCCGCGCCGCGGCCGCTGGCGGATCGCCTGAGGCCCGAGACGCTGGCCGACGTGGTCGGCCAGGACCACCTGCTGGGCCCGGAGGGCGCGCTCACCCGGATGCTGCATGCCGGCTCGCTCGGCTCGCTCGTCTTCTGGGGGCCGCCGGGCACCGGCAAGACCACGGTCGCGCGGCTGCTGGCGCGTGAGACCGACCTGCGGTTCGAGCAGATCTCCGCCATATTCTCCGGCGTCGCCGAGCTCAAGAAGGTGTTCGAGCAGGCGCGCGGGCGCCGCCAGACGGGGCAGGGCACGCTGCTCTTCGTCGACGAGATCCACCGCTTCAACCGGGCGCAGCAGGATTCCTTCCTGCCGGTGATGGAGGACGGCACCGTCACGCTGGTCGGCGCCACCACCGAGAACCCGTCGTTCGAGCTCAACGCGGCGCTGCTGTCGCGGGCGCGCGTGCTGGTGTTCAAGCCGCTCGACGCCGCGGCGCTCGCCCATCTGGTGGAGCGGGCGGAGGCGGTCGAAGGGCGCAAGCTGCCGCTCGACGACGAGGCGCGGGCGATGCTGATCGCCATGGCCGACGCCGATGGACGGGCGGCGCTGACGCTGGCGGAGGAGGTGTGGCGGGCGGCCAAGCCCGGCGAGGTCTTCGACGCCACTGCCCTGCAGGCGATCACCCAGCGACGGGCGCCGCTCTACGACAAGGGCCAGGACGGGCACTACAACCTCATCTCGGCGCTGCACAAATCGGTGCGCGGCTCGGACCCGGACGCGGCGCTGTACTATCTGGCGCGCATGCTCGATGCCGGCGAGCTGCCGCTCTATATCGGCCGCCGGCTGGTGCGCATGGCGATGGAGGACGTCGGCCTTGCCGATCCGCAGGCGCTGGCGATCGCGCTTGCCGCCAAGGACGCCTACGACTATCTCGGCTCGCCGGAGGGCGAGCTGGCGCTGGCCGAGGCGACCGTCTATCTCGCCACCGCGCCCAAGTCGAACGCCGTCTACACCGCCTTCTCGGCCGCCACCCAGGCCGCCAAGCGCGGCGGCTCGCTGGCGCCGCCCAAGATCATCCTCAATGCGCCCACCGGGCTGATGCGCCAGGAGGGCTACGGCGAGGGCTACCGCTACGACCACGACGAGCCCGACGCCTTCTCGGGCCAGGACTATTTTCCCGACGCGCTCGGCCGGCAGACCTTCTACGAGCCGCCCGACCGCGGCTTCGAGCGGGAGATCCGCAAGCGGCTGGACTACTGGGCGCGGCTGCGGCGCGAGCGGGCTGGCAGGGGCTGAGCCGCGCGGGCGATCACGTCGCGGCCGGCGTCGTTACGGATAGGCGTCCCTGCCGAGGGCGATAATGGTGTCGCGCAGCCAGCGGTGGGCGCCATCGGCATCGAGACGCGGATGCCAGATCATGGATATGGCGAAGTCGGGCGTTGGCACCGGCAGCGCGAAGCTCTCCAGGCCCAGAATGGCGGCGTGGTCTTTGACCAGCGCATTGCCGATGCCCGAACGCGGCACGATCGCCACCAGATCGGACGTGCGGGCGATCCGCATCGCATCGGGGAACGACGGAACCACGAGCCGGACCGTTCGCTTCAGCCCAAGCTCTGCCAGCGCGTCGTCGATGGGCTCGCGAAACTCCCCCTGCCGTGACGCTACCACGTGGTCGCAGGCGGCAAAGCGTTCCGCCGTCACGTCTCCATCGGCGAGAAGCGGATGGCCGATGCGGGCTACGCCGACCGAGCGGTCGCGGAAGAGCAGCCGGGTGCGCAGTTCCGGCGCCGCGGCGGCAGCCACGCCGATCTCGAGGTCGATCAAGCCTTCGCGGAGCGGCCGGGCATCCTTGTCGGGCTTCGGCACGAAGCGGAGGCGGACCCGCGGGGCGGCCCTGGTGACCGCAGCCAGCAGCGGTGCGGAGAGGAGTTCGACAAATCCCTCGCCGGCGCGAATGGTAAAAGTCCGCTGCAGGGCGGCGACGTCCAGTCGGCTGCCGGCGGGCCGCAGCACCGCGAGGACGTCGCGGGTGAGGGCGGGGACCCGCCCGCCGAGCTCCTCGGCGTAGGGCGTCGGGGCGAGCCGCCGCCCGGCTTGCACGAGCAGCGGGTCGCCGGTGGCGAGGCGGAGGCGCGCCAGCGTCCGGCTCATCGCGGACGGGCTGAGGCCGAGCCGGCGCGCCGCTCCGGTCACGCTGCGTTCGGCCAACAGCGCGTCGAGCGCCGTCAGCAGGTTCAGGTCCACGGTCGGCATCGCTTGACCTTCGTGCGTTGACGCATGCATGGCGTCGCGTGCAATCGTTTATTGCATAGGGTGCGTCTGGCGCAAACGGGGGAGCTCGCCATATCAGCCGGGTAACGATCCAGCGAAAGAGCGAACCATGCCCCACGCCGACGGCCATCATCCTCCACGCACGGTGCTCCTGATCGGCGCGTCCCGGGGCCTCGGCCACGCCATGGCGGCCGAATTCGTGAAAAAGGGGTGGACCGTGGTCGGCACGGTGCGGGCCGGCAAGCGGACCTTGCTGCACGATCTGGCCGATGCGCATCCCGGACGGATCGAGATCGAAACCCTCGACATCAACCAGCCCGACCGGCTTGCGGCGCTGCGCGACCGGCTGTCCGGCCGCGTTTTCGACATGCTGTTCGTGAATGCCGGGATGACCAACCGCGATCCGATGCAGACGATCGGCGAGGTTTCCACCGACGATTTCATCGAGGTCATGGTGACCAATGCACTGAGCCCGATGCGGGTGGTCGAAGGCCTGGCCGACAATGTTTCTCCAACGGGCCTGATCGGCGTGATGTCGTCCGGGCAAGGCAGCATCAGCAACAACGAGACCGGCCAGCGCGAAGTCTATCGCGGCACCAAGGCGGCGCTGAACATGTTCATGCGGAGCTTCGCGGCCCGGCAGGCGGGCAAGGCCGGACCGTCGCGGGCGCTCGTGGTGATGGCGCCAGGCTGGGTGCGGACCGACCTCGGCGGGCCGGACGCGCGGCTGACCATCGAGGAAAGCATTCCAAGCCTGGTGGAGGTACTGATCGCCAAGCTGGACAGGCCAGGCCTGGAATATCTCGACTATCTCGGCCGCACCGTGCCCTGGTGACGGGCCTTTTCTGACCCCGGTCCATGCAATTCGGCGGCGCCATCCCCATATAGGCGAAAGATGAAACCCGGTCGTTGTGCCGCAACGATGGAGGGGAGTGATGCGTGTTCTTGTCGTCTACGCGACGGCCACCGGGCAGACCCGGAAGATCGTCGCGTTCCTGGCGGATCGCCTGCGCGGTCAGGCGCACACCGTCGAACTCGTCGACGCAGCCGACCTGCCGTGGTCGTTCAGTCCGGCCGGTTTCGACCGGATCGTGGTGGCGTCCTGCGTGCGCCAGGGCGAATATCGTCGGCCCGTGGTGCGCTTCGCGCGACGCTATCGGGAGGTGCTGAACGCGGTGCCTTCGGTCTTGCTGTCGGTCTCCATGGCGGCCGCCAATGTGGTCAACCGCGGCGACGCGCGGCGCTGGCTCCAGCAATGGGTCGAGACGTTCAGCGAGAAGACCGGCTGGAAACCTGCCCATGTCGAGCATGTCGCCGGCGCCCTCCCGTTCACGCGCTACGATCCCATCACCAAGTGGTTCATGCGGCGCATCGCCATCGAGCAGCAGTACGCCACCGATACCACCCGCGACCACGAATACACGGACTGGGCGGCGCTCGCCGCCTTTGCCGACACGCTTGTCGCCCCGTCGGCCGCGATGGCGACGGCTGCCTAGAAAGCGCGCTTCATCCGGGGCGTGCTGCCGGCTAATCTGGGCCGGCAAGTCGGTTGCGTCCCCATGATCTATTTCGCCTACGGCTCCAACCTCAACCCCACCCAGATGGCCGAACGCTGTCCCGGCCACCGCAGCCTCGGCGTGGCGCGGCTGCCCGACCGCCGGCTGTGCTTTCCGCGCTATTCGCGGACGTGGCGCTGCGCCACCGCCGGCTTCGAGGTCAGGCCCGGCGAGGTGGTGTGGGGCGCGCTCTACGACGTTCCCGACGAGGACCTGACCATCCTGCACTATCACGAGGGTTACGATCCGCACGGTCCGCCTGAGCTCAACCGGCACGACTTCCAGGAGGTCACGGTGCTTCGCCTGGGCGGTTCGGAGCCGGTGCGCGCCATGACCTACGTGGCCGTTCCCGACGGCACCGGCGACCAGCCCTCGCGGACCTATATCGATACGATCATTGACGGAGCGCTCTACCACAGGTTGCCGCGGTCATGGCTGGCGGTCCTTCAGGGGATCCGCACGGCCTGATCGTCATCGGCGTCTCGGTGGAGAGGCCCGACTCAGGGTATTTAAGGGATTGCCATGCTCTATTTCGCTCACGGGTCGTATATCGACCTTCCTCAGATGCGGGTTTGTGCGCCGGAAGCCGAGTTTGTCGCCGCGGCGCGGCTGCAGGATTATCGCCTGTGCTTCCCGCGCTGGTCGAAGGTGCGCGACAGCGCCCTGGCCAGCATCGAGCCGGCGAAGGGCGAGATCGCCTGGGGTGCGCTCTACGAGGTGACGCCGCGCGATCTTTCCCGTCTCGACCTTGTCGAGGGTTTCGTCGCGGACCGCGATCCGAAGCTGAATGCCGCCCGCCGGATTGCCGTGCGCGTCGAGCGGCCGGACGGGCTCACGGTCGATGCCGAGACGCATGTGGCCGTGCCGATGGCCGATCCGGGCCGGCCGTCTCTGAGCTATCTGTTGGTGCTTGCCCGCGCCGCGACGGCGCTGGAATTCCCGCACGACTACATTGCCAAGCTGAGAGCCGCCGAGCGGGCGCCGCTCGCTGCCTGAGCCGATGGCGGCGGCGGCCCCCAAAAAAGGGGGCCGGCATTGCCGCCCTCCGGCCTCACTCCGCCTTGTTGTCCCGGGTGCCGTATTGCAGCACCTGGACCTTCTCCATGGTCACCAGGGCGCTGCCCATCATGTCATGCAGCGCCGGCAGGAACGCCTCGATCTTCTCGCGGGAATCGACCATCTCGATGACGATCGGCAGATCCTGCGACAGGCGCAGGATCTTGGTGGTGTGCAGGCGGCTGGTGTGGCCGAAGCCCATGCTGCCGCGCAGCATGGTGGCGCCGGCCAGCCCCGCCTCGCGGGCCTTGAGGATGATCGCCTCGTAAAGCGGCGCGTGGCCGTGGCGGTCGTCTTCGCCGCAAAAGACGCGCAAGAGGACTGATTCCGGGGGAATGGTCATCATGATCAGGTCCACCTGAGCGTGTTGAGGCCGGCGGCCACGGCGCTGCCTGCCCAGACGGCAGCGAGGCACAGAACGACCGAAAGACCGATGTTGGTGCCGGCCTGGAGATACTCCCCGTCGTTGATCAGGTTGAGTGTCTGCAGGCTGAACGAGGAGAAGGTGGTGAAGCCGCCGCAGAAGCCGGCCATGATCGCCAGCCGCGTGGTCGAGCCGATGAACAGGCGGCCGTCGGGGGCGGTGAGGGTGGCGACGAAGCCGATGAGGAAGGAACCGAGCACGTTGACCAGCATCGTGCCCCAGGGAAAGGTTTCGCCGATCAGCCGCGCCACCACGCCGGAGGCCCAGAAGCGAGCCATGCCGCCCACGGCGCTGCCGACCGCAATCCAAAGATAGACGCCCACAGTCTTCGTGCTCCGTCTTGTCGCCTGGATTGGTTCCCTCGACTCGGGCGGTGCCGGTCCATCCTACCAAGCCTGGTTGCGTCCGGCGCGACTGCGGGCATTCACCCGCCGGACAACAAAAAACCCACCTCACGGTGGGTTCGCGCATCACTCCCACCGCGATTTCTCGCGTGTAGGAGTCATCAGCCGGTCAGGCGGTTACGGGGGGACTCCATCCCGAATTTTCGGGATTTTGATAGACCGATCGGGGCGATAGGTCAAGCAAACTGCCCCATTCGTCCGGGTCGCCAGCCACCCCGGCGGGTGCTATGAAGGCGGCTCCTCAACCCCCTTTTGAGCATGGCAAGCGTCGAAACCCGAACCGTCGCCCCTGACGAGGCCGGCATGCGCCTGGACCGCTGGTTCAAGGCGCATTTTCCCGATCTCGCCTTCGGTCACCTGCAGAAGCTGCTGCGCTCCGGGCAGGTGCGGGTCGATGGCGGCCGGGTGAAGACCAGTACGCGGCTCGAACCCGGGCAGGCGGTGCGGATTCCGCCGCTGGCGGGCGCCGATCCTGCCCCCGCGGTCGGTGGGGACGGCACGTCTCCCCGGGGGCCGGCGAAATCTCCCGCCAAGATCGCCGACGATGGCGAGGCGCTGAGCGCCATGATCCTCTACGAGGACGATCAGGTTTTCGTCTTCAACAAGCCGGCCGGGTTGGCGGTGCAGGGCGGCTCGGGGCTCACCCGCCATGTCGACGCCATGCTGGAGGCTTTCCGCGACCGCAAGGGCCAGAAGCCGCGCCTCGTCCACCGGCTCGACCGCGATACGTCCGGCGTCCTGGTGGTGGCGCGCACGCGGCTCGCCGCGCAGAAGCTGGCGGAAGCCTTCCGTGCCCGCGCCACGCGCAAGATCTACTGGGCGCTGGTCAAAGGCGTGCCCAAGCCGCATCAGGGCCGCATCTCCACGTGGCTGGCCAAGGAGGGCACGCCGGACGGCGACCGCATGCGCGTCGCCCGCCACGGCTCGGACGAGGCGAGCCACGCCGTCAGCCTCTATTCGGTGGTCGAACAGGCCGGCCAGCAGCTTGCCTGGCTCTCCATGCGGCCGGTCACCGGGCGCACCCACCAGCTCCGCGCGCATGCCGCCCATATCGGCCATCCCATCGTCGGCGACCCGAAATATTTCAACGACGCGGACTGGCAACTGCCCGGCGGCATCCAGAACAAGCTGCATCTGCACGCCCGTCGCATCGTCATACCGCACCCGGCGGACGGCACGCTCGACGTCACCGCGCCCTTGCCGCCGCACATGCAGCAAAGCTGGAACCTGCTCGGTTTCGACCTGGAAGCGGGCATCAACGAAACCGAACAGGAGGACCCATGACGGCCGGACCCGGACCCGTTGCCCGAATCAAGATCCACGAACAAGGCCCTGAATTCTCTCGCGTTATCTGGGGCTCGATGCGGTCCGAGGAGCAGTTCTCATCCGCCTCCGAGCTGGCCGGCTTCCTCGACTTCCTGCTCGAGCGCAGCATCACCACGCTGGACACCGCGGCGACCTATGGCGCCCCCTATTCGACCGAAAGGTTCCTCGGCAAGGCGCTGAAGGAGCACGGCGGCCGCGACCGTTTCGAGATCGTCACCAAATGCGGCATCTGCCGGCCCGGCCCGGTGATCCCCGAATTCCGCACGCGCTATTTCGATTCGAGCCCCGAACACATCCGCTGGTCGGTCGACCGCTCGCTGTCGGAACTCGGCATCGACGTCATCGACGTGCTGCTGCTCCACCGCGCCGACCACCTGATGGAGCCGGCGGCGACGGCGGCGGCGCTCGACGATATCGTCAGGCAAGGCAAGGTCCGGCATATTGGCGTCTCCAACTATCTGCCCTCGCGCTTCGAGCTGCTGCAATCGCACCTGACGGCGCCGCTCGTCACCAATCAGGTGCAGTTCTCGCCGATCTATCTCCGGCCGGTGACCGACGGCACCTTCGATCTGGCGCTGAAGCTCGGCCACAAGCCGATGATCTGGTCGCCGGTCGGCGGCGGCCGTTTGCTGACCTCCGATGCCGCCGATACCGCCGCCATCCGCGCGCTGCTTGCGGAGATTGCCAGGCGCATGGACCTGCCCGGTCCGGCGGAGGCGGCGATGGCCTTCGTCGGCCGCCATCCGGTGGGCGGCATGCCGATCGTCGGCTCCGGCAAGCGCGAGCGCGTCGATGGTGCCATCCGGGCGCTCAACAGCGAATTCGCCCGCGACGACTGGTACGAGATCGTGAGCCAAGTCGAGCCCGATGCTGGAGATCAGGGAATGGACGCCGGCGTGAGCGACGACAAGGCCGAAAGCCCGGTTTCGGCCGCGCGACGGCTGGCGCGGCAGGAGCTGCCGCGGCGCTTTTACGCGACGGCCGGCGTGGCCGAGCACGCGCAGGGCTTTGCCCTGACGCTCGACGGCCGGCAGGCGCGCACGCCCGGCCGCAACCCGCTGGTCGTTCCGAGCCGGCCGGTGGCGCAGGCGCTGGCCGCCGAATGGCAGGGGCAGGGAGAGCACATCGATCCGGCGACCATGCCGCTCACCCGCATCGTCCATTCGGCGATCGACCGGGTGGCGCGCGAGATGGCGCCGGTCCGGGCGGAAATCGCCAAATACGCCGGTAGCGACCTGGTCTGCTATCGCGGCGAGGGGCCGGGCTCGCTGGTCGCGGCGCAGGAGGCGGCCTGGGGACCGGTGCTCGCCTGGGCGCGCGAATCCCTCGGCGCCCGTTTCCGTCTGGTCGAGGGCATCGTCGCCGTCGAGCAGCCGGCAGAGAGCCTCGCGGCCGTCGCCGCGGCGCTCGCCGGGCTCGATCCGCTGCGGCTTGCCGCCGTCCATGTGGTGACCACGCTGACCGGCTCGGCCCTGATTGCGCTCGCCGTGCTCAACCATGCCCTCACCCCCGAGGAAGCCTGGGCGGCCGCCCATGTCGACGAGGACTGGCAGATGGAGCAGTGGGGCCGGGACGAGACGGCGCTGTCCCGTCGTGCCGCCCGCTGGCGGGAGATGCAGGCGGCGGCCCTGATTCTCAGGCCCGAGGGCTGAACTGCCTCAGTCGGTCGCCTCGGCGCGGTGGCACACGGCCTCGACGTTGTAGCCGTCCGGGTCGAGCACGAAGGCGGCGTAGTAGGCCGCGTGGTAGCGCGGCCGGAGGCCGGGCGGGCCGTTGTCGCGGCCGCCGGCGGCGAGCGCGGCGGCGTGGAACTCGCGTACCTCGCGGTGGGTCCTGGCGGCAAACGCCAGATGGACGCGCGGCACCTGCGGCGGGCCCTCGGCAATCCAGAAAGCGCCGGCCGGGTCGCCACCGGCCGCCACCTGCTGGTCATTGCCGTAGCCGACGGCGAAGCCGAGGTCCTTGAGGATGCGGTGGCCGAGCGGCGCCAGGGCGGCGGTGTAGAAGGCCTTGCTGCGCGCAAGGTCGCTGACATTGTAGCCGGTGTGATCGATCATCCTCGCCGCTCCGTTTGCCCGGGTTTCCGCCAACGGCCAGGATAGCAGCCGAGCGCGCGGCGTGCCCACCGGGGCGGCGACGCGGGGATGGATTTTCCGGGGCGCTGCCTGTGCTATTCCTCTGACGGCTGGAGGAAAGCGCCCATGAACCACATCATCGACGAACTGGCCCGGCGGCGGGCCGAGGCGCATGTCGGCGGCGGCGAGAAGCGCATCGCCGCCCAGCACAAGCTCGGCAAGCTGACGGCGCGGGAGCGCATCGAGGCGCTGCTCGACGAGGGCTCGTTCGAGGAATACGGCGTCTTCGTCGAGCACCGCTCGGTCGATTTCGGCATGGCCTCCAAGAAGATCGCCGGCGACGGCGTGGTCACCGGCTGGGGCACGGTCAACGGCCGCCTGGTCTTCGTCTTCGCCAAGGATTTCACCGTTTTCGGCGGCTCGCTGTCGGAGACCCACGCCGAGAAGATCCAGAAGCTCCAGGACATGGCGCTGAAGAACGGCGCGCCGATCATCGGCCTCTACGATGCCGGCGGCGCCCGCATCCAGGAAGGCGTGGCGGCGCTCGGCGGCTATGCCGGCGTGTTTCAGCGCAACGTGCTCGCCTCCGGCGTCATCCCGCAGATCTCGGTGATCATGGGGCCGTGCGCCGGCGGCGACGTCTATTCGCCGGCGATCACCGATTTCATCTTCATGGTGCGCGACACCTCCTACATGTTCGTCACCGGTCCGGACGTGGTGAAGACGGTCACCAACGAGACCGTCACACCCGAGGAACTGGGCGGCGCCTCGGTCCACACCACCCGCACCTCGATCGCCGACGGCGCCTTCGAGAACGATGTCGTGGCGCTCTCCGAGATGCGCCGGCTGATCGATTTCCTGCCGCTGTCGAACCGCGCGCCGGTGCCCAATGTCGCCACCGACGATGCGGCCGGGCGCGAAGAATCCGCGCTCGACCGGCTGGTGCCGGAGGCGGCCAACAAGCCCTACGACATCAAGGAACTGATCTTGAAGGTCGCCGACGAGGGCGAGTTCTTCGAATTGCAGGAGTCCTTCGCCAAGAACATCGTCATCGGCTTCGGCCGCATCGAGGGGGCGACGGTCGGCTTCGTCGCCAACCAGCCGATGGTGCTGGCCGGCGTGCTGGATGCCGATGCCAGCCGCAAGGCGGCGCGCTTCGTGCGCTTCTGCGATTGCTTCGCCATCCCGCTGGTGACCTTCGTCGACGTGCCCGGCTTCCTGCCCGGCACGGCGCAGGAATACGGTGGCCTCATCAAGCACGGCGCCAAGCTGCTCTTCGCCTATGCCGAGGCGACGGTGCCCAAGGTCACGGTCATCACGCGCAAGGCCTATGGCGGCGCCTATTGCGTGATGGCGTCGAAGCACCTGCGCGGCGACGTCAACTTCGCCTGGCCGGCGGCGCAGATCGCGGTCATGGGCGCAAAGGGCGCGGCCGAGATCATCTACCGCAAGGAGGCTGGCGACCCGGAGAAGATCGCCCAGCGCACCAAGGAATACGAGGACCGCTTCATGTCGCCGTTCGTCGCCGCCGAGCGCGGCTATATCGACGATGTGATCACGCCGCGCACGACACGCCCGCGCGTCGCCAAGGCGCTTCGCATGCTGCGGGCCAAGCAACTCGCCAACCCATGGAAGAAGCACGACAATATCCCGCTATAAGGGCCGGCACTTGCGATGCATGGCGGCGCGTGCAACATGGGTTTTGCGGCCTTTTCCCGCTGCAGGGGCGGCCGCAGGTCCCTCGACCATGGATGTCGCCGACACACTTGTGATGTGAGTGCCTCCCGCGCATGGTTGTTCTGCTTTCATTCCTGACCTTCCTGGGCCTGCTGCTGGTCGTCCCGTTCATGCTGGACACCAAGCGGCGGCGGGCGCTGGTGCGGCTCAACGGGCCGCACGAGGTCGAACGGGCGATCATCGATCGCAAGCTGTTCGAGGGCATGTCGGAGCGTCAGCTCCAGCAGGCCTGGGGTCCGCCGGAAGAGATCGCCATTCATCCGAGCCGCAGCCGGCGCAAGGAAACCTGGCTCTACGGCGGCGACGGCCAGGGCCGCTTCCGCGACCATGTCTACGTCGAGGACGGCATCGTCATGTCGTGGAAGCACTGGCGCGGCCACGGCCGCCGCTAGGCACAGCCTGCCCCTGGCGACGACCCTACCCGCGGCCCGGCGAAAAGAGATGGGCGCGCGTCGGCGGCATGCCCGAGGCGCCCTTGGCGGCGTGCTTGCTCGCCACCGTCTGGAAGATGCGCAGCGAACCGTCGGCGAAGGCATAGGACACGCCGGCGAGATAGGCGACCCAGATGCGGTATTTCTCGGCTCCGACGAGCTTGATCGCGGTCTCCGCCTTGTCGGCCAGCCGCTGGTGCCACAGCCGGCAGGTCAAGGCATAGTGCTCGCGCCAGCCCTCGACGTCGTGGACCTCGAAACCGGCCGCCTCCATCGCCGCCACCGAATGGCCGATGTTGTCGAGTTCGAAGCCCGGAAACACGTACTTCTGCATCAGCCGCCGTTCCGGGGTCACGCGGTTGAAGCGGCGGCGGGTGGCGCGCGCCCGCCGGGTGATGCCGTGGTTGAGCAGCAGCCCGCGGTCGCGCAGCAGCCGGTTGAGCGTGCCGAAATAGCGCGGATAATTGGCGATGCCGACATGCTCGTACATGCCGATGGAAGCGATCTTGTCGTACTGCCCGGCGACGTTCTCGTAGCTGTCGAGCGCCACCGTCACCTTGCCGTCGAGCCCCAGCCGCTTCACCTTGGCGAGCGTGTAGTCGTACTGCTCCTGCGACAGCGTCACCCCATGGGCGCTGACCCCGTAGTGCGATGCGGCGTGGCAGAGGAGGCCGCCCCAGCCGCAGCCGATGTCGAGGAAGCGGTCGCCCGGCTCGAGGCGCAGCTTGCGGCAGATCATGTCGATCTTGTCGCGCTGCGCCTGTTCCAGCGAGTTGTTCCAATCGGTGAAGTAGGCGCAGGAATACTGCATCTCCGGGTCGAGGAAGAGTTCGTAGAAGTCGTTGCCGAGGTCGTAATGGAAGCGGATGAAGTCGGCGTCCGTCTGCCCCTTGAAGGCGTGCGCGGCGGCCGGCGGCGCCGGCGCGAACAGGAAGGGCAGGGTGCGGCGGACGAGATAGGCGATCGGCAGGTCGCGCGGCTTGACGCGGATCTTCCTCGCCCGCGCCTTCTCGATGAAGGTGAGCATGTCGGCGCCGGCGAAATCGACGCCGCCGGTGGCGTACTGGCGGATGATGGTTTCGAGGCTCGGTCGCCGGACGATCGCGCCGATGACGCCGGGACCGGCCAGCCGGATGCGCAGCGCCGGGTCGGCGTTCGGCCCGAGCGGGACGACCGACCCGTCCCACAGCTCGACCGAAAACGGCGCATCGAGCCGCTCGCCGACATGCTGGAAGATGTCGCGGGCGGCCGCCAGCAGCCTGTCGTCGGTCGCAACCATGCCGGGGACTCCATGCGCGGATCGGGATGCCGACGTTGGACGATTTTCCAGCGCCACACAATCAAGGCGCGGCCGCAAAACCGGCTGACTGGCGTTGGCTACCGGTGCGCCGGACGGGACATCAGCCGCCGACAAGGCCGGCCAGCAGCGGCACCAGCATCGCGGTCAGGATGCCGTTCAGCCCCATGGCGAGCCCGGAGAAGGTGCCGGCAAGGTCGTTGACCTGGAAGGCGCGGGCGGTGCCGATGCCGTGCGAGGCGACCCCGGCGGCAAAGCCCCGGGCGGCGTAGTCGCGGACCTTGAGGGCATCCATCAGCGGCGTCACCATGATCGCGCCGAGGACGCCGGTGAGGATCACCAGGACGGCGGTGAGCGAGGGAATGCCGCCGATCTTCTCCGCAATGCCCATGGCGATCGGCGTGGTCACCGACTTCTCGGCGAGCGAGGCGAGAATCGGCCGCGGCGCGCCGATCAGCGCCGCCGTGCCCACTGCCGTGACGATGGCGGTCAGCGAGCCGGCGACGAGCGCGATGAGGATGGGCACGACCGAACGGCGCACCCGTTCCCAGTTCTCGACCAGCGGGATGGCCAGCGCCACCGTCGCCGGACCGAGCAGGAAGTGGACGAACTGGGCGCCCTCGAAATAGACCTCGAACGGTGTCTTCGAGACCTCCAGCGCGGCGATCACCAGCGCCACGGCGATGATCACCTGATTGGCCAGCGGATGGCGCTTGAAGACGCTGGCGATGCCGTCGGCGACGGCATAGGCGGCGAGCGTCAGCGTCAGCCAGAGGAGGGGGGTGGTCGAGAGATAGACCCACAGGCCGGTGGCCGCCGTCATGACGCCTCTCCGTTGCCGCCGGTGTCGCCGAAGCGCCGTTGTGCCCAGCGGAAAACGAGCGCGGTCACCGCCAGGGTCGCCGCCGTCGAAACGATCAGGCCGAGGGACAGCGCCAGCCAGTTGCCGGCGATCGCGTCGGCCTGGCGCATGATGCCGACGCCGGCCGGCACGAACAGCAGGGAGAGATTGCGCAGGAGCCCGTGGGCGGTGTCGCTGAGCGCCTTGGAGGTGCCGCGCGCCATCAGCAGGGCGGCGAGGAGCAGGAGACCGATCACCGGGCCCGGAACCGGCAGCCCGAGGGCGCGAACGGTCGCCTCGCCGGCCAGCTGGGCCAGCAGGAGGACGGTGATGGCCCGGATCACCGCCGGCCTCCGCCTTCACAAATCGATTCCGCTTTTCGTGTCATGTCCTTGAGCGCCCGGCAAAACCGTTCGCCGACAGATGGGAGACCGGGCTCGGTGCGGCTTTGCGTTCGGTCAAGGTGCGGCGTTGTGGTGCTATGCTGCCGGGGGAGGCGGACTTCATCGGAGGAAAGCCATGATTTCCATGCGTATTCCCATTGCTTGCGCCGCCGTCGCGGCGGCCTTCACCCTGTTTGTTCCGGGCACGGCATCGGCGGCCTGCTTCGAAAACGCCGTCGGCTGCACGAACACGCACACAATTCCGCTTTCGGTGCTTCGCCGGCTGTCCTGCGATGCGCTGTGGACGGTGCGCAACACGATCTACTACGAGAACGGCTACTGCTTCCACACGCGACGCGGGCAGGCGGCCTTCGACAACAGCGGTTGTACCTACGACGACGCCGGCATGGTGCCGCTCAACAGTAACGAGCGCACCAACATCGGCCGCATCACCCGGGTCGAGAGGGAGAAGGGCTGCCGGTAGTCTGGCCGGCGCCTTTCATCCGTCACGGTTTGCGGTAGAGTCCTGCGCGGGAACTTTCGGGCAACGGCTAACCCCGAGTATTCATGGCGCGGGTCTTCATCAGTCATGCAAGCCGCGACGCGGCGGCGGCGCAGGATTTGTTCGCGTGGCTGACGGCCCAGGGCTTCGATCGCGGCTTTCTCGATATCGACACCGAACGGGGCATTCCGCCCGGCGCCAAGTGGGAGCAGATGCTCTACGACGAGCTGGAGCGCGCCCAGGCCGTCATCCTGCTGCTGACCCGCAACTGGTTCGATTCGAAGTGGTGCTTCGCCGAATTCGCCCAGGCGCGGTCGCGCGGCAAGGCGATCTTCCCGGTCATCGTCTCGCCGGACGGCGACCAGTACATCGGCGACGATCTGCAGAAGCTCGACCTCACCCACGACCGGGCAAGCGGGCTCGACCGGCTTGCCCGGCGGCTGACCGAGGTGGCGCTGCTCAGCCAGAGCGGCTTCGATTTTCCGGCCGGCCGGGCCCCTTATCCCGGGTTCCTGGCCTTCGACGAGGACGACGCGGCGATCTATTTCGGCCGCGACGACGACGTGCGCCGGCTCATCCAGCGCCTCGATTCGCGCCGCATCGAGGGCGGCAAGCGCTTCGTGCTGGTGCTCGGCGAATCGGGCACCGGCAAGTCGTCGCTGCTGCGCGCCGGCCTGGTGCCGCGGCTGAAGCGGGCAAAGCGCGACTGGATCGTGCTGCCGGTGTTCCGGCCGGGGGACGACCCGTTCGTGGGCCTCGCGGCGGCTCTCCGGGCCGTAGGCGTCGACAGGGTCTCCGCCGACCTGGTCAACGCCGATGCGGAGCGGCTGGCGGCCGCGATCGGCGCCAGTGCCCAGGCCCATCAGGCCGCCATTCTGGTGCCCATCGACCAGATGGAGGAGGTCTTCACCCGCACGCCGCCGGAACGGGCCGAGCAGTTCCTCGCCTTCCTGTCGAAGATGCTGGGCCCCGGCCTGCCGTTCGTGGCGACGGCGACCATGCGCTCCGACCATCTCGGCAACATGCAGGCGGCGCCCGGCATGGGCACCGAGTTCGAGCCGTTCAACCTGGCGCCGCTGCCGCTGGAGCGCATCGGTGAGATCGTGCGCGGCCCGGCGCGCATCGCCGGCCTCGAGGTCGAGGAGAGCCTCGTCGCCCGCATCGCCCAGGATGCCCAGACCACCGACGCGCTGCCGCTGGTCGCCTTCGCGCTCAGGCGCCTCTACGACCGCTTCAGCGGCAACGGCCGGCTGCAGCTGGTCGAATACGAGAGCCTGCGCGACGCGGCGGCCGGCCTGTCGCCGCTGGAAACGGTGGTCCGCGACACGGCGAGCGGCGTCATCGCCGAAGCGAAACCGGGCGAGGACGAGCTGAGGGCGCTGCGCGAGGCCTTCGTTCCGGGGCTGGTCAAGGTCAACGACGAGGGCGGCTTCGTCCGTCAGGCGGCGAACTGGGACTCGCTGCCGGAGAAGTCCCATCGTCTGGTGGCGGCGCTGGCGGGCGCGCAGGCCCGCCTGCTGGTCGTCCGCGACAAGGATGGCGGCCGCGAGGTCGAGGTGGCGCATGAGGCGCTGTTCCGGGTGTGGCCGCTGCTCACCGGCTGGCTGGAGGAGGAGAAGGAGTTCCTCATCGGCCGCAACCGGCTGGAGAAGGCGCTGGCCGACTGGCAGTCGCTGGGCGACGCGGAGCGCGCCAAGGGGCTGATCTCGGGCATCCTGCTCGACCGGGCGACGCAATGGCTTGCCGAGCATCCCGGCCGTTTCAGCGCCGACGAGGCGGCCTTCATCGGCGCCTCGCAGGCGGCTGAGGCCGAACGCCGGCAGCAGGAGGAGGAGCAGCGCCAGGCGCTGCAGGCGGCGCGGCTGCGCCAGGCCGAGATCGAGCGCGACGCCGCCCGCCGGCTCACCCGGCGGACGCGGCTGGCGGCCGCCATCCTCGCCGTGGTGGCGCTGGTCGCCGTCGGTGCCGGTGCCTTTGCCTTCATCGCCGAGCGGCGGGCGACGCAGAACCTCGGCATCGCCAAATCCACCGTCGACAAGGTGATCTTCGACGTCGCCCAAGGCCTGCGCGATTCGCAGGGCGTGCGCATCGAGACCATGCGGGCGATCCTGAACCGCGTCGAGACCGCCATGACGGAACTCTCCGACGCGGCGCCCGGCGACGCCGACATCCAGCGCAGCCGGGCGGCGATGCTCGACGATTTCGGCGATACCTATCTCAACGCCGGCGACGGCGTCGCGGCGCTGAAAGCCTACCAGGCAAGCCTGGAGATCCAGCGCAAGCTGCTGGCGGCCGCCCCCAAGGATCCGGACGTCCAGCGCGACGTTTCGCTGAGCCTCGACCGCATCGGCAACGTCAAGATGAGCAACGGCGATGTCGCCGGCGCCAAGGCCGCCTATGACGAGGCGCTGGCGATGGCGCGGGCGCAGGCCGAGGCCAATCCCGACAATTTCCAGCGCCAGCGCGACCTGTCGATCAGCCTGGAACGGATCGGCGATCTCGACGGCAAGGCCGGCGACAATGCCGGGGCCATCAAGATGTATGGCGAGTCGCTTGATATCGTTCGCAAACTTGCCGCCGGTCAGCCCGACAACGCCGAGTGGCAGCGCGACATCGCGGTGGTCGAGACCTCGCTTGGCGACGTCCAGCGCGAGATGGGCAATTCCGAAGCGGCGCTCAAGGACTTTCAGGAAAGCCTGGCCATCCGCCGCAAACTGGCCGCCAGCGATCCCGGCAACACGCAGTGGCAGCGCGACGTGGCCGTCGGTCTCAGCCGGGTCGGCGATCTGGAGAGCGAGGCGGGAGACACCGCCGGGGCGCTTGCCGCCTACGAGGAGGCCCTGTCGATCTCGCGCAGGCTGGCTGCGTCCGACCCGGAGAACATTCACTGGAAGCGCGACGTGACGATCCACCTCGAGCGGATCGCCAAGATCAAGGATGCCACCGGCGATCCTGATGGCGCCAAGGCCGCCTACGAGGAGGGGCTGGCGATCGCCCGCAGCGTCGCGGCGACCGACCCCGGCAACATGGGCTGGCAGCGCGATATCTCGCTGGGCCTTGCCGAACTCGGCGAAGTGAAATCGAGGACCGGCGACAACCAGGGGGCGCTCAAGGACTACGAGGAGAGCCTCGGGATCGCCCGCCGGCTGGTGGAAACCGATCCCAGCGACGCGACCTGGCAGCGCGACGTGGCGGCGACGCTGAATTCGATCGGCGACCTCAAGCTCGCCGCCGCCGACGCTGCCGGGGCGGTCGACGCCTTCCAGGAGAGCCTCGCCATCGTGCGCAAGCTCGCGTCGGCCGATGGCGGCAACGCCGAGTGGCAGCGCGACGTTTCGGTGACCCTCAACAAGGTCGGCGACGCCCGGCTGAAGACGAAGGACACCGAGGGCGCCCGCGCCGCCTACGACGAGAGCCTCGGGATCGCGCGCAAGCTCGCCGCCAGCAACGCCGCCAATACCATGTGGCAGCGCGATGTCATGACCAGCCTCAACAAGGTCGCCGGCGCCGCTCTGGCGGCCGGCGATGCCGCCGCCGCCGGCCGGTCCTTCGACGAGGCCGTCGCCATCGGCCGCAAGCTGGTCGCCCTGGATGCCGGCAACATGGTCTGGCAGACCAGCCTGGTCTACGACCTCTACATGGCCCAGTCGGTGAGCAGCGACATGGACCGGCGCAAGGCGATGCTGACCGAGGGGATCGGTATCCTCCAGATGCTGGCGGACCAGAACAAGCTTTCGGCGTCGCAGATGTCCTGGATCGATCTCCTCAAGAAGGCCCGGGCCGAGCTGGACCAAGCCGGCGTAACTCCATCGGGAGGTTGATCCGCTCCGGCTGCCGGGAAACGGCGGTTGTTCGATTCCTCACAAGATCGGGAGGAGGGCCCGCAACTGCCTTTTCTTTGACTGTGTTTCAACTAAAGTTCGGCGATAGCAACTCCTCGGCGAACGGAATAACGGACCGCTATGGCACGGGTCTTCATCAGTCATTCGAGCCGCGATGCGCAGCAGGCTCAGGAGCTGTTCGACTGGCTCAGGTCGCAGGGCTTCGAGCGCGGCTTCCTCGACATTGACACCGATCACGGCATCCCACCCGGCGCCAAGTGGGAGCAGACCCTCTACGAGGAGCTAGAGCGCGCCCAGGCGGTCATCCTGCTGCTGACCCGCAACTGGTTCGATTCCAAGTGGTGCTTCGCCGAATTCGCCCAGGCGCGGTCGCGCGGCAAGGCGATCTTCCCGGTGATCGTCTCGCCGGACGGCGACCAGTACGTCGGCGACGACCTGCAGAAGGTCGACCTCACCAAGAACAAGCAGACCGGGCTCGACCGCCTGTCGAACCGGCTGACCGAGGTGGCGCTGCTCAGCCAGAGCGGCTTCGATTTCCCGCCCGGCCGCGCCCCCTATCCCGGCTTCCTGGCCTTCGACGAGGACGACGCGGCGATCTATTTCGGCCGCGACGACGATGTGCGCCGGCTCATCCAGCGTCTCGATTCGCGCCGCATCGAGGGTGGCAAGCGCTTCGTCGTGGTGCTCGGCGAGTCCGGCACCGGCAAGTCGTCGCTGCTGCGCGCCGGCCTGGTGCCGCGGGTGAAGCGGGCAAAGCGCGAATGGATCGTCCTGCCGGTCTTCCGGCCCGAGCACGACCCCTTCGCCGGGCTCGCCGCCAGCCTCCGCGATGCTGGCATCAACATCACCGCCGACGAGCTGGTCCTCGCCGATCCGGAGGATCTGGCGCGCCGCATCGGCGAGCGTCACGAGGCGCACCGCGCCGGCATCCTGGTCGCCATCGACCAGATGGAGGAGCTGTTCACCCGCGCCCTGCAGGCGCGCACCGAGCAGTTTCTCGCCTTCCTGTCGAAGCTGCTGGGGCCCGGGCTGCCCTTCGTCGCGGTGGCGACGCTGCGCTCCGACCATCTCGGCGACCTGCAGACGGCGCCGGGCCTGGCGAGCGAGTTCGAGGAGTTTTCGCTGCGCCCGCTGCCGATCGAGCGCATGGGCGAGATCATCCGCGGGCCGGCGCGCATCGCCAACCTCACGGTCGAGGAAAGCCTCGTCGCGCGCATCATGCAGGATGCCCGCACCACCGACGCGCTGCCGCTGGTCGCCTTCGCGCTCCGCCGCCTCTACGACCAGTTCGGCGCCGATGGTCGCCTGCAACTGGTCGAATACGAGAGCCTGCGCGATGCCGTTGCCGGCCTGTCGCCCCTCGAAACCGTGGTCCGCGATACCGCCTCCCGGGTCATCGAGGACGTCAAGCCGAGCGATGACGAGCTGAAGGCGCTGCGCGATGCGTTCATCCCCGGTCTGGTCAAGGTCAACGACGAGGGCGGCTTCGTCCGCCAGGCGGCGGACTGGGATTCGCTGCCCCAGCGGGCCCAGCGGCTGATCACGTCGTTGTCGGGCGCGCAGGCGCGCCTGCTGGTGGTGCGCGAGCAGGATGGTGGCCGCAAGGTTGAAGTGGCGCACGAGGCGCTGTTCCGCGTCTGGCCGCTGCTGGTCGGCTGGCTGCAGGAGGAAAAGGAGTTCCTCATCGGCCGTAACCGGCTGCGAGCGGGCGCTCGCCGACTGGCGCAATCTGCCCAAGGCCGACTGCGACCGCGGCCTCATCTCCGGCATCATGCTGGATCGCGCCCGGCTGTGGCTGAACGAGCATCCTTCCCGCTTCAACGAGGAAGAGGCCAAATACATCCGTTCATCCGAAGCGGCCGAAAAGAAACGGCTGGCGGAGGAGGAGGAGCAGCGACGGGCGCTCGAGGCGGCGAAGCTACGCCAGGCCGAGATCGAACGCGATTCGGCCAAGCGCCTCACCCGGCGCACCCGCCTGGCCGCCGCCATCCTCGGCGTCGTCGCCCTCGCCGCGGTGGGGGCGGGGCTGTTCGCCATGCGTGCCGAGCACCGTGCCTCGGTCGAGGCGGAGCGCGCCACGGCGGAAGCGACGCGGGCCACCGCCGAGGCGGCCCGGGCGACTGCCGAAGCCGACAAGGCGAAACGCAACTTCGACATCGCCAAGTCGACGGTCGACAAGGTGATCTTCGACGTGGTCCTGGGCATGCGCGACGTCGTCGGCATGCGCCTGCAGGACATGCGCACCATCCTCGGCTGGGTCGACGACGCCATGAACAACCTGGCCAAGGCGGCGCCGGACGATACCGGCGTGCTGCGTAGCCGGGAGGTGATGCTGCACCAGTTCGGCGATACCTACCTCGCCGCCGGCGACACCGGCCATGCGGTGGACGCCTACGACCAGGCGCTGGAGATCGCCCGCAAGCTGTCGGCCATCGATCCAAAGAGCACGCTGTGGACGCGTGACCTGTCGGTCAGCCTGGAGCGCGTCGGTAACGGACGGATTGCGGAAGGCAACCGCGCCGGCGCGCTCGCCGCGTACGAAGAGAGCAAGTTGATCCGCGATACGCTGGCGTCCACCGACGAGAAGAACGAGGAGTGGCAGCGCGATATCTCGGTGGGCGAGCAGAAGATCGGCGATCTCAAGCTCGACTCGGGCGATATCGCCGGCGCGCGAGAGGCCTACGGGCACGACCTGGCGATCACGCAGCGGCTGGCGGAGGCAAACCCGAAGGATCTGGATGCGCAACGCGACCTGTCGGTCAGCCTCGAGAAGCTCGGCAACGTCAAGGTGTCGGCCGGTGACACCGCCGGCGCGCTGGCCGCCTATCAGCAGAGCTACGATATCCGCCGTCGCCTGGCCCAGGCCAACCAGGCCAACGCCATGTGGCAGCGCGACCTCTCGGTCAGCCTCGAGAAGATCGGCAACGTGAAGCTGGCGGCGGGCGACAGCGACGGCGCGCTGGCCGCCTATCAGGAGAGCCTCGACATTCGCCGGCGGCTGATCGCCACCGATTCCGGCAAGACCGAATGGCAGCGCGATATTTCGGTCAGCCTCGAGAAGATCGGTGACATCAAGTTCGATGCCGGCGACATCGCCGGGGCACGCAAGGCCTACGAGGAAGACCTCGCCATCTCGCAGCGCCTTGCCGACACCGACGTCGGCAATGCCGGCTGGCAGCGTGACCTGTCGGTCAGCTTCGAGAAGATCGGCAACGTCCGAGAGGCCGAGGGTGACACGCAGGGGGCGCTCACCGCCTACGAGGGCAGCCTCAAGATCCGGCGGAGCCTGGCGGAAGCCGATCCGGGTAACGGCCCGTGGCAGCGGACGTTGTCGGTGGCGCTGGAGAAGGTCGGCAACATCAAGCTGAGCGCCGGCGATCGGCGCGGCGCCGGTGCCGCCTATCAGGAGGCCCTCGACATCCGCCGTAAGCTGGTGGCCGGCGATCCGACCAACACGGGATGGCAGCGCGACCTTTCGGTCAGCCTGGAGAAGATCAGCGGCCTCCAGCTCGATAACGGCGACCTGAAGGGGGCACGCACCGGCTTCGAGGAGACGCTCGACATCCGCAAGAAGCTCGTCACGCTCGACCCCAGCAACGTACAGTGGAAACGCGATCTGGCGATCGCCTGGGAGAAGCTCGGCAAGGTTCAGGAGGAAGACCAGGACAATGCCGGCGCGGCGGACTCCTATGGGGAGAGCCTGAAGATCCGCCGGGCGCTGGTGGTGTCCAATCCGAACAACCTGGATTGGCAACGCGACCTCTCGGTCGGTCTGGAGAAGACCGGCGATATCAAGACGAATCTGGAGGACAATGCCGGCGCGGCAGCGGACTATGAAGAGTGCCTGGCCATTCGCCGGCGCCTGGTGGCGGCCAATCCCGACAATACCGGGTGGCAGCGCGACCTGTCCGTCGCCCTCAACCGGGTCGGCGATTCGAAGCGCTTGCTGGGCGACGCCGCTGGCGCCTATGCCGACTATCAGGAAGGCATGGTCATCGTCCGCAAGCTATCGGCGCTCGACGGCGGCAACACCGAATGGCAGACCGATCTCGTCGTCAGCCTATGGAAGGTGCAGCAGGCGAGCGACAGGCCGGCCGAACGCAAGGCGGCTTTGCAGGAAGGCCTCGGCATCCTCAACAGGCTCGACGGCCAGAATCGCCTGACCTCGTCGCAGAAGGGCTGGATCCCGACGTTGCAGAAGGCGCTCGACGGGATCACCCAAGGCTAGGACGCCGCAGTCCCTGCAGAAAGCAATTGCGCCGGCGGTTTCCCGCCGGCGCTGCCTGTCTCACGAAAACGGGAGGAGGGGCAGGTCTTACCGGATGCCCGCGTCGATCAGGTCGACGAGGCCGCCGATGGTCTGAGGCGTCACGGCGCCGGCGCCGGTGTTGAGGTCGAGGCCGGGCATCTTGTACTTGGCCGTCATCACGCACTGCACGACCGGCATGAAGCCCTGCAGATAGAGCAGCTGGTCGAGGGTGGCCGAGACGTAACCGGACTTCAGGCCGTCGATGGTGGCCGGAGCCAGGTCGATGCCGCCGACGATGATGTCGCCGGGCTTCTTGCCGGCCTTCTTGAGGATTTCGGCGAGCTGGCCGGTGATTGTGCCGTGCTGGGTGCCGATCGCCTTGAGGTTCGGATGGCTCTGGATGTAGGCCACCAGCACCGGAACGGCGAGCGACGTATCGGAGTTGATCTCCTGGCTGATCTCGAGGCGGTCGACCTTGAGGCCGGCCTTCTCGAGCGTGTCGGCAAGGCCCTTCTCGGATTGGCCGCGTTCGGCCTGGCTGAACACGCCATAGACCATCGCCTCGTCACCGGACTTGAGGCCCTGGGCGAGCATGTAGTTGGCCGTGAGCGCGCCACCGGCATACAGGTCGACGCCGGCATAGCCCATGCCCTTGGTCTTGAACTCGTCCTGCAGCGAGGTCATCGGCGAGTTGCCGATGGTCACTACGATGCCCTGTTCGACGGCGCTCTTGACGATGTCATGGAACGCGGTCGCGCCCGGGTGGCCCATGATCTCGATGCAGTTCGGCCTGGCGGCGACGGCATCCTTGAACTGGTTGATCATGGTCTCCGGCGCCCAGGCCGAGAACTGCTCCTTCAGATCGACGCCGAAGGCGGCCGCCGCCTGCTCGGCACCGGTCTGGCGGGCGAGCGTGGCGCCGTCGCCGGCATTGCCGCCCATCTGCATGTACATTACCAGGCCCTTGCCGATCGGATCGGCGGCCGAAGCCACGCCAACGCTGGCAAGCAAGGCGGTGGCTGCTGCGCTGGCCAGCAGAATCTTGGTTACACGCATGTTCGTTCTCTCCCTCAATTGTGTGGCACCGCGCCCTCGGCGCGGGCCTGTCACTCGGCAGCGCTGACGCGGCCGAAACCCTTGAAAAAGCCGAAGCGACCGAAGAAAGCCCGGCGGCGCTGCGGCTCGTCGACATAGAGATAGAAGATGATCGAGATCAGGAAGATGAGGCCCCGGACGGTGTTGACCCAGGCGCCGGTGAGGCCGGTGGCGACAAGGCCGGGCTCGATCATCTGGATGATGAAGGCGCCGAAGACGGTGCCGATGATCGTGGCGCGGCCGCCGAAGATCGACGTACCGCCGATCAGCACCGAAGCGATGGCAAGCAGCAGGTAGCCCTGGCCCTGGTTGCCGAAATAGTTCTTGTTCTCCAGCGTCAGGAAGATGGCAGCGAGGCCGGCCAGGGCGCCCATCAGGGTGAAGATCTTGATCTTCTCGCGGTCGACATTGATGCCGACGACGCGCGAGACGTCGTTGGAATCGCCGATGAACAGCGTGTGCTCGCCGAAGCGGTGGCGGGTCATGATGACCCACATCACCAGCACGACGATGGCCGTCCACAGCGACTGGATCGGGAGCTGGGTGACCCAGAACGTCTCGGCATTGGCGAAGGGGCGGCCGACGAGCACCTGCCACACCGAGCTCTCCTCGGCGCCGCGCAGCGCATAGGACTTGCCGCCGGAGAGGACGGTGGCCATGCCGTACCAGAAGAACTGGGTGCCGAGCGTGGCGATGAAGGAGGGAATGCCGACCTTGGCGACCAGCACGCCGTTGATGAAGCCGATCAGGACGCCGGCGGCCAGCGCCGCGATCACCGCGATCCAGCCGAGTTCGTATTCCTTGAAGAGGACCGCGAAGACGTAGCCGGAGAAGCCGATGATCGCCGGAAAGCACAGGTCGATCTCGGCGGCGCCGATGACGAAGGTCAGGCCGAGTGCCAGCAGGATCAGCGGCGGCAGCGTCGACAGGAAGGTGGTGTAGATGGAACGGCTGCAGGAACACCTCGGGCGACATGTACATGAACAGGCCGAGGAGGATCACGAAGACGATGATGATCGGCAGGCCTTCGATGCGGCTGAAAAGCGATTGCGTGAGCTTGTTTGGCCATTGAGTCGGTCTCAGTGCTTGGCCTGGATCCGGATGAGGTAGTCGGTGAGCTCGATGACCGTCATGTCCTTGGGCTCGATCTCGGCGACGACGGAGCCGCGGTCGAGGACGATCAGGCGGTCGGCGACCTCGTGGACGTGCGCCAGATTGTGCTCGATGTAGACGCAGGCGCGTCCGGAATTCTTGATCTTCTGGACGAAGTCGATGACCTTGCGCACCTCGGCGACGCCGAGGGCGGCGGTGGGTTCGTCGAGCACGATGAGGTCGGCGTTGTAGTGCATGGCGCGGCCGATCGCGATGCCCTGGCGCTCGCCGCCGGACAGGTTGCTGATCGTCGAATCGACGGTGATGCCGACGCCGCGGAAGCCGATCACGTCGATCAGGATCTGCTGGGCGATCTCCTTTTCCTTCTTGATGTCGATGAAGCCGAAGCGGTTGGTGATCTGGCGGCCGACGAAGAAGTTGCGCCACAGCGGCTGCTTCTCGGCCAGCGACTTGTCCTGGTAGACCGTCTCGATCGACAGGCTGTGCGCGCCGCGCACCGAGAAGCCGTTGAGATCGATCTCCTTGTCGCGGATGAACAGCCGCCCGGAGGTGGGCGTAATGACGCCGGTCATCACCTTGATCAGGGTCGACTTGCCGGCGCCATTGTCGCCGATCAGGCCGACGATCTCGTTGCGTCCGACGCTGAGGTTGATGTCCTTGAGCGCCTGCACGGCGCCGAAATACTTCTGAACGTTCTGCAGACGGACAATCGAGGTGTAGTCTTCCCGGCGTTGCGGACCGGCTTCATTCTCAGCAACACTCATTGCGATTGGCTCCTTGCGGTAGCGCCGGCCGGCGCCAGCAGGCCGATGCCATCCACGGCGTCCGTCTCGGCGCCATCCAGCAGGTCCGTCGTCGCCTGGCGCGCTGCCTCGGCATCGCCGCGGCGAATGGCAGTCAGCACGGCCCGGTGTTCGGGCACGAACCGGCGCAGGTCCGGGCAGGTGTCGCGCTGGACGCGGAAGACGACGACCAGCAGCTTCTCAAGCAGCGGCGCGAAGCCGGCAATGAAGTCGTTGCCGGTGCCGGTCAGCAGATGCGCGTGGAAGGACAGGTCGGCGCGGATCGATTCCTGCGAGCGCGGGTCCGCCGCCGACATGGTGTCGAGCGCGCTCTGCATCGCCGCGATCGCTTCGCCGGCGCCGCGCATGGCGACGATCGCCGCGGCGTCCGGCTCGAGAATCCGGCGGACCTCGAACAGGTTGCGGACGAAGGCCGCATCGGGCTGGTTGGCGATCTGCCAGACCAGCACGTCGATGTCGAGCCGGCTCCACGCGCTGCGCGGCTGTACGACCGTTCCGTGACGCGGCTGCGAGATGACCAGGCCCTTGTCGGCGAGCAGCTTGAGGGCCTCGCGCACGGACAGGCGCGAGATCGACAACTCGGCGGCAAGTGCATCGAAATCGGGTAGCGTGGCGCCGGGTGGCAGGCCGCCCGAGACAATACGTCGACCGATAATTTCAGCGGCTCGCATGCGCGGCCGCGCGCCCCCGCTGGTGGCGAGCAGATCCTGCACGATCCTCCCCTCCGGCCCACCTTTTCGTGGGCTTCCCCGTTCCTCCCAGGGCATCGTCAATTAATCATATTTATTGGTGCCGTTCAAATCACTTGTGCTGTTCTCGGGGTGCGCCCTGGCGTAGCAGCGACCGTCCGCGTCGTCGTGGCGGTGCTGACGCTTGACCCGATGGTCAATATTGCCGCCGCGCCGGCGGCGGCCTAGAAAGCGGGACCGGGGAGTTACCGAGTTCCAGTGTTCAACAAGATCCTCATTGCCAATCGCGGCGAGATCGCCTGCCGTATCATCCGTACCGCGAAGCGCATGGGGCTCGCCACGGTCGCGGTCTATTGCGACGCCGACCACGAGGCGCTGCACGTCGCCATGGCCGACGAGGCGGTGCAATATCGGGCCGCCGCCGGCCGCCACCTCCTATCTGATGATCGACCGGATCGTCGCGGCGGCCCACAGGACGGGCGCCGATGCGGTCCATCCCGGTTACGGCTTCCTGTCGGAGCGCGGCGCCTTCGCCCTGGCGCTCGATGCCGCCGGCATCACCTTCATCGGGCCGAACGTCAGCGCCATCTCGGTGCTTGGCGACAAGATCGAATCGAAAAAGCTTGCCGCCTCCGCCGGCGTGTCCACCGTTCCGGGCCATCTCGGCGCCATCGACAGCGACGCCGAGGCGATCGCTGTGGCGCGCGACATCGGCCTGCCGGTGATGATCAAGGCGTCGGCCGGCGGCGGCGGCAAGGGCATGCGCATCGCCTGGAGCGAGGACGAGGTGGCCGAGGGCGTGCGCGCCGCCCGCTCCGAAGCGCGCTCGTCGTTCGGCGACGACCGCGTCTTCATCGAACGCTTCATCGAGAACCCGCGCCACGTCGAGATCCAGGTGCTGGGCGACCGGCACGGCAACATCGTGCATCTCGGCGAACGCGAATGCTCCATCCAGCGGCGCAACCAGAAGATCATCGAGGAGGCGCCGTCGACGGCCGTCGACGCGGCGCTGCGCGCCGAGATGGGGGCGCAGGCGGTGGCGCTGGCGAGGGCCGTGCACTACGATTCCGCCGGCACGGTCGAGTTCATCCTGGGGGCCGACCGGCACTTCTATTTCCTCGAGATGAACACCCGCCTGCAGGTCGAGCATCCGGTCACCGAGTTCATCACCGGCCTCGATCTGGTCGAGCAGATGATCCGCGCCGCGGCGGGCGAAGCGCTGACCTTCACCCAGGACGACGTGCGCTTCGACGGCTGGGCGGTCGAAGCCCGCCTCTATGCCGAGGATCCCAGCCGTAACTTCATTCCCTCGATCGGCCAGATCAGCCGCTATCACCCGCCGGCGGAGGGGCGCCGGGCCGACGGGACCGCCGTGCGCGTCGACGACGGCGTGCGCGAAGACATCACGATCCCGGTCTATTTCGACCCGCTGATGGCCAAGCTCATCACCCATGGGCCGGACCGCGCGGCCGCCATCGAGGCGATGGCCGACGCGCTCGACTGCTTCGTCGTCGATGGCCTCGCGCACAATCTCTCTTTCCTGTCGGCGATCATGGAGAACCCGCGCTGGCAGAAGGGGGACATCTCCACCGGCTTCGTGGCGGAGGAATATCCGCACGGCTTTGCTGCGGCGAAGCTCGATCCCGAGACGCTCGCCCGCATGGCCATGGTGGCGCTCGCCATCGAGGTGCGCCGCCGCCACAAGTTCCGGGTTCTCGCCGGCCGGCTGAACGGGGAAGGGAGCACCTGGCGGAGCGACTGGTCGGTTGCCATCGGCGGCACCCACTTCGCCCTGCGCGTCGAGCCGACCGAGGAGCCGGCGACGCTCACCATGGTGCACGAGGGCGGCGACCCGATTGCCGTCAGCTCCGCCTGGACGCCGGGGGATATTCTGTGGACCGGCGAGATCGGCCGCCACACGGTCAACGTGCAGGTGCGCCAGGCGCACGGCGGCGTCCACCTGACCAACCGCGGCATCGCCGCGACGGCGCGGGTGATGACGCCGCGGGTGGCGGAACTCGACCGGCTGATGCCGGTCAAGAAGAACAAGCACTCGGCCAAGCAGCTCCGCTGCCCGATGCCGGGGCTGGTGGTGGCCATCGATGCGGCGGAAGGTCAGGACGTACGCGCCGGCGACATCCTGGCGGTGGTCGAGGCGATGAAGATGGAGAACGTGCTCAGGGCCGAGCGCGACGGTACCGTCAAGCGGATCGTCGCCAAGGCCGGCGACACGCTCGCCGTGGATGCGGTGATCATGGAGTTCGCCTAGAATTGGCGGCCTTGTCGCGCTGGAGCCGTCGGCGCACGGTCATCCAAATCTCAGCCATGACGACACCCGGAATCGTCCTGCTGTCGGAGCGCACCTTGTGGGTCAGCGGCCGCGTGCCGGTGGCCAGCAGTGCCGCGCGAGCGTCCTCATTCTGCGCGAATTTCGCCTCGACGGCCCGTCGCATCAGCCGCCAATGTTGATAGGTGCCGGTGCGCACGGTGCTGTCTGCGTAGATGAAACTGTCGCGACGCGCGGCGCTGCCGGCCGCGCGCTTGGCGGCGCTGCCGGAGAGGGTGGCGATGCGTGCGCGCTCCCCGGCATCATCCACCCGCAGCGACTGCCAGAAGCCCTCGACGCTGGCGTAGCGCGTGCCGTCGAGCACGAATGGGGTATGGGCGAAGTTCGAGATGAGATCGAAGGGTGGCGGCGCCTCGGCGGTTATGTTGATCGGCCGGCCGAGCGCCTCCTCCTCGGGACCGAGATCGACAAGCTGGAGCCCGGGTCCGGATTGCATGACGCGGAAGACGTGGCCCTCCCGCGCCCGACCGGCCGCACGCAGCATCTCGATATCCACCGCATCGTCGGGAGCCAGAATCAGGAAATCGGTCTTGATGATCAGGCGCATCGTTCGATCCGCTTTATAGGCTGTGCGGCCGATGCGGCCGGTTGGGCGACAACGAAGCTGATCCTGCCCGTGGTCAGCCCGTCGCCGCGTGCGGCCGCCTGGGCGTTGTTGGCGTGCGAATGGCTGATGAAGATCCGCGCCAACCACGTTCTCCTCCTGGCAGGTGGCGGCTCCAGAAAATCGCATTATGGTTGGCGGAATCAAGGCGAGGCGGCGGAGAAGGGGGGACAATGCAGCCGGCAGGAATCGAGTGGAGCGGGGTGGCGCGCGGCGCCGGTCGGTCTGCCGGCAGCCCGGTCAGATTTCCGTGCGCAATGCCGTCGTTGGAGCGTCGGCTGATGCTCCGGCAGGCTATCCGTGTCGTCGTAAAAGGCCGCGTGCAGGGCGTCGGCTTCCGCGCCTTCGTCGAGCACGAGGCGTTCCGCCACCATGTCGCCGGCTGGGTGCGCAACCGGCGGGACGGGACGGTCGAGGCGGTCTTCATCGGCGAGAGTGACGCGATTTCGGCGATGATCGCCGAATGCCGCCACGGGCCGGCACTGGCCGATGTGCGCGATGTCTCTGGTGACCGACTATGCCGGCCCGGAGCTTTCTCGCTTCACGCAGTTGCCGACGACCGAATAGGCGTAGTCGCGCCGAACAGGGCCTCGAACTCGCGTCTCAGCACGCTGTCCACCTCCTCCATGCTGGCGATGATGCCGAGATCGGTGAGGCTGGTGACGCCCTGGCCGCTGATGCCGCAGGGTACGATGCCGGAAAAATGCTCGAGCACCGGATCGACGTTGAGGGCGATGCCGTGGAAGGTCACCCAGCGGCGTACGCGGATGCCGATGGCGGCGATCTTGTCCTCGCGGCCGATGCCCTTGTCGGGCCGCTTCACCCAGATGCCGACCGCGCCCTCGCGCCGCCCGGCGGTGACGTTGAAGGCGGCGAGCGTGCGGATGATCCATTCCTCCAGCGTGTGGACGTAAAGCCTGAGGTCCGGCCGGCGCCGGTTGAGATCGAGCATCAGGTAGGCCACGCGCTGGCCGGGGCCGTGGTAGGTGAATTGCCCGCCGCGTCCGGTCCGGTAGACCGGGAAGCGGTCCGGCGCCAGCAGATCCGCCGCTTTGGCGCTGGTTCCGGCGGTGTAGAGCGGCGGATGCTCGACCAGCCAGACGCGCTCGGCGGCGGTCCCCTCGGCGATCGCGGCCACCCGCGCCTCCATCGCGGCCACCGCTGCGGCATAGTCCACGCGCGCCCCGGCGATGGCCCACTCGACCGGCGCCATCCCGGCGGCAGGCAGCATGGAGCGGACTGCCGCCATGCCCGGGCCCGCCGAATTCGCTCGCTGTTTCGCGCATTCGTGCCGTCCGTTTGCCGGGGCCCAGCCGCCGGCACCTGGCGGGCAATGTAGGGGCTCGCGGGGGGCGGGGGTAGGGTGCGCGCCAGCGGTGCGCAACCGACTGGTCTGCCTTGTGTGGCAGGCGGCGATTTGTTACATGGAGCCCGCTTTTCCGGCGGTCGTGGCGGAATTGGTAGACGCGCAGCGTTGAGGTCGCTGTGGGGCAACCCGTGGAAGTTCGAGTCTTCTCGACCGCACCATTCAAAAGCATAAGCTTCTGGTATTACGGTGAATTTCGCTCCGCATCGCGCGCCTCTGCGGCGGATGCGGGCGATTGGCGTGGCGGCCGTCTCGCCCCGCCCAATGCCGCGAGCAGCGCCGCCTTGGCCGGCATTTCCACGAGGTGATAGGCGGCGATCGCCATCAGCATCACCGCGGCGAAAAAAGCTCCGAGACCGAACGCATGGTGCCAGAGCGCGACCGGCAACCGGCCGTTCCGCGCTGCCGCTGTGAAGATGTCGCTCGCCGGCAGGAGTGACGCTTCGCGGAATGCCGTCAGGATCGGCGCATGCACCATGTAGATGCCGAAGCTGATCGATCCGAGCCATCTGACGCCCGGGCGCGCCAGAACCTCCGTGACGGCTGACTTTTCGGCGGCCAGCAGGAAGATCGCCGCGGCGCATGCGATGATCCCGGCGGCCTTTTCGACGTTGTTCAGAGGGCACGCCAGGAGCAACACGAACATGGCCAGACATGCGCCATGCAGAACCGACGCCGCGGAGGACGCCATGCGGGTTCGGCCGTAGCGGGCAAAGGCCTCGTAGGCCAGGTAGCCGAGGCCGGTACCGAACACGCACCGGACCAGCCCGATCGAGATAGGGCCGAAGGACTGAGAATGCAGCATTTCGTAGTCGCCGGGCTGCTGCAGGAGGATGACCAGGGAGACCGCGACGGCGACTGCCGCTGCGACCGGCGCGCGCCGCATGGCGAGCGGGTAGAGAACGAGGAACCCGACGATGATCTCGGCCGAAATCGACCAGGACGGCCAATTGAGGGTCAGCACGTCGACGGCCCCGCTGTTCTGAAGCAGCAGCGTATTGAGGGCGATGATGCGGGGATCCGGCCAGTTGCCCGCGGCGCCGAGGATCACGCACATCGCCGCCATGGTGAGCACATTGAGCGGCCACATGCGGGCAAAGCGTGCCAGCAGGAACCGGTAGGGCGGCAGGCGCTCGCGGAACAGCATCTGCGTCAGGACGAAACCGGACAAAATGAAGAAGACGTCGACCGCCAGACCGCCGTTTCTGGCGATCCCGATCCAGCCAAGGCTGTGGCCGAAGACGATGTAGGCAGCGAAGACGAATCGCAGCGTGTCGAGGTGGTGGAATCGCATCGCGGCGGCTCGCCCCGGGGTGAGGGTGCGGTGTAGTAGTCGCCAAAGCTGTTAACGATCGCTTTCTTCGTGCGGAAAGGGCAACGGCGGCACGAGGAATTTATTCTTGCGGGGTGGCGATACGCAGCCCGGTGCCGTCAGGGCGCGGCCGGTTCCGGCGCCGCGTCGTAGAGGATTTCGGGCGTCACCTTGAATGCCGCATAGGCCAGGCGCGCCGTCTGCCCGTCGCGTGCAATCCACAGATCATCGACGAGTTGGGACGTAGCCAGCGGCGGCTGCTCCGCCGAGCGACGTTCGAGAAGGACGCGCCCCGCCGCGTTCAGCCAGCGAAACGCCATCCCGCACGGCCGTACCGGGTAGGCGTCGTCCAGGTCGGCGTTCTGAAGTCTCAGTAGGAGGTCCTGCTTGGCGCCTTTGGCAATCTCGTCATCCGGCGTCAGCAGCATGAAGAGCGACGCATCGCAGCCGCGGCCGGCGCCGCTCACGCCGGAGAGCAGAAGCAGGCGATCCGCGGCGCCGTCATTGTCGAAATCGACCGTCCAGATGTCTCTGCAATCGTCGTCACCGTAGGTGCAGGCCGGGCGGAGCGAACCGCCCGGCATCTCGAATGCAAAGCCCGCAGCCGGGGCGGATTTCGGCAAGGCGGAGCTTGCCGCCATCGGAGTGTCCGGGATCGCTCCCTTGTGTGCCAGTTGCAGCACCGCAGCGCGATCGGCCGCGAATTCAGGCCGGCGAGTCGGCTGGCAACCAGCCAGACAATGCCACCTGGTTCTGGAAGACGCAGGCGGCGCGCTGGGCCCCACCGGGCAGATAGTAGAGCGCGGCCACGACGAAAGCGCCGCCTTCGTCCGCGAATGTCACGTCGTAGAAGCGCCCCCTGAAGGGGAGGAAAGCCTCGCCGAGGGTGAGCCTGTTGTCATCGAGATAGCGGGCGATGTCCTCGGGCAGGACAGCATCGGGAAGATTGGCCGGATCGGACGGGTCAAAAGGCTCGCGCACGGAGGAGAGCGCATAGTCGTAGGCGTCGCCGCCCATCGATCCGGTGGCCCACGACTGGGTGACATGCTCGGCGATGCCGTCGCCATCGAGATCGAACCAGCCAAAGTGGACGAAATAGTCCCTGAGGAAATCGCCGCGCACGCCGTAGGTCCCGGGGCGTTGCGTGGCCCATGACTGCGCCGATTGCTGTTCAGCGATGAAGTGGCAGACGTCGATGCCCGTGTCGGCGGCTTCGCCGGCCCGAGGCGCCAGTCATCGCAACGAACAGAAGCGGTATCGCCAGCACTGTCTGCACGCGCATCATCCGTGACCCCTCGCGCTGCCATTCAGGCCATGCTCGTGACGATTGGGATGGGCAAAGCATAGCAGGCCCGCCCTGCGGTCGCCGCTTCGCCGGGCGTCGCGGCCGCTCCGCCAGCGCGGCGTCGCCGGCGCGGCATGGTCGCCTCCGGGTTCGGAGCAGCCGACAGGGACCGCCTTATTGCTGGGGGCCGCAGAGAGCGAGGTCGCGCTCGGCGCGGAAGACGTTCGAATAGAGGTTGGCCACCCACTGGCGTCCGTTCGATGTCACCGACAGATAGCGGATGGCGGTCTGGATGAACGGCGAAATCATGTTCCAGTAGAACTGCGGGTAGCGCTCGACCAGGTCGGCGGGGCTGGCGTAGTTGAGCTGGCGGTTGAGGCCGGCCTCCTCGAATTCGTAATAGAGCGCGTTGGCCTTGCGGATGTAGTGGGGATCGCCGAGCTGGCCGATGAGGTCGGCGGCGCGCAGCAGGCCCACCTCCTCGTTCACGTCGTCGAGGTCGGCCGGCATGTTGCCGGGAAAGCGCGTGCCCTCGACGGCGCGGCAGATGCGCTCGGCATCGAACTGGGCGATGTCGTTGAAGCGATGCTTGATGAACAGCTTGGAGCGGTCGACGTGATAGGGCGTCAGCGCCGCGTCGGAGGAGCCGCGGGGGATCTTCACCTTGCCGCCTTCGGCGTCGATGACGAAGCCGTCGGCGTCGTCGCCGGGCAGGATGCCGCGCACATAGCCGATGTCGTGGAACAGGCAGGCGACGATCATGTGGGCGTAGTCGCTGGCCGGCATGTCGGCGCGCAGCGCCCGCCCGCGCAGGATGTCGTGGCCGGCGATGGTCACCAGCATGGTGTGCTCGACGTTGTGGTAGAGGGCGTCGCTGTTGCCGATGCATTCGAGCGCGATGCGGGCGACCGATGGCACCAGCTCGACCAGCCGGCTCTCGGACGAGCCGTAGCGGCGTTTCATGTAGTCGGACAGGAAGTGGCCGAGGGCATCGGCGGTCAGTTCGGGGACGGTGATCATTGTCGTCGCTCGAGAGGCGGCGGGTGCCGCCGGGTGGGAGCGATTCGTATAATTGCTTCCGATTTTTAGCAAATAGCAGATGGGGCCAGGGTTAGCGGCCGTCGGGACCCGGCTGCGCCGGCGATTTCCGCGGATTCCGGCGCTGTCGCGGCATATTTCAGCGCATTGCAATTGTTTAAGGGCGCCCCCGGTTGGGGCGGTCTAGTAACGTGCCTGCCGGGATTCGCGAGGCGCATGAAGGCGTCGGGGTTGAGTGCAGCGTGACAAGCAGTGAAGGCATCAGGGTCGGCGTCGTCGGGGCAGGGGCGTTCGGCCGGCACCACATCCGCCACTATTCCAGGCTTGCGGCAGCCCGTCTGGTTGCGGTCGCGGATGCCGATAGCGCCCGTGCCCAGGCCTATGCCACCGAAACCGGGGCGGAGGCCTTCACCGACCACCGCGCGCTGATCGGCAAGGTCGATGCGGTGTCGGTCGCCGCGCCCGCCGTCTATCACCACGCCATCGCCGGCGATTTCCTCGATGCCGGCGTGCATGTCTTCGTCGAGAAGCCGCTGGCCGTCGACGGCGCGGCGGCCGCCGACCTCGTGGCGCGGGCCGAGCGCGCCGGCGTCGTGCTCCAGGTCGGGCACATCGAGCGCTTCTCGCCGGCGGTTGCTGAGCTGGCAAAACGTCTCGTCGATCCCCGGCGCATCGCCGCCGTGCGCCAGACCGGCTGGAGCGGACGGTCGGCTGACGTCGACGTGATCTTCGACCTGATGATCCACGACATCGACCTGGTGCTGACGCTCGCCGGTTCGCCGGTCAAGTCGGTCGCCGCCAACGGTGCGGCGTCGGTGAGCGGGCTTACCGACGAAGCCGAAGCCTGGCTGACGTTTGCCAACGGCGTCACCGCAACGCTGTCGGCAAGCCGCTCTGCGGCCGAGAACCGGCGCCAGCTCACCGTCACCGAGCCCGCCCAGATCTATATCGCCGACCTCGCCGGCCCGACCCTTGTCGTGCGGCCGCGCGCCGGCCACGGCGGGGCCGAGACGATCCCGCTCACCCCCCACGACAATCTCGGCGCCCAGATCGCCGCCTTTCTCGACAGCGTGGCCCACGGAACGCCGCCGCTGGTCGATGGACGGGCGGGGGCTGCGGCGGTTGCCATTGCCGAGCGCATCCAGGCGGCCATCGCCGAGGGATCCGCGCCGGCCAGACGGAGTATGTGAAGACATGACAGCATCGCGTCCGGCGCTTGCCGTTGCCGAGGACAGCCGCATCCAGCTTTTCGACCTGCAGCGCCAGCGGGCGCGGCTGGAGGGCGACATTCGCCGGCGCATGGATGCCGTGCTCGCCCACGGCCAGTTCGTCCTCGGCCCGGAGGTGACGCAGCTCGAACAGAAGCTGGCCGCCTTCGCCGGTGCCGGTCACGCCATCGGCGTGTCGAGCGGCCGCGACGCGCTGGCGATCGCCATGATGGCGATGGGCGTCAAGGCCGGCGACGCGGTCTTCGTGCCGGGCTTCACCTTCGCCGCCACCGCCGGATCGGTCGTCTCGGTCGGCGCCACGCCGGTCTTCGTCGATGTCGACGCGACGACCTTCAACATGGACCCGGCCGATCTCGAGCGCGCCATCGACGAGACGATCGAGGCCGGCCAGTTGCGGCCGCGCGCAGTGATGCCGGTCGACCTCTACGGCCTGCCGGCCGACTACGCGGCCATTGCCGCGGTGGCCGGCCGCCACGGCATGACCGTGCTTGCCGATGCGGCGCAGAGCTTCGGCGGCGCCTCCGGCAACAAGCGCGTCGGCGCGCTGGCGCCGATCAGCGCGACCAGCTTCTATCCGACCAAGCCGCTCGGCTGCTACGGCGACGGCGGCGCCATCCTTGCCGAGGATGCCGAACTCGCCGAGGGCGTGCGCATGATCCGCTCGCACGGGCGCGCCGGCGATGGCGACGAGGCCCACGTTCTGGGCGTCACCGGTCGCCTGGACACGCTGCAGGCGGCCGTCCTGCTCGCCAAGCTCGAGGTCTTCGACGAAGAGCTGGCGCGGCGCCGCGCCATCGCCGAACGCTACACGGCGGGGCTTGCCGATGTCGTTGCGGTGCCGCGCATCCCGGCCGGCTACGACAGCGCCTTTGCGCTCTATACGGTGCGCGTGCCCGGACGCGATGCGGTGCGCGAAAAGCTTACCGGCATGGGCATCGGCACCGGTCTGTTCTATCGCCTGGCGCTCCACCAGCATCCCGCCTTCAAGGCCTACGACGGGCACAAGCTGCCGGTCTCCGAGAGGCTCGCCAACGAGGTGCTCAGCCTGCCGATCCATCCCGACCTGACCGACGGCGAGGTCGACCGCGTGATTGCGGCGCTGCGCGCGGTGGTCGGCTAGACGACTCCCCAGCCGACGGCCATGTCCCGGACGCGGGTGCAGCGTGAAGCGGTGCACCGCAGATCCGGGATCGATGTTGGCGATCTTGCCCCGGCTCGGCAGCGCATCGTCGCAGGCCGCGCTGCGCCCCACGACAAGGGATCGTCGGCGCACACGCCCAATTGACGGTTGACCGGGGCGGCGCTGAGTCCCATCGTGCCGCTTCCGCCACCATCGCAACCCTGAAATTTCCGGGAGGACTGAACCGGTGCAAACGGTCACGGCACACGGGGCGCACATGCCCGTCATCGGATACGGAACCTTTCGCGCCAGCGGCGACGACTGCGCCCGTGGCGTCGCCGAGGCGCTGAAGGTCGGCTATCGCGCCGTCGATACGGCGGCCGGCTACCAGAACGAGGACAAGGTGGCGGAGGGCATCCGCGCCTCCGGCGTCAAGCGCGAGGAGATCTTCCTCACCACCAAGGTACCGCCCGAGGAAGCGGAGGAGAGTGCCTTCAAGGCCTGCGTCGAGCGCAGCCTGAGGCTGCTCGGTGTCGACCAGGTCGACCTGCTCCTCATCCACTGGCAGAGCAAGACGGTGCCGGTGGCCAGCACCATCGCCACGCTCAACGCCTGCCGACGAGCCGGCTGGACCCGCCATATCGGCGTGTCGAACTTCACCGTGAAGCTGCTCGAAGAGGCATGGGCGGCGACCGAAGCGCCGCTGGTCACCAACCAGTGCGAGTACCACCCCTATCTCAATCAGGACCCGCTGATCGCGGCCTGCCGGGCTCATGGCATGATCTTCACCGCCTATTCGCCGATCGCCCGCGGCGCCGTCCTCAAGGACCCGGTGGTCGGGCGGATCGCCAGGGAGAAGGGCGTGACCCCGGCTCAGGTGGTGCTGCGTTGGGACATCCAGCAGGAGAACGTGGTGACCATCCCGAAGAGCGTCACGCCGGAGCGCATCCGGACGAACTTCGATGTCTTCACATTCGAGCTGTCCGGCAGCGAGATGACCGAGATCACGGCTTTGTCGCGGACGCACCGGCTGCGCGTGGCCAATCCGGCCGGCGTGGCGCCGGATTGGGACGACTGACGGCGGCGTCCGGACCGCATTGCGCTTGTGGTTACCGCCCGAAAGCCCTGTTCCACAGGTGCCGGGCGTTGGCCACCTGGTTATCCACCAGCCGGCCGAGGACGCCCCAGTTGACGATCTCTGCTGCTGCAGCAGCGGGGCCGCCGGGTCGGCCGGCACCAGTCCGTCGTGCAGGAACGCCGCCCCGACGGTGAGGGCGATGCCGAGAACGATACCCTGTATCAAGCGCATGAAAGTCCCTCGCCGCTGGAACCGAACCGTTCTGTCGCGCGGATTAGCCTTGGCCACAATGGCAATTTCGTGGAGAGGCCTTGTCGCGCGCGATGCCGGCCTGGTCCGGGGCGGGCGCCGGCAGGCTCAGCCGATGATCGCCGAGACCCCGCGCCAGACGACGTAGAGGCCGACCACGCCGACGATGACGGCAAAGGCCGTTGCCAGCGTCCGGCGCTGGCCAGCGAGGTGGCGCGCGGTCGCCGTGCCGGCAATGCCGCCGACCGCGCCGCCGGCGAGCAGCAGGAGGACGATCCACCAGTCGATCAGGCCGGAGAGGGCATAGTTGGCCGCCGTGGTGGCGCCGAAGCTGGTCACCGAGACCAGCGAGGAGGCGATGGCGTTGATCAGCGGCATGCCGGTCGCCATGATCAGGCCGGGGACGATCAGGAAGCCGCCGCCGATGCCGAAGAAGCCGGAGAGGAAGCCGGTGGCCAGCGCGGCGATGGCGAGGCGCGGCAGCAGATGCCCGGCCGAACTGCGATTGAGCTGAACCTCCGGGTGACCGGCGCTCGGCGGCCGGCGCACCATGGAGACGGCAATGACGATCATGACGACGCCGAAGAGCGCCAGCAGCCGGTTGCCGTCGACGGCCTTGCCGACGGTCGAGCCGATGGCGGCACCGGCGATCCCGAACAGGGCATAGGTGACCGCACATCCCGCCTTCACGTGGCCCGTGCGCCAGTGGCTGTACAGGTTGGCCGCGGCGTTGGCGGCGACCGCCAGCGCACTGGTGCCGATCGCGACGTGCGGGCTCTTCACACCGACCACATAGACCAGCAGCGGCACGGCGAGCACCGAGCCGCCGCCGCCGATGAGGCCGAGCGAGAAGCCGACCAGCCCGCCGGAGAGCACGGTCAGCACGTCTTGAAGCATGGTCATGGGGGAATAGGCGCGCCACGCGACCGGTCAGGTCCGGCGCGCCGCCTTTTCTGTGTCGGGATCTGGCGTGCGGCGTGTCAGCCGCGGACGGTCTGGAAACCGGCGCGCTTCCAGCCGCCGATGCCGCCGACCAGGTTGTAGGCGTCGCCGTTGGTCAGAGAGGCAAGCGCCCGGCCGTTGTTCTTGGTGCGGGCGCCGGAGGCGCAGTAGAAGACCACCTTCTTGTCCTGGGGCAGGTGGGCTGCCTGGCCACGCGCCAGCTGCGACAGCGGAAGCTCGATCGAGCCTGGAATCCGCTCGGCCGCGATCTCGTAGGGCTCGCGGACGTCGACAAGGACGGCGTTATTTTCCATGAGGTCGTGCGCCTGGACGGCGTTGATGTCTTTCAGCATGCGGGTTTCCTTGAGCCGGGGGAGGCCGGCGGGTTGCAGAACACGGTCTTCAGCATGGACAGGAAGAGCGCCACGTGGGGGTGGTCGATCTTGTAGTGCAGCGTCTGGCCCTCGCGGCGATAGGTGATCAGGCCGTCCTCGCGCATCAGCGCCAGGTGCTGCGAGGCCGCCGACTGGCTGAGGCCGACGCTCTCCGCCAGCGCCCCGACGCTCATCTCGCCGGCGTCGGCGAGATGGCACAGCAGCAGCAGGCGCCGCTCGTTGGAGAGCAGCTTCATCATGTGAGAAGCTTCCTCGGCCTTGCCGGCGAGGTCGCCGAAATCGATGGGAGCCTGCATCGGTGTCCTGTCCATTAGCGTTGACTAATTTAGTAGTCGCTAATATATGTGTCAAGACTTGGAACCGCTCGAGACTTGGAGACCCCCATGACCACCACGGCGAGACCGCAGGTTCGCGCCTTTTTCGACCAGGCCACCAACACGGTGAGCTATCTGGTCGTCGATCCGCAGACCAGGCACGGGGCAATCGTCGACCCGGTGCTCGACTACGACCAGCGCACCGGCAAGGCGGACACCCATTCCGCCGACGCCATCCTCAAGGCGGCGGCGGAGGAGGGCGTGACCATCGACTGGGTGCTGGAGACCCACGCCCACGCCGACCACCTGTCCGGCGCGCCCTACGTCAAGCTCAAGACCGGCGCCAAGGTCGGCATCGGCGAGCACATCCGCGAGGTGCAGAAGATCTTCCGCCCGGTGTTCAATGCCACCGACGTCTCCGGCGACGGCAGCGAGTTCGACCACCTGTTCGCCGAGGGCGAGCACTTCGCGATCGGCGATCTCGATGCCACCATCCTGCACACGCCCGGCCACACGCCGGCCTGCATCTCCTACGTGGTGGGCGATACGGTCTTCGTCGGCGATACGCTGTTCATGCCCGACTATGGCACCGCCCGCGCCGACTTTCCCGGCGGCGACGCGCGCACGCTCTACCGCTCGATCCAGAAGCTGCTGGCGCTGCCCGACCAGACGCGCATCTTCGTCTGCCACGACTATCTGCCCGACGGCCGCAAGGACTATGCCTGGGAGACGACGATCGGCGAGGAGCGCAAGAACATCCAGCTCGACGGCGTCAGCGAGGAGGAATTCGTCAAGTGGCGCGAAGGCCGCGACGCCAAGCTTGCCGCGCCACTCCTGCTGCTGCCGTCGATCCAGACCAACATCCGCGCCGGCAAGCTGCCGCCGGCGGAGGCCAACGGCGTCTCCTACATCAAGATCCCGGTGAAGCTGGCAAGCTGAGCCGCGCATCGCGAAGGCGCGAGGGGAACCTGCCCGGGCCTGTCGCGTTGGTCGACAGGTCCGGCCGGCGCCGTCGTGCCGGTGGCACCCGGCGGGGTGACGCGCCCCGGCGAAAAGTGCTAGAACGCCCCGCCTTTGCCGCCTGTCGCGGTGCAAAAACGGCTTGCGATGGTGAGCACTGCAACGTCCAGCACGGCGACTGCCGACGGCGCCGATCCGTCACTCCCGACAGCCGGTTTCTGGGCTCTCACCGTCGGCTCCATCGGCGATCGTCTACGGCGACATCGGCACCAGCCCGCTCTATGCCTTCCGCGAGGCGATGCTGGCCGCCACCGATCGCGGCGCCCGGGTGGTCAGCCACGCGGCCGTGCTCGGCGTCCTGTCGCTGATCTTCTGGTCGCTGATCGTCGTCGTCACGCTGAAATACGTGCTCATCCTCACCCGCGCCGACAACCGCGGCGAGGGCGGCACCTTCGCCCTGATGGCGCTGGCGCAGGAATCGTTCAAGCGTGCGGCGCCGGTCATCGTCGTCCTCGGGGTGACCGCCGCGGCGCTGTTCTACGGCAATGCGATCATCACGCCGGCCCTGTCGGTGCTTTCCGCGGTCGAAGGCCTGGAGGTGGTCGAGCCGGTGCTGCAGTCGTCGATCCTGCCGCTCACCTTCGTCATCCTGATCGTCCTGTTCGTCGTCCAGTCGCGCGGCACCCATCGCGTGGCGGCGCTGTTCGGCCCGGTCAGCGCGCTATGGTTCGGCGTGCTCGCCGTCGCCGGCATCGTCCCGGTCTTCCACAATCCGGTCGTGCTGCTGGCCGTCAACCCGGTCTACGCGCTGGAATTCCTGGCGAGCCACGGCGTCATCAGCCTGGTGACGCTGGGCGCCGTCTTTCTCGCCGTCACCGGCGCCGAGGCGCTCTACGCCGACCTCGGCCATTTCGGGCGCCGGCCCATCCAGGTCGCCTGGCTCGGCCTGGTGCTGCCGGCGCTGGTCATCAACTATTTCGGCCAGGGCGCGCTGGTGCTCGGCCGGCCGGCCACGCTCGACAATCCCTTCTTCCTGCTTTTCCCGGACTGGGCGCGCCTGCCGGTGGTGGTGCTCGCCACCGCGGCCACGGTCATCGCCAGCCAGGCGGTGATCACCGGCACCTATTCGATGAGCCGGCAGGCGGTGCAACTCGGCCTGCTGCCGCGTCTCGAGATCCGCCATACCTCCGAGGCCCATCCGGGACAGGTCTTCGTGCCGCGGGTCAATGCCTTCCTGCTGATCGGCGTGCTGCTGCTGGTCGGCCTGTTCCGCTCCTCCGGCGCGCTCGCCGGTGCCTACGGCATCGCGGTGACCGGGACGATGGTGGTCACGGCGCTGCTCGCCTTCGTCGTCATCTGGCGGGACTGGCACTGGCACCCGGCGGCCGCCGCGGCGCTGGTGGTGCCGTTCCTGGTGATCGACGTCGCCTTCCTGATCGCCAATCTCCTCAAGATCACGTCGGGCGGCTGGGTGCCGCTGCTGCTCGGCGGTTTCCTGATGATCGTGATGCTCACCTGGCGGCGCGGCAACCGTCTGCTGTTCGAAAAGACGCGGCGCACCGAGGTGCCGCTGACGGCGCTGGTCGACAGGCTCGAATCCAATCCGCCGCCGCGCATCGCCGGCACCGCGATCTTCCTGACCAGCGACCCCAGCAGCACACCGACGGCGCTGCTCCACAGCCTCAAGCATTTCCACGTGCTGCACGAGAACAACGTCATCGTCACGGTGGTCATGGACGACCGGCCGCGGGTGCCGGCGAAGGAGCGCACCAGCGTCGAGCACCTCTCGGCGTCCTTCCTGCGCATCACCGCCCGCTTCGGTTTCACCGAGCAGCCGAACCTGCCGCGCATGCTGTCGCGTATCCGGGACGAGGCCTTCACCTATGACCTGATGAAGACGACCTTCTTCCTGTCGCGGCGCTCGCTGAAGGCGTCGAAGAAATCCGGCATGCCGCTGTGGCAGGACAAGATCTTCATCCCGCTGGCGCGCAACGCCGACGACGCTTCCAGCTACTTCGGCATCCCCACCGACCGCGTCGTCGAGATCGGCACGCAGGTCACCATCTGACCGCGGCTCAGACGTAGAAGCTCGGCAGGAAGAGGATCAGCACGCCCTGGATCTCGAGGCGGCCGACGATCATCGCGAAGATCAGCAGGATCTTGGACATGTCGGGCAGGGTGCTGAAGTTGCCGGCCGGACCGACGAGCGGTCCGATGCCGGGGCCGACATTGGCCATGCACTCGGCCACCGCCGACATCGCCGTCTCCATGTCCAGCCCGGTCAGGCCGACCGCCAGCGACAGCACCACGAAGGTCGCCAGATAGAGGAAGGCGAAGGTGCCGACCGAGCCGACTTCGTCGTCGGTCATCACCTTGCGGCCGTAGTGGATGCGGGACGTCCGGTGCGGGTGGAGGAGGTGCGTCACATGCTGGGTGGCGACGCGATAGAGCACCATCAGCCGGTACGTCTTCAGCCCGCCGGCCGTCGATCCGGTACAGCCGCCGGGGAAGTTGAACAGGAAGAACCAGGTGGCGACGAACGGCCCCCATTTCAGGTAGTCGGTCGAGGCGAAGCCGGTGGTGGTGATGACCGAGGTGATGTTGAAGGCCGCCTCGGTCAGGGCCGGGAAGAAGGCGTACTGGCGGGTGCCCCACAGATAGAGGGTGACGATGAGGACGAAGGCGGCCAGCATCGCGATGAAGACCGGAATCTGCGGATCGATGCGGTCGCGCCAGCGGCCCGGCCGGAACGCCCTCAGATAGGCGAGAAAGGGCAGGGCGCCGGAGATCATGAAGACGACGCTGGCCCATTCCAGCGACGGGCTGTGGAAATAGCCGAACGAGGCGTCGTGGGTGGAGAAGCCGGCGGTCGGCAGCGTCGTCAGCGCGTGGTTGAGCGCGTCGAAGGGCGACATGCCGAGTGCCCAGTAGGTCAGGGTGCAGGCGACCGTCAGGGCCAGGTAGACCCGCCCGACCAGCCCGGCGACGTGGCGCGCCTTGGGCATCACGTCCTCGGAACGGTCCGACGATTCCATGCGGAAAAGCTGCATGCCGCCGATGCGCAGGAACGGCAGCACGATGATGGCCAGCCCGATGATGCCGAGCCCGCCCAGCCACTGCACGGTGGAGCGCCACAACAGGATCGACGCCGGCATGGCGTCGAGGCCGGTCATCACCGTCGAGCCGGTGGTGGTGAAGCCCGAGACCATCTCGAAATAGGCGTCGACGAAGCGCAGGCCGATCGGATGCCACATCAGCGGCAGGGCGGCGAAGGCCGGCACCACGAACCACGAAACCGCCGTCAGCAGCGCGGCGTCGCGGAAGCGCAGCTCGAAGGGGCGGCCCTTGGTCGTCAGGATGCAGGCGGCAGCGATCGCCGCGGTGATCGCGGCGCTGAAGGCGAAGACCGTCGCCCCGGCGTCGCGGTCGGCGACCGCCACCAGCGCCATCAGCACCTCGCCGCCGGCGGTGACCAGCAGAATCCACCCGAGAGCGAGAACGGCAGGCCAGATCTTGGGCAACATGCGCTCACCTGCCGGCGCGTCAGCGGACGGAGGGCGGCTTTTATGCCGGTGCCGGCGGCCGGGCCATGGACAGTTTGTCGCAGGCGGGCTGGCGGGTTCCGGGCCGCCTCCCGCCTGTGGACAGACGCGCCGGCGCGTTTGACGGTCGCCGCCCGGAAGGCGACTGTCGGACGATGACCCTGCATCTCATCAAGCTCTGCGTCGGCTGCGATTCGATCGACGATCTCACCGAATGGATCGACCTGCGCATGGCGGAAAAGCGCAAGGCCGGCCAGCCGCTGGAGCATTTCCACGTGACGCGCATGGTGCCCAAGCGGATCGCCGAGCTGGTCGACGGCGGCTCCCTCTACTGGGTCATCAAGGGCAATGTGCAGGCCCGCCAACGGCTGCTCGACATCCGGCCGTTCGTCGATGGCGACGGCATCGGCCGCTGCCGGCTGGTGCTGGAGCCGAAGGTGGTGGCGACCGACTGGCAGCCGAAACGGCCGTTCCAGGGCTGGCGCTACCTGCCGGCAAGGGACGCGCCGGCCGACCTCGACCGGGGCCGGCGGGGCGACCTGCCGCCGGAATTCTTTGCCGAACTGGCAGCCCTTGGCCTGCGCTGACGGCCGCGCGCGTTAACCTCAGCGCTTAGGCTTAACCGGCGAAAGCCCGGCGTCTTGCCGGGGCGAGGGTGAAAATTTGGCGCTTTTTGTGCATCTTGTGCGTGATTCTTCTGCCAAATCTTCAGATTCGGCCCGATCTGGAACGGCGCACGACCATGGCTTCAGCCTTGCCGGCAAGGAAATCGGCTCATGTCATCGTTCTCGGTAACGAGAAGGGTGGCTCGGGCAAATCGACGCTTGCCATGCATGTCGTCGTCGCCCTGCTCAAGGCCGGCCGCCGGGTCGCCTCGATCGACACCGACAGCCGCCAGCTCACCCTCACCCGTTACCTCGACAACCGCGCCCGCTGGGCCCGGCGCAGCGGCATGGTGCTCGAACTGCCCAGCCATTTCTCGGTGGCGCTCGGCGAGGGCGAGCACATCCGCGACGTCGAGGCGAGCGAGTTCGCCCGCTTCACCGAGATCGTCGACCGGCTCGGCGAGACGGTCGATTTCGTCGTCATCGACACGCCGGCCAACGATTCCTACCGCATGCGCCTGAGCCACGCCCTGGCCGATACGCTGATCACCCCGGTCAACGACAGTTTCGTCGATCTCGACGTGCTCGGCCGCATCGAGGGCATGCCGTTCGCCCTCACCGCCGTCAGCCAGTATGCGCATCTGGTCGAGGAAGTGCGCAACAAGCGGCTGAGCAGCGTGCCGCACGGCACCGACTGGATCGTCGTGCGCAACCGCCTGGCGCCACTGGCGAGCCGCAACCAGCGCAATGTCACCGAAGGGCTCGCCCTGCTGGCCGACAACCTCGGATTCCGCATCGCCAACGGGATCTCCGAGCGCGTCGTCTTCCGCGAGTTCTTCCCGATGGGGCTGACCGCCTTCGACCCGTTCGAGCGCGCCCTGCTGGGCACGCGGCCGACCATGTCGCATGTCGCCGCCCGCTCCGAAATCCGCGAGCTGGTCGACAGCCTGCAGCTGCCGGTGCGCGGGCTGCCGCTGCCGCCGCCGCCCGAGGCCGCCGTGCTGCCGCTGCCGGTTGCCGGCGTCGACCAGCCGGCGCTGTAGTCCGACACTCCCCCAAGAAGGTGGATTCCCTGCGACTTCCAGAATCGGATAGGAGTTAGGGATGCTGCGGGATGCGCGAAGGTTTCAACCTGCCCACGTGATTGTTCTCGGCAACGAGAAGGGGGGCTCGGGCAAGTCGACGACGGCGATGCACGTCATCGTTGCCCTGCTCAAGAGCGGGGCGCGCGTCGCTTCGATCGACACCGACGGCCGCCAGCGTTCGCTCACCCGCTACGTCGAGAACCGCGTCGCCTGGGCCAGGAAAACCGGCCTGCCGCTTGAGGTGCCGATCCATTTCACCGTGCCGCCGGCCGAGGGCGAACGGGTTTCCGAGATACAGGATCGCGAGTTCCGCGCCTTCGCCGAGGCGGTCAGCCGTACCGAATACGGCTTCGACTACGTCGTCATCGATACGCCCGGCCACAACACCTACCTGATGCGCGTCAGTCACGCGATGGCCGACACCCTGATCACGCCGATCAACGACAGCTTCGTCGATTTCGACGTGCTCGGCCGCGTCGATCCGGAGACGCTGGAGGTCGTCGGGCCCAGCCACTATGCGGAACTGGTCGCCGATTCCATGCGCCAGCGCCGCCTGATCGACGACCGGTCGACCGACTGGGTGGTGGTGCGCAACCGCCAGACGGCGCTCGCCAGCCGCAACCGCCGCAACATCGAACGCGGCCTCAGCCAGCTGTCGAACGTGGCCGGTTTCCGGCTCGCCGACGGCATTTCCGAGCGCGTCATCTTCCGCGAGCTGTTTCCCTCCGGCCTGACGGCGCTGGACGCCTTCGGCGCCGGCGGTGGCGACGCCGAGCCGACGCTGTCGCACATCTCGGCGCGCAACGAGGTGCGCAACCTGCTCGACACGCTCAATCTCCCGGCGCTGCGCGCCACCTCGCCGGCGGCGCCTCCCGAACCGCCGGCCAGCGGCGGGCGATCGTCGGACGACGATGGCCGGTTGCGCGGCGCCCTGTGAGCGCCACATGATAGGGGCTTGATCCAGGCCGCTGGCGGGCCAAGGCGCTCGGGAGCCATCGCCGATGGCGACAGACAAAGACAACACCAAACACGATCGCGCGCCGGTTCGCCGCGATAGCGACGACGTGCCGGCGTCGAAGTCGCGGCCGGCGGAGATCGATGCCTTTCTGCAGGCGGCGCGGACCATGGCGCCGGCCGAGACCGCCGGCGGCCACGGACGGATGATCTTCGCCCTCGACGCCACCATGAGCCGCCAGCCGACCTGGGACACCGCCCTGAGGCTCCAGGCGGAGATGTTCGAGGAAGCCGCCAGGGTTGGCGGCCTCGAGGTGCAGCTCGCCTATTACCGCGGGTTCAACGAGTGCCGGGCGAGCCGCTGGGTCGGTGACGCGCGGGCGCTGCGCGACCTGATGACCACGATCGATTGCCGCGGCGGCCACACCCAGATCGGCCGCATCCTCGCCCATGCGCGCAAGGAGACCGGCAAGCGGAAGGTCAACGTGCTGGTCTTCGTCGGCGATGCCATGGAGGAGAAGATCGACGATCTCGCCGCGATCGCCGGGGAGCTCGGCATGCTCGGCCTCAAGGTCTTCATCTTCCAGGAGGGCAGGGCGCCGACGGTGGAGCGTGCCTTCCGCGAGATCGCGCGGCTTTCCGGCGGAGCCTATGCGCGCTTCGACACCAATGCCGCCGGCCAGCTGGCGGAGCTCCTCAGGGCGGCGGCGGTCTATGCGGCCGGCGGCCTCAAGGCGCTGGCCAAGAGCGGCGCCGGCGGCCAGCTCCTCCTCAGGCAGCTCCGCTGAACATGGCCTATTTCGGCCTCGGGCTCATCGTCTTAGCCATCCTGGTGGTCATCGGCCGGGCTTTCATCGCGGCCGACGTGCGGGCGCTGGTCCGGGCGATCCGCTACCTGATCGGCGGCACGCTGACGGTGGTGGGCATCGTGCTCGCCTTCGGCGAGCGCTGGGGCATTGCCGCGATCCTGGTCTCGGCCGGCCTGTCGGTCATTGCCACCGGCCGCCTCGGGCCGCTCGACCTCGGCGGCAATCACCGCTCGCGGGGCTCCACGTCGAGCGTGCGTTCGCGTTTCTTCGAGATGAGCCTCGACCACGACAGCGGCAGCATGCGCGGGCGGGTGCTCGCCGGCCGCCGGGCGGGGCGGGACCTGGACGAGCTGGACGAGCCCGAACTGCGGGATCTGGCCGCCGAGGTTGCCGGCGATCCGGAAAGTGCGGCGCTATTCGAAGCTTATCTCGACCGCCGGATGCCCGGATGGCGTGACCACGTCGAGGCTGATGCGGCAGCGGGGGCGGGCGGCCCGGCGAATCCGGGCACCATGACTGATGAGGAGGCCTATCAGGTCCTTGGCCTTGCGCCCGGTGCCAGCGATGGGGAAATCCGGGCGGCCCACCGGCAGCTCATGATGCGGGTGCACCCCGACCACGGGGGGTCGACGTTCCTCGCGGCGAAAATCAATCAGGCTAAGGACCGGCTTCTCGGCAAACATCGCTAAGTCCTACTGACTCGATACAAACACAAGGACCCCTGGCGAACGAAATTCCCTGTCAATCACTGATCGCCAGGCAATCGAAGTCTCGCCTGGTCAGATAGGCGCATGCGGCGCGCGCCTGGTTCTTGTTGGAAAAGCCGGCGAAGCGCGCCCGGTAGAGCGTGGTGCCGCCGACGTTGACCGGCTCGGTGTAAGGCGATGCGGCGGCGAGCACCGAGGAGCCCTTCGACAGCGCCTGGTCGAGGATATCCTCGGCCGAGGACTGCGTCGGGGTGGCGGCGATCTGGATCTTCCAGCCGGTAATGACGGTGCCCGGCGTCGCGGCGTCGCTGGGATCGTCCTCGCCGGAGGCGTCACCCTGGTCGACCGCGGCGGCGGCGTCGAGGGCGAAAACCGAGTTGGCGCCGACCAGCGAGGCGATGCCGACAGGGGCGGGTTTTGCGGCCGGAGCGGGTTGTGCGGCGGCCGCGACCTTCGCCACGGGCGTTGCCGCCACCGGTGCGATCGATGCGGTCGTGCTGTCGTCGTCGATGGTCGGACGCGGCTGCGGCAACGGCAGGTCCTTGGGGTCGATTGCGGCGACCGCCGCGGTCTCACCGGGGACGGATGCGACATGCGCGCCGGTCGAGGCCTTGCCGATGTAGGTCTCGATCAGGCTGGCCATGTGGCTGTCGCGCCAGCGGCTGGTCTCGCCGCCGAGCACGACGCCGACGATCTGCCGGTTGCCGCGGGACACCGAGCTCACCAGATTGAAGCCGGACGCCCGGGTGTAGCCGGTCTTGATGCCGTTGACCCCCTTCACCCGTCCGAGCAGGCGGTCGTGGTTGCCGATGCGCCGGCCCTTCCAGACGAAGCTCGGGGTGGAAAAATACGAGAAGTAGTCGGGATGGTGCTCCTGCAGGGCGCGGCCGAGCGTGGCCATGTCGCGGGCCGTGGTCACCTGGCTGGAATTGGGCAGGCCGGAGGCATTGCGGAAGGTGGTCCGCGACATGCCGATGGCATGTGCCTTGCGCGTCATCTGCTCGGCAAAGGCCGGCTCCGAACCGCCGAGATACTCGCCGATGGTGCAGGCGACGTCGTTGGCCGATTTGGTCACCAGCGCCAGGATGGCGTCGCGCACGCCGATGGTCTGGCCGGCCTTGAGGCCGAGCCTGGACGGCGCCTGGCCGGCGCAGTGGGCCGACGTGGTCATGCGCGTGTTGAGCGACGCCTTGTGCGCTTCGAGAGCGTCGAAGAGCAGGTAGAGCGTCATCATCTTGGTCAGCGAGGCCGGATAGCGCCGCGCGTCGGGCGCCTGCGAGTAAAGGATCTTGCCGGTCTTGGCGTCGACGATGATCGCCGAATCCGGCGCAGCCAAAGCCGTCTGCGGAACGGCCCCCACAGCCCCCGCAATCAAGCATGCTGCCGCGATCAGCTTCAGTCTCATCGCCCCGCACGCAACCAAATCGAATCGAATCGCCATAGAATAACCCGTCCCATACCGGCGTGGGCAACCCGCCGGTAAGCATCTCTTGAAGCCGCCCTACAATCGGCCGGTTGCATTCTGGCTCTGACGCGCGGCCCGCCTGTGATGCGGCCACTCATGAGCCCATGCGCCCTTATTCCCGCCGATGGCCTCGTCCCATGCCTGCGATAACAGGCTTCACCGCCACTGACAGTATGAAAGGGGCGTTACCGTTCGGTAAAGTCACAATGTGCCGCGCCCCCCGATCCTGGGGAAAAATCCATTGTGCGCTGCACAATTTCCGCTTGACATTTATGTTGCACTGCACATATTCGGGCGATCGGATAAGACGCCGGATCGCCGGTGCGGTCCGGGCCAAAAGCACGGGAAACGCGGAAAAATGAGCGCCTTCGACATTCAGGGTTTCGGCAAGGACAACATCGATGCGGCGCTGAAGAGTGCCGACGCGATGACCAAGGGCATGCAGGCCATGGCGGTTGAGGCCGTCGACTATTCCAAGCGCAGCCTGGACGCCAGCGGCGCGGCGGTCGAGAAGCTGCTCTCTGCCAAGAGCCTCGACAAGGCCGTCGAGGTGCAGTCGGAGCTCGTGCGCTCGGCCTACGAGGAATACGTCGGACAGATGACGCGCATGAGCGAGATCGTCGCCGACATGGCCCAGAGCGCGTATCAGCCCTACGAGGCCTTCTTCGGCAAGATCGGAAAGTAGGCGTGCGCAGGGGGGATTCCCCCGCCACGACGTCGAAAAGGCCCGGCGGCGACGCCGGGCCTTTTTGTTGGCGGGCTTTGCCCCGGCGGCTTCACAAGGCGGCTTTTCGACCTACATATCGACCATCCCCCTGTTCCCGTCCGGCCGCAGGATCAAAGGAGTTCGCCCGCCGGCTAACGTCAATTTGGTCGTTGACGGCGTGCGCTGTTTGTCGGCAGGATTCCAGTCGAGAATACCCAAAGTCGGACGCGATATGAGCAACCAGAAATCGTCGGCCCGATTTCGACGGTGGCGACGCAAGTACGAGCATTGTCACCAAGACCCGGCCGAAAACCAAACGGCCGAGCCTGTATCGGGTGTTGATCCTCAACGACGACTACACGCCGATGGAATTCGTCGTGCACGTGTTGGAGAGGTTCTTCCAGAAGGGACGGGAGGAAGCGACCCAGATCATGCTGCATGTGCATCAGCATGGGGTCGGAGAGTGCGGCACCTACACCTACGAGATCGCCGAGACCAAGGTGACGCAGGTGATGGATTTCGCACGCAAGCATCAGCATCCGCTACAATGCGTGATGGAAAAGAAGTGAGGTCGTCAGGTGCCGTCATTCTCCCGCAGTCTTGAGAAGGCCCTTCATCAGGCGCTGGCGCTCGCCGGCGAGCGCCACCAGGAATACGCGACGCTCGAGCACTTGCTGCTGGCCCTGATCGACGATCAGGACGCCGCGGCGGTGATGCGGGCGTGCAACGTCGATCTCGACGTGCTGCGCCGCAGCCTGATCGAGTACATCGATACGGAGCTGGCCAATCTGGCGACGGGCTCGGGCGAGGACTCCAAGCCCACCGCCGGTTTCCAGCGCGTCATCCAGCGTGCCGTCATCCACGTGCAGTCGTCGGGCCGTGAAGAGGTCACCGGCGCCAACGTGCTTGTCGCCATCTTCGCCGAGCGCGAGAGCCATGCCGCCTATTTCCTGCAGGAGCAGGAGATGACCCGCTACGACGCGGTCAACTACATCAGCCACGGGATCGCCAAGCGCGCCGGCATGTCGGAATCGCGGCCGGTGCGCGGCGTCGACGACGACGCGGCGACGGTCGAGGGCCGCGACGAGACCAAGAAGAAGGCCGATGCGCTCGATGCCTATTGCGTCAACCTCAACGAAAAGGCGCGCAAGGGCCGCATCGACCCGCTGATCGGCCGCGAACCGGAGATCAACCGCACCATCCAGATCCTCTGCCGCCGGCAGAAGAACAACCCGCTGTTCGTCGGCGATCCCGGCGTCGGCAAGACGGCGATCGCCGAGGGGCTGGCCAAGCGTATCGTCGAAGGCGATGTGCCCGAGGTGCTGTCCAAGTCGACGGTGTTCGCCCTCGACATGGGCACGCTGCTCGCCGGTACCCGCTACCGCGGCGATTTCGAAGAACGCCTCAAGCAGGTGATCAAGGAGATCGAGGAATTCCCCGGCGCGATCATGTTCATCGACGAGATCCACACCGTCATCGGTGCCGGCGCCACCTCCGGCGGCGCCATGGATGCGTCGAACCTGCTCAAGCCGGCTCTGGCCTCGGGCACCATCCGCTGCATCGGCTCGACCACCTACAAGGAATACCGGCAGTTCTTCGAGAAGGACCGGGCGCTCGTCCGCCGCTTCCAGAAGATCGACATCGCCGAGCCGTCGATCCCCGACGCCATCGAGATCCTCAAGGGCCTCAAGCCCTATTTCGAGGACTACCACCGCGTCCGCTACACCAGCGATGCGATCAAGAGCGCGGTCGAGCTGTCGTCACGCTACATCAACGACCGCAAGCTGCCGGACAAGGCGATCGACGTCATCGACGAGACCGGCGCCTCGCAGATGCTGCTGCCCGAATCCAAGCGGCGCAAGACCATCGGCGTCAAGGAGATCGAGGACACCATCGCCACCATGGCGCGGATTCCGCCGAAGACGGTGTCGAAGGACGATGCGGAGGTGCTGCAGCATCTCGACGAGGCGCTGCGCACGGTGGTCTACGGCCAGGACAAGGCGATCGAGAAGATCTCCTCGGCGATCAAGCTTGCCCGCGCCGGCCTGCGCGAGCCGGAGAAGCCGATCGGCTGCTACCTGTTCTCCGGTCCGACCGGCGTCGGCAAGACCGAGGTCGCCCGCCAGCTCGCCTCGGCGCTCGGCGTCGAGCTGATCCGCTTCGACATGTCGGAATACATGGAGCGCCACACCGTCTCGCGGCTCATCGGCGCGCCCCCCGGCTATGTCGGCTTCGACCAGGGCGGCCTGTTGACCGACGGCGTCGACCAGCACCCGCACTGCGTGCTGCTCCTCGACGAGATCGAGAAGGCCCATCCCGACCTGTTCAACATCCTTCTGCAGGTCATGGACCACGGCAAGCTGACCGACCACAACGGCAAGCAGGTCGACTTCCGCAACGTCATCCTGATCATGACGACCAACGCGGGCGCCTCCGACCTCGCCAAGGCCGCCATCGGCTTCGCCAATTCGGTGCGCGAGGGCGACGACATGGAGGCGATCAACCGGCTGTTCGCGCCCGAGTTCCGCAACCGCCTCGACGCCATCGTGCCGTTCGGCAACCTGCCGCCGGAAATCGTCTACCAGGTCGTGCAGAAGTTCGTCCTGCAGCTCGAGGCCCAGCTCGCCGATCGCGGCGTCACCTTCGACCTGACCCCGGAAGCGGTGAAGTGGCTTGCCGACAAGGGCTACGACAGCCGCATGGGGGCGCGCCCGCTCGGCCGCGTCATCCAGGAGCACATCAAGCAGCCACTGGCCGAGGAAGTGCTCTTCGGCAAGCTGAAGAAGGGCGGCACGGTCAAGGTCTCGGTCAAGGACGACGCCAGCGGCCTCGACCTCGAAGCGATCGAGGACGGCCCGGTGACACCGAAGCCCGAGCCGACGCCCCGCAAGCCGCGGGCGCCGCGCCGCCGCAAGCCGGCGCAGGCCAAGAAGTCGCCGGACAGCCCGCCCAATGGCAATGGCGGCAACGGTGGCGGCGAGGGCGGCAACAAGCGCGGCCTGGTGCCCAAGGTGCCGTTGAAGACCGGCTGAGGCCGGCAGCGTCACGGATCACACGAAAGGGCGGCTCCCATGGGCCGCCCTTTCGATTTTTTGCGGCGCCGCTCGCGGTCTTGCTGCTGTCGCGCCGGCCATTTCGCCTGACAAGAATTGCCGGGGCGTCGCCGTCGCCACGATGGAGCGATCTTGATGGCCAACGGCCGGCAAATGCGTCTGACAGCGGAACTGGTCGCCCGGGTTGCGCGTCACATCGACGATCCCGGCGACGCGGCCTATCCGAGCGTGGTCTGGGCGACCGACGCCGATCGCGTCGAAGCGCTCGCCAGGCTGCGGGCGCAGGGGCCGGCGAGCGACGCGGTGTGGGTTTTCGCATACGGTTCGCTGATCTGGAATCCGCCGTTCGAAGTGGCCGAGCGCCGCGTCGGCCGCGTGCGCGGGTGGCACCGTTCGTTCTGCATGGGCTGGATCACGCGCTATCGCGCCACGCCCGAGCAGCCGGGCCTGATGCTGGTCCTCGACCACGGCGGCGAATGCGAAGGGATCGCCTATCGGCTGGCGGCGCACGGTGCGGAAGCGGGCCTCCGCGACCTGATCCGTCGCGAAATGCGGGGCAAGCCGGACCCCATGGTCCCCATCTGGGCGGATGTCGAAACGGAAGGCGGGTCGGTCGCGGCGATCACCTTCGTCATCGATCGCGACGCCGGCCTCTACGTTCCGGGCTTGTCCGATGAGCGGACCGCCGAGGTCCTGTCGGTGGCCGCCGGCCACGTCGGCTCGATGGCCGACTACCTCTATCAGACGGTCAAGGGACTGGAGGACCTCGGCATCCACGACCCCCATCTGTGGCGGCTGCAGGAGCTGGTCGCGGCGCGCATCGAGGCGGCGCATCCCGGCGCCTGAGATCCGGCCGCCCGCCGGCGGCCATGCCGCATGGCCCGTCCGCCGCTACTTCAGCGCGCGGCGGACCTTCTCGGCGTTGGTCGCCAGAACCTGCGGGTCTTCCATCTTGCCGGTGTGCGGCTTCAGCGGCACGCCGGCGAAGCGCGGGATGACGTGGACGTGCAGGTGGAACACCGACTGGCCGGCCGGCGCCTCGTTGTACTGGACGACCATGACGCCATCCGCCGCGAAGGCCTCCTTCACCGCGCGGGCGACCTTCTGCACCGTCTCCATCAGCGTGGCCGAAGATGGCCGGATCGGCGTCGAGCAGGTTGCGCGAGGCGGCCTTGGGCAGCACCAGCGCGTGCCCGGTTCCCTGCGGCATCACGTCCATGAAGGCGATGGTGTGGTCGTCCTCGTAGACCTTGTGCGAGGGAATCTCGCCGCGCAGGATCTTGGCGAAGATGTTGTCAGGATCGTAGGTGGGGTCGGACATCGGCATTTTCCCGGCAGTCGGCTGTCGGCAACAGCATAATCCGATCCCCTGCCGGCTGCCTATTGCCGACTGCCGGCCTCTTCACGGAACGGCAGGTATTCGGCAAGCGCCTCCTGGTCGCGGGCGACCTGATGGCGCTCGCGGGCGAGGTAGTCGGCGACGGCCGTGCGGAAGCCGGGATCGACGATCCAGTGGGCGGAATAGGTGGTCATCGGCCGGTAGCCACGCGCCAGCTTGTGCTCGCCCTGGGCGCCGGCCTCGACCAGCTTGAGCCCGTGGGCGATGCCCCAGTCGATCGCCTGGTAGTAGCACAGCTCGAAATGCAGGAACGGCTGGTCGGCGTTGGTGCCCCAGTAGCGGCCATAGAGCGTGTCGGAGCCGATGAAATTGAGCGCACCGGCGATCGGTCGGCCGTGACGGACGGCGAAGATGAGCAGGATGCGGTCGGCCATGCGCTCGCCGACCAGCGAGAAGAAGCGGCGATTGAGGTAGGGCCGGCCCCATTTGCGCGAGCCGGTGTCCATGTAGAAGGCGAAGAAGGAGTCCCAGGCGTCCTCGGTGATGGCCTTGCCGGTCAGGTGGACGATCTCCAGGCCGCCGGCGAGCGCATCGCGGCGCTCGCGGCGGATCGCCTTGCGCTTGCGCGAGGCGAGCGCATCGAGGAAGTCGTCGAAGTCGCGATAGCCTTCGTTGACGAAATGGAACTGCTGGTCGGTGCGCGCCAGATAGCCGTATTCGGCAAGCAGCTGCTGCTCGGCCTGCTGGGCGAAGGTGACGTGGAGCGACGAGGCCCCGAGCTTGGCCGTCAGCGTGGCGCCGGCCGCGGCGAGCAGGGCGCGGTTGCGCCCGGCATCGTCGCCGGGCCTGACCAGCAGGCGGCGGCCGGTGACGGGCGTGAAGGGCACTGCCGCCTGAAGCTTCGGGTAGTAGCGCCCGCCGGCGCGTTCGAAGGCGTCGGCCCAGCCATGGTCGAAGACGTATTCGCCCATGGAGTGGTTCTTCAGATAGCAGGGCATGACCGCCGCCGGCCTGCCGTCGGCGCCGTCGAGCAGGAGGTGCTGGCCAAGCCAGCCGGTCTTGCGCGTGGCGGCGCCGGATTCTTCCAGCGACCACAGGAAATCGTGCGCCAGGAACGGGCTGTACGGCTCGCCCGGCGGGTTGGCGCAGGCGTCCCAGTCGTCGCGGGCGATGTCGCCGAGCGAGGACAGGACGCGGAAAGTGGCTTGCGGCGGCGGATTCGCGGTCAAGGCCGTGTCGATCGGTTGGGCGGGGCCTGGGGACAAACTTAGAGGCGGTTCAGATCGGCGCAAGGCGCTGCAAGACGCGGACCGTCAGGCGGGCGGTGCGTCCGGATCGAAGCCCTCGAAGGTGATCTGGTCGGTGAGGCTGCGCGCCTTTGCCCATTCGGCCGGGGTGCGGATCGTCCAGCAGATCAGCGGAACGCCGATGTGACGCAGCATCAGCGGCGCGTCGGCCGGCAGCGCGTCGATGCCGAAGGAGACGAAATGCGGCCAGACCAGCGCCGCGGCAAGCAGATGACGGAGCGCAAACCGCTGCGGCCAGGGCAGGCGGTGCCATTCGCCGTCGCGGAAGTCGTCGGCGGTCATGCCGCGCGGCAGGCTCGGCGCCAGACGGCGCATGGCGACCATCGACATCGGGTCGAAGGACATGACCGCCGCCGGCCCGGCGTAGTCCGCCAGGATCGGTGCCACGGCCCGTTCCAGCCGCCGGTCGCCGTCCCAGCGGCTCTTCAGCTCGATGATCAGCGGCACCCGCCCGTCGACCAGATCGAGCAGCGCCTCCAGCGTCGGAATGCCGGCATCGGTGCCGTGCAGCCGGACGCTGCGCAGCTCGGCCAACGTGCGCGCGCCGACCGGGCCCGTCGCTTCCGTCAGCCGCTCCAGCCCGTCGTCGTGGAAGACGACGACGCGGCCGTCGGCGGTCGGCTGCAGGTCGCACTCGATGGCGAAGTTGCGGGCGATGGCCGCCTCGGCCGCCGGCAGCGTGTTCTCGATGCGGCCGGCCGCGCGGTCGTGATAGCCGCGATGGGCGATCGGCCGGGCCGTCAGCCAGTCGAACTCGGACATCGGATGCCCCCTCGCGCCGGCCGGCGGCCGTCAGGCGACTTCGACGATGGCTTCGACCTCGACCGCGACGCCGAGCGGCAGGGTGGCGACGCCGACGGCGGAGCGGGAATGCCGGCCGCGCTCGCCGAGCACCTCGATGATGAAATCGGAGCAGCCGTTCATCACCCGGTGGGGATCGGTGAAATCGGGCGTGGCGTTGACGAAGCCGGTCAGCTTGACGATCCGCTTCACCTTCTCCAGGTCGCCGAGCGCCGCCTTGAGGTTGGCCAGGATGTTGATGGCGCAGACGCGCGCGGCCTTCTGGCCGTCCTCGACGCTGAACTCGCGGCCGAGCTTGCCGACGTGTTTTTCACCGTCGGGAAGGTTGGAAACCTGGCCGGACACGAAGACGAGCTGTCCCGTGGACATGGTCGGGATGTAGCTCGCCGCCGGCACCGGCGGCTGGGGCAGAACCACGCCCAGCGCCGCGAGGCGGGCCTCCGCAGTCTCAGCCATTGCTTTTCCCCTCGGCTTGCCCTGATGTGGCCGATCTAGTCGCGCAGAATCCCGGGCGACGCAAGGACCTTGGAACAACCGCCATGCGATTTGGGTCGGCCGTCTGCCTCGTCGGTCTTGCCAGCCTTTCCGTGGGGACGTCGGCCGCATGGGGCCAGACGCCGGATCTCGCCTCCTACCGGGCGGTCTACGAGCTGACCATCGACGACAGCGGCGGCGTGGCGGCGGCCGCGACGGTCAGTGGCCGCATGGCGCTGGAGTTCACCGGCTCCCGCTGCCGCGGCTACAAGAGCAAGATGCGCATCGTCACCGAGGGCGAGGATGCCGACGGCAACGCGCAGATCACCGACGCGCGCACCGACACCGTGGAGAGCGACAGCGGACGCTTCGTGTTCACCAACGAGGTCTACGTCAACGACGCCCTGGCCGAGCATCCGGCCGGTGTGGCGACGCGCGGTGCCGAGGGCATCACCGTGCAGTTGACCAAGCCCGCCAAGAAGAACCTGACGCTCGGCCAGGAGGTGGTGTTTCCGACCGAACAGCTGAAGCGGGTGCTCGCCGCAGCGGCCGCGGACCAGCATTTCGTCGCCATGGATGTGTTCGACGGCTCGCAGACCGGCGAGGTCGTCTATGCCACCGCCGCGGTCATCGGCAAGGGATCGTCGGCGCCCGACGATTTCGGCGACGAGACGCTGGTCGGCGATGCCGGCTTCGCCGGGCTGCCGCACTGGCCGGTGACGGTCAGCTATTTCGAGAAGGGCAGCGGCACCGACGACGCGCCGAACTACACGACCTCCTTCGTCGTCTATGCCAACGGCATCGGCCGCAAGCTGCGCATCGACTATGGCAAGTTCGCGCTCAATGGCCGCCTGACCCACCTGGAAATATTGCCGTCGCCCGAGTGCTGAAGGGGGCGAGCGCCGCTTCGCGGGCATGGATGGGTGGCCCGGAATCCCGGCCGTTGAGCACTGTCCCGCGTTCTGCCCCTTAGTGCAGAACGCCAGCTAAACTGACGCTCCGCCGGGTTCAGCGGCTGATGACTGCAAGCGCACCTCGCCATCGTGTTCGGCCGAGAATTCCAGACCAATGGTCTGACCGTGCTGCCATCGCCGGATAGCGTTATAGACGCGACCAGTGTCGAGGACGGTCAAGGAGAGCATCCGCGGAACGACCGCGCGGTCCTGGACCGTCACCCGCGCGCCTTGGGGTGACAGATCGCGGATGACGCAGTCGATCGTCGAAACGCCGCCGTCGAGGATGATGCGGCCACGAAACAGTACACGGTCACGGCGTTCGCGACGTCGGTTCTCGACACGGTCGCCGGCATCCTTGACCGCGGTAGCGGCCCGGCCTTTCGTCTCGCAATCGGCGACCGCCGCCGCCGTCCCCTCCGTGGCCGCAACGACTGACCGCGCCTCCTGCGGCAAATGATATCCGCTGCCGTTGGTCCTGGCGGTATGCAGGGACCGCCCGGCGGCGCTCAGCATCTCGTCGCTGTTCTTGCCGTCGAAGGGGTAGACGGCGCCGCCGATGCTGGCTGACAGCGCTACTTTGACGCTGTCCAGCTCGACCGAAAACGACAGAACCTCGGCGAGGCGCGCGCAGGCCTGCTCGACCTTCGCGTACGATACGTCGCGATCCATGAGATAGAGAAACTCGGCGCTGCCAAACCGGCCGAATGTGTCGGAGGCGCGCGAGGCGGACATCAGCCGTTGGGCGAAAGCCCTGAGCACCTGATCGCCGATGGCGTGGCCGTGGATGTCGCTGATCTCTTCGAAGTGCTTAATTTCAATCAGAACTACGGCAAACGCGTCGGTGTGCCGCTTTGCACTGGCGTGCAAGGCGGCGAGGCGCTCCTCGATAAATCCGCGATTGGGAAGGCCGGTCAGTCGGTCGTAATGCGCCAGCATCGACAGGTGCTCGTTTTCGTCGATCAGGGCCTTGGTCCTGCGATTGCGCTCGACCGAACGACGTACCGCCTGGACCAGTTCCCGGCCAAACGCGTGATCCATCGAAACGAAATCGCTGAAGCCGCTGCGGAACGTCTTGAGGACGAGCTTCCGATCGTCGACATCGGTCAGCATGATCATCGCCAAACGATTGGGCATGCGCTCTTCGATCAGTTCGCGCAGCTCGATGCTGTTGCGACCGCAGGCGGTCTGATCGACGACTAGGCAGTCATAGTCCTCGCGTTGCAGCTTTTCGAAAAGTTCGCCTTCCGTCGCCACGTGATCGATCAGGGAGATCTCCGCGGCGGCGAGCAAGTCGACGACCTTCTTGTTGTAGTCCTTGTCGCCGGCGACGAGCACGTGCACCGACTGTTCGTTGCGAGCCCCGTCGAGCGGCCGGATGCGCGCCGTTCCGCCGCGTCCGTTCGGCTTCACGATTGTTGCGTTGTCTTGCCGTGCTTCGTCCAGCATGGTTCGAGCCCTCGTTAGCTCCGCGACGCGGCCAGATATGTCGCGAATTCTTCCGGCGGAAGCGGATGGCACAGGTGGAAACCCTGGCCCTCCGCGCAGTTCAGTTCGCGCAGTATGTTCAGTTGGCCCTCGGTCTCGATCCCCTCGGCGACGACGGCAACGCCCAGGCTTGCGCCGAGGTTGATGATGGCTGCGACCAGGGTCCGGTCGCGCGGGGTTTCCGAAACTTTCTCCACGAAGGAGCGATCGATCTTCAAGGTGTTGATCGTGAAGCGCTGAAGATAACTCAGGCTCGAAAACCCGGTGCCGAAGTCGTCGAGCGCCAGCCGCGCGCCGAGATTCGACAAGGCCTTCAGCGTCACGGCGGCAACGTGCATGTCCTGCAGGAGTGCGCTTTCGGTGAGTTCCAGTTCCAACGTGCTGGGCTCGAGAAGACCGCTGTCGAGCAGCTCGTTGATGCCGTCGAGGTAGGTGGGGCTGCGGAATTCGATGGGGGAAACGTTGACCGCCAGGATGCCGATTGACAGCCCGGCGTCGCGCCAGAGCTTCGTCTGTCGACACGCCTCGCGCATCACCCACCGCCCGATCGGCACGATCAAACCGCAATCTTCGGCCAATGGCACGAAGTCCGCCGGCGGGACGAGGCCGCGCAGCGGATCGCGCCAGCGAAGGAGCGCTTCGGCGCCGATGATTGCGCCAGTCCGCAAGCTCACGCGCGGCTGGTAGTAGAGCAGGAACTCTTCCTTCTCGAGCGCATTCAGAAGGCTGCCTTCGGCGGATCGCCGTTCGAGCGCACGCGCTTTCATGCTCGAGCGGAAACGTGCGTAGGCGTTGCGGCCGTTTTTCTTGGCTTCATAAAGCGCGATGTCGGCGCTGTGGACCAGGGCGCCCGCGTTGCGGCCGTCATCCGGATAGATGGCGACGCCGAGGCTCGCCGTCACGTGAAGCTCGTGCTCGCCGATGACATGCGGCTCAGCCACGGCCGCAAGGATCTTTCGCGCGTAGATCGTGGCGTCCTCGGCCTCGTTCACCTCGGGGAGAAGGATGATGAATTCGTCGCCGCCCTGCCGGCTGACCGTGTCGGAACCGCGCCCGGCCGATACGATCCGCTTGGCCAGGGACTGGAGGAGGCGGTCGCCCATGGCGTGGCCGAGCGCGTCGTTGATCTTCTTGAAGTTGTCGCAATCGAGAAACAGGACGCCGAGGCGGCGCCGATGGCGCCGCGCCAGAGAGATCGCCTGGTTCAGCCGATCGTCGAACAGGACCCGATTGGGAAGGTCGGTGAGAAAGTCGTGATGCGCCAGGTGCGATACCTTGAGCGCGGCGGCGTGGGCGTCGCTGACATCCTGGAAGACGACGACCGCGCCCGTCACGTCGCCATTGCGCCCGTGAATGGGAGCGACGGTGTCAGCGATGGTCAGTTCGGTTCCGTTCCGGCGGACCAGGATGGCGTCGCTCTTCAACACCATCGGCTTGTTCTTGATGATGGCAAGCTGCAAAGGATCGCGGATCGGTTCGCGCGTGGCGCCGTCGATAATGCGGAAAACCTCGTTCGCCGGGCGGCCGATCGCCTCTTCGCGGGGCCAGCCGCTGGCCTTCTCGGCGGCACGGTTCAGATACGTCACGCGACCGAGGGTGTCGGTGCAGAGAACCCCGTCGCCGATCAATTCGAGCATGGTTCCGGCCTGCGCCTCCTCGGCAGACCCGACCTCGCTCTTGCCCACCGGTTCTTCCACGATCACGTTTCGCAGCGCGGGCAGAAGTGGCCGAACTTCGAGCAATCCCTCGACCAGCGCGCGCCGAGTCGGATGCCGTGCGGCCGATGCCACGGCCTCCTGGCCGGTGGAGATGACCATCACGCGGTTGTCGCGCGCGGCCTTCCGGATGGATTGCAGAGCCTCGGGTCCTCTGCCGTCTGCCAGGAGAAGGTCCACAAGAACACTGTCAAAATCACCACTGGACAGTGCCGTCAGGGCCGATGAGAGCTTCTTTTCCCAATGTATCCGGATTGAACGACGCTTGTCGCGTGGCAGACTATTCTTGGCGCGGACAAGACAATCTTCGATACCATCGCGCGCTAATTGGTCGCGGCCAACGAACAGAATATTCCGAGTTCGATTAGCGGGGTAATTTGTGATTGCGGCCATCCTGACCTCCCCGAATCAGGGGGATTTATTATGGTCTGCACTTAGGCACACGTGATGCGCTGACGATGTTCAGATTTGCACACCTCGCGCGGTATTTGCTTCACAGACTAAACAAATGGTTGTAGGATATTAATATTCGTTAACGACTCTGGATTGTCATGAAAGATCGAGAGCGGACGAGGCCGGCGAAATCATCAAAGGTTGCCAAAGCGGCGTACCTTGATCCGGTCATTGTTACTGCCGGCTTTGCCGGATTTGCTAGTGACCCCGAACTGGCTGCGAAGGATGTCGTCTTCAGGCAGGGCGACCCGGCCGACGCAGTCTTCTATCTCCTGAACGGTGGGATTCAGCTCACCATCGTCTCGGATCAGGGCAAGGAGGGAGTCATCGCGCTCCTCGGGCCCGGAGATTTCTTCGGGGAGGGATGCCTCTCCGGTCAGCCGCGTCGCCTTGCCTCTGCGGTCGCAACGACGGAATCGAAGCTCGTCCGGATCGAGAAGGAGGCGATGATCCGGCGGCTGCACGACGACAAGGATTTCTCCGAGAAGTTCATGGCCTTCCTGATGACCCGCAACATCCAGATCGAAGCGGATCTGGTCGACCAGCTTTTCAATTCGAGCGAAAAGCGGCTGGCGCGGGTTCTCCTGCTGCTTGCCAACTTCAACGACGAGGGCGGGCTGCGCCCAATCGTTCCGAAGATCAGCCAGGATGTGCTGGCGGCGCGCGTTGGCACCACCCGCTCGCGTATCAACCAGTTCATGAACAAGTTCCGCAGGCTCGGCCTGATCGAATACAACGGCGACATCAAGGTCCACGCCGGGCTGCTCAACGTCATCATTCACGACTGACGGGGGGCTGAGCCGCCGCGGTCGCCGTCGCTTGGCGCGCCGGGCAATGCGCGGAATCGGTTATCTGGCCGGGAAGCGGGGCAGGGCTCCGGCCGCATCGGCAGGTGCCCGGCAAGGTTGCAGCCCGGAACCCATGCCTCATCGCCACATCGTTCGAGGGGCCGCCAGCGGCGGCCGCCTGCGAAGCGGAGGCGGGTCTATTGCCCGAACAGCGAGAACGGGAAGATCGACGACGGTTCGGCGCCGGCCACCACGGCCGAGCCTCCCCGAGGAATCGAGCCGTTGATCCGCACGATCGTGCTGCCCATCGTCTCCCGCGTCACCAGATCCCACAGCATGGCGGCATGCTGGACGGACAGCCGGACGCAGCCGTGCGAGACGGGTCGGCCAAGTCCGCGCTCATAGGTGCCATGGATGGCGTCGCCGCCCATCGTGAAGAAGATCGAATAGGGCATCGGCGCATCGTTCCATTCCTTGCTGCGATGGGCGATGTCCATGCGGAACGGGCGAAACGTGCCGCTCGGCGTTTCGTAGCCGGGTCTGCCGGTCGCTACCGGCCAATTGAAGCGCTGTTTGCCGTCGACCGCCACGATCATGCGCTGCGTGGATTTGTTGACGGTGATCACGATATCGGCGCTGGCCGTCTGGCCGAACGCCAGGAGCGCCAGACAGGCGCCGGTCAGTAGCGCGATGACATGGTTGGTGCGCACGACGTTCCCCTCCGTTCTGCGCTTGGCCCAGCGCCAAGCATCACGGATATCATTTGCCAGTATCTTCATTTTCTTCAATGAACGCGTTCACAATGACGCTATCTGCCCGTTTCGGCGCAAGTTTTCGGCGTTGCGCCGGCTCGGCCGAGCCGGGAAGCTGGGCCTGCCTTGGCTTGCGGCCGGTGTCGAACACCAGCCCCAGTTCCACCGCCCTGGTGCCGAATCGGTCGCGGATGGTGTCGACGGCGGCCTCCGCCCGGGCGCGCTTGGCCGCCGCCGGGTCGACCAGGTCGTTGGGGTCGGCCAGCCGCGAATCGGCGAATTCCGACACGCCGATGCCAATCAGGCGGAACCTGGTGGTTCCGTCGGCCTCGCGGGCGAGCAGCTCGGCGCCGGCCTGGAAGATGCGGTCGGCAAGCTGGGTCGGGTCGGCGAGGTGGCGGCTGCGGGTACGCAGGCGAAAGTCGGCGGTCTTCAGCTTCAGCGTCACCACCACGCCCGCCAGCTCCGCCTTCTTCAGGCGCCGCGACACCTTCTCCGCCAGCGCCCGTAGAAGCGCCTTCAGTTCGTGGGCATCGGCCAGATCGCTTTCGAAGGTGGTCTCGGCGCTGACGCTCTTGGCCTCGCCGTGGGGCTCGACGCCGCGGTGGTCGTCGCCCCTGGCGAGGCGCGCCAGCCGGAGCCCCATGGTGCCGTAGCGGCGGCCGAGTTCGGCCGCATCCATGCGCTGGAGCGCGCCAATCGTCCGGATGCCGTCGGCGGCGAGCCGCGCCTGCATGGCCTTGCCGACCCCCCAGATGAGGCCGACCGGCTTGGACGCCAGGAAGCTCACCGCCTCGGCCTCGCCGATCACCGAGAAGCCGCGCGGCTTTTCGAAATCGGAGGCGATCTTGGCGAGGAACTTGTTGAAGGAGAGGCCGATCGACACCGTGATGCCGATCTCGGCCTCGATGCGCTGCTGGAGCCGGGCGAGCGCCAGCGCTGGCGGTCCGTGGTGCAGGCGCTCGGTCCCCGCCATGTCCATGAAGGCCTCGTCGATCGACAGCGGCTCGACCAGCGGCGTCAGCGACTGCATGAGGGTGCGCACTTCGCGTCCGACGCGGCTGTATTTCTCGAAATCCGGCCGCACCACGACCGCGTCGGGGCAGGCCGCCAGTGCCTTGAACATGGGCATGGCGGAGCGCACCCCGCGGATGCGGGCGATGTAGCAGGCGGTCGCCACCACGCCGCGCTTGCCGCCGCCGACGATCACCGGCTTGTCGGCAAGTTCCGGGTGGTCGCGCTTCTCGATGGCCGCGTAGAATGCGTCGCAGTCGAGGTGGGCGATGGTCAGGCGGAACAGCTCGGGGTGGCGCAGCAGGCGCGGACTGCCGCAGGCGGCGCAGCGAATCGCCCCCGCCGGTGCCGGGGTCTGGCAATCTCGGCAGAAACCGGGCGTTTCGGCGATCTTTTCGGAGGCCGGCATCGTCTCGTCCGATGGGCTCGACTGGGGCGAGGCTAGCGGCCCCTTCGCCGCCGTTCAATCGGCCCCCCGCCGGCTCCTGTCATTGGCCTTGCCGGCGGAAAAGCCGCTCTGCTAAGACGGCGGAACTCCAAAGGATTTTGCCCCATGTCGGTCGATAAGGACACGGTCAAGCGCGTGGCGCATCTCGCCCGCATCGCAGTCAGCGACGCGGAGGCGGAGAAGCTGCAGGGCGACCTCAACACCATCCTCGGCTTTGTCGAACAGCTCAACGAGGTGGACGTCACCGGCGTCGAGCCGATGACCGCGGTGCTGCCCATGAAGATGAAGCTGCGGACCGATGCGGTCACCGACGGCGCCAAGGCCGACGCGGTCGTCGCCAATGCCCCGCAGCGCGAGCAGCACTTCTACGTGGTGCCCAAGGTGGTGGAATGACCGGCATGGCGGCCCCGGCAGCGGTGGCATCGTCCGAGGTCACGATCGCGGCCGAAACGCCGCTGCAGGACGACGTTCGCGCCATGGTCGCCGCGCTCAACGCCTATCTCATCCCGCTCACCCCGCGCGAGTTCCAGTTCCAGCTCACCGCCGAGCAGATGGCCGAGCCGGCGGTGACCGTCTTCGTCGCCCGCGATTGCGACGGCCGGCCGCTCGGCATGGGCGCGCTCAAGGACCACGGCGGCGGCCTCGGCGAGGTCAAGCGCATGTACACGCTGCCGGACGTGCGGGGACAGCGCATCGGGTCGCTGCTGCTCAGGCGGATCGAGCAGCTTGCCCGCGAGCGGGGCATCACCCGCCTGGTTCTGGAAACCGGCGAAGCGCCCGGCTTCGAGCCGGCGTGGCGCGTCTACGAGCGCGGCGGGTTCACCATGTGCGGCGCCGTGCTCGATTATCCCAATTCGGGCTTCTCGCGGTTTTACGAAAAGAGCCTTTCTGCATGACCGACCTCACCGCACTCACCATCGCCGAGATCCGCGACGGGCTTTCGGCCCGCCGTTTCTCCGCCGTCGAACTGACCGAGGCCTATCTCAAGGCGATGGCCGGGGCGCGCCAGCTCAACGCCTATATCGTCGAGACGCCGGAGAAGGCGCTGGCCATGGCCGCCGAATCCGACCTGCGCGTCGCGCGCGGCGACGTGCGCCCGCTGGAAGGCGTGCCGCTCGGCATCAAGGACCTGTTCTGCACCGAAGGCGTCCACAGCCAGGCGGCCAGCCACGTGCTCGACGGCTTCAAGCCGACCTACGAATTCGACCGTCACCGCCAATCTGTGGGCCGATGGCGCGGTGATGCTCGGCAAGCTCAACATGGACGAGTTCGCCATGGGCTCCTCCAACGAAACCTCGTACTACGGCCCGGTGGTCAATCCGTGGCGCTCGACCGGTTCGAACGCGCCGCTGGTGCCGGGCGGTTCGTCCGGCGGCTCGGCGACGGCGGTCGCCGCGCGCCTGTGCGCCGGGGCCACTGCCACCGACACCGGCGGCTCCATCCGCCAGCCGGCGGCATTCACCGGCACGGTCGGCATCAAGCCGACCTACGGCCGCTGCTCGCGCTGGGGCATCGTCGCCTTCGCCTCGTCGCTCGACCAGGCCGGGCCGATCGCCCGCACCGTGCGCGACGCCGCCATCCTGCTCAAGTCGATGGCGAGCGTCGATGCCAAGGACGCCACCTCGGCCGATGTGCCGGTGCCGGACTACGAGCAGGCGCTGGGGCAGGGGGTGAAGGGCCTCAAGGTCGGCATCCCGCGGGAATACCGCGTCGAGGGCATGCCGGCGGAGATCGAGGCGCTGTGGGAAGACGGCAAAGCATGGCTGCAGGCGGCCGGGGCGGAACTGGTCGACATCTCGCTGCCTCACACGAAATACGCTTTGCCGGCGTATTACATCGTCGCCCCGGCGGAAGCCTCGTCCAACCTCGCCCGCTACGACGGCGTGCGCTATGGCCTGCGCGTGCCCGGCGACGACATCATCTCGATGTACGAGGCGACACGCTCGGCCGGTTTCGGCAAGGAGGTCAAGCGCCGCGTGCTGATCGGCACCTATGTCCTCTCGGCCGGCTACTACGACGCCTATTATCTCCGTGCCCAGCGCGTGCGCACGCTGATCAAGCGCGATTTCGAGACGGCCTTCGCCGACGGCATCGACACGATCCTGACGCCGGCGACGCCGAGCGCGGCCTTCGGCCTCGAAGCCATGGCGCTCGCCTCGCCGATCGAGATGTACCTCAACGACGTGTTCACGGTGACGGTCAACATGGCCGGCCTGCCGGGCATCGCGGTGCCCGCCGGCAGGACGGCGGAGGGCCTGCCGCTCGGCCTGCAGCTCATCGGCCGGCCGTTCGACGAGGCAACGCTGTTCCGCGCCAGCGAGGTGATCGAAGATGCCGCCGGGCACTTCTCGCCCGAGCGGTGGTGGTGATCCGGCTACTTGCCGAGCGCCGCTATGACTTGTCCCAGCATGTCGACATGAGCGCCGTTGTCGAGATTGGTCAGGATGACAACGATGGTTCCATCGTCGGGCCACCACATGGCGATGGCGTCGCCTCCGGGCCCTTCGCCCGAATGACCGACCGGCGCCGGATGCCATTGTGGGGCGCGGAACGTGCCGTAGCCGTATTCGAGCGGGCGACCGACCAGCGGTCGAAAGTTTTCGGTCATGAGGGCGCGGGATTCAGCGGAGAGGAGATCGCCGGCGAGGATGCCGCGAAGAATTTTCGCCGTGTCCGCCGCGGTCGAGAGAAGGTCGCCTGCCGCCCAGAAGGTGGACAGATCGACTGTCGAGACGTCTATCAGTTCGCCGCCCTCGGCGAAGTAGCCGGACACCGGTTCGGGCCGTCCCGCCTCGCCCCAGAAGAACGTATCGACTGCGCCAAGCGGCGCCAGCACGCGGGCGCGGACTGCATCCGCGAGCCGGACGCCGGACGCCTTCTCGATGATCAGGCCGAGCAGGGTGTAGTTCGTGTTGGAATAGTACGAAGGACTGTCGCCGGGCGGCGCGACGGCTTCTCCGTCCGCCGCGTGCGCGACCAGCTCCGCCGGTGTCCAGACGCGCGCGAAGTTCTCGCGGATCATGGCCGTGAGGCGGTCGTCCTGGTAGTCCCGAATCCCGCTCGTCTGGGCGATCAGTCGACGAACGGTCACGTCGCCGCTGTTGGGCAGGTTCGCAATCAGGCTTGCGTCGAGCCACTTGCTCATCGGGTCGTCGAGGCCGAGCTTGCCTTCGTCGATCAGGGTGAAAGCCGTCGCCGCGATGGCGGTCTTGGTGACGCTGAACAGGCGGAACAGGCTGTCCGAAGCCACGCTGGCGCCGCCGATCGTCGTGACGCCGGCCGCACCGGTCCAAATCTCGCCGTTCGCTCTTTCCACGCGGGCAACCGCTCCGGGTACGCCAGCCGAGACCGCTGCATCGACGATTGCCTGAAGCCGATCGGTGGGGAGCGGGTTCGCCAAACATGCGGTGGCGCTGGCCAGTGCTGCGAGCGTGCATAGCAGAAGCGCTCTGGCGCCCATTTGCCATCCTCCAAGGCCTTGCCAACTTGGTGGCGATCTGATTGTGAACTTGCCCAGGATAAATAGATAAACGTCGGTCACATGTCACGCCGCCGGAACATCTCCTCCGCCAGCCCCTATGAGCCGGTGATCGGCTTCTCGCGGGCGGTTCGCATCGGCAATGTCATCGCCATCAGCGGCACAGCGCCGATCGGCGCGGACGGCAAGACCGCCGGTGCCGGCGACGTGGCGGCGCAGGTCCGCCGCTGCTGCGCCATTGCCGGCGAGGTTCTGGCCAAGGCCGGCGCCAGCCTCAACGACGTCATTCGCACGCGCATGTATCTCACCAACGCCGCGGACTGGGAGACGGCCGGCCGCGCCCATGGCGAGACTTTCGGCGCAATCCGTCCGGCTTCGACCATGGTCGTGGTGAAGGCGCTGCTTGATCCCGACTGGCTGGTCGAGATGGAGTTCGATGCGGTGGTGGAAGGAGACAGCCAATGACCCCCTCGGAACTTCGCGACAGCGCCACCCCGCCGGCCAAGGCGAGCGGGCCGCTGACGGCGCTGTGGCACGTGGCAAAGGGCGACTGGGACAAAGCGCACGACATCGTCCAGGCGGACCAGAGCCCGGAGGCGAACTGGGTGCATGCCCATCTTCACCGGGTGGAAGGGGACGCCAGCAACGCCGGCTACTGGTACAACCGCGCCGGCAGGCCGCGCGCCGACAATCCCCTCGACGTGGAATGGGACGAGATCGCGGGCGTCCTCCTCGCCGGTCACGGTCTGCTCTGAGCCCGTGGGCCGACAACGCACTGCTGACGGAGACGAGAGATGACCACGCCCGAGCGCGCGCCGGGGTCCGGCAAGCTGATCAAGGGGGCCACCGGCGACTGGGAGGTGGTCGTCGGCATGGAGGTCCATGCCCAGGTCATCTCCCAATCGAAGCTGTTTTCCGGCGCCTCGACCGCCTTCGGCGGCGCGCCCAATTCGCATGTCAGCCTGGTCGACGCGGCCATGCCCGGCATGCTGCCGGTGCTCAACCAGGAATGCGTGGCGCAGGCGGTGCGTACCGGCCTCGGCCTCAAGGCGCAGATCAACCTGAAGAGCCGCTTCGAGCGCAAGAACTATTTCTACCCGGACCTGCCGCAGGGCTATCAGATCTCGCAGTACCAGCAGCCGGTGGTCGGCGAGGGCGTCGTTACCGTCGACGTCGAGGGCGGCGACAGCTTCACCGTCGGCATCGAGCGGCTGCATCTGGAGCAGGATGCCGGCAAGTCGATCCACGACCAATCGGCGACGGCGAGCTTCGTCGATCTCAACCGCTCGGGCGTGGCGCTGATGGAGATCGTGTCGAAGCCCGACATCCGCTCGGCCGACGAGGCCAAGGCCTACCTCGCCAAGCTGCGCTCGATCCTGCGCTATCTCGGCACCTGCGACGGCAACATGGACGAGGGCTCGCTCAAGGCCGACGTCAACGTCTCGGTGCGCAAGCCCGGCGCGCCCTATGGCACGCGCTGCGAGATCAAGAACATGAACTCGATCCGCTTCATCGGCGAGGCGATCGACCACGAGGCGCGCCGCCAGATCGCGATCCTCGAGGACGGCGGCACGATCGACCAGGAGACCCGCCGCTTCGATCCCGACCGCGGCGAGACGCGCTCATGCGCTCCAAGGAGGAGGCGCACGACTACCGCTATTTCCCCGACCCGGACCTGTTGCCGCTGGAGTTCGAGCAGGCGTGGGTGGACGAGCTCGCCGCCGGCCTGCCGGAGCTGCCGGACGCGCGCAAGGCGCGCCTGGTCTCCGACCTCGGCCTCAGCCCCTACGACGCCGGCGTGCTCACCGCCGAGCGCGAGGTTGCCGATTATTTCGAGGCCGTGGCCCGAGGGCGCGACGCCAAGGCGGCGGCCAACTGGGTGATCAACGAGCTGACCGGGCGGCTCAACCGGCAAGGACTGTCGATTTCCGACAGCCCGGTGTCGGCGGATCAGCTCGGTGGGATCGTCGGGCTCATCGGCGCGGGCACCATCTCCGGCAAGATCGCCAAGGAGCTGTTCGAGATCGTCTGGGCGGAAGGTGGCGACCCGGCCGAAATCGTCGAGGCGCGCGGGCTGAAGCAGGTCACCGATACCGGCGCGATCGAGAAGATCGTCGACGAGATCGTCGCCGCCCATCCGGACAAGGTCGCCGACGCCAAGGCCAGGCCGCAGGCGATCGGCTGGTTCGTCGGCCAGGTGATGAAGGCGAGCGGCGGCAAGGCCAACCCGCAGGCCGTCAACGCGCTCTTGAAGCAGAAGCTCGGGCTCTAGGACCTTTCCCGCCAGGGGCGGGGAAGGCCCCGGTCCGCGCGGCCGCTACTCGAAGCTGACGCTGTAGGTCGTGTCGGGATCGGCGCCCGCCGCAATCGCCGCTTTGGCCAGCGCCACGTAGGCGTCGACATCCTCGATGCAGATGATGTCCATGTCCTGGCGCTGGCAGGTCGACAGGCCCTGTCCGGCGTCGCCGTCTGTGGCCATCACCTTGTAGGCCATGGCGAGGTTCTGTGCCGTGTCCAGCCTGACCACGGCGTAGAGGCGGAGGAGCTGGCCGTCCTGCTCGCCGCTCGATTCGGCGAGGTAGAGGTCGTCGCCGAGGGGCATGAAGCGCATCGTCATGTCGCCGTCGTCGAGCTTGGCGACGTAGCTCTTGCCCTCGCGGATCACCGTGGTCTTGTCGTCGGGCGATCCCTGCTCGGCGAAGGTGATCTTGGCATAGGGCGCCACCGCCTGGTCGTCGCTGAATAGCGGCTTGTCGCTGGTAAAGCAGCCGGCGAGCCCGATGGCAGCCAGCAGGATGAACAGGACTCGGGTTTTCACGGTCGTCGCTCCGCGTCAGAGAAATTCGGGACGATCATACAGCGCCGCGGCCGCGCGCGCATGCTGGTCACGGCGCAAGCGGCGGCCGGCTCGGCCGCCGGTACGATTGCGCGTGTGGTGAACCGTCGGTTGCCGGTCCGTGAACACGGGGTAAATCGGTGCCCGCTGCGATGCCGGAAAGACAAGCAATTCAAAGGCCGCGGATCATCATCGTTAGCGAAGCGTCAATCGGCCAGTGAAAATTCGTTAAGCGCGCTCCTTAACCGGCTTTTGATCGCCGCCCGCGACACTTGCCGCCATCGGCCGAGCGGTGGGGACATGACCGCCGGCGACAGGGACAAAGGGGAAGTGTCATGGCACGTTGGGACATGGGTGGCGCGGAACTCGCCTCGATGGCGGAAGCCAAGCCGAACGCCCAGAACTTTTTCGATCTCGGCATGCTCTATTCGAGCGGCAGCGACGCCGAGCCGGATCTGGTGGCGGCGCACAAATGGTTCAACCTGGCGGCGGCGCGGGGCATTCCTGAGGCGGCGCACTATCGCCAGGAGGTCGCCCGCGAGATGACCGAGGCGGCGATCGCCGAGGCGCAGCGCGCGGCGCGGGAGTGGATGCGGGCGCACTGAACCGGCGGCGGCCGCCCGGGGGCGGCGGCCGTCTCCCGGCGGGCGCGGGCTTTGCCGGCTTCAGCGATACGGCTCAGGCGGCAGCGGAATCGCGATCCCGCGCCGCTCGAACTCTTCCTTCAGCTTGCCGGTGATCGCGCGGCAGCCGCAGTGCCTGGCATGGTCCACATGCCAGGCGATGCGCTGATCGAGCGTCGGCTTCTTCGGCATCGGGTTCGCCCGATGCCATTCGGCGTTGATCTTGCCCATGGCGCGGCCTCCATCCGCCAGGCCGGGCAAAAAGCAAAGGCGGACGGTCGCCCGTCCGCCTTGCGTTGCGTCAACGACCGGCGTCGGACGCTCAGTGGTTGTCGCGCGGGATGCCCATGGTCTTGGCGACGCGCTGGTACTTGATCGCCGGCTTCAGCACCATGCCCTGCGCGAACTGGTCGACCATGCCGCGCTGGATTTCCTGCCAGGGGGTCTGGCTGGCCGGGAAGGGGAAGCCGCCGTGGGCTTCCAGCTCGGCCTTGCGCCGCGCCAGTTCCTCGTCGGAAATCAGGATGTTGGCATCGCCGGTGTTGAGATCGATGCGCACCCGGTCGCCGGTCTGGACGAGCGCCAGCCCGCCACCCGCCGCCGCCTCGGGCGAGGCATTGAGGATGGACGGCGAGCCGGAGGTGCCCGACTGGCGGCCGTCGCCGATGCACGGCAGCGAGTGGATGCCGCGTTTGATGAGCTCGGCCGGCGGCTGCATGTTCACCACCTCGGCACCGCCGGGATAGCCGATCGGCCCGGTGCCGCGGATGAAGAGCATGCAGTTCTCGTCGATCTGCAGTTCCGGCTCGTCGATGCGGTGGTGATAGTCCTCCGGTCCCTCGAAGACGACGGCGCGGCCCTCGAAGGCGTTGGGGTTCTTCGGATCGGAGAGGTAGCGGTCGCGGAACTCCTTGGAGACCACGCTGGTCTTCATGACCGCCGAATCGAACAGGTTGCCCTTGAGCACGAGGAAGCCGGCATCCTTGACCAGCGGCTCGTCGAACGGGCGGATGACGTCGTGGTCGCCGCTCTCGCGCCCGCGGCAGTTCTCGCCCATGGTCTTGCCGTTGGCGGTGATCGCGTTCTCGTGGATGAGGCCCTGCTTGATGAGTTCGTTGACGACGGCGGGAACGCCGCCGGCGCGGTGAAACTCCTCGCCGAGATACTTGCCGGCCGGCTGCATGTTGACCAGCAGCGGGATCTTGTGGCCGACCGCCTGCCAGTCGTCGACGTCGAGCTTGACGCCGATGTGACGGGCGATGGCGTTGATGTGGATGGGCGCGTTGGTCGAGCCGCCGATGGCCGAGTTGACCATGATGGTGTTCTCGAAGGCCTCGCGGGTGAGGATGTCGGACGGCTTCAGGTCCTCCCACACCATGTCGACGATGCGCAGGCCGGTTTCGTAGGCGATCTGTCCGCGTTCGCGGTAGGGCGCGGGGATGGCGGCGCAGCCCGGCAGGCTCATGCCCAGCGCTTCGGCCAGCGCATTCATGGTCGAGGCGGTGCCCATGGTGTTGCAGTGGCCGATCGAGGGCGCCGACGACGCCACGATCTCGATGAATTCCTTGTAGTCGATCTTGCCGGCGGCGAGGTCCTGGCGGGAATCCCAGACGGTCGTGCCGGAGCCCGAGCGTTCGCCCTTCCACCAGCCGTTGAGCATCGGGCCGCCGGACAGCACGATGGCCGGAATGTCGACGGTGGCGGCGGCCATGATGCAGGCCGGCGTGGTCTTGTCGCAGCCGGTGGTCAGCACGACGCCGTCGAGCGGGTAGCCGTAGAGCAGCTCGACCAGGCCGAGATAGGCGAGGTTGCGGTCGAGCGCGGCGGTCGGCCGCTTGCCGGTCTCCTGGATCGGGTGGACCGGGAATTCCAGGGCGAGGCCGCCGGCGGCGTGGATGCCGTCGCGCACGCGCTTGGCGAGGTCGAGATGGTGCCGATTGCAGGGCGACAGGTCCGAGCCGGTCTGGGCGATGCCGATGATCGGCTTGCCGGACTGCAACTCCTCCCGGGTGAGGCCGAAATTGAGGTACCGCTCCAGGTAGAGGGCGGTCATGCCGGGATTGTCAGGGTTGTCGAACCAGGCTTTGGAGCGCAATTGCGCCTTGTCTATTTTGACCATGTTCTTCTTCCGTCATAGGGCTGTGCGCATCAGGCTAGGGTCGACTGGCCCCTCCGATCGCGGTACTCGGCGCGGGCGATAAGCGCTTCCGTGCTCGGTTCGCCCGCGCCAACAAGCGCGTTCCGGCGCGGTGATATAATATGATGAAAACCTCCGGCGCGGCACCGGAAACGCCAAAGGTCAGCGCCGGGCGGGCGCCTGCATCGTTCCCGATTAACGCAGGATAGATACTATGATACACGCTTTCATGTCCAAGGGAACGGCGTGTGCATGATGGCTCGCCATGCGTAACCCACATCCCAAACGGCCGACGGTCCAGCGCCAGCAACGACTTTCCGAAATGGTCGCCGGAACCATCGGTCAGCGAATCGTCACAGGTCAATACAAACCTGGTGACACGTTGCCAACCGAGCCGGCGGTGCAGGCCGAGTTCGGCGTCTCGCGCACCGCCGTGCGCGAGGCAATCCGCCTGCTCTCGGCCAAGGGGCTGACGGCCTCGCGCCCCAAGATCGGCACGCGGGTGCGACCGACGGGCGACTGGAACATGTTCGACGCCGACGTGCTGCGCTGGCAGGTCGAGCACGGCCCGACCGACGAGTTCGTCAATGCGCTCTTCGAGATGCGCGAGATCATCGAGCCCTCGGCGGCGTCGCTGGCGGCGGAGCGGGCGACAGCCGAGGACATCGCCGCGCTCGGCGTGGCGATGGACGGCATCCAGAACCATCCGCGCGGCGGCCACGATCAGATCGCGGCCGACATCGATTTCCACATGTCGATCCTGAGCGCCTCGCGCAACCCGATCCTGATTTCGGTCGGCGCGATGATCAATTCGGCGCTGGAACTCAGCTTCACCATCGGCTGGCGCACGGTGATGGCCGCCGATTCGGTGTTGCAGCACCGGGCCGTCTACGAAATGATCGCGGCGCGGGATGCGGAAGGCGCTTTCTACGGAATGCGCAGGCTTCTGCGCAATTCCAAGGGCAACGTGATGGACGCGTTGCGCGCTTCGCGCGGGCGCCAGGAGCCGGCCGGATGACCGCCGCTGGTGATGGACAGGTCAGACGAGAGGTTAGCCCATGCGCTTGATGCAGGTGCGCGACGGCAGGGGCCGTCGTGTGGTCGCGAGCGATCGCGGCAAGTCGTGGTTCGTCGGGGGCGGCTTCCGCACCGTCCGCGATCTGGCCAGCGCGGCGATTGCCGGCAAGACCACCATCGCCAAACTGGTGCGGGCGCAACCCGGCCGCGGCGACGCCGATCCGGCGGCGCTCATGGAGAAGGGGCGCGTGCTGCCGCCGATCGACCATCCCGATCCGGCGCATCTGCTGGTCACCGGCACCGGGCTGACCCATCTCGGCTCTGCGGCGACCCGCGATTCGATGCATGCGCACGCGACCGGCGACGATGAGCCGGCGCTCACCGATTCCATGAAGATGTTCCGCATGGGGCTCGCCGGCGGCAAGCCGGCCAAGGGGGAGGCCGGCGTCCAGCCGGAGTGGTTCTTCAAGGGCGACGGCAGCTTCGTCGCCGCGCCCGGCGAGGCGCTCGTGTCGCCGTCCTTCGCCGAAGACGGCGGCGAGGAGCCGGAGGTTGCCGGCATCTATCTGGTCGACGCGGACGGCCGGCCCTGGCGGGTCGGCTTCGCCCTCATCAACGAGTTCTCCGATCACGTCATGGAGCGGCAGAACTACCTGTTCCTGGCGCATTCCAAGTTGCGGCCGTGTTCCTTCGGACCCGAGCTCCTGCTCGGCGATTTGCCCGACGACATCGAGGGGATTTCGCGCATCTACCGCGGCGAGACGGTGATCTTCGAGCAGCCGTTCCTGACCGGCGAAGCCAACATGTCGCATGCCATCGCCAATCTCGAGGCCCACCACTTCAAATACCCGTATTTCCGGCGGCCCGGCGACGTCCATGTTCACTGCTTCGGGACGGCGACGCTGTCCTTCGCGGCGGGGGTTCGCGCCGAGGCGGGGGACGTGTTCGAGATATCGGCGCCCGAATTCGGGCTGCCGCTTGCCAATCCGCTGGCCATCGGCAAAGAGGAACGCGTCAGGATCCGCCGGCTGTAGGGCAACCGCCGCACAAGGGGGCCGCTGCCCCGCCTGGAACAATCGAGGATAGCCGCCGTCATGGACGAACTGCACCGCAACTACATCGATGGAGACTGGGTGGACGGCGAGGCCATCCCCGACATCAACCCATCCAATACCGACGAAGTCGTCGGCCACTACGCCCGCGGCAGCGCCGACGACGCCAAGCGCGCCATCGCCGCCGCCAGGCAAGCGTTCCCGGCGTGGTCGCGCTCCGGCATCCAGCAGCGCCACGACGTTCTCAAGGCGGCCGGCGACGAGATCCTCAAGCGGCGCGAGGAGCTGGGCGGCCTGCTTGCCCGCGAGGAGGGCAAGACGCTGGGCGAGGGCATCGGCGAGACGGTGCGGGCGGCGCAGATCTTCGATTTCTTTGCCGGCGAAGCGTTGCGCCTGACCGGCGAGGTGGTGCCGAGCGTGCGCCCCGGCCTGGAAGTGACCATGACGCGCGAGCCGGTCGGCGTGGTCGGCATCATCACGCCGTGGAACTTCCCAATCGCGATTCCCGCGTGGAAGATCGCGCCGGCGCTCTGCTACGGCAACACGGTGGTGTTCAAGCCGGCCGATCTGGTGCCCGGCTCAGCCTGGGCGATCGTCGACATCCTGGCGCGCGCCGGCCTGCCCAAGGGCGTGCTCAATCTGGTGATGGGCAAGGGCTCCGTGGTCGGCGACGCCATCATCAACGCGCCCGAGATCAACGCCATGACCTTCACCGGTTCGGTCAATACCGGCCGCAAGGTCGCCGACGCCTCGGTCAAGCTGATGCGCAAGTTCCAGCTCGAGATGGGCGGCAAGAACCCGCTGGTCGTGCTTGACGACGCCGATCTCGCGGTTGCCGTGGAGGCGGCGACCAACGGCTCCTACTTCTCGACCGGGCAGCGCTGCACGGCCTCGTCGCGGCTGGTGGTCACCGAGGGCATCTACGACGCGTTCGTCGCCGCGCTGACCGAACGGCTCAAGGGCCTCAAGGTCGACAACGCCTGCAAGGCCGGGACGCACATCGGCCCGGTGGTCGATCCGAGCCAGCTCAAGCAGGACGAGGACTACATCAAGATCGGCCGCGAGGAAGGCGGCACGCTCGCCTGGGGCGGCGAACGGCTGAACCGCGAGACGCCCGGCTACTACCTGCAGCCGGCGCTGTTCGTCGACACCGATCCCAAGATGACGATCAATCGCGAGGAGATCTTCGGGCCGGTGGCGAGCGTCATCAGAGTGAAGGACTACGAAGAGGCGCTGGCGGTGGCCAACGACACGCCGTTCGGGCTGACGTCGGGGATCTGCACGACCAGCCTGAAACATGCCACCCACTTCAAGCGCAATTCGGAGGCCGGCATGGTGATGATCAACCTGCCGACGGCGGGCGTCGACTATCACGTGCCCTTCGGCGGCCGGAAGGCCTCGAGCTACGGCCCGCGCGAGCAGGGGCGCTACGCGGCGGAATTCTTCACGACGGTCAAGACCGCCTACATGCAGCCCTGAGGCGGCGCTGCAAGCGCCACGACGGAACCGACGGGGAGCGCGGCGGAATGGCGGTCAGGGGCGCCGGGTCCCGGCCGTGCGCTCCGCTTCATCCGGCGACCCGGGGCCTACTTGCACAGTTGCCGCCTGGTCGACCCGAAGGGCAGGATGGTGCCGTCCTTCTCATTGAAGGAATGGGGAAAATGGTCGGCGCACCATTTCTTCCAGGCCGGCGTCCACGGCTTTTCGCCGCTGGTATAGGAATGCTTGACCGGCCCATTGGCCGCCGTCTTCCTGGCGGGGGCGGCGGGCGCGTTGTCGACCGGCGCAGCGGCGGGCCCATTGTCGACCGGCGCGGCGGCGGTCGCGTCGGCGGGCGCCGATGCCGGGGGGCCGGGAACCGGTTCCAGAGGCCCGCCCTGTCCGCCGTTGTCGACCGACGTTCCGGCATAGGCGGAGGCCGCCGGCATTTCCGGCTCCTCGTCCATGTTCAGGCAGCGGTAGTAGGCCTCGTCCTGAATCTTCTGCTCGGAGCCGGGCTTCTCGCCGGCGGCCGCGCTGAACTGGTTGGCGTACTCGCGCGCGTAGAGCGCGCAATATTCGGGGGCGGCCGCCGTCGCGGTCCCCGCCGCTGCCAGAACCGCCAGTCCGGCGAGCGGCACAATCAACGATTTCATCGGCTTCCGGCTCCCTCCCGGTCGCGTATTCCTTCGCCTTGGTCTCGGGGCAACGGCTGAAGTCCAAGATCGTGGCGAAATTCCGCGCGCCCCGTGCCCCGTCCGGCAAGTGTCCCGCCGATCTTTGGTGAGATGACGGTCGCGCGATGGCGGGAAATGGGCAAATGCCGATTGCCCGGCGAACGGTTTTCGGCGATGACGCTCGGCAGAGCAAGAGGCGCCGGCAAACGGCGCCGGGGGAGGGGCCGGTGCCTGACTTTCCGTTGGTGGACGCCCACGTCCATCTTTACGATCCCGATGCGCTCGACTACCCCTGGATGCAGGGCGAGCCGATGCTCAACACGGTGCATGGTTCGGACGAATACACCGCGGCGCTCGGCGGCGTGGCGGTGGACAAGTTCGTCTTCGTCGAAGTCGATGTGGCGAACGGCCGGCATCTCGACGAGGCGGTCTGGGTCGAATCGGCCGCCCGCGACGACGCCCGGCTACAGGCGATCGTCGCCTCCATGCCGCTGGAACGGGGCAGGGCGGTCGAGCCGGACATTGCCGCGTTTGCCCGCATGCCGCTCGCCCGCGGCGTGCGCCGTCTGATCCAGGGCCATGGCGGCGAGCCCGGCTGGTGCCTGAGGGCGGACTTCGTCGAAGGGGTGCAACTGCTTGCCCGGTACGAGCTGGGCTTCGAGATCTGCATCTATCACCCGCAGATGGCGGACGCGATCGAGCTGGTCCGCCGCTGCCCGGAGGTGCGCTTCATTCTCGATCACATCGGCAAGCCGGGAATCCGGGACGGCGCCCGCGAACCGTGGTGGAGCCGCATGCGCGACCTGGCGCGCCTGCCGAACGTGATCTGCAAGGTCTCCGGCGTCGTCACCGAGGCCGACCACGAACGCTGGACCTACGATCAGGTGGCGCCCTACGTGGCGCACGCCATCGACTGTTTCGGCTTCGACCGGGTGGCTTTCGGCGGCGACTGGCCGGTGATGGAACTGGCGACCCGCTATGCGGACTGGGTGGCGATCGTCGACCGGGTGACGGCCGGCGTCGCCGAGGCGGACCTGCGCAAGCTCTATCGCGACACCGCCATCGCGCATTACCGGCTGTAGGCGAGGCGACCGTGCCACCTGTCTCCGAACCGCTGATCGCCATCTCGACGTGGAGCCTGCACCGCGCGCTCGGCATCGCCTACGTCAACAGCCCGGCCAGCGACGTGGCCGACGAATACCGCGAGACCTATGGCCCCGCCCGGGTCGACCTGCTCGACCTGCCGGCCGCCTTCCGCAAGAACGCCGTCGACCGCATGGAAATCGTGCATTTCCACATGCGGTCGCGCGATCCGGCCTATCTCGGCGAGTTGAAGGCGTCGCTGGCCGAAGCCGGCGTGCGCCTGCAGACCCTGCTGATCGATGCCGGCGACATCGCCGATCCGGTCAATCGCGAGCGCGACATCGCCTGGATCGCCCGATGGATCGATGCGGCGGCGGCGCTTGGCGCCGATCAGGCGCGGGTCAGCGGCGGCCGCCAGCAGCCGACCCGCGCCGCGCTCGATCTGGCGGTCGACGGGCTCAAGCGGCTGACCCGGCTCGGGCGCGAGCAGGGCGTGCAGGTGATCACCGAGAACTGGCAGGAGCTGACCGCCGGGCCGGACGCCATCCACTATCTGCTCGACGGCGTCGGTGACGACATCGGCCTGATCGCCGATTTCGCCAACTGGAAGGGCCCGCGGAAATACGACGAGCTGGCGTCGATCATGCCGCGGGCAACCTGCACCCACGCCACGGCCTGGTTCCCGGAAAAAGGCGTCATCGACGCCGAGGACTACGGCCGCTGCCTCGACCTGGCGATCGCGGCCGGGCTGATGGGGCCGCACACGCTGATCTATGCCAGCCCGGACGACGACGAGTGGGCGGCGCTGCGTCTCCAGCGCGACTTCGTCCGCCAGCGGTTTGCGGCCGCGCGGCGCATAAGCGGCCGTTTCAGCGGGCGCTGGCGGCAGCCCTTGGCGGCCGCACGCCGCGTGTCTAGGTTCAAGCCCTCCGCCCAGCGGGCGACTGCCCGCCGCGCGGTCAGCGCGCCCCATCGGAGCCGTGAGCGAAGCGAACGGGCGCGAGATCTGACCGACCTGAGACATAGGTGACAGTTCGTTCCGGACACATGGGTAACACTTTTCGCCTTTGGCGGGAGGTGTTGATGCCGTGGAGAGAGTGTTCGGTGATGGAGGAACGTCTGCGTTTTGTTGCCCGGCTTCTCGAGGGGGAGGCGATGAGCGATGTGTGCCGGGAGTTCGGGATTTCCCGCAAGACCGGCTACAAGATCTTCAACCGCTACAAGGAGGAGGGCTGGAGGCGCTGAGCGACCGCTCGCGCCGGCCGGTGCGCTACGCCAACCAGCTGCCGGCGCCAGATCGAGCGGCTGATCGTCGGAACTCAAGCGGGAGAAGCCGCACTGGGGCGCCCGCAAGATCCGGGAACTGCTGGTCCGCCGGCTCGCCGGCGACGTGCGCATCCCCGCCAACAGCACGGTCCATGCCGTGCTCGATCGCCACGGCCTTGTGAGCCGGGCGCGCAAGAGGAACCGGCGCGAACAAGGCCGCGGGCACGCCGCTGTCCCAGGCGGACGACGCCCAACGATCTGTGGTGCGCCGATTTCAAGGGCGAGTTCAGGCTCGGCAATGGCCGCTACTGTTACCCCCTGACGGTGACCGACCAGGCCTCGCGCTACCTGCTGCTCGTGCGAAGCCCTCGAATCGACGCGGGAAGCCCCGGTCATCGAGGCCTTCGAACGCCTGTTCAGGGAGCGCGGCCTGCCCGCGCGCCATCCGCAGCGACAACGGGCGTGCCCTTCGCCAGCCCCAACGGCCTCTACAATCTGTCGAAGCTCTCGGTCTGGTGGCTCAGGCTCGGCATCGCGATCGAGCGCATCAAGCCCGGCCATCCGCAGCAGAACGGCCGCCACGAGCGCATGCACCTGACGCTGAAGAAGGAGACCACCCGGCCGGCCGGGCATGAACAGCCTCCAGCAGCAGGCCCGCTTCGACGACTTCGTCAGCGAGTTCAACACCGAGCGGCCGCACGAGGCGCTCGCCATGAAGACCCCGGCCGACCTCTACCTGCCCTCTCCACGGCCCTACGCGGCCTGCCGGAACTCGCCTATCCCTTCCACGATCGCGACATCCTCGTCACCGCCTGCGGCCGCATCTGCATGCACCGCAAGAAGATCAACATCTCGACCGTCCTCGCCGGTCAGAGACTCGGAATCAAGGAAGTCGACGACGGCATTTGGCTCGTCAGCTTCATGCACTACGATCTGGGATATATCGACCTGGAGCAGAGGACCCTGCAGACCATCGACAACCCGTTCGGCACGAGGTTGTCACCCATGTCTTAGGAACAATCTGTCACCCATGTCTCCGGGTCGGACATCGAAGAAGTGGCGGAGAGGAGGGATTCGAACCCACGATACGACTTTTGACCGTATACCCGCTTAGCAGGCGGGCGCCTTCGACCACTCGGCCACCTCTCCGTAGCCTTCGCAATAGCCGAGGCCGCGCGGTGCGGGCAAGGAAATATGCGCTTCCGGCGGCAATGAGACCCGGTTCGGCAATTCGCCGGACCCGCGCCGATGCCCGCTGCGGGCCGAAGTCGGCGTGCGACAAGCCCCTTCCGATAAGCAACGGCGTTTTGCGACTGAAACGCGGCAGCCCGTATTGTTACAATTGCTGCGACGTGATTTTGTCGGACGCAACCGGATCGCAAGCGCCCGCACAGAGGCCAATAGGGCCGAATTCCGCCGATTTCCGGTGGCGACGTTGCCGTCGTCCGTTGCACAACAAGCGGCGTGATCATTTTGCCACGGCGCCGACAAAATGGACACGGATGCCCCGTTTTCCGGTGTTTTCGCGTTGCTACGGTGTGCCGTTTCGATAAGGTGCAACTCGCGAAACGCGGGCACCCCGCGTGACGTGTTGGTTAGTCGGATCACCCTGGGGTGGTGGAAAATCCGGACCAACTCGCGGGGAACGGGACAGACGAGCGGGCGCTCAAGAATACCGGAAATCGAAAGAGATCCGGGAGCATCGGCGAGAACGAACCTGCCCCTAGAAACATTGGTTTGGAGGTCAGGATATGAAACTTAAGACCTTACTTCTCAGCTCCGCCGCCGCTTTTGCGGTCGTTGGCGGCGCTCAGGCGGCCGATCTGTCGGTTGCCGAGCCGGTCGACTACGTCAAGGTGTGCGACGCCTTCGGCGCTGGCTACTGGTACATCCCGGGCACCGATACCTGCCTGAAGATCGGCGGCTTGGTCCGTATGGACGTGGACTTCCACAACACCGCGGCCACCGCGTGGAACACCTCGGCTGGTCATTCGGCCTCGTGGGATTTCCACACCGAAACTCACATCAACTTCACCGCGAAGTCGATGACCGAGTACGGCCCGCTGACCGGCTACTTGGAGCTGCGCGCTCAGTCGAACAACTCTGACGACAGCAACAACCACGCCTACTATGCGTCGACCGGCTTGACGCAGACCGGCGACTACAATGCCTACCTCGACACCGCCTACCTCGAGCTCGGCATGCTCTTGGTCGGCCGCACCGGATCGATCTACGACTATTCCGGCGGCTTCACGATTGACGGCACGGACTACGACTCTGATCAGGGCACCGATCAGGTTCGTCTGACCTGGGCGATGAGCGGCTTTGGCCTGCAGTTGGCCATTGAAGATCCGCGCGATCGTTGGGGCACCGACCTGGCGTCGAGCTACAGCATGCCGGACATCGTCGGCGATATCTCGATGGCGCAGGGCGTCTGGTCAGCCAAGCTGTCCGGCGGCTATGCCGAGACTTCGTTCGGCAGCGGCGGCGGCGTCCAGCTGGCCACGACCATCAAGCTCGACCAGATCGCACCTGGCGATCAGTTGATGCTGAAGGCCGCCTGGGCTCAGAACTCGGTGTGGAAGTTCGCCGGTGGTGCCTCGGGCGCCTCGACGGGCAGCGTGTGGAGCGCCGCAGCGTCGTTCCAGCACTTCTGGGCCCCGAACCTGTCGTCGGCGATCACGTACGGCTATTACAACGAGTCCGGCGTGTCGAGCGGCAACCAGGTCATCGGCAATTTGGTGTGGTCGCCGGTCACCAACTTCATGGCTGGCCTCGAAGGCAAGTACACCAAGGCGAACACCGGCAGCGGCACCTGGAACGTCAAGCTGCGTTTGGAGCGCGACTGGTAATCGCCCGAGCTTGACGCTCAGTCGATCCTCAGAACATGGGACCCGGCGGAGAAATCCGCCGGGTCCTTGCTTTTTTGGCGAGAGGGGTGCGGAATTGTCGGCTGGCGCTCGGCCCCGGATTCGGACCCGTGCTCGCCGGTGTCGCAGCGATGGTCGGGAATCGTCTGCCGGCGGGCTCGGCCACCGCGATCCGGACCGGGGGTGACAGGGCCAGAAAAGGCCATTTTCGGGTGCTTGTGATCGCTTGACGGCATGGGGCGATGATGGCATCCGGGAGAACGGATGTGCGGCCGGCCATGCGTGGAACCAGGGGCGGGTTTGCGGCGGGTCTGCCGCCAGATGCTGAACGCAGGAAACGTGCGGCATGAACTGGCAACGGTGGGTTCGCCCCGGGCTGGTGACGACGATCCTGGTGGCCCTGATTGCCGTCATCATCAGAAGCGGGTCGATCGGCCACAACCTGGCCGAGGCGGTCAATGCCAACCTTGCGGCCAAGGGGCAGGCGTGGGCGACCGCCGTTGGCTCTGCCCGCGACATCACCATCCGGGGCACGGCGCCGACGCCGGAATCGCAGCAGACCGCGGTCCGGCTGGCGGCGGCCGTTGCCGGCGTGCACTCGGTCACCGATCGCACCGACCTTCTGCCGATCGCTTCGCCCTACGCCTGGACCGGCCGCCGCTCCGGCCGCAAGGTGACCCTGTCCGGTTCGGTGCCGTCGGAAGGCGGCCGCGCGGCGCTGTTGGCCGCCACCCGGCGGGCCCTGCCGCAGGCTGAAATCGTCGACCAGATGGTGCCGGCGCGCGGCGCCCCGGAGTCCTTCAACGCCGCCGTCGCCTTCGCACTGCTGCGCCTGGCGAATCTCAGCGAGGGCAACATCACGCTCACCGATTCGACCCTGACGGTTCAGGGCGTGGCGCGCGATGCCAAATCGTATGCGGCGGCGCTGCAGGCGCTGCACGACGATGTGCCGGCGGCGATTGCCCTGGGGCCGGTCGATATCCAGCCGGCGCGCGCCGATCCGTTCGTCTGGTCGGCGAATTACGACGGGTCGTCGGTGACCATGACCGGTTTCGTGCCCAACGACATCGTTCGCGAGTCGCTGATCGCCACGCTGAAGGCGACTCTTCCCGGCGTATCGGTCGAAGATCGCGTGGCGATCGCCTCCGGCGATCCGCCGGGATTCGCCGAGGCCGCGGCGTTTGCCATTACCACCCTCGACCGGCTGCGTCGTGGCGGCGTGACGCTCGACGGGCTCAAGCTCGATGTCGCCGGCGACGCCAAGTCGGTCGACGACTACGAGGCCGTCCTGGCCAGCCTCGGCGGTCCGCTGCCGGAGCGCATGCAGGTCGTCGATGTCGAGGTCAACCCGGCGGCGGTGTCGCCCTATTTCTGGCGGGCCGAGCGGACCGAGGGCCGGGTGGTGCTCTCCGGCTACGTGCCCACCCCGCAGAACCGTGCCGACGTCGCGGCGCTGGCGCAGTCGCTGTTTGCCGGCGACACCATCGATCAACGGGTCCGCGTGGCGGCCGGCGAGCCGCGCATGGACTGGCTGGGCGGCATCAAGTTCGCGCTCGATCAGCTCGCCAAGCTCAGTCACGGCTCGGTCGAACTGGCCGACAAGACCTATGCGATTGCCGGCGAGGCGGCGAGTTCCGACGATTTCGTGGCGCTCGCCGACGTCAATGGGCGAACCCTGCCGGCCAGCCTTGCCCTGAAGCGGGCCGAGATCGCGCCGCCACGCGTCTCGCCCTATCGCTTCACCGCCGAGCGGCAGGGCGCCGGCATCGTCATTGCCGGCGACGTCGCCAGCGCCGTCGAACACCAGCAGATCGTCGACGCCGTCCATCGCAAGTTCGGAGCGGCCGCCGTCGACGACCGCCTGATCTACGCCAGCGGTGCGCCGGAGGGCTTCAGCGCTGCCGCCGAGGCGACGATCCAGGCGCTGAGCCGCCTGTCGGGCGGGCGGGCGGACATCGTCGACAATGCAGTGACGGTCTCCGGCTTCACCTATTATCCTGCGGCCATGGACAGGATTGCCGAGGAGATCAAATCCGGGTTGCCGGACGGCTTCAAGCTTGCCGCCGACACCATCGACGCGCGCCAGGGCGACCAGACGGTGACCGCCGACCAGTGCCGCGACCTGATGCAGTCGGTGCTCAAGGTGGGCGGCATCGGCTTCGATGGCGGCAAGGCGGACCTGACCGAGGACAGCGAAGGCATCCTCGACCGTGCTTCGGCGGTCATTGCGCGCTGTCCTGCGGCCGGGGTCGAGGTGGGCGCCCACAGCGATTCGGACGGCACGGCATCGCACAACCGCGATCTGACGCAGCTCAGGGCCGAGACCATCGTCGAATATCTGGTCGCCGCCGGCGTCAAGCGTGAACGGCTGACCGCCGTTGGTTACGGCGAAACCAAGCCGATTGCCGACAATGCGACGGCGGCGGGCAAGGCCGCCAACCGGCGCATCGAGTTCACCTTCACCGAGCCGGCGGGGTGAGGCGATGCTCTACGTGATCGTGGCCTATTGGCCGTTCCTGCTGCTCATGCTGCTGATCGGCGCCGGCGTCGGCTGGTGGTACCAGGATCCGCGCGCCATGGACGACCTCACGGCGTGGCTCGAGCGGGAGCCCGACGAGCCGTGATCTGGCACTTCTTCGAAGTGTGGGTGCTGATGCTGGTGGCCTTCGCCGTCGGCTGCCCGCTCGGCGCGATGACCTACCGGCTGATCGCGGAGAGCCCGTTCGCCGAGCTGCAGGGCAGCTTCGCCGACGTCGTCGGCGATATCGTCGACAGCGTCAAGAGCCGGCTGGGCATCGGTCCGGTGTGGCGGCCGGAGCACGGCCACGTCGTCGGACGGCAGATGACCGGCGAGGACGAGCCGGACCACCCGCGCGAGCCGCGGTTCGAGCGGCCCGCCAGGCCGGAGCGGCTGCCTGCCGGCGATCGCGTGCTGATGATCGCCGACCGTTCCGCTTGCCGGACATGGACGAGGCCGACGATGACGACGACGCGCCCGGCCTGCCGGCGCTGGTGGCCCATGACGTCTCCGACGAGCGGGACGCGGACGACGTGGCGATGGCGCGGCCGGTGGGACTGGCGGCGGCGCGCAACGGCGTGCCCGACGACCTGCAGCGCATCCGCGGCATCGGCCGCCGGATCGAGCAGCGGCTGAACGGGTTCGGCATCTTCCATTTCGGCCAGATCGCCGCCTGGACGCCGGCCGAGATGCGCTGGGTGGCGCAGCAGCTCGCCTTCCCCGAGCGCATCGAATGGGACGACTGGATCGGCCAGGCAATCGTCCTGGCGGCCGGCGGCGATACCGGCTTCGTCAAGTCGGTCGAGCGCCGGCGGCGCAACCGCCAGCAGAAGTCGCTCGAAGCCGAACTCGCCCGGGCGGCCGAGGCGTTCGTCGGAGGCCGCGGCGAGGCTGACGAACCCGAGGTCGGAGAACCGAGCGGCGACGGGCCGGCATGGGACGAACCGTTGGCGCAAGGGGAGTACACCGCCGCCGATCTCCTGGCCGACGAAACCACCGCCGACGAGGGTGCCGCGGAAGCCGGGGAGGCGGCGATCGGCGAAAACGAGACCGCGAACGAGCTCACCGGCGCGCCGTCCGGCGACGATGCCGGGGGCGGCAGCCGTCGGCGGGCCCGACGAGGCGGCCGGCAAAGGCGAGGCGGCGGTCGCCGCGGGCCACGAGGCCGGCGCGGTGGTGGCCGAGGAAGCCGCCGAGGAAGAGCAGGGCGCCGCGGCGGACGACAAGCCCGCCGGACCTGCTTAGCCGGCTTTCTCCGCTTCCGGCGTTTCCGCTTCGGCCACGGCGTCGAGATCGTAGCCGGCTTCCTCGCGCGGCAGGATCGCGTCGACCGGCGGGCCGTTTCCTTCGACCGCCGTGACGAAGGCGGAGACCCGGGCGAGAAGCTGTCCGTAACGCAGGAGAGGCGCGTGGCCTTCGCCGGCGACGGTGACGCTTTCGACCTTGGGGTGCTCCTCGGCCATGCGGGTCACGGTCTCCGCCGACAGCAGGTCGGAATGCTCGCCACGAATGACCAGGATCGGGATATCCCGCAGGGCGCGGAATTCGTCCCACATGGAGGGCAGCGGTTCGTCCGGCTCGAGCCCGTCGAAGGTCTGCGCCAGCTTCGGGTCGTAGGCGCCGACCGGGCCGGTGCCGTCGTCGCCGAAGGTGAGGCGGGCGAAATAGTCCCAGTCGACGTCGCGCCAGGTGGGGAAGGTGGCGCCGTGGATGCGGCGCAGGAGATGCGCGGCATCGGCCCAGTCGTTCGGCTGCGGCGTGCGGCCGACATAGGTCTTGATGCGTGCCAGGCCGTGCGCCTCGATGACCGGACCGATGTCGTTGAGCACCAGGCCGGCGACGGTCGCCGGCCGCGCCAGGCCCATGAGCATGCCGATGATGCCGCCGCGCGAGGTGCCGACGACCACGGCGCGGGTGATGGCGAGCGCCGCCATGCCGTCGAGGACGTCGTTCATCTCGGTCAACGGGTTGTAGTCGGCGACGCTCCTGGCCCACTGCGAGCGGCCGCGGCCGCGGTAGTCGAAGGCGACGACCCGGCGCGGCCGATGGCGGTGCGTCGAAAGATGGACCGCCAGTTCGTGGAAATCGCGGCTGTCGCGGCTGAAGCCGGGCAGGCAGACGACCGGCAGCCACGGCGAGAGTGCGTTGCCGTAGTCGCGCGCCGACAGCTTCAGCCCGTCGCCGCTCAGGTAGATCGCCTCGCGGAAGATGGGTTCGGCCGGCGCTTCGCTGTCGTCGGCGGCGTCGGGGGGGCTGTTGTTCGGGCGGGGCTTGCGGACCATGGGGCGATATCAACCGGCCGCTCGGGGCGCGTCAACCGGCCGATTTGCCCCGCTTGAGATCGGCCTCGATGACCAGCGCCGGTTCGCCGAGGCGGGCCCGGTAGACCTGCAGGTTCTCCATGATGCGCTGCACGTAGTTGCGCGTCTCGGTGAAGGGGATCATCTCGATCCAGTCGACCACATCGATCTTCGGGTCGCGCGGGTCGCCGTGCTGCTTGACCCATTGGGCGACGCGACTGGCGCCGGCATTGTAGGCGGCGAAGGTCATGACGTAGGAGCCGCCGAAATTGTCGACGAGGTCGCCGAGATGGGCGGCGCCGAGGGTGGCGTTGTAGGCCGGGTCGGAGGTGAGCCGCGCCTTGGAATAGGGAAGCCCGAGCGACTTGGCGACCTGGCGCGCGGTGGTCGGCATCAGCTGCAGCAGGCCGCGGGCGCCGGCGCGGCTGATGGCGCCGGGATTGAAGGCGCTCTCCTGGCGGGCGACGGCGTAGACCACCGACTTCTCGACCCGCGGGGTCTTCGCGCCGGAGGGGATGGCGGCCGTCGGGTAGGCGAGCGTCTGCACCGGCATGCCGCGGACGGCCGCCGCCTTGCCGATCTGCAGAGCGATCTGATAGTCGCCATTCTTCTCCGCCATGGCGGCGAGCAGGCCGACCTCTGCCGGGTCCTGCAGCGTGTCGGCGAGGTGGCGATAGAAGATCCCGACCGAGCTGTCGCGTCCGGCGGCGGTGAGGTGCTGGATGACCTTGACCAGTTCGCGGTTGGCGAAGCGGTCGCGCGTCGCGCCGTCGGGAGCCGGCGGCTGCGAGAGGGGCAGGCGGGTGTTGCCCAGCCGCGCCAGGGCGAGCTGGCCGTAGAAGGTCGTCGGGAAGGCGCCGGCGCGCTTGAAGTGGGCGGCGGCACCGTCCTTGTCGCCGGACGCGGCGGCGGCGCGCCCCATCCAGTATTCGGCTCGCGACAGGCTGAGCGGCATGGTCGAAATCGCCGCGATCTCGGCGAAATGCCGGGCGGCGGTCTTCGGATCGTGGAGGAATTCGAGCGCATACCAGCCGGCATGGAACTCGGCTTCGGCGCGGTAGGTGGCCGATTCGGCGGAGTGGCCCGCGGCGATGCGATAGGCGAGCTTCGCCTTGCCCTCCTCGATGAGGGCGCGCGAGATCAGCCGCCGCTCGATCCACCAGGCGTCCGGGTCGACCAGCTTGCCGGCATCATGCGGTGCCGCCAGCAGCAGGTCGGCGGCCTGGTCGATCTTGTCGCTGCGGCGCAGCGCCTGAACGCGCGAATAGAGCGCCAGCGGGTCGTTGCGCACGGCCGCCGGCAGGGCGGTCAGTGCCTTGTAGGCGTTGCGGCTCTGCTTGATGGTCAAAGCGACCGCCTTGGCGAGCGCCACCTGGTCCTTGCCGAGCAGGGCGGCGGTGCGCAGCGCCTCCGCCGAATCGCCGTTGTAGAGCAGCCGGTCCATGCGCGCCTTGTGGTCGGCGGCGGTCAGCAGGTCGCCGAACTCGGCGAGCACGGTCTTCTCGTTCGACTGCGACAGGCTCTCGTTGCGCCAGAAGGTGCGGATCAGCGCGGCGGCGTCCTTCTGCCGGCCGGTGGCGGCATAGGCTTCGGCCAACGTGATGGTGGCGCTGTCGGAGGAGGGCGAGGAGCCGCCGAGCGCCTTGATGACCTCGGCCGGCGACAGCTTGTCCCGGGCGACTGCCTGTTCGTAGCGCAAGCGCAGGAGGCCCTGACCCGGCCAGTCGCGAAGCTCCTTCGACACCGACAGGATGCGCGAGGCGGGCACTGCGTCGCTGCCGCTGGTGGCGGCCAGCCAGTCGACGATCTTGATGTCGACCCGGTCGGGCATGGCATAGGCGGCGACCATTGCGGCGCGCGGATCGCCGTCGTCGAGCAACTTGAGGGCGAGCTTGAGGCCGGCCGAATTCAGCGCGGCCGGGGCGGCGGGAGCGGGGGCGGGAACCGGCGGCGCGTCGGCGGTGTCGGCCGGGACGAGCCCCTGCGGTCCGTCGCTGTCCTCGGCGACGCCGTTCTCGTTGGGGGCGTCGGCGATCAGCGCGCCGATGGCATCGTCAGGTGCGGCATCGGCCGGATCGGCGGCGGCGGTCGGGTCGGGAGCCGCGGCCGGCGTGGGCATGGCAGTGCCGGCCGGCTGCGGTGCCGGGCGCGGAACCGGCACGTGAACCGCGGCGGGGGCCTTCTTGCTGGCGGCCAGCGCTGCCGGCGCCACGGCGACGAGCAGGAACGCCAGCGCCGAAAAGCACGCCGTGGCGGCACCCAACCGGTGACCGGCAGCGCCGGCGTCGGCAGTCAACATTGTCTGGTCGTCCCTGGTAGTACCCTCGGTGTCGGGCCGCGGCCCGCGCTTTCACCACCGAAAAAGGCCCATCGCCTCGTACGAAGAAGCTATTGTGCCATAGTGAACGATTGCTTGACGACCGTTACATTCTTGCCCGTCCCACGGGCAGGGACTATGGTCGCCGCCAGGATTTGACACGCCGAGTTTGTTCACAATTCGGCCGCCGGAAGCGGGTTCCCATGTTTCGAGGATCGATTACTGCGCTGGTGACGCCGATGCGCGACGCGCGTTTCGACGAAGACGCCTTCCGTGCCTTCGTCGATTGGCAGATCAGCGAGGGAACGCACGGGCTGGTGCCGGTCGGCACAACCGGCGAAAGCCCGACGCTCAGCCACGACGAACACAAGCGCGTGGTCAAGGTGTGCATCGAGGTCACCGCCGGCCGCGTCCCGGTGATCGCCGGCGCCGGCTCCAACAACACGACCGAGGCGATCGAACTCGCCCGCTTCGCCGAGAAGGCGGGGGCGGACGGCCTGCTGGTGGTGACGCCCTACTACAACAAGCCCAGCCAGGAAGGCCTCTACCAGCACTACAAGGCGATCAACGACGCCGTCGGCATCCCGATCATCATCTACAACATCCCGCCGCGCTCGGTGATCGACATGAGCGTGGAAACGATGGCGCGGCTGTTCGAACTGAAGAACATCGCCGGCGTCAAGGACGCCACCGCCAAGATCGACCGCATCAGCCTGCAACGCCAGGCCATGGGGCCGGAGTTCAACCAGCTCTCCGGCGAGGATTCCACCGCGCTGGCGGTGATGGCGCATGGCGGCCACGGCTGCATCTCGGTCACCTCCAACGTGGCGCCCAAGATCCAGTCCGAGTTCCAGGACGCCTGCCTGGCCGGCGATTTCGCCAAGGCGCTGACCCACCAGGACCGCATGTTGCCGCTCCACAAGGCGCTGTTCCTGGAACCCAATCCGGCGGGCGCCAAGTATGCCTTGTCGCTGCTTGGGCGCATGAGCGAGGAACTGCGCCTGCCGCTGGTGACGGTGACCGAGAACGCCCGGGCCGAAATTCGCTCGGCCATGGTGCACGCCGGACTGATAAACTGACCGCATGACGACCAAGAAGGACAAGGCGCCGAACCGGGTTGCGGCGGTCAATCGGCGTGCGCGCTTCAATTACGAGATCGGCCAGACCTTCGAGGCCGGCATTGCGCTGGCCGGCACGGAGGTGAAATCGCTGCGCGAGGGCCGCTCCAGCATCGCCGATGCCTATGCCGGCGAGCAGAACGGCGAGATGTGGCTGTTCAACGCCTATATCCCGGAATATCTGCAGGCCAACCGCTTCAACCACGAGACGCGGCGGCCGCGGAAACTGCTCTTGCACCAGCGCGAGATCGGCCGGCTGGTCGGGGCGGTCGACCGCGAAGGCATGACGGTGGTGCCGCTGAAGATCTACTTCAACGATCGCGGCCGCGCGAAGGTGGAGCTGGCGGTGGCGCGCGGCAAGAAGCTCCACGACAAGCGCGACACCGCCAAGAAGCGCGATTGGGGACGCGAGAAGGCCCGGCTGTTGCGCGAGAAGGGCTGAGCCCTTGGACGACCGGTTCGCAGCGCAGATCTGCCTGCGCGATGCCTGGCCGGCGCCGGAGACCGCAGACTGCGGCGGCTGGCAGCTGCGGGCGGGACGCGGCGGCTACAATCGGGTCAACTCGGTGTGGACCGGCCGCTTCAGCGGCGATCCGGCGGCGGCGATCGGCCAGGCCGAGACCTTCTACCGGTCGCGCGGTCTGCCGCCCCGCTTCCAGATGCTGGACACCGCCGAGCCGGCCGACCTCGACGCGGACCTCGCAGAGCGGGGCTACCGACGTGCGCTCGACTGCTCCGACATGGCCAAGGCCGTCGCCGCCCGTGCCATGCCGGCGGACGTGTCGGTGACGGCGGAGGCCCCCGGGGACTGGCTGGACCTCTACTGCGCCGAACAGCCACCGGAAAAGGCGATGGAGTTGCGGCACATCCTGCCGAAGTTGCCGCCGCGGCACGGCTTCATCCTGTGTCGGCGGAACGGCGCGCCGGCCGGCGTGGCGCTGGTCAGCCGGGTGGGGGAGGATGCCGCCATCGACTGCGTGCTGACGGAGCGCACGGTCCGCCGCTCGGGCGTCGCCCGCGCGATGATGCAGGCGGCCGAAGCGTGGGCGGCAGGGGCGGGGGCGCGCCGCCTGCTGCTGTCGGTCGTCGACGACAACGCCGGCGCGGTCGCGCTCTATGGCGGGCTCGGCTACGCCAGGCTCGCCGGCTACCACTATCGCATCCGGCCGGACTGATCGACGTGCGCCCGGACCCGCTCGAACACGGCGCGGAACATGGCTTCGGTCAGCACGCCGGTGTTCGTGTTGTAGCGCGAGCAGTGGTAGCTGTCGAAAAGCACGAGGCCCGGCCGCAGCGCGTGGATGGCGCCGTGGCCGAAGGGAACGGCACTGCGCTTCAGTCCGAGGGCGGTGGCCAGGCTATCATGGGCGATGCGGCCGAGCGCCAGGATGCCGACAAGCCGCGGCATGGCGGCGATGGTTGCCGACAGGAACGGCCGGCAGGTCTTGATTTCGACGGTCTCCGGCTTGTTGGCCGGCGGCACGCAGCGCACCGCATTGGTGATGGCGGCATCCGACAGGGTCATCCCGTCGTCTGGCCGTGCCGCGTAAGTGCCTGATGCAAAGCCGAAATCGATCAGCGTCCGGTAGAGGAGATCGCCGGCGTAGTCGCCGGTGAACGGCCGCCCGGTGCGGTTGGCGCCGCGCAGGCCGGGCGCCAGCCCGACCACCAGCAGGCGGGCATCCAGACCGCCGAAGGTGGGGACCGGAGCGTTATTCCAGTCGGGCTCCCTGGTCCGCCATTCCTCGCGAAAGGCCACCAGCCGTGGGCAGAGCGGGCAGTCGCGGCCCGGCGTCGTCAGGTCCATGCCGGAAGGGCCGCCTCAGATGGCGTCGTCGTTTTCGAATTCGTCGTCGGCGAAGGTGGCGGTCTGGCTGCGTTCGCTCTGGCGCTGGGCGCGCTCGGCCGGGTCGCGACCGATCTTTGCCTGCAGGGTCTGCAGTTCGACGAAATGATCGGCTTGACGGCGCAACTCGTCGGCGATCATCGGCGGCTGGCTGACCAGCGTCGAGATCACGCTCACCTTGCGGCCCCGGCGCTGCACGGCTTCGACCAGGGAGCGGAAATCGCCATCGCCGGAGAACAGCACGAAATGGTCGACGTACTCCGCCATTTCCATGACATGGACGGCAAGTTCGATGTCCATGTTGCCCTTGATCTTGCGCCGGCCGGTTGCATCGATGAATTCCTTGGTCGGCTTGGTGATCACGGTATAGCCGTTGTAGTCGAGCCAATCGATCAAGGGACGTATGGATGAATATTCCTGCTCCTCCGCCAAAGCCGTGTAATAATAGGCGCGGAGCATGTAGCCTTTCGACTGGAATTCCAGAAGGAGCTTCTTGTAGTCTATGTCAAAGCCGAGCGCTTTGGCTGTCGCATAGAGATTTGCTCCGTCTATGAACAGTGCAATCTTCTCGCGTGGGTCAAACATCTTTTTGTCTATAGCCTCGATTGTCGTCGCCAACTCAAACAGAGTGTAATCTACAGTTGAAATGCTGTACCGGGGCGAGCCGGAGCTCCAAAACAAATGCCGGTCGTGAAGACCGCAATTCCGATCAGTACAGCCACAACTTAGCACATTTGGTGCACTTTTGGCGTCCGTCCAGTCCCGCGAAACATGCGGTTGCCGCCGACACCACGGCGTCGGATGCATAATTCCGGCCAATTTCCTTGCTTTTGGCGGGCGAGCGGCCTATATGCCGCGCACACCCGATCAGGAGAGAGAAGCCCATGGCGCGCGTCACCGTCGAGGATTGCGTCGACAAGGTCGAGAATCGATTTGAACTGGTGCTGCTTGCCAGCCACCGCGCCCGCATGATTTCCAGCGGCTCGCCGCTGACCATCGATCGCGACAACGACAAGAATCCCGTGGTTGCGCTGAGGGAAATCGCCGACCAGACGGTCGCGCCGGAGGATCTCAAGGAAGACCTGATCCATTCCCTGCAGAAGTACGTCGAAGTGGACGAGCCCGAGCCCGAGCCGGTGCCGATGATCGCCTCGAGCGCCGCCACGGCGGGCGGCGAAGACGCCGACGTCGCCTTCGACCGCATGTCGGAGGAAGAGCTGCTGCGCGGCCTGGAGAGCATGGTTCCGCCGGACAAGACCGAAGAGTTCTGAGCCGGAACAAGGGCTTGCCGACGCGGCTGGCACGTAAAGCTTTCCCTATATTATATACGGTACAGGAACACCGGAGCCCGCCGGCGAGCGGCGGGCGGTGTCTGTGCCGGACGATCGCGCCATGATGCGCCAGTACGAGTTGGTCGAACGGGTCACGCGCTACAACCCGAACGCCGACGAGAGCCTGCTGAACAAGGCCTACGTCTATGCCATGCAGAAGCACGGCACGCAGACGCGGGCCAATGGCGACCCCTATTTCTCCCATCCGCTCGAGGTCGCCGGCATCCTGACCGACCTCAAGGTCGATGACGCCACCATCGCCGTGGCGCTCTTGCACGACACCATCGAGGATACCGACGCCACCCGCGCCGAGATCGACCAGATGTTCGGCGAGGACATCGGCGAGCTGGTCGAGGGCCTGACCAAGATCGCCAAGCTCGACCTGGTGTCGAAGCGGGCGGAGCAGGCGGAGAACCTGCGCAAGCTGCTCCTGGCCATCTCGTCCGACATCCGCGTGCTGCTGGTGAAGCTCGCCGACCGGCTGCACAACATGCGCACGCTGCAGTTCATGTCGCCGGAGGCGCGCGGGCGCATCGCGCAGGAAACGCTCGACATCTATGCGCCGCTGGCCGGTCGCATGGGCATGCACGAGATGCGCGAGGAGATGGAAGACCTGGCCTTCCGCACCCTCAACCCGGAGGCCTATGCGACCATCGAGCAGCGCATGGCGGAGTTTCGCAGCCACAACCGGACGCTGACCGAGAGCATCGAGCGCGAGCTGACCGAACGGCTGGCGAAGGAGGGCATCGCGGCCGAGGTGAAGGGCCGCGAGAAGCGGCCCTATTCGATCTTCCGCAAGATGGAGCGGAAAGCGATCAGCTTCGAGCAGCTCTCCGACATCCTCGGGTTCCGCGTCATCGTCGGCAGCCTCGGCGCCTGCTATGCGGCGCTGGGCGTCGTCCACACCACCTGGCCGACCGTGCCCGGGCGCTTCAAGGACTACATCTCGACGCCGAAACAGAACGACTACCGGTCGATCCACACCACGGTCATCGGTCCCGGCAGCCAGCGCGTCGAACTGCAGGTGCGCACGATCGAGATGCACCGCATCGCCGAATACGGCATCGCCGCCCACGCACTCTACAAGGATGGCGTGACGCCGCGGCCGAAGGCCAATGGCAACGGGGCCGCCCAGGCCAACGGCAACGGCGCCGCCAACGGCAGCGCGCCCCGCGGCGCGACGCTCACCGGCTTCAACGAGGAGATCCACGCCTACGAGTGGCTGCGGCGGACGATCGAGATCCTCGCCGAGGGCGACACGCCCGAGGAATTCCTCGAGCACACCAAGCTCGAGCTGTTTCAGGACCAGGTGTTCTGCTTCACGCCCAAGGGCCGGCTGATCGCCCTGCCGCGCGGCGCCACCCCGATCGACTTCGCCTACGCCGTCCATACCGAGATCGGCGACACCACGGTCGGCGCCAAGATCAACGGCCGCACGATGCCGCTGATGACGGCGCTGAGGAACGGCGACGAGGTGGAGATCCTGCGCTCCAAGGCCCAGGTGCCGCCGCCGGCGTGGGAATCGATGGTGGTCACCGGCAAGGCGCGCTCCGCCATCCGCCGGGCGACGCGCACCGCGGTCCGCAAGCAGTATGCCGGCCTCGGCCGCCAGATCGTCGGGCGGGCCTTCGACCGCGCCGGACGGGCCTATTCCGACCGGCAGATCGAAGCGGCCCTGCCGCGGCTGGCGCAGAGCAACGTGGAAGACATGCTGGCGGCGGTCGGGCGGGGCGAAATCCCCTCGGCCAACGTGCTCAAGGCGGTCTATCCCGACCACAAGGAAGAACGCACGGCCCGCGGCACCAAGACGGCGACCGAAGAGGGATGGTTCGGCCTCAAGCGCGGCTCCGGCATGAAATTCCGCGTGCCCGGCCTGTCGCGCAAGACGCCGGCCGCCGGCCAGCGCAGCGAGCGCGGCCATCAGGCCATTCCGATCCGCGGCCTGCATGGCGAGATGCCGGTGCGTTTCGCCCAGGGCGGCGCCATTCCGGGCGAGCGCATCGTCGGGATCATGACACCGGGCGAGGGAATCACCATCTATCCGATCGAATCGCCGGCGCTGAAGGATTTCGACGACGAGCCGGAGCGCTGGCTGGATGTGCGCTGGGATGTGGACGAAGAGGACGCAGTCCGCTTTCCTGCGCGGATCGAGGTGACGGCGATCAACGAACCGGGCACACTCGCACAGGTTGCACAGGTCATGGCGGACAACGAGGCCAATATCACCAATGTCAGGATGGCCCAGTCCGCGCCCGATTTCATGGTGATGGTGTTCGACATGGAAGTCTACGACGTGAAGCACCTCAACCGGCTGATCGCGCAATTGCGCGCCCGGCCCATCGTCAGCAGCATCGCGCGGGTCAATGGCTAGGCGGCGCGCGAGCCAGACCTGCCGCGCCCGCGGCGGCGCAGGCTGAGAGGGCAAGGACGCGATGCTGTTTCGCCGGCGGGAAAGCCAGAGCCTGTTCGCGCGCTTGCGCACGGCCGCGTGGCCGCGGCGCAGCTGGTCGCGCTCGGCCCGCTATTTCGGCAAGCGGGTGCTGAGGCTGTCCGGCTCGCCCCATGCCGTGGCCGCCGGCGTGGCGGCGGGGGTGTTCGCCTCGTTCACGCCGTTCGTCGGGCTGCATTTCCTCATCAGCTTCGTCTTCGCCTTCATCGTCGGCGGCAACATGCTGGCCGCCGGCATCGGCACCTTCGTCGGCAATCCGCTGACCTTCCCGTTCATCTGGGCGTCGACCTACAGCCTCGGCAGCCATATCCTCGGCCAGAGCAACGGGCTCGCCCTGCACGAGATCCACTACGCGCTGGTCCACCGGTCGTTCGAGGTTCTGGTGCCGATCATCGCGCCGATGCTCGTCGGCGCGGTGCCCATCGGCCTGCCGATCGCGGTCGCCTTCTATGTTGTATCCTTCTTCGCGGTGCGGGCCTTCCGCGACCTGCGCCGCGAGCGGCTGGACGCCCGGCGGCGCGCTGCGACGGCGATGGCGCCGGTCAAGGAGATGGACGAGGCATGACCAGGGACCTCAGGCTCGGCGTCAATATCGACCACGTGGCGACCATCCGTAACGCCCGCGGCGGCGACCATCCGGACCCGCTGCGCGCCGCGGCGATCGCCGCCGCCGCCGGCGCCGACGGCATCACGGCGCATCTGCGCGAAGATCGCCGGCACATCGGCGACCGCGACATCGAGCGCCTGCGCCACACGATATCGCTGCCGCTCAATCTGGAAATGGCGGCGACCGAAGAGATGCTGGCGATCGCGGTGCGCCACAGGCCGCACGCGGCCTGCATCGTACCGGAGCGGCGCGAGGAGCGCACGACCGAGGGCGGCATCGACGCCGCCGGCCAGAGGGCGCGGCTGGAGCCGATCGTCCGGGCGCTGGGCGAAGCCGGCGTGCGCGTGTCGCTGTTCGTCGAGGCCTCGCCGCGCCAGCTCGACGCCGCCGCGGCGCTCGGCGCGCCGGTCGTCGAGCTGCATACCGGCGCCTATTACGAGGCGTGGTTCTCCGGTCCGGAGGCCTTCGAGATGGAGCGGGCCCGCATCGCGGAAGGCGCCGCCTATGCCGCCAGCCTCGGCCTCGAGGTCCACGCCGGGCACGGGCTGACCTTCGAAAACGTCAAGCCGATCGCCGCCGTGCCGCAGATCCGCGAGCTCAACATCGGCCATTTCCTCATCGGCGAGGCCATCTTCATCGGCCTGGAGGAGAGCATCCGCACCATGCGCCGGCTGATGGACGAGGCGCGCGCGGGGGCGGAAGCCGACGAGGGAATGCAGTCCGCATGATCATCGGCATCGGCAACGATACCATCGACATCCGCCGGGTGGAGAAAGTCATCGCGCGTCACGGCGACCGCTTCACCGGCCGCGTCTTCACCGAGATCGAGCAGCGCAAGTCCGACCGGCGGCGCCTGCGCGCGGCCTCCTATGCCAAGCGCTTCGCCGCCAAGGAGGCCTGCGCCAAGGCGCTCGGCACCGGCATGAGCCGCGGCGTCTTCTGGCGCGACCTCGGCGTGGTCAACCTGCCGTCGGGCAAGCCGACGATGATGCTCACCGGCGGCGCCGCGGCGCGGCTGGCCAGCCTGGTCCCGGCCGGGCACCGGCCGGAAATCCACGTGACCATCACGGACGACTTTCCGCTCGCCCAGGCCCTGGTCATCATCGAGGCGGTGCCTGACGGGGCGCCCTAGCGCCGCCAAGGTTGGCGTTGCGGAGTTCCCGGCGAGCCGGTATTACCGGCCGGCCGGGGCCGGACAAACGGAACAGGAATCATGAGCGTGGCATCGGAAAAGCAGGCCAGCGGCGGCTTGGGCGAGACCGTCAAGATCATCATCCAGGCGCTGGTTCTGGCGCTCCTGGTGCGCACCTTCCTGTTTCAGCCGTTCAACATCCCATCGGGATCGATGGAGAACACGCTGCTGATCGGCGACTACCTGTTCGTCTCCAAATACGCCTACGGCTATTCGCGCTTCTCGCTGCCCTTCGGGCCGCACCTGTTCGACGGGCGCATCTGGTCGGCGCCGCCCAAGCGCGGCGACATCATCGTCTTCAAGCTGCCGCGCGACAATTCGACCGACTACATCAAGCGGGTGGTCGGCCTGCCGGGCGACAAGATCCAGGTTCAGCACTCGATCCTCTACATCAACGGCAAGCCGGTGCCGCGCAAGGAGATCGGCCCGGTGATCCTCGACGGGGTGAAGTACACCCAGTACGAGGAGACCATGCCGGAGGGCGTCAAGTACAAGGTGCTGGACCGCGAGACCGACGGCCTGCTCGACAATACCCAGGTGTTCGAGGTGCCGCCCGACCACTACTTCATGATGGGCGACAACCGCGACAACTCCACCGACAGCCGCGTGCCGCCGACCGCCGGCGGCGTCGGCTACGTGCCCTTCGAGAACCTGGTCGGCCGTGCCGAGATCATCTTCTTCTCGGTCAAGGAGGGCGAGCCGGTGCTGGCCTTCTGGCAGTGGCCGTGGACCGTCCGCTGGGACCGTCTGCTCAAGATCCTATGATCGCGGAAGGCGCTCTCCTCGACGCGCTGGAACGCCGGACGGATTATCGTTTCACGGACCGCAGCCTGCTGACCACGGCGCTGACCCATGCCAGTGCGGTGGGCGACGCCCGCATCCCCACCGGCGAGACCTACCAGCGGCTTGAGTTCCTGGGCGATCGCGTGCTCGGCCTGGTGGTCGCCGCGATGCTGCTCGATGCCTTTCCCGAGGCGACGGAAGGCGAGCTCTCCTCGCGGCTCGCCGACCTCGTGCGCAAGGAAACCTGCGCCGAGGTGGCGGGGGCGCTCGATATCGGCACGGCGGTCGTCTTCGGCGGCAACCGGGCGCAGCAGCGCGCGCTGCTCACCGTCAACGTGCTCGGCGACGTCTGCGAGGCGCTGATCGCGGCGATCTATCTGGACGGCGGCTTCGACGCCGCGCGGAGCTTCGTCGAGGCGCACTGGCGCGACCGCATGCTGGAGGCGCCGATCGGCGGGCGCAACGCCAAGTCGGCGCTGCAGGAATGGGCGCAGGCCGAGGGCCACGGCACGCCGACCTACGAGATCGCCGAGCGCACCGGGCCGGATCACGCGCCGACCTTCGTCATCGACGTGCGCGTCGGCCTGTTGCCGCCGGGCAGTGGCGAGGGACGCAACCGCCGCGAGGCGGAGCAGGCCGCCGCCACCGCCGTCCTGCTGCGCGAGGGCGTATGGTCGACGGCGCGATGAGCGGGCCCTCACCACAGGAGGCGGCGACACGCTGCGGCTTCGTGGCGCTGATCGGCGCCCCCAACGCCGGCAAGTCGACACTGGTCAACCGGCTGGTCGGCACCAAGGTCTCCATCGTCAGCCACAAGGTGCAGACGACGCGCTCGATGGTGCGCGGCATCGCCATGGTGGGGGCCGCGACCGGCCGGTCGCAGATCGTCTTTGTCGACACGCCCGGCATCTTCAAGCCGAAGCGCCGGCTCGACCGGGCGATGGTCGACACCGCCTGGGGCGGGGCGCACGACGCCGACATCGTGGCGCTGCTCATCGATTCCGCCAAGGGCATCGACGAGGAGGCCGAAGCGCTGCTTGCCCGGCTCGGCGGCATCCACCACCCGAAGGTGCTGCTCCTCAACAAGATCGACACGGTGAAGCGCGAGAGCCTGCTGGCGCTGGCGGCCGCCGCCAACGCGGCGGTGGACTTCACGCGGACCTTCATGATCTCGGCGCTGAACGGCGACGGGCTCGACGATTTCATGGCGTATCTCGCCGAGGCGGTTCCCGCCGGTCCGTTCCTCTATCCGGAGGACGAGGTCAGCGACATTCCGCTGCGCCAGCTCGCCGCCGAAATCACCCGCGAGAAGCTGTTCGCGCGGCTGCACCAGGAGCTGCCCTACCAGGCGACCGTCGAGACCGAGGCGTGGACCGACCAGAAGAACGGTTCGGCGCGCGTCGAGCAGACGATCTACGTCGAGCGCGACAGCCAGAAGAAGATCGTCATCGGCAAGGCCGGCGCCACCATCAAGGCGATTTCCATGGCGGCGCGCAAGGAAATCGCCGAGATCGCCGAGAAGCCGGTGCACCTCTTCCTGTTCGTCAAGGTGCGCGAGAACTGGGCCGACGACCCGGAGCGCTACCGCGCCATGGGGATCGAGTTCCCCAAGGAGTAGGGCGACGGACCCAATTCGGCGATAGAGTGCCGTCCATGCAGTGGTCGGACGAAGGCATCATCATCGGCACCCGCCGGCACGGCGAGACGAGCCTGATCATCGAGCTGATGACGGCTGCCCACGGCCGCCATCTCGGGCTGGTGCGCGGGGGGCGCTCGCGCCGTCAGCAGCCGATCCTGCAGCCGGGCAATTCGGTGAGTGCCACCTGGCGGGCGCGGCTCGACGAGCATCTCGGCACCTATACGGTCGAGGCCACCACCCAGCGCGCTGCGCGGCTGATCGAAAGTGCCGCCGGGCTCTACGGCATCCAGGCACTGGGCGGGCTGCTGCGCCTGCTGCCTGAACGCGACCCGCATCCCCGCCTCTACGAGGGGCTGCTCGCCATTCTCGACTGGTTCGCCGAGCCGCTGGTCGCCGGCGCCCTGATCGCCCGCTTCGAGCTGGGGCTGCTCGACGAACTCGGCTTCGGCCTCGACCTCGAACGCTGTGCGGCGACCGGCACCAACGACGACCTCGCCTATGTCTCGCCGAAGTCGGGGCGGGCGGTGAGCCGTTCCGCCGGCGATCCCTATGGCAACCGGCTGCTCAGGCTGCCGCGCTTCCTGCTGGAGCCGGCCTCCGCCGCGCCGGCCGATCGCGAAGACCTGGCGCAGGCCTTTGCGCTCACCGGCTACTTTCTCGCCCGCCACGTCTTCGACGCACGCGGCATCGAACCGCCGGAGGCCCGCGAGCGCTTCATCGCGCTCATCGCGCGGACCGGGGAAAAGCTTGAATCCCAAGGGTTTGCGGGCTAGTCCCGTGGGATGGCAAAGCACCTGATTCCGCCCGGCGGCGGCGATATCGAGCCCGTCAACCTGCGCGAGGCCCTGGAAAAGCGCTACCTCGCCTATGCGCTTTCCACCATCATGAACCGGGCGCTGCCCGACCTCCGCGACGGGCTGAAGCCGGTCCACCGGCGCATCCTCTACGGCATGCGCCAGCTCAGGCTCGACCCCGGCGGTTCCTTCAAGAAATCGGCGAAGATCGTCGGCGACGTGATGGGCGGCTTCCACCCGCACGGCGACCAGGCGATCTATGACGCGCTGGTGCGGCTGGCCCAGGATTTCGCCTCGCGCTACCCGCTGGTCGACGGGCAGGGCAACTTCGGCAACATCGACGGCGATAGCGCCGCAGCCATGCGCTATACCGAGGCGCGCATGACCGAGGTGGCGCGCCTGCTGCTCGACGGCATCGACGAGGACGCCGTCGACTTCCGCCCGACCTATGACGGCTCCGACACGGAGCCGGTGGTGCTGCCCGGCGCCTTCCCCAACCTCCTGGCCAACGGCGCCTCGGGCATCGCGGTCGGCATGGCGACCAACATCCCGCCGCACAACGCCGCCGAGCTTTGCGACGCAGCACTGCATCTCATCAAGACGCCGAAGGCGCGCATCGAGACGCTGGTCGATCTGGTCAAGGGCCCGGACTTTCCCACCGGCGGCATCATCGTCGAGCCGAAGGAGAACATCCTCGAGGCCTACCGGACGGGGCGCGGCTCGTTCCGCGTGCGTGCCCGCTGGAGCCAGGAAGACCAGAAGCGCGGCACCTGGGTGGTGGTGGTCACCGAGATTCCCTACCAGGTGCAGAAGGCGCGGCTGATCGAAAAGATCGCCGAACTGCTGGAGGGCAAGAAGCTGCCGCTGGTCGCCGACGTCCGCGACAAGTCGGCCGAGGACGTCCGCGTCGTCATCGAGCCGAAGAGCCGCACCGTCGATCCGGCGCTGATGATGGAATCGCTTTTCCGCCTGACCGACCTGGAAGCGCGCGTGCCGCTCAACCTCAACGTCCTCTCCAAGGGTGTGGTGCCCAAGGTGATGGGCCTCGGCGAGGTGCTGACCGAGTGGCTGGCGCACCGGCGCGAAGTGCTGGTGCGGCGGGCCAACCACCGGCTGGACCAGATCGCCCGGCGGCTGGAAATCCTCGAAGGCTATCTGATCGCCTACCTGAACCTCGACGAGGTGATCCGCATCATCCGCGCCGAGGACGAGCCCAAGCCGGTCCTCATGAAGGCCTTCAAGCTCACCGACGTCCAGGCCGAGGCCATCCTCAACATGCGGCTGCGCGCCCTGCGCAAGCTCGAGGAGATGGAGATCAAGGGCGAGCACGCCAAACTGTCGACGGAGCAGACGTCGCTGACGGCGCTGGTCAAATCGGAAGACCAGCAATGGGGACGGATCGCCGACGAGATCCGCGAGGTCCGCAAGACCTTCGGACCCAACACGCCGCTCGGCAAGCGCCGCTCGACCTTCGGCGAGGCGCCGGAGCACGACATCGAGGACATGCAGACGGCGATGATCGAGCGCGAGCCGATCACCGTCGTGGTGTCGGAGAAGGGCTGGATCCGGGCCCTCAAGGGACACGAGGTGGATACCGCGACGCTCGCCTTCAAGGCGGACGACGGGCTGAGGGCGGCGATCCGCGCCGAGACCACCGACAAGATCATCGTCGCCTCGACCGGCGGACGCTTCTACACGCTCGCCGCCGACAAGCTGCCAGGCGGACGCGGGCACGGCGAGCCGATCAAGCTGATGGTCGACATGGATGCCGCCGACGACGTGGTCACCGTGTTCGTGCACAATCCGGAGCGCAAGCTGCTGGTGGTTTCCACCGAGGGCCGCGGCTTCGTGGTGCCTGAAGCGGAGATCCTCGCCAATACCCGCAAGGGCCGCAACGTGATGACGGTGACGGCGCCGGAGGAGATGCGCATCTGCGTGGCGGCGGCGGGCGATACCGTCGCCATCCTCGGCGAGAACCGCAAGATGCTGCTCTTTCCGCTCAACCAGGTGCCGGAAATGACGCGGGGCAAGGGCGTCCGCCTGCAGAAATACAAGGACGGCGGGGTGGCGGATGCGCGCATTTTCGCCAGCGCCGACGGTCTGTCCTGGCAGGATTCGTCGGGCCGCACGTTCGTCCGCTCGCTCTCCGACCTCAAGGAGTGGGTGGGCGAGCGGGCCCAGGCGGGGCGCATCCGGCCGGACGGCTTTCCGCGATCGAACCGGTTCGGCACGCCGACCGTGAGCTAGCACCGATGCGCGCCAACGCCGAAGCCAAGTGGGGCGTGCTCAAGGCGGTCGACGGGCTGCTCGACCACATGGCCAACGGGCGCTTCCAGGAATCGGTGGACGCCTTCACCGGCGACGAGGACGCGATGCTCATCGGCTCGGAGCCGGGCGAGATCGCCATCGGCCCGGAGGCGCTGCGCGCCTTTTTCGCCGCGCTCTATGCCAAGCCCTATCGCGTGCTCTTCGCCCTGCCGGAGCGGCGGGTGTCGGCGATGGGCGCCGTCGCCTGGCTGACCGGCGAGGGGACCTACCGGACGACGACCGGCGGCGACGAACTGCCCTACCGGCTGACGGCGGTGCTGGAGCGGCGGAAGGGCGTCTGGCTGTGGCAGCTGTTCAGCGGCTCGGAGCCGATGATCAGGTAGCGCCCTCCTTCCAGAAGTCGCGATGGGGGGCGACCAGTTCGTCCTCGATCTCCGGAAACGGACCGTGGACCTCGACGGGCTTCTGGCCGGAGGCGAGCACCGTGCGCGAGGGCAGGGTCATGGTCGGGTTCTTCTGCGACGTGCCGGTGAGGGCCGCCAGCTTCGTCTCGTCGGCGCCATAGACCAGCCGGCCGATATTGGCCCAGTAGAGCGTACCGGTGCACATGGCGCAGGGCTCGAAGGTGGTGACCAGCGTGCACTGCCAGAGATAATCCGGCCGATAGGCGGCGGCGGCACGACGGGCGGTCTCCGTCTCGGCATGGCGCACCACGTCGAGGTTGCCCTGGCGCATGAGGATGCGGTCGTCGGGCCCGACCAGCACGGTGCCGAAGGGGTGGTGGCCGTGGGCGGCGGCCTCGCGCGCGGTCTCGTTGGCGGCGCGGAGATGGGCGATCATCTGGTCGCGGGTCATGGTCGGTTGCTGCGGCGGCGGTTTCCCGGTCATGTGGTCTCCTTGCTGGCCGGCGGCGGATGGCCGAAGGCCTTCCAGCGCGCGACCACAGCATCATGCAGCACGCCGGCGCTGACCGGCAGGATGAAATGATGGATCGCCACCTCCACGACACCGTCGCCCCGTGCGCCCCGCGAAGCGGTTTTGGGGAGTGCCTCTGCATGAGCGGCTGGCACTCAGACGGAGGCCCGTCGTCTTCACCCCCTCCCGAAGAATGCCGCGCGGACGCGCACCATTCTTCGACCGCCCCTCAAGGGGAGGTTGGCAGCGCGCCAGCGGCCGCCCGTGCGCCGGGCGGGCATGGCGATATGTTCCGCAAGGGGCGCCGCGCCCTGCCAACGCTTGCGCAAGGGGCGGTATAAGCACCGTGGAACGACGGGGATGGCCGGAGCGAGTCCGGCCACGACCCCGCGGAAAATGCCCGGGCTGCCTGCCGAAATCGCCGGCGCGATTTCGGCCTCCCTCCCGGGGGAGGATGAGGCGGCCCGAGGCCGGCAGGAGACGAGGCGATGGTGGACTACATCCGATCGGACGCGACCAAGGCGGCGGGGCTGCCGTTCAGCGACGCGGTGCGCGTCGGCGACGTGCTCTATCTTTCCGGGCAGATGGGCGTGACCCCCGGCACCAAGACGCTGGTGGCCGGCGGCGTGACGGCGCAGGCGCGCCAGGCGATGGACACCATCGGCGCGACGCTCGCCGCCAACGGGCTCGGCTACGACGCGATCTTCAAGGTGACGGTGATGCTCGCCGACATGAGCGACTGGCCGGCCTTCAACGAGGTCTATGCCGGCTATTTTCACCCCGACCGGCTGCCGGCGCGCTCCGCCTTCGGCGCCAGCGGCCTGGCGCTCAGCGGCCGCGTCGAGATCGAGGTGATGGCCTGGGCGGGGACGTGAGGCGCCGCCGTTCCCCGGACGGGCGCAGCGCTTAGCGGTGCAGCGCAGAGCCGAGGTCCAGGCAGCCTGTGGGTCGCGGGTCGGCGGCGCACCGCTTCGTGCTGCGCAGCGCCCGGGAGACGATGTCCGTGCCCGTGCGGGGCGGTCGCAATCGCGTCAGCGATTGCGGGTGGCGGGCATAAAGACGTCGATGGCCGGAACACGTCCGGCCATGACGGAACGGGCGGGGTGGCGGGCGATCCGCTACATGCCGGGCAACTTGGTGACTTCGACCACGTCGATCGAGGCGCCCTTCATCTCCAGATGCGGGTGGCCGACGAACATCTTCGCCGCGGCGTCGTGGGAGGCGGCTTCCACGATCGTGTAGCCGGTGACCTGGTTGCGGGCGTCGGCGACGCCCTTCGCGGTGACCGTCTTGTTCTTGCCGAGCGGCGCGCCCATCTCGGCGATGCCCTTCTTGTGCGCGTCGAACCACTTGTTCCACGCGGCCATGCCGTCCTTCATCGCCTCGGGCGGCATCTTCATCATCTGATCGATGGCCGCCAGCGGCGCCATGTACAAGGCCATGAACTTCGCCATGACTTCCTCCCCATCAGCGGCGCCGCTGGCTTTCCAGGAGCCGCAGGATGCGGGGCACGGTCGCCGGAACACGCTTTCGCGCGGGATCATACAGCCGCGGCGCTCGGGCAGCCTGTCACGAACGCGCGAGGGGCGGGGGGCGTGGGGGAGGCGGCGCGGTTGCCGCGCGGCAGCGTCTAGGACGGGCGGGCCGGGCGGCCGAAGGCCTTCCAGCGCGCCGTGACGGCAGCCAGGAGCTCCGGCCCGGAGACGGGGAGGATGTCGTGGTGGAGCGCCACCTGCACCACGCCACCGGCCGGGATGAATGTGTTGGCCCAGCCGGGGCCGCGCAGGAACAGGCTGTCGACATCAATGGCGCGGTCGTAGAACGCCTGCGACACGTCAACCGCGGTGACATCACGAACGAGGTCGTTCCCGTGGCCCGGCACGGTCACCGGCACGTTGATGGCATGCACGGCGCTGACCTCGCTCCACGGAATGGCGATCGTCTTGACGTCCTCGATGTGCAGCCGGATGCCCTCGGGCGAGAGGACCAGAAGCGGCTCCTGCTTGCCGATGGACTTCGACAGCTCCCAGGCGCCCAGGCCGAACCCGGCGACGACCAGCCCCCAGCCGACGATCCGGAGCAGCACGTCGTCGCCCGCGACGAAGACGCTGACCGCGCCAACGGCCACCGCCACCAGAGCGAGATGGCGGAAGTTCCGCGCCAGCTTCTCGCGGCCATAGGCGAGCGTGCGGCGGACGTCATATGCATCGTATGGGTCAGGAGCGGAGGCTGGCGGCATCGGTCGCGGCACCGGTTTCTGCGACTTTAGCCGAGCATGGCACGACTTGCCCCACAGCGACGGTGATGGCGGTCACAGAGGCGCCGTCGAGGAGACGGGCCGTTCTACCTCTCCCATGGGGAGAGGTCGCGAGCGAAGCGAGCGGGTGAGGGGATGTTAGCTCACGAGCGTTGGTACGCCCTCACCGCACGCACCTAGACTAAGTCGCTCCGCTCCATAAGGTGCGCGGCCCTCTCCCCACGGGAGAGGCGGAGCCCGCGTCCGCGCCGTCGCGCTGGGGCAGGAAGACCGTGAAGCCCCGCCGCTCGATCTCCGCCGTCAGCGCGGCGTTGAAGGCGCGTTCGGATTCGGAGAAGAGCGGCGCGGCGAAATAGAGGGGGGGCATTGGACGGGCTTCTAAAGGGCGGATCGCAGGGTGGGTCAGCCGAAGATGCAGGGATCGACGCCAAGTGGCGGAATACGCTCCGATATCCCAGCTCACGGGCTGCGCGAGATCATGCAGAACCTAAGCGCTCATCTCCATCAACATATCGAAGCTATCGGCGACGCTTGCGCGTGCCTCTTTGACGAGACGGTTCTTTTTCATATTGGCGGGCAGGCCGTCGATCCTGACGATCCATGCCTTGCAAAGATCAGCGCCTTCACGGCGTTGCGCTCGGCGGAACTTGGAAGCGCGAACCTCCAAATATCCAAAGAATTCTTGAGGCGACACGAAACGGATACATACCGGCTTCGCTCATGTAGGTCTGCTTCAAGGCGAGAACTGAGGCTTCGACAAACGCGTCGAAGAAATCGCTCCAAATATCCACCTCAGAGCGGCTCTCCAAGAGGAATTGCGCATACGCATTGTCGACCTGGTAGGTTAAGAAATCCGTCTTGCGCGAAGCGATCCTTCTTGCCTCACCAAAGAACCGTTCAGCAGATTTGTAGTCACGAAAACTCCTGGCAGCTATTCCATACTGCAGCCAATAGTACGGGGAAAATTCCTTGTAGCCGATCTCGCCAGCTCGGTCATAAAAATCTTGCACCCGATCGTACTTATTATTCACGCTCGAAATGAGTTTTTCCACAAAAGAAAACCTCATAAATTTACTGTTGATCTCCCGATATCTTTTAGCGCGTTTGAATCGTGCCGAGCTTGCTGTCAGGCCAGTAATCAGTACCGAAATCAGCATATCGTCTGATACAAAATTCCGCAGAATATATTCAGATAAAATCGGCGAACGAGCTATGACCTCAATTCCAGAAATGGCAAAAAACTGCCTAATATATTCGTCTTTCAGCGATGACATCACACTAAATACGTCAACGCTCAACAATTCTGATAGAACTCAAATGTCGGTCTCATCTCGACGTAATTTAGGCAGAGAGCCAATACAATAATCGAGGATGGATCTTTCAAATTGGAATTGCGGATAAATAACGATCGCAGGCGATCGTCTAGAACATGCGACTCTACGACCCCTAAGACGACCGAAGAAAGCTCCATTCGACAGTTTTTCTCAACGATGCGCATCTTATCCTTGACAGACGCAGCCATCGGAAAGTTCTTCCAGTATGCACCTGAGTCCAAAATTCGGATCAGACTTCTAACGTCCTCATCCACGAGTTTGTTTGCGTCCAGGACGCGGACCTCAGATGATAGAAGATGCTTTATATCCGAAAATTTGACTTCGAAAGCTGAAGATCGAGCGGTTAGAACTATACGAGCTTTGCTAAGTTGAGAGCGAATGATATCTAGCGCATCCTTGTTTGTTATCATCTCCTCGATAAACAAAACATAAGGTTCAGAAAGTTCCGAAAAAAATTCGACATCAAATGCAAAATTGTCGGTTCGCCGGTCAAGAACAAAGACGCGATAGTTCGCTACCAAGAGTTCGTAGATTACCTGTTCGAGCAGCAGTGTTTTTCCATTCCCAAGTTCTGCGTGAACTAAGCATTGCGCCGCTGCAGGCGCGACAGCCTTTACGACTAGTGGATCAAATCTGACGGGTGAATCCGGCGGGGGATTCCCCTGGGGGTTGGCGCATGCGAGTTTTGGGCATGCGCCCTGGGATTTCGATTACGCTGACCCCATCCGATCGCCGCCGCCTGAAGGCGATCATCGGCAACCGCAACGCTCCGCAGAAGCACGTCTGGCGGGCCGCGATCGTGCTCTTGTCGGCCGATGGCTGGGGCACGGTGGAGATCATGCGCCAAACGCACAAGTCGAAGACCTGCGTCTGGCGTTGGCAGGAACGTTTTGCTGAAGAAGGGATTGACGGCCTCCTGCGTGACAAGACGCGGCCGTCCCGGGTTCCGCCCCTTGCCGCCAACATAGCGGAACGGGTGGTCGCCCTGACGCTCACCGATCCGCCCGTCGAGGCAACCCACTGGACGGGCGCCATGATGGCCGAGGCAACTGGCATCAGCGTCTCCTCGGTGCAGCGCATCTGGCGGGCCCACGGGCTGCAGCCGCATCGGGTACGGCAGTTCAAGCTCTCCACCGATCCGCAATTCGTCGCCAAGCTGCGGGATGTGGTCGGGCTGTATGTCGATCCGCCGGCGCATGCCATCGTGCTTTCGGTCGACGAGAAGAGCCAGATCCAGGCCCTCGACCGTACCCAGCCCGGCCTGCCGCTGAAGAAGGGGCGTACCGGCACCATGACGCATGATTACAAGCGCAACGGTACCACCACACTGTTCGCCGCTCTCAACGTGCTCGACGGCACCGTCATCGGCCGCAACATGCAGCGCCACCGCCACCAGGAGTTCATCCGCTTCCTCAACGCCATCGAGGCCGAGGTGCCGGCCGGCAAGCTGATCCATGTCGTCCTCGACAACTACGCTGCCCACAAGCACCCCAAGGTGCGCCAGTGGCTCAGCCGGCATGAGCGATTCACCTTCCACTTCGTGCCGACCTCGTGCTCGTGGCTCAACGCGGTCGAGGGCTTCTTCGCCAAGCTGTCGAAGCGACGATTGAAGCGCGGCGTCTTCCGATCCGTCGTCGATCTCCAGGTCGCCATCAACCGCTTTGTCGAGGACACCAATCAAATGCCCAAACCCTTCACCTGGACCGCCGATCCCGACAAAATCATCGCCGCCGTCAGGCGCGGGCACCAAGTGTTGGATTCAATCCACGAGGTCGGAGATCGCTCTCCGAGAAATGTATTCGCGTGAGCCGAAAATTCGCGACGCATGAAAAAGCGAGCGGTCGTATATTCCGCGAACCAAAAGTGCTTCGACGTCTCTGTCGCTGACTTGGCTCGAAGGCGGGTTGGTCGGCAACAATACCTCTTTGAAATTCTCCGGCCCCGCGACAGTAATTTGTGGTTGTCCAAGCTTAAGAGCTTCAGTCAATAAATCCGAAAGACCCTCCATACCAACCTTAGTCACAAAACCGAATTTGGAAAGAGTAACGCTCGTCCGCAGGATCCAACGCGGCGTGCTGAAACAATGCCGTCTTTTCGCGCAATTGAGGATTTTGCCCCAGAATGACGCTGATGTCCTGATCGTACAGGGAGTAGCCAGCAAAAATTATAAGGTCGGCAAGTTCGAAGTCCTGACGAAGAGTGGTCGCCCAAGGGGACGCAAATAGGCTCTTGTCTAGGTAATTGGAGAGGGTCAGCGCAAACTCATCGATTGCCGATTGGCTATCAATTTCGCCAATATATCCATTAATATGGACTATTTGACGCTGCGCCCCTTCAAGATTTAGGGGTAGCGTGAATCGCGAAAATGATCTTGCGTTTGATCCGTCTGGTGATTTGACGTGTTCAACAACATCGTCGTAGTTAGTTGTGTAGATGCGCTTCCAATTGTATCTTAGAATATTTTTCTGAGTCTCTGTGATTGCTTTTGCAGTAAATGTCGCCTGCAACAAGTTGAGCAGAGCGGAGGAATTGTTCTTTCGTTCGTTGTAGATGTCCGAAATCAACGTGAGTGGCAGGCCCCTCCTTTCGCCAATATCGTCGGCAAGAGTGTCGGAGAATTCTCGGGCTAGCGGGATCGACTTGTCGAGAGTGTTGACTGCACCGATAGAGAAACCAGCGCCAGTAAACAATATCACCCCGCCCGGTCTTGGTTTTTTGAGCCGCCGCTGAATCTCCTGAAGACTGAAGCATGTCCATCCCCGGTTGCAGAACAAGGGATATTCCATTGCTGAACTCCGTGCAATGCCGAATGAACTGGGCCGCTCTATTCCGCCGCCTCGACATCCTCCGCGCCGTCGCGCGCAGCGCGTGAGGCGCGGGCGCGGGCGAGCACCGGCTTGAGGAAGGCGCCGGTGTACCCTCCGGTCGAGCCGGAGGGCTGACGGCTCACGCGCTTGTCGCGCGCCGCGGCGGCCATCACCCGACCGGGGTCAATTCGAAGACGCGGCCGTATTTCGCTGCGGCGGCGACATCGCCATCGCGCAGCGCGAGGCGGACGGCATCGAGCTTCCGGGTTTCTTCGATCGTGAGATAGGGCGACCAGCCCGTGTCATCCTCGATGAGTTCGACCGGAACCTCCGCGATGTATTTGCCCTCGCGCACCATCTCGACGGAATTGCGCTTCGTCATTGCTTTCGCCTCATATAGTCGGCCGACCATTTTGCGGGGTCCGGCCGATACGCCGTCACAAGCACTGCCGGCGTCAGAATTCCCGCCGGCAACCCCCAGACCACATGGATGGGCCGGCCACTGGCGTCGCGCTGCAAGACCAGTACACTCGGCCCTCTTTCCGCGGCGGGATAGTCTTCCACGACGACCGCAGCGTCGATGCTTTCGACTATCTGATCGGGCAGGATATCGTCCGCAGCCAGTTCGCGATAGCCGTGTCGCGAGATCAGCAATGCGCCAGCGGCCACCAGGGCCTTTACACGGACAAGCGTCTCGCTCATCTCCGCATCTATTCCGCCGCCTCCACGTCCTCCTCGCCATCCCGCGCCGCGCGTGAGGCGCGGGCGCGGGCAAGCACCGGCTTGAGGAAGGCGCCGGTATAGCTGCGCTTGTCGCGGGCGATCTGCTCGGGCGTGCCGGCGGCGACGATCTCGCCGCCGCCATCGCCGCCCTCGGGGCCGAGATCGATGATCCAGTCGGCGGTCTTGATGACCTCGAGATTGTGCTCGATGACGACCACCGTGTTGCCCTGGTCGACCAGCTCGTGGAGGACTTCGAGCAGCTTCTCGACATCGGCGAAATGCAGGCCGGTGGTCGGCTCGTCGAGGATGTAGAGCGTGCGGCCGGTGGAGCGGCGCGACAGCTCCTTCGACAGCTTGACGCGCTGGGCCTCGCCGCCCGAGAGCGTCGTCGCCTGCTGGCCGACGTGGATGTAGCCGAGGCCGACGCGATCCAGCGTCTCCATCTTGTCGCGGATGGAGGGGACGGCGGCGAAGAAGCCGCGCGCCTCCTCGACGGTCATGTCGAGGACATCGGCGATCGACTTGTTCTTGAAGCGCACCTCCAGCGTCTCGCGGTTGTAGCGCTTGCCCTGGCAGACGTCGCAGGTGACGTAGACATCGGGCAGGAAGTGCATCTCGATCTTGATGACGCCGTCGCCCTGGCACTTCTCGCAGCGGCCGCCCTTGACGTTGAAGGAGAAGCGGCCGGGGCCGTAGCCGCGCGCCTTGGCCTCGGGCAGGCCGGCGAACCACTCGCGGATCGGCGTGAAGGCGCCGGTATAGGTGGCCGGGTTGGAGCGCGGGGTGCGGCCGATCGGCGACTGGTCGATGTCGATGACCTTGTCGAGATATTCCAGCCCCTCAAGCCGCTCGTGCGCGGCCGGCACGTCGCGGGCGCCGTTGAGGCGCCGGGCGACGGCGCGGTAGAGCGTGTCGATGGTCAGCGTCGACTTGCCGGAGCCGGAGACGCCGGTGATGCAGGTGAACAGGCCGAGGGGGATCTCGGCGGTGACGTTCTTGAGGTTGTTGCCGGTGGCGCCGACGATCCTCAGCGCCTTGCCCTTCTCAGGCGGGCGGCGGGTGGCGGGCACCGTGATGAAGCGGGTGCCGGAGAGGAACGCGCCGGTGAGCGAGTGCCGGGTTGGCCATGATCTCGGCCGGCGTGCCCTTGGCGATGACGTGGCCGCCGTGGATGCCGGCGGCGGGGCCGATATCGACGACGTAGTCGGCCTGGCGGATGGCGTCCTCGTCGTGCTCGACGACGATGACGGTGTTGCCGATGTCGCGCAGGTGCTTGAGGGTGCCGAGCAGGCGCTCGTTGTCGCGCTGGTGCAGGCCGATCGACGGCTCGTCGAGGACGTAGAGCACGCCGGTGAGGCCGGAGCCGATCTGCGAGGCGAGGCGGATGCGCTGGCTCTCGCCGCCCGACAGCGTGCCGGAGGCGCGGGCGAGCGTCAGGTAGTCGAGGCCGACATCGACGAGGAAGCTGCAGGCGCTCGCGGATCTCCTTGAGGATGCGGACGGCGATCTCGTTCTGCTGCTTCGACAGCGTCTCGGGCAGGCGGGCGAACCAGGCGAGCGCCTGGCGGATCGAAAAGTCGGCCACCGCGGCGATGTCGAGCGTGTCGAGCTTGACCGCCAGCGCCTCGGGCTTGAGGCGCTTGCCGCCGCAGGCCTCGCAGGGCTTGGCCGAGTGGTAGCGCTCGATCTCCTCGCGCGTCCACTGGGAGTCGGTCTCCTTGTAGCGGCGCTCGAGATTGGGGATGACGCCTTCGAAGGTCTTGGTGGTGCGATAGGCGCGCAGGCCGTCGTTGTAGTTGAAGGTGACCTCGTCCTCGCCGGTGCCGAAGAGGATGACGTCGCGGACCTTCTGCGGCAGCTTGTGCCAGGGCGTGGCGGTCGAGAACGAATAGGCGCGGGCGAGCGCCTCCAGCGTCTGCTGGTAATAGGGCGAGGAGGTCTTCGACCACGGGGCGATGGCGTTGTCGCGCAGCGACAGGCTGTCGTCGGGAACCACCAGCGCCGGATCGACGACGCGCTCGGTGCCCAGCCCGTCGCAGACCGGGCAGGCGCCATAGGGATTGTTGAAGGAGAACAGGCGCGGCTCGATCTCGGGGATGGTGAAGCCGGAGACCGGGCAGGCGAACTTCTCGGAGAAGATGATGCGCTCGGCGCTGCGCGCCTCGCTCCTCTTCTTCTTCCCTGTCGGGGCCTTTTCCCGATCCCTGTCGGACCTGCGGTCCTCCACGGTCTCTTGTTGGCCTTGCCTGGCTTCGCCCGGATCGTCCTTTCCCGCGCCGGCATTGGCTGCCTGCGGCGCATCGGCGAACTCGGCGATGGCGAGGCCGTCGGCGAGCTCGAGCGCGGTCTGGAAGGAATCGGCGAGCCGGGCGGCGATGTCGCCGCCGACCACGATGCGGTCGACCACCACCTCGATGTCGTGCTTGAGCTTCTTGTCGAGCGCCGGGGCCTCGGCGATCTCGTGGAAGGTGCCGTCGATCTTGACGCGCTGGAAGCCGCGCTTCATCAGCTCGGCCAGCTCCTTGCGGTATTCGCCCTTGCGGCCGCGCACGATCGGCGCCAGCAGGTAGAGCCGCGTGCCCTCGGGCAGCGCCAGCACGCGGTCGACCATCTGGCTGACGGTCTGGCTCTCGATGGGCAGGCCGGTCGCCGGCGAATAGGGCACGCCGACGCGGGCGAACAGGAGCCGCATGTAATCGTAGATCTCGGTGACCGTGCCGACGGTCGAGCGCGGATTGCGGCTGGTGGTCTTCTGCTCGATGGAGATGGCCGGCGACAGGCCCGTCGATCTGGTCGACGTCCGGCTTCTGCATCATCTCGAGGAACTGGCGGGCATAGGCCGACAGGCTCTCGACATAGCGGCGCTGGCCCTCGGCATAGATGGTGTCGAAGGCGAGCGACGACTTGCCCGAGCCGCTGAAGGCCGGTGAGCACGACCAGCCGGTCGCGCGGCAGGTCGAGGTCGACGTTCTTGAGGTTGTGTTCCCGCGCCCCGCGGATCGAAATGAACTTGCCCGGGGCAGGGCTGGTCTCGGCCATGGCACGCTGTTCCGTAGGGGATTTGCGGCTGCGGCCGCCTCCCAAACTTATGCTCTTGGCGGCGCGAGACAAGCGGCGGCTCCTCCTCGTCCAGAGGGAAATGGGGGCGGGGACTCAGATTGCTGCCAGTCTTGTCAGGAGAGGCGGAGTGTGGCAAGAACAAAAGCGGAACACGATCGGCTGACCGCGACCGCATCGACGCGATGCGCCAGCCGCCAAAGGCAGCGTGCCAGGGCCCCGGACGGGCCGCTCGAGCGGCGCGCAACTGTGCTACGACGACGACCGGGGGCTGCGCACGCGGCGGAAGTTGGGGGAACAGTCCATGGGCGACATGTCTGCGCGCGTCGATGCAACGATCGATGCGGCAATTGCCGAGGGCAAGCTCGTCGGCACGGCGATCCTGATCGCGGTCGGCGGCAGGACGGTCTATCGCGGAGTCAAAGGCTACCTCGACCGCGAGGCCGGCATTGCCATGCGGGAAGACGCGATCTTTCGCCTGGCGTCGGTGACCAAGCCAATCGTCGCCGCAACGGCCCTGGCGCTGATCGAGCGCGGCAGGCTCGGCCTCGACGACCCGGTCACGCGCTACCTGCCCGATTTCCGGCCGAAGCTCGCGGACGGAAGCGCGCCCGAAATCCGCATCCGCCACCTGCTGACGCATACGGCCGGCTTCGCCTATGCCACGCCGGAGCCCGGCGATCCCTACACCGCGCTGGGCATTTCAGGCGGGCTGGCGGAACCCGGACGCAGCATGGAAGACAACCTCGCCCGCATCGCCCGGGCGCCGCTGTTGTTCGCGCCGGGAACAGCGTGGCGCTACGGCGTCGCCATCGACGTTCTCGGCGCGGTGATCGCCGAGGCGCATGGCGGCACGCTCGCCGATGCGGTGGCGACCTATGTCACGCAACCGCTGGGGATGACCGACACGGCGTTCCGCGTGACCGACACGACGCGTCTCGCGGTGCCCTATGGTGACGCCACGCCGCAGCCGGTGCGCATGGGCGACCCGCACACCGTTGCCGACGGCACGGTCTTTTCGCCGAGCCGCATCCTCGACGAGACCTCGTTCCAATCCGGCGGCGCCGGGATGGCCGGGACGGCCGGCGATTTCCTGACGTTTCTGGAGGCGATCCGCACCGGCGGCGGGCCGATCCTGAAGCCGGAGACGGTGGCGGCGGCGAGCCGCAACCAGATCGGCGACCTGCCACGGGAGGAAAAGGACGCCGGCTGGCGCTTCGGCTACATCAGCGGGGTGCTCGCCGACCCGAAGGCCGCCAGGACGGCGCAATCCGATCGGCACGCTGCAGTGGGGCGGCGCCTGGGGCCACTCGTGGTTCATCGATCCGGTGGCGGGGATCTCGGTTGCGGCCTTCACCAACACCGCCCCGGAAGGCTGCACCGGCCCGTTCACGTTCGACCTTCAGCAGGCGGTCTACCGGTAGGCCCGCATGTCCGCAGCTGGCGAGAGCTATTGCCTGTTCGATACGGCATTCGGCCTGTGCGGCGTCGCGTGGCGCGCGGAGGGGCTGACGCGCGTGCAGTTGCCCGAGGCGGACGCGACCGCCACGCGGGCGCGGCTGGCGAAGCGCGGCGCGGTGGAGGGTGAGCCGCCGGCGGCGCTGGCCTGGGTGCTTGCCGCGCTTGCGGCCTATTTCGATGGGGCGCAGACCGATTTCTCCAGCCTGGCTGTGGCGCTGCCGGACGACACCAGCGACGAGCGGCGGCGCATCTATGATGCGGCGCGCGGACTGCGCTGGGGGGAAACGGCGAGCTATGGCGAGATTGCCCGCCGCGCCGGCATGCCACGCGGCGCCCAGGCGGTGGGGCAGGCGATGGCGGCCAACCCGCTGCCCATCGTCATCCCCTGCCACCGGGTGCTGGCGGCGGGCGACCGGCTGGGCGGCTTCTCCGCCTATGGCGGCGTGCTGACCAAGGAAAGGCTGCTGGTGCTGGAGAAGGCGCGGCTGCTGTAGCCGGGAGAGGGGGCGGGACCCGGATTTGTGCTCCATTCGGGTTGCGCGACCGTCGCACCGGTGGGGCTGCTGACACGTCCTGACAGAGAGGTGTGACAGAGTGCGTGGCAGCCATCGGGGAAGGCATGCGATGGCCGCAGACCTGTCCGATGAATCGCGCAGTGGCCGCCGGCGACGGTTGCCCTAGTTTCCCGCGCTGGTTTTTTGTCGTCGCTGTCGATTTAGCCGGTGCGCGCTCGTCGTAGGAGGAAGCGTCGGCGCGGCTCGGCCGGCTCGACGCAACGGTTGGCAAGGGGCGGCGGGCTTTTCCGCCATGGACAATTCAGAGACGGCCGCCGGCGGCGGCCGCAAACGGAGATCTGTTCGATGACTTCGCGCTTCCTCCGCAACGCCGTCGTGCTCGGCCTGATCTCGGCGATCGGGCCATTCGCCATCGACATGTATCTGCCGGCGCTGCCGACCATCGCCGACCATCTCCATGCCTCGACCGCGGCGACGCAGATGACGCTGATGGCCTTCTTCATCGCCTTCGGCGTCTGCCAGATCGTCTACGGGCCGGTGTCGGACATGGTCGGGCGCAAGCCGCCGCTCTATTTCGGCCTGCTGGTCTATGCGGCGGGCTCGCTCGGCTGCGCGCTGGCGCCGAGCATCGGGGCGCTGATCGCCTTCCGCGCCGTGCAGGGCATCGGGGCGTCCGCGGTGATGGTCATCCCGCGGGCGATCATCCGCGACCTGCACACCGGCGTCGAAGGCGCCCGGCTGATGGCGCTGGTCATGCTGGTGATCTCGGTGTCGCCGATCCTGGCGCCGGTGACCGGCAGCGCGCTGATCGTGCCCTTCGGCTGGCGGGCGGTGTTCCTGGCGGTGACGGTGGCGGCGGCCGTGGCGCTGGTGCTGCTGGCGAGCCTGCTGCCCGAGACGCTGGCGCCGAAAGACCGCGTGCGCGTCGAGCGGGCGAGCCTGGTTTCCGGCTTCGCCACGCTGTTCCGCGACCCGCGCTTCCTCGGGCTGACCTTCATCGGCGGGCTGGGGATGGCGAGCTTCTTCACCTTCCTGGCGAGCGCCTCGTTCATCTACATCGACCACTACGGCCTCGGGCCGACGGCGTTCAGCATCGCCTTCTCGCTCAACGCCATCGGTTTCATCGGCTCCTCGCAGCTCGCCGCCTGGCTCGGCGGACGCTTCGGCCTCTCGCGGCTGGTGACGGTGGCGGTCGCCGGCTATGCGGCGGTCCTCGCCGTGCTGCTGGCGGTGACGCTCGCCGGCGTCGACAGCCTGCCGGTCCTCATGGCCTTCCTGCTCGTCGGCTTCTCGTTCATGGGGCTGGTCATCCCGACGACCATGGTCATGGCGCTCGACGAGCACGGGCCGATCGCCGGCATGGCGGCGGCGCTCGGCGGCACGCTGCAGATGCTGACCGGCGCGGCGATGATCGTCGTCGCCAGCCTGATCTACACCGGCACCATCCTGCCGATGATCGCGCTGATGACGGCCTGCGCCTGGGGCGCGCTGGCGCTGGCGATGCTGACGCTGCGGCGCAAGGAGGCGGCGGACGCGGTGCCGGAAGAGGGCGGCGAGGCGGTCGCCATCCGGGTGGACGACGCGCCGGCCGAATAGCGACGCGGCCGTGGGGCCGCGCCGCCACGCTCACTGCGGCGTGTAGGCGTCGCGCCCAGCCGACGTGCGCCGGCTCCTGCGGTGCACTGCCGGCTCCATGCGCTGGGCAAGGCTGGCGGCCCTTTCCGCCAGCTCCTCGGTCATGCGGACGGCTTCCGCGATGACCTGCTGGGCTCCTGGGAGATCCTGCACTTCCTCCCAGAAGCTGCCGAGCGCGCGGACCGCTGCCGCCAGATGCGGATCGGTGATGCCAACGATGGTCACGCCTTCGAACGACCCTACTTTGAACGCCATGTGCTCCCCCTGCGCGTGAACAGATGTGGCCACCGTATCCCACACTAGCTGGTAGGGGCTTACATCTTCATCACAATTTATAATTGCCGTCCCCGTCCGGAATGGGGTTTGCGAGCGAAAACACGGGGTGACGCTGTCGATCCGGCGCCGCACGGTTCGTCGTAAGCTCAGAGCGCGGGTCCGCCGCGTTCCCGAAGAGAGAAGGAGACCGACGCCATGCGCTTCATGATGCTTGTCATCCCCAAGGGCTACGAAACGGCAGAGCCAGGCACGATGCCCGATCCCAAGGCGATCGAGGCGATGACCGGGTACAACGAAAGCCTGCAGAAGGCCGGCGTGCTGCTGGCGCTCGACGGGCTGCATCCGCCGTCGATGGGGGCCCGGGTGAGCTTTGCCGGCGGCAGGCCGACGGTGAGCGACGGCCCCTTCGCCGAGGCGAAGGAAGTGCTCGGCGGCTACTGGATGATCCAGGTCAAGTCGCGCGAGGAGGCCATCGAATGGGCCAAGCGGGCGCCGATGGGCGACAACGAGATCATCGAGGTCCGCCAGGTGCAGGAGATCGAGGATTTCGAGCCGAGCGACGCGATTGCCCGCGAGGCGGCGCTGCTCGACGTGCTCAACGCCGACAAGTGATGCGGCAGAGCGTTCCTTCCATCCACAGTGGCTGAGGCGCGCCGCCAAGCGCCCGACGAGGACCCGACCGATGCATATCAATCCCTATCTGAATTTCGCCGGCAATTGCGCCGAGGCCTTCGCCGTCTATGCCGATCTGCTCGGCGGCAAGATCGACATGATGACGACCCATGCCGAGACGCCGATGGCCGCCAACGTCCCGGCCGACTGGCAGGACAAGGTCATGCACATCCAGATGAGCACGCCCGACGGCTTCGCCCTGATGGGCTCGGATGCGCCGCCGGCCTACTACAGCAATCCGCAGGGCTTCTCGGTTTCGCTGGCGCTGGACGATCCGGCCGAGGCCGAGCGCATCTATGCGGCCCTGGCGGAGCGGGGCGCGGTGCGCATGGAGCTGCAGAAGACCTTCTGGGCGGAGCGGTTTGCCATGCTCACCGACCGCTTCGGCATCCCGTGGATCATCAACTGCGCGCCGGCGGGGTGAACGCCAGTCGCAATGCTCTTGCCGAGACCGCCCGCCGGCGATAGGACGCACGCTTTTCGCGGCGCCCGCCGGCGGGAGGGATATCCCCATGAGCTACATGCTGCTGATCGTCGAAAAGCCGGAGGACCGGCGCATCGCCGGACGCGCGGAGGGCGAGCGGCGCTATGCGCGCATGCTGCGCTTCGCCGAAGGCCTGCAGGAACGCGGGCAACTGGTGCGCACCGAATCCCTGCTCGGACAGGAGAGCGCGGTGCGCATCAGCCGGCGCGACGGCGCGGCGACCTCGGTCGATGGGCCATTCGCCGAAGCCAAGGAGATGATCGGCGGCTTCTTCCTGCTCACCGTCGACACGCGTGCGGAAGCGGTCGCCATCGCCCGCGACTGCCCGGCGGCGGACTGGGCGACGGTCGAGGTGCGCGAGCTTGGCCCCTGCTTCGCCGGCACCGCATAATTCTTTCCACGTCCTGTCGAATTCCCCGCGGCCCGTTCGTCGTCTCGACAAGCGGGCCGATCGGCGGTCCGCCCTCACAGGCAGAAGGAGCGGACCCATGGCGACGACACTGACGATCGAAGACGAACGGCCGGAGCGCATCCGCACGGCGGAGCGGCTCGCGGCGCAGGCGCCGAAGGCGCTTGCCGCGCTGCGGATCGCAGCGGCGCTGATCTACCTCCAGGCGGGCATCCAGATCATCCTCAATTTCCCGGCCTTCACCATGCCGCCGGCGACCCCGCTGATGGACGACGCTCGGCTGGATCGCGGGCTGGATGGAGCTGATCGGCGCCCCGTTGCTGCTGCTCGGCCTGTTCACCCGGCCGGTGGCCTTCATCCTGTCCGGCCAGATGGCCGTCGGCTACTGGCTCGTCCACGCGCCGATGAGTTTCTTCCCGAGCCTCAACATGGGTGGCGAGGCGATCCTCTTCTGTTTCATCTATCTCTATCTGGTCTTCGCCGGACCGGGCGCCTGGGCGCTCGACAACCTGCGGCACGACTGACGACCCTGCAACGCGAGGAGAATTGTGATGAAGTTCATGACCATCATCAAGGGACCGGAACTGACCGAATCGCCGCCGCAGGCGCTGATGGACGCGATGGACACATTCGGCAAGGACGCCAAGGCGGCCGGCGTCTTCGTCGAGTGGGGCGGGCTCCACCCCACGTCGGAAGGCAGCCGCGTGCGCAGCAGCAAGGGCAGCCTGTCGGTCAGCGATGGCCCGTTCACCGAGAGCAAGGAAGTGATCGGCGGCTATGCCATCTACGACGTCGCATCCAAGGAGGCGGCGATGGAGTGGGCCCGTCGGTTCATGGCGCTGCACGCGGAGCACTGGCCCGAATGGGAGGGCGAGGTCGAGGTGCGCGGCCTGATGTTCGAGGAGCAGGCCGGCTGAGCGGCCCGTGGCGGCCGGTTCGCCTCGTAGCGCGCATCGCCGGCTCGGCCGGCGATGCAGCCCGCTTCCTGCAGGCGCGGCAATGGCCGCGCCTGCGCTTTCCAGATGATGTGGCGGCGTCTGGACGCCGGGTCAGGCGCTAGTAGCTGATCGAGTTGTAGTCGGCGCCGTCGTATACCCAGCCGTCGCCACCCGCCCATGCCACGTGGCACCAGTCGTTGCGGCAAGGTTCGACCAGGGTGACGCCGTCGGTGCCCTGATCGAGTTGGCCGACCCGCTGGCCGTTGCCGTCCGGATCGCTGTAGACGTCGACGGACTGTTTGACCACGACGGCCTTGCCACCGCCGCCAGCGCCGCCTCCGCCGCCTGCGCCACCACCACCGCCGGCGCCGCCACCGCCCGCGCCGCCGCCACCTGCGTTGCCATTGTCACCGGCGGCGACGATCGACCACGACGTGTAGACGATGCCATTGTTGCCGGTAACGAAAACGTCCAGCAGGTCGGGTTGGCGGGAGAGCGCCGCAAGCGGTGCGCCGGCGGGGAAGGAACCACCGACCATCCGCCAGTGGTTGTCGAGACCCGACCATTCGCCGCCGTCATCGAACCAACTCGTATAGACGTTGCCGTCGTGACCGGAGACGAACAGGTCCATCCGGTGGGGATTGCGGGTCACGCGCCGAGACCTGCGCCGCATTCGGGAAGACGCCGCCAATATCGCGCCAGTGATTGCCGAGGCCGCTCCAGTCGCTGCCGTCGATGTACCAGCTCGTATAGACGTCGCCATTGTGCCCGGTGACGAAAAGGTCGATCTGGCCCGGGTTGCGCGAGATTGCCGTGACCGGCGCCGCCGACTTGAACACGCCGCCGATGTCGCGCCACTTGTCGCCGAGGCCGCTCCAGTCGCCGCCGTCCAGATACCAGCTCGTATAGACGTCGCCATTCTGCCCGGTGACGAACACGTCGATCTGGTTGGGCTTGCGGGAGACGACGGCAAGCGGCGCGCCTGCCGGGAAGGTGCCGCCGATGTCGCGCCACTTGTCGCCGATGCCGCTCCAGTCGCTGCCGTCCTTGTACCAACTCGTATAGACGTGGCCGTTCAGTCCTGTGACGAACACATCAAGCTGGTTCGGACGGCGGGCGAGCGCGGCAAGGGGCGCACCGACGGGGAAGGTGCCGCCGATGTCGCGCCACTTGTCGCCGAGACCGCTCCAGTCGCTGCCGTCCTCGTACCAACTCGTATAGACGTGGCCGTTGTGGCCGGTGATGAACAGATCGATCTGGTTCGGATTGCGGCTCACCGCCGCGATTGGCGCACCGGCCGGGAAGACACCGCCGATGTCGCGCCAGCGGTTGCCGATGCCGGTCCAGTCGCTGCCGACAATGTACCAGCTCGTATAGACGTGGCCGTTCAGACCGGTAACGAAGAGATCGATCTGGTTGGGATTGCGGCTGACGGCCGTGATCGGAGCGCCGGCGGGAAAGATGCCGCCAATGTCCCTGAATGGCGCCCAGTCGTTGGCGAAGGACCGGCGAGGCGACTGCCAGGAGCAGGCCCGCTACTGCCATCGCGACGAGAAACAGGCGCCTGATCGACTGTTGCACTGCCGCGCGGAGCGTGCTGCCCGGCGCGGCTGGGTCGAAGGTCATGACGTCACCTCCTCGGCGTCGTTGGAAAAATCGGAAGATCGTCACTGATTGTCTGTCGGCGGCGCCGCGATGAGCGGCGCCGCCTCGTCGTTGTGCTGGAGTTCGTCGCGGCGGCTCTTCAGAGCCGACTTATCGCTTCAGGTCGTCGCCCCAGACCCAACCGCTCCGCGGCTTGCTGATCTGGCACCAGTTGTTGCCGTTGCAGCTCACGATCGTCACGGGGTCGCCGGCCGAAAGGTAAGCGATGTCGTTGCCCTCCGGCCTGTCGTAGATCGTGGTGTCGACCGCCGCCTGCGCCCCGCCGCCACCGGCACCTCCGCCATTACCACCGCCTGCACCGCCACCGCCGGCACCACCGCCGCCGCCGGCAAGGCGTGCCTTGCACTGGTTGAGCTCGTTCTGGCGGAACTCCCATTCGCCGTTGTACTTGCCGGGGTTCTGGAGGCACCAGTTGCGATGGGCCTCGCGATCGGGCGACCAGTTACCGCCTGACAGCCCGCACCCCAATTGCGCGTTCTCGTTTACCTGCCGCATGGCGGCATCGGCGTAGGTGTTGCACCGGCAGCCTTTCAGCTCGTTCTCGCGGAATTCCCATTCGGCGTTGTATTTGGAGGCGTCGACCTGAAGGCAATACTGGTAATGGGCATTTCGATCGGGGGACCAGTTGCCTCCCGATAACCCGCATGACAGCTGGTTGTTCTCGTCAACCTGCTTCATGGCTGCGGTGGCGTAGGTCTGGCACTCCTCGGGGTGCCGGCATTCGCCGTTCCGGACCACATCGCCAGCAGGGGTAGCAGAAGGAGAGGACGAAATATCTGAAGGCCATGGCGTCACCTCTTCAGTTTGGTTGCAGAACTCGGAACAAGTCATCACCCGGTTGCCAGCGCGGTGCCGCTGATCGGATAAGCCGGGCGCGTCCTAGATTGTTCCGCTGAAGCTCGACGCGCCGGTTCAGCGCCCGCCCTTCTTCGGTGTCGTTGGAGGCGACAGGCTCTGTCATGCCGGCGCCATCCGGCGGTGAGCCGGCCGGCGGCGATGCCGTACGCGGAGACGAGCGCGGCGACGACGCTGGCGGCGCGGCGCTGGGAAAGGTCGAGGTTGTAGTCGGCGCTGCCCTGGTTGTCGGTGTGGCCGACGATGCGCAGCTTGAGCTCCGGGTTCGATTTCAAGCAGCAGCGCGATCTCGTCGAGGGTCGGCTTGGACTCCGGCTTGATGACGTCCTTGTCGAAGTCGAACAGGATCCCGTAGACGGCAACCTTGCCGGTGTCGCGAAATGGCGGACTCCATCTCCTTTGCGGTGATGAACCGGATCTTGCCGGTCTCCATCTCCTTGGTCTCGACGACACGGACGACGGCGACGTTGCCGCCGCTGCTTTCGCCGAGATAGAGGGCGGCGTAGACGGCGCCCTCCGGGCGATCGAGCCGGGCAAGCAGGTAGCGGCCGCCCTGCCCTGGAACCAGTTCTGGACATAGTCGTCGGAGAGCTTCGGCAGGCGCAGCGGATCGCCGACGGCCTGGCCGAGCAGGTAGCCGCCTTCGGGCTGGCCGAATTCGAAGCAGGAGCCGTCCTTGGTGGCGCAGGTGAAGACTCGGCAAAGCCCTTCGCCTTCAGGCTTTGCTCGTAGTTGCGCAGCACCTCGAGCGTCGAGCGGCCTTGCGGCAGCGTGTAGTAGATGAGCGTGATGCGGCCCTCGACCGTCTTGAAGCCGGCGCCGCCATTGGTGCTCGTCGGCGAGAAAGGCGCCTCGACGAGATTGGCCTCGTCGTATTCGGTGACGTTGTAGCCGACGATCTCGTGAACCGTCGTAGCGGCCGACCAGAGGGTGGTCGCTGCTGCCGTCGATGTCGGCCGCCTGGGCTGGGGCCGAGCCAAGGCAACATCGCGACCGCACCGATCGCCAATCAGGCCGAGGATTCCCATTTTCGTCACTCCTTCACCAGGCAGTACAGAGAGACTTGAAGCTCGATCGCGCCGATGACGCCAACGAGCTCGGGCTTCCCGGCCATGGACGAACGTCATCGTCGGTGAAGCGTCAGCCGCAGGGCGTCCCGACACTGACGCGACGGCCGCTGGGACACGTGATTTGGCCATTCGGATTGTCGCAGCCAGCCATGCAGTTGTTCGCAGACTCTGACCGCCTCCGCATGCGGCTGTACGCTGCTCAGCAGCGGATTACACCGCTGCTTGCAGATGTCGACACTCGGAACGCCGAGCTCCTCTCGGGCAGCAGTAGCTGCGGGTCGGATCGCTATTCTTATGTTCAAAGTCGAAACCTGCCGGACAACCGCCGGTGCGCGTGATGAAGCAAACGTTGCCGACCCGGGCGCCTTGGCCGATGAGCGCACAGATCCCCCTGCCGTTGAAAGCGGAGAAGACCGTGCCCGGCGGACAGGCATAAGCGCTCGCCACGCCGAACGCAGCGGCAGCGAACAAGGCCAGATACATCACGCTCCACTTCGCAAGCGCGAGCCGTCCAAACAAATCAAGCGCGCGCATGAGCAACTCCATCGTTCCGGGGTTCCCGCCGGTTCCCTGATATCGGCCCGGCCGCGACGGCACCGATCGCCAATCGAGCGAGAATTCTCACTCTCGTCATCCCTTGACCGTGCAGTAGAGAGCGACCTGAAGCTCGATCGTGCCGATGACGAGGTCGGTCGGCTCGACATAGGTGCGGGTGAAGGTGATGTAGGCATCCGGCGGGGGCGAAAGGGCGATCCGCGCCCAGGCATCAATCTCGACCGGATCGGCGCCGGGCGGCGTCTCAGCGAGACAGTCCATCACCTTGAGGGAGACAAAGTCTTTATCGGCGAGCTGGTCGGCCGGCAGCTTGCCCTTGACGCAGGCCTCGACGGCTGTCTTGCCGGGCATTTGCAGCTTGACGCGGCCGGAACCCTGAATGGCCGTTACCGGGCCCGGCTGTCCCTTCGCGTCCGTCATCTGGATGTCTTGCCTGGTCGCCGGCAGGCTCACATCGCCGAAGGGCGCCTTGATGCTCAGGGTGCCCTCGGTTTCGCCGTCGTAGACGAATGTCATCGCCGGCGAGTTGTAGGCAGGGTCCGCATCGCAGGGGATGGTCACCGTCCCGGCGGAGGCGGGGCTGGCGAGGACGCCGGAAAGCAGAAGCACACAGGGCAGGCCGGACGCCACCTCGCTTGTCGTCATTTCATGCTCCTGTTTCCGGATTACGGCGCCTTCCGTTCGGGATTGTCCCCGGAAACCCGCCGCGTCACGCCGCCGCCGACGCTGCCGCCTTTTCAGCCGGTTCGCAGGGCCGCGCATTTGCGCGCCGCGCCCCCGCTTCCCGGGTCAATTCTTCATGCAACCATAGGTCGTCGCGTTAATGGGGAAGGTACGCCAGCCCGCTGCACAGCTTGTGCAGAAGCCTCCGCCGGTAGGGCCAGTGGGACACGCGATGAGCGTACCGGAAGGAATGGCCTGCGCATCGCCTCCCATTTGCTTGCCGCCGCCCTGCTGCATGCCGCCGTCGTTGCCGTTACCGCACCAGTTGTTCCACTTGCCGCACTTCTGACTGCCGTTGTTGGCCTGGCCGCACCAGTTGTTCCACTTGCCACACTTCTGACTGCCGTTGTTGGCCTGGCCGCACCAGTTGTTCCACTTGCCGCACTTCTGGCCGCCGTTGTTGGCCTGACCGCACCAGTTGTTCCACTTGCCGCACTTCTGGCCGCCGTTGTTGGCCTGGCCGCACCAGTTGTTCCACTTGCCGCAGTTCTGGCCGCCGTTGCCGCACCAGTTGTTCCACGGGCCGCATACCTGGATGTTGATGCCGCCCTGGCTGCAAAAGTTATTCCACGGACCGCATTTGGCCTTGACCAGCTGGTAGGAGCCCTGCTCTCCGCCATAATCACCCGCAGAGGCAGATCCAGCGGGGAACAGGCCGATACAGAGCATCATCAGTATTACTTAAATCATTCTCATGTTCGTCGCCATCGACGGTGTAAATCGGGATCGTTCCGCAAGTAGAAGCAACATTTGTTACTTTGCCGGTGCGTGAATGTAACCCATGTGGTGCAATAGGATTTTGAAAAAGGAGTTCCCTTATTACATGCCTGCATTTTGTATTCATAGTGGAGCGGCACCGCGTTATAGTCATCGGGATATACGATAAATGATCTCTCGTTCGCTCCGAGTTCTTTCTGAGATCTTCCATTCCACACATTGAAATGCGTGTAGTTCGAGATACTGGTCGTGAAGTCTACGCGGTGCTGGCCATTGCTGAGGTCAGAGCCGGACACGCAGAAGCCCCCCTTGCACGACGCCTCGGCCGATCCGGCCACCGCCCAGGTGGCAGCCGCGATTGCAGCACCCATCAGGATTTGTTTCCTCAGCATGGCGTCCCGAACCTTTCGTCCACAAACCTGCCGGAAGCAGGCCGGCAACCCGTATTGCGAGCCTCCGACAGGCACGCCATCCGGAGGAGAGGCATCCGCCTTTCCGACCGGGAAGCGCGCGGTCAGCCCGTTCATCGCAGGGACGATGGTCGCCGGGAGCGGGTCGAATGAGATCCGCGCGCAATCTGTCGGCAGTGCAGACGATAGGTACTCCGGTCGAGGGGGCCGCCTCTTGGACGGCAGAGAAGTAGAATTGGACTAAAGAGAAATCTGGCGATTTTCTCGCGCCTGAGTGGTAATAAGTGCCAAGGGGCGGCGATGGAGCGATCGATGACTGCGCAGCCAAGCGGCGTGGTGGAGCTTCGTGTGTCGACGCGCGCAATGCCCGCCGACCAGTGGCGGGAGGAGTTTGCGCGGGGATTTCTGCACGTCGACATCGAGCCGCAGGACCACGAGCATTTCGAAGCGAACGCGACCATTCGCACGCTGCCCGGCCTGAAGATCGCCTCCTGCTCGATCTCGGCCTCGCGTTGGCGGCGGTCGCGCATGCTCATCGACCCCGGCACCGATTGCTTCGGCCTGATGTTCGGTACTGCCGGGCCGGCGGTGCTGGTGCAGCGCGGCCGCACCCTGGAACTCGGCATCGGCGATGCAGGAACGTGTTCCCATACGGAACCGGCGGACCTCATGCTCCCCGGCAAGGAAGCGCGGCACGTCGGTCTTGTCGTGCCGCTGAAGGCGTTGGCGGGTCTGGTTCCGAATCTCGAAGCGTCGATCCCGAGCCCGGTCGCGCGCGGCAACGAAGCGCTGCGGCTGCTCCTCAGCTATCTGGGCGCCCTAACCGATGCTGCGACGCTGGCCAGCCCTGAACTGTGCCGGACGGTCGTCGCCCATCTCCACGACCTGATCGCGCTGGTGATCGGTCCCGACCGCGACGGCGCCGAACAGGCCGCCGGCCGCGGGCTGCGCGCCGCACGGCTGCGCGCCGCCAAGGGCGATGTCCTTGAGAATCTCGCAAACCACGAGCTTTCCGCAACCACGGTGGCGAAGCGGCAGCGGATCACGCCGCGCTACCTGCACATGCTGTTCGAGGCCGAGAGCACGACCTTTTCGCAATTCGTGCTCGAGCGGCGCCTGATGTTGGCGCGGCGGCGGCTCGCTGACCCGCACCACGACGGCAAGACAATCACCGAGATCGCCTATGAGGCGGGCTTCGGCGACCTTTCCTATTTCCAGCGCGTTTTCCGCCGCCGCTTCGGTATGACGCCGGGCGACGCGCGCCGCGAGCCGGGCGCAGAGGTTCCGGGGGCCGGCTGACCGTCTGCTGTGCGCGATGGTCGACGGGCCCGCGCTCGGTCCCTGCGTCGCCGGCAGCGCGTTTTCCCGATGATGTCGATTTCGCCTTCGCCCGCTCGTCGTCCTGACGCAGAGGAGCCAAGGAGACCTGCCCATGACGTCCATGACGATCACCGAGGGACCCGCACCGAACGCGCCGCCGCCGCAGACGCTCATCGACACGCGGCCGGCGGTCCAGGAGGGAAGACCATGAGCCGATTGATCATGTGGAACCTGGTCACCCTCGACGGCTACTTCGAGGGGCCGAGCCACGACATTTCCTGGTTTGGCGACGTGTGGGGCGAGGAGCTGGAGGCGGTTTCGGTCGAACAGCTCGAGACGGCCGGCGCACTCCTGTTCGGCCGTACGACCTACGCGATGATGGCTGTCCACTGGCCGACGGAGACCGGCGTGGTCGCCGACTTCATGAACGGCCTCGCGAAGTTCGTGTTTTCGCGTTCGCAGCGCCAGGGCGAGTGGAACAACACGCATTTCCTGCCGGGCGATGTGGTTGGCGAGGTCACCCGGCTGAAGCGCGAGACCGCCGGAGACATCCTGCTCTTCGGCAGCGCCGATCTCGCCGGGCACCTGCTCGCGGCCCGGCTCTTCGACGAGATCCGCCTCTGCGTCACGCCGCACCTGCTGGGCAGCGGAAGGCGTCTCTTTGGCGACACGCCGGAGAGGCAGAAGCTGGAGCTGATCGACGCCCGCGCCCTGGCGATCGGCGGCGTCATCCTGCGCTACCGACCGGGCAAATGAGGCGGCGGGCGGGCAGCGAACGCACTTGCATCGATAAAACGGCGGTGGTCTATCGGCGGTCACCATGGCCGCCGATCTCACCCCGACCATCGACGCAGTCTGGCGCATCGAATCGCCGCGGCTGATCGCCGGGCTCGCGCGCATGGTGCGCGACGTCGGGCTCGCCGAGGAGCTGGCGCAGGACGCGCTGGTGATCGCGCTGGAACGCTGGCCGGCAACCGGCGTGCCCGACAATCCCGGCGCCTGGCTGATGGCGACCGCCAAGAACCGCGCCATCGACCGGCTGCGCCGGCGCAAGATGGCCGAGCGCAAGCACGCCGAGATCGGCCGCGAGATGGAGGAGGGGCTCGACCCGACCGCGCGGATCGAGGCGGACCTCGACGACGACATCGGCGACGACCTGCTGCGGCTGGTGTTCACCGCCTGCCATCCGGTGCTGACCACCGAGGCACGGGTGGCGCTGACGCTGCGCCTGCTCGGCGGGCTGACCACCGACGAGATCGCCCGCGCCTTCCTGGTGCCCGAGGCGACGATGGCCCAGCGCATCGTGCGCGCCAAGCGGACGCTCGCCGAGGCCAAGGTCGGCTTCGAGGTGCCGCGCGGCGCGGAGCTGGCGCCGCGGCTCGCCTCGGTGCTGGAAGTCATCTACCTGATCTTCAACGAGGGCTATACGGCGACGGCCGGCGCGCGACTGGACGCGGCCGCAGCTGTGCGAGGAGGCGCTGAGGCTCGGCCGCATCCTGGCCGGGCTGGCGCCGGCCGAGCCGGAGGTGCACGGGCTGCGTGGCGCTGATGGAGATCCAGGCCTCGCGGCTGGCGGCGCGCCCGGGGCCGGACGGCGAACCGGTTCTGCTGATGGACCAGAACCGCGCCCGCTGGGACCACGCCGCCATCCGTCGCGGGCTTGCGGCGCTGGCCAGGGCCGAGGCGCTGGGGCCGCCGGCGCCTACACGCGTGCAGGCGGCGATCGCCGCCTGCCACGCCCGTGCGGCAACGGCGCCGGAGACCGACTGGGCGCGCATCGCGGCGCTCTACGGCGGGCTGGTCGCCATCCAGCCGTCGCCGGTGGTGGAACTCAACCGGGCGGTGGCGGTGGCGATGGCGGACGGACCGGAGGCCGGGCTCGCCATCATCGACGCGGATCGCCGGCGAGCCGGCGCTGAAGGCCTATCACCTGCTGCCGGCGGCGCGCGGCGACATGCTGGAGAAGCTCGGTCGCGGGACGGAGGCGCGGGCCGAGTTCGAGCGCGCGGCGGCGATGACCCGCAACCAGCGCGAACGGGCCGTGATGCTCAAGCGCGCGGCAGACTGCGGACCGTGAGAATGGACCAGACGCGCGAGCCGAACGCGGCCGGCGGGCCGCTCACCGGGCGGGAAGCCACGATCCGCCGGGTCTTCCGCATCAGCCTGATCCTCAAGGCCATCGACAGCGCCATCGAGATGGCGGCCGGTGTGGCGCTCTACTTCATCTCGCATTCGGCCATCGTCGGCGTCGTGCGCTGGCTGACGCACGCCGAGCTGATGGAGGACCCGCGCGACTTTCTCGCCAACATGCTGATGCATTCGGCCGAGGCCCTGTCGGTGCCGAAGAAGACGGCGGCGGCCGTCTACCTGCTCTCGCACGGGGCCATCAAGCTGTTCCTGGTGATCATGGTGCTGCGCGAAAAGGCGTGGGCCTATCCGGTGTTCATGGCGGCGCTGGCGCTGCTCATCGCCTACCAGTGCTACCAGATCGCGCTGGCCTTCTCGCTGTGGCTTGCCGTGCTCACCGTCTTCGATGCGGCGGTGCTGGTGCTCACCTGGCACGAATACAAGCTGCACCGGCGGGTGAAGGAGTGGCAGGGGTGAGCGGCCCGGGCTGGTTCGACGGCATCGTCTGGGTGTGGATCGGGCTCGCCATCGTGCTGGTGCCGCCGCAGATCATGATCACGGCGCCCTATGGCCGGCACATCCGGCCGGGCTGGGGGCCGGACGTGCCGGCGCGCGTCGGCTGGATGGTGATGGAGGGTGTCTCGCCGGTGGTCTTCGGCGCGTTGTTCCTGCTCGGCAGCACCCCGAAGACGGCGCCGATGTGGGTGTTCTTCGCGGCGTGGATGGCACACTACGTCAACCGCAGCCTGATCTACCCGCTGCGCGCCCGCATCAGCGGCCGCAAGATGCCGGCGGTCATCCTCGCGGCCGGCATCCTGTTCAGCAGCATCAACGGCGGCCTCAACGGGCTCTTCCTGGGGTCGCTGTCGGCGCCCTATCCGGAGAGCTGGCTGCTCGACACGCGCTTCCACGTCGGGCTCGCCGTGTTCCTCATCGGCGCGGCGATCAACCACCGGGCGGACGACCGGCTGCTGGCGCTGCGCCGTCCGGGCGGGCCGGACTATTCGGTGCCCAAGGGCGGCATGTTCCGCTACGTCTCGTGCGCCAACCATTTCGGCGAGATCGTCGAATGGTGCGGCTTCGCGGTGATGTGCTGGAACCTGCCGGCACTGAGCTTCGCGGTGTGGACGGCGGCGAACCTGATCCCGCGGGCGCTCAGCCATCATCGCTGGTATCGGGAGCGCTTCCCCGGCTATCCGCCGGAGCGCAAGGCGGTGATCCCCTTCGTGCTTTAGGCAGGCCCCGGCGGGGGCGTCAGCGACGGGCCAGTGCCGCCGAAGGCTTCGCCGGATCCCCCTCGCAACCGGCGTCCGCCGTCCCCATTTGATCGGTATCGCCGGCCATCGCAGCCAACAGGCGCCGGCGACTGGGTGCAAAGACCATTCGCTCCCGCCTGACCGAAGGGGGGTTGGAGGGGCAGCGATGCGCTCCCCGCACGACCGGCCGGCAACGGCGATCTGTCCGCGAACCGGCAGCCGGGTGTTCATTCGCGACGCACTATTCGAGCTGACCGAGCCCATCGAGATCGTCTGCCCGGCTTGCGACCACTGGCACATCTGGGATCCGGCGACACAGAGGCTGACCGAAGCGAAGGCGGCGCCGGGCGACGGCGAGGCGTGAGCTCCATTGCAGGCCGGGGGCGGGAAACACAGCGCTGAAACCGCCGATGCCGTCAGGCGGTCACCGGGGGCCTGAGACAGCACCGCCGTCCGGTTTTTCTGGTACAGCTTCTGCCGCACTCGCTAGGCTGATGGGCCGGCGGTCGCCGGCGTCCGGCGTCGCGCACGCTTGTCGCGGCCGAAAGCGGGTGCCGGCGGGTTGTTGTTGCGGGCGTTGAGGTCGGGGAGCATCGATGAAGAGTTACAATCGCCGCTACATTCCGGAAATCGATGAAATACGGGCGCTGGCGGCGTTGCTTGTCGTGTTCTATCACGGCTTCCTGTTGATCGGCGCCCGGCTTGCCCACGGTGCCCCGGTCGATGCCGCCAAGGACTGGGTCTACTCGAACAATCCCCTCGTCACGCTCGTCCAGGAGGGGCATTCCGGCGTCGGCCTGTTCATCGTCCTGTCCGGCTTCATTCTGTCCGTCGGCGCGCTCGACAACGTGGTCGACTATCGGCGCTTCCTGTGGGCGCGGATTCTGCGGATCTATCCGGTCTTTCTGCTTCTGCTGGTGGCGGCGAGCGCGGCTTCGCACGCGACGATCGGCCAATTCTTCAGTTCGCTTCTGCCGTTGCCGGTCGAGGGCGGCGTCCAAACGCCCTTGACCTCCATGTTCTGGGCCGTGGCCGTCGAGTTCCAGTGCTATCTCGTGTTTCCGTTCCTGATTGCCTTCAGCAACGCGCGCGGCACGCGCTATCTGGCGGCCGCGGTCTGTCTGCTGGTGCTGCTGCGGCTCACTGCCGTCTTCGGCACCAATGCCAACCCGCGCGACCTGGCCTATTGGACCGTGCTGGGGCGGGGCGACCAGTTCATCATCGGCATCATGCTGGCCCGCCTGGCGCGGATGGACCTCGTCTCCGAGCGCACGCGCCGGCTGCTGTTTCCGCTTGCGGTCGGGCTGGCGCTGTTCGGCCTGTGGCTGTTCAACCGGCTCGGCGGGTGGATCGACGTCAGCCCGCGCAAGACGTTCTGGCCGGATGTGGAAGGCCTCATGTGGGCCTTCTTCATCTGGACCTACATCCCCTTTTCGGGCTGGCTGCGCAGCCCGGCAAAATCGTTGCTGCTGCGCTTCGGCATCATCAGCTACCCGGCCTATCTCATCCACTATGGGCTGATCAACGTCGTGCTCAACAAGGGGCTGTTCTTTCCGCTGACCGGAAACGGCTACCTGGATGCGGTAATCGAGACGGCGCTGATCGTCCTTCCACTGACGATCGTCCTCGGCGCCCTGCTGCACGTGGTCGTCGAAAAGCCGTTCCTCGAAATGCGCCCGAAGTACATCGAACGTCGGGGCGGCGCCGAACGCCAGGCCGGCACCGCGCCCCCGACTGCGCCGGCGGACCGTCTCATTTCGAAGTGAGGCACCGAATCCCATACGCTTAGCTGTAAGCATGGCAACGCCCTGGCGATGCGATGGCTTGGGCGTCCTCGAATTTGACGCTTGTAGTGGCTTGCCTCCCCCGACATGCCCTAAGTGCGGAGGCAGCGGATACCGGCCATGCCCGGCGCGGCGATGAAGGTCGGTAGGATCGCCGCCCCTGGCCGCTGACACAAATGGCGCTTGACCATGTCGATTTTTTCGACCAACATGTTGGTCAGGAAAATCGACATGGAGATTTCGCATGGCCGTCGTCGAAACCAAGGTCTCTCGCGAGCCGTGGGATGTGGATCGCAGGTTGGCCGAACTCGGGCTCAACCGGGAGAAATTGCTGCTGGTTCGTGATGTCGCCATTAGCGAGAGCGCAAACGCCACGCCATTTCATGCCGCCAATGCTGCCGGCACGTTCGCCTACCACAATGGCACCTGGGCGCTTCGCGATCAGTTCGTCGGCGACGATTGGTATGTGGATCGCGCCGATGGCATCGAAGCCATCAAGTCCGATGCGACCGGCATCAGGATCGCCTATTCGAATGTCGATCAGGCGGCCGACGACGACCATATGCCCCAGCCAAGGACGAAAAAGGGTGCTGGCGCCGAGCGAGCGGCAGGAGACCTTTTTGCCGGATTCCTACCGGCCTATGCGCCCGCGCCCGGCCCCGGGCCCGCGCTCTACTACCTTATGGTCGACGAGAAAGGTGCGGCCGAACTCACCCGCCCGGTCGTCAAGAATGGCAGGTTCACGACAGCGATCGAGCGCATCTTCTTGTCGCACGGAGATGACGAGGACGCCGACGCCGTGATCGGTGACAACAGCGACGCGATTGACGATTTCGACCCTCAGGTTGCGCGCAAATAGCAGAAGCGTGCCATGCCAGATTTCAATCCTCGGAGGCTTAGTCTCGCGCGGAAGCGCCGACGGCTGACCGCTAAAGCACTCGCCGAAAAGACCGGGTTGGCAGCAGATACAATCTCACGTTTGGAAAACGATGAGAACAAACCAGATGACAAGACCGTAGCGCGCCTGTCTCAAATTCTAGGTTTCCCGTTGGAGTTCTTTTTCGATCCGGACCCAGAGGACCTCGATACCGGCGCTGTCAGTTTCCGAAGCTTTTCTAAAATGAGCGCCCGCGAACGGGACGCTGCAGTCGCCGCTGGTTCACTTGGGCTGCAGCTGGGCGCATGGGTTGAAGAGCGGTTTACGCTTCCAGCGCCGAATTTGCTTGATCTGAGCCACGAAACTGACCCTTACGCGGCTGCTTCTTATATGCGTCAGTTTTGGGGGTTGGGTGAACGCCCTATCGGCAATCTTATGGGTTTATTTGAGAAGAATGGCATTCGTCTATTTTCTCTGTCTGAAAATACCGCCGCAGTGAATGCATTCTCGTTTTGGCGCGATAAGAAACCATTTGTGTTTCTGAATAATTTTAAGACGGCAGAGAGTAGTATTTTCGATGCATGCCATGAACTCGGTCATCTAGTTCTGCACAAACATGGAGATCCAAAAGAGACACGGTCAGCGGAGCGTGAAGCGAATGCCTTTGCTTCAGCGTTTTTGATGCCGGCAAACGATGTTCGGTCAAGGATTTCGACGGCGTGTCACCGTCGATGTGGTGCTTGAAGCGAAAGCACGGTGGCGCGTCTCGGCGATGGCCATGGCGCATCGCTTAAGCGATCTCAATCTGTTGTCGCCGTGGCAGTATAAATCTGTGTGCATCGAGTTAGGGAGGCGTGGTTATCGCACGGGTGAGCCCGTCGGCATTGCGCGAGAAACCTCTACAATCTGGCGCAAGGTCTTGGTCCAGCTCTGGTCCGAAAAAACGACAAAGAACGATATCGCCTCCAGCCTTCACCTGCCGTTGGACGAACTAGAAGGGCTTATTTGGAACCTGGCGGGCGTGGAGAAACGACCCGATGGACTGACGAGTTTTGGGCCGCGTCCGGTGGCATAATCCGCTGGACATGAGAACAAAACAAGAACATAATCCTCTCCCAAGTCGAGAGCGGGAGAGGCACATGTCTGATTTCATTCGCGATATGGCGGCGCTGCTGGCGATCGGCGCCTTCGTCGGCATGATCGCGCTGTGGTCGGTCTCGCTGAGCGCCGTGGTGTAGTCGGCCGGCAGCGCCGATGGCCGCCTGGCAGCTGGGAGCGGCCGGCGGGGATAAGCGGCGTGACGCGCCGGGACGTGCATGGACAGGGCGGGATGCCTCGTGGACACTTGAGCCCCGAGGAGAACCGCATCGTGAGTCGCATCGTCGAGGAGGTGGGCTTCGTCCATCTCCGGGTCCATTCCGCCTATTCGCTGCTGGAAGGCGCGCTGCCGCTGAAGCGGCTGATCGAGCTGGCCAGCGGCCGACCGCATGCCGGCGCTCGGCATCGCCGACACCGGCAACCTGTTCGGCGCGCTCGAATTCTCCGAGAAGATGGTCGAGAAGGGCATCCAGCCGATCGTCGGCTGCCAGGTGGCGGTCGATTTCGCCGACCTCGCCGAGGAGAGCCGGCCGGGCGCGCCGGCGCGCGGGCGGCCGCTCACCGACCTGGTGCTGATCGCGGCGACCGAGGCCGGCTACTGGAACCTGGTGCGGCTGGTCTCCGATTCCTACATGCAGAGCGAGGCCGACACGCGCGCGCATGTCGGCTTCGATGCGCTCGCCGCGCGCGGCGACGGGCTGATCGTGCTCACCGGCGGCCCGGGCGGGCCGGTCAACAAGGCGCTCGTCGACGGGCAGGCGGAGCTTGCCGGCGACGCGCCTCGACCGCCTCGCCGAGGTGTTCGGCGACCGGCTCTATGTCGAGCTGCAGCGCCACGGCACCGCGGCCGAGCAGGCGGCCGAGCCGGTGCTGATCGACATGGCCTATCAGCGCGGCCTGGCGCTGGTGGCGACCAACGAGGCCTTCTTCCCGAAGCGCGACGACTACGACGCGCACGACGCGCTGATCGCCATCGCCGAGGGCGCGGTGATCGCCGAGGGCAACCGGCGGCGGCTGACGCCGGAGCACTATTTCAAGACGCGCGCCGAGATGGTCGGCGCTGTTCGAGGACCTGCCCGAGGCGACCGAGAACACGGTCGAGATCGCGCTGCGCTGTTCGTGGTGGCCGCGCACGCAGCAAGCCCATCCTGCCGCGCTTCGCCGGCGCCGGCGCCGACCCGGAGGAGGCCGACCGCGCCGAGGCGCTGGCGCTGCGCGAGGCGGCCGCGGCGGGGCTGGCCAGGCGGCTGGCGGCGCACGGCCTGGCGCCGGGCTTCAGCGAGGAGGACTATCGCAAGCGGCTCGACTACGAGCTCGGCGTCATCGAGAAGATGAAGTATCCCGGCTACTTCCTGATCGTCGCCGACTTCATCCAGTGGGCCAAGGCGCAGGGCATTCCGGTCGGTCCCGGGCGCGGCTCGGGCGCCGGCTCGCTGGTCGCCTGGGCGCTCACCATCACCGACCTCGACCCGCTGCGCTTCAACCTGATCTTCGAGCGCTTCCTCAATCCCGACCGCGTCTCGATGCCGGACTTCGACGTCGACTTCTGCCAGAACCGGCGCGACGAGGTGATCCAGTACGTCCAGCAGAAATACGGCGCCGACCAGGTGGCGCAGATCATCACCTTCGGCACGCTGCAGGCGCGCGCCGTGCTGCGCGACGTCGGCCGCGTGCTGCAGATGCCCTACGGCCAGGTCGACCGGCTGGCCAAGATGGTGCCGGCCAATCCGGCCAACCCGGTGACGCTGGCCCAGGCGGTGGCCAGCGAGCCGCAGCTGCAGGCGGCGCGCGACAGCGACGAGACGGTGGCGCGGCTGCTGGAGATCGCCATGAAGCTCGAAGGGCTCTACCGCCACGCCTCGACCCACGCCGCCGGCATCGTCATCGGCGACCGGCCGCTGTCGCAGCTGGTGCCGCTCTATCGCGATCCGCGCTCGGGCATGACGGTCAGCCAGTTCAACATGAAGTGGGTGGAGCAGGCGGGGCTGGTGAAGTTCGACTTCCTCGGCCTGAAGACGCTGACCGTGCTCGACGTGGCGGTGAAGCTCATCCGCCGGCGCGGCATCGAGATCGACCTGTCGCGCATCCCGCTCGACGATGCCGGCACCTTCGAGATGCTGACCGCGCGGCGACACGGTCGGCGTGTTCCAGGTTGAAAGCGCGGGCATGCGCCGGGCGCTGGTCGACATGAAGCCCGACCGCTTCGAGGACATCGTCGCGCTGGTGGCGCTCTACCGGCCGGGGCCGATGGCCAACATCCCGACCTATTGCGCCCGCAAGCTCGGCAAGGAGCCGGTCGAATACCAGCACCCGGTCCTCAAGCCGATCCTGGAGCCGACCTACGGCATCATCACCTATCAGGAGCAGGTGCAGCAGATCGCCCGCGACATGGCCGGCTACACGCTGGCCGAAGCCGACCTGCTGCGCCGCGCCATGGGCAAGAAGATCAAGGCGGAGATGGACGCGCAGCGCGGCCGCTTCATGGAGGGCGCGGCGGAGCGCGGCTACGCCAAGGAGCTGGCCAACGAGATCTTCGACGCCTGCGCCAAGTTCGCCGAATACGGCTTCAACAAGTCGCATTCGGCGCCCTATGCGCTGATCACCTATCAGACGGCCTATCTGAAGGCGAACTACCCGGCCGAGTTCATGGCGGCCTCGCTGACGCTGGACAGCGGCAATACCGACAAGATCGCCGAGTTCCGGCGCGAGGCGATCCGCCTCGGCGTGCCGGTCGAGGCGCCGTCGGTGAACCGCTCGGGCGTCGCCTTCGACGTCGCGCTACGACAGCGACGGCAAGGGCCGCATCCTCTATTCGCTGGCGGCGCTCAAGGGCGTCGGCGCCGCGGCGGTGGAGAAGCCTGGTCGCGGCGCGCGGGCGACAAGCCGTTCCGCGACCTCGCCGATTTCGGCCGGCGCATCAATCCGAAGATCATCAACAAGCGGGTGATGGAGAGCCTGATCGCGGCCGGCGCGCTGGACGAGCTGGAGGCCGACCGGGCGCGGCTGACGGCCGGCGTCGACCGCATCCTCGGCATGGCGAGCCCATGTCCAGGAGAGCGCGGCGATCGGCCAGGCCGACATGTTCGGCGGCGGCGGAGGACCGCCAGCCGCTGCTCCTGCCGGTGGTCGAGCCGTGGCTGGCGGCGGAGAAGCTGAAGCGCGAGCACGATGCGGTCGGCTTCTATCTCTCGGCCCATCCGCTCGACGAATATGCCGGGGTGCTGGCCAAGATGCGGGTGCAGACCTGGGCGGAGTTCGCCCAGTCGGTGCACGGCGGGGCGACCGCCGGGCGGCTGGCGGCGACGGTCACCTCGAAGCAGGAGCGGCGCACGCGCACCGGCAACAAGATGGGCGTGGTGCAGCTTTCCGATTCCACCGGCGCCTTCGAGGCGGTCGCCTTCTCCGAGGAACTGAACCGCTATCGCGAGCTGCTCGAGCCGGGCAATTCGGTGGTGGTGCTGGTCAATGCCGAGGACCGGCCGGAGGGCATCAACATGCGCATCCAGTCGGTGGAGTTGCTCGACCGGGTGATGGCCGGGCTGAAGCAGATCCGCGTCTTCGTGCGCGACGCGGCGCCGCTGGCCAGCGTCCAGCGCCAGCTCGGCGTCAAGGGCGAGGGCGAGGCGAGCCTCGTGCTGCTGCTCGAAGAGGGCAAGCGCGAGGTGGAGATGCGGCTGCCCGGCCGCTATGCGGTGACGCCGCAGATCGCTAGCGCGCTGCGTGCCGTGCGCGGCGTGGTGCAGGTGGAGCTGGTGTAGGAAGCGAGCAAGCCCGTTCGTGCCCGCGGAAGCGGGCATCCCGGCCGGACCGGCGACGGGCCCCTCGCTGCACTTGCAACTCTTGCCTGGGCGCCCGCCTTCGCGGGGACGAGCGCAAGACGGATGGCCCTCAGGACGTCCCGAAATCTGCCGGCGCGGCCTGTGGCGCGTCGTTCGGCAGCCTGTCGAGCAGCCGGCGAAGCTTGTCGATGGTGCCGTCCTCGGCGAGCGGGGTGAAGACCACGAGGCGGAGGCCGCTGCCGCCATCGAGCGTCAGGCTCATGTGCTCGAAGGTCATGCGGCCCATCTCGGGATGGTCGATGCGCTTGTGGCCGGCCATCGGCGCCAGCACCTCGTGGCGCGGCCACCAGGCGCGGAACTCGGGGCTCTTCTGGTCGAGCGCGGCGACCAGACGCTCGAGATCGGGATGGCCGGCATAGCGGGCGGTATCGGCGCGGAAGGTGGCGAGCGTCGAGCGCGCCAGCGGCTCCCAGTCGGTGAGCAGCGCGCGATGGGCCGGGTTGGCGAAGACCATGGACATGATGTTGCGCTCGTCGCCGGCGAGCCCGCCGTAATCGCCGAAGACGGCGGTCGACGCCCGGTTCCAGGCGAGAAGGTCCCAGCGCCAGCCGCTCACATAGGCGGGCTGGGCATCCATGCTGGCGAGCATGCGGCGCACGCCCTCGTCGACAGCGGCCGAGGGCGGGCTTCCGCCTCGGGCGGCGGGCGGCCGGCAGAGGACGAAGAGATGGCGCCTCTCGGAGGGGTCGAGGCGGAGCGCGCCGGCAAGGCCCGACAGGGCTTCGGGCGAGGGGCGCACGTCGCGGCCCTGTTCCAGCCAGGTGTACCAGGTGGTGCCGACGCCGGCGAGCATGGCCACTTCCTCCCGGCGCAGGCCCGGCGTGCGCCGGCGGGTGCCGGGCGGCAGGCCGACCTCGGCCGGCGACAGGCGCTCGCGGCGGGAGCGGAGGAATTCGGCAAGCGCCTGCTGGCGGGCTTCGATGCGCTGTTCAGTGAGGCTCATGGGCCCATCATAGCAGGATCGATACCAGGATAAATCCGGACCTGAATGGGGTTCGCGAGCCGGACCATCTTGCTGCTTCCGACACGCAAAGGAGCACACGATGTCGTCACAACATGCTGTCATCATTGGTGGAACGTCCGGAATTGGGCTGGCGGCCGCGCGCCGGCTTCTGGCCCTCGGCCTGACCGTCACCATCGCCGGCCGTGACAAGGCGCGGCTGGCGACCGCGGCCAAGGCGGCCGATGGCGCCCGATCGCTTGCGCTGGACGCGCGCGACCCGGCGGCCCTGCGCGAAGCCTTCGCGGCGATGGAAACGGTCGACCACCTGGTCCTGGCGCTCGGCAGCAACCGCGGCTTCGGCCCGATCAACGCGCTGTCGGCGGAGGACGTGCGGGCGCCTTTCGAGGACAAGGTGCTGCCGGCCATCGCCTGCGTGCAAGCGGCGCTGCCGGTCCTCGCCCCCGCGGCCAGCATCACCTTCGTCTCGGCCGTCTCGGCGCAGGCGGCGATGCCGGGCACGGCAGCGCTCGGCGCCGCCAATGCGGCGATCGAGGCGCTGGTGCCGATCCTGGCGGCGGAGCTGAAACCGCGCCGCGTCAACGCGGTCTCGCCCGGCGTCATCGACACCCCGTGGTGGGACTTCTTGCCGGCCGAGCAGAAGGCGGCCGGCTTCGCCGACTTCGCCGCGAAGACTCCGGTCGGCCGCATCGGCACCGCTGACGACGTCGCCAGCGGCGATCGCGTTCCTGGTCGACGACAGCTTCATGAGCGGCCACGTGCTGGTCTGCGACGGCGGTGCGCGGCTCGGCGCATGAGCGGCCGTTTCAAACCTTCTTGAGGTAACTGGCCTCGCCGGACCGTTTCGCGTTATGGTGGCGCGCATGAGATCCGCGCCACCATCGCCGTTGCCGCCGCCCTTGCCATCGCCACGATCAGCTGCCGCCAGCGCGGCGAGCTACCGACTGGCGCCGTTCAAGGACGACCTGTTCAAATATCCCGCCATCCTGCAGACGCAGGACGACGGCAACTTACGTGATGGTCGACTATTCCAAGCAGCGCGACCTCTACGGCCGCGACACCATCGTCGAGAAGAAGGCGAAGCCGGAATACGTCAGCCTGGTCGGCTCGGCGACCTACGAATACGCAGGCGGCGGCAACCGGACGCTGCACTTCATGGGCACCGGCAAGGTGAAGGGCGACGCCAAGGCGATCGTCATCTACATCCACGGCATGGGCGGCAGCCGCGCCCAGGGCGTCAACGAGTGGATGTTCGGCGGCAACTTCAACCGCATCATGAACCTGATGGCGCAGAACGACGGCGCCTATCTTTCGCCCGACTTCTCCGATTTCGGGGCGAGCGGCACCGCCGATATCCGCAACCTGATCCTCGACCAGGCGCAGCGTTCGCCGAAGGCCGAGATCTTCATCGCCTGCGGCTCATGGGGCGGGGCGATCTGCTGGCAGCTTGCCGCCGACGCCAAGGCGGCGCCGCACATCTCCGGCCTGCTGCTGCTCGGCTCCAACCACGACGACCGCTTCGTCCGGTCGCCGGCGGTGACCGGCAGCGGCCACCGCTTTCCGGTGTATATCGGCCACGGCACGGCCGATCCGATCTACGGGTGGAAGGACGAGGTCGCCTTCTACAACAAGGTGCGCGCCGCCAACCCCGGCTATCCGATCAAGTGCGCGATCTTCAATACCGGCGTTCACGGGACGCCGATCCGCATGACCGACTGGCGGTTGATCCTCAACTGGATGCTTCAGGTGAACGGCCGCTGACAAGCAATTGGCGGGAGCGCGGCGGTAGACCGCGGCCGCGGACATTTCGCCTTGACCGTCGTGCGGATGACCATGAATATGCCCCAAAGTTCAAAAAGAAGATGTTCTTTCACACGGGTGACGAGTGTGACTGCGCGGCCTAAGGTGCCGGCGGTCAGAGCCACGGGGAGTGCGTGATGGGACGTGTTCGGGGATTCGTCGTTGCCGTGGCGCTTGCGGTGATTGCGGTCGCGGCGCCGGCGGTAGCGAAATCCGGCCTCATCGTCGTGCCCGCCGATTACCACGCCAAGCAGCAACCGCCGGTCGCCGTGCAGTCCTTCATGCTGACCCTGATGCAGCAGGGCGGCAACTGGGAGGACAAGTACCGCCACGTCGCCGGGCTGCTGGCCACCGACAGCCGGCTGATGGGCCACATCAAGAAGGCGGCCAAGGTCTACGGCGTCGATCCGGTCGACATCGTCGGCGCCATCGTCGGCGAGCACACCTTCAACATGAACGTCTTCGATTCGCTGCAGAACTACTACGTGAAGGCGCTGCAGTACGTGAACAACAAGACGCTCGACCTTCGAGTACCAGGGGGAGCTCGCCAAGGACTTCTTCAAGCGTCCGCAATTCGCTGCCTGCGAGGCGATGAAGAGCAACTACGGCAAGTGGGACTGCCGCGAGACGGTGTGGAACCGGCAATTCGCCGGCAAGGCGGCGGGCGGCCGGTCGTGGCCGGCGACGCGCCTGAACCGGGTGTTCTTCCAGCCGATGTATGCCGGCCAGACCTTCGGCGTCGGCCAGCTCGGACCGATCGTGGCGCTGAGCGTGACCGACCTCGTCCACGCCAAGAGCGGGCTGCCGCTGCTGTCCATCGACGATGCGCCGCAGGTGTTCTCGCAGATCATGAACCCGGACGCGTCGATGTATTACATCGCCGCCTCGATCCGCGTGTCGATCGACAACTACAAGCAGATCGCCGGCTTCGACATCTCGCAGAACGCCGGCATCCTGGCCACGCTCTACAATCTCGGCGATTCCGCCACGCGGGCCGTCCGATCTGAAGGCGGCCAACGACCAGCGCGCCCAGCGCGGCCTGCCGCCGCAGTGGCCGCAGGAGAATTTCTACGGCTGGTTCGTCAACGACAAGATTGCCGAACTGCGCTCGGTGGTGAACGGCACCTACAAGGCGGCGCAACGCTGAGCAGCCGGCCGGATCGGCCCGATCCGGCGGCGGGCAAATTCCTCTCGATCGGAGCCGTTCCGGCGGCGGTGATGGGCTGGCTCGTGGCGCGGCGGGGTGGGCCGTTCACACGTCCGGCGGGTCGATGACGCCGAAATCCTGGGACTTGGCGGCGCCTTCGGCCAAGTCGAAGCCTTCCGCCTGAAGGCCGCGCTTGAGCAACTCGCGGATGGCGGCCGCGCGGCTGGGCATCCGCCTGGCGAAGCGCCAGTCGTCCAGCGCCGCCCACTCCGCCTCCGACAGCATGATCTGAAGCCGATTTTCGCGCGTCATGTCAGCCATGCAGGGTCCACCCGCTCGATTGAGCGATCAATCTAGTGACGACTTAACAAGCGTCAAGCTCGTCAATTCTGCCATTTGAGGCGCTTACTCAATCCGCTCACGATGAGGACCCGGTGCCGTGTCAGGCGTGTGAGTACATGGCCTGCACGACTAAAGGAGAGCAGAAGCAGAATTGAATTCCAACGTAGAACCGTCCAACTTAGACGAAGAGGAAGAGGGGCACGCGAGCGTTGTCGCGGCAGAGAAGAAAGATTGCAGGTCAAGATGAAGATGAAAGATGCGGTAGGTGGTGGTCATTCGATATCTCCGATGCGGCTTTTTGCATGGAAAGCCGATGGGGCCGACCGAGAAGTCTGGCTTGTGAACCGGCTGGAAATGCTCGCGGGGCAGATGCAGGCGCGCATCGAAGGCGAACACGGCACGGCTGAACCGGTCGAACGCAGCGCCACGATGCGGCGCGACGCCGCCGCCCAGCTCGACGTTGCCGCCGCCGTGTACCGTCTCGTCCTCGACCGGGGGGCGGACGGGTTCGTCAGCCTGTCGGATTGCCTGGCGGCGGCCTGCGCCGCGGTGCTCGAGCCGCTGCAGCTCCGCCAGCGGGCGGCACTGGAATTCTATTTTGCGCCGGACTGCGTCATCCCGGCGGTGCGCGCGCTGCCGCTGGCGGCCATTGCCGTGGAGGCGCTGATCAACGCGCTGCACCACGGCCATCCGTCAGGGGTCAAGGGACGGCTGTCGTTGACCTGCCGTCGCCAGGGCGACGACATCCTGCTCGAAGTCGGCGACGACGGCGTCGGCCTGCCGGAAGGGTTCGAGCCCAGGCGGGACGCCGGGGTTGGCTTCAGAAGCATATTCGAGGCGGCCGACGCGATCGGCGCCGAGGTCGTCTGCGAATCGGGTGGGCTCGGCCTGGTGGTGCGGGTCAGGATGCGCGCGGCCGCGGCACAGGCGGCGGCCTAGACGCCGTTTCGACCGGACAAGGCGGTTGCGACGACGCGACGGCGGGTCGCCGATCCCGCCGGCGGAGCCTTGCCTTCCGCGATTCATCCCCATATAAGGCGCTCCATCTCACACGCGGGGTTCGGGTCAATCGACCGGTTCAGACCAGCCGAGCGACCCTTCCGGTGCCTCTAGAGGCTCAGCCCCCGCGGCGGCAGAACCGGTAAAGGAGCAAGGTAGTCATGGCACTGCCCGATTATTCCATGCGTCAGCTGCTTGAGGCTGGCGTTCATTTCGGCCATCAGAAGCATCGCTGGAACCCGAAGATGGCTCAGTACATCTTCGGCGTGCGCAACAACATCCACATCATCGACCTCGCCCAGACGGTGCCCATGCTGCACCGGGCGCTGGTGACGGTGAGCGATGTGGTGGCCGGCGGCGGGCGCGTGCTGTTCGTCGGCACCAAGCGCCAGGCGGCGGAGCCGCTGACGGCAGCGGCCAAGCGCTGCGCCCAGTATTATGTCAACGCCCGCTGGCTCGGCGGCATGCTGACCAACTGGAAGACGATCTCGCGCTCCATCCAGCGCCTGCGCGAACTGGAGACGCTGTTCGCCGGCGAGGCCCAGGGCCTCACCAAGAAAGAGCGCCTGATGCTGACCCGCGAGAGGGACAAGCTGGAAAAGGCGCTCGGCGGCATCAAGGACATGGGCGGCGTACCCGACCTGCTGTTCGTCATCGACACCAACAAGGAAAAGATCGCCATCGACGAGGCCAACCGCCTCGGCATTCCGGTGGTGGCGGTGGTCGATTCCAACTGCGACCCGGACAACATCGCCTTCCCGGTGCCCGGCAACGACGACGCCGGTCGTGCGATCACGCTCTACTGCGACCTCGTCGCCCGGGCGGCGATCGACGGCATCGGCCGTGCCCAGGGTGACGCCGGCATCGACATCGGCGCCCGCGAAGAGGTGCCGCCGGAGCCGGCGGTGCTCGAACCGGTCGGCGAGGCGCCGGCCGCCGAAGGCGACGTCGACATGACGGCGGCGGAAGCGCTGGAGCCGCAGGCGCGCGACACGCAGCGCCGTGCCAAGGCGCCGCCGGCCCAGGCCGCCGCGCCGGTGGAGCCGCTGTTCGCGGTGCCGGAAGGCGCTGCCGACGACCTCAAGAAGATCACCGGCGTCGGTCCGGTGCTCGAGAAGAAGCTCAACGCGCTCGGTGTCACCCGTTTCGACCAGGTGGCGAACTTCTCCGACGAGGACATCGCCAAGGTGGACGATGCCCTCAACTTCAAGGGCCGCATTTTGCGCGACGACTGGATCGGGCAGGCGAGGTCCCTGGCCGGCGGCTAGGGTTCCGGCCGCCCGGCCGCTGAACAAGGACTAACGACATGGCGATCACCGCGGGAATGGTGAAAGAGCTCCGCGACCAGACGGGCGCGGGCATGATGGACTGCAAGGCGGCGCTGACCGAGACCGGCGGCGAGATTGAAGCCGCCATCGACTGGCTGCGGACCAAGGGCCTGGCCAAGGCGGCCAAGAAGGCCGGCCGTGTCGCTGCCGAGGGCCTGGTGGCGGTTGCCGCCGACGGCAACAAGGCGGTGATGATCGAGCTCAACTCGGAGACCGACTTCGTCGCCCGCAACCCGGAATTCCAGGCGCTGGCCGGATCGATCGCCGCAACGGCGCTGTCGACCGACGGCTCCCTGGCGGCGATCCTGGCGGCCAAGACCAAGTCCGGCAATTCGGTCGAGGACGACATCAAGGCGGCGATCGCCACCATCGGCGAAAACATGACCCTGCGCCGCAGCGCCCTGGTCTCCGTGGGCAAGGGCGCGGTGGCCAGCTACGTCCACAGCGCGGTCGCCCCGGGCCTCGGCAAGATCGGCGTGATCGTCGGGCTGGAGTCGACCGGCGACGCCGGCAAGCTGGAGCAGATCGGCCGGCAGGTCGCCATGCACATTGCCGCGGCGTCGCCGCTGGCGGTGCGCACCAGCGAACTCGATCCGGCGGTGGTCGACCGCGAGCGGGCGATCTTCGCCGAGCAGGCGCGCGAGTCGGGCAAGCCGGAAGCGATCATCGCCAAGATGGTCGAGGGCCGGCTGCGCAAGTACTACGAGGAGGTCGTGCTGCTGTCGCAGACCTTCGTCATCGACACCGAGAAGACCGTCGAGCAGGCGCTGCAGGCGGTCGAGTCCGAGGTCGGCAGCGCGGTCAACGTGACCGAGTTCGTCTGCTTCCGCCTGGGCGAGGGCGTCGAGAAGGCGGAGAGCGACTTCGCGGCGGAAGTGGCCGCGGTGGCCGGCGCCAAGGCCTGAACCGTTTTCTGACGTCAGGAAAAAGGCCCGGACGGGGATGCCCGTCCGGGCCTTTTCTTTGGTCGCGCCATGGCGCTTGAGGAACTGCTGGTGGACCGCGAACGCACGCCGGAGGAGCGCCCGCGCAAGGGGAGCAGGCGGCTGGCCGTTTAACTCGCGGCGACGGGGCACGCTTAAATGGTCCCGTTGCGGCCGGCTCGGGGAGCGAACCTCGGCGCGGGCCGCGCGCGGGGGGCGAGTCAACCGGGGTGTCTGATCCGTTTGGCGTTGCTTCCGGCTGGCGTGAGGGGGGATCCATGCCGGAGCCGAAGTGGGCCGCAGCGACGACCGGTAGCCTGCGTTGGGTGGCGGCCGCCGCGGCCGTCGTCTCGCTTTCGGTGGCGGCCCACGCGGGCGGCTACGACACCGGCGAGCGCGACTGGGACTTTCTCTTCCAGCAGGACAAGTTCGCGGCGGAGGCGGCAACCCGCTACATCGATCCACAGCGCACGCTGACATCGGTGACCGGCGTCGGCGCCGCCTATGGCGGCGCCAACCCCACCGCGAGCAACGTCGGCGAGACCGAGGCGTTCACCGTCGAGCGCTACAGCGTCGCGGGCCGGCTGGCGCCGAACTTCCGCTGCATGGGCAGCTACCGGCAGCCCTTCGAAGGCCATGCCAACTATGGTTCGTGGTTCGCCTCGGCCTCGGCAACCGAGCAGCACTTCACCTCCGAGGACTACGGCGCGACCTGCGCGCTGTCGGCGGCGGCGGGCATGGGCGACCTGCTGTTCATCGGCGGCGCCTCCTATCAGACGATCCACTACCAGCTGGTCCAGGACTACGGGCCGGGGGGCAAGGGCACGACCGACGTCGGCGACGACGGCGTCGGCTGGCGCGCCGGCATCGGCTACGAGATCACGCAATACGCGATGCGGGCAACGCTGATCTACAATTCGGCGATCGCCTACGACATGACCGGCACCGGCACCAACCTGGCGACCGGCGGCACCCCCTACAACGGGGCTCTGGAAGGCTCGATCACCATGCCGCAGTCGGTCGCGCTCAAGGTGCAGTCCGGCATCGCGCCGGGCTGGCTGGCCTTCGGCGGGATCACCTGGACGGACTGGGGCGTCGATCAGGACATGGGGCTGTGCGCGCCGGGAACGCCATCCTGCATGACCGGGGTGAACGCGCTGAGCGCGCTGACGCTGCTGTTCAAGGACACCTGGACGGTGACGGTGGGCGCCGCGCACCCCTTCAACGAGCAGTTCACGCTGGCCAGCAACCTCACCTGGGACCAGGGGGCGAGCCAGGGGTTCACCTCGCAAACCGACACCGTCTCGGTGGGCCTGACGGGCGTCTGGACGCCGCACAAGCGGTTCGAGCTCCAGCTCGGCGGGTCGCTCGGCGTGCTGACCGGCGGGTCGCTGAGCACGGCGCAACTCGCCAACGGCAGCGCCAATCCGGTCGGCTACACCGCCACCTTCGGCGACGACCTGGTCTACACGCTGAACGGCAAGGCGGCGCTGCACTTCTAGACGAGGCGCCGGGCGCGACCGGCGGGCGGGCAGGGCGGGATGGCCCGCCGTCCCGTCGTGACAGCCCATCGGCCATCGTGTATCCCGATGGCGGCTTTCCAAGGGTTTCCCGAGTCGCAACCATGACAGCGCCGCTCCGCTACAGGCGGGTTCTCCTCAAGGTTTCGGGCGAGGCGCTCCTCGGCGATCAGGCCTTCGGCATCGACGACGCCATGATCGGGCGCATCGCCGACGACGTGGCGGCGGCGGTTGCGCTCGGCGTGCGCGTCGGTCTGGTGATCGGCGGCGGCAACATTTTCCGCGGCGTCACCATTGCCAAGGCCGGCGGCAACCGCATCGCCGGGGACCAGATGGGCATGCTGGCGACGGTGATGAACGCCATCGCCTTCCAGCAGAAGCTCGACGAGCGTCAGGTGCCGAGCCGGCTGTTCTCGGCGGTGGCGATGCCCAGCATCTGCGAGGTGTTCAACCAGCGGGTCGCCGAGGCCGCCTTCGCGGCGGGCCAGGTGCTGCTGTTCTCCGGCGGCATCGGGCACCCGTTCGTCACCACCGACACCGGGGCGGCGTTGCGCGCCGCCGAAATGGGCTGCGATGCGCTGTTCAAGGGCACCCAGGTTGACGGCGTCTATTCGGCCGATCCGAAGATCGACAAGACCGCAACCCGCTACGAGCGGCTCAGTTACGACGACGTGCTGCGCCAGGGACTGGGCGTCATGGACCTTGCGGCAATCGCCCTTGCCCGCGACAACCGGATTCCGGTAATCGTCTTTTCCATCAAGCAGCCCGGCGCTTTTGTTGATATCCTCAAGGGAGCGGGCCGGGCGACGGTGGTCGCCGAAGGCTGAACCCGCCTGCGGGGCGGGGCACCTGCGGCAGCGCCGGACACAAGGCGGCCGCGTTTGGTGGATAGGCATATCAGGGGAAGAGATGGACAGCGCAGAAATCAACCGTAGGATGCAGGGCGCCGTATCGGTGCTGAGAGGGGAACTGGCGGGCTTGCGGACCGGACGGGCGTCGTCGAGCCTGCTTGAGCCGATTCATGTCGAGGCCTACGGCACTTCGATGCCGCTCAACCAGATGGCTTCGGTGAGCGTGCCGGAGCCGCGCATGCTGTCGGTGCAGGTGTGGGACAAGTCGAACGTGCATGCAGTCGACAAGGCGATCCGCGAAGCCAACCTCGGCCTGAACCCGATCGTCGAGGGGACGCTGCTGCGCATCCCGATCCCCGAACTCAACGCCGAGCGCCGCCAGGAGCTGGTCAAGGTCGCCCACAAATACGCGGAAGCCGCGCGGGTCGCCGTGCGCCATGTGCGCCGCGATGCGCTCGACGCCATCAAGAAGCAGGAAAAGGACGGCGAGATCGGTCAGGACCAGGCCCATGCGGACGGGGAGAAGGTGCAGGCGATGACCGACGAGACCATTTCCGCGATCGACGAGATTCTCGTCGGCAAAGAGGCCGAGATCACGCAAGTCTGAGGGGTGTGAGGAGGGCAAGAGCCGCATGAGCCTGACCGCCGACCAGAACCGGGGCGAAACTGCCGCGAGCGCGACGGCGACGGTGCCGCGCCACGTTGCCATCATCATGGACGGCAACGGACGCTGGGCGACGGCGCGCGGCCTGCCGCGCGGCGAGGGCCACCGGCGCGGGGTCGAGGCGGTGCGCCAGACGGTGCGCGCGGCGATCGACCTGCGGGTCCGCTACCTGACGCTCTACAGCTTCTCCTCCGAGAACTGGACGCGCCCGCGCGACGAGATCGACTTCCTGTTCGGCCTCTTCCGCCTCTACATCCGCCGCGACGTCGCCGACCTGCACGCCCAGGGCGTGCGCATATCGGTGATCGGCAGCCGCGAGGGCGTGCCCACCGACATCCTCAAGATGATCGAGGACGCGGAGACGCGGACCGCCGACAACCGCCGGCTCCACCTGGTCTTCGCCTTCAACTACGGCGCCCGCAACGAGCTGGTGCGGGCGACGCGGGCGATCGCTGCCGAGATCAGGGCGGGCACGCTCGATCCGGCGACGATCGACGAGGAGACGATCGCCAGCCACCTCGACACGGCCAGCCTTCCCGATCCCGACCTGGTCATCCGCACGGGCCGGGAAATCCGGCTAAGCAATTTCCTTCTGTGGCAATCGGCCTATGCCGAGCTGGTCTTCCTCGAGACGAACTGGCCGGATTTCGGCCGCGAGGCGCTGGGTGCGGCGCTGGAAACCTTTGCATCCCGCAGCCGGCGCTACGGCGGCCGCAGTGCGCGGGAGACCGCGTGAGCGTGGCGCGTGCTTCCGGCGCGGGCGGGGTTACGCCGCTGTCGCGGAACGAGATGCTGGTCCGCTTCGCCTCCGCGGCGATCCTGGCCGGGCTGACGCTGGCTGCCGCCTGGTTCGGCGGCTGGCCGGCGGCCGTGGCGGTGTCGGCGGTGGTGATCGCGGTGCATCTGGAGTGGATGGGGCTGACCGGCGACCGGCCGCTGCGCGGGGCGCCGTTCACCGCCGCGCTGGTGGCGAGCTTCGCGCTGCTGGCGGCCGGCTATGCCGCGCTGGCCGCGGGCGTGATCGTGCTGGCGGCGGCGGTCGCGGGGGCGACATCGCGCGAGCTGTGGCGGCCGGCCGGCGTCGTCTACGCCGCGATGCTGGGCTTCGGCCTCCTGCTCCTGCGCTACGCACCGGACCATGGCCTGGCGGCGGTTCTGGTGGTCTTCGCCGTCGTCTGGGGCACCGACACCGGCGCCTTCTTCGCCGGCCGGGCGATCGGCGGGGCGAAGCTGTGGCCGGCGATCTCGCCGAAGAAGACCTGGGCCGGCGCCATCGGCGGGCTGGTCGCCGGCATCGTCGTCGGCCTTGCGGTGGCGGCGCTGGCGCGGGTCGCGGTGGCGCCCGGACTGGCGCTGGTCTGTGCGCTGCTGTCGGTCGCGGCGCAGGCCGGCGATCTCTTCGAATCCGCCGTCAAGCGCGCCTTCGGCGCCAAGGATTCCGGCAACATCGTTCCCGGCCATGGCGGCCTCATGGACCGTGTCGACGGGCTCGTCTTCGCCGTCGCCGCGGCGGTGGTCGTCGGCCTGATGCACGGCGGGCCGTTGCAGCTCGCCGCCGGGCTGGTGACATGGTGACGGCGGACGCCGCCATGGCTGCCGAGCCGCGGCCGCGAACCGCGCCGCGGCGGGTGACGATCCTGGGAGCCACCGGTTCGGTCGGCACCAACACGCTGTCGGTCATCGCCGAACGCGCCGGTTCCTTTGCCGTCGAAGCAGTGACCGCCAATGCCAGCGCCGACAAGCTCGCGCGCGTGGCGCGGGCGGCGAATGCGCGGCTGGCCGTGGTCGCCGATGCGGCCGCCTACGGCGACCTCAAGGCGGCGCTCGCCGGCAGCGGCATCGCGGCTGCCGCCGGCGCCGAGGCGGTGCGCGAGGCGGCCGAGCGGCCGGTCGACCTGGTGGTCGGTGCCATCGTCGGCGCCGCCGGCATCGCGCCGACCTATGCCGCCATCCGCGCCGGGCTGTGGGTGGCCATCGCCAACAAGGAATGCCTGGTCTCGGCCGGCCGCGTCTTCATGCGCGCGGCGGCGGAGGAGGGCGTGCCGATCCTGCCGATGGATTCGGAGCACAACGCCATCTACCAGGCCCTCGGCGGGCGCCCGATCGGCGAAGTCGAGCGGATCGTCATCACCGCCTCGGGCGGCCCCTTCCGCATGTGGAGCGCCGAGCGCATGGCACACGCCACGCCGGCCGACGCGCTCAAGCACCCCAACTGGTCGATGGGACCGAAGATCACCATCGATTCGGCGACCATGATGAACAAGGGGCTGGAGGTGATCGAGGCCCATCACCTGTTCGGCGCGCCGACCGGCATGCTCGACGTGCTGGTCCACCCGCAATCGGTGGTGCACGGGCTGGTCGCCTTCAACGACGGCGCCATGATGGCGGGCATGGGCATGCCCGACATGCGCATGCCGATCGCCCATTGCCTGGCGTGGCCGGAGAGCGGCCCGCTCGCCGGCCGCCGGCTGGACCTTGCCGAACTCGGCAGCCTGACCTTCGAACGGCCGGATCTCGGGCGCTTCCCGGCCCTCAGGCTGGCGCGCGAGGCGCTTGATGCCGGGGAGTGGGCGACCAACATTCTCAACGCCGCCAACGAAGTGGCGGTGTCGGCCTTCCTCACCGGCCAGATCGGCTTTCTTGAAATTGCCGGATTGGTCGGTGAAACGATTGAAAAGGTTTCGGCGCAGACTGCGCCGCTGGTGCCGGATTCGGTCGATGCGGCCATTGCGCTCGACCGCGAAGGGCGCAGAATCGCTGGCGAACTGGTGCGCGCGCGGCGCGCCCACTGAACAGGGGAAGGACGGCGTGCATGGCTCTGGTTGAGTGGATCGGAAATACGGGCTGGTCGGCGCTCGCCTACATCCTGCCCTTCCTCTTCGTCCTCACCCTTGTCGTGTTCTTCCACGAACTCGGCCACTTTCTGGTCGCCCGCTGGACCGGGGTCACCGTCAAGACGTTCTCCATCGGCTTCGGTCCGGAGCTGTTCGGCTTCAACGACCGCACCGGCACGCGCTGGAAGCTTTCGGCGATCCCGCTTGGCGGTTACGTCCGCTTCCTTGGCGACGAGAACGAATCCAGCATGGCCGACCGCGACGCATTGAAGCAGATGGATCCGGAGGAGCGGGAACGCTCGTTCGCCGGCAAGGGGGTGGCCGCCCGGGCGGCCATCGTGGCGGCCGGGCCGGTCGCCAATTTCATCCTGGCGATCGTGATCTTCACCGCGATCTTCAGCATCTACGGCCGCGAGGTGATGACCCCGCGGGTCGATTCGGTGGTCGACGGCTCGCCCGCGGCGGAGGCCGGCTTCCACCCCGGCGACGTGATCAAATCGATCGACGGCAGCCCGATCGCGAGCTTCGCCGACCTGCAGCGCCTGGTCAGCCTCAGCGCCGGGGAGACGCTCTCCGTGGTGGTGCGCCGCGACGACCAGGACCTGACCCTGTCGGTCACTCCGAAATTGACGGAAACCGAGGTTTTCGGCCGCAAGCAGCGCGTCGCCATGCTCGGCATCAGCCATGCGACGAGCGGCGCCGGGGTGATCAAGGAGCACTATTCGGTGCCGCAGGCCGCCTGGGTCGCCACGCAGGAGACCGCCTCGATCGCCGGCCACACGCTGTCCTACCTGTTCTACGTCGTCGTCGGGCGCGAATCGGCCGACCAGATCGGCGGCCCGATCCAGGTCGCGACGGTGTCGGCACAGGTCGCCACGCTCGGCATGGCGGCGCTGATCAACCTGGCGGCGATCCTGTCGATCAGCATCGGCCTCATCAACCTGTTCCCGATTCCCATGCTGGATGGCGGGCATCTGCTGTTCTTCGCGGTCGAGGCGGTGCGCGGAAAACCGCTCAGCGAACGGGTCCAGGAGATCGGCTTCCGGGTTGGCTTCGCCGTGGTGTTGATGTTAATGATTTTTGCAACCTGGAACGACATTATTCATTTGAGTTCCTTATGAAATAAGTCTTCCATGCGTGGCGCTAGGGCAACGTGGGTTAAGATTTGGAAGCGCAGAGGGGAGCGCACCTTGCCGGGAGGCCAAAAGGCTGCAATTCTGCCGCCGCTGGGTCAGGTACGGGGCGCGTCTGTTCGCTTGGGAATGCGGACTGGACAGGCAGACGAGCAAGGCATTCGAACCACATGAATTCATTTAGGTTTTTCGTCCGTAAACTGGCGGTAGCTTTGGTGCTCGCGTTGGCGGTGCCGGCGGTCGGCGGCGCAACGGCGCTGGTCAGTGCGGGAATCGCCCATGCCGCGGTCGCCTCGTCGATCCAGGTCAAGGGCAATCAGCGCATCGAAGCCGCGACGATCAAGACCTATCTGACCATCAAGCCCGGCAAGCGCTACACCGCCGCCGACATCGACACTTCGGTGAAGGCGCTCTACGCCACCAGCCTGTTCTCCGACGTCGGCATTGCCCAGCGCGGCAGCGTGCTGGTCGTCACGGTGGTCGAGAACCCGATCATCAATTCGGTGATCTTCGAGGGCAACAAGAAGATCAAGTCGGATGTCCTGAGCACGATCGTCGATCTCAAGGCGCGCGGCGTGCTGACCGACGCCAAGCTGCAGGCGGACATCTTCCACATCAAAGAATACTACCGGATGAAGGGGCGCAGCGCCGCCGAGGTCGAAGGGCGCATCACCCAGCTGCCCAACAACCGCGTCAACATCGTCTTCGCCATCAGCGAGGGTGAGCGCACCGGCGTCTCCAGCGTCAAGTTCGTCGGCAACAAGGCCTTCTCCGACCAGCGCCTGGCCGGCATCATCTCGACCAAGAAGACCAACTGGCTGAGCTGGCTGACGCAGAACGACATCTACAGCGAGGACCGCCTCAGCGCCGATGCCGACGCCCTGCGCGCCTTCTACCTGAAGCACGGTTACGCCGACTTCCAGGTCCTCTCGCAGGACGCCACATTCGACAGCGCCAAGGGGCGCTACGTGGTCACCTTCACGGTCGACGAGGGGCCGAAGTACAGGTTCGCCGATGTCACCATCGACTCCTCGATCCAGGGCGTCGACACCAAAGCGCTGCGCGCGCAGCTGCGCACGCAGAGCGGCCACATCTTCGATTCCACGGCGATCGAGAAGTCGACCGAGGACCTGACCATCGAGCTGTCGCGCCTCGGCTACGTCTTCGCGCAGGTGCGTCCGCGCGGCGACCGCGACTACAGCAACAACACCATCAACCTGACCTACGTCATCGACGAGGGACAGCGCGTCTACATCGAGCGCATCGACATCCGCGGCAACACCAAGACCCGCGACTACGTCATCCGGCGCGAGTTCGACGTCACCGAGGGCGACGCTTACAACCGCGTGCTGATCAACCGCGCCGAACGCAAGCTGCGCGACCTCAACTACTTCAAGACCGTGACGATCACCACCGAGCCGGGCTCTGCGCCGGACAAGATCATCGTCGTGGTCAACGTCGAGGACAAGTCGACCGGATCGTTCGGCGTCGCCGGCGGCGTGGAAACGACGGCCGGGTCGACGGGGCTGGTGGCCGAAGTATCGATGGACGAGACCAACTTCCTCGGCCGTGGCCAGCAGGTGCACATCTCCGTCGGCGGCGGCGTCGACGAACAGTCGATCAAGGGGTCGTTCACCGATCCGTACTTCCTCGGCAACCATATGTCGTTCAGCGTGACCGGCTACCGGACCTATACGAACTCAAGTTCGGCACGTCCGTTCAAGACGGTGGCGACCGGCGCCGGGGTCAGCCTCGGCCTGCCGATCACCGACGAGTTGACGTTCGACGTCGGCTACAAGATCAACAATGTCGAAACCAGCAACTACGACAACGGCACCGACTGCTCGACCAATCCGACGGCGTGCTTCTTCCCGGCGGGTACGCGGCTGAGTTCGGTCGGCGGGTGGGGCGTCACCTATTCGACCATCGACAACAAGCTCGATCCGCATGAAGGCGTCTATGTGCGCTTCTCGCAGGATATCGCCGGACTCGGTGGCGATGCCCGCTTCGTCCGCAGCACCGGCGATGCCCGGCTGTATACGCCGCTGATGGACGGCAGCGACCTGGTCGGCCTGTTGAAGGTGACCGGCGGCAACGTCACCGGCCTCGGCCAGCCGGTCTCGACCATCGACAACTTCTTCAAGGGCGGCGAGACGATCCGTGGCTTCGCCTCGCTCGGCTACGGTCCGCGCTACTACGATCCGGCTAACGGCACCAACATCGCGCTTGGTGGCAAGAACTTCGTCAACGGCACGGCCGAGGTCCAGTTCCCGTTCCCGGCGCTGCCGCAGGATTGGGGCCTCAGGGCCGCCGTCTTCGCCGATGCCGGCCTGCTGTGGGGCTCCGACATCCCGTCGTCCTGCACCGGCTCGTGCGACGTGACCAAGGTCATGGACGACACGGCGATCCGGTCCTCGGTCGGCGGCTCGATCATCTGGGCCTCGCCGTTCGGCCCGATCCGCGCCGACTTCGCCCAGGCGATCTCGAAGAAGAGCTACGACAGCACGCAGTTCTTCCGCATCGGCACCGGCGCTTCCTTCTAGCAGCGGCATTCCGTGACGGGTGGAGGGCGATGATCGCCCTCCAGCGCTCGTCGGCGCGGACGATCGCCGCGGGGTCCTGCAGGCCGGCCGTGCCACCGGTGGACGGATCGCCGTCAGGCCATCGACAATTCGCCGAGGATGGGCCAAAACGTCCTCGCCGGGCGCCATGGGAACGTCCGGCCGCAGGAGACGGATCGATGGATGACGCGCCGACGCCGATGCTGCAAACGTTCGACATCGAACGCATCATGGAGCTTCTGCCGCATCGCTATCCGTTCCTGATGGTCGACCGCATCATCGACATCGACGGCGACAACGGCGCCGTCGGCATCAAGAACGTCACCTTCAACGAGCCGCATTTCGCCGGCCATTTTCCCGGCCGGCCAGTGATGCCGGGGGTGCTGATCGTCGAGGGCATCGCGCAGACGGCGGGCGCCATCTGCGTGGCATCGATGAAGACCACGAAACCGAAGCTGGTTTACTTCATGACCATCGACGAGGCCAAGTTCCGGCGGCCGGTGGTGCCCGGCGACATCGTCGAGTACCACGTCAAGAAACTCAAGCAGCGGCGAAACATCTGGCGCTTTGCCGGCGAAGCAAAGGTCGGCGACACGCTCGTCGCCGAGGCCATCGTCAGCGCCATGATGGGCGAGCCGCAGTCCTCATGAACACCATCCATCCGACAGCCATCGTCGAGGACGGCGCCACGCTCGGCGACGACGTCACCGTCGGCCCGTTCTCGCTGATCGGCAGCGCGGTGACGCTCGCCGACGGCGTGGTCATCGATGCCCGTGTCATCGTCCGCGGCCGCACCCGCATCGGGCCGCGCACGCGCGTCTCGGCGCATGCCTATATCGGCGGCGATCCGCAGGACCTGAGCTATCGCGGCGAGGACACCGCGATCGAGATCGGCAGCGACTGCATCATCCGCGAGAACGCCACCATCCATCGCGGCACCGCCCGCGGCCGCGGCACGACGACGGTCGGCGACAGCTGCTTCCTGATGGTCGGCGCGCACGTCGCGCACGATTGCGTCCTCGGCGACCACGTGATCCTGACCAACAACGCGATGCTCGGCGGCCACACCCAGATCGGCGACTACGCCATTCTCGGCGGCGCCGCGGCGGTGCAGCAGCGGGTGCGCATCGGCGCCCACTGCTTCGTCGGCGGGCTGACCGGGGTGGAGCGCGACGTGGTGCCCTATGCCATGGCGGTCGGCCAGCATGCCGAGATCGCCGGCGTCAATGTGCGCGGGCTGAAGCGGCGCGGATTCGACCACGCCGGCATCCTGGCGCTGCGCGGGGCGTTCCGCCTGTTCTTCGGCACGCACGGGCCGCGGGCCGAGCGCATCGCCGCGGTGGAGCAGGCCTTCGGCGCGGTTTCCGCGGTGGTGCCGCTGCTCGACTTCCTGCGCACCGCCGGCGAGCGACCGCTGACGCTGCCGCGCAAGCCGGGCTGGGCGCACGATGACGACGCGGACGCCTGAGGCGACGGGCGAGCCGCTGGCGATCCTGGCGGCCGGCGGCAGCGTTCCTCTCCAGGTGGCAAACGCCGCCACCGCCGCCGGGCGCAAGGTGCTGGTCATCGGGCTGGAAGGCGAGGCCGACGACAGGCTGAAGGAGTCCTTCCCCTACAAGAGCATCAAGTGGGGCCATCTGGGCAGCGTCGAACGGATGATTTCGGCGCACGGGGCGCGCGACGTCGTGCTCATTGGCTCGATCAGCCGGCGGCCGGACTTCCACAACGTGGGGATGCTCGACCTCAGCACGCTGCGCCTGCTGCCGCGCATCCTCAAATCGGTCATCGGCGGCGACGACACCGTGCTCGGCAACCTCATCGCCTACCTGGAGGAGTGCGGCTTCCGGGTGATCGGTGCCCACGAGATGGCGCCGGAACTGGTCGCCGGTTCCGGCCAGCTCGCCGGACCGCGCGTCGGCCAGCCGATGCTCGACGACGCGCGCGTGGCGATGGCCGCGGCGCGGGTCATCGGCGCGCACGACATCGGGCAGGGGGCGGTGGTGATCAACGGCCTGGTGGTGGCGGTGGAGGCGGCGGAGGGCACCGATGCCATGCTGGAGCGGGTCGGCGAGCTGCATGCCAAGGGCCGGGTGAAATGGCAGGGCCGCATGGGCGTGCTCGCCAAGTGCTCGAAGCCGCAGCAGGACCTGCGCGTCGACATGCCGACGATCGGCCCGCGCACCGTCGCCGGCCTGGTCAAGGCGGGGCTCGCCGGCATCGTCATCGAAGCCGGGCGGGTGATGATCGCCGAGCGCGCCGAGACGCTGAAAGCGGCCGAGGCAAGTGGCACCTTCATCCTCGGCGCGGCGGCCGACGGCGACCTGCGGCCGGCGCCATGACCGCCGACCTTGCGGCGGCGCCGCCGCTGAAGGTTTTCCTCATCGCCGGTGAGGAGTCCGGCGACGCGCTCGGCGCCGGCCTGATGCAGGCGCTGGTCCGCGCCACCGGCGGCAACGTGCGCTTTGCCGGCGTTGGCGGCGGCCGCATGGCGGGGCTCGGCCTGACCTCGCTTTTCCCGATGGAGGAGATCGCGCTGCACGGGGTGACGGCGGTGCTCGCCCGCCTGCCCAACCTGGCGCGCCGGGTCTACGAGACGGTGGCGGCGGCGGTCGTCACCCAACCCGACGTGCTGGTTGCCGTCGATTGCCCGGCCTTCAGCCTGCGCGTCGCCCGGCGCGTGCGCCGGCGCGATCCGCGCATCGCCATCGTCGATTACGTTTCGCCCACGGTCTGGGCCTACTGGCCGGGCCGGGCGCGGCGCATGGCGCGTTTCGTCGACCGGCTGCTTGCCATCCTGCCGTTCGAGCCGGAGGTGCACCGCCGCCTCGGCGGGCCGCCGACCGTCTACGTCGGCCATCCGCTGGCCACCCGGCTCGGCGACCTCAGGCCGGCACCCGGCGAGCGCCACCCGCTGGCCGACGGCAAACCGCCGGTGCTGCTGGTGTTGCCGGGCAGCCGGCGGAGCGAGATCACGCGGCTGATGGCGGCCTTCGGCGAAACCGTCGCCCGCGTCGCACGGCAAGCCGGGCCGCTGGAGGTGGTGCTGCCGGCGGTGCCGCGGCTCATCGACGAGATCCGCACGCGGGTTGCCGACTGGCCGGTGGCGCCGACGATCGTGGTGGGCGAAGCGGAGAAACTCGCTGCCTTCCGCCGGGCGCATGCGGCGCTCGCCGCCTCCGGCACGGTGTCGCTGGAACTGGCGCTGTCCGGCGTGCCGACGGTGGTGGCCTATCGCACCGATCCGCTGGTGCGGCCGTTCAAGTTCATGCTGCAGGCCAAGTCGATCGTCCTGCCGAACCTCATTCTCGACGAGCGCGCGATGCCCGAGTTCGTCGACGGCGACAGCGATCCCGCCCGGCTTGCCGGGGCCCTGGCGCCGCTGCTGCGGCGACGGCCCGGAACGGGCGGCACAGCTTGCCGCCTTCCGGCGGCTGGAGCGGCTGATGGACCCCGACGGCCCGGCGCCGAGCACGCGGGCGGCCGAGGCGGTCCTGGAGACGCTGAAGACGCGGCGGCTGCCTCATCCGGCGACGGCCGCTTCGCCAGCGGCCATCTCGGGATGAGGCCGGGAGCTTAGCGCCGCTTGGAGATCGGCACGTATTCGCGCCGGGCAGCACCGGTGTAGAGCTGGCGCGGGCGGCCGATGCGCTGCGACGGATCCTCGATCATCTCCTTCCACTGGGCGATCCAGCCGACCGTGCGCGCCACCGCGAACAGCACGGTGAACATGGTGGTCGGGAAGCCCAGCGCCTTCAGCGTGATGCCGGAGTAGAAGTCGATGTTCGGGTAGAGCTTCTTCTCGATGAAGTACTCGTCGGTGAGCGCGATGCGCTCCAGCTCCATGGCCACCTCGAGCAGCGGGTCGTCCTGGATGCCCAGCTCCGACAGCACCTCGTGGGTGGTCTTCTGCATGATCTTGGCGCGCGGGTCGTAGTTCTTGTAGACCCGGTGGCCGAAGCCCATCAGCCGGAAGGGATCGTTGCGGTCCTTGGCGCGGTTGATGAACTCGGGAATGCGGTCGACCGTGCCGATCTCCTGCAGCATGTTGAGCGCCGCCTCGTTGGCGCCGCCGTGCGCCGGTCCCCACAGGCAGGCGATGCCGGCGGCGATGCAGGCGAAGGGATTGGCGCCGGAGGAGCCGGCGAGCCGCACCGTCGAGGTCGAGGCGTTCTGCTCGTGATCGGCGTGGAGGATGAAGATGCGGTCCATGGCGCGCGCCAGCACCGGGTTGACCTTGTACTCCTCGCAGGGCACCGCGAAGCACATGCGCAGGAAGTTCGACGAATAGTCGAGCGCATTCAGCGGATACATGAAGGGCTGGCCGGTGTGGTACTTGAAGGCCATCGCGGCGATGGTCGGCATCTTGGCGATCATGCGCAGCGACGCGATCATGCGCTGGTGCGGATCGGTGATGTCGGTGGAATCGTGGTAGAAGGCCGACATGGCGCCGACGACGCCGCACATCACCGCCATCGGGTGCGCATCGCGGCGGAAGCCGGTGAAGAAACGGTTCATCTGCTCGTGGACCATCGTGTGGTAGGTCACGCGATGATCGAAGTCGGCCTTCTGCGCTGGGGTCGGCAGTTCGCCGTAGAGCAGCAGGTAGCAGGTCTCGAGGAAGTCGCCGTGCTCGGCGAGCTGCTCGATCGGGTAACCCCGGTAAAGCAGCACGCCCTCGTCGCCGTCGATGTAGGTGATGGCGGATTCGCAGGATGCGGTGGACGTGAAGCCGGGGTCGTAGGTGAACCGGCCGGTATCGCGATAGAGCGTGCCGATGTCGAGGACTTCGGGGCCGATGGTGCCTTTGCGCACCGTCAGATCCCAGGCCTCGTTGCCGATCGAAAGCCGTGCCGTCTCGCCCGGTGTTTCCATATTGTCCGCAGTGGCCATAAACCAAGCGCCTTATCGTTGGGATTGTTGAATGAGATGCGTGAATTGTATTTGTTGCGACGCAACAAGTCCATCACGCGGATGTGGGCAGGGCATCATAAATAGCGCGTGATAGCGCCGCGTCCAGCAATCGGCGGTGGCCTCACGCCGGCCGCTTGATCGGCGATGCGGGCGAGGCTTTCCGCCCGGCCGAGGATGACGAGAACCTCGAAGATGCCGGGCGAGGCCGTGCGCCCGGTCAGCGCCGCGCGGAGCGGCTGGGCGATCGTGCCGAGCTTGAGGTCGTGCTCGGCGGCGAAGGCCTTCACGGCGGCTTCGGTTGCTGCCGCCGTCCAGTCGGCGAGCGCTTCGAGCACCGGCAGCAGAACGGCGAGCAGGCGCCGCGCCTCGGCATTGAGCAGCGCGGCGGCCGCCGCATCGGGGGCAAGCGGCCGTTCGGCAACGATGAAGGCGGCGCCGGCGATGAGGTCGTTGAGGGTCTTGGCGCGTTCCTTGAGCAGCGGCAGGGCGGCCTTCACGGCGGCGCCGTGGTCGGCGAGCTGCGCCCGGAAGGTCTCGCCGGCGGGCAGATGGGGCAGGGCGGCGACCAGCGTGTCGTAGAGCGCCTCGCTGGACTGGCGGCGGAGATAGTGGGCGTTGACGCTTTCCAGCTTGGCGAAGTCGAAGCGCGCGGCGCCGCGGCCGATGCCATCCATGTCGAACCAGGCGATCATCTCGTCGAGCGACATGATCTCGTCGTCGCCATGGCTCCAGCCGAGACGGACGAGATAGTTGATGAGCGCCTCGGGGAGATAGCCCATGGCGCGGTAGGCATCGACGCCGAGCGCCCCGTGGCGCTTGGAGAGCTTGGCGCCGTCCGGCCCGTGGATGAGCGGGATGTGGGCCATGACCGGCAGCGGCCAGTCGAGGGCATCGTAGAGGATCTTCTGGCGGCCGCCGTTGGTCAGGTGGTCGTCGCCGCGGATGATGTGGGTGACGCCCATGTCGTGGTCGTCGACGACGACGGCGAGCATGTAGGTGGGCGTGCCGTCGGAGCGCAGGATGATGAAATCGTCGAGGTCGTTGTTGGGGAAGGCGACGCGGCCCTGGACACGGTCGTCGATGACGGTCTCGCCGGTCAGCGGCGCCTTGACGCGGATGACCGGGGCGGTGCCCGCCGGCGCCTCGGCCGGATCGCGGTCGCGCCAGCGCCCGTCGTAACGGGCGAAGCGGCCCTCGGCGCGCGCCTGGGCGCGCATCGCGTTGAGTTCCTCGGCGGTATCGTAGGCGTAATAGGCGCGGCCGGAGGCGACCAGCGCCTCGGCCGCGGCGCGGTGGCGCTCCGCCCGGGCGAACTGGTGGACGGCCGCGCCGTCCCAGGTGAGGCCGAGCCATTCCAGTCCGTCGAGGATGGCGGCGATCGCGGCATCGGTGGAGCGCTCGCGGTCGGTGTCCTCGATCCTGAGCAGCATCTTGCCGCCGGTGTGGCGGGCATAGAGCCAGTTGAACAGCGCCGTGCGCGCCCCGCCGATGTGCAGGAAGCCGGTGGGCGAGGGGGCGAAGCGGGTGACGACGGGTGTGGACATGGCGCCGGGAACATTGCGAAGGCCGCCGTCCTGTACCATAGGTGCGGCGCCCGCCCCAACACGCAGAGTTGGCAATGGATTTCCCCGATTTCGTCATTCGCCGGCTGGAGCCGGAGCCGGATGCGGAGCTTTATCGCGCCATCCGGCTGGAATCGCTGAAAACCGCGCCGGAGTCCTTCGGCAGCGACTTTGCCACGGAGAGCACCCGGCCGCTGGCGTGGTTTGCCGAGCGGCTGGCCGGTGGCGCCATGTTCGGGGCCTTCCACGGCGAGGAATTGCTGGGAATCGCCGGATTCTACGTGGAGCCGACGATCCAGCGGGCCCACAAGGGGGTGATCTGGGGCGTCTACGTGCGGCCGAAGGCGCGCAGCGCCGGGGTGGCGCGGCGCCTGATCGAAGCGGTGCTGGCCGAGGCCAAGGGGCGGGTGGAGCAGGTGAACCTCGTCGTCGAGCGGCGCAACCTGCACGCGCGGCGGCTCTATGCCAGCCTCGGTTTCGTCGAATACGGGCTGGAGAAGAACGCCATCCGGATCGGCGACCGCTATTTCGACGACGTGCTGATGACCCGGCGGCTGGCCTGAAATACGGCTCTTGGCGTGCCCCCGCGGATTTGGCAGATAGACGGCGCAAGGCCGGTGCCAGACAAGCCGGCCACAAGGATTTCCCATGACCACCGAAACTGCGACGCGCGAGCCCGGACAGGACTTCATCCGCGACATCGTGCGCGACGATCTCGCCGCCGGCCGGCAGACCACCATCGTCACCCGCTTTCCGCCGGAGCCGAACGGCTACCTGCACATCGGCCACGCCAAGTCGATCTGCCTGAATTTCGGCATTCCGCTGGAGTTCGGCGGGCACTGCAACCTGCGCTTCGACGACACCAATCCGGTGAAGGAGGAGCAGGAATACATCGACTCGATCAAGCGCGACGTGAACTGGTTGGGCTTCGACTGGGGCGAGCACCTCTACCACGCCTCGGACTATTTCGAGCAGCTCTACGAGTGGGCCGAGCACCTGGTGCGAGCCGGCAAGGCCTATGTCGACGACCAGAGCCCGGAGGAGATGCGCTCCAGCCGCGGCACGCTGACCGAAGCCGGCAGCAACAGCCCGTTCCGCGAGCGCCCGGTGGCGGAGAACCTCGACCTCTTCCGCCGCATGCGCGCCGGCGAGTTTCCCAACGGCGCCCGCGTGCTGCGCGCCAAGATCGACATGGCGGCGGGCAACATCAACATGCGCGATCCGGTGCTCTACCGCATCCTGCACGCCACCCACCCGCGCACCGGCGACGCCTGGTGCATCTATCCGAGCTACGATTTCGCCCACGGCCAGTCGGACGCGATCGAGGGCGTCACCCACTCGCTGTGCACGCTGGAATTTGCCGATCACCAGCCGCTCTACAACTGGCTGCTCGACAACCTGCCGGTGCCCTCGCGGCCGCGGCAGATCGAGTTCGCGCGCCTCAACATCGATTACACCGTGCTTTCCAAGCGGGTGCTGACCACGCTGGTGCGCGACGGCCACGTGGCGGGCTGGGACGACCCGCGCATGCCGACGATCGCGGGCCTGCGCCGGCGCGGCGTGCCGCCGGAGGCGATCCGCGCCTTTGCCAACGCCATCGGCGTGGCGCGGGCCGACAGCCGCGTCGACGTCGCCATGTTCGACAATGCCGTGCGCGAGGCGCTGAACAAGGCGGCGGCGCGGCGCATGGCGGTGCTGCGTCCGCTCAAGGTGACGATCAAGAATTATCCGGAAGGGCAGACCGAGCAGCTGGAAGCGGTCAACAACCCCGAGGACCCGTCGGCGGGCACGCGGATGGTGACCTTCGGCCGCGAGATCTATGTCGAGCGCGACGACTTCATGGAGGCCCCGCCGAAGAAGTTCTTCCGCCTGTCGCCGGGCGCCGAGGTTCGCCTGCGCTACGCCTATTTCGTCCGCTGTACCGACGTGGTGAAGGACGCCAGCGGTGCGGTGGTGGAGCTCATCTGCACCTACGATCCGGAGACGCGCGGCGGCAACACGCCGCCAGACGGACGCAAGGTGAAGGGCACGCTGCACTGGGTTTCGGCTGCCGACGCGGTGACCGCCGAGGTGCGGCTCGTCGGTCCGCTGTTCTCGCGACCCGACCCGAACGCCGGGGACTTCGCGGCGGAGCTCAACCCGGATTCGCTGGTCGTGCTGCCGGATGCACGGCTGGAGCCGGCGATCGTCGCCGGCAACGACGACACGCCCGTGCAGTTCGAGCGCCAGGGGTATTTCCGCCGCGACCAGGATTTCGACGCCCGACAAGCCGGTCTTCGTGCGCACCATCGGCCTGCGCGACACCTACGCCAAGACGGTCGCCGGGGGCTGAGGGCTTGCGTCCCCGGAGGCAAGCGCAGCGTGCAACGGTGCGCTGCCGGTCCGGGGCCCATGCGCGCGGGTCCCGGTTCTGCGGGTCAGCACTCAGTGCCGCACCGCACCCGGGAACACGAAGCGCCATCTGACACCCGCTACAACTCGCGCTAGCATGGCCCCAAAGGGCAGGGGCGCATGGCGAGCGACGGCCGCGAGCGAACCGCATCGCGAGACAGCACCCGGACGGCGACGCGCCGGGAGCGCGGCCTGCTGCTGCCGTTCGGACCGCCGGGGCGCTGGCGGGCGCTGGCCGGCCGGGCCGGCGCCGCGGGACTGGCACTGGGCGCCACCTTCGAGCGCGAGATCGACGCTGGACGCGGCTTCCTGTGGCTGCCGGTCGCCTTCGGCTGCGGCATCCTGATCTACTTCGCCCTGCCGGCCGAGCCCTGGGCACCGGCGCTGGTCGCGGCGTCCGTGCTCCTCGCCGGCGCGGCGTGGCGCGCCCGCTGGCGCGCGCCGCTCTTCCGCCTCCTGGTGGTGGCGAGCTGCCTCGCCTGCGGGCTGGCCGCCGCCAAACTGAGGACCGATGGCGTTGCGGCGCCGGTGATGGCGCGCGAGGCGGTGGTGACGGTCAGCGGCTGGATCGCCGCGCGCGAGGAGGCGGGCAGCAGCGGCGCCCGGCTCTATCTCAGGGTGCACGCCATGAGCGGCCTCGGCCGCAGCCCGATGCCGCGGCTGGTGCGCGTCACCGTGCGCAGCAAGGCCGGCGCGCTGTCGGTCGGCGACGCCATTACGCTGAAGGCGCGGCTGCAGCCGCCGCGCGGCGCGGTGATGCCGGGCGGCTACGACTTCGCCCGCGTCGCCCACTACGCCGGAATCGGTGCCGTCGGCTTCGCCTATGGCGCGGCGAAGCCGGCGCCGGACCTCGGTGCGCCGCCGCTGGCGATCCGCCTCGGGCAGCCGCTGGCCCGCCTGCGCGACGCCATCCGCCGGCGGGTGGAGGCGGCCCTGCCGGGCGATACCGGTCATCTCGCCGCGGCGCTCATCACCGGCGATCGCGGCGGCCTGTCGGAGCGCACGCAGGACGCCATGCGCGCCTCGGGCCTGGCGCACATGCTGGCGATCTCGGGCCTGCACATGGCGCTCATCGCCGGCGCCGCCTTCTGGCTGATCCGCGCCGGCCTGGCGCTGTCGCGGCGGCTCGCGCTCGACCGGCCGATCAAGAAATGGGCGGCGGCCGGGGCACTCGCCGTCGCCGCCATCTATCTCGGCATATCCGGCGCCGGCATCGCCACCCAGCGCGCCTTCGTCATGCTCGCCATCATGCTGACGGCGGTGATCCTCGACCGGCCGGCGATCTCGCTGCGCAACGTGGCGCTCGCCGCCTTCGTCATCCTGGCCCTGACGCCGGAGAGCATCACGACGGCGAGCTTCCAGATGTCCTTCGCCGCGACGCTCGCCCTGGTCGCCGGCTACGAGGCGATCACGCTATGGCGCGACCGGCGGGTGAACTTCGACAGCGGGGCGGCCGCCGGCGTGCTCGGGCGCCTCAGGCGCTCGGCCACCAGCCTGGCGCTCACCTCGGTCATCGCCGGCCTGGCGACGGCGCCGCTCGCCGCCTTCCATTTCCAGCGGGTGGCGCCGCTGACGCTGGTCGCCAACCTCGCCGCCATGCCGGTGGTCGGCACCATCGTCATGCCGATGGCGCTGGCGGCCCTTGTCGTCATGCCGTTCGGGCTGGAAGCGCTGCCGCTCACCGTCATGGGCTGGGGGCTCAACTGGGTGACGGCGGTGGCCGGGCAGGTGGCGGCGTGGACGGCCGGCCACGGCGCCGTGGCGGCGATGCCGGTTCTGTCCCTCGGGCTGACGGCGGCGGGCTTCCTGTGGCTGGCGCTGTGGCGCGAACGCTGGCGGCTCGCCGGGCTGGTGCCGATGGCGCTGGCCGTGCCGGTGGCGCTGATGGCGCCGCGCCCCGACGTGCTGATCGACGATCGCGGGATGACGGTGGCGGTGCGCGGGGCCGACGGGCGCTACGCCATCGCCAACGGCAAGGGGCAGGCTTTCGTGGTCGATAACTGGCTGCGGGCCGACGGCGACGGGCGGGATCCGGGGGACCCGACGCTGACCGCCTCAGTCGCCTGCGATGTGCTCGGCTGCGTCGCGCCGCTCGGCCGGGATGGTGTCCGGGTGGCGGTGGCGGGACGCGCCGCGGCGCTGGCAGAGGACTGCCGCATGGCGTCCGTGGTCGTGTCGCGCAATCCGGTGCCGGCGGGATGCCGCGACACCGCCTTCGCCATCGATGCCAGCGACGTGGCGCGCCACGGCGCGACCGCGCTCTATGTCACCAGCCGGGGCGCGGCGGATGCGCCGGTCTTTCGGGCGACCACGGCCTATGGGGACGTGCGCCGGCCCTTCATGCCGCAGCGGGCGGATCAGTAGCGGCGGATGAGGCCGACCAGACGGCCCTGGATGCGCACGCGGTCGGGGCCGAAGATGCGCGTCTCATAGGCCGGGTTGGCGGCCTCCAGCGCGATCGAGGCGCCCTTGCGGCGCAGGCGCTTGAGGGTGGCTTCCTCCTCGTCGACCAGCGCGACGACGATGTCGCCGGTGTCGGCGCTGTCGCTGCGGCGGATGAGCACCGTGTCGCCGTCGAGGATGCCGGCCTCGATCATCGAATTGCCGCGGACCTCGAGCGCGAAGTGCTCGCCCGGCGTCAGCATGTCGGGCGGTACGCCGATGGTGTGGCTCTGGTGCTGGATCGCCTCGATCGGCACGCCGGCGGCGATGCGGCCCATGACCGGCACCAGCACCGGCTCGTTGCTGTTGGCGCTTTCCGGCTGCGGACTGCGCAGGCGGCCGAGATTGCCCTCGATGACGCTCGGCGAGAAGCCGCGGGCGCGGACCGGCGCGGCCAGGCTCGGCTGGACCGACTCGGGCAGGCGGATGACCTCCAGCGCGCGCGCCCGATTGGGCAGCCGCTTGATGAAGCCGCGTTCCTCCAGCGCCTTGATGAGGCGGTGAATCCCGGATTTGGAGCGCAGGTCGAGGGCATCCTTCATCTCGTCGAAGGAGGGCGGGATGCCGGTCTCCTTCAGGCGCTCATGTACGAACATGAGCAGTTCGAGTTGCTTACGTGTCAGCATGGGGGTGCCCCGCGCGCTCGCCAGAATCGGTACAAAGCAGGAACAAAATACATGTTCCTTATGTGTTCCACAACCCTCTTGAGATTCGGTAAAGGGCGCGGCGGTCAGGGGGCTGCCGAGCCAGCGGTCAGCAGTGCCGCAAGCCTCAAGGTGATGCGCAGTGGGTCTACGCGACGGTCCCTGGCCGAACCGGGTCGTCCCCACCGGGTACGACATGCGGTAGGGGTCTGAGGCGCGGATTGAACGGCGCGTCGCCGAGGTCGGCGCGGGCCAAGACGCCGGGACGCGCCCAGTCGCGGCGGGCTGCCGCGGACAGCACCAGGCCGTGGCCCGGCCGGTCGGGGGCGTAGGCCCAGCCATCCCGGATCTCGACCGGCTGCTCGACCAGGTGATCGAAATTCTGGAATGAGTATTCCAGCCATTCGACCTCGGGCAGGGCGCACGCAGCGTGCACGCCGACCTCGAGGAAGGTGTTTCCAAGGCTGACCGGTATGCCGAGCTCGGCCGCGAGCCAGCCAATCCGCATCACGTCGGTGACCGGCCCGTGAACATTGAGGATGTCCGTGCCACCCGCCAGCAGCAGCTGCCTCTTCCCCGCCGCGTCCAGGTATTCTCCCGAGTTGATCAGCGTCCACGGCGCGCCCTGACGCAGCATGCGCAGACCGTCGAAATCGTCGCGCATGATGGGGTCTTCGGCCCACATCAAGGCGAACCCGGCATCGCGGATCTGCGTCAGCTTGACGAGCGCTTCCTTGGCGCCCCAGGCCTCATTCGCGTCGATCATGACGATCGCGCCGGGACGCACCGTCTTGGTCAGCAGTTCGAGGCGGTGCAGGTCGCGCCCGAAATCGGGATGGCCAACCTTGATCTTGAAGGCGCTGTAGCCGATGGAGTTGGCGTACCCGAAGAACTCGGTGAATTCGTCGTCGGTCAGATGAAAATCGAGACCGGAGGCGTAGGCCCGCACGCGCTCGCGCCGGCTGCCGAGCAGTCGGTGAAGCGGCAGGCCGACCTGCTTGGCGGCAAGGTCCCACAGGGCGACCTGCACCGCCTCTTCGAAAGGCAGGCCGTAGGGGCGCCGGTTACCGCCGCGCGGACGGTTGACGCGGTGGACGAGCGCCAGCGGCGGCTGCCCCTCGATCCCCGGCCACACCTCGCTCCGGAAAATGCGGATGACTTCGTCGAGCTCGGGCAGCGGGCGGTGGAGGCTCTGTGCGAAACCCAGACCGGAACGGCCCTGGTCGTCGAACAGCTCGACCGCGGCGATGCTCGCGTCGTCGATTCGAACCTGGCTGTCGCCGATAATGCGGTCGCGGGCGAACTGAAAACGGGTGATCTCGAATGATGATAGCGGCATCGTGATCGATCAAACGTCATTAATGATATATCATATATCATGTGTAATTGATCCGTGGATGGAGAGCAAGTGGTGGCGAGCAAGAGTCCCCGGAAGACGGACGAACAGGCGGGCAACGGCGGCAGCCTGAGCAATCTTGCGTATGCCCGCATCCTCGAGGTCCTGTTCGAGCGCAAGCTGCCCGCCGGGTCGTTTGTGTCGCAAGGCGAACTCGTCAAGCTGACGGGTGTCCCGGTGGGGCCATTACGCGATGCGTTACGCGTTCTCGATGCGGAAGGCGTTGTGACGATCCATCCCCGGACCGGAATTCAGTTCGTCCGGCCGGGGCTCGAATTGACCCGGTCCACCTTTCAGTTTCGCAGCATCATCGAAACGGCGGCCGTCGCCGTGTTTGCCGAGACGGCTTCCGATGGCGAGATTCAAGCGCTGGCGCAGCAACACAGCGACATCATGGCGCGGGTGCAGCGCGACGGCGTGGACGATGCGCTTGCTGCGGATCTGGACGCGCTGGAGAGACGGTTGCACGGCGGGATCGTGGCCAGCCTGAAGAACGGGCTCATCGATTCGAGCTACAAGCGCATCCACAACTACGTGCGCATCTTGCAGCTCGACAGACGCCTGACGTCCCCGCGGATTTTGTACACTCTGCGTGAGCATATGCTGATCATCGAGGCATGCCGGCGGAGGAACGCGGCGGAGGCGGTGGCGGCACTGCAGGCGCATTTCGACGCCGCCCTGCAGCGCAGCCTCGGGCTTTACCGGCACGACGGCGCGAGGGGACGGCCGGCCGAGGTTGCGGCTGGCGACTGGACTGGGCACTGAGAGAGCGAAAAGGGCCGCGGCCGCATGTCCGCTATCCGCATTCGGCAATCCCGGTTGGCGGACCGGGATCAGGCAAAGCAACGGATCTGACCGTTGAAGAGCGACACCGTTTTCAAGAGAGCCTTTAACGAGCTCCTCGTTTCGCTATCCCCGCGCCCCGTCGGGTCGAGGATCGATCCTGAAACCAGACTGGCCGCCAGCGTTGGCGTGTCGCGCACGACCATTCGCAAAGTGCTGCACGAACTGACCGACCGACATATCCTCAGGCGCAAGGACGGCAGGCTGGTGCTTGCACGCCAGCCCGACGAGCGCGACCATTTCCCGATGGCCGATACGATTGCGGCGACGGTCCGCGTCGAATCGAAGCTCATGGAATGGATTTCGCGGGCCGGCCGACGGCCGGGGGAATACGTCAACGGCCTCGAGTTGGCGCGCGAGTTCGGTGTTTCCATCAGCTCCGTTCGCGAGTGCTTGCGACGGTTCGAACAATTTGGCCTGGTCGAGAAGCGGCCGAACTCAGGCTGGATCTTTCGCGGCTTCACGACCGAGTTTGCCCTCGAGTTGTTCGAGGTGCGGGAGCTCTTCGAGATTTGCTGCGTCAGGGCGTTCGTGGCGCAAGCGCCGGATGCGCCCGCCTGGCGTCTGCTGCGCGCGGTCGAAACCGAGCACCGCCGGCTGCTCCGCCACATCGGCACGCGCTACCGGGAGTTCTCCGTGCTCGACGAGCGGTTTCACCGGCTGGTCTACACCGCATCGCGCAACCGTTTCATGGAAGGGTTCTACGATTTGATCTCGCTGATCTTCCACTACCATTACCTGTGGAAGAAAAGCACCGAGCGGGTGCGCAACAACGTCGCCGCGCGTGAACATCTCGACTACATCGCGGCGCTGTTCACGCGAGATGCCGACAAGGCTGAGGCAGCCTGTCGCGCCCACCTGATGTCGGCGCGGCGTTCGCTGCTGGCCTCGATCGACTAGGACGTCAGGACACGTCGATGAGGGCCTTGATCAGGCCGCGTTTGTCGGTTGCCCAGCGGGCGAGATCGGTGGTCGCGCCGGCCAGTGTGGTGCGATGGGTGATCAGTTTCGCAATCGGCACCTGGCCGGCGGCGATCGCCGCGATGACGGTTTCGAAATCGGACTTGAAGGCGTTGCGGCTGGCCAGAAGCGTCGTCTCGCGCGCGTGGAACGCCGGGTCGGAGAACGTGACGTTTTCGCGGACGACGCTGAGCAGAACGTAGCTTCCGGCATGGCCGACGTAGCCGAAACCGGCCTCCATCGATGCACGGTTGCCGGTCGCGTCAATCACCGTGTCGAAGCCGTTGCCATCGGTCAGCTCGGCGACCGCCGCGGCCGCATCGGCGTCAGCGATCACGGCCGAGTTGGCGCCGACCAGACGCTGCGATTCCGCCAGCCTTTCAGCCTGGATGTCCATCAGCGTCACGGTCGATCCGGCTATCTGAGCGAAGATCGCCGCGCCGACGCCGATCGGGCCTGCGCCGATGATGAGCGTGCGGCCAGACCTGGCTGACTTGCCGGCCCGGCTGACGCCGTGGGCACCGATGGCGAGGAACTCAACGCTGGCCGCTTCGTCCGGCGTCAGGCCCTCAGCCGGGTAGAGATTCGTTTCCGGCACACTGATGAAGCGGGTCATGCCGCCGTCGCGGTGCACGCCGAGCACTGCGATCTTCATGCAGCAATTGGGGCGTCCCTTGCGGCAGGCATGGCAGGTGCCGCATGCAATGTAGGGGTTGACGACGACCAGATCGTCCTTGCTGAATTGGCTGCCTGGCGGTGCTTCAACGACTTGTGCGGACAGTTCATGGCCCATGATGCGTGGGTATTGCAGGTAGGGATGGCTGCCCTCGAAGATGTGATAGTCGGTCCCGCAGATGCCGACGGCGCGGATGCGGATGAGGACATCCCCGCCGGCCGGTCGTGGCTCGGGTCGGTGCTCGATGGCGAGGTCTCCGGGATTGCGACAGACGAGCGCTTCCATGCTTGCACCTCCGGATGTCGACCGTCACAATCGCTGGCGCCGGGAAGCGCAGCAGCGTGTCTGGGTCGGCTGCGGTGTTGCTTCTCGTCGGAGCCGTCGATTGGCCCGGACGCTGGGGCCGTTATCGCCCCTCCGCAGCGCACCGAAGACACATCCAGGTGTCGGTCTGCGTCAATATGTTTTTGAATGGCGCGCGTCTTGCGGCGCATGTGGACAAAAAACATTTTGACATCACGACGGCTGTTCGCGTTGTATCGGTTGTCCGGGAGGTTCCTGGCAGACCTTCAGGAGGAGGGACTGCCTAGCGAATAAGGCGCATCGGCCGTGAGCGGGCTGATGCCCGGGAGGAGGTCGGTACGGATCTGGCGCTCGTCGGGCCAGCCCGTTCGCGACGTCTTTTGCCTTGATGTGGGCCTTTGTCTCATCAAATGGGAGGAATGAACCAATGTTTGCATCCAAGATCAGCCGCCGCAAACTCGGCTTGCTGACCGCCGCCGCGGTGGTCTCCATCGGATTTGCCGCGCCGGCTATCGCCGCGGACGTCACGATCCCGATCATCGTGAAGGACACAACGTCGTTCTACTGGCAGATCGTGCTCTCGGGCGCCTGCCAGGCCGGCAAGGACCTCGGCGTCACCGTTCCGCAGCTCGGCGCTCAGTCCGAATCCGACATCAACGGCCAGATCTCGATCCTCGAGAACGCGGTTGCCGGTAAGCCGGCCGCCGTCGTCATCTCGCCGACCGAGTTCAAGGCGCTCGGCGCGCCGATCGACGAGGCAGCCAAGTCCGTGCCGATCATCGGTATCGACTCGGCGGCCGACTTCGAAGGCTTTTTCGTCGTTCCTGACCACCGACAACGTGCAGGGCGGCAGGGTTGCTGCGGACGGTCTGGCTGCGGCGATCAAGGAGAAGACCGGCAAGGTCGCCGGCAACGTGGCGTTGATCACCTCGCTGCCCGGCGTCGGCTCGCTCGACCAGCGCGCCAAGGGCTTCAAGGAAGAGCTGGCGGCGAAGTATCCCGACCTCAAGCTGGTGGCTGACAAGACCGCCGACGGCATGGCCACGACCGGTCTCAACATCATGACCGACTTGCTCACGGCCAATCCCGACCTGGTCGGCGTCTTCGCGTCGAACCTGATCATGGCCCAGGGCGCCGGTCAGGCCATCGCCGAGAACAAGGTGGCGGACAAGGTCGCGCTGGTCGGCTTCGACAGCGACGACAAGACGCTCGGCTATCTCGATGACGGCACCATCTATGCGCTGGTCGTTCAGGACCCCTATCGCATGGGCTATGACGGCGTGAAGACTGCGCTGGCCGTCTCCAAGGGCGAGAAGGTGGAAAAGAACGTCGACACCGGTGCCAACCTGGTGACCAAGGCGAACTCGACCGATCCCAAGATCGCGGCGCTCATTCATCCCAAGCTGGACTGCAAGTAAGCTCAAACGCGCGCCCGCACCCTGTCGCTTTGACAGGGTGCGGACACGCGCCTAGCGTCGGCCCCTACAGGGACGAGGGGTAGCTAACGAAGCCATGACTGCCATTGCTTCAACCGAGACGGGCGACACCGGGCGGGTTGACGACAGGCCGATACTTGAGTTGCGTGATCTCAAGAAGGACTACGGCCCGGTTCACGCCCTAAGACCGGCGACGCTCGCCTTCAGAGCCGGTGAGATTCACGCGATTGTCGGCGAAAATGGCGCCGGCAAATCCACCCTGATCAAGCTTCTGACCGGCGTCACCAATCGGTCCGGTGGCCAGATCTTCTGGGAAGGCAAGCCGGTCGCGCTGGCGACTCCCCAGGAGTTGATCGACCACGGCATCGACGCCGTCCATCAGGAAATGCTGCTCTGCCGTCACCTGACGGTGGCGGCGAACATGTTTCTCGGCGAGGAGAAGACCCGCTACGGGCTGATGCGCAAGAAGGACATGGTGCGCGAGGCGCAGCGCATCATGGAAGACATCGGCTTTCACCTGCCGGCGGGCGCGGTTCTCGGCACCTTGACCATCGGCCAGCAGCAACTGGTCGCGACCGCGCGCGCCTCGCTGCGCGGCACCAAGTTTCTGATCTTCGACGAGCCCACCGCCTACCTGACGCGCCAGGAAGCGGCGCAGCTCTTCGCCATGATTCGCCGCCTGCGCTCCGCGGGCGTCACCATCATCTACATCTCGCACCGTCTCGAGGAGGTGTTCGAGATCGCCGACCGGGTTTCAGTGCTCCGCGACGGTGCCCTGGTCGGCACCCGCAACATCAAGGAAACCAACGAAAACGAGTTGGTCACGCTGATGATCAACCGCTCGATCGAGCAGATCTACCACAAGGAGAAGTTCGACTTCGGCGAGACCCTGCTCGAAACGCGGAACCTGAGCGGGCCCGGGTTCAACGACGTGTCGATCAAGGTGCGCCGGGGGGAGATCGTCGGTCTCTACGGTCTCATCGGCGCCGGGCGCAGCGAGTTCGTCTTGAGCGTGTTCGGCCGGCATCCCAAGACCGCAGGAGAAATCCTGTGGAAGGGCAAGCCGGTTGACATCCGCAGCGAGCGTGAGGCGATCAACCTCGGCATCGCGCTGTTGCCCGAGAGCCGGCGGGACCAGGGGCTGAGCCTCAACATGCCGATCGGCTTCAATATCAACCTGCCGGTCTACGACCGGATTACCCGGGGCCTGACGATATCGCCGCGCCAGGAGGCGGAACGGGCCGATCGGCAGATCCACGACCTCTCCATCAAGACGCCGAGCCGGCGCAGCCTCGCCTCTTCGATGTCCGGCGGCAACCAGCAGAAGGTCGTCATCGGCAAGTGGCTCAACTGCGGTGCCGAGCTGTTTCTCTTCGACGAGCCGACGGTCGGTGTCGACGTCGGCACCAAGGCGGAGATTTATCGCCTGATGGCCGATCTCCTGAGGAACGGCGCCGGCATTCTGATGATTTCGTCGTATCTGCCGGAAGTCTACGAGCTTGCCGATACGCTGCACGTGTTCAGGGCCTCGCGTCTGGTCGGAAGCAATTCATTCCGGGGCGCGAGCCACGCGGACGTCCTGGCAGAGGCCATCGGCGTATAGGGAGAAGATAATGACCACGGACGTCGAAGCGGGCTCCGAAACCGCGCCGAAGCGCCGAGATTACAGCTTTCTGTTTGCCCTGTCGTTGCTCGGCATCCTGCTGGTGCTGTGGGTCATGCTCAGCTTCGCCACCCGCACCTTCATGACGCCGCTCAACATCACCAACCTGCTGCGCCAGGGATCGATGATCGCCATTCTCGCGCTCGGCGAGACGTTCGTGATCATCACCGCGGGCATCGACCTCAGCGTCGGCGCCATCGCCGGGTTCGGTACGGTGGTGGTTGCGATGCTGCTGGAAGCCGGCCTGCCGATATGGCTGTCCGTCGTTCTGACGCTGCTTTCCGGCCTCCTCATCGGGATGTTTCACGCTTTCGGCGTCACCAAGATGCGCGTGCCGCCGTTCATCATGACGCTGGCGACGCTGACCTCGCTGCGCGGCATCGGTCTGCTGATGACGCACGGTGCACCGGTCAACATCACCAACAAGGATTTCACCAGCTTCTCGACGCAGGACTTCCTGGGCATTCCCACCCTGTTCTGGATGGTCATTCTGGTCGGCGTCCCGGCCTACATCTTTCTGTCGCATACGCGCTGGGGCCGCTACATCTTCGCGGTCGGGTCCAACCCGGAATCCGCCCGGCTCTCCGGCGTGCGCATCAACATTACCCTCTACATGGCCTATTCGCTCTCGGCGGTATTGGCTGCCTTCGTCGGCGTTCTGCTGGCCATGCGCATCGGTATCGGCAACGCCATGCAGGCTGATGCCTGGGAGCTGCAGGCGATTGCCTCGAGCGTCATCGGCGGCACCTCGCTGTTCGGCGCCGTCGGTTCCGTTCACGGCCCTCTGATCGGCGCTTTCATCCTGGCAACGATCAACAACGGGGCGAACCTGCTCAACGTCAACTCGTTCTGGCAGCGCGTCGTCACCGGCCTGCTGATCATCGTGATCGTCTACTTCGACGGGCTACGGCGTCAGAAGGTTTAGGAAGACGGGGCGCACCTCCCGGCGGGGGCAGGACCTGCGACCTGTCCCCGCTTCTTTTTTTCGGATCGGTCGATCAGCCGCAAGCCGGGGCGGGCAGCGGCAGGCGGTTGTCCGGCGCGCAGGACGGCGGCATTCATGGAGGAATTGATGCCCACCGGACAGCTTGACAGGGTCATGCTCGGCCGTACCGGCTTGTCCGTGTCGAAGCTGTGCTTCGGCACTTCGGCCGTTGGCGACATGCCGGAAGCTTTCGGCTATTCCGTCGACGCGGACCGGGCCAACGCGACACTGAAAACGATCTTTGCCGGCCCGGTGAACTTCGTCGATACCGCGCGCATCTATGGCTACGGGCGCAGCGAGGAGCGCATTGGCGCGACGCTGAAGGAAATCGGCGGCCTGCCAGAGGGCTTCGTCATTTCGTCGAAGGTCGACCGTGACTTCGAAAGCAAGGCGTTCGACGGCGCCAGGGTCCGGCGCTCCATGGAAGAAAGCCTGAGAGCGCTCGGGCTGGACCGCATTCCGCTGATGCACCTGCACGACCCGGAACACGCCGCCAATGCGGAAGACGTCACCAAGCCGGGCGGCGCCCTCTCCGAGCTGTTCAAGATGAAGGAGGAGGGGCTGGTCGAGGCGGTCGGCCTGGCTGCCGGGCGCGTCGACATGATGATGCAGCTCCTGCGCGACTGGGACTTCGATGCGATCATCACCCACAACCGGTTCACGCTGGCCAACCGCAATGCCGAGCCGATGATCGACTTCTGTGTGAGCAAGGACATCGCCGTGCTCAACGCCGCTCCCTACGCCAGCGGCGTCCTGGCAAAGGGGTCGAACACCCACAAGCGATACGCCTACAGGGAAGCAACACAGGAAATGCTCGACCCGATCCGCCGCATCGAGGAAGTCTGTGAACGATTTGGCGTGCCAACCGGGGCGGCCGCGCTGCAGTTTTCTCTGCGCGACCCGCGCGTGACGTCGACCATCGTCGGGGTCAGCCGTCCGGAGCGGATCGCCCAGACGCTTGAGTGGGCGAATTGGTCGATCCCGGACGCCGCGTGGGTGGAACTGCTTGCCCTCCCTTACGCCACCGAAGACGTGGACGCTTCCGCATAGCGCTCGGCGGGCCGGCGGTCGCTCACCGGGCGGCGGCCGAGGTGCGGCCGCAATCCGCGCAGCCAGCATCACGTCGGCGAGACGCGTGATCGCCGAATACGCGCGCGATCGGGCGGCTAGATCGACCACTCCTCCTTGGCGTGCCGACGGAAGCGCGAAGCGTCGGTGGTCGACCTTTCGACGAGACGCGCCTCGATGACGCAGCTCATGTCCTTGATGTGACGGCTGCTGCGGTCTCCGATGATGTCGAGCGTGGCGTCGACCATGATCTCCGCGTCCTGCACGAAACTGGTGAGATCGTAGCCTTTCCATCCGGCTGCCGGGACGTCATCAAAGCCGGCGACGAGGACATCCTCCGGGCAGCGGATGCCAAAGTCGGTGCGCAGCGCATCGATCGCGCCGAAGGCGATCAGGTCGTTTGCACAGAACAGGGCGTCCGGGTGTTCATCGCCCGAAAACAGGTCGTGCACGCCGGCATAGCCGGCCTCGTAGGTGAAATCGAGCCCGGCCGAATTGCACAGGACTTCGCTGAAACCCCGTTGCGCCAGCCGGTTGACGTATCCTGTCCGGCGTTCGTTGTTGGCCGGGCTGTCGAGCGGTCCGGAGATGTAACCGAACCGTCGGGCGCCACGCTCGATGAACAGATCGGCCAAGCGGGCCGCCGCCTGGACATTGTCGCATCTGACCGAGGCGATCTGGTCGCCCGAAACGGCGGTGTTGAAGGCAACGACCGGGATGTTGAACGTGGCCAGCTCTGCCGCGGCCTCTTCGGACAACACGGCCAGCGCGCTCACGATCGCGTCGACCCGATAGCCAGCGAGCAATGGGATGGCGGCATCGAACGTATAGCCGCTGTCGACATGGAAGAGCAGGGGCTGATGACCGGTGTCCTGCAGGCGCCGCGAGAAGACCTCGAGCACGTTGGCGTAGAAGGGGTTGTACATGCCACCGATGACGATCGCCACGAGGCGGGATTGCTGGGTGAGCATGATCTGGGGCAAGGCGCTCGGCCGGTAGTTCAGCGCCTTGGCGGCATCGAGCACCTTCTGGCGCGTTGCCTCGGAAACGCGCCCTCCCTTGAAGGTGCGTGAAACAGCCGACTGCGAGACATTCGCCAATCGCGCGACATCGGTCGATGACGCGTATTTCTTTGGAAGCTCCATCCGCTATCCGAGTCCTCCCGCCTAATCTGAACTGCTGATAGCTCCTTTTCTGCGCCCCAACAACATCCCTGCGTGACGCGTCAAATCGTGGTTTGACACCCGAATGTCGCCGTCGCATAGCTAGGCACACGACATTGACTAGCTATGCAGCCGTTTTCAAGCGGTTGATTCGGGGAGGAAGCAGTGGACCTTGGCATCACCGGCAAGACCGCCGTGGTCACCGGTGGCAGCGTCGGCATCGGTCTTGCCGCCTGCGAGACTTTTGCGCGCGAAGGCGCTCCGAGCGGGCCGGCTGACGCGGTTTTCGATACCCGCGTCTGGTTGCGACGCTGGCAACGATGATCTTCGTCAGAGGGCTGGTCCTGCTCTTGACCAACGAAACCACGTTCAAGATCGCCGGGCTGTCCGATCCGCTCAGCGTGACGGGGACGATCATGATGGCCCACGCCATCAGCGGGGTAATGGCGGCCCTCGGCGGCATCCTTCTGGCGTCTTGGGTCGGCGCGGCATACGCTCTTTCCGGGACCGGATACCCGGATCGAGGAAGTGCTGAAGATTGAAGATGTTCGAAGACGATCCGGCGCCGCAGGTTTGACGGCCATCCGATTGCGGGCCCTCGCTGGGCTCGCTGCCGGGCGCGGTTTGCCCCGCACAGTCATGGGAAAACGAAAATGAAATCGCTGGTTCTGGAAGAGAAGTCGAAACTGACGCTCAGGGACTTCCCGATCGAGCGCGAAGAATCGCTCGGTCCCCGCGACGTGCGCATCAGGCTGCACACGGTCGGCATCTGCGGATCGGACGTCCACTACTACGTCCACGGCAAAATCGGCCCGTTCGTCGTCCGGGCGCCGATGATCCTCGGCCACGAGGGCGCCGGCACGGTGGTCGAGGTCGGCGATGCGGTGACCACGCTCAAGGTCGGCGACCGGGTGTGCATGGAGCCGGGGATTCCCGACCCGGACAGCCGCGCCACGCGGCTCGGCATGTACAACATCGATCCCGCCGTGCGCTTCTGGGCGACGCCGCCGGTGCACGGCATCCTGCGGCCGACGGTGGTCCACCCGGAGGGCTTCACCTTCAAGCTGCCCGACAACGTGTCCTTCGCCGAGGGCGCCATGGTGGAGCCGCTCGCCGTCGGTGTGCACGCCGCCACCAAGGCGCAGATCAGGCCGGGCGACGTGGCGCTCGTCATGGGCGCCGGACCGATCGGCCTGGTGACCGCGCTGGCGGCGCTCGCGGCCGGCTGCGCCCGCGTCTACGTTTCCGATCTCGATGAGGCCAAGCTGGAGATCGCCGCGCGCCTCGGGCCGATCACCCCGATCAATGCCGCCCGGCAGAGCCCGGCCGAGCAGATCCTGGCGGAGACCGACGGCTGGGGCGTCGAACTGGTCTTCGAGGCGACCGGCAGCCCGAAGGCCGCCGCCACCATCTTCGAGGCGCTGTGCCCCGGCGGGCGGGTCGTGCTCATCGGCGGCCAGTCCGAACCCATCGCCTACGACGCCGGCGCCGCCATGGTGCGCGAGGCGCGCGTCGAGAACATCTTCCGTTACGCCCACGTCTTCCCGCGCTGCGTCAAGATGCTGTCCTCGGGCGCCATCGACGTGAAGCCGCTGATCACGCGCAACTTCGAATTCGACGACAGCGTGCACGCCTTCGAGGTGGCGGCGTCGGCACCGAGCGGAGACGTCAAGATGCAGATCCTTATGCCGCAGTGAGGAAGCGCCGCGGCGGTTGATATCTTGTCATGCGCTGGGTCAGGTCCGGTCAGCAGTGCGACGGCGGCGGGGCCGGCGCCGCTTTTGCCAGTCCGCAAGGAGATAGACGATGGATTTCGCCGGTAAACGGGTGATTGTGACGGGGGCGGGCAAGGGCATCGGGCGCTCCACTGCGCTGATGCTGGCCAGGCGCGGCGCCAAGGTGATCGCGCTGACCCGTTCGGCTGCCGACCTCGAGAGCCTTGCAAAGGAAATCGACTGCGTTTGCGAAACCGTCGACCTTGCCGATGCGGCGGCGACGCGAGCGGCGGCGCTAAAGGCGTTGCCGGCCGATTATCTCGTCAACTGCGCCGGCACCACCGAGCTGGAACCGTTTCTTGAGGTGACGGTCGAGAATTTCGATCTGCTGCATGCCGTCAACACCCGCGCCCCGATGATCATCGCGCAGGAATTTGCGCGCCACATGGTGAAGGCCGGCCGGAAGGGCGCCATCGTCAATGTGTCGAGCGTGGCTGCCTTCGTCGGAATCCCGGATCATGCCGCTTATTGTGCGTCGAAGGCCGGGCTCGACGGGCTGACACGCGTGATGGCCAAGGAGCTCGCGCCAAAGGGCATTCGGGTCAACGGCGTGCATCCGACCGTGACGTTGACCCCGATGGCGATCAAGGCGTGGAGCGATCCGGACAAGGCCGCCGGAATGCTCGGCCGAATCCCGGTCGGGCGGTTTGCCGACCCGGACGACGTTGCGGAGATCATCCTGTTCCTGCTGTCCGACGCGGCGGCAATGGTCAACGGCGTGTCGATGCCGATCGATGGCGGCTACATGATCGCCTGACAGGGTCGCTGGGCGGCAATTGGCCTCATGACGGCCGGAAGACCGCGCAATTCGGCCGGCCGTCAGGCGCGTCAGATGGGCGAATCGTAGCGGTGGCGGCGGGCGCGCTCTTCCCTCAGGGCCCGCTGGCGGCGGGCGCTGTCGCGCGAAGCCGCGGTTTCGTCCGACTTCAGCGGCTGAAGCGCCAGGCCGGCGCGGTCGAGGCGACGCCAGACGACCGTGCCCTGGAAAGAGCTGCCGCGCTGCGGAACGTGCAGTTCGAACTCGTCGGGAAAGGGCGTCCGGTCGCCAAAGGTGACCAGGGCGCCGGACGGGGCGATGTTGCGCACAAGGCAGTCCATGCCCGAACGCTGTTGATTGTAGCTGACCTCGGCGCCCAGGTAGGTGATCTGACGCCTTTCGCGGCGGCGCTCAGTGGTCTGCAACATGACCGTTGCCTCCTGCCATTTCCCTGACTGTGGGGATGGAGAGCGTCACAGTCCACGGCAAACCTTCTTTAACCTTAAGCCGGTGGGGCCGCCGGCATCGCTCAGGCGAGCGGAATGATGCGGCAGGGCGTGCCGGCCGCGGCCGCCGGCGCGTGCGGCGGGCGGACGATGAGGCAGTCGGCGGTGGCGAGCGCGCCGAGCATCGAGGAATCCTGCAAGGGCAGGGGCATGGCCGCGGGCAGTTCGCCGCGGCGCGCGGCGAGACGGGCGCGGAGGTAATCCTGGCGCTCGTCGTTCTCGGGAAGATCGGCGCCGAGGGTGGCGGATTCGGTCGGGTCGCGCTGGGGCTCGCCGAGGAGGGCGGCGATCAACGGCCGCAGGAAGAGGATGGCGCAGACCAGGCTCGACACCGGGTTGCCGGGAAGACCGAGCACGCGGGTCTCCTCGATGCGGCCATACATCAACGGCTTGCCGGGGCGCATGGCGACCCGCCAGAAATCGAGCGTGAGTCCCGCCTCGTTCAGCGCGGCCTGCACCAGGTCGTGATCGCCGACCGAGGCGCCGCCGATGGTGAGCACCACGTCGGCGGGATGAGCCAGCGCCCGGCGAACGGCCCGGGTGATGGTGGCGCGATCGTCGCGGACGATGCCGAGATCCTGCGCTTCGCCGCCTAATGATTTTACATAGGCGGCTAAGCCAAGCGAGGTGGAGGCGAAGATCTGGTCCGGCGACGGCATCTCGCCGGGCTGCACCAGCTCGTCGCCGGTGGCGATGATGGCGACCACCGGACGGCGGCGGACGGAAAGCTGGGCGTTGCCGGCGGCGGCCGCCAGGGCGAGCTCGCGCATGGCGAGGCGGCGGCCGGAATCGAGCAGCACGGCGCCCTCCTGGAAATCGAGGCCGGCGCGGCGGATGTGGCGGCCGGCGCGGGCCGCCAGCGTGGCGATCACGCTGCCGTCGTCGGCGAGCGTAGCGTTCTCCTGGATGAGGATGGCGTCGGCGCCGGCGGGCACCGGCGCGCCGGTGAAGATGCGCACGGCCTCGCCGGCGCCGACGGTGCCAGCGTAGCGGTGGCCGGCGGCGGCGATGCCGACGCGCTTCAGGGTCGCCGGAACCGTGGCGGTGTCGGCGGCGCGCACGGCGTAGCCGTCCATGGACGAGGCATCGAAGGGAGGCTGGGCGCGGCGCGCCTTCAGGGGCGCGGCGAGCGTGCGGCCGGCGGCTTCGCTCAGCGCGACATATTCGGACGACACCGGCGCCACGCCGACGATGATGCGGGCAATGGCTTCGTCGACGGGAACCAGCGGATTCATTTGCGTCCGTCCTTCGCGGTCCACGTGCCGGACTTGCCGCCGCGCTTCTCGACCAGGCGGATGCCGGTGATCGCCATGCCGCGGTCGACCGCCTTGGCCATGTCGTAGACGGTCAGGCAGGCGACCGAAACGGCGGTCAGCGCCTCCATCTCGACGCCGGTCTGGCCGGCCACCCTGGCGGTGGCGCGGACGCGCAGACCGGGGAGATCCTTGTCCGGTTCAATGTCGACGGCGACCGAGGTAAGGGCGAGCGGATGGGCGAGCGGGATCAGCTCGTGCGTGCGCTTCGCGGCCATGATCCCGGCAAGGCGGGCGACGGCGACGACATCGCCCTTCTTGGCGTTGCCGGAGACGATGAGATCGAGGGTGGCCGGCTGCATGGTGACCGCGCCCTCGGCGACCGCCAGGCGCTCGGTCACCGCCTTGGCGCCGACGTCGACCATGCGGGCGGCGCCGGTCTTGTCGAGATGGGTGAGACGGCGGGCGGCCATGGCGAGCCGGTCAGGCGGCGAGCGGCCGGCCGAGCAGGCGGGCGGTGGCGGCGGCGACGTCGGCCTCGCGCATCAGGCTCTCGCCGACCAGGAAGGTGTCGATGCCGACGGCCTGAAGCCGGGCGATGTCGGCGGGCGTGAAGATGCCGCTCTCGCCGACCAGCACGCGGTCCTTCGGCACCAGCGGGGCGAGCGCCTCGCTGACCGAGAGCTTCGTCTCGAAGGTGTGCAGGTCGCGGTTGTTGATGCCGATGAGGCGCGATTTCATGGTGAGCGCCCGGTCGAGCTCGGCGCCGTTGTGGACCTCGATGAGGACGTCCATGCCGAGGCCGTGGGCGGTGGCTTCCAGCGCATGGGCGTCGGCGTCGCTGACCGCCGCCAGGATGATGAGGATGCAGTCGGCGCCGAGCGCGCGGGCCTCGTAGACCTGATAGGGCTCGAACATGAAATCCTTGCGGATCGCCGGCAGGTCGACCGCGCGGCGGGCCGAGACCAGATCGCTGGCGCCGCCCTGGAAGAAGCGGCTGTCGGTGAGCACCGACAGGCAGGTGGCGCCGCCCGCCTTATAGGCCTTGGCGAGGCTCGGCGGATCGAAGTCTTCGCGGATCAAGCCCTTGGAGGGACTGGCCTTCTTGATCTCGGCGATGAGTGCCGGGCGGCCCTCGGCGATGGTCCGGCGAAGCGCGGCGAGGAAGCCGCGGGCCGGCGGCTGGGCCTTGGCGTGGGCTTCGATCTCGGCCTGCGGCGTCGCCTGCTTGGCCGCGGCGATCTCGGCGCGCTTGGCCTCTTCGATGGTCTTGAGGATGTCGGCCATCGGGTTCCCGGTCAGGCGTTGGAGATCGTGATGAGCAGGGCGAGGCGGTCGGCCGCTTTGCCGGAATCGATGCTGTCGGCGGCCATGGCGGCGCCCTGCTTGAGGTCCGCGGCGCGGCCGGCAACGACGAGGGCCGCGGCGGAATTGAGGAGCACCGTGTCGCGATAGGCGTTCTTGTCGCCGGCGAGCACCGCCTTCAGCGCGCGCGGCGTTATGGTCGGCGTCGGCGCCCTTGATCGCCGCGAACGGCCAGCTCTTGAGGCCGGCGTCGGCGGGGGTGACGGCGAAGGTGGTGACCTTGCCGTCCTTGAGCCGGGCAACCTTCGTCTCGCCGGCCGGCGACAGCTCGTCGAGGCCGCCTGCGCCATGCACGACCCAGGCGGATTCGGCGCCGAGGCTGGCCAGGACGTTGGCCAGCGGCTCGACCCAGTCGGGCGAGAAGACGCCGAGCAGGTAGCGCTTGACGCTGGCCGGGTTGGAGAGCGGGCCGATCAGGTTGAAGACGGTGCGGAAGCCCAGTTCGGCGCGGGCCGGGCCGACATGGCGCATGGCGGAATGGTGGGCCGGGGCGAACATGAAGCCGATGCCGGCTTCGCGGATGCAGGTGGCGATCTGCTCGGGGCCGAGGTCGATCTTGACGCCGAGGGCGGCCAGCGTATCGGCGGCGCCGGATTTCGACGACAGGGCGCGGTTGCCGTGCTTGGCGACCGGCACGCCGGCCCCGGCGACGACGAAGGCCGAGGCCGTGGAGATGTTGTAGCTGCCCGAGGCGTCGCCGCCGGTGCCGACGACGTCGATGGCGTCGGCCGGCGCTTCGACGGGCGTCATCTTGGCGCGCATGGTGGCGACGGCGCCGGCGATCTCGTCCACGGTCTCGCCGCGCAGCCTGAGGCCGGTGAGGAAGGCGCCGAGCTGCACCGGCGTCGCATCGCCCGACATGATGATGTCGAAGGCGTCCTGTGCTTCCGCCCGGGAGAGCCGCTCGCCGGCGGCGACCTTGCCGATGGTGGCCTTGAGATCAGCCATGTTCGCCCCCTTACGCGACGGACCGCGCGATGCGGTGCTTGGCGTTCCAGGCGGCGGCGATGTCGAGGAAATTCTTGAGGATCAGGTGGCCATGCTCGGAGGCGATCGACTCGGGATGGAACTGGACGCCGTGGACCGGATAGTGCTTGTGCATGGCGCCCATGATGACGCCGTCGTCGGCGGTGGCGGTCACCTCGAGGACGTCGGGCACGGTCTCCGGCGCGATGGTCAGCGAGTGGTAGCGGGTCGCCTGGAAGGTGTGGTTGATGCCGCGGAAGACGCCGCGGCCGTTATGGGTGATGGTGCTGACCTTGCCGTGCATCAGCGAGGGCGCGCGCACGATGGCGCCGCCATAGACCTGGCCGATCGACTGGTGGCCGAGGCAGACGCCGAAGATCGGGATTTCCGGTCCGGCACGCTCGATCAGGCTGAGGCAGATGCCGGCGTCGTTGGGCGTGCACGGGCCCGGCGAGAGCACGATGGCCTCGGGGTCCATGGCCATCACCGCGTCGACGGTGATCTTGTCGTTGCGGCGCACGGCGAGCTTCGCCCCCAGCTCGCCCAGGTAGTGGACGAGGTTGTAGGTGAAGCTGTCGTAGTTATCGATGACGAGAACGGTCATGGCTTGTGCTGTCTCATTTTGCGGGCCCTGACGCAAGAGACGAGCCGTGACGTGCCGGCGGGTCGCAGATCGTCCCGTGGCGGACGCCGTCGACGCCTTCGACGTTACTGCCCGCGGCCGACGCTGGAGGCGAACCTTACCGCTTCTTCCGCGGCGCGGAACAGGGCGCGGGCCTTGGCCTCGCACTCGGCATGCTCGTTCTCGGGCACCGAATCGGCGACGATGCCGGCGCCGGCCTGGACGTACATCTTGCCGTCCTTGACCACCGAGGTCCTCAGGATGATGCAGGAATCCATGGCGCCGTCGGCGGAGAAATAGCCGACGCAGCCGGCATAGATGCCGCGCTTCTCCAGTTCCAGCTCGTCGATGATCTCCATGGCGCGCACCTTGGGCGCCCCGGAAACGGTGCCGGCCGGGAAGCCGCCGGCGAGCGCATCGAGCATGTCGTGCTCGGGTGCCAGCCGGCCGATCACGTTCGAGACGATGTGCATGACCTGGCTGTAGTACTCCAGGAAGAACTGGTCGGTGACCTTGACCGAGCCGATCTCGGCGACGCGTCCGACATCGTTGCGGCCAAGGTCGAGCAGCATCAGGTGCTCGGCGCGTTCCTTGGGGTCGGCGAGGAGTTCCGCGGCCAGCGCCTTGTCCTCTTCCGGCGTCTTGCCGCGCGGGCGGGTGCCGGCGATCGGCCGGATGGTCACTTCGCCGTCGCGCACGCGCACCAGGATCTCCGGGCTGGAGCCGGCGATGGCGAAGGCGCCGAAATCGAGAAAATAGAGGAAGGGCGAGGGGTTGGTGCGCCTGAGCGCCCGGTAGAGGGCGAACGGCGGCAGGTCGAAGGGCGCCTCGAAGCGCTGCGACAGGACCACCTGGAAGATATCGCCGGCGGCGATGTACTCCTTGGCGCGCCGGACCATGTCGAGATAGGTGTCGCGCGGCGTGTTGGAGACGACCGGGATATCGGGATCGAACTCGGCGCCGTCGGCGGACTTGTCGAGCGGGGCGTCGAGGGCGTCGACGACGGCGGTCAGGCGGTCGATGGCGCGGGCATGGGCCTGGGCCGCGGTCGTGCCGGCATCGGGACGGACCGGCGTGACCACGGTGATCTCGTCCTTCACCGCGTCGAAGACGACGATGACGGTCGGCCGGATCATGATGGCGTCGGGGAAGCCGAGCGGGTCCGGATTGACGTTGGGCAGCCGCTCCATCTGGCGGACCATGTCGTAGCCGAGATAGCCGAAGACGCCGGCCGACATCGGCGGCAGGCTGTGGGGCAGATGGATGTGGGACTGGGCGATGACGGTGCGCAGCGCCTCCAGCGCCGGCTCTGCCATCGGCTCGAAGGCGTCGGGCCGGGTGCCGGGTTGGCGGTTGATCTCGGCGCGGGCGCCGAAGGCGCGGAAGATCAGGTCCGGTTCGATGCCGATGACCGAGTAGCGGCCGCGCACGGCGCCGCCCTCGACCGATTCCAGCAGGAAGCAGTTCGCCCGCCTGGCCGACAGCTTGAGCATGGCCGAGACCGGCGTCTCGAGATCGGCGACCAGCCGCGTCCAGACCACCTGGGGGCCGCCGCCGTCATAGGCACGCGCGAAGTCGTCGAGGGCGGGTTCGACCAGCATGGCAGGGTCCCGGGCGTCACTGGGTCTGGTTGAGACCCAGCGCCGCGGAGAGGGCGGCCTGGTTGATCTGGACGTTGATCTGGCTCTGGCGGTCGGTGACATAGCCGGCCAGCAGGTCGTTGACGAACTGGCTGTCGAGCTGCTTCTTGATCTGGGCGAGCTGCGGGTCGTCCTTGTTGAAGCTCGGCACCGTGCTGTCGTCGACGCCGAGCACGACCTTGTGCATCGCGTCGACGCCGTCGGCGACGGCGACGTAGCCCTTGGGTCCGTCGAACGCCGCCTTGACCGCCGCCGCCGACAGCTCGTCGGTCGGCTGCGAGGCGCGGGTCAGCTTGTCGGCGGTCTTCACCTGCAGGCCGGCGTCGGTAGCGGCCTGGGCAAGGTCCCCGGCGTTGGCGAGCTTGCCCTTGAGCGTGTCCGCCTGTTCGGCGACCTTCTTCTGGCGCTGGTCATCCTTCCAGGCGGCGAGCACCTGGTCGTGCACGTCGGCAAGCGTGCGGTCGTGCGCCGGCATCACCTGGGTGACGTCGTACCAGACGAAGGTGTTGCGCACCGGCTCGATCGGGTTGTTCTCCATGCCGACGTCGGACTCGAAGGCCGACTGCGTCAGCAGGGTGGGCACGTCGGCAACCGGCTTGCCGTCCGGCCCCTTGCCCGACTGATCGATCTGGGGAACGGTGACCACACTCAGACCGTACTTCTGGGCGACCTCCTCGAGCTTGGCGCCGCCGGCGCGGGCGTCCTCGATGGCGTCGCGGGTGGCGAGGATCTCCTTGGCCGCCGCCTCGGTGGCGATCTCGGTCTTGAGCTGGTCCTTGACCTCGTCGAAGGTCTTCACCTGGTCGGGCACGACGTTGCTGACGCGCACGATGACCGGGCCGAAGCGCCCGTCGATGACGCCGCTGACGCCGCCGTCGGCGAGGCCGAAGGCGGCATCGGCGACCGCCGGATCGACGATCTTGTCCTTGGTCACCTGGCCGAGGTCGACGTCGGAGGCCTTGAGATTGCGCTCGGCGACGAGCTGGTCGAAGGTCTTGCCGTCGGCGAGTTCCTTGGCCGCTGCCTCGGCCTCCGACTTGTCCTTGAAGACGATCTGCTCGACATGGCGGTTGCCGGGCGTGACGAAGCGGCTCTTCTGCGCGTCATAGCGCTTCTGCGCCTCCGCGTCGGTCACCTCCGCCGGCTTGGCGAGCTTGTCGGGGCTGAGGACGAAATAGGAGATCGCGCGGTACTCGGGTGCCTTGTAGGCGTCCTTGTGGGCGGCGAAGTAGGTCGACAGGTCGGTGTCGGAGGGATCGGGGATGTCGCTGGCCGCCGGAGCGGTCAGCACCACGTAGCTGATCGTGCGGGAATCGTCGCGATATTCGCCGATGGCCTGGACGATCGATTCCGGCACGGTGACTTCGCCGACCAGTCCCTGGTTGAGCTGGTTGCGGATGTAGTCGGCCTTGAGCAGCAGCACCAGATCGTTTTCGTTGATGCCCTGCATCTGCGCCAGCTGGGCGAAGTAGGTGCGGTCGAACTGGCCGGTCGGCCCGACCAGGTTGGGATCCTCGCGGATCATGCGGCCGACCGTATCGGGCGACAGGCTGAGGCCCATGTCGTGGGCGGTGTCGTCGAGCGTGGCTTCGGCGAGCATCTGGCTCAGCACCCGGCTGGGGACGCCGAACTGGGCGGCCTGTTCGGCGGTGAACTGCTGGCCGAGCTGCTGGCCGAGCTGGCGGACCGCCAGATCGAAGCGGCGGCGGAACTCGGCGCCGGTGAGATTGATGCTGCCGACCTTGGCGATGTCGTTGGCCCGGTAGCCCCGGAAGACGTCGGCGACGCCCCAGACGCCGAAGCTGATGACCAGGACCAGCATCAGGATCTGGACGACCCATCCGGAAGTGAACTTGCGTAGTGTGTCGAGCATCTCAAGTCCTCGGCGCCAGCGGGGCGCGGCGCGCTGCTTTTTCGGGCGGCGCGGATAATAGGGTGGCCGCCCCCGCTGCCGCAAGGAATAGTCTCCCGGCTGCGGAAGCGCCGTAAACTGCGGAATTCGCAAGGCAATTGCGGCCGCGCCGGGGCGGTGGTCAGGCGGCGGGCTTCACCCATCTTTCGACCAGGGGGGCGGAGCGCGCATATTGCGGCACCACGTGCAGGGGAGCGCCGAGCGCGACGGCCGCCCGCCACGGCCAGCGCGGATCGGCCAGCATGGCGCGGGCCAGCGCCACCAGATCGGCCTTGCCCTCGGCGACGATCGCCTCGGCCATGTGGGGGTCGTCGATCAGTCCGACGGCGCGGGTGGCGATGCCGGCCTCGTTGCGGATGCGTTCGGCGAAGGGCACCTGGTAGCCCGGCGCCACCGGTATCCTGGCGTCGTGGACGCCGCCGCCGCTCGATGCGCAGATGTAGGCCGCGCCGACATCCTTCAGCGCCCGCGCGACCACGACCGCCTCGTCGATGGTCACGCCACCCTCGGTCCAGTCGCTTGCCGACAGGCGCACGCCGACGACGACGGAAGACGGCACGACGGCGCGAACCGCCTTGGTCACCGCCACGATGAAGCGCATGCGGTTGTCCAGCGAGCCGCCCCAATGATCGGTGCGCTGGTTGGACAGCGGCGACAGGAACTCATGCAGCAGATAGCCATGGGCGCCGTGGATCTCGATGAAGTCGAAGCCGGCGCGCACGGCGCGCTGCGCCGCGTTGGCCCATGTGCTGACGAGGCGCTGGATGCCGTTCTCGTCGAGCGCCCGCGGCACGTGCCAGCCGGGCGCGAAGGGGATGGGCGACGGCGCCACCGTCTGCCAGGCGTCCTCCTCGGCGGTGAGCGGGCCGCCGCCCTGCCAGGGACGTTGGCTGGAGGCCTTGCGGCCGGCATGGCCGAGCTGGATGCCGAAGCGGGTGCCGGCGGGGCCGACACGGCGCGCGGCAGCCAGAGCGCGCTCGGCCGCGGCCTCGTTGTGGTCGGAATAGAGGCCGAGGCAGCCATGGGTGATGCGGCCATGCCGCTCGATCCCGGTCGCCTCGACGGTGATCATGCCGGCGCCCGACATGGCCAGCGACATCCAGTGCTGCAGGTGCCAGTCGCTGGCCGAACCGTCGTCGGCGGAATACTGGCACATGGGGGCCACGGCGATGCGATTGGGCAGGGTCATGCCGCCGACGGTGAGCGGCGAGAAAAGGGCTGACGTCATGGGACTACCGGCTTGGGAAGAGGGGCGGGGACGGCACCATGGCACCGTGCGGCGGGCACGCCAAGCGCGCCGACTGCCACATTGAATTCCAGTCGGCGCGCTCCAGCGTGCGCCCTACTCGCCCCAGACGAGGAAGAGACCGATGTCGCCCGGTATGCCATAGGGGAAATCGACGACGCGCGCCGACAGATGGAAGCCGCGCGGACGCAGCTCGCGCTCCCAGCGCAGATACATCTCGGCCGCCTCGCCGCGCAGCGTGCGCGGCCATTCCGGGTCGGGCGCGTTGATCGCGCGGCCGGCGTCGCTGCACAGTTCGTGCGGAAAGCGCAGCAGCAGAAACTCCGTCTGACCGCGCTCTGCCGCCTCGCGGGCGTTGTGGACGAGCCGGTTCCACTCCTTGTCGGAGATGTGCGTATCGATCAGCCGGTGGACGTCCTTGCGGTGCTGGTCGGCAATCAGTTCGCGCTCGTGGCTGCGCTGGCTGTCGATCTCTTCCTTGTGATGGGTAACCAGGTGGCGAAAATCGCTGACCGATAATTCGCCGTCCGGACGGCTGTCCTGCGCATGTCCGGAAACCTGCGCGGTCGCCTTCGCCGGCGCCTCCATGTCGGCCGCCTTGCCATTGCCCTTTTGCCAGGGGGCCTTGCGCGCGGGCTCGGGCGGCAGCGCCACCGGCTCGAATTCGCCACCGCCGACCGAGCGCAAGAGATCGGCGCGGCGCACGATGCCGACGATGCGGCCGTCGCGGACGACGGGCAGGCGCTTGATGCGATGCTCGGCCATGAGGGCGGCGATCTGGTCGGCGCGGGTGTCCTCGCCGACGGTGAGCACCGGGCTCGACATGACTTCACGCGCGATCGCCAGCGGACCCTGCAGATGCTGCAGGAAGTCCGTGTTCAGCGTCTCGCCCTCGGCGAGGCGCTGCAGCCACCACTCGCTCTTGGTTTCGCGTTCGGTGCGTTTGCGCCCGACGAGGTCGCCTTCGCTGACCATGCCAACCAGCGTGCCGCCGTCGTCGACGACCGGCACGGCGCTGATGCGGTGCTTGAGCAGGGTTCTGGCGACTTCGCGCAGGGGCGTGGTTGTCAACACCGTCACGATGTCGTCGTTCATCAGGTCGCGGGCATTCATCATGATTTTCGGTTCCTGGGACTTGCGACCAACAACACGGCGTTCGGCTAACCCGAGCATAGTGCCGCTGCCTTGATCTCGCGCAAACACGCCGCTGGCGGCGCGGGCGAATGCGAGGGGCACAGTGCTTTTAGAGATGATTTCGGCTAGGGCTGTCATCGATTTAAGAGGAGCTAGGACGAGAATGTCTGGACGTATGAAACTCGCTGCGGGTAACTGGAAGATGAACGGCACGCGGGCGAGCCTCGCCGAACTGCGGGCGATCGTGGCCGGTGCAGCGGGTGCCGCCTGCGAGGTGGCGGTCTGTCCGCCGGCGACGCTGATCGCGCTGGCGGCGGAGGCGGTGGCGGGGTCTGCCGTGGCGATCGGCGGACAGGACTGCCACGCCGCCGCAAAAGGCGCGCATACCGGTGATATTGCTGCGGAAATGATCGCCGATGCGGGTGGCAAGACGGTCATCGTCGGCCACTCGGAGCGGCGCACCGACCACGGCGAAAGCGACGCCGAGGTGCGGGCCAAGGCGGAGGCCGCCTGGCGGGCCGGATTGACCGCGATTCTGTGCATCGGCGAGACTGAGGCAGAACGCCGCGGCGGCCAGACCGAAGCCGTGCTCAGCCGGCAGATCGCCGGATCGGTGCCGGAGGGTGCCACCGCCGACAAGCTGGTGATCGCCTACGAACCGGTATGGGCGATCGGGACCGGCCTGACGCCATCAAATGACGACATTGTTGCTGCACATGCCCATATTAGGGCCGAACTGGCGGGGCGGCTCGGACAGGAACAGGCGGATGCAATCCGGATCCTCTATGGCGGCTCGGTCAAGCCGGACAATGCCGAAACCATCCTGGCGCTCGACGGCATCGACGGCGCTCTGGTCGGCGGCGCCAGCCTCAAAGCGGCGGATTTCCTTACGATTGTCGCCGCCTGTCGTTAGTTCCGGGAAGCCGGGCGGCGGCTCTGGTGCCGCCCGGCATGATCGTGTAAAAGGCGCGCAACCCCGAAATCGGATAGCCTGATGGAAACTGTTGTCATCGTCATTCACCTGATGGTGATTGTGGCGCTCGTGGCGGTCGTGCTGCTGCAGCGTTCGGAAGGCGGCGCCCTCGGCGTCGGCGGTTCCGACCAGTTCATGACCACGCGCGGCCAGGGCAATGTGCTCACCCGCGCCACCACGATCCTGGGCGGGATCTTCTTCGCCACCTCGCTGGTGATGACCGTCCTGGCCCGGCTGAGCGCCCCGCCGACCGCGATTCTCGATACCGCGCCGGCGGCCCAGAACGCGCCTGCGGCGCCGACCACCCCAGGCACGGCGCCGGCCACCGGTGGCAGCGGGACGCCGGCCGCGGCGGACGGCGGCGGGGTCAACGGCAACGGCATCCTCGACCAGCTCAACCGCTACACCAGCGGTCCGCCGGCGACCGTGCAGCCGAAGAGCGTGGTGCCCGATACCGGCGGCCCGGCCGTGCCGACGACGCCGGCCGCCCCGACGGCTCCGGCCGGTTCTCAGACCCCGGCCACCTCGCAGTAGCACCATGACGACAGCACGACGGCCCCCGGCGCGATCTCTGCCCCGCCGGGGCCGGCGTCTTTTTGTTTGGCGGGCAGACGAAATCTGTTCCGCGAATCACGCGGGCAGGGGATAGGATCGGGGCCCATGGCGCGGTACGTCTTCATCACCGGCGGCGTGGTTTCCTCCCTGGGAAAAGGCATCGCTTCGGCGGCACTGGGTGCGCTGCTGCAGGCGCGCGGCTACAAGGTCCGCCTGCGCAAGCTCGACCCCTATCTCAACGTCGATCCGGGCACCATGAGCCCGTACCAGCACGGCGAGGTGTACGTCACCGACGACGGCGCCGAGACCGACCTCGATCTCGGCCACTACGAGCGCTTCACCGGGCGCCCGGCGACGAAGATGGACAACATCACCACCGGGCGGATCTACCAGGAGATCATCGCCAAGGAGCGGCGCGGCGACTATCTCGGCGGCACCGTGCAGGTGATCCCGCACGTCACCGACGCCATCAAGTCGTTCATCCTGGCCGGCAACGAGGACGTCGATTTCGTGCTGTGCGAGATCGGCGGGACGGTCGGCGACATCGAGGGCCTGCCGTTCTTCGAGGCGATCCGCCAGCTCGGCAACGACCTGCCGCGCAACCACGCCGTCTTCATCCACCTGACGCTGATGCCCTACATCGCCACCGCCGGCGAACTGAAGACCAAGCCGACCCAGCACTCGGTCTCGGCGCTCAGGCAGATCGGCATCCAGCCGCACATCCTGCTGGTGCGCGCCGACCGGCCGATCCCCAAGGAAGAGCGGCGCAAGCTGTCGCTGTTCTGCAACGTGCGCGAATCCGCCGTGATCCAGGCGCTCGACCTGCCGCACATCTACGATGCGCCGGTCGCCTATCACGGCGAGCACCTCGACGACGAGGTGCTGGCGGCCTTCGGGATCGACGCGGCGCCGACCCCGGACCTCGAGGCCTGGCACCGGCTCGCCAACACCATCCGCAATCCGGAGGGCAAGGTCTCCATCGCCGTGGTCGGCAAGTACACCGGCCTCAAGGACGCCTACAAGTCGCTGACCGAGGCGCTGCAGCACGGCGGCGTCGCCAACAAGGTCAAGGTCGACATCCAGTGGATCGAGTCGGAGGTCTTCGAGAAGGAGGACCCGGCGCCGTGGCTGGAGGGGGTGAACGGCATCCTCGTCCCCGGCGGCTTCGGCGAGCGCGGCTCGGAGGGCAAGATCGCGGCGGCGAACTTCGCGCGCACGCGCGGCGTGCCCTATTTCGGCATCTGCTTCGGCATGCAGATGGCGGTGATCGAGGCGGCGCGCAACCTGCTCGGCATCGAGAAGGCGTCGTCGACCGAGTTCGGACCCGACGCCGGAGCCGGTGGTCGGCCTGATGACCGAATGGCTGCGCGGCAACCAGCTCGAGAAACGCGCCGCGGACGGCGACCTCGGCGGCACCATGCGGCTCGGCGCCTATCCGGCGATGCTGGCGCGCGGCAGCCTGATCAGCCACATCTATGGCGACGCCACGGAGATTTCCGAGCGCCACCGCCACCGCTACGAGATCAACATCACCTATCGCGACCGCCTGGAGGCGCAGGGACTGCGTTTCGCCGGCCTGTCGCCGGACGGCCTGCTGCCGGAGACGGTGGAACTGGAAGGCCATCGCTGGTTCGTCGGGGTGCAGTACCATCCCGAGCTGAAGTCGCAGCCGTTGAGGCCGCACCCGCTGTTCGCCTCGTTCATCGCGGCCGCGGTGGATCGCAGCCGGCTGGTGTGAGTTCGTCGGCTCTAGGATCTTCTTCCACCCGTATCCATCGGATGTCGTCATGATCTACGAACTGCGCGTCTATCGCTGTCTGCCCGGCCGCCTGCCGGCCCTGCTCAAGCGCTTCGAGACGGTGACGCTGAAGGTGTGGGCGAAGCTCGGCATTCGCCAGGCCGGCTTCTGGACGACGCTCGTCGGGGAGTCGAACAACGAGCTGGTCTATCTGCTGGCATGGGACTCGATGGCCGAACGCGAGGCAAAAATGGGCCGCCTTCCAGCGCGATCCGGAGTGGCTGGCAGGACGCGACGCCAGCGAAGCCGATGGACAGATCGTCGCCAACGTCGCCAACCAGTTTCTGGCGCCGACGGCCTTTTCGAGCGTGAAATAGGCTGGCTTCCGCCGCATTCTCCGGTTTCGGTGGCAAGACGATGTTGGGAGAGGTGTGAAATACCCCGTTTCGGCCATCTTGCGGCCGCAGGCGCATGGTTCTGCTGTGGGCTGACAAGCGAATACTCACGGGAGCGACGATGCGCACCACACTTCTTCTTCTGGCAAGCCTCACCGGACTGGCCATGATCGGAGCGCCGGCGATGGCCGACACCGATTGCGCCAGCAAGCGCGCCGCCCTGACCGTGGCGGTCGACGCGGTGCTGGCTGAGGCCAGTGCCGATCCGATCGTGCTGGCCGACCTGACGGCGAAGGTCGACGCCGCCGACGCGGCGCTGAAGGCGCTGAACGATGCCTGCGGCGATCAGGCGAAGACGGCGACCATGCCGCCGGCCACTGCGATCATGGGTGGCGCCGGCGACGCCGGCAGCCGGGCGGCGCCGCGGGCAGCGGCGGCGAGCGCGGACGACGCCGCGGCCGTCGCCGGCTCGGAGATGATGGAGCGCACCGGGCGCACGCATGTCACCGTCGGCGATGCGCCGACGCCCCATGGCGCCGGCGCCGCGGTGGTCTCGCAGCAGGCGGCGATCCTGGTTGCCGACATGCGCGCCGCCATCGCCGCCAACGATCTCGCGGGCATCCGCAAGATCGCCGGGGGCAAGGCCAACTGACAGGCGACCGGTTTCGGCGCGGCTCCCTAGTCCGCGGTGAAGGCGCCGAAGGTAACCGAGATCCTGGGCTCGGCCTTGCCGCCCTGGTCGGACTCCGAATGGGCCGCCACGTACCAGCCGCTGGGGTTGGCGGCATCGGCGCGCACGCTCATGTAGTCGCCCCACTTGCCGCAGGCGTCGTCGACGCCGCCCTTCTTGACGCAGCGCGGCGTGGTCTTGCTTTCCGCCAGCATCGTCAACGTCGCCTTCCAGTCGCCGCCCTGGTTGCGGAGCACGCCGACGGCGGCGCTCGGATAGTTCTTGGGGCCGCCGAAGAACATGCTCAGGCCGATGTCGCCGTTCTTGTTGGGGGCGGCGGAGGGATAGGCGAAGGCGATGCCGGCGTTCCAGATATGCGGCTCGGCGATCGGCTTGAGCGGATCGGTGCCGCCGGCTTCCACGGCCGCCCGGTCGATGATGGCGATGCGGATGTGGGGGAAGGCATATTTGCCGCCGTTGCCGTCGGCATTGTCGATCTTGCCCGAAGTCCAGGCGAAGCCGAGGGTCTTGTCGGTCGCCCAGCCGGCGGTCAGGCGTGAATCGGCGCGGTCGAGCCAGGGTTTGCCGTTGGGGCCTTCCGACCCGGCGATGGTGTCCTCGCTGGGCTCGGTATAGGGCTCGACGGCGACCGGGCGGGGCGCTCCGGGCTGGGCGTCGGCGTCCGGCCACTCGCGCACCACGATCTCGTCGGTGCTCGACGACGTGCGCCCAGAACATCTTGTCGTCGGCGCCTTGCGTGAAGCGCACGGAGAACTCGCCGTTGTCCGGGTCGCTGTTGAAATACTGGTACTGGAAGCCGTCGTAGGCGGCGAGCTTGTCGAGCGGCATGCGGAAGACCGACGAGCCCAGCCATTTCTCCTTCTCGTCGAAGTTGAACCGGTTGAAGGCCATGTAGAGGTTGCCGTCGCTGAAGGCGAGGTCGGGGAAGTCGAACCATTCGCCGGTCGGATGCCCGACGTTGGTGGGCGTGAAGTCGTAGAAGTGGAAGTTGCGCTTGGCGATGTCGTCGCCGTGGGCAACCATGATGCGGATGGTATTGCCCTTCTGCGCCTCCTGGTCGGCATCGCCCTGCATCAGCCAGACCATCAGGTCCTGCTTGGGCACGTAGATGGCGAGCTGGTCGCAGCAGAAGCCGACGCCGGATTCCGGCTTCTCGAACAGCGCGAAGGGATCGAGGCGCACGAACGTCTTGCCGCCGTCGGTCGAGAAGGCCGCGCCCCAGTTGAAGGTGACGAGGATGTTGTCGCCGGCCTTGGCCGACGACGCCTCGGCGATGGGCGAGACGTAGTTGTAATCCATCTGCGCCTTGTCGGTGACGTCGACCGTGCCGGTGACGGTGACGCCACCGCCGGCCCTGACCGCCTGCGGCTGCGGCTGGACGACCAGGCTGCGCTGCCCGACGGGGACCTTTGCCACCTTGAGGTCGAAGCCGATGTGGTGCTCCTCGGTGTTGCTCATGGCGGCGAGGAAATTGGCCCTCTGCCGCTCTTCGCCGGCGCGATCGCGCTGGGCGGTGGGCAGGTGCACGGCCTGGGGCGGGCCGATGGTCAGTTCGCCGGTCGTGTCCTGGGCGCGCGGGCTGCCGGCGGTGGCGAGGCCGAGGACGACTGCGGCACAGGCCGTCGCCAAGACGGTGGCCAAGGTCTTGCGAAGCCGGTTCATCGCTGACATCGGTGAAATCCCCCCAACAGAGTTGCCGTTGACCGCAAGTCTTTCGCGAACCGATGGACGGCGTCAATCTCGATTTGGAATGGTTTGAGACGATCGTCCGGGGCGGACGGCGGCGGTCGCTGCCGTCAGTCGCCCGACAGCCGGTCGAGCCAGTCGAGCATCGGGACCAGCGCCGCGCCGGGCGTGCCCATGTGTCCGGCATTGACGGGACGAAGCGGTTGAGCGGATCGGCCGGCGCGCGCTTGAACAGGGCGGCGGCGTCGCGCTGGCTGGAATCCTTGGTGCCGGCGGCCCAGAAGACCGGGGCATGCAGGCCGGCGCAGGACGCGGCCGGGCGAGAGCATGCTGCCCGGCCCGAGGAAGGAGAGGAAGGCCCGCGGCGTCGCGTTGACGGTGAAATTCGTGCCGAGCACGCGGTCGGTGAAGCTGGCCGTGTCGTCGCCGTGGCCGGCCTTCATCATCGCGCGGCTGCTCAGCACGCTCTCCGCGACCGGGGTGCCGGTTGAAATCGCCCGGCTCGCCATCCGGCGCCAGCAGCACGACGCCGGCCAGAGGCCTCGTGGGTGGCGGCATAGGCGAGCGCCACAGCCCGCCGAGGCTGTGGCCGCCGACCACGATGGCGTTGAAGCCGTCCGCCTTCAGCCGGGCGATGGCGGCGTCGACGTCGGCCAGGCAATTGTCCAGCGGCCGGTCATAGATGCGCCGCGCCGACCAGCACATCTCGGGCGTCTCGACGCCGTAGCCGGTCTCGTCCAGCGTCGCGGCCATCTCGCCGAACTGGGCCGGCGAGCCGGTCTTGCCGTGGAGCAGGACGATGCCGACGCGGTTGAAGGCGGCCGCCGGCTGGCAGGCGAGCGCCAGCAGCGATCCAGAGACGACAACGAGAGGACGGCGCAATCCGGCCCCACCGGCGCCGCGAAATGGGCCGCGCGCGCCACCATTGCCGCCACCAATCGCGGGCAGGTTGCGCGGCCGGGTGGGCGCAACAAGGGAGGCGCGGTCATGGCGAGCCGGGTCCAGTCGCCGTCAGATCGGTCTGCATTCTGTCCTTTCTCCTCACTTCCAGCGCCTTGACCGCCGGCGCCGGCCTTCGCCGCGGTTGACAGGGCCATCCACGACGGCCGGCCGACGCTCGCCGCCTGCGCCAATCTCGGCTTCCCGCCGCGCGCACGGACATCGGACCGGCAGCAGCCAAGCTGCGCTCCGGCGGCGCCGCGCGCCGGCAACTTTCGCCATGGCGCCGTCGTCGCCGCCGCCGCTCGGCCGGCGCCCATGGCCGGTGCGCCGCCGGCCGACGGCTGGCGATGGAGGGTCCGTATGTCAACACAGAGAAATACCCGAACGCCACCTCCAATCCGATCAAGCGGGTCGGCGAGGACCCGGTGTCGACCTTCTCGATCGACGTCGACACGGCGTCCTACGCCAATGTGCGCAGCTTCCTCACGCGACGGCACGTCTGCCGCCGCGCGACGCGGTGCGGGTCGAGGAGCTGCTCAACTATTTCGACTACGGCTACGCCGGACCGGCCTCGCCGGAGGAGCCGTTCAAGGCCAACGTCGCGGTGACGCCGTCGCCGTGGGCGGCCGGCAAGGAGATCATCCACATCGGCCTGCAGGGCTACGACATCGCCCGCGACGAGCAGCCGCCGCTGAACCTCGTCTTCCTCATCGACGTGTCCGGCTCGATGGACGAGCCCGCCAAGCTGCCGCTGGTGCAGAAGGCGCTGAACGTGCTGATCGACCAGCTGCGGCCGCAGGACCGCGTGTCGATGGTGGTCTATGCCGGCGCAGCCGGCGCCGTGCTGCCGCCGACGCCGGGCAACGAGAAGCTGAAGATGCGCTGCGCCGTCGAGGCGCTGCATGCCGGCGGCTCGACCGCGGGCGGCGAGGGGCTGGCGCTCGCCTACGATCTGGCCGAGCAGAATTTCGACAAGGCCGCGGTCAACCGCGTCGTCCTGATGACCGACGGCGACTTCAACGTCGGCGTCGCCGACCCGGCCAAGCTGGAGGACTTCATCGCCGAGAAGCGCAAGACCGGCGTCTATCTCTCGGCCTTCGGCTTCGGCCACGGCAACTACAACGACGTGATGATGCAGACGCTCTAGCCAGGCCGGCAACGGCACCGCGGGCTACATCGACACGCTCGACGAGGCGCGCAAGCTGTTCCGCGACGACTTCTCGTCCTCGCTGTTTCCGATCGCCGACGACGTCAAGATCCAGGTCGAGTTCAACCCCGCCGCGGTCTCCGAATACCGCCTGATCGGCTACGAGACGCGGATGCTCGACCGCTCCGACTTCAACAACGACCGGGTGGATGCCGGCGAGGTCGGCTCGGGGGCGTCGGTGACGGCGCTCTACGAGATCACGCCGGTCGGCGGGCCTCTGGCGAGCGATCCGCTGCGCTACCAGAAGGTCAACGAGACGGTGGTGCCCGGCAACGGCGACGAACTCGCCTACATCAAGATCCGCTACAAGCTGCCCGGCCAGTCGACGTCGAAGCTGATGGAGCGGCCGATCACCTCGGCCGACGCGGTGGCGAGCGTCGACCGCGGCGCCGGAGGCGACCCGCTGGGCGCTGGCCGTGGCCGCGTTCGGGCAGCAGCTGCGCGGCGATCCGTGGATGCAGACCGGCTACGACTGGACCTCGATCCGGGCACTCGCCGATGGCGCCCGCGGCGCCGACCCGTTCGGCCTGCGCGCCGAGTTCGTGCGGCTGATCCGCGACGCGGCGGACGCCAAGCCGGTCAACGGCTAGGTGGCGTGCGGCGCGCGGCGACCACCGTGTGCAACAGGCGGTCGCGGTTTTCCGCGGCCGCGCCACGCCTGAAGTCGAGCACATGGCGCTGGGCGACGAGCGGTCGCAGGAACGCCGGTATGTCGGGCGGAAGGTCATCCAGGAGCACGAAGAGCGGCGGCAGGGCCTCCGGCAGGGCGGCCGCAATCGTCACGTAGCGCTGCATTTCCGCGAACGCCCAGGCGCTGGCCAGCGTGTCAGGTGTCAGGAATCCGACGAAGACGCCCGACCTCGCGGTCTCTTCCAATTCGTCGATCACCGTCTCCGGCCACGAATCGCCGCTGCTCAGGTCGGCCGGCTCATGGACGGCGATATCGTTGTCCATCAGGTGCTGGAGGTAGGGCATCACCCTGTCCGCCGAGGCGAATGAGTACGAGGCGAACACCGTTGCCGCGGTCACGGCGCGGCGAATGATCGCCCGCTGCTCCTCCCACGGTGCGGCAAGGTCGATGACGTGGATACTCTTGTCCGGCAACGACCGGACATAGGCCTGTTCCTCGCGAACCCAGCGAGAGCTGCGGGCCCTCGCGCTGTCGCACAGGACGAAGAAATTGCGGGCTCGGATTTCGCGCTTGATCAGGCCGTCGAGTTCACTGTCCTTGATCGACGCCTTGAGGAAGAAGAGCAATGGATTGGCGCCGAGCCGCTCCATCTCGTCGCGGATGCGCCGGACGGCCCGCAGGTCGAGGTGCGAGTGAGAGACGAAGACCCACGCTTCCGACAGTTTCCGGTAAGGCATCGGCGTCCCCGCGTCCGGTCCCCTGGATTCAGAATCCACGCTTCGAAGGCGGTGGCAAGTCGCGGAGGCCCGCTTCGCGGGCACGCATCGGCGGCCAGTCTGTGGCAGGATCGGTTCCGCTTCGAGTCGCCCGCCACCGGAACCATGCCGCGCCCCATCGACCACCTCGTTCTTGCCGTCCGCGACCTCGACGCGGCGCGGGCGACCTTCCAGCGTCTCGGCTTCACCCTGACGCCGGTCGCGCGCCATCCCTTCGGCACCGCCAATTCGCTCGCCCAGTTCGGCGGCTCGTTCCTCGAGATCCTGGCGGTGGCAGACGAAGCGGCGATTCCCGCCGGCGACGGTACGCACTTCTCCTTCGGCGCCTTCAACCGCGACTATCTGGCGGGCGGCGAGGGGCTGTCCATGCTGGTGCTGCAGAGCAGCGACGCCGCGGCCGACCGCGCCGATTTCGCCGCCCATGACCTCCGCGTCTACGAACCCTTCGGCTTCGAGCGCACCGCCACGGGGCCGGACGGCACCGAGCGCAAGGTCGCCTTCTCGCTCACCTTCACCAGCGATTCGCGGCTGAAGCGGGCGGGCTTCTTCACCTGCCAGCACCACTATCCGGAGAACTTCTGGCGACCGGAGTTCCAGCGCCACGCCAATGGCGCGCTCGCCGTGGCGTCGGCAGTCATGGTGACGCGCGACCCGGCCGATTTCCATGAATTCCTCACCCATTTCACCGGCATGCACGAGATCACCGCCACCAGCTTCGGCGTTTCCTTCGATCTCGACGACGGCAGCCGTGTCGAGGTGTTGTCGCCGGTCGGCTTCAAGGCGTTCTTCGGCGAGGAGGTGGAGCCCGACCCGCGCCGCTTCCTCGGCTGGCGGGTGCGCGTCGGCGATCTCGGCGCGGTGGCGGCGCTGCTGACTGAGAACCGCGTTCCGTTCCGCGCGCTGGCCGGGGCGCTGGTGGTGTCCGCGGCGCTGGCGCATGGGGCGGCGCTCGCCTTCGAGGCGGCCGGTTGACAATCCCCACCGCCGCAAACTGCCGCTATAGTCCCGCCCCATGAAACCGAACCCGCATGTGACCGTCGGCGCCGCCACTTTCGGCAACGACCTGCCGCTGGCGTTGATCGCCGGCCCCTGCCAGCTCGAAAGCCGCGAGCATGCCTTCGCCATGGCCGGACGGCTGAAGGAGATCGCGGCGCGCCTCGGGATCGGCTGGGTCTACAAGACGTCGTTCGACAAGGCCAACCGCACCAGCCTCGCGGGCAAGCGTGGGCTCGGCCTCGACAAGGCGCTGGCCATCTTCGCCGACCTGCGCGCGGAACTCGGCGTGACCATCCTCACCGACGTGCACGAACGCGAGCAGTGCGCCGAGATCGCCGCGGTGGTCGACGTGCTGCAGATCCCGGCATTCCTTAGCCGCCAAACCGATCTGCTGATCGCGGCGGCGCAGACCGGCAAGGTGGTGAACATCAAGAAGGGCCAGTTCCTGGCGCCGTGGGACATGAAGAACGTCGCCGCCAAGGTGACGGAGAGCGGCAATCCGAATGTGCTGTTGACCGAGCGCGGCGCCAGCTTCGGCTACAACACGCTGGTCTCCGACATGCGGGCGCTGCCGATCATGGCCGAGACTGGCGCGCCGGTGATCTTCGACGCCACCCATTCGGTGCAGCAGCCGGGCGGGCAGGGGACATCGACCGGCGGCGACCGGCGCTTCGTGCCGGTGCTGGCGCGGGCGGCGGTGGCGGTCGGCGTCGCCGGGGTGTTCATCGAGACCCACGAAGACCCGGACAATGCCCCCTCCGACGGCCCCAACATGGTGCCGATCGACCGGTTGCCGGCGTTGCTGGAAGAGCTGATGGCGCTCGACGCCATCGTCAAGCGGCGCTGAGGTCGCGAAACCTGCAGCCCGGCATTTCGTCACCCCGGCGCAGGCCAGGGGCCAGGCGATGGTGGCCTCAATCGACCTCCCCGCCTGCTCAATTCCAGCTGTCGCCGGAATGACGAAGGCAAATCCCGTCGTCAATCGCCGCCGTTCGGCGCGAAGGCGCCTCGGATGAGGTCGCGGACGCGAAGCTAGGCCGCATCCGCTGAGCCAAGTTGCTTTACGGGTGCTTCGCTCCGTTGCTAGCTTCGCGGGCATCAGTGGGGGCAACGGCGCATGAAAGTTGAAGAACTCGTTCGGAGTATCGAGGCGGCGATCTCCCGACTGCCACACAATTCGCAAGAAGTCGGCGGCGGCTCTATGCGCGCGTCAACCGTTCCCTCGAGGAGTCGTGCCGTTTGCCCGACGGGACCATTGAACAGCCGACACTTGAGTCGCACAGGCAGCGCCTCCGCACTGCAATTGCGTTAATCGAACAAGACTACCTGGATGACGACGATTTCAAGCCGCCGTCGGACGAACCGGAAACGCCGACGGGCTACGTATGGCTGCGCGTGGTCAGCGGGGCCGGAGCCATCGGCGGGATTGTGGACTTCCTTAAGCCGATCGTCTCACTGCAATCGGCCCTGTTCTTCTTTTGCGTCATCGGAGCGGTCGCTTGCCATGCTGCGTTGAGGGTATGGCCCAGTTGGCAGCGCTGGCTTCGCTGGGGGCGGCGTTTGGGCGCTGCCGTTGCGGTCTCCGTGCTCGTCTTCTTCGGCCTTGCGACCGCGCTGCCGGGGGCGGAGCCAAACGGCGTAATTGCCGAGGCGATACCGCCGCTGCAACGGTTGCAACAGGCGCTTCTGGAACAAATCAATCAGGCTGTTGCAGCGATTGACACGAGGACCAAGACTATCGACGCCACCACACGAAGAACGGATTTGACTGTGGGCCATATTGACAGGCGCACCGAAGGCATGGCTGGCGATCTTGCGACGTTGGCAAAGAAGTCGGATCCGGTCGAAGCTGCAAAGGAGATTGTTATCCGCGCTGGGTATTCGCCTGACACAGATGGCCTGATTCGAGCTATTCTTGATGATAATGCGGTAAAATCTGATTACAGCAGCATCGGCATTGAGTTAACTGAGGAATCTATTTTTAGATCCTTGCAGGACAAGCCTTGGGATCGCGAACAAGTTCATGCCTTTGCCGAGTTTATGCGCCTTTCGAGCGGTTCAATTCAGAAAAATTTTCGCATGGGAATTGATTCGTTCGTAAATGACGCTACGACGCGTAAAGGATATCTAAATTTGACTAATTTTCAGATTGTCGCCTGCGGCGGGAAACTGTCTGGACTGTTTAATTTATTCGTACAGCTTCAGCTAAAATCAAATTGCGGGGACTCTCTTTCTTGGTACTTGAGCATGCTCAACATTTTATCAGAATTTAGCGTCTCTTCTGACGCAGTCTATTATATCCCAACAAAAGCAGACTTAATTAGCCTTGACGATTTTGATACGCTTTATACGTCAGCGAAGCCACGGTTTATTGAATTAAGGTTACCTGTTGCGCTTATTGAAAATAATAACACGCTCGTAGTGCGTCGCGCAAAACTGGACGCGCCTCTTGCAATCCTGGATTACTATTTTGATCCTGTCGCAAGGGATGCGGTGTTCAAATGCATTGAAAACAGCGGCGTACAGCAATGCTTGGCAACTGCGTACTACTTCCATGAGAATGACGTTACGAAGCTGATCGCCGTCACAGACTTCACGCCAAGGTAGCGCTTGCTGCCTCAATCGCCCTTCGGGGCGAAGGCGCCACGCACCAGGTCGCGGTCGAAGCCCTCCGGCGGCTCGCCCATCACGGCGTAGTAATAGACCGCCGCCGAATAGACGGCCGACAGCGCCGCGCCGTAGGTGAGGATGGCGACGAAGGCCAGGGCCGAGGTGGCGATCAGCGCCATGGCGACCGTCTGGTTGTCGGGCATCATGTGGATGGCGCCGGCGAAGACGAGGCCGACGAGGAAGGCGAGGAAGCCCATCACCAGTGAGATGCCGGCGGAGCCGACGATGTTCTCGCCCCAGGTGCGGCGGAGCAGGCTGACGCTGCGCTCGATGGCCTCGACCGGGCCGATGCCCTCGGCCGCCAGCACCGGCACGACGAGGAAGGTCATCACCGTCCAGGCGAGCCCGGCGCCAGCCGCGATCAGCCGGCCGATGAGGCCGGCGCGTTCGCCGATGAAGCGCAGCAGCACGCCAACCGTCGCCGAGACGATGGCATAGCCGAAGATCGGGACGATGCGGCGCACGGCCAGCGCCAGGGCCGAGCGGACCGTCGGATCGCGACCGTCGAGCCGGTCGATGGCGGCGCCGACCAGCGCGGTGTTGAAGAAGATGATGACGAAATACTGGACGAGGTAGAAGGCAAACAGCCAGACATAGACGGAGACGGGAAGCGTCGTCGCCTGCCCCTCCTTGATGGTGTCGAAGGTGCCGTCGTTCATCGCCTGCCAGACGAAGGCGCCGCCGACCGCCAGCGTTGCCGCGCCGGAGATGACGGGCAGCACCAGAAGCTCGCCGTCGTCCTTGAGGACGGCGGTGCTCGCCTTGATCAGGCGCCAGCTGCGCGCGGTGCGCGAGATGAAATCGTCCATGGCGCGTGGCTCCGCCGTTGCCTGCAGGCAGAAGGAAAGCGCCAGCATGGCCGCCGGCCGTTGAAGGAAGGGTTAAGCCGGCCGCCGCATTTTTCGCGGGATTCCGCCTATTCGCGGACGACGCGCTCGATGCGCCGGTCGGGCACCAGCCAGATGACCGCGACGACGAAAAACAGGGCGAGAGCGGCCGGCGCGTAGAAGAACGACAGGACGATGGCGGCGAGATAGATCACCACCGAAATCCTGCCCTTGAAGTCGCGGCCGATGGCAACCGCAATCGGCGAATCCTTGCCGTTCACGGCGACAAGCGTCCGCGCCAGGATGTAGTAGGCGACGGCCGCAGCGAGGAGGTCGAAGCCGTAGAGCGCCACCGGGATCGTGCCGAAATGGTTCTCGCCCATCCAGCCGGTGACGAAGGGCACCAGCGACAGCCAGAAGAGCAGATGCATGTTGGCCCACAGCACGGTGCCGTCCACCCGGTGGGCGGCCTTCAGCATGTGGTGGTGGTTGTTCCAGTAGATGCCGAGATAGACGAAGCTCAATACGTAGCTGACGAACACCGGGATGAGCGGCATCAGCGCCGACCAGTCCTCTCCGTGCGGCACCTTCAGCTCCAGCACCATGATGGTGATGATGATGGCGATCACCGCGTCGCTGAACGCTTCCAGCCGCCCTTTTTCCATGGCGCCTATCCCCGGCCGCGATAGAGCGGCACCTCCTGGTCGGGCAGCCAGACGCCGGCGGGCGGCTTGCCGGTCTGCCAGAAGACATCGATGGGCATGCCGCCGCGCGGGTTGAAATAGCCGCCGATCCTCAGCCAGTGCGGCTTGAGCAGGTCGGCGAGCTTGCGGCCGATGGCGACGGTGACGTCCTCGTGGAAGGCGCCATGGTTGCGGAAGGACTGCAGATAGAGCTTCAGCGACTTCGATTCGACCAACCAGCTCCTGGGCACATAATCCATGACCAGAAGGCCGAAATCCGGTTGGCCGGTGACCGGGCAGATCGAGGTGAACTCGGGAAAGGTGAAGCGCGCCAGGAACTTGGTTCCGGGCTGCGGATTGGGCACGCGGTCGAGCACCGCCTGGTCGGGGCTGGCGGGGATCGGCACGGCGCGGCCGAGCTGGAGGGACGGTCTTTGCCATGGCTCTTTCGTTCGGATGATGGGCGGCAAACCGGCGCCGCCCGCGATTGCCTGTCTATTCGCCGGAAACGGCGGGCGACACAAGCAGGCCCGCCTCGGCGTCGAAGCGCCAGACCGAGCGGCCGAAAAGCCGGGTGCCCGCCCACCAGCGGTCGAGGCCATTGAGATCGACGTGATCGGCCATGCCGGACAGCACGTTTTCGCCCGCCGCGGTGAGCGCCAGCCGGGCGGTGCGGAAGCGCGCGCCGTCGAACGGGCCCGGCGGTGGCGCGGGCAGGCCGGCGACGAGCGGCACGTCGCAGGCGGCAAGGTCGTCGAGCAGGCGGAAGAAGCTCCAGTCGCCCATGAAGGCGGCCTCTTCCGCCGCGATCGTCCGATGGAAGAGCTGCGCTGGGTCGGTGACGCCGTCGGCAATGGCGGCGAGCATGGTGCGCTCGCTGCGCCCGAGGCCGGAGCCGGGCGCCGGCAGCTCCTGCAGCAAGCGCCGCAGCGCGCCGCGCAGGAACGGCAGCGGCCCCTCCGGCCGGTTGAGGCGCGCGGCGACGCGCTCGGGCGTCGGCTGGGTGAGATCGGCCCAGACGCCGGCCGCCAGATCGAGGTCGGCGGTAGTGACGGCGCGCGCAGCGTCGGCGAAGCTGAGGATGGTCTCCACCGTCTGGGTGCCGAGGAAATCGTCGGCCTGGACCAGGACGAGGCCGTCGCGCGGCGCTTCGCCGGCAAAGAACGCCAGAATTTGGACGAGCTGGAGCTGGTCGTAGAGATCGTGCTCGAACCAGAGCTCTACCGTCTCGAAATCAGCGTGGGCCCGGATCAGCCCGTCGCGTTCGGCAAAATCGGCGGCGACCTCCGCCGGATCGACGCGGAAGCGGTCCGCCAGATAGGCGACCCGGGCCGGGGCGCAATCCGCCAACGTGCCGGGCCGGATCGGCCCCTCGTGCAGCACGTCGCGCCACGGCAGCAGGGTGCCCTCGCGGCCGGCCAGGCGCAGAAGCTCCGCGGCGCCGTCGCCGTTGGTGACGATGAGATCGGTCATCGCGCCACAGGATGGCGATGGATCGCGGCGCTGTCACCTGGATGGTTCCCGAACCTGGGCTCCATCCGATTCACGCAAGCCTGCGCCGTGCCGACGCCGTCTCGCTGCCCGCTTCGACCGGGATAAGCGGGCGCAATCCTCGGCCATTTTGCCAGCGCGGCTTGCCGCCGGCCCGCCGGCACCGCTAAAGGAACTGAAAACCCAGAACATTGCACGCTTGGGGGGAGATGTGAGGGTGACCGACGACCTTGTGATCATCGCCGGCGGCGGCATCGGCGGACTGGCGATGGCGCTGACGCTCGACCAGATCGGCGTCCGCTGCGTCGTCTTCGAGGCGGTGCGCCAAATGCGGCCCCTCGGTGTTGGCATCAACCTGCAGCCGAACGCGGTCCGCGAACTCGCCGACCTTGGCATCGGCGCGACCGATCTCGACCGGGTGGGGCTGCCGGCACAGGAATGGGCGCTGGTCGGCCTCAACGGCAACGACATCTATTCCGAGCCGCGCGGGCTGCTGGCGGGCTATCGCTGGCCGCAATACGCGGTGCACCGCGGCCACTTGCACATGCTGCTCCACGACCGGGTGAAGGAGCGGATCGGGCCGGACGCGGTGCGGCTCGGCAGCCGGGTGACCGGCTACCGCAAGACCGCCGCGGGCGGCGTGACCGTGTTCGTCGAGCAGGCCGACGGCGGGACGGCGGAGGTTGAAGGCGCACTGCTGATCGGCGCCGACGGCATCCATTCGACCGTCCGGGCCCAGATGCATCCGGACCAGCCGCCGATCCACTGGGGCGGTGCGGTGATGTGGCGCGGCACGACGCAGGCCAAACCCATCCGCACCGGCGCCTCCTTCGTCGGGCTCGGCACCGACCGCCACCGCATCGTGTTCTATCCGATCTCCGCGCCCGATCCGGAAACCGGCCTGGCGACGATCAACTGGATCGCCGAAGTGACGATGGACAATGCCGACGGGTGGCAGCAGACGGGCTGGTTCCGCCAGGTCGGGATCGACGATTTCGCCCATCACTTCGACGGCTGGGTATGGGACTGGCTGGACGTGCCGGCCATGATCCGCGGGGCGGACGGGGCCTTCGAGAACCCGATGATCGACCGCGATCCGATCCCGACCTGGCAGGACGGGCCGGTGGCGCTGCTCGGGGACGCGGCCCACGCGATGTATCCGACGGGCTCCAACGGCGCCAGCCAGGCGATCGTCGATGCCCGCGTGCTCGGGCGCGCGATGACCGTGCACGGGGTCACGCCGGCGGCGCTGGCCGCCTACGATGGCGCGCTCTGCGGTCCCGTTTCGCAGGTCATCCTGCGCAATCGCGAGGCCGGGCCGTTCGGGCTCCTGAAGATCGTCGACGAGCGCTGCGGCGGCACCTTCGACAACATCGACGATGTCGTTTCGCCGGCCGAACGGGCGGAATTCATGGCCGGCTACAAGCGGGCGGCCGGCTTCGCCATCGAGAGCCTCAACAAGGCATCGCGGACGATCCCCGAAGGGGCCCGGGTGGCGCCTCTCGCCGGCGCAAAGTGAGGGAAGACGGCGGCGAAAGCGGCCAAATCCGCGGCAATCGACGGGCCTGCGTGGTTGCCCTATGCTCGCCACGTTCAACCCGCACCCCATCGCCAATGACAATCCGCGACCGCTTCATCGCTACAACCGACCCGCGTGCCTGGCTGATGTGCCTCGTCGTGGCGCTGTCCTTGAGCCTGGCCGCCGTCACCGGCCAGGCGGCTGCCGCCAAGCCGGCAAAGAGCGCCCCGCCGCGTTCCGACGCGGAGCTGATCGACGCAGCCAAATTCGGCGCCAATGACGTCGGCTATCTGGTGGTCGACCTCGCCGACAAGCGGGTGCTGGCGGAGCGCAACCCGGACAAGCCGTTCGTTCCGGCTTCGGTGGCAAAGGTCGCCACCTTCGCGTCGGCCCTCGAGGTCCTCGGCGGCGACTATCGCTTCGCGACGACCCTCGACGCCACCGGCAGCATCGCCGACGGCGTGCTGACCGGCACGCTGGTCCTGCGCGGCGGCGGCGATCCGTTCCTGACCGGCGACGATCTCCAGGACATGGCGAAGCAGCTTGCCGCAGCCGGGATCAGCCGCGTCGACGGCACCTTCCTCTACGACGACAGCGCCACGATCGATCTGCCGGAAATCGACGCCATGCAGCCGGAGGCGGTGGATTACAATTGCGGCCTCTCGGCCTTGTCGCTCAATTTCAACCGCGTGCGCATCCACTGGCAGACCGACGGCAGCGACCGTTCGGTGACGGCGATTGCGTCGAGCCGCAACGTCAACATGCCGGTGCAGACGGTCAATGCGGCCTTTGCCGACGAGGATCTGCCGGGGCCCTTCGTGCGGACCGGGCCGGCCACGCAGGATCGCTGGCTGATCTCGGCCAACCTGCGGGCGAAGGGCGAGGACTGGCTGCCCGTCCGCAATCCGTCGCGGGTGACGGCGGACGCTTTCAGGGCCATCGCGGCGCAGCAGGGAATCGTGCTGCCGCAGCCGGCGGCCGGCGACACGTCCGGCGACGCAAAGGAGATCGTTCGCCACGAAAGCGTTCCCCTGACCGAGATCGCGCACGCGGTCCTGCATTCGTCCAACAACCTGTCGGCGGAGCTGGTCGGGCTGGCCACCAGCCACGCGCTGACCGACCGCAGGCTGTCGCTGGCGGAGTTGGCGTCGGCGGTGGTCGACTGGTGGCGGAAGCGCGTGCCGACGGCCGACTGGACCGGCCTGTCGCTGGAGAACCACTCCGGCCTCTCGTCGAAGTCGCAAGTGACGCCGCGCCAGATGGTCACCATGCTCGAAGAAGCCTCCACCCTGACCGGGGAGGCCGATTTCCATGACCTGCTGCGGCAGACCTCCTGGAAGGGGGTGAAAGCCTCGGCGCACGTCAAGACCGGCACCATGTCCTATGTGCGCGGGCTCGCCGGCTACATCGACACCGTGGCGGGGCACCGGCTGGTCTTCGCCATCTTCTTCAACGACGCCGAAAAGCGCGCTGCGCTGGAAGCGGCCTTCGACCCGCGCATCCGGGCGATCGACCAGCGGTCGCGGTCGTGGCGCAATCGCGCCATCGGTCTGGAACGCAAGCTGACCCAGGGCTGGGCCGAGCGGTTCTAGGGCGCCGGCGGATGAGGGCCGTCGCCGCCCGTCGGCCGGCGGCTTGATCCTGCGCAAAACCGCCGTGGCGGATTGGCTCTATCAAACCCCGGCAAGTCTGTGGGCGGCGGGCGGCCGTCAGGCGTTTCCCGCGATGCGGCAGACAAGACGATTCGCACCTTCCGCCAGTGCGACCCCTCCTGTAGAAGCTGGCGCCAGCCAGGACCATTACCGGATCACCTCGGAGAAGACCTTATGACCGCGATCATCGATATCATCGGCCGCGAAATCCTTGACAGCCGCGGCAATCCCACCGTCGAGGTCGACGTAATTCTGGAAGACGGCTCGTTCGGCCGCGCGGCGGTGCCCTCCGGCGCCTCGACCGGCGTCCACGAGGCGGTCGAGCTGCGCGACGGCGACAAGGGGCGCTACGGCGGCAAGGGCGTGCAGAAGGCCGTCGAAGCGGTCAACGGCGAGATCTTCGAAGCGATCGGCGGTCTCGAGGCCGAGAGCCAGATCCACATCGACAAGACCATGATCGCGCTCGACGGCACGGCCAACAAGAGCCGGCTCGGCGCCAACGCCATCCTGGGCGTGTCGCTGGCCACCGCCAAGGCGGCGGCGGAGGCCAACACCCTGCCGCTCTACCGCTATGTCGGCGGCACCAATGCCCGCGTCCTGCCGGTGCCGATGATGAACGTGCTCAACGGTGGCGTTCATGCCGACAACCCGATCGATTTCCAGGAGTTCATGATCGTCCCCTTCGGCGCGGCGACCTTTGCCGACTCCGTGCGCATGGGGGCGGAGACCTTCCACGCCCTCAAGAAGGCGCTGTCCGACGCCGGCCACAACACCAACGTCGGCGACGAGGGCGGCTTCGCCCCCAATCTCGGCACCGCCACCGAGGCGCTCGACTTCATCATGAAGGCGATCGACAAGGCCGGCTACAAGCCCGGCGACGACATCGCCATCGCGCTCGACCCGGCCTCCAGCGAGTTCTTCAAGGACGGCGCCTACGTCTACGCCGGCGAGGGCGGCAAGAAGCGCAAGCCGGCCGAGCAGGTCGCCTATCTCAAGGAGCTGATCGGCAAGTACCCGATCGTCTCGATCGAGGACGGCCTGGCCGAGGACGACTGGGAAGGCTGGAAGATCGCCACCGACGAGCTCGGCGGCAAGATCCAGCTGGTCGGCGACGACCTCTTCGTGACCAATACCGAGCGGCTCAGCCGGGGCATCAAGGAGGGCATCGCCAACTCGATCCTCATCAAGGTCAACCAGATCGGCTCGCTCTCCGAGACGCTCGACGCCGTCGAGATGGCCCACAAGGCGGCCTACACCGCGGTCATGTCGCACCGCTCGGGCGAGACCGAGGATTTCGACCATCGCCGACCTGGCGGTCGCCACCAACTGCGGTCAGATCAAGACCGGCTCGATGTCGCGTTCGGACCGCATCGCCAAGTACAACCAGCTCATCCGCATCGAGGAGGAGCTGGGCAGCGAGGCGATGTTCGCCGGCAAGAGCGTGTTCCGCCGCCAAGGCTGAGACCCGGATCCTTCACCGAGACGAACCAAAAAGGGGACGGCATTTGCCGTCCCCTTTTTCGTTGTCACCGGCAAAGGCCGCGAACCGGCTTCCGCCGGGGAAGAGCGAGGCGGGGAACCGGCCCCGCTCGATCAGGCGGCGGAACGCTCGGCCGCCGGCTTGTGGACGGTCAGCAGCGCCGGCACGTCGGCCGCCGGTACCGGCCCCGAATAGAGGAAGCCCTGGCCGACGCTGCAGCCCTGCGCCTTCAGCCAGTCGGCATCGACGGTCTGCTCGATGCCTTCGGCAACGGTGGTCAGCCCCATCGCTTCGCTCAGGCCGATGACCGCGGTGACGATCTTGGCGCTCTGCGGGTTGAAGCGCTGCGAGCCGACGAAGCTCTGGTCGATCTTGACGACGTCGAAGGGCAGTTCGCGCAGGTAATAGAGGCTCGAATAGCCCTTGCCGAAGTCGTCGATGGCGACGCGCACGCCGGCGCTCTTGAGCAGGCTGATCGCCTCCTTGGCCGCCTCGAGGTCGTTGATCAGCGCCGTCTCGGTCAATTCGACCTCCAGCCGCGACGGCTGGAATTCGGCGGCAGCGAGGATGGCGAAGATCTTGTCGGTGAGCTGCCGGTCCTGGAACTGCTCCGGCGCGAGGTTGATCGACAACACCAGGTTTGGATCCCAGTGGGCGGCATCGCGCAACGCGCGGCGCAGCAGGTGGAGCGACAGCTCGCCGATCAGACGCAGGTCCTCCGCCAGCGGAATGAAGGTGTCCGGCTCGAGCAGCCCGCGCGTCGGGTGGTTCCAGCGGGCCAGCACCTCGAAACCGAAGGTGCTGCCATGGGCGAGGTCGACCAGTGGCTGATAGTAGGGGACGATCGCATCGGTGCCGATCGCCCGGCGCAGATCGGCTTCCAGCGCCGCCCGCGCCCGCAGGGCCTCGTCGAGGGTCGGATCGAAGAAGGCATAGCCGTTGGTCGTGCTGGCCTTGGCGCGGTACATGGCCATGTCGGCCTGCTGGATCAGAGCCTCCGGCTCGGTGGCATCGTCGGGGTACAAGGCGATGCCGACACTGGCGCCGATCTCCAGCGTTGTCCCGTCGACGTCGAAGGGTTCATCGAGCGCCGCGAGCATGCGGTTGGCGAAGCGCAACGCCGTCTCCTTGCCGGCGCCGCAGATGGCGAACCCAAATTCGTCGCCGCCCAGCCGCGCCAGGATGTCCTCGCGCCGGATCAGGTGCTTGAGCCGTTCGGCGACGGCGACCAGCAGGCGGTCGCCGGTCTTGTGGCCGTGGATGTCGTTCACCGGCTTGAAGCGGTTGAGATCGGCCAGCAGCACGGCGAAGCCCTGATTGGCGCGCCGGGCCTTGGCCAGGCAGCGGTCGAGTTCCTCGTCGAACAGCCGGCGATTGGCGATGCCGGTCAAGGGATCGTGGCGGGCGAGCATCGCCGCCTCGATCTCGGCGTGGATGCGCCGGTGGACCTCGCGGGCGAGACGCTGCGAGCGGGCATAGAGGATGACGGACAGACCGACTGTGGCGATGAAGAAGCCATTGGCGACTTCGTCGAGCTGCAGGGTCTCGTGGGCGCGGGTGAAGCCGTAGAACCACTCGAACGCGTTAACCCTGGACGCCACGACGTACCAGACCACGCCGACGGCGACGACAGCGATCTCGACCGGGCCCAGATTCCGCCGGGACCATGCCCGCGTGCGGGTGAGAAGGGACGTGTCCGTCATATTTTGGGCCCGACTTGCCTGAGCGCGGCAGGCGCTCTCGCCGGATAATAGGACGGAACCATCCCTGTCATCTTTAACAGGAGGCTGGACCCTCCCGGACGGTGAACCGGGACTGAAGAGCTCCCCTAAAATCGTCGGGATCGCAACGGTCCATTAAGGGCCCGTCGGGCATGGTCAGGGGGTCGCCTCGCGGGCCGGGTCATGATCACGCGTCAGTACAAGAAGAGCCCCCTCCGGCGTTTGTGGATGCCGCTCATCGCTGCCGGCTTCCTCGCCTATTTCGGTTTCCACGCCTTCAGCGGGTCGTTCGGCATCTGGGCGATGGGTCGTCTCAACGCCGATGCGGCGCGGCTGGCGACAGAACTCGACGGTCTCAAGGCCGAGCACGACCGGCTGGAAAAGCAGGTCGCAACCGTCCGCCCGAACAGCCTCGATGCGGACGTGGTCGACTTGCAGGCGCGCCAAGCGCTGAATGTCATGCGCCGCGACGAAGTCGTCGTCTACTTGGATGCACCGCAACAATAGTTGTGCTGCGCCGCGAAGCTTCCAGCGATTTCATGCCGTTCGCATGCTGTCCCGTTTCGCGGCAGTGCAAAATATGCATGTGCTGTCAGCATAGTAGCCTTGCATACAAGGTGGATCGATGACCTTGGATTGGCAGTGGGCTTCCGCTAGTTTCCTCGCAAATATTCGAACAAGCTCACGTCCAGGGAGTCCGCGATGCCCAAAGCCCAACGTAAGGCGAGTGAACCGTCGGTAGCGGTGAGCGGTGCCAAGTCCGCGCAGCCGGCCGAAGGGTTGGGCGCGGACATCACCACCAAACCGGCGACACTGTCGCGCGAGGAGGAACTCAAGGCCTTCACCCAGATGCTGCTCATCCGCCGCTTCGAGGAGCGCGCCGGCCAGATGTACGGCATGGGGCTGATCGGTGGCTTCTGCCACCTCTACATCGGCCAGGAGGCGGTGGTCGTCGGCATGGAAATGGCGATCAAGGACGGCGATCAGGTGATCACCGGCTATCGCGACCACGGCCACATGCTGGCCAGCGGCATGGATGCGCGCGGCGTCATGGCCGAGCTCACCGGACGCAGCAGCGGCTATTCGCACGGCAAGGGCGGCTCGATGCACATGTTCAGCCGCGAGAAGGAGTTCTACGGCGGCCACGGCATCGTCGGCGCGTCGGTGCCGCTCGGCACCGGCATCGCGTTCGCCAACAAGTATCGCGACAACGGCAAGGTGTGCCTGGCCTATTTCGGCGACGGCGCCGCCAACCAGGGCCAGGTCTACGAATCGTTCAACATGGCGGCGCTGTGGAAGCTGCCGATCGTCTACGTCATCGAGAACAACCGCTACGCCATGGGCACCTCGGTGGCGCGTTCCTCGGCGCAATCGAACTTTTCCAAGCGCGGCGTCTCGTTCAACATTCCCGGCGAACAGGTCGACGGCATGGACGTACGCGCCGTCAAGGCCGCCGGCGAGAAGGCGGTCGGAACGCGTGCGCGCCGGCAACGGCCCCTACATCCTCGAGATGCTCACCTACCGCTACCGCGGCCATTCCATGTCCGACCCCGCCAAGTACCGCACGCGCGAGGAAGTCAACGACGTGCGCGAGCATCACGACCCGATCGAAATGGCGCGCCAGCGCATCCTCGAGCGCAAGCTGGCGACCGAGGACGAACTGAAGGCGATCGAGAAGCGCGTCCGCGACCAGATCGGCGAGGCGGCCGATTTCGCCCAGCACGCGCCCGAGCCGGACCCGGCCGAGCTGTGGACCGACGTCTATCACTGAAAGAAGGGTTATGATTGCGGTCGGGCCGCGGCGACGGGACCGTCTCCGGCAAGGACCGCAAGCAGCCGAACATGCCCGGACCGCTCCGGCGCGACACCGGCCCCAGATGAGGAACGCTCATGCCGATTGACATTCTGATGCCGGCGCTTTCGCCAACCATGGAAGAGGGCAAGCTCGCCAAATGGCTGAAGAAGGAAGGTGACGCCGTCAAATCGGGCGATGTCATCGCCGAGATCGAGACCGACAAGGCGACGATGGAATTCGAGGCGGCCGACGAGGGGACGCTGGGCAAGATCCTGATCCCGGAAGGCACCGAGAACGTCAAGGTCAACACGCCGATCGCGCTGCCTGGTCGGCGAGGGCGAGAGCGCCGACGACGTCGCGGCCGCGGCCAAGACGGCCGAAGCGGCGCCGGCCGGCAATGGCGCCGATCAGCCGATGGCGGCGGCGACCGGCGACAAGAAGGCGGAACCGGCCGCGACGCTGCCGGCGGCACCGAAGGAGGCGCTCGCCGCCGATCCCGACATCCCGGCCGGTACCGAGATGGTCACCATGTCGGTGCGCGAGGCGCTGCGCGACGCCATGGCCGAGGAGATGCGCCGCGACGCGGACGTCTTCGTCATGGGCGAGGAGGTCGCCGAATACCAGGGCGCCTACAAGGTCACCCAGGGGCTGCTGGAGGAGTTCGGCGCCCGGCGCGTGGTCGATACGCCGATCACCGAATACGGCTTCGCCGGCGTCGGCGTCGGCGCGGCGCTGGCCGGCCTCAAACCGATCGTCGAGTTCATGACGTGGAACTTCGCCATGCAGGCGATCGACCACATCGTCAACTCGGCGGCCAAGACGCTCTACATGTCGGGCGGCCAGATGGGCTGCCCGATCGTCTTCCGGGGACCGAACGGCGCTGCCGCCCGCGTCGCCGCCCAGCACAGCCAGGACTATGCCGCCTGGTATGCCGCGGTGCCCGGCCTCAAGGTGGTCATGCCGTACCGGCGGCCGACGCCAAGGGCCTGCTCAAGGCGGCGATCCGCGATCCCAACCCGGTGATCTTCCTCGAAAACGAGATTCTCTACGGCCACACCTTCGAAGTGCCGAAGCTCGACGACTACGTCCTGCCGATCGGCAAGGCGCGCATCGCGCGGGTCGGCAAGGACGTCACCATCGTGTCGTGGGGCGTCGGCATGGGCTATGCGCTGCAAGGCCGCCGACGAACTGAAGGGCATGGGTATCGAGGCCGAGGTGATCGACCTGCGGACGCTGCGCCCGATGGACCTCGAAACCGTGGTCGAGTCGGTGAAGAAGACCAACCGCTGCGTCACCGTCGAGGAAGCCTGGCCGGTGGCCTCGGTGTCGTCCTATGTTGCCTCCGAGATCACGGTGCGGGCGTTCGACTATCTCGATGCGCCGGCGCTCAAGGTGACCGGCAAGGACGTGCCGATGCCCTATGCCGCCAATCTGGAGAAGCTGGCGCTGCCCAACGTCGCCGAGGTCATCTCGGCGGTGAAGGCGGTCACTTACCGCTAGGGGGGTTGCGATGGCCGAAGCCAGGAAGCCCGCCAAGGCGAGTGGCAAGCCGCGCCGCAAGGCGCCGGCGCGCAAGCCACCATCGCGCGGCCGCACGCCGACCCTGCAGGAGCGGCTGGCCGACGTCGGCCGCAACCTGGCGCTGGTCACCCGCGACATCGAGAAGCTGACGGCCGACGCGCTGCTCGAAGCCACGGCGCGCATCATGCCGGCGAAGCCCGCCGTCAAGCGCAGCGTGAAGAAGCGCGCGCCGGCGCGGAAGCCTGCCGCCCGCAAGACCGCCGCCAAGCGCCGCGCGCCCAGCCGGAAGAAATGAGGTCGCCCGTCGCCGATGACCACGGTACGCTTCTCCCCGCCGCGCGGTGCATCGGATCGTCTTCACGCCGGCGCGCGCCGGATTCCTGACGTCGTCTGGCTCGATACGCCGCCTGCGGGCGCCGTGTTTGGTTCCCGCTAACCTGACCACGGACACGATCATGCCCATCAACATCCTGATGCCGGCGCTCTCTCCGACCATGGAGAAGGGCAATCTCGCCAAGTGGCTCAAGAAGGAGGGCGACACGGTCAAGGCCGGCGACGTCATCGCCGAGATCGAGACCGACAAGGCGACGATGGAATTCGAGGCGGTGGACGAGGGCACGCATCGGCAAGATCCTGGTGCCCGAGGGCACCGCAGGATGTCGCCATCAACGCGCCCATCGCCGTGCTGCTGGAAGAGGGCGAGGACAAGAGCGCGCATCAAGGATGCGCCGGCGGCCGCCGCGCCGGCTGCCAAGCCGGCCGAGGCCGGCGAAGCCCGCCGAAGCGCCGCAAGCCGGCGCCTGCCGCGGCTGCGCCGCCTGCCGCCGCCCGTCGCGGCTCCTGCAGGCGCGGCGCCGCGCACGGCAGCCGTCCGGCCCGGCCGGCAACGGCGCCGGCGGCCGCGTCTTCGCTTCGCCGCTGGCCCGCCGTCTGGCCAAGGAAGCCGGCATCGACCTCGCGCAGGGTCAAGGGCTCCGGCCCGCACGGCCGCGTCGTCAAGTCGGACATCGACGCGGCCAAGGCCGGCGGCGGCGCCGCTCGGCGCTGCCGCGCCGGTGCGCCGGCGGCGAAGGCGCCGGCGCTCGCGCCGACGATGTCGCGACGCGCAGATCATGAAGCTGTTCGAGGAGGGCGAGTACGACATCGTCCCCCACGACAATGTGCGCAAGATCATCGCCCGGCGGCTGGTCGAGGCGAAGACGACCATCCCGCATTTCTATCTGACCATCGACACCGAGATCGACGCGCTCCTGGCGCTGCGCGCCGCAGATCAACGCCGCCGCGCCGCGCGACAAGGACGGCAAGCCGGCGTGGAAGGTGTCGGTCAACGACCTCGTCATCAAGGCGCTGGCGATGGCGCTGATGCGCGTGCCCGACGCCAACGTCACGTGGACCGAGGGCGGCATGCTGCATCACAAGCGCGCCGACGTCGGCGTCGCGGTGGCCATTCCCGGCGGGCTGATCACGCCGGTCGTGCGCCATGCCGACACCAAGCGCATCTCCGAAATCTCCAACGAGATGAAGGACCTTGCCGCCCGCGCCCGCACGCGCCGGCTGGCGCCGGAGGAATATCAGGGCGGCACGTCGGCGGTCTCCAACCTCGGCATGTTCGGCATCAAGGATTTCGCCGCGGTGATCAACCCGCCGCACGCCTCGATCCTGGCCGTCGGCGCCGGCATCGAGACGCCGGTGGTGCGCGACCACAAGGTCGAGATCCGCACGATCATGACGGTGACGCTGTCCACCGACCACCGCGCCGTCGACGGCGCGCTCGGCGCGCAGCTCATCAACGCCTTCAAGGACTACATCGAGAAGCCGGCCGGCATGCTGGCGTAGGCCGCTTGGGTTCCGTCACCATCCGCCCCGCCACCCGCGCCGACGCGATGGACCTCGTCGTCTTCGTCGACATGGCGGGGGAGGGGTTCGCTTCGTACTTCTGGAGCACGAGTGGCCGAGCGCCGACAAGCGCCGATCGAGATCGGGCGGGCAGCGCGCGCTGCGCGACACCGGCCATTCTCCGGCTACAACGCGCCATAGCGCCGAGGTCCGACGGGCGCAGCCTGCCGGTGGCGCTGATCGGCTAGGGCATTGCGAACGCCGATGCGGCCGAGAACGCGGCGGCCGCCGGACCTGGTCACCCGCAGGCCGAACTGGAGGCGGAGAGTCCGGGTGTGAAACGACCGCTCTCGGGCGCACGGTGCTGGCCTTGCCGCGGTGCTTGGCTGGTCGTCGTGGTGAGCGCGCTGTGGCTCGCCCATTACAGGTCCTATCCGCGCGGCACGGGCTTCGACGACCTGAGCGGCGGCTTCGTGCCCTTCGTGCTGCTCGTCCTGACGGCCTGTGGTTCGTGGTCGCGCGCTGCGCACGCGGCGCTGCCTTGGCGGACGGTGACGGTGTTGTCATCGCGCTCGTCTTTGCGCTGGCCCGGTCATCGTCTATTGCGGGCCGGTTGCCTGCTTCGCGCCCGGCCCCAACCGCCTGATGGGCTGGTTCGTGGTTGCCGGAGTGGCGCTGGCCGCGCTCGTCCACCATCTGGTGCTCGAACGGCTGACACCGGGGACCAGGCAATGTCGTCGCATCGAGGCTGACCGGAGGCTGGCGCTCGCTGCTGGCGGCGCTCGCCATGGTCGCCGCCACTGCGGCGCCAGCGGCCCTGCCGCCCTATTGGCAGAGCGCGAAGGAGATCGCGGCGATCGTCGAACGACCAGGGCGTCCACGACGCGTTCAAATACGAGGAGCCGATCGTCTCCGATCGACCTGACGGCGCCGGACGGTCTACGAGATCGCCACGCGCGCTGCACGCTGATCGGTCACGATCGTCGACAAGCCGGCGAAGCCCGGTCTCATGGGGCCGCGCCAGTTCGATATCGAGGTCGGCAAGGCGGATTGCCGCTGATCGTCCGGGAGGCCATTCGCGCAGGGCATTTCCGGGTTGCGGTCCGCGACTAGGGTCGTGCTGGCTCACATGCTAGAAAACCGGTCCGACGCAGCCCGGAGCGGGCGCCACGCCCAAAGAGGAGCGGAGAGACGATGCGTACGGGTGCGGATTCGCTATATCGCCGCCGACGGCGCAACCGAGATCCGCTACGACGTCGGCGAAGAGATTTGCCAGTAGCTTAAGAACGCAGGATGGAAACGAGACCATGGCAGACCAGTACGACGTGATCGTGATCGGCTCCGGCCCCGGCGGCTACGTCACCGCCATCCGCGCGGCCCAGCTCGGGCTGAAGACGGCGGTGGTCGAGAAGTCCTATCTCGGCGGCATCTGCCTCAACTGGGGCTGCATCCCGACCAAGGCGCTTCTGCGCTCGGCCGAGATCTTCCACTACATGGAGCACGCCAAGGATTACGGCCTGTCGGCCAAGGAGGTCAGCTTCGATCGCCGCCGCGATCGTCAAGCGCTCGCGCGCGGTGGCGGCGCAGCTTTCCAATGGCGTCGCCTTCCTGCTCAAGAAGAACAAGGTGGACGTGATCTGGGGCACGGCGACGATCGCCGCAGCCCGGCAAGGTCAGCGTCAAGGCGGCGGACAACCCGCCGAAGGGGGCGCTCGGCGCCGGCGACTATTCGGCCAAGCACATCATCGTCGCCACCGGCGCGCGGCCGCGGGCGCTGCCCGGCCTCGAGCCGGACCAGAAACAGATCTGGACCTATTTCGAGGCGATGGTGCCGGAGAAGATGCCGAAATCGCTGCTGGTCGTCGGCTCCGGCGCCATCGGCATCGAGTTCGCCTCGTTCTACCGGACGATGGGCGCCGAGGTGACGGTGGTCGAGATCCTGCCGCAGATCCTGCCGGTCGAGGACGAGGAGATCGCCGCGCATGCGCGCAAGCGCTTCGAGAAGGCGGGGATCACGATCCACACCGACACCAAGGTCAGCAAGCTCGACAAGGGCAAGGATTCGGTGACCGCGGTGATCGAGCACAAGGACGGCAAGAGCGAGACGCTCAAGGTCGACAAGGTCATCTCGGCGGTCGGCGTCATCGGCAACATCGAGAATCTCGGGCTGGAGAAGCTCGGCGTGAAGACCGACCGCGGCTGCATCGTCATCGACGCATACGGCCGCACCAACGTCGCCGGCATCTACGCCATCGGCGACGTCGCCGGGCCGCCGATGCTCGCCCACAAGGCCGAGCACGAGGGCGTCATCTGCGTCGAGGCGATCGCCGGGCAGAAGCCGCACGCCATGGACAAGCTGAAGATCCCCGGCTGCACCTACTGCAATCCGCAGATCGCCTCGGTCGGCCTCACCGAGGCCAAGGCCAAGGCGGCCGGCTACGACATCCGCGTCGGAAAATTCCCCGCCATCGGCAACGGCAAGGCGATCGCGCTCGGCGAGCCGGACGGGCTGGTCAAGACGATCTTCGACAAGAAGACCGGGCAGCTCCTCGGCGCCCACATGGTGGGGGCGGAAGTGACCGAACTGATCCAGGGCTTCGTCGTCGCCATGAACCTGGAGACGACCGAGGAGGAGCTGATCGAGACGGTCTTCCCGCATCCGACGCTCTCCGAGATGATGCACGAGAGCGTGCTGGCCGCCTACGGCCGCGTCATCCACGTCTGACACGGCCGCACGCCGCAGGACGGAATTTCCATGGCGAAGATCATCCAGGTCGGCCTCGGCCGCTGGGGCGCCAACTGGGCGACCGAGGTCGTCCCCACGGTCGCCACGGCGGAGCCGGTGGCCTATGTCGACAGCGCACCGGCAGCGCTCGAGCGGGCCCAGGCGTTGGCCGGGGCGAGGCCCGAGCAGTGCTTCGCCAGCCTCGGCGAGGCGCTGGCCGCGGTCGACTGCGACCTGGTTCTGGCGACGCTGAGGACCGAGGCGCACCATGCGGTCGCCCGGCAGGCGCTGGAAGCCGGCTGCAACGTGGTGGTCGAGAAGCCCTTCGCCAGCACCATTCGCCAGGCGAAGGAGCTGGTGGCGCTGGCGGCCGAGAGACAGCGGCTGCTCATGGTCAGCCAGAACTACCGCTACTATCCGGCGCCGCTGCTCGCCGCCGAGTTGATCGCGCAAGGCGCGCTGGGGCCGCTCAGCACCGTCGGCATCGACTTCCGCTATCACGCGCCGACCCACGGCCATGCCTATCCGGAGATGGCGGACCCGCTGCTCGCCGACATGGCGATCCATCATTTCGACCTGATGCGGCTGGTGCTCGGCGACGAGCCGAAGCGGGTGAGCGCGGTGACCTGGAACCCGGCCGGCAGCCCCTTTGCCCACCCCGCCGCCGGCATCGTCACGGTCGAATTCGCCCGGGGCACGCCGGTCAGCTATCGCGGCTCGTGGATGAGCGGCGGGCCGCGCACGCCGTGGGCCGGCGAATGGACCATGGACTGCGCCCACGGCGATATCCGCTGGTCGTCGCGCGACGATCTGGCGCCGCCCGGCAAGTCCGACGTGCTGACCATCCGCCAGTACGGCCGCCGGGCGGTGGCGCCGAAGCTGCCGCGGCTGCCCTATCTCGACCGGGCAGGGTGTCTGGCCGCGGCCATCGAGGCGATCGAGACCGGCACGCCGTCGCCGCGCTTTCCGACCGGCGCCGACAACCTCAAGAGCCTGGCGCTGGTGGCGGCATCGATCCTCTCGGCTTCGCGGCGGGGCGACTGGGTCGAAATCGACGAGGTTCTCGCCTAGGCCCGGGCAGTGCTAGTGTTCCGGTCGGAATCGGGGCGGCCGGGGCGGGTCCCAGGGGCCATCCCGCCTGTCGGGAGAGCGGCGCAGATGACGATCTTGTGGCTGGCTGAGAGACGCTGGCGGACGGTTGCTCTGGCGGCGATGGCCGCGGCGGCGGTGACGATCCTGCCGGCGACGCCGGGCCTGGCGCAGGAGCGCAACGACGTGGTCGGTCCGGTCGTCGGCGTCGAGGCCACCGGCGGCGACGTCCGCGTCTTCGGCGGGTCGGTGACGGTCAGCGGCGCGGCGGCCAACGTCCGCGCGGCCGGGGGCAGCGTCGACGTCACGGCGAACGCCGCCGGCAGCGTCTGGGCCTTCGGCGGCAAGGTCGTGCTGCGCGGCGGCGTCGGCGCCGATGTGACGGCGGCGGGCAGCGCGCTGACGTTCTCCGGCCGGGCGGGCGGCGATGCGCAGTTCGCCGGCGGCTCGGTCGTCATCGACGGCAGCGTCGGCGGCAACCTCAGGGCCTGCGGCGCCAACCTGGTCATCAGCCCGCTGGCGAGCGTCGCCGGCCGGCTCGAGGCGGCCGGCGCCAGCGTGCTGATGGCCGGCCAGGTCACCGGCAAAGTCAAGCTCTACGGCGCCGCGGTGACCTTCAACGGCGACGCCGGCGGTTCGGTGACGCTGACCGCTGCCCATGTGGTGGTCGGGCCGCGCGCCCATATCGGCGGCGATCTCACCGTCTATTCGCGCGACGATCCCGATATCTCGCCGGACGCCGTCATCAGCGGCAACGTGATCCGCGGAGAACTGCCGCAGGAGATCAAGGCGGCGCCGGACTGGCTGTGGGGTGTCGGGCTGGCGGCGGCCATGGTGCTCGGCACCATCCTGGCCGGCATCGTGCTGATGCTGTTCGGCGGGCGGCTGTTCATCACCGCAACCGACTATGCGCGGCTGCGGCCGGTCTCCACCATCCTCGTCGGCCTGGTGACGCTCGTTCTGGTGCCGGCGATTGCCATGATCCTGGCGGCGACCGTGGTCGGCATCCCCATCGGCCTGGCGCTGCTGCTCGCCCTGCCGCTGCTCTTCGTCTTCGGCCAGCCGGTGGCCGCGGCGGGCATCGCGGCCGGCATCTTCGTCCGCCACGCCGGGCCGATCGGCATCGTGCGCGCCTTCCTGTTCGTCATCCTCGGCGCCATCATCATCGCGCTCATCAGCCTCATTCCGTGGGTCGGAGCGCTGGCGGTCGGCGTCGTGATGGTGCTCGGCGTCGGCGGCCTGGTGCGCACTGCCGGCGGGCGGATGCGCACGCCCCGGGCGGCGATCGTCGCGCCGGTGGCCGCCGTGGCCGCCCCGGCGCCGGCGGTGCGTGCGGTGGCGCCACCGGCGCCTCCGCCGCCACCCCCACCACCGCCGCCGCCCGAGCCGCCATCGCCGCAACCGGAGCCGGAAAAGCCGGCCTCCTGAGCCCGGCCGCCCACGGGGAGCTTGATTGGGTCCGGCGCCAATTGGCGCTACACTCAACGGTGAAAGAGGGAATCGGGCGGGCCGGCCCGGCACCCAAAACAGGATGTGGGGGATGGATCCATGAATACCCAAACCAAATCGATCGTCGCCTGGATCATCATCGGCCTCATCGCCGGCGCCGTCGCCAGCCTCATCGTCGGAGGCAATGCCAGCCTGGTTGCCTGGCTGATCGCCGGTCTGATCGGTTCGCTGGTCGGCGGCTTCCTCGCCCGTCAGCTGGGCATCAAGCTGAACTTCGGCAACCCGTTCCTGGAACAGGTGGTGATCTCGATCGTCGGTGCGATCATCGTCATCATCATCGCCCGGATCATCATCTGATCCGGCGCCGCAATGCCGGATATCCGCGGTAATCCTGCGCAAAGCGCATGGCCGCGATGCGGCCGTGCGCTTGACGGGGCGGGTGCCCGGGTCCAGCTATAGCCTCGAAATTGCAACAGTCGTGGGAGCGTCTCCCGTGAGACCGCGGATCGCCTTTGGAATGGACGGTGTCGGCTGGCTGCTCGCGATCATCATCGGCGGGCTGGCCGGATGGATCGCCGAGCGCGTGACGGCCGCCAAAATGGGCCTGTTCGCCAACATCGTCGTCGGCATCATCGGCGCCGTCATCGGCGGCTGGGTCGCCCGCCGCCTCGACATCACCTATGCCGGATTCGTCGGCAATCTGGTGGTCGCCACCATCGGCGCCATCATCCTGATCTTTCTGTTCCGCCTCGTGCGGCGGGTCTGAGCGAAGTCATCCATCATGGTCGTTGTCCTCGATACGGTCGAAACACCGCGCCCGCGCCATCCCGAGAAGGCGCACCGGCCGGACGCGCCGATTGCCCGCAAGCCGGACTGGATCCGGGTGCGCTCGCCCAGCTCGCCGGTCTATCGCGAGACCAACGACATCGTTCGCCAGCACGGCCTGGTCACCGTCTGCGAGGAGGCCGGCTGCCCCAATATCGGCGAGTGCTGGTCGAAGAAGCACGCCAGCTTCATGATCATGGGCGATACCTGCACGCGCGCCTGCGCCTTCTGCAACGTGCGCACCGGCATGCCGGGGGCGCTCGACCCGGCCGAGCCGGAGCACGTCGCCGATGCCGTCGCCAAGCTCGGCCTCAGCCACGTGGTCATCACCTCGGTCGACCGCGACGACCTCGCCGACGGCGGCGCGGAGCATTTCGCCAGAACCATCCGGGCGATCCGGGCGGCGAGCAGCGGCACCACGGTGGAGGTGCTGACGCCCGACTTCCTGCGCAAGGACGGCGCGGTGGAAACGGTGGTCGCGGCGAAGCCGGACGTGTTCAACCACAATCTCGAGACGGTGCCGGCGAACTATCTCAAGGTGCGGCCGGGGGCGCGCTATTTCGCCTCGCTCCGCCTGTTGCAGAAGGTCAAGGAACTCGACCCGACCATGTTCACCAAGTCGGGCATCATGGTCGGCCTCGGCGAGGAGCGGAACGAGATCCTGCAGCTCATGGACGATCTGCGCAGCGCCGGCGTCGATTTCCTGACCGTCGGCCAGTACCTGCAGCCGACGCGCAAGCACCATCCGGTCATGCGCTTCGTGCCGCCGGAGGAATTCAAGGCGCTGGAAACGGTCGCCTACGCCAAGGGTTTCCTCATGGTCTCGGCGAGCCCGCTGACGCGATCCTCGCATCACGCCGGCGAGGATTTCGCCAAGCTGCGCGCAGCGCGCGAGGCACGGCACGGCCGGGCCTAGGGTCGCCGCGCGTGCCGACCTTCTCCACCGACCGTCGCGTCGCTCATTCCGCCGACGACATGTTCGCGCTGGTGGCCGACATCGAGGCCTACCCGCAGTTCGTGCCCCTGTGCGAGCGGCTGACGGTACGCGGCCGCCACCAGGAGGGAGATCGCGAGGTGCTCGTCGCCGACATGACGGTGGGCTACAAGGCGATCCGCGAGACCTTCACCACGCGGGTGGTGCTCGACCGCGCCGGCGACACGATCCGGGCCGAGTATCTCGACGGCCCCTTCCGCCACCTGCACAACGTGTGGACCTTCCGGCCCGACGGCGAGCGGGCCTGCGTCGTCGGCTTTGCCATCGACTACGAGTTCAAGTCGCGGGTGCTGGCGGCGCTGATGGGCGGCGTCTTCGACCGCGCCTTCCGCAAATTCTCCACCGCCTTCGAGCAGCGCGCCGACCGCGTCTATGGCGCCACCGCCGCCTGAGCCGCGCGGTTGATCATGGCCAGCGCTTCGCCGACCGCGGCGAGGCGGATGGCCGAGCGGCCGAGATTGCCGAAACGGCGGAAGTGGTAGTGGGTGTTGCCGTCGCGGATGGCGACGGCGAAATGGACCAGCCCCACCGGCTTCTCGTCGGTGCCGCCGGCAGGCCCGGCGACGCCGGTGATGGCGACCGCGATGTCCGCCTGCGAATGGTCGATGGCGCCCTCGGCCATGGCGCGCGCCACCTCCTCGCTGACCGCGCCGGGCCCCCCCGGTGCCACCAGGTCGGGCGAGACGCCGAGCAGGTCGATCTTGGCGGCGTTGGAATAGGTGACGAAACCGCGGTCGAACACGTCCGAGGACCCGGGAATTTCCGTCAGGATGCCGCACAGCAGGCCGCCGGTGCACGATTCGGCGGCGGCGATGCGAAAGCCCTGCTTGCGCAGGAGCGCGATCAGCGCTTCGGCGGCGGGGGTGAGCGCGGCAAGGTCGGTCATGCGGTCTCTCCTGTGGCCTCAGAAGGGCAGGCGGACGGTGGCCACGGCGTGGGCCTCGATGCCCTCGCGGCGGCCGATCGAACCGAGGCCTTCGGCGGTCGTCGCCTTGAAGCCGACGCGTTCGACGGCAATGCCGGCGATGGCGGCGATGCGGGCCCGGATCGCGTCGCGGTAGTCCGCCACGCGCGGCCCCTCGGTGACCAGCGACACGTCGAGATGGGCGATGACGCCGCCGCGGGCCGCCACCCGGGCAACGGCGTCGGCGAGGAAGCGATCGGACGAGACACCCCGCCAGCGCGGGTCGGAGGGCGGGAAGTGTGCGCCGATGTCGCCGTCGGCGATGGCGCCGAGGACCGCATCGGTGAGGGCGTGGAGCACGACGTCGGCATCGGAATGGCCGAGGACGCCGCGCGAATAGGGCACGGCGACGCCGCCGAGCATCACTTCGTAGCCGGGGCCGAAGGCATGGACGTCGTAGCCGACGCCGACCCGCACGTCGCCGAGGGCGAGCGCCGCCTCGACGGTGAGCCGACGGTCGGCCTCCTGGATGTCGTGCGCGGTGGTGAGCTTGACGTTGCCGGGGTCGCCGGGGACGGCGACGACCGGCAGGCCCGCCCATTCGGCGACCGCCGCGTCGTCGGTGAATTCGCGGGACGCCGCGCGGGCCTGGTTGTGGGCGGCGAGGATCGCCTCGAAGGCGAAGCCCTGCGGCGTCTCCGCCGCCTGCAGGCCATCGCGGGGGACGGTCGCCGCAACGCGGCCGGCGCCATCGACCTGCTTGAGGGTGCTGGCGACCGGGACGGTGGGCACGACGGCATCGGCGGTCGCCAGCGCGTCGACGACGCGGCCGATGAGGGCAGGGGTGGCGAAGGGGCGGGCGGCATCGTGGATGAGGACGCGCCCGGCCCCGGTGCCGGCGAGCGCGGCCAGTCCGTTGCGGACCGAGGCCTGGCGGGTATCGCCACCGGTGACCGGCGCCATCAGGTTGTCGTGGTGCGGCGCGACGGCGCGATAGATCTCCTCGTCGCCCTGGCCGATGACGACCAGCACCCGGTCGACGGCCGGATGGGCGAGAAAGGTGGCCAGCGTGCGCGCCAGAATGGGCGTGCCGGCCAGCGGTTGATACTGCTTCGGCACGTTGCCCGCGCCGGCGCGGACACCGCGCCCGGCGGCAACGATGAGGGCGGCGGTGTGCGATACATTGTCCATGGTGGGTACCCCGAGAAAAACCGGCGCTGAATGTAGCATACCGGCCGGCAAAGCCGCGTATTTCGCACTTGCTCACGGGGGAGTTTTGACTACGATGTGGGCAAATCGACAGGGTGCCTAATCAATAGGCGATTGGTATGCAGAATCTCGCGGAACCGCTGACGATCGGGCCGGTAACGGTCCCGAACCGGGTCTTCCTGGCGCCCATGTCGGGTGTGTCAGATCGTCCGTTCCGGGCGCTGGCGGCCGAATTCGGCGCCGGCCTCGTGGTGTCCGAAATGGTGGCCAGCGAGCAGCTTGCCACGGGCGACCCCGAGGCGTCCATGCGCGCCGAGCGGGCGGGCGAGGGGCCGCACGTCATCCAGCTCGCCGGGCGCGAGGCGCACTGGATGGCGGAAGGCGCACGAGCCGCAACCGATGCCGGCGCCGACATCATCGACATCAACATGGGCTGTCCGGCGCGCAAGGTCACCTCCGGCTATTCCGGCTCGGCGCTGATGCGCGACCTCGACCATGCGCTGACCCTGATCGAGGCGACGGTCGGCGCGACCCCGCTGCCGGTGACGCTGAAGATGCGGCTCGGCTGGGACCACAATTCGCTCAACGCGCCGGAGCTGGCGCGGCGCGCGGAGCGGGCGGGCGTGCGGATGATCACGGTGCATGGGCGCACGCGCTGCCAGTTCTACGGGGGCAGGGCGGACTGGGCGGCGATCCGCGCGGTCAAGCAGGCGGTGTCGATCCCGGTGATCGCCAACGGCGATGCCCTCGGCCTCGACGACGTGCGGCCGATGCTGGATCGCTCCGGCGCCGACGGCATCATGATCGGCCGCGGCGCCTACGGGCGGCCGTGGCTGCCGGGCGCCATCGCCCGTCACGCCGCCACCGGCACGCTGCCGGAGGAACCGCCGGTCGCCGAGGTGGCCATGCGCCACTACGCCGCGCTGCTCGATCACTACGGCACGTTCCTGGGGGCGCGCTGCGCCCGCAAGCATCTCGGCTGGTACATGGACCAGTCGCCGGCCGGCGACGCGGGGCTGCGCCGCGCGGTGCTCACCGCCGCGCGGCCGGCGGAGGTCCGTCACCATCTCGCCGCCTGGTTCGCGGCCGGGGCCGAGCGGAGGGCGGCATGAACGCCGACGCCCTCATCGCCCGCGGCCGCTCGGCGGCGGCCCTGCTCGACGCGCTGCCGCACCCGGTTCTGCTGGTCAATGCGGAAGGCGTCATCGGCGAGGCCAACGTGGCGGCCGAGACCTTCTTCCAGGCCTCGACCAACGTGCTGCGCCGTCATCCGCTGTCCTATTTCGTGCCCTTCGGCAGTCCGCTGCTGGCGCTGGTCGAGCAGGTGCGCGACCGCATGGCGCCGGTCAACGAATACCGCGTCGACATCGGCACCCCGCGCAACGGCGGCGAGCGGCTGGTCGACATCTATGCCGCGCCGAGCCAGGACCACCAGAACGGCGTCGTCATCGTGCTGCAGGAACGCTCGATGGCCGACAAGATGGACCGCCAGCTCACCCATCGCAGCGCCGCGCGCACGGTCACCGGGCTGGCCTCGATGCTCGCCCACGAGATCAAGAACCCGCTCTCCGGCATCCGCGGTGCGGCGCAACTGCTGGAGACCAACGTCGACGACGACGACCGCGCGCTCATTCGCCTGATCTGCGACGAGGCCGACCGCATCGTGAAGCTGGTCGACCGCATGGAGGTGTTCTCGGACGAGCGCCCGCTCGATCTCGAGCCGGTCAACATCCACGCGGTGCTCGATCACGTGCGCCGGCTGGCAAGCTCCGGCTTCGCCCGCACGATCAAGATCAGCGACGAATACGATCCCTCGCTGCCGCCGGTGCCGGCCAACCGCGACCAGCTCATCCAGGTGTTCCTCAACCTGGTCAAGAACGCCGCCGAATCGGTCGCCGGCGCGCCCGACGGCGAGATCGTGCTGACCACCGCCTACAAGCCGGGCTACCGGCTGTCGGTGCCGGGCAACCCGAGCAAGGTGACGCTGCCGCTCGAATTCTGCGTGCGCGACAACGGCCCGGGCGTGCCGGAGGAGATGATTCCGCATCTCTTCGACCCGTTCGTCACCACCAAGGCCAACGGCTCGGGGCTGGGACTGGCCCTGGTGGCCAAGATCATCCGTGACCACGGCGGCGTCATCGAGTGCGAGTCGCAGCCGCGGCGCACCCTCTTCCGCGTACTGATGCCGGCGTGGCCCGGCCCGACCGGCAGCAGTTTCAGGAACGAATGACGATGCCCCTCGGCAATATCCTCGTGGCCGACGACGACTCGGCAATCCGCACCGTGCTGAACCAGGCGCTGTCGCGCGCCGGCTATTCGGTGCGGCTGACCTCGAACGCGGCGACGCTGTGGCGCTGGGTGAGCGAGGGCGACGGCGATCTGGTCATCACCGACGTGGTGATGCCGGACGAGAACATCTTCGACCTGCTGCCGCGCATCAAGCGGACGCGGCCGGATCTGCCGATCATCGTCATGAGCGCGCAGAACACCTTCATGACGGCGATCCGCGCCTCGGAACGGGGCGCCTACGAGTACCTGCCCAAGCCCTTCGACCTGAAGGAGCTGATCGCCATCGTCGGCCGGGCGCTGTCGGAGCCGCGGCACAAGCTTGCCGACACCGCCAGCGAGGATCCCGCCGACAACATTCCGCTGGTCGGCCGGTCGCCGGCCATGCAGGACATCTACCGGGTGCTCGCCCGGCTGATGCAGACCGACCTGACGGTGATGATCTCCGGCGAATCCGGCACCGGCAAGGAGCTGGTCGCCCGCGCGCTGCACGACTACGGCAAGCGGCACAATGGCCCGTTCGTGCCGATCAACATGGCGGCGATCCCGCGCGACCTGATCGAGGCGGAGCTGTTCGGCCATGAGAAGGGGGCCTTCACCGGCGCCCAGGCGCGCAGCGCCGGCCGCTTCGAGCAGGCCGACGGCGGCACGCTCTTCCTCGACGAGATCGGCGACATGCCGATGGAGGCGCAGACCCGCCTGCTGCGCGTTCTCCAGCAGGGCGAATACACCACCGTCGGCGGGCGCACGCCGATCAAGACCGACGTGCGCATCATCGCCGCCACCAACAAGGACCTGCGCCAGCTGATCAACCAGGGCATGTTCCGCGAGGACCTGTTCTTCCGGCTCAACGTGGTGCCGATCCGCCTGCCGCCGCTGCGCGAGCGCAGCGAGGACATCCCCGACCTGGTGCGCCACTTCTTCGCCGTCGTGGAGAAGGAGGGCCTGCCGGCCAAGCGCATCGAGCCGGCCGCCGTCGACCGCATGAAGCGCTATCGCTGGCCGGGCAACGTGCGCGAACTGGAGAACCTGATCCGGCGCCTGGCCGCCCTCTATCCGCAGGAGACGATCACCGAGAACATCATCGAGACGGAGCTGAACCAGCCGGCGATCGCCGCGCCCTCCGGCGATGACAACGCCGAGGAGACCCTGTCCGGCTCGGTCGAGCGCCACCTCAACGCCTATTTCCAGAGCTTCGGCGAGGGCCTGCCGCCGCCCGGCCTCTATCACCGCATCCTGCGCGAGGTGGAAAACCCGCTGATCGCGGCGGCCTTGGCCTCGACGCGCGGGAATCAGATCAAGGCCGCCGAACTCCTCGGCGTGAATCGCAATACGCTGCGCAAGAAGATCCGCGAGCTGGACATCCAGATCATCCGCAGCGCCCGCTAAGCCCTTGGCGGACCTTGTGAAAAAGCGCAGGCGTCAAGCCCGCGCCGACGGGGCGGCTGTGGTTTTTTGATCACAATATTGTTGCAATTCGGCCCCAGTCTGCCCTAGGTCGATCGCTACGCCATAGGCTTCGCGGGAGGAGGCACCACAGCCGGATGACGGCGGAATCGCCATCTTTGTCAGGGCCAGTCGCATCAGGGCCAGTCTCAGGCGAGACGCGCGAGGCGCGCGCCGTCCAGTTTTCCCGGCTGGTGCGGGCATCGGGCTATGTCGCGGTGCTGCTGGCGCTGGGCTCGGCCGCCGGGACCTTCCTCGTCCTCATCGGCCTGACGCCGATCGCGCCGACGCCGAACGTCGTCTTCACCGCCATGGTGGTGAACGGCACGCTGGTCGCCTTTCTCGTCCTGGTCATCGCCTGGGTGGTCGGCAACCTGGTCGTCGCCCGCTCGCGCGGCCAGGCCGGCGCCAGCCTGCACATCCGCATCGTCGCCCTGTTCAGCCTGGTGGCGGTGCTGCCCGCGGCGCTCCTGGCGGTGACCGCCTCGATCACGCTCGACCGCGGCCTCGACAACTGGTTCTCGACGCGCACGCGCGCCATCGTCGACAATTCGCTGTCGGTGGCCCAGGCCTTCGCCGAGCAGCAGGCGGTGCTGCTGCGCGCCGACATCCTCGCCGCCAAGCTCGAACTGGAGCGGGCGAGCTCGCTCCACAAGGAGGACCCCAGCCGCTTCGCCGTCTTCCTCAATGGGGTGGCGGCCGACCACAACCTGCCCGGCGTCTTCCTGGTCGGCAGCGACGGCGCGCTGATCACCCAGGCGCAGAGTTCGCGCCGCGAGCAGTTCCCGGCGCCGGTGCCGCAGGCGCTGCAGCAGGCGGCGAGCAATCCCGGCCAGGTGGTGATCGTGGCGCCGGGGCCGACCAACATCATCGGCGGCATCACCGTGCTCGAGGGCTACAAGGACACCTTCCTCTACGCGGCGCGGCCGCTCGACAGCAAGGTCGTCCGCTATCTGGCGATGACCAACGACAACGTCGCCGAATACCGGACGCTGGAGGCGACGCGCTTCGGCACGCAGGTCGCCTTCGCCATCCTGTTCCTTGGCGTCACCGTGGTCGTGCTGCTGTCGGCGATCTGGCTCGGCATCGGCTTCGCCAACCGACTGGTGATGCCGATCCGGCTCCTGATCGACGCCGCCAAGGAGGTGTCGCGCGGCAACCTGAGCGTTTCGGTGAGCCCGCGCAGTGCGGACGGCGACGTGGGCGCGCTCGGCTCGACCTTCAACACCATGACGGCGCAGTTGCGCAGCCAGCGCGAGGAGCTCATCGCCGCCAGCAACCAGATCGACGCCCGCCGTCGTTTCACCGAGGCGGTGCTCGCCGGCATCTCGGCCGGCGTGGTCGGCATCGACGCGCAGGGCCGGGTGACCATCGTCAACCGTACCGCGCTGCATCTGCTTGGCGTCACCGAGCCGGAAGCCATCGGCACCTCGGTGGTCGAGCTCATGCCGCCGCTGCAGCCGGTCGTCTCGGCGGCGCTGCGCGACGCGCGGCCCGAGCATCGCGACCAGATCACGGTCAACCGCGACGGGCGCGAACGCACGATCAACCTGCGCGTCACCACCGAGCGCGGCGACGGCCGCCAGCACGGCTATGTCATCACGCTCGACGACATCAGCGACCTGGTGACGGCCCAGCGCAGCACCGCCTGGGCGGACGTGGCCCGGCGCATCGCCCACGAGATCAAGAACCCGCTGACGCCGATCCAGCTTTCGGCGGAGCGGCTGAAGCGCAAGTTCGGGCGCACGATCGCAGAGGACCGCGAGGTCTTCGACCAGTGCACCGACACGATCATCCGCCAGGTCGGCGATATCGGCCGCATGGTGGACGAGTTCTCGTCGTTCGCGCGCATGCCGAAGCCGGCCTTCGTCACCGGCGACCTCGCCGGGTCGATCCGCGAGTTGGTGTTCCTGATCAGCGTTTCGCAGCCCGACATCGACTTCAAGGTCGACCTGCCGACGACGCCGCTGATCGGCCGCTTCGACGCGCGCCTGATGGGCCAGGCGCTGACCAACGTGGTCAAGAACGCCACCGAAGCGGTGCTGGCGGTGCCGCCGGAAACGCGCGGCCAGGGGCAGATCACCGTCTCGGCCCGGGTCGAGGACAGCCAGATCGTGGTCGACATCGTCGACAACGGCATCGGCCTGCCGGACGAGAACCGCCAGCGGCTGCTCGAGCCCTACATGACGACGCGCGAGAAGGGCACCGGCCTTGGCCTGGCGATCGTCGCCAAGATCATCGAGGAACATGAGGGGCGGGTCGAGCTCCTCGATGCGCCGACGGAGACCAACGGTCGCCGCGGCGCCAATATCCGCATCATCCTGCCGCGCATGGACGGACCGACAGGGGACGCCGATGCCGCGCCGGCACCGGCTGCCGCCCCTCAGCCCGTGACGTGAAGACAACGAGAGACGGCTGACATGGCGTCCGACATTCTGATCGTTGACGACGAAACCGATATCCGGGAGCTGGTGTCCGGCATCCTGGGCGACGAGGGGCACGGCACGCGGACCGCTGCCGACGCCGATAGCGCGCTGGCCGAGGTCGAGAAGCGCCGGCCGTCGCTGGTCTTCCTCGACATCTGGCTGCAGGGCAGCCGTCTCGACGGGCTGGCGCTGCTCGACGAGATCAAGCGCGACCACGCCGAGCTGCCGGTGGTGATGATCTCCGGCCACGGCAACATCGAGACGGCGGTCTCGGCCATCAAGCGCGGGGCCTACGACTACATCGAGAAGCCGTTCAAGGCCGACCGGCTGGTGCTGGTCGCCGAGCGCGCGCTGGAGGCGTCCAAGCTGCGCCGCGAGGTGAAGACGCTGCGCGAGAAGAGCGGCGAGGCCAACCAGCTGCTCGGCACCTCGCCGGCGATGAACCACCTGCGCGCCACCGATCGAGAAGGTGGCGCCGACCAACAGCCGCATCATGATCACCGGCGCCTCGGGCTCCGGCAAGGAGCTGGTCGCGCGCAGCATCCACGAGCTGTCCGGGCGGGCGGCGGGGCCGTTCATGGTGCTCAACGCGGCGACCATCGTGCCCGACCGGATGGAGGCGGAGCTGTTCGGCACCGAGCCGTCGAACGGCGCCGCGCGCCGGGTGGGCGCGCTCGAGGAGGCGCACGGCGGCACGCTCTATCTCGACGAGGTCGGCGACATGCCGCGCGAGACGCAGAGCAAGATCCTGCGCGTGCTGGTCGACCAGACCTTTTCGCGGGTCGGCGGGACGACGCGGGTCAGCGTCGACGTGCGCATCATCTCGTCGACCGGGCGCGACCTGGAAGGCGAGGTGGCCGAGGGCAGCTTCCGCGAGGACCTGTTCCACCGGCTCGCCGTGGTGCCGCTGAGGGTGCCGGCGCTGGCCGAGCGGCGCGAGGACATTCCGGTCCTGGTGCGCCACTTCGCCGAGCAGATCTCGCGCACCACCGGCCTGCCGCCGCGCACCATCGGCGACGATGCGATGGCGGTCCTGCAGGCGCACGACTGGCCGGGCAACATCCGGCAATTGCGCAACAACGTCGAGCGGCTGATGATCCTCACCCGCGGCGACGCCAACGAGGTGATCACCGCCGACATGCTGCCGGCGGAGATCGGCGAAATGCTGCCGACGACGCCGGGCAGGGCGGGCGGCGAGCACCTGATGTCGCTGCCGCTGCGCGACGCGCGCGAAATCTTCGAGCGCGAGTATCTGACCGCACAGGTCAACCGCTTCGGCGGCAACATCTCGCGGACCGCCGAATTCGTCGGCATGGAGCGCTCGGCGCTGCATCGCAAGTTGAAATCGCTCGGCGTAGGCTAGGGCAGGGCCAGGGATTCGGGGGCATCATGCGCGTCGTCATCTGCGGAGCCGGCCAGGTCGGCTACGGCATCGCCGAACGGCTTGCGGTCGAGGACAACGACGTGTCGGTCATCGACACCTCGCCGCAGCTGGTCCAGGCGATCCGCGACACGCTCGACGTGCGCGGCTTCATCGGCCACGGCGCCCACCCGGAGGTGCTCGCCCAGGCCGGTGCCGAGCAGGCCGACATGCTCATCGCCGTGACCCTCTACGACGAGGTCAACATGGTCGCCTGCCAGGTGGCCCACTCGCTGTTCAACGTGCCCACCAAGATCGCCCGCATCCGCGCCCAGAGCTATCTGGAGCCGCACTGGGCCGACCTGTTCTCGTCCGAGCACCTGCCGATCGACGTCATCATCTCGCCGGAGATCGAGGTCGGCCAGATGGTGCTGCGCCGCCTGCAGCTGCCCGGCGCCTTCGATACGGTCGAATTCGCCAACGGCGAGGTGGTCGTCGTCGGCATCAGCATCAGCGAGAACTGCCCGGTGGTCGATACGCCGCTGTCGCAGCTCACCGAGCTGTTCCCGGACCTGCAGGCCGTGGTCGTCGGCATCGTGCGCGGCGGCAACCTGTTCGTGCCGCGCTCGGCGGATTCCATGCTGATCGGCGATCAGGTCTATGTCGCCTGCGCCCGAGCGCAGGTCCTGCGCACCCTCGGCATCTTCGGGCACGAGGAGCCGGTGGCCAAGCGCGTGGTCATCGCCGGCGGCGGCAACATCGGCCAGTTCGTCGCCAGCACGCTGGAAGCGCGCGGCGCCGCGGCGCGGATCAAGATCATCGAATCGACGCGCGAGCGGGCGATCGCCATCGCCGACTCGCTCAAGCGCACCGTGGTGCTGCACGGCAATGCGCTCGACCAGGAGATCCAGCGCGAAGCCGACGTCCAGGACGCCGACACGCTGATCGCGCTCACCAACGACGACGAGGTCAACATCATCGCCTGCGTGATGGCCAAGCGGCTCGGCTGCCGCAGCACCATGGCGCTGATCAACAACCGCTCGTACCACTCCTTCACCGATACGCTGGGCATCGATGCGACGGTGAACCCGCGCTCGCTGACCGTCTCGCGCATCCTGCAGCACGTCCGGCGCGGCCGCATCCGCGGCGTCCACACGATCGAATACGGCGCGGCCGAGGTGATCGAGGCGGAGGCGCTGGAGACCTCGCCGCTGGTCGGCAAGCCGCTGCGCGAGCTCGACCTGCCCGACGGCATCCGCATCGGCGCCATCTATCGCGACGGCAAGGTGGTGGTGCCGAACGGCACCACCCAGATCATCGCCAAGGACCGCGTGGTGATGTTCGCCACCGCCGAGCGCGTCCGCCAGCTCGAGCAGATGTTCCGCGTCAGCCTCGAGTTCTTCTAGGGGCGCGGGCGGGCGTGCGCGGACCGACGGGCCGATGATCAGCGTCCTCCACATCCTGTCGCGCGCGCTCGGCGGCCTGGCGCTGGCGATGCTGGTTCCGGCGGCCATCTCCGTCGTCCAGCAGGACGGCGCGGCGACCAGTTTCCTGCTGGTCTCCGGCCTGACCGGCTTCCTCTCCGGCGCCATCTTCTTCGCCCTGCAGGGGCACAAGCTGCGCTTCGACCGCTCGGCCGGCTTCGTGCTGGCCGCGGCGCTGTGGGTGGTGGTGCCGCTGATCGCGGCACTGCCCATCGCGATGCATACGCACCTCAGCTACCTCGCCGGCCTGTTCGAGGCGGTCTCCGGCTTCACGACCACCGGGGCCTCCATCCTGCGGTCGTTGGCCGACGCCGGGCCGGCCATCGTCTTCTGGCGGGCGGAGCTGCAATGGCTGGGCGGCCTGGCGACGCTGGTCACCCTGGTTACCATCCTGGCGCCGGCGGGCGTCGGCGGCCTCTCCAGCCGCGGGCTGTCGGCGCTGGGCGGCTTCAGCGATGCCGGCCCGGAGCGCATCATCCAGGGGCTGCGCCGGATGGTCACGGTCTACACGCTGTTCACCAGCCTGTGCATCATCCTGCTGTTCTTCTGCGGCATTCCGACCTTCGACGCGATCTGCCTGGCGATGTCGACGGTCTCGACCGGCGGCTTCATGCCGGTCGACGGCAACCTGTCGGTCTATGGCAGCCCCTATGCGGAAGCGGTGATCGCCCTGTTCATGATCCTCGGCGCCACCAGCATCGTCTTCCACCGCAGCATGCTCGAAGGGCGCTGGTCGCTGGTCTTCGACCATCGCGAATCGTGGTGGGTGATCGGCACCATGGCGGCGGTCGGCGTGGCCTATGGCTGGGCCTTCCATACCGGCGAGAATTTCGCCGCGGCGCTGGGCGAGGGGCTGTTCGACAGCATCTCGCTGATCAGCACCACCGGCTACCAGACGCGCGCCGGCGCCCTGTCGGCGATCCCCGACACGCTGGTGCTGTTCCTGGCCATCGGCGGGGCCGCGGCGCTGTCGACGGCCGGCGGCCTCAAGTACTACCGCATCGGCGCGATGACGGTGCAATCCATGCACGAACTGAAGCGGTTGCTGTTCCCGCACAGCGTGCGCAGCACGCGCTTCGGCAGCCAGACCTACGACCTCAACCTGATGAAGGCGGTGTGGGCCAACCTGGTTGTGGCGGTGACGATCATCATGCTGGCGGCGCTGGCGCTCTCCGCCAGCCTGCCGGCCTTCAATGCCGCGATGGTGGCGGCGGTTTCGGCATTCTCCAACATCGGCCCGCTGTATTCGCAGCAATGGCTGATCGGGCCGAACTGGCCGGCCTATGCGGATTTCGGCGTTTTCGCCCAGATCGCCATGATCGTCACCATGATCCTCGGCCGCATCGAGGTCATCGTGCTGTTCGCCTCGCTTTACGCCGCCTACTGGCGCGCCTAGAAGACGCCCATGTCGCGCATCGCCTACGTCAACGGCCGCTACCTTCCTCATGCCGGGGCAGCCGTCCACATCGAGGACCGGGGCTACCAGTTCGCCGATGGCGTCTACGAAGTGTGCGAGGTCCGCGGCGGCCGGCTGATCGACGAGGCGCGGCACATGGCGCGGCTCAAGCGGTCGCTCGGCGAACTGCGCATCGCTTGGCCGCTCGGCCGGCCGCGCTGGCGGTGGTGCTGCGCGAGGTGGTCCGCCGCAACCGGGTGAGCGACGGGCTGGTCTACCTCCAGGTGAGCCGCGGCGTCGCCCCGCGCAACCACGCCTTTCCGACGCGCGCGGTGCCGCCGGCGCTTGTCGTGACGGCCCACGCAACCGATACGGCGGCGCTGGCCAAGCGGGCGGAGGAGGGGGTCGCGGTCATCACCGTGCCGGAAGAGCGCTGGGCGCGCGTCGACATCAAGTCCACGGGCCTGCTGCCGAATGTGCTGGCCAAGCAGAAAGCCAGGGAATCCGGTGCCTTCGAGGCATGGTTCGTCGACCGGCAGGGCTTCGTCACGGAAGGATCGTCGACAAACGCATGGATTGTTACAGCCGACGGGACAATCGTGACGCGCGCGGCCGAGGCGGGCATTCTGCGCGGCGTGACCCGCACCGGGGTCATCGATGTGGCCGCGCAAGTGGCGCTTTCCCTGGAGGAACGAACCTTTTCGGTGTCTGAAGCGTTGTCTGCCAGCGAAGCATTCCTGACCTCAGCCTCGTTGAAAGTGACAGCGGTCATTCGTATCGATGGCGTGGTAATTGGTGATGGCCGGCCGGGGCCGGTGGCGAATCGTCTGAGGCGCCTGTTCCACGAGCATGCCGAAGTCTCGCCCCTGTGGGCGAGCGGAGGCTGACGCCGACGACTGGTCCGCCTGGGGCAATTTCACGCGTGACGCCGGGCGTAACACTCGGCAAACTGCAATGGTTACCGCCGGTCAAGGACCCAACAAGAACGCAACTCATCCCGAAAGCCGCAAGAACGCGAGAGCGAGTGACATGGCTGAACGCGCACAAAACCTGCAAGACACGTTTCTCAACTATGTGCGGAAGAACAAGACGCCACTGACGATCTTTTTGGTCAATGGGGTGAAGCTGCAAGGTATCGTCACCTGGTTCGATAATTTCTGTGTCCTGCTGCGCCGCGACGGGCATTCACAACTCGTCTACAAGCACGCCATTTCGACGGTGATGCCGGGCGCGCCGCTGCAACTCTTCGAGCCGGGCGAGGATGCCCCCGGCCGGGAGACCGATTGAACCCTACGCCGCACGACCCTGAGCCGGCGGACGCCGAAGGCGTCGAGACGCCTGCCGCCGAGGTTGTCGCGCCGCCGGCTGGCCCGCATGCGCGCGCCCTGGTGCTGGTACCCGTCCTCAAGGCCCGTCCGCACGCCGGCGACCGCGACCGCGACGCCCGCCTGGAGGAGGCGGTCGGCCTTGCCAGGGCCATCGATCTCGAGGTCGTCGCCGGCGTGGCGGTGCCGCTGGCCAGCCCGCGGCCGGCGACCTTGTTCGGGTCCGGCAAGGTCGAGGAGATCGGCGAACGCGTCAAGGCCGAGGCGATCGGGCTGGTCGTCGTCGACGGCGTGCTGTCGCCGGTCCAGCAGCGCAACCTGGAACGCGCCTGGAAGATCAAGGTCATCGACCGCACCGGCCTGATCCTGGAGATCTTCGGCGAGCGGGCGCAGACCAGCGAAGGCACGCTGCAGGTCGAACTGGCGCATCTCAACTACCAGAAGAGCCGGCTGGTCCGCTCGTGGACCCATCTGGAGCGCCAGCGCGGCGGCTTCGGCTTCCTCGGCGGCCCCGGCGAGACGCAGATCGAGGCCGACCGGCGCATGATCGAGGAGCGCATCGCGCGCATCGAGCGCGACCTCGCGGACGTGGTGACGCGCCGCCGCCAGCAGCGCAAGACGCGCAAGAAGGGGACCCAGGCGACGGTCGCCCTGGTCGGCTACACCAATGCCGGCAAGTCGACGCTGTTCAATGCGCTGACCGCCGACCACGTCTTCGCCGACAACCGGCTGTTCGCCACGCTCGATTCGACGCTGCGTCGCATCACGCTGCCGCACGGGGCCGTCGCCATCCTCTCCGATACGGTCGGCTTCGTCGCCGACCTGCCGACGACCCTGGTCGCCGCCTTCCGTGGCACGCTGGAGGAGGTCGCCGAGGCCGACGTCATCCTGCACGTCCGCGACATCGCCGGCCCCGACAGCGAGGCGCAGGCGCGCGACGTCGCCGCGGTGCTCGCCGAGCTCGGCGTCGACGCCAAGGCGCCCGAGCGCGTCATCGAGGTGTGGAACAAGGTCGACCTGATGCCGCCGGCGCAACGGCCGCCGCGGACGATCCCGACGGTCGTCGGCGGCGGTCCGGCGGTGGTGACCGTGTCGGCGCTGACCGGCGAGGGGCTGCCGGACCTCCTCAACCTGATCGAGGAGAAGATCGCCGCCACCCGGCGGGTCTACGAGGTACGGCTGGAAGGGGCGGCGCTCAGCCAGCTTCACCGGCTCTACGAGGTCGGCGAGGTGCTCGACCGGAGCGACAATGCGGACGGTTCGACCACCGCCCATGTGCGCGTGGCGCCGGACCGGCAGGCGGCCTTCCAGAGCGCGTTTCCGGCGGCCCGGGCAACGTCCTGAGGCGTCGGCGCCCGGCAAAGGCCGGGGATCCTGAAAAGCCCGGGCCTACTCGGCCTCCTTGGCGCGCTGCCAGAGCGCCTCCATCTCGTCGAGGGAGGCCTCCGCCGGCGTGCGGTTGGCGGTCGCCAGCGCCTCCTCGATGGCACGAAACCGGCGCTGGAACTTGATGTTCGTCCCGCGCAGCGCCTGATCGGCATCGACCTTCAGGTGGCGCGCCAGGTTGACGACGGCGAAGAGCAGATCGCCGATCTCGCCGGCCATGGCGTCTTTGTCCGTCTCCGGGCGGTCGAGCTCGGCCTCGATCTCGCCGATCTCCTCCTTGAGCTTGGCGATCACCAGGCGGGCGTCGTTCCAGTCGAAGCCGACGGTCGAAGCCTTGGCCTGCAGCTTGTGGGCGCGGATGAGCGCCGGCAGGCCGGCGGGGATGCCGTCGAGCAGCCCGGCGGGCACGTCGCGGCCGTCGGCGGCGCGCTGATCCTTCTCCTTGGCCTTGGCCTTTTCCCAGAAGCCCTTGGCGGCGCCGGCGGCGCGCGCATCGGCGTCGCCGAAGACGTGCGGGTGGCGGCGGATGAGCTTGGTGGTGACCGCCTCGACCACGTCCGGGAACGAGAACAGCCCGGCCTCGGCGGCCATCTGGGCGTGATAGACGGGCTGGAGCAGGAGGTCGCCGAGCTCGTCCTTGAGGTCGTCCATGTCGCCGCGCGCGATGGCGTCGGCGACCTCATAGGCTTCCTCGATCGTATAGGGCGCGATGGTCGCAAACGTCTGCTCGACGTCCCAGGGGCAGCCGGTCGCCTTGTCGCGCAGCGCCGCCATGATCTCGAGCAGCCGGGAGATGTCGCGTGAGGGTGTCATGGCGGGCCTTCGGGGAATCGAGTCTCTGTGGCCGGCAACTTACCAGCATCGCGGTGCCGAACCATCGCCGACGAAAGACCGCCGGTGCGGTCGCCGAGTCGATGGGCGGGGCAGCCTCAGCCGGCAATCATCGAGTCGGAATGCCGCCAGCCCATGCCCCATATCAAAGTCGCATAAGATATATTATGGAATATTTCCGTATGGGCGGATCGGGCAGTTTTGGCCGCGGTCTGCGCTCCCGGCTGCCTGAGCCTGTCGGATGGTGTCCGCGGGCGTCAGCGGGCTCCGTAGCGAGTCGACAATCCGATCTGTCGACGGCGCCAGCGCCATGTCGGGCCGGATCTCAGTAGAGCGTCTTCTTGTATTCCTCTTCGAGATCCTCATCGATCTTGCGCATCTCGTCGGCATCGGTCGGCGCGCCGATCGTCTGATCCAGAATGATCTTCGAAAGCGACGGCAGCACGCTGCGATCCTGAAACCGATCCGGGTTCCACAGTTGCGATCGCCGGAACGCCTTGGCGCAATGCAGGAAGATCTCGCTGACGGTGACCACGATAGCGAGCTCTGGGAACGCGGTCGTTGACGCGCATGTCCTGAAGAATCTCAGGGTCCGTCGTCAGCGCCGCCCGACCGTTGACGCGCAACGTGTCGTCAAAACCCGGAATGATGAACAGCAGCCCGACGCTGGGGTTGGCGAGGATGTTGACCAGGGTATCGAGGCGGTTGTTTCCGGGCCGGTCCGGGATCGCCAGCGTGTGCCGATCGAGAATCTTGACGAAGCCGGCAGGATCGCCGCGCGGACTGACGTCGGCCATTCCATTCAGGTTCTGCGTGCCGATGCACACAAATGGCGAGCGCGCGATGAAGGCTTGCGCGTGTGCATCGAGCGAGTCCTGGCACTTCTGGACGGCCAGAGAGGTTATCGAGGAAAACAGACTGCGCAGAGACTGTTCGTCGGTTACGGCAAATTCCGGTTTGACCTTGAAGTCCTTCATTGTGCCCCCCTGCGGACGGTCCCGACCTCAATTCATTTGTAGCATGCCTTGCAACAGGCGCGCCATGCGCGCGCCCGTCGGCGCGGCAGCGCGTCAGTCGAGCGCCAGATCGATCATCATGCCGTCATAGGCCGGTTCGATGCCATCCGGCAGCTCGCGCTTGAGCGTGGCGTAGTCGAGATCGACGTGCATGTGGGTCAGCACGGCCCGGCGGACGGCCAGCCGCCGCGACCAGTCGACCGCCTCGTTGACGCTGAAGTGGCTGGGATGCGGCTTGTAGCGCAGCGCATCGACGATCCACACGTCGAGGCCGGCGAGATACGGCAGCGACGTCTCCGGCACGTCGCTGACGTCGGGGGAATACGCCAGCCCGCCGACGCGCAGCCCCATGGTCTCGATATCGCCATGGGCCTGGCGGAACGGTGTCACCGACAGCGGCCCGCCGCATCCGGTGATGGTCACCGGCGCTTCCGCCGGCATCGGCGTGTGCCTGAGGATCGGCGGATAGGCGCTGCCCGGCGGCGATGCGAAGCAATAGCCGAAGGCGCGCTCGAGATGCGCCTGGGTCTTCTCGTCGGCATAGGTCTCGACCAGCCTGCGGGTGTTCAGCCAGAAGGCCCTGAGGTCGTCGATGCCATGGGTGTGGTCGGCGTGGGCATGGGTGAAGATCACCGCATCGATGAAATCGACGCCTGCGCCGAGCAGCTGGGCGCGCATGTCGGGACCGGTGTCGACCAGCACGCGCGTCGGCCTGTCGCCACCGTCGAAGCGCTCCAGCAGCAGCGAACAGCGCGTGCGCCGGTTGCGCGGCTCGCGGGGGTCGCAGGCGCCCCAGTCGTTGGTGATCCGCGGCACGCCCGGCGACGAGCCGCAGCCGAGAATCGTCGCCCTCAGCCGCGCGCTCACGGTCGCGGTACCTTGTTGAAAAGACGAAAGAAATTGTCGCTGGTCGCGGCCGCCAGCGCGGCCGCGGTCATGCCCCGGACGTCGGCCAGAACCTTTGCGGTTTCAACCACATAGCTGGGCTCGTTGCGGCGCCCGCGGTGCGGCGGCGGGGCGAGGTAGGGCGCGTCGGTCTCGACCAGCAGCCGGTCGAGGGGGATTTCGGCTGCAATGGCGCGCAGATCCTCGGAGCGCTTGAAGGCGAGGATGCCGGAAAAGGAGACATGGAGGCCGAGGGCGACGCCGGTGAGCGCCAGCTCGCGGCCGGACGAGAAGCAATGGAGAATGGCGGGGAAGGCCCCCTTCCCCATCTCCTCGGTCAGGATTTCGGCGACGTCGGCGTCGGCCTCGCGGGCATGGATGACCAGCGGCAACTGGGTCATGCGCGCCGCCGCGATATGGCGCAGGAAGCCTTCGCGCTGCGCTGCGCGGGGCGAATTGTCGTAGTGGTAGTCGAGGCCGACCTCGCCGATGGCGACCACGGCCGGATCGTCGGCGAGGCGCGCCAGGTCATCGGCGGTCACGTCGGGCTCGTCGGCGGCATTGTGCGGGTGGGTGCCGACCGAGCAGTAGATGCGCTCGTAGCGCGCCGCGATCGCCTTGAGGCCGGCAAGCTTCGCCACGCGCGTCGAGATGGTGACCATGGTGTCGACGCCGGCCGCGCGGGCGCGCTCGACGACCGCGTCGCGGTCCTCGTCGAAATCGGGAAAATCGAGATGGCAGTGGCTGTCGACGAGCATGCGGACTAGGAACCGTGGGAATGGGCGTGGCGGTGCGGCTCGCCCGCCGGCGCGAAATGGTGGTCGGCGCAGGCGGCGCGTTCGATCTCGACCGTCGCATGATCGATGCCGAAGCGGGCGTGCAGGCGGGTCTTGATGGCGACCACCGTCTGGTCGACGTCGGCGGTTTCGCAGATGCGGGCGTGCAGCGTCACCATCGGCCGCTCCTGGGTGATCGACCAGGCGTGAACGTGGTGGACGTCCTCGACATCGGCGATGGCCGCCTGCAGGTCGCCGGCGACATCGGCGATCGACAGGCCGGGGGGCGCGCCTTCCAGCAGGATGTTGGCGGAATCGCGGACGACGTGCCAGGCGCTCCTCAGGATGATGACGGCGACCACCACCGAGATGATCGGGTCGGCGGGCGTCCAGCCGGTCGTCAGGATGATCGCCGCCGCCACCAGGGCGCCGACCGAGCCGAGCAGGTCGCCCATGACGTGGACCAGGGCGCCGCGCATGTTGAGGTTCTCGCGGTCGCCGCCGTGGAGCAGCAGGAACATGCCGATGTTGACCAGCAGGCCGACCGCCGCGATGACCAGCATGGTGCCGCCCATCACCGGCTCGGGCGCCATCAGGCGGCGCGCCGCTTCGATGACGATGCCGCCGGCGATGATGAACAGCACGATGCCGTTGCCGAAGGCGACCAGCACCTGCAGCCGCTCGAAGCCGTAGGTGCGCCTGGCATCCGCCGGCCAGCGGGAGAAGCGGAAGGCGAGCCAGGCGAGAAACAGGCCGGCGAAATCGGTGAGCATGTGGCCGGCATCGGCCAACAGCGTCAGCGAACCGGCGATGAGGCCGCCGGCGGCCTCGACGACCATGAAGCCGCCGGTGATGACCGCCGCCCACAACAGGCGGCGCTCGTTGTCGCCGTGGCTGTGGCCGGGCGCCCCGTGGCCGTGGGCGTGGCTATGGTCGTGCCCCATGGTGTGGCTCCGCGCCGGCCTGCTTCAACCGGCTTGTCTGTCCTCACCCTCAACATAGCGCGGGAAGATGGCCGCGGGAGGCGGCAAAGTCGCCCCCGCCTTCAGGCGGCCGCCGGCGCCAAGCGCCGCAAAGCTGCGCGCCTCGGGCGGAATCGCCAGCAGGTCCAATAGCTTGGCCGCGGCATCAGGCATCGCCGGCTGGGCCAGGATGGCGACCTGGCGGATCACCTCGGCGGTCGTGTAGAGCACCGCCGCCATGCGCTGGGGATCGCTCTTGCGCAGAGCCCAGGGCGCGGCCGCGGCGAAATAGCGGTTGGCCTCGGCGACCACCGTCCACACCGCGTTCAGCACCTGATGGATCGCCTGCGTCTTCATCGCCTCGCGACAGGCCGCGTGCAGCGCGTCGGTCTGGGCGAGCATCGCCGCATCCTCGGGCGCCAGCGATGCCGCCGCGGGTAGCACGCCGCCGCAGTTCTTGGCGATCATCGACAGCGAGCGCTGGGCGAGGTTGCCGAGGTCGTTGGCAAGGTCGGCATTGATGCGGTTGACGATCGCCTCGTGGCTGTAGTTGCCGTCCTGGCCGAAGGGCACCTCGCGCAGGAAGAAATAGCGCATCTGGTCGCGGCCGTAGGCGGCGATGAGGGCGAAGGGATCGACGACGTTGCCGACCGACTTCGACATCTTCTCCCCGCGGTTGAACAGGAAGCCGTGCGCGAAGACGCGCTTCGGCGCCTCCAGCCCCGCCGACCACAGGAAGGCCGGCCAGTAGACGCCGTGAAAGCGGACGATGTCCTTGCCGATGACGTGGAGATCGGCCGGCCAGTAGCGCCACAGCGGCGCCGTCTCGTCGGGGAAGCCGACGCCGGTGATGTAGTTGGTGAGCGCGTCCACCCAGACATACATCACGTGCCTGTCGTCGCCGGGGACGCGGATGCCCCAGTCGAAGGTGGTGCGCGAGATCGACAGGTCCCTGAGGCCGCCCCTGACGAAGCTCGCCACCTCATTGCGGCGCTCGTCGGGGCCGATGAACTCCGGATGCGCCGCGTAGTGGGCGAGAAGCCGCTCCTGGTAGGCGGAGAGGCGGAAGAAATAGCTCTCCTCCTCCACCCATTCGACCGGCGAGCCCTGCGGGCCGACGCGGACGCCGTCGTCGCGCACCACGGTCTCGGATTCGGCGTAATAGGCCTCGTCGCGCACCGAGTACCAGCCGGCGTAGCTGTCCTTGTAGATGTCGCCGTTGGCCTCCATGCGCCGCCAGATCTCCTCGGAGGAGCGATGGTGGCGCGCCTCCGAGGTGCGGATGAAATCGTCGTTGGAGCAGCCGAGCGCGGCGATCATCTGCTTGAACAGCGCGGCGTTGCGGTCGGCGAGAGCCTGCGGCTCCAGCCCTTCGCGGGCCGCCGTCTGCTTCATCTTGATGCCGTGCTCGTCGGTGCCGGTGAGGAAATAGACGTCGGCACCGTCGAGCCGCATGAAGCGGGCAATGGCGTCGGTCGCCAGCGCCTCATAGGCATGGCCGATATGGGGCGCACCGTTGGGATAGGAAATTGCCGTCGTGATGTAGAACTTTGGCGCTTGCATCGCCGTCTCGCCTTATTGGGTGTCGCGCGTGGGGAACATAGAATTGCCGCCAGCGCCGCACAGGTCCGGGCGCTGCGGGGAAAGCGTCACATTCGGGTCGCGCGGGCGAGGCTCATCAGGATCGTCAGGACGGTTCGCTTGCGGTCGAGGTTGTATTCGTCGGTCAAAGCCGTCGAAGTGCGCAGGTTTTCCCATACCTCGGCCCACCTTTCAAGCGGCGCGGCAGCGGCCGCCGGGCTGAGGCCGATGCCGGTTTCGGGTTCGCTCTCGCCGCGCACCCGCCGGTTCAGCCAGGCGGCGAGAAGGTCGCGGAAGCCGTCCCAGCCGTCGTCGTTGCCGCGCCCGGTGATGCTGTCGGCATAGGCGTGCATGGCGGCGATGTCGATCTCCGGCAGGCGGGAGAGCAGCGTGGCGAGCGCCCGGTAGCTGGCGATACCGCCGTGTTCGGCGAGCAGGATCGCCCGGCGCAGGCTGCCCTCGCCCAGCCGCGCCGCCAGCTCCAGATCGGCGCGGTCGGCGCCGGCGCCACCGGCGGCGAGCGCTGCGACGATGGTTTCCGGCGGCAGTTCGGCCACCTCCAGCCGGCGGCAGCGGGAGCGGATGGTGGGCAGCGCCCTGCCCGGCGCGTGACAGACGACGAGGAACAGCGCCCGCGCCGGCGGCTCCTCCAGCACCTTGAGCAGGGCATTGGCGGCGCTGGCGTTCATGTCGTCGGCGGGGTCGACGATGGCGATCCGCCAGCCGGCTTCGCCGCCGGTGGTGCCGAAGAAGCTGACGGTGCGGCGGATCTCGTCGACGGTGAGCGCACTCTTGAAGCGGTGGGTGCGCTCGTCGAGCGGCCGCTCCAGGATCAGCAGGTTCGGGTGCGCCCGCGCCATCACCTTGCGGAAGGCGGGATGGCTCACCGGCAGCGACAGGTCGCCGGCGGCAGCCACGGCCGGCGCCGCCGGGTCGGGATGGGCCAGAACGAAGCGGGCGAAGCGATAGGCGAGCGTGGCCTTGCCGACGCCCTTGGGGCCGCCGATCAGCCAGGCGTGGTGCATGCGCCCGCTGCGGTAGGCGTCGAGCAGGGTGCGCTCCGTCGCCGGGTCGCCGAACCATTCGGCGCGCTCTTCCGGCGCCGGCCAGTTCTCGACCGTGTCGAAGCGCGGCACCTCCTGTGTGTCGGCGGCGGCCATCAGTCCTGCCGGGGCGCCGCGGCCGCGTGCATGAGCCGCCTGTCCACGGCCTGCCAGACGGCAGCGGCGACCTCCTCCTCCGCTCCGGTGGCGTCGATCACGACGCAGCGGTCCGGCTCGGCGGCGGCGATGGCGAGGAACGCCTGGCGGCGGCGCTCGTGCAGCGCGATCGCGTCACGCTCGAAACGATCCGGCGTGGTGCCGCTGGCGGCCATGCGGCTGGCGGCGCGTGCCATGCCGACGTCGGCGGGAAGGTCGAGGATGACCGTCAGGTCCGGGCGGGTGCTGCCGACCGCGACGCGGTCGAGTGCATCGAGGAAGGACGGGTCGGAGGCGGCCTGGTAGACGTGGGTGGAATCGAAGAAGCGGTCGGAGAGCACCCACTGGCCGGAGCGAAGCGCCGGGCGGATGATGTGTTCGACGTGGTCGGCACGGGCGGCGGCGAAGAGCACCGCCTCGCCGTCGACACCGAGCTGTTCGGCGAGGCCGGACAGCAGCAGCCGGCGGATCGCCTCGGCGGTGTCGGTGCCGCCCGGCTCGCGGGTCAGCACGCAGGTGGTGCCGGCGGCCTTCAGCCGCTCGGCGAGCAGCCGGATCTGGGTCGACTTGCCGGCCCCCTCGCCGCCCTCGAACGTGATGAATCTGCCGGCCATGGAGGCTTGATACAGGAGGAGCGCGCCGCCGCCTACAGCCAGCCGAGCAGCAGTTCCTTCAGCCCGTCCATGGCGCGCTGCGGCAGCGAGCCGCGCCCGATGTCCTGGTTGGCATAGACCGGCGCCTCGCGCAGCACGTCGGTGCCCAGCATGATCTGCAGCTTGCCGACCTCCTGACCGCTCTCGACCGGCGCCGGCACCGGCCCCTGGTAGACGACCCGGCCCTTGATGAGATCGCGCGAGCCGCGCGGCAGGAAGGCCGCGATGCCGCCCTTGCCGACGACGCCGACGCTGCCTTCCGCGCCGCCGAAGACGGTGGCGCGGGCGATCTCCTCGCCCGGACGGAAGAGCTCGACCTTCTCGAAGCCGCGCAGGCCCCAGTCCATCAGCTTGCGGGCCTCCTCGGCCCGTTCCTTTTCGGTCTTGGTGCCGTTGATCACCATGATCAGCCGCTGGCCGTCGCGGACCGCCGAGGCGACCAGGCCATAGCCGGAATCGTCGGTGTAGCCGGTCTTCAGGCCGTCGGCGCCGATGTTCATCTCGAGCAGCGGATTGCGGTTGTGCTGGCGGATCTTGTTCCAGGTGAACTCGGTCTCCGAGAAGATCGGATAGAACTCGGGGTCGTCATAGATGATGTGATGCGCCAGCCGGGCGAGATCGAGTGCGGTGACGTACTCGTCCGGGTCCGGCAGGCCGGTGGCGTTGGTGAAATGCGAGCTGGTCAGGCCGAGCTTGCGCGCCTCGCCGTTCATCAGGTCGGCGAAGGCCTTCTCGGTGCCGGCCATGCCTTCGGCAACCACGATGCAGCCGTCGTTGGCCGACTGGATGATGATGCCGCGCAGAAGGTCGGAAACCTTGATGGTCGAGCCGAGCTTGGCGAACATGGTCGAACCGCCGGAATTGGCGCCGCCGTTGTGCCAGGCGTTTTCGGAAACCTGGAACTCGGTATCGAGGCTGAGCCGACCGCTCTTGATGGCGTCGAAGACGACCGCGACGGTCATCAGCTTGGCCATGCTGGCCGGCGGCATGCGCACGTCCGCCGCCTTCTGGAAGAGGATGGTCTCGGTCTCGGCGTCCATCAGCAGCGCGTGCTCGGCGCGCGTCTCGAAGGTCAGCGCGGAGGCGTGGCCAAGTCCGAGCAGCAGGAATCCGGCGAAGGCGATCGCCAGGCTCCGCCGCCACGAGGATTGGTGAGATATCCCGGGGCTCAGACGCCCGGCGTTCGGCCGTTGCATGATCGGCGCTCCGCTTTCCTGCCCCCTGTCGTGAATAGCAAGGGTGAGCAGCGCAAATCAATTGCGCGCGCGCCAGTTAGCCGAAAAACGGGGCAGAATGAAGCCGCGCGCCTCAGCGGGCGACGACGAAGGCGCCGGAAAGGCCGGCGGACTCGGCAGCGTCGATCACCGCTTCGGAGGGCACCGAGCCGTCGGTGGTGACGAAGACGGTCTGCAGGATGCGGCCGCCAAAATTGCTCGCGCGCAACGTGGTCTGGCCGTAGCGGGCAAACCGTGAGGCAACGCGCTCGGCATTCTCGGGCGTCGAGAACGAGCCGAGCTGGATAGTGGCCGGTAGGCGCGTGGTCCGCGCCGAATCGAGTTCGCGCGCCTTGCGCTGCGCGGCGGCGGTGAGCGCCGAGGTCAGGTCGTGGCTGGAGAGCTCCGCCGCGGCGTTCAGTGCCGGCGTCGGGCGCGGGGTCTCGGCATAGGAGCGGGTCAGCCCGCTGCGCAGGATCAGCGCACCGAGATTGTCGGTCTGGTCGGGTTGATAGGCGGCGGTGCGATAGGTCGGCGTCAGCTCGAGCGGATCGCCGTCGGCATCATCGGCGCTTTGCGGGCGCGGCGTGGGTGTGACCGCGGCCACAGCCATCCCCGCCGTCGCCGTGCGATTATTGGCGAACGCGGAGAAGATGCCGCCTTGGGATGGACCATGATAGGACGCCAGCAGCGTGCGCTCGTCGAGCCCGTCCATGCGCGCCGGGCCGATGTAATCGACCTGCACCTTGGCGGTGCCCTTGCGCCGGAAGCCGAGCATGTCGGCGGCGCGCGAGGAGACGTCGATCAGGCGGTTGCGGGCGAAGGGCCCGCGATCGTTGACGCGCACCACCAGCGAACGGCCGTTCTCCAGATTGGTGACGCGGACGTAGCTCGGCAGCGGCAGCGTCGGATGGGCCGCCGTCAGACCGTTGACGTCGTAGACCTCGCCATTGGCGGTGAGCCGGCCGTGGAAGGCGGAACCATACCACGACGCCAGGCCGACCTTGCTGTAGCGGGGATTGTCGCGCGGGATGTAGGTCCTGCCGGCGACGGAATAGGGCTTGCCGACCTGATAGTGGCCACCGCCCCGGGGCATATGGCGATCCGATGCGACGACCTTGGGGCTGGCGGCGCCATAGGTATCCTGGCTGAAGTATTCCTTGGTGGCGGTGGAGATCGGATGCGGCGCGTAGCTGCTGCACGAGGCCAGGAGGCCGCCGACAGCGGCGAGCGCAAGGGCGCGCAGTACCGCCGCGCCCCTCATTCCGCCCCTCCGGCAGCACGGCTGAACACCGCCCTGCCCCGCATCTTATTGCCCGGGAAAAGCACCCGCGCCCCTCATCCGCCGAATCCCCTCTGCCGCAGACCATCAGGCGGCAGCAAGTCTTAACGAGGCGTTAAAACCACCCGCGACAGATGACCAAATCGAGAGCGGTTTGGCAAGCGCGGGCGGTTGTCGCGGGCCAGATTTGAACGATTTGAGCCTGCTTCTCACCGGATTGCCGATGTCCGGCGGGCGTCGCTGCGGCAGGAAGCCGCTGACCGGACGGCGAAATTCGCCGCCGAGGCGAATCACCTGCCCGTCCCGTGTCGGGACAATCCAGCCGCGCGCGCGGCCTCGTTCGTGTGCCGCGGTTGCATCGCCGCCGCGCGACCGGTGCCGGCCAATCGATGCTTTTCCTCGGCGGGCCGCCAGCCTAATAAGGGCCGATCAGCAGACGGACGGGTGGCCGAGCGGTTGAAGGCACCGGTCTTGAAAACCGGCGTACCTGCGAGGGTACCGTGGGTTCGAATCCCACCCCGTCCGCCATTTTTGCGCTCACGGCAGTTTCGCTTCGCTGAACGCCCCCGCGGGGGCGGGCGAAAGCCCGGGCCGCAGTCGTCGGCGGGCTTGACAAAGGTGGTCATCCGGACCAGGGTCCGGGAGAACTCACCGCAACGCGAGGACGGGCGATGCATCGACCCAACCGAATCGGGCTGGTGGCAGCGCTGCTGCTGGCCCTGACGTCCTGCGCCACCGCGTCGCCCGCCGCTGACCAGGGCACCTTCCTCTTCGTCCTGAGCGGCACCTCGGGCTCCGTTGACGGCGACACCCTCACGCTCAAGGGCGTGCCCGTCGTCGTGACCTTCAGCGACCGCCCGGAGCGCATCGCGGTGGACGTCCCGCTCCATGCCCTGTCCCACGCCGGTGATGCCTTCGCGGGTGACCCGCCCAATGCGGTCCTCTCGGTCCTCACGGACAAGGGCATCACGAACGTCGTGCTCGAGCTCACCAGCGCGACGTCCGACGGCAGCACGGCGCGCTTCGGCTACAAGATCCTCTCGGGCGACCCACCCGAGGGGGACTTCGGACCGGCCTCGTTGTTCGTCGATGGCAGTCAGATCCCACCCGGCGCGATAATCACTATCCAGGCGACCAATGGCCAAGAGTAGGCTCTTCTGGGGGTGACCTCCGAGGCGATGCCTCGAAGCGTTGCTAGGCCTTGGAACGATCGGGGTCTGCGAAGACCGTCACGTCGCGGAACAGACCGCTGAAGTAGCCGTGCGTGACATGCGCGAACTGGGGAAACGGCTCGCGCGTCATCAGCAGCGCGTGCAGCTCGCCGAGTCGGAAGCATGGCACGCTCGGATAGAGATGATGTTCGAGGTGGTAGTTCAGGCCCCAGGGCGCGATGAGCCACAGCTCCCATGGCGGTGCCAGGACGGTGCGGCTCTCGTTGAGCACGCTCTCGTGCTCGACGGCATAGTGCTCGGCGACGTTGCGCACGTAGCGCACGGCGAGAAACGACGGGGCGCGCGAAAGCCCGGGCCGCAGTCGCCGGGCGCACATTGGCACGCCGGGGAGTTCGCTTTCGGGCCGGGGCGGCCCTCGACGGCGTGACAGGACTTCCCCACCAGCGGGCCGGCCGCACGCCTAATCCGCCAGCTCGATCCGATCGTTGGTGAAGACCAGATTCACATCGCAGCCCGCCGCGTGGTCCGCCAGCTCGTAGGTCTTTTCAGGATTCACGAAAATCCTGAACGCCGCGCCAAAGCCGACGAACCACCAATCAAGTAGTGGGCCGACGCCCACCTGATCAGCCCCTTCCCCACCGCTTTTCGCCGGCCAGAAGCAGTATTTCGACACCTTCGGATGGCTGACGTCGTAGTCTTTCAGAAATTCCACTTGTTGTTTCTGGAAGCGCCCAGCCGGGTTGGCGCTGAAGTGGCGAATGGGTCCGTCGAGCGCTTTGAAAAAGATCGCCAGAAAGGCGATCGCCCCCGCGTATCTGACAAGGTTGCGCCACCTTTCCCCCATTCCTCCGCACAGCAGCGCCCACACACCGAGCAGGAAGAACAGATAAGTCAGCGTTCCGTATTGGGCGAAACGTTGGTTCACAAGAAATGCGAAGGGGACGAAAAACGCGGCGGACGCAACAAACAGCCATGCGACGAAATATTCTCGTCTCCAAGCGGCGTACCCGACACCGAACACGATCGACGCTAGCCAAAGGAGCGCGACGCGGCCGCTACCGAAATAGAATTCGGCATTCTCGACCACCGTCGGAACGGTGAAAGACGTCGTATAGGGGCCAGCCTGGTATTTGGCGAGTTTCACGAAAAACAGAGCGAACAATGCGACGCCCCACACGACGATGAAGTAAGGAAATTTCGACGTTCTGTATTTCTTGTCCGCGATGATCATCCACACTGGCAGTGAGACCACCATGCTCACGAAAATATTAGATAAATATCCGATCGGGAGCAGAACGATGAGACCCAGTCGCAGAAGCGCGTCATCTGGCCAGCGGCTGTCTGGGCGCCACCGCAAAAACAGATACACGAACAATATAGCAAATGTGTGCCCCAATATATGCTGCGAATTTGACAGCCATACATAGCTGTCGACTGTCGCGGGGAAGCGCGAAGTAAAACAGCGCTGCGATGATCGCCGAAAATATGTCGTATCGATTGACGAAAATCGCATAGATTACACAGCTGTTGAAGACGATCAAAAGAAAGTTGCAGACGTAAAAATACGCGGCATTGTACGAGAACAGCTTTATTGCGCTGTACCAGTAGACATTGCGGCTGACGAACCGGCCAAAATTGTCGAAACCCACCAGCTGGTGGAGTTGAAGAGAGTGCGCGTATTGGGAGAGGAAGATAAAATCATCAAAAAAGAACCAACTCCTTTCGGCATAGGAGATGTAGAAAAAGAGCAGGAACACGACGGGGACGACGAGCGCGACGATCAGCGGTAACGGGAACGGTCGCGGCTCGTTGTTGTGCATGGCGTTCAGTTGCATCGGGCGAATCCAGCTACCCCTGCGTGACAGAGCCATGACGCGATGCATCGCGGCGTACGGATCAACCAAGTTGGCATGGAACAAGCCTCGTTGGTCCTTTGGCGGTCCGGGTTGAGAGCTTTGGTCACGAGTCGTTGCGCCGTCGGAATCATGCGGACTGGGCGGATCGGACCTAAGGCGCCCCTGGTATGGTCTCACGCGAAGTCCAGGCGGAAGGTAAAGCGCTTGTCGAGCTGGTACTTGATCAAATAGCCGATGGCCAACCCGATTGCGGCGCCGACATAGCGCATCTCTTTGGTCCTGAAAATGTATTGAAAGCCGAACTCCATCGTCCAGAATTCCAAGGTCGTGGCCACGCCGACCAGGGTGTACAGGACGAACGTGCGGGTGTCGTGGGCGATGCTGCGGGCGCGGAAGCGAAAGATATAGCGTTTGTCGAGGATGTATTTGACGACAAGCCCCACCCCGGTGCCGACGATCACCGACGCCAAGATATCATAGGCGCCATGGTAGATATGGATAAATATATCCTGCGCTGTGATGTTTGCCGCGGAAGCGATAAGCCCGAAAACGGTGTAATAAACGGCGAGCTTGGTCGAGGCAAACATCTAGTGGCGGCGCTGAATGGGAAACGTGACGCAAGGCGCCGTGGTGGAGTGCTTGTCTGCGCTCAAGGCGCCGGGATTGTCCTCTGGAGATGACGGCCAGGCGGCCGCCGCCGTTCCCGTCTCGACCGGTGCCCAGCATCGTTCTCCGGCGGCGTCGACGCGGGATCGCGGCAGCGGTCGGAATCGATTTGATTGGATCGAACAGGGCTCCCGTTCGACGACCTCCGTGTGGTCTCGGTCTGGCATGGGTCGAACCCCCCTGTTCTTGCCAATGTATCACTTCATCCAACGCGGGCCAGCGTCGCGCCGGCCGAGCCCGCCCGCCCCTTCGGGGGATGCGCCCTCACCGCCTCAATGCCTGCCAAATTCCGGCGTCGGATTAACCTTCCGGCAACCAATCGGTATGGTTGTATCGCGGAGAATGGTACATGCAAGAGCGGCCGCGTGGCGGAATGGTGACGCGACGGATTGCATCTCCGATCATCCCCGGTTCGAATCCGGGGCGTGGCCTCCAGCGTTCCGGCGCGCCGGACCTGGCCGGCTGGTCCACGGGGTTATGCTCGCCGCCGGGCCGCGCAGCACCCATATGGCAAGTCGGCTGACAGGCTGGTCGGGCTAGGCTCTTCCGCGGAGCAACGATGGCAGAGGACGGTGTGGCAGAAGACGGCGCCGCCAAGGCGCAGGGGCCGGCGCATTCCGCCGCCGCTGCGCCGCCCGTTCCGGTGCCCGATCCCATCGCCTTCGGCGAACGGCCGGCGGCCGTCGCCGGCTTCGCCAAGACGGAAATCTTCGGCGTCGCCGCATCGACAGTCGGCCACCTTTTGATCGGGCTCCTGATCATCGGATCGCTGGCCTCGGTCAACCGGGTGCCGGAGGCCATCGCGGTGAAGCTGATCCCTGCCGACCAGGCCGTGCAGAAACCACCGCAAAAGCCGCCGCAGGATCCGGCCCAGCAGCAGAAGCCGGCGGCGCCACCGGCACACAAGGCGGCGCAGACGTCGCCGCCCGAGCAGAAGGCGCCAGCGCCCCAGGAGGCGGCGAACGACCCGGCCAAGGCCACGCCGGGAACCGGGAAGGAAGCCCCGCCCCCCGGCAAGGAAGCGGCCGCCGCGGCGTCGGAGAAGACCGTCACGCCGTGGCGCGATCTCGCGGCGTCGCTCGGCATGGCCGACTTCGGCCGCCAGACGACACTGCCCGACACCCTGCTGGCCGAGGTCAGCGCCCAGGTGAAACGCTGCTGGAGCGTTCCCGCCGGCTGGAGCAACCCGCAGCAGGTGTCCGTCACGCTGCGCTTCCAGCTCCACCCGGACGGTACGCTCGACGGCACCCCGGCAGTTGTCGAGTTCCGCGCCACGCCCGTCGGCGCGGCGGCGGCGAAGGCAGCGATCAAGGCGGTATCGGAATGCGGGCCGTTCGCGCTGCCGGCCGACACCTACGAACAGTGGAAGGACATCCAGCTCGAGCTGGCCCCGTGAGGATCGGGCAGCGCCCCCGGCGGCCCGCCTCAGGCGGCGGCCTGCGGAGGCCCCGCGCCGGCGTTCACGCTTCGCGGAAGCGGCCGACCGGGACGCCGGCGACCGGGCTCCGGCCGATCAGCGTCAGACCGCTCAGCGGGTATCTGGCCAGCAGTTCGGGGGCGCGACCCTTGGTCAGACTGGTGAGGAACAGGGTCTTCATGTCGGCGCCGCCGAAACAGGGCATGGTCGGCGCCGCCACCGGCACCGGGTAGCGGGCGATCAGCGTGCCATCGGCGGCGTAGCGGTTGAGGCACGCCGCCGAAACGCCGGCGCTCCAGTAGCCGCCGTCGACGTCGGTGGCACCGCCGTCCGGACGCCCGTCGTCCTCGCTGATGTCGGCGGCGATCCGCGTGCGTTCGCTGATGGCGCCGGTCGCCGGATCGAAGCGCCAGCGGTCGATCCAGCGGCTGCCGGTGTCGGTGTGGAACATGAACCGGCCGTCGGCACTCCAGGCGAGCCCGTTGGCGGTGATCAGCCCCTCGACCTTCTTCTCGACGCGGCCGCTGCCGTCGACACGATAGAGCGAGCCCAGCGGCTGGCGCTCGTCGGCCGGTTTGCCGCGGTCGTCCATCGATCCGACCCAGAACGCACCGTCCGGACCGACCTTGCCGTCGTTGAGGCGGGTGTCGGGGTCGCCCTCGGCGATCGTGCAGAGGCGTCGGAAGGCGCCGCTGGCGCGGTCGAACAGGCCGACCTCGTGGCGCAACGCCACGACCAGGCTGCCGGACCCGGTCAGGCCGAAGGAGCCGACCACGCTGTCGAAGGTCCATTGGACCGTCGCGCCGGTTGCCAGATCGACGCGATGAATTGTCTTCCCGGGGATGTCGGTGAACAGCAGCGCATTCTCGCGGTCGTCATAGACCGGGCTTTCGCCGACCTCGCAGCGGATCGTCTCGTCGAGCGGCTTGAAATCGAGCACCGGCGGAGCTCCTGATTTGGCAATCGGGAGGCAAGGCTTACCAACCACCAGCGGCCATGGATAGGCCGCCGCCCGCAGGCGGCGGCCCGGCGATCACGGGTGCGGAAGACCGGGCCCGTTCGGTGCGAACGGCAGGCCCTTGCAGACGCCGTTGGGCGGCAGGTGCACCGTCCCCGGCGGGCACTTGGCGACGCATTGACCGTGCCACATCTCCTTGGGCGGCAGGCACTGGTTGCCCGGCGGCGGGTTGATGATCAGCGGCTTGCAGGCGCCGTTCGGCGGCGTATGGACCGTGCCGGCCGGGCACTTGGCGACGCACTGGCCGTTCCACATCTCCTTGGGCGGCAGGCACTGGTTGCCCGGCGGCGGGTTGATGATCAGCGGCTTGCAGGCGCCGTTGGGCGGCGTGTGCACGGTGCCGGCCGGGCACTTGGCGACGCACTGGCCGTTCCACATCTCCTTGGGCGGCAGGCACTGGTTGCCCGGCGGCGGGTTGATGATCAGCGGCTTGCAGGCGCCGTTCGGCGGCGTATGCACCGTGCCGGCCGGGCACTTGGCGACGCACTGACCGTTCCACATCTCCTTCGGCGGCAGGCACTGGTTGCCCGGCGGCGGGTTGATGATCAGCGGCTTGCAGGCGCCGTTGGGCGGCGTATGCACGGTGCCCGGCGGGCACTTGAGCACGCACTGGCCGTTCCAGATTTCCTTCGGCGGCAGGCACTGGTTGCCCGGCGGCGGGTTGATGATCAGCGGCTTGCAGACGCCGTTGGGCGGCGTATGCACGGTGCCCGGCGGGCACTTGAGCACGCACTGGCCGTTCCAGATCTCCTTCGGCGGCAGGCACTGGTTGCCCGGCGGCGGGTTGATGATCAGCGGCTTGCAGGCGCCATTGGGCGGCGTATGCACGGTGCCCGGCGGGCACTTGAGCACGCACTGGCCGTTCCAGATTTCCTTCGGCGGCAGGCACATCACGGTGGGCGGCCCGCAGGCTCCGTTCGGCATCTGGTGGACGAACGGCGGCGGGCATTTCGGCACGCACTGGCCGTTGAACAGCTCCTTCGGCGGCTGACACAGGGTGACCGGAGGTCCGCAGGCGCCATTGGGCATCTTGTGGACGAAGGGCGGCGGGCACTTCGGCACGCACTGACCGTTGAACAGGTCCTTGTTCGGCGGGCAGCCCTGCGGCACGCACTGGCCGTTCTGGAAGACCTTGCCCGGCGGGCACTGTGGCGGCGGGGCGCAGGCGCCGTTGCCGAAGACCATGCCGAGCGGGCACCAGCAGATGCCGCCCGGCAGCTTGACCATGCCGGGCGGGCACGCGTTCTGCGGCACGCACTGGCCCTTGTAGAAGATGTCGCCCGGCGGACAGGTGCACTGGCCGTTGGGCTGCTTGATCATGCCCGGCGGGCAACTGACCGGGAAGCACTGGCCCTGGTAGTAGAAGGTGCCCGGCGGACAGCTCACCGGCGGCGGCACGCACTGGCCGTTCTGCAGGTAGTAGCCCGGAGGACACGTCGGATAGATGCACTGCCCGTTGTGGTAGGTCGTGCCGGGCGGGCAGCTCGGGATGATGATGCACTGGTTGCCGTCGTAGTAGGTGCCCGGCGGGCAGGTGACCACGGGCGGCGGGGCGGACTGGCCGGCGCAGGGCAGCGTCGCGATCGCGCCCATGTAGCCGCGGAAATCGGGATAGCCGGCCTTGTCGTCGTAGTCGACGAACCAGCTCTCCGCCGGCGGCATGTTCTGCGGCTGGACGAGGTCGATGTCGTTGCCCTGCAGGCCGTCGACGAAGGGGAAGGAGCCGGGAGGGGCCGCCGGATCGCCCGGGTCGAGCAGGCGCTCGCCGGTCGACCATACGGTCTGGGCGCAGGCATTGGGGTTGATGACGCCGCTTTCGCCGTCGACGTAGCCGTAGCCGAGCGCCACGCCGCCATCGGCATTGTTGTAGTTTGGCGCCATGCCGACCGAATATTGTTCGGCGGCAGGCTCCCAGAAGCCGGGCGAACCCTGGTTCGGCGACTTCGGAAGGTAGCGCAGCACGCGGCTCTGGCCGGCATTGGCGAGCGCGTACATCGAATAATCGCCGGTGGTGGCGCCGCGCTCGGCCAGGTACATGCGGCCGTCGTTGTCGAAGGCGATGGAGGCGATCTCGACGCCGTCCTGGAGCGCCGGCACCTCGACTTCGAGGCGGGCACCGCCGGAGACGGTCCCGTCGGGATTGATGCGCACCGACCAGACCTGCGGCCCCTGCGCGATCGGCATAGAACAGCCGGTCGTCGTGGACGGCGAGCGCGAAGACGCGCCGCGCCGGGGCGGCGAAGCCCCAGGTCGCCGGGCTGGTGGTATCGAAGGCGGGGCTGGTGATATTGACCGGCGCCATCGCCGGCAGCGGGATCGCCGGCAGGCCTGCGTCGGGCCGGCCCTCGACGCCATGGTCGTAGGTGCCGCGCTGCACGCCGTCGAGGCTGTAGCGGTAGACGACGCCGGTGGAGCGTTCGGCGGCAAAGATCTGCTGGGTGGCCGGATCGTAGGCCAGCCCGCCGAGGGCCGCCGGGCCGCCCGCCGAATTGCCGACGTTGGCGAACAGCGACACGGCGCCGGTGGTCCCGTCGACCCGCCAGATGGAGCCGGGGCCGCCGCCCCTGTCGGGCGGTCCGAACTGGCCGGGCACGAAGCGGGCACCGGTCTCGCCGCGCTGGACGCGCCTGATCCCGCCGCCGGCGTCGGGAACGCCGATCGACAGGCCGTAGACAGACGTCGCCGCCAGATAGATGTCGGGATTCTCGGCATCGTCGAGGGCGACCCCGAACACCTGACCGACCTCGCCGGGGCTGATGGTGAACGTCTTGGGGGCTGCGCTCTCGCCGCCCTGGGGCCCGAGCGCGGTCAGGTCGACGACGCGCGCCGAAGCGCCGCCGAAATCGATGCCGACATAGTCGAACGGATCGGCGCCATCCGGCGCCTGGGTGGCGGCGACGCCGGCAAAGCCGGTGACCACGGCATCGCCCGGCTTGACGATCGCCTCCTGCGCCGCGGCCGTGCCGATGGCCATGGCGCCGACCAGCGCGAGGGCCGCGAGGCGGACGAGCCGCTTCGCAATGCCGTTGCCGGTTGAGGACTCGTTCGCCGACGAAGCTGTCGCCCGCTGGTTCATTGGACCCTCCCGATCCGCCGAGTCTCGCCGCGCATCACGGCGAGACAGCAATAAAGAAAACAATATGCCGCCGAGCTTCGCCCGCGCCGGCTGAACGCTATCTGAACAGTTTGTCGCCCGCGACGCCTGGGCGGTCAGTGACCCCGGTCACATCGGCGCCAGGACAGCACGGAAGCGCGGCAGCAATGCGACGATCCGAGCCGCTAGGGCGCGCGTTCCCCGGCGATCCCGACAATCGTCCGGATCAGCGCCTCCACCGCCAGGCCGACATCGGCGACGGTGACGAATTCCAGCGGGTTGTGGCTGATTCCTGCCCGGCAGCGCACGAAGATCATGCCGATGTCGGTCAGATGGACCATCGCCTGGCCGTCGTGGCCGGCGCCCGACATCAGTTCCCGCGGCTTGTCGCCGGTGACGCTCTCGATGGCTGCGGCGATGGCCTTTCTCAGCCGCGGCGCGCAGGTGGCGACCGGCTTCTCGTGGACCGTCTCGACACCGACGACGACGCCGCGGCGGATGCCGATCTGGCGGGTGGCGGCGCGGATTTCGCCGGCGGCGGCGATGCGCGCCTGATCGTCGGCGGCGCGCAGGTCGAGGCTGAACTCGACGCTGCCCGGGATGACGTTGCTGGCGCCCGGCGCCGCCCGGATCTCGCCGACGGTGGCGACCAGCGACGACTTCGCACCCTTGCGCGCCACCTGCTCGATCGCCAGCATCATTTCGGCGGCGGCGGCGAGCGCATCGTGGCGCACGGTCATCGGCACCGTGCCGGCGTGTCCGGCCTCGCCGCGCACGCTGAAACGGTAGCGGCCCTGGCTGGCGATGGCGCTGACCACGCCCAGCGGCTCGCCGGCCTGCTCCAGAACCGGCCCCTGCTCGATATGCACCTCGAGATAGCCCAGCACATCGGCACGGTGATAGGATTCGGCGGTGATGTGCTCGGCATCGGCACCGAACTCGGCGAGCGCGTTGCGCATGGTCATGCCGCCGGCATCGACCAGCTCCAGCACGCTCGCATCGACGGTGCCGGCGATGGCGGAGGACGAGATCAGCGTCTTCGGATAGCGCACGCCCTCTTCGTCGCCGAAGGCCAAGACTTCGAGCGCGAAGGGCAAACCGATGCCGCGGGCGCGCAGTTCCTCCGCCGCGACGATTCCCGCGATGACGCCGAGATTGCCGTCGAAGCGGCCACCATCGACGACGGTGTCGAGGTGCGAGCCGACGAGCAGGCGCTTGGCGGCGCGCGGGCCGTCGCTGCCGGCCGCCAGCAGGCCGTGCATGGTGCCGACCGCGTCCATGCGCACGCTCAGCCCCGCCCGGCGCATCCATTCGCCGACGAGGGTGGCGGCGCGCTTGTGCTCCGGCGACAGGAACAGGCGGGTGAGCTTGCCCGGCTCGGCGCTGATCGTTGCCAGCGCATCGATCATGGCCTGCGCCCGTTCGCCGAGCGCCGACGTGGCGGATGCGGTCACGATTCGACCCGGTCCTCGATGCGGAAGCCGATGATGCGGATCACTTCGGATATCGCCATGGCAAGCTCGGCACCGGGATCGCGCTCGATGCGCTCGGCAAAGGATTCGAGGATGGTCTGCTTGTCGGCGCCGCGCACCGCCAGGATGAAGGGAAAGCCGAACCTGGCGGTGTAGGCCTCGTTCAGTTCGGTGAAGCGGGCGAATTCCTCAGCCGTCAGCCGGTCGAGGCCGGCGCCCGCCTGTTCGCGGCTCGAATCCGCGGCGATCTCCCCGGCAACCGCCGCCTTGCCGGCGAGATCGGGATGGGCGCGCAACAGCGCCAGCTTCTCCCCCGGCCCCGCCTCGCGCACCTCCTCGGCGAAGGCCTCGATCATGTCGCGCCGCTGGCCGAAGGGGCGCTGCGCCGCGGCGCGCAGGGCCACCCACGGCGCGTGCTCGGCGACGTCGCCGAAAGCGGCGACGAAATCCTGCGCGTCCATGGCGTTCACCGCTGCCATCGTGATCGGGAAATCGGCCATGGCCCCACTTCTGCCCCCTGTGCAGTGGGTCCGTTCTAGCGGCTCATGAGGAACGCGCCAAGTTTCTGGCGTTCTTCCTCGGTGATGTGGGTTTCGTTGCCGAGCGGCATGGTGTCGCTGTTCACCGCCTGCGCCAGGATCTGCTCCTTGTGCAGCACGATGTCGGGGATCGAGGTGAGGATCACGCCCTTGGGCGGCGCGTCGAAGCCCTCGTGGCTGGGATGGGCGGCATGGCACATGATGCAGTGCTTGCCGACGATGGCCAGCGCCTCGCTGTCGCTGACCGCCATGTCGCCCGCGCCGATGTTCGCCTGCGGCACGGTCAGCCACACGGCGCCGGCCAGGGCGACGGCGGCCACCGGCAGCGCCCAGCCGTATTTCTCGAAGGGATCGCCGGCGTCTTGCCGGTTGAGGAAATGGCGCACCGAGGCGCCGGTGACCACGATCAGCGCCACCACCAGCCAGGTTTCCGGGTGGCCGGCGAGCATCGGATAATGGCTGCGAGACCATCATCACCAATACGGGAAGCGTCAGGTAGTTGTTGTGGACCGAGCGCTGCTTGCCGATGGCGCCGAGGCGCGGGTCCGGCTCGCGATGGGCCATGAGCGTCGGCGACGATCTTCTTCTGGTTCGGGATGATGACGCCGAAGACGTTGACCGCCATGATCGTGCCGATGAAGGCGCCGACGTGGATCAGCGCGCCGCGGCCGGAGAAGACGTGGCTGTAGAACCACGCGGCGGCGATGATCAGGGCGAAGACGACGATGGCGAGCAGCAGCGTGTTCCGGCCGATCGCCGACTTGCAGATGCGGTCGTAGATCAGCCAGCCGCCGGCGAGGCTGACCACCGAAATCCAGATCGCCTGGACGGGCAGCAGCGGCAGCACGTCGGGATTGATCAGGAAGACGTCGGCGCGCCAGTAGTACTGCAGGATCATCAGGCCGAAGCCGGTGACCCAGGTGAGATAGGCCTCCCACTGGTACCAGAGCAGGTCGGGCGGCAGTTCCTTCGGCGCCACCAGGAATTTCTCGACGTGATAGAAGCCGCCGCCGTGCACCTCCCAGGCGGTGCCGTAGACGCCTTCGCGCATCGCCTCGCGCTTGCGCAGGCTGAGGTCGAGGGCGATGAAATAGAACGACGTGCCGATCCAGCCGATGCCGACGATCAGGTGGGCCCAGCGCACGAGGAGGTTCAGCCAGTCGACGGCAAAGGGAGACATTGGCGATTCGTTTTGACGGCTTTGCTTATTCGGAAGGCGCGACTTGCGCGACGGGCGCGCCCCTTGCGAGGCGCGCCCGTCGGATCATTCGGGCAACAGGCCGGTCACTGCTGCGGAAGCTGGGCGTCGATGCCCTTGACGTAGTAGTTCAGGCTGTTGATGTCGGCGTCGGGCATCACCTCGCCCTCCTTCACCACCAGCGTGCCGTCCTGCTTGTAGACGGGGCCGGAGAAGACGACCAGCTTGCCGGACTTGATGTCCTCGATGGACTTCTCGGCCATCGCCTTGACGTCGTCGGGCATGTTGGCGAGCGGCCCGAGCACGACGTCGCCGTCGGCCATGCCGGCCCAGGTCTCGTGGGTCTTCCAGGTGCCGTCGAGGACCGCCTTGACTTCCTTGATGTAGTAGGGACCCCACTCGTCGATCAGCGAGGCGAGCTGGGCCTTGGGGCCGAAGCTCGACATGTCGGCGGACTGGCCGAAGGCGTAGATGCCGCGCTGCTCGGCGACCTGGATGGCGGCCGGCGAGTTGGTGTGCTGGACGAGCACGTCGGCGCCCTGATCGACCAGCGTCTTGGCGGCGTCGGCCTCCTTGCCCGGATCGAACCAGGTGTTGACCCAGATGATCTTCACCTTGAAGTCGGGATTGACCGACTGGGCGCCGAGCATGAAGGCGTCGATGCCCATGATCACTTCCGGGATCGGGAAGGAGACGATGTAGCCGGCGACGCCCGCCTTCGACATCTTGGCCGCGATCTGGCCCTGGACGTAGCGGCCCTGGTACCAGCGCAGGTTATAGGTCGCCATGTTGTCGGCGGTCTTGTAGCCGGACATGTGCTCGAACTTCACCTTCGGGAACTTCTTGGCGTTGGCAAGGGTGCCGTCCATGAAGCCGAAGGAGGTGGTGAAGATCAGCTCGCAGCCGGAGCGTGCCAGGCGCTCGACGACGCGCTCGGCATCGGGGTCCTGCACGCTCTCGACATAGGTCGTGGCATCGACCTTGTCGCCGAATTCCTTCTCCACGGCCTGACGGCCGAGGTCGTGCTGTTCGCTGAAGCCGCCGTCATTGTGCGGGCCGGGATAGATCCAGCACACCTTCAGATCGGCCGCCTGGGCGCCGCCCAGGGCCGCGGCCAGCAGACACTGCCGCACCGGCGGCCACCAAATACCTTCGCATGCTCTTACTCCTCTCGTTGACGCCCACTGTCGGCGGTCGTCTCGCCCGCCGACAGATACAGGATTCATGCCATTTCTATGCGCACTGCTCAATTGTCGGGCACGAAGGTCCGGGCCAGCGACGCCGGCGTGTTGATCTTGAGCAGGGCCTGATTGCGCGAAATGATCACCAGCACGACGACCGTGATCAGGTACGGCAGCATCGACAGGAACTGGGACGGAATGCCCAGACCGAAAGCCTGCGCGTTGAGCTGGAGGATGCTGACGCCGCCGAAGAGCAGCGCGCCGATGGCGATGCGGCCCGGCAGCCAGGTGCCGAAGACGACCAGCGCGATGGCGATCCAGCCGCGCCCGGCGGTCATCGCCTGGGTCCACTGCGGCGTGTAGACCAGCGACAGGTAGGCGCCGCCGATGCCGGCGCAGGCGCCGCCGAAGAGAACCGCGAGGAAGCGCACGCGCAGCACCGGATAGCCGAGCGCATGGGCCGAGGCGTGGTTGTCGCCGACGGCGCGCACGATCGAGCCCGCCATTGCGTGCGGAACAGGAAGAACCAGACGGCGACGGCGAGCGCCACGGCGAGATAGACCAGCGGGTCCTCGCCGAAGATCACCGGTCCGATCACCGGAATGTCGGACAGGAGCGGAATGTGGATGCGTCCGACGCCGAGGCCCGGCATGCCGGTATAGGCGTTGCCGATGAGGCCGGAGAGGCCGAGCCCGAACAGGGTGAGGGCGATGCCCGAGGCGTTCTGGTTGGCGGCGAAGATCAGGGTGATGAGGCCGAAAAGGCCGCCCATGGCGGCGCCGGCAAGCATGCCGGTCACGCACGCCGACAGCGAGCGTGCCGGTGGCGTGGCCGCCGGCGAAGCCGATCACGGCGCCGACCGCCATCATGCCCTCGACGCCGAGATTGAGCACGCCGGACCGTTCCGCGATCAGTTCGCCCAGCGCCGCGAAGAGCAGCGGCGTGGCGGCGGTGACGATGGTCAGCAGGATTCCTTCGATCATCGTCATGGGGTTGCGACCTTGAGGGCTTCGGCGGCGGCGGGGCGCCGGCGCACGAGGCGCAGGCGGTAGTAGATGAGCGTGTCGCAGGCGAGCACGAAGAAGAGCAGCATGCCCTGGAACACCGCCGTGGTCTGGTCGGAGATGCCGAGCGAGATCTGCGCCCCCTCGCCGCCCATGTAGGAAAGCGCCAGCAGCAGGCCGGCAAAAAGGATGCCGACCGGGTGCAGGCGGCCGAGGAAGGCGACGATGATCGCGGTGAAGCCGTAGCCCGGCGAGATGGTCGTGCGGAACTGGCCGATGGGGCCGGCCACCTCGCAGATGCCGGCCAGCCCCGCCAGGCCGCCGGAGATCAGCATGGTCAGCATGACCATGCGCTTGCGGTCGAAGCCGCCGAAGGCGCCGGCGCGCGGCGACTGGCCGAGGACGCGGATCTGGAAGCCGGTCATCGTGCGCTCGGTGAGGAACCAGGCGACACCGACGGCGACCAGCACGAAGACGATGTTGACGCGGACGCTGTCGCCGAAGATGACCGGCAGCATCTGTCCGTCGATGAAGGGATGGCTGTTGGGGAAGTTGTGGCCCGCCGGGTCGCGCCACGGCGTGCGCGCCAGATAATCGACCATCAGGTTGGCGACGTAGACCAGCATCAGCGTGGTCAGCGTCTCGTTGGCGTTGAAGCGGTTCTTCAGCAAGGCCGGGATGGCGGCGTAGGCCATGCCGCCGAGGATGCCCATCAGCAGCATCAGGACGAGCGGCAAGATGCCGCCCCAGTGCGGGAAATAGACCGGGATGATCGAGCCGAAGATGGCGCCGACGGCGATTGCCCCTCGGCGCCGATGTTCCAGACGTTCGACTGGTAGCAGAACGACAGGCCGACGGCGATCAGGATGATCGGCGCCGCCTTGACGATCAGGTCCTCCACCGACCAGGCGGCGGTGAGCGGATCGATGAAATAGAGATAGAGCGCCTTCAGCGGGTCGATGCTCATCAGCGCGAAGATGATGAAGAAGGTGACCACCGACAGCACGATCGCGAGCACCGGCGACAGGAACGTCATCGCGCGGCTCTGCTGCGGCCGCCGCTCGAGCCTAAGCTGCATGGGTCGTCTCCGCCTCGTCGGCCTTCTTGCCTTCGCCGATGCCGCCCATCAGCAGGCCGATCGACTCGCGCGTTACCCCGGCGGCGGGCACGGCCGGCGACAGGTGGCCGCGCGAGATGACCGCGATGCGGTCGGCGATCTCGAAGATCTCGTCGAGGTCCTGGCTGATGACCAGCACGGCCGAGCCGGCGCGCGCGAGATCGATCAGCGCCTGACGGATGAGCGGCGGCGGCGCCGGCATCGACGCCCCAGGTCGGCTGCGAGACGACCAGCACGCCCGGCTGCCGGTCGATCTCGCGGCCGACGACGAATTTCTGCAGGTTGCCGCCGGACAGCGAGCGCGCTTCCGGGTCCGGCGTGCCCTTGCGGACGTCGTAGTCGCTCGGTCACCGAATCGAGGATCTTCAGCGCCCTCTGCGGGCGCACGACGCCGGTCACCACCAGCTCGTCGCCGGTGCGGTGGCGGGTGAGGATGACGTTGTCGGTGAGCTTGAGGCCGGGCACGGCGGCATGGCCGAGGCGCTCCTCCGGCACGAAGGCGGCACCGAGGTTGCGCCGGCCGGTGATGCCGAGGAGCCCGCACGGCCTGCCGTCGATGGCGATGGCGTCGTTGTCTGCCAGGCGCGTTTCGCCCGAAAGGGCGCCGAACAGTTCGCTCTGGCCGTTGCCGGCGACGCCGGCGATGGCGACCACCTCGCCGCCGCGGACGTCGAGGCTGATGTCCTTGAGCGACACGCCGAAGGGATCGTCCGAGGGCAGGTCGAGCGCGTCGACCGACAGGCGCACCGTGCCGATCGACGCCCGGCTCGCGGGCGATCTCGAGCACCTCGGCGCCGACCATCAGCGCGGGCCAGCGTGCCGGCGGTCTCCTTTGCCGGGTCGGTCTCGGCGACCACCTTGCCACGCCGCATGATCGTGGCGTGGTGGCAGATGCGCTGCACCTCTTCCAGCCGGTGGCTGATGTAGAGCACGGCGCAGCCCTCGCCGGCGAGCCGCTGCAGCGTGACGAACAGGTGGTCGGCCTCCTGCGGCGTCAGCACCGAGGTCGGCTCGTCCATGATCAGCAGCTGCGGCTACTGCAGCAGGCAGCGGACGATCTCGATGCGCTGGCGCTCGCCGACCGAGAGGTCGGCGACGATGCGCGTCGGGCGCAGCGGCAGGCCGTAGTCGGCCGACACCTGCTCGACCGTGCCTTGCGAGGCCGCGGCGCATCGTCCTTGGGCAGGGCGAGCGCGATGTTCTCGGCGACCGTCAGCGCCTCGAACAGCGAGAAATGCTGGAACACCATGCCGATGCCGAGCCGGCGCGCGGCGGCCGGGTTGGCAATGGCGACCGGCTTGCCCTTCCAGCGGATCTCGCCGGCGGTCGGCTGCAGCGCGCCGTAGATGATCTTGACCAGCGTCGACTTGCCGGCGCCGTTCTCGCCGAGCAGCGCATGGATCTCGCCCGGCATGATGGCGAAGTTGACGCTGTCGTTGGCCCGCAGCGTGCCGAAATCCTTGGTGATGCCGATCACCTCGAGCGTCGGCTGGCCCGCCGGCCGGCGGAAGTTCGTCCTGGTCTCCACCACCCCTGCCCCCGTCTCCATCAAGCCTGCCGCAGCCTCCCGCTTTCGTTGTGCGCGGGCGCCAGCCGCCGCGCGCAGCGCCTCGTCGCGGACGAGCAGTTCGGCGGCCGTCGCCGCGGCGATCACCGCCGGCGCCTTGGAACGGATGCCGCCGACGCCGATCGGGCAGACGAGTCGGCGATGCGCGCCGGCGGCCACGCCGGCCTCCGCCAGCCGCTTCTCGAAGCGCGCCCGCTTGGTCCGCGAGCCGATCAGCCCGACATAGGCGAAACGGTCGTCGGCGAGCGCCGCATGGACGAGCGCGAGGTCGAGCTGGTGGCTGTGGGTCATCACCAGCACGAAGGTGCCGGCCGGCCTGTCGGCGAGCGCGGCTTCCGGCTCGCCGAGGCGGCGCAGCGCGACGTTGGCCGGGACGTAGGCGGGAAAGGCGTCCGGGCGCGGATCGACCCAGGTCACCGCAAACGGCAGCGGCGCCAGCGCCAGCACCAGCGCCCGGCCGACATGGCCGGCGCCGAAGAGGACAAGCGGCCGGCGGTCGTCGCCGAAGGCCTCGGTGACGACATCGGCGGCGAGCGTGGCGCTGCCCGGCAGCATCGCGTCGCCGGTGACGATCTCGCGCTCGATGCCCGCCGCGGCGATGGTGCCGCGGGTGACCAGCCGGCCGGCCGCCTCGCGGTCGGCGAGGTCGGCGACCGTCGTCGCGGCGGTCGGCGGCGATGACCTCGACGACCAGATCGACGCTGCCGCCGCAGCACTGGCCGAGCTCGGGGCCGAGCGCGATAGCGGCGCACCTCCGCCTTCGGCGCCTGCGGGTTGCTCGAGCGCCGCCTGTGCCACGGCGATGGCGCGCCATTCCAGCGTGCCGCCGCCGATCGTGCCGGTGAAGCCGCCGTCGGGATGGACGATCAGGCGGGCGCCGGCCTCGCGCGGCGCCGAGCCGCGGGTGGCGGCGACCGTCACCATGGCGACGCGGCCGTGGCGGTCGAGCCCCGCCAGGACGCGCGGCCAGACCGGCGTCATGCGTCGGCTCCGCCGGTGGCGCGGATGGCGCGCATGATCGCCTCCGGCGTCGCCGGCGCGTCGAGATGCGGGAAGACCGCCGGCTTGAGGCTGAGGATGGCGTCGGTGATCGCCGAGAACACCGAGATCGCCAGCATCAGCGGCGGCTCGCCGACCGCCTTGGAGCGGAAGATGGAATCCTCGCGGTTGCCGCCCGACTCGAAGAGCGCGACGCGGAAATCGGCCGGCACGTCGGAGGCGGTCGGGATCTTGTAGGTCGAGGGCGCATGGGTCGGCAGGCGTGCCGGCCGAATCCCAGACCAGCTCCTCGGTCGTCAGCCAGCCCATGCCCTGCACGAAGCCGCCCTCGATCTGGCCGATGTCGATCGCCGGATTGAGCGACTTGCCGACGTCGTGCAGGATGTCGACGCGGTCGACGCGCATCTCGCCGGTCATGGTGTCGACCGTCACCTCCGAGCAGGCGGCGCCATAGGCGAAATAGTAGAACGGCCGGCCGGACGCCTTCTCGCGGTCCCAGTGGATCTGCGGCGTCTTGTAGAAGCCGGCCGACGACAGGTGGACGCGCGACTGCGTAAGCGGCGGTCGGCCAGCTCGGACAGCGGCATGGTGCGGTTGCCGACCAGCACCTCGCCGTCGCGGAACTCGACGCGGGCGCGGTCGACGTTCCACTTCTCGGCGATGAAATCGTAAAGGCGCTCCTTGATCTCGCGGCAGGCGGCCAGCGCCGCCTGGGCGTTGAGGTCGGTGCCGGACGAGGCCGCCGTCGGCGAGGTATTGGGCACCTTGGCGGTCGAGGTGGCGGTGATCTTGACCTTGTCGACGCCGACGCCGAATTCCTCGGCGACCACCTGCGCCACCTTGATGAACAGGCCCTGCCCCATCTCGGTGCCGCCGTGATTGAGGGCGATGGAGCCGTCGCGGTAGAGGTGGACCAGCGCGCCGGCCTGGTTGAGGTGGATGAGGGTGAAGGAGATGCCGAACTTCACCGGCGTCAGCGCAATGCCCTTCTTGAGCACCGGGCTGGTGGCGTTGAACTCGGCGAGCGCCTTGCGCCGTTCGCGGTAGTCGCTGGTGCGCTCGAGCTCGGCGGTCAATTCGCGCAGGATGTTGTCCTCGACGCGCATGCCGTAGGGCGTGCGGTCGCGGCCGACGCCGCCGTAGAAGTTGGCCTTGCGCACGTCGAGCGGGTCGCGCCCGGTGACGAAGGCGATGTGGTCCATCATGCGCTCGGCGAAGAGCATGCCCTGCGGCCCGCCGAAGCCGCGGAAGGCGGTGTTGGAAACCGTGTTGGTGCGCATGCGCCGGGTGACGATGCGGCACGCCGGGTAGTAGTAGGCGTTGTCGGCGTGGAACATGGTGCGGTCGACGACGCCGAGCGACAGGTCCTCGGAATAGCCGCAGCGCGCCGACAGCGTCACGTCGACGGCGCGCAGGCCGCCCTCGCGGGCGAAGCCGGCGGCGTAGTCGACGCGAAAATCGTGGCGCTTGCCGGTCATCGTCATGTCGTCGTCGCGGTCGAGCCGCATCTTGCACGGCCGGCCGGTCTTCCAGGCGGCCAGCGCCGCCAGCGCCGCCCATTGCGTCGCCTGGCTCTCCTTGCCGCCGAAGCCGCCGCCCATGCGCCGCACCTCGACGGTGACGGCGTTGTCGTGCAGGCCGAGCAGGTGGGCGACGACGTGCTGCACCTCGGTCGGGTGCTGGGTCGAGGAATGGACGAGCATGTCGCCGTCTTCGCCGGGCATGGCGAAGGCCACCTGGCCTTCGAGGTAGAAGTGCTCCTGGCCGCCGACGCGGAACTCGCCGGTCAGCCGCTTGCGGCGAGCGTTCCAGTTCGTCGCTGGTCTCGCCGCGCTCGAACTTGTAGTCGGCGAGCACGGTGGTGCCGGCGACGATGGCGTCGTCGACGTCGATCGCCGGCATGGCGGGGGCGGTGGCGATGCGCGCCAGCCGCGTCGCCCGCCGGGCCTCGCCGCGGGTCTCGGCAACGACGACGAACAGCACCTGGCCGTAGAACATGATCTGGCTCTCGGCGATCAGCGCGTCGTCGCCGATCTCCTTGGGGCTGATGTCGTTCCTGCCGGGGATGTCTTCGGCGGTGAGCACGGCGACGACGCCGGGCGCGGCGCGCACCGGCTCCAGGTCGAGCGAGATGACGCGGCCGGCGGCGATGGGCGCGTAGCCCGGCGCCAGATGCAGCGTGGCGGCCGGCAGGGGCACGTCGTCGATGTAGAGCGCCGCTCCGGTGACATGCTTGACGGCGCTGTCGTGCGCGATCGGCTGGCGGACGACCGCCAGCTGTTCCTCGCGCTTGGGCGGCGTCGCGGCGCGCACCGGCGCGGCGACGTCGATGCCTGCCGTGGTGTCGTCAGTCGGCGCCATGGATTTCCTTCTCGCGATGCCCGACGACGCGGGTGCGTGTGCTGGCCGTTCCCGAGGCTTCGATCAGCGCCTTGCCGAGCAGCGCGTGGGCGGTCTCGACGCGGTAGCGGGCGGAAGCGCGATGATCGTCGATCGGGTGAAAGTCCTCGCGCAGCGCGGCGAACGCCTGGCTCCACACGCGCGCATCGCGGACCGAATGGCCGATGAGCGCGATTTCGGCGCCGTGCGCCCGGCGCGGCGTCTCGGCCATGCCGCCGTAGGCGAGCCGCGCATCGACCACCTTGCCGTCGTCGTCGAGGGTGAAGCGGAAGGCGCCCATCACCGAGGAGATGTCCTGATCGAAGCGCTTGGTCACCTTGTAGCAGCGGAAAACGTGTCCGGCGGTCGAGGTGCGGCACCGATATCGCCGTCAGCAGCTCGCCGCGCTGGCGCGCCTGCTTGCCGTAGGAGATGTAGAATTCCTCGATCGCCATCGAGCGCACCTGGCGGCCCGCGACGCAGCGACAGCGTCGCGTCGAGGGCGATCAGGATGGGCGGGGTGTCGCCGATCGGCGAGCCGTTGGCGACGTTGCCGCCGACGGTGCCGCGGGCACGCACCTGCTTGGAGCCCAGCCGGCGCAGCAGCTCGCCGATATCCGGGTCGAGCGCGGCCAGATAGGGCTCGGCCTGGGCGTAGGTGGCGCCGGCGCCGATGATCAACTCGTGGCCGTTGTCGTCGATCAGGTCGAGGTCCGAGCACCTTGCCGACGTGGATGATCTTGGGCAGGTCGCGCAGCTGCTTGGTGATCCACAGGCCGACGTCGGTGCCGCCGGCAACGATGGTGGCGTCGGGATGGCGCTCGTAGAGGTCGGCGAGCCCGTCGAGGGTGGTCGGCGCGGCGAAGAAGCGATCCTCGTCGCCGACGAAGACGTCTTCGTTGTCGGCGAGGAAGGTGAGCACGCCGCTCATGTCGCCGCGGCCGGTGATGAAGCGGTCGTGGCGGCCGCGGGCGCAGGCGGCGACGGCGGCATCGACGATCGGCCGGTAGCCGGTGCAGCGGCAGAGGTTGCCGGCGATCCAGTCGTTGACCTGCTCGCGCGTCACTTCCCGGTCGGTCGACTGGTACATGGCGAACAGCGCCATGACGAAGCCCGGCGTGCAGAAGCCGCATTGCGAGGCGTGGCGCTCGACCATCTCGCGCTGGATCGGATGCAGCGTGCCGTCGGCCGCCGCCAGGTCCTCGACGGTGACCACCTCGCAGCCATCGACCTGGCCGAGAAGCTGGATGCAGGCATTGACCGGCTCGTAGACCAGCCGGCCGTCGCGCATGCAGCCGATGGCGACCGTGCAGGCGCCGCAGTCGCCCTCGCCGCAGCCCTCCTTGGTGCCGGTGGCGTGCTCGTTCTCGCGCAGATAGTCGAGCAGCGTCGTCGTCGGGTCGACGTCGACCAGTTCGACCAGACGGCTCTTGCGGATGAAGCGGATCGTCGGGCGCATCAGCTTCCCCGATAGGTGGAATAGCCGTACGGCGAGAGCAGCAGCGGCACGTGGTAGTGCGGCGCCGGGCGCGGCGATGCCGAAGCGGATCGGCACCACGTCGAGGAAGGCCGGCTCCGGCAGGTGATGGCGCTGGCGAAGGTATTCGCCGGCGTGGAAGCGCAGCTCGTACACGCCCGCGGCCATCGCGTCGCCTTCGAGCAGCGGCCGGTCGACGCGCCCGTCGGCGTTGGTGCGGGTCGTCACCAGGCGCGTTTCGCCGTCGTCCAGACGAAAGAGCTCGATGGCGAGCCCCTCCGCCGGAGCGCCCGCCGCCGTATCCAGCACATGAGTCGTAAGGCGCCCCATCGCGACACCCGTCCTACGCAAACACACTACGGCCGAACCCGGCCATTTCGCCGCCCCGCCCTTCGACTCTGCCGGTTTCCTTGCAAGAGCCCAAGTCTCGACAATGAATTATGCCCAATTCTCGATCAAACCCCTAATTTCATCAGGGTGCCTCGATTTCGGGCATTGTGGCAATCAGGGCACCAGCACCGTGGCGCCGAACGTCCGGCGGGCTTCCAGCGCCCGGTGGGCTTCGGCCGCATCCTTGAGCGGGAACGTCTGGCCGATTTCGACCGTTACGGTGCCGTCCTGGAGCACTGCGAACAGGTTGGCGGCAGCCGTCTGCAGGTCCGCGCTCCTGGCAAAATAGTGCGCCGTGGTCGGCCGTGTAGCGAACAGCGAGCCCTTCTGCTGGAGCAGGCTCACCGGGAAGGCCGGCACCAGCCCCGAGGACTGGCCGAAGGAAACCCACATGCCCATCGGCTTCAGGCAGTCGAGCGAGCCGGGGAAGGTGTCGTTGCCGACAGAATCGTAGACCACGTCGCATTTCTCGCCGCCGGTGATCGCCATCACCCGCGCGACGAAATCCTCCCTGGTGTAGTCGATGACGTGGTCGTAGCCGTGGGCGCGGGCGCGTTCCGCCTTCTCCGCCGAACCGACGGTGCCGATGGTGGTGGCGCCCAGCGCCTTCAGCCACTGGCCGGCAATCGAGCCGACCCCGCCGGCGGCGGCATGAAAGAGGACGGTGTGGCCGGGGCGGACCTTGAAGGTGCGCAGCACCAGGTATTCGACTGTCACCCCCTTGAGGAAGGCGGCCGCGGCCGTGCGATCATCGACCCCAGCGGGCAGCCGGGCGACGCGATCGGCGGGAATCAGGCAGTACTCGGCGTAGGAGCCGGTGCTGGCGTTCTGGTAGACGACGCGGTCGCCGAGCGCGAGCCCGCTCACCCCCTCGCCCAGCTTGTCGACGACGCCCGCCCCTTCGGCGCCCGGCGTATAGGGAAGCGGCGTGCCCTTGTAGACGCCCGCGCGATTGTAGACGTCGACGAAATTCACGCCGATGGCGGTGTGGCGCACCCGGATCTGGCCGGCGGCGGGCTCGGGCATCGGAACGTCGACCCACTGCATGACCTCCGGGCCGCCGAGTTCGCTGATCCTGATCGCCTTGGGCATTGCTGGCTTCCTTCGTCACGTGAGGCATCCGCGAACGGCCGCCACGGCCCTTCGCCTTGGAACAATTCGGCGCCTCGTCCTGCCGGGAGTGTGCGCGGGCTCTTCCTACCGCCAGCGACGAGAGCCGGCAAACGTTTGGATCGGGGGCGCCGGCGGTCGCCCGTGCGCCTTCTGAGTGAATCTTGAGCCAGAAAAAATGATCCAAGGAAAGCTGCGAAGCCAGATTATCAGCGAACGTTTCTCGATCCCGGGGAGCCCCTTCGCGGGGTATTCGATCTATTTGGCGATTGGAATTTCACAATGCTTCGGCGGGCAACTGATAATATTGCTATCGTCACAATTGAAAATTGTGCAAGATTGATGACGGCAATTGTCTGCCGCAGATATTTTTCTGCCCCGAGAATACATTCTGTGCATCGGCAGAAGAAACGGAATGGCCGGCGCCGTCTTGTCGGCGTTGCGGGCATCCGTTTCGTGCGGGCTCAAGAACCATCGCGACCTCGGGACGGGCGAGCGAAATGCAAGCCAAGGGAGACGATACGATGTTTGGCAAGGCCGCATTCCTTCTGCTGGCGCTCGGCACGGTGATCGCCTCGACCCAGGTCGCCTTCGCCGATTCCTGCTGGGATCACAACGGATCGCTGATGCGGCTGGTGGCCAACGGCAACCAGCGGACGTTCTACTACGAAGAGCCGCGATCCTCCCTGGCCGGGGTCGGCATCGCGCCCGGCACGCTGCTGTTCGACGGAACCAAACAGGGGAGCATCTATCGGGGAACGGCGCGCGTCTTCTCGGCCGGCTGCGCCCCGACGACCTATCGGGTCGAAGGGCCGGTCTCGCGCGACCAGTTGACCGTGACGCTGAGAGGACACCGGGTCGTCTTCAGCCAGTGCATGTCGACCGGGGAAATCCGCAACGACAGGCTCGTGTTCACCTACCAGTCGGATTGCAGTCTGCAGCCCGGTGTCATGCAGATGCCGGGTGCCGACGGGCAGGAGGACTGAGCGTCCACTCCCGGCAGGTGACGGGCCGATGCGCATGACATCGCCGACGCGCGGCAAACCGAACGACGTCAACCACGAGGATCGCCAATGAACAGGATCTTGACCGGCCTGGCACTGCTCATCGCCGGCACCAGCGGCAGTCTCGCCAACTCCGCCAACGGCCCGGACGGGAGCGCCAGTTGCAGCGCCTATGCCGTCAGCAGCCTCGGCGTCAGCGCCGAAAACGTCAACGTCGCCCCCAATGGCAATGGCGGGCCGGGCTTCACGACGTTCGCCGTCTTCGTCAACGGCGATCAGACGACACGCCGCTATACCTGCGTGATCGACGAGGAGACCGGATCGGTCGCATCGTTCGGCTGAGGACCCAGACCTAGCCGGCCTTGCCGGCGGTTGCTTTCGGCGGCCCGAGCGAACCGGCGAACAGCGCGCTCAACACCATCAGCGGCAGCAGCGCTGCCAGGCCGATGCGCAGGCCGGCGCCATCGGCGATGAAGCCGACGAGCGGCGGGCCGACCAGCGATCCGCTGTAGGCGATCAGCGCCACCGAGGCGACGTTGATGGCGGCCGGCCGCCCGGGATGCGCGGCGGCGGCGGTGACGGCCAGCGGAAAGCCGACGGAGACGCCGAAGCCGATGGCGGCGAAGCCGACCAGTGCCATCGGCAGGCCGTTGGCGAGCACCAGCGCCGCCATGCCCGCCACGCCGATGAACGCACAGAAGCGGCCGAGCGCCACCGGCCCCAGGCGGTCGGCCAGCCGGTCGCCGGCAAGCCGCCCGAGCGCCATGGTCAGCGAGAAGGCGCCGAGGCCCCAGCCGGTCGCCGCGGCCGAGGTACCGAGCGCGTCGCGCAGGAAGGCCGCCCCCCAGTTGCGCGCGCTCAGTTCGGCGAGCACCGCGCCGAAGACGTAGATGCACACCCCGGCGAGCGCCAGGGTGGGTAGGGCGATGCGCGGCCGGCGGCCGGTGGCCGGCGCCTGCTCGCGGGCAAGCACCGGCAGGGCGCGCACCGCCGACAGGCCGAACGGCAGCGCCACAGCGCCGGTGATGAGCAGATGCAGCCAGGTCGGCACCCCGGCTTCGGCGAACTGCGCCCCCATGACCGAGCCGAGGACCGCGCCGACGCTCCAGAAGCCGTGACAGGTGCTCAAGATGCGGCGGCCGACGGCATCCTGGATGCGGGCGGCCTCGACGTTCATGGCGACGTCGACGATCACGTAGCTGACGCCCATGATCAACAGCAGCACGAACAGCGACGGGCCGCTCCACGCCAGGCCCGGCAGGAGCAGCGCAGCGTAGAAGGCGCACATGCCGATGGCCATCATGGTGCGCGCCGAATAGCGCGCGATCAGCGGGCCGTTGAAGATGGTCATGACGAACGTGCCGAGCGACATGCCGAGCAGGCAGATCGACAGTTCGCCGGGAGTGAGGCCGATGCGCTGCTGGACGTCGGGGATGCGCGGGAACCAGTTGGTCAACGCCGCGGCCTGGACGAAGAACACCGCCATGATCAGGCGCGGCGGCGTGAACCAGCCGCGCGACGCGACCGCCGGCGGGCTGTGCGACGCGGTCACGGGGTGTTCTTCCGCCGGTTCTTGCGGGCGATGACGTTGAGCGCCTCGACCGCCGCCGAGAAGGCCATGGCGGTGTAGAGATAGGCGCGCGGAATGTGGAAGCCGATGCCGTCGGCGACCAGCGCGAAGCCGATCATCAGCAGGAAGGCGAGCGCCAGCATGCGCGTCGTCGGATGGCGCGCGATGAAGCGGGAAATGGTGCCCGAGGCCGCGTACATGACGGCGACGGCGACGATCACCGCGGCGATCATGACGCCGATGTGCTCGGCCATGCCGATGGCGGTGACGATCGAATCCACCGAGAAGACGATGTCGATGAGGATGATCTGCGAAACGATCATGCCGAAGCTGGCGCCGGCCTGGGCTTCGACACCCTCCTCGCCCGCCGCCTCGACGTCCTTGTGGATCTCGCTGGTCGCCTTGACCAGCAGGAAGAAGCCGCCGGCGAGCAGCACGAGGTCGCGCCACGAGAAGGGGTGGCCGGCGATCTCGAACAGCGGCTGGGTCAGGTGGATCAGCCAGAACAGGATGCTGAGCAGCGCGATGCGGAAGACCAGCGCCAGCGCCAGACCGAGCTGGCGGGCGTGCTTGGACTGCTCGGGCGGCAGGCGGCCGACGATCACCGAGATGAAGATGATGTTGTCGATGCCGAGCACGATCTCCATGACGGTGAGCGTCACGAAGCTGGCGAGGATCGCGGGATCGGCGATCCACTGGAGGATGGACATCGCAGGATCCTAGCCGGCCGTCGCCTTGGGGCGCGTCACCTGGAGGAAGACGCCGATGACGGCGAAGTAGAGATTGACGATGGAGAAGAGGATGAGCACCACCGGGTCGGGATTGAGGTTCTCGAGCAGCGCGGCGAAAGCGGTCAGCCCCCAGGCGACCGCCATGACGAAGGTCACCGGCCTCAGGCGCGTCACCCGCATGGGATGGACGAACTCCACCGGCAGGAAGGTGAGCACGGCGAAGACCGCGATGATGACCAGCGTCACGGTCTCGGGGAACTTGTAGACCATGAGCTGGAAGATCACGGCGTTCCACACCGCCGGAAAGCCGCGGAAGGCCTGTTCCGCCGTCTTCATGCGCTTGTCGGCGAAATAGAGCGCGCCGACCACCGCCACGACGATGGCGGCGCCAACGGCAAACGGCGGGGCGAGCAGGCCGCTCAGCGCCAGCACCAGCGCCGGAACCAGGACATAGGTGGTGAAATCGACCACCAGGTCGAGCGTCGCACCGTCGAACCACGGCAGCCGTTCCTTGGCGCTGAGCTTGCGGGCGATCGGACCGTCGACGCCGTCGACGATCATCGCCAGCCCGAGGAACAGGAAGACCATCTGCCAGGAATGGTCGGCAGCGGCGATCGCCGCCACCAGCGCAAAGGCGGCTCCACTTGCCGTGAGCAGATGCACCGCCCAGACGCCGAGATATTTCGTCATGCGTCGCCACGTTCCATGTCCGGCGAACCGGACGAAGACGCCATGCTTGGCCGATCCCCCGTCCCGTGGCAAGGCTTGCCTCGCGGCGGGCAAAACTTGGGTTTGGTTTTCTTGTTGATGCCCGGGGCGACGCCTACGTTCCATCGCAATTCATCCGGGGATTCAGTGCGATGGATCATTTCGCCCCACTCACCGCCAGCCTCGGCGGCGTCCTCATCGGGCTGGCGGCCACGCTGCTCTGGCTGGTCAACGGCCGGCTGGCGGGGATTTCCACCATTGCGGGCAACACGCTGCCGGCACGCGCCGGCGACAGCCTGTGGCGGCTGCTCTTCCTCGTCGGACTGCCGGTAGGCGCGTGGCTGGGCTTCCTCGCCGGACCGCGCCTGTTCGCCGAGATCCCGGCGGCGCTGCCGGCGATCGGCCTCGGGCCGCTCGGGCTGGTCAGCGCCGGCCTGCTGGTCGGCATCGGCACGCGGCTGGCGAATGGCTGCACCTCCGGTCATGGCATCTGCGGCCTGTCGCGCCTGTCGCCGCGCTCCTTCGTCGCGGTCGGCACCTTCATGGCCAGCGCCGTCGTCACCGTCTTCATCGTGAGGCACGTGGTCGGATGAACCGCACCCCGCTCGCTCTCGCCGCGGCGCTCGCCAGCGGCGTCGTCTTTGGCGCCGGGCTGGCGCTCGCCCGCATGATCGATCCGGCCAAGGTGCAGGACTTCCTCGACGTCGCCGCCATCCCCTCCGGCGGCTGGGACCCCAGCCTCGCCTTCGTCATGGGCGGCGGCGTGCTCGTCTTCTTCCTCGGCTTCCGCCTGCACCGCCTCGTCCGCAGGCCGCTCGCCGCGGCCGCCTTCGCCCATCCGGACAAGGCCAGGATCGACCTGCCGCTGGTCGCCGGCTCGGTGCTCTTCGGCATCGGCTGGGGGGCCGCGGGCCTCTGCCCCGGTCCGGCCATCGCCAATCTCGGCCTGACGCCGGTCGGCGCCGGCCTCTTCGTCGGCGCCATGCTTGCCGGCTCGTGGCTGGCCGGTGCGCTGCGCAACGCATCGCTGTCTCGACCGCCGGTACCCTCGGCTGATACACCGAGGGCATGAGCGCAGCGGAAACCGGCAAACAGCCTGCCATCGTCATCGTCGGCGCGGGGCCGGTCGGCCTGGCCGCCGCCCTTGCCCTCAGCGACGCCGGCTACGCCATCACGCTGGTCGCCCCTGCCCGGCCGCCGGCCGACGCGCGCACCTCGGCGCTGCTCGCCGGCTCGGTGGCGCTGCTCGAGCGCGTCGGGGTATGGGGCGGCATCGTCGGCGAATCGGCGCCACTGCGCACCATGCGCATCGTCGACGGCACGACCCGCCTCATCCGCGCCCCCGAGGTCGCCTTCGATGCCGGCGAGATCGGCCTCGACGCCTTCGGCTACAACATCCCCAACGCCGCGCTCGTCGCCGCGCTGGAAGCCGCCGTCGCCGGCCGGCCGATCGACCGGCGCGAGGCCCTGGTCGCGGCCGTGACGCCGGGCGAGAGCGCGGTCGCGCTGACGCTGTCGACCGGCGAGACGCTGGCCGCGCCGCTGGTGGTCGCCGCCGACGGACGCCGCTCGAAGGTGCGCGACGGCGTCGGCATCGCCACCGAAAGCTGGCGCTACGACCAGTCGGCGCTGGTCTGCAATCTGCGTCACGCCATCCCGCACCATGACACCTCGACCGAGTTCCACACCGAGGCGGGGCCGTTCACCCTGGTGCCGCTGCCGGGCAAGCGCTCGAGCCTGGTGTGGGTCGACCGCCCCGCCGAGACCGAGCGACGCCTGGGGCTCGGCGAGGAGGCCCTCGCCGCCGAAATCGAGGCGCGGTCGCAGTCGGTGCTCGGCGCCATCGCCATCGACGGCCAGCGCCAGATGTTTCCGCTCTCCGGCATGAATGCCCGCCGTTTCGCCGCCAACCGCGTGGCGCTCGCCGGCGAGGCCGCCCATCTCTTCCCGCCGATCGGCGCGCAGGGCCTCAATCTCGGCTATCGCGACGTGACGGCGCTGGCCGACGGCCTCGCCGGCCGGCCGCGACGATCCCGGTGCCGGTGCCGTGCTGGCCGCCTACGACCGCGCCCGCCGCGGCGACGTGTTCACCCGCACCGCCGCCGTCGATGCGCTGAACCGGACGCTGCTTTCCGGCTACCTGCCGGTTCAGGCTGCTGCGCGGCGCCGGCCTCTTCCTGCTCGACCGGGTGCCGCCGTTGCGGCGGCTGGCCATGCGCCAGGGCGTCGCCCTCGGCCCTAGTGGAACGGGTCGGCCGGAATGACGTCGCGGACCAGCAGGATCACCACCACGGTCAGCGTGGCGATGGAGATCACCGTGCCGAGCAGGACGCCGACCGAGGCCCATTCGCGGTAGGACTTGTAGTCGCGGGCATAGGCGATGACGCCGGTCGCCGGCGGCAGCGCCGCCATCAGCACCGCCGCATGCACCCAGACCGGGTCGAAATTGCCGACCCAGCTCAGCAGCAGATAGACGATCAGCGGGTGGACGAGGAGCTTGATGCCGATGAGTGCCGGCAGTTCCGGCGGCACCTTGTCGATCGAGCGGCCGTGGAGGCCGACGCCGACGGCGAACAGGGCCGCGGGAGCCGCGGCGCCGCCGAGCAGCGACAGCAGCGAATCGACCGCCGCCGGCATCTTGAAACCGGTGAGCGCGAAGATCAGCCCGAGGACGGTGGCCACGACCAGCGGGTTGAGCAGCGCCTGGCGGACGATCTTCTGCGCCAGTTCCGCCGGATCGACGCGCATGGTGCCGCCGAGCGTCATCATCAGGGGCACCGTGGCGACGACCAGCGCGTTGTCGAAGCTGAAGATCAGCGCCATCGGCAGCGCCGCCGCCACCCCGAATGCGGACAGCACCAGCGCCGGCGCCAGCATCGCGATATTGGAATAGGAGCCGACCAGCCCCTGGATGGTGGCCTGGGTGATCTGGCCGCCATTGGTCAGCGCGCCCACCGAAAAGGCGATGGCGAAGACGCAATAGGTGGCAAAGGTCGTCGTCAGGACGAAGGTCAGGCCGGCGCTGTGGGCCAGCGGCGTCTCGGCGACCAGGCGGAAGAACAGGGCCGGCATGGCCAGATAGGTGACGAAGAAGGTCAGCCCGGCGAGGCCGTCCTCGCTCACCCGGCGCAGCCGCGCCGCGCCATAGCCGAGGAACAGCACGCCGAAGAACGGAAGGATGAGCCGGAGGATTTCGCTCATGATCGGCGCGGCGAAGGCGTGCTCCCTGTGGCAAAACGCTGCCGACGCGGCCCTGCCCCGCCGTCGCCGTCTGCGGCTGCCTATCGGTTTCGGCAAAACCGGTCAATTGTGGCAGGACGGCAGGCCCGGCGCGATTTGACAAGATGACCCGCGCGGTGTGTCTTGCGGCGGGAGGGTCAAGTCGCCTGGAGTGAGAGACCATGAACCGGATGCGCTCCGCCAAGTTCGCCATCGGACAGGTTGTACGGCACCGCATCTTCCCCTTCCGCGGGGTCGTCTTCGACGTCGACCCGGTCTTCGACAACACGGAAGACTGGTGGCTGGCGATCCCCGAGGACGTGCGCCCGGCCAAGGATCAGCCCTACTATCATCTGTTCGCCGAAAACGCGGATAACGAATACATCGCCTACGTTTCGGAGCAGAACCTGCTGCCCGACGATTCGGAAGAACCGCTGCGCCATCCGCAGATCAGCGAGTTCTTCAGCAAGCGCGACGGCGACGTCTTCATCGCCCGCGAGCGCAGCGCCCTGCACTGAACCGGGGCGTCCGGCCGGCAGGCGTGAATCCCGCCTGCGAACGGGCATGGGTGCCACGGTCACCGTCGCCCGCCCCTGATTGGCCGAATCAAAAAGGCGCGGGGCCGAGACGCCCGCGCCTTCGGTTTCCGACAGGACGCGCGGTCTAGCCGCCGCCGGCCTTGGCCTTGCGCTGCTCTTCGATCAGCTGCTGGCCGCGCTGCTGGGCCTTCTCCTGGAACATCTTGGCGTTGGCTTCGCGCTGCTTGGTGAGCGCCGCCTCACCCATGTCCGGCCCGTCGAAGACGGCGGTGAATCCGCTCAGCGAGAAATCGATCGGCACGGTCTTGGCGTCGCCGGTGGTGAGCTGCATCTCCAGGGTGCCGCCCTTCTTCAGGGAGGTGACGAAATCGTCGGCGACCTGCGCCTGGGCGATGCACATCACGCGCGTGCTCTTCGGCCCGTCCGGCCAGCACAGCACATATTTCGCGGTCGCCTTCTTGGCGCCGTCGACGCTGATCGGAATCCCCGGCGGGAAGATGAAGCCGGGCGGCACGGTGACGCCGATGCTGAGCTTCTTGGCGTCGGCGGTTGTCTGCACGGTGAAGGTGGCAAGGGCGTTCGGACCCGATTTCGACGATGTAGTCCTTGGTCACCGCGCAAACCGCGGGGTTCTTCGGATCGCACACCTTGAGCCACTTCGAGATATCGCCGCCCTGGGGGGCGTCCTGGGCCATCGCAGAGACCGACGCGCCCGTCAGAAGGGCTGCAGCGATCAATGCGGGCCGAGCGGGTTTGATGAGATCGATCATCCGATAGAGCATCAGGGGTTTCCCCGTTTGAGATTTTTTCCTCGGGCGCAGGGCATTCGGCACCCCGCGCCAAATCTTTCGCTGGATGGCCGCTAAATGAGGCGAGACAGTGTCCCGACGGCCGCATCAATAGCTTGCCCACGCGCGGATTTCCAGCCGAATACCGGTTGTTCGGCGCATGCTCCCGGCGGCCGTCTGCGCCCGCCCGCGAATATGTTACCCTTCCATCGGAACCTCAGATTCCGCCACCGCTTTTGCCGAGACCAACGCGGGCCGATAGCTCATGACTGCGACCATCCTTTCCCTCGCCCTCCGCCGTCCGATCGCCACCGCGCTGGCGCTTACCTTCGGCCTCGGCCTCGTGCCGCAACTGGCCGCGGCCGAGCCCATGCACGGCATCGCCATGATCGGCGATCCGGCCTTGCCGGCCAATTTCGATCATCTGCCCTATGCCAATCCGGAAGCGCCGAAGGGCGGCAGGGTCACCTACGGCGTTGTCGGCACCTTCGACAGCCTCAACCCGTTCATCGTCCAGGGCGGCTTCACCTCGGCCCGCGGCCTCGCCGATCCGGCCTTTGGCAAGCTGGTCTACGAGTCGCTGCTCGAGCGCAGCGCCGACGAACCGTTCACCCTCTACGGCCTGATCGCCGAGAAGGTGGAGACGCCGCCCGACCGCTCGTGGGTGGCATTCACGCTCAACCCCGATGCCAAGTTCTCCGACGGCGTGCCGGTAACGGTCGACGACGTGATCTTCTCGATGGAGATCCTGCGCGACAAGGGGCGGCCCAATTTCAAGGCCTACTATTCCAAGATTTCCGGCGTCGAGCGGGTCGGCGAACATGGCGTGCGCTTCGACCTCAAGGGCGCCGACGACCGCGAACTGCCGCTGATCATCGGACTGATGCCGATCCTGCCCAAGCATGCGATCGACCCCGAGACCTTCGACAAGTCGACGCTGAAGCCGCCGATCGGCAGCGGTCCCTACGTCGTCAGCGAGGTCAGTGCGCCCAACTACATCGTCTACAAGCGCAACCCGGACTACTGGGGCAAGGACCTGCCGATCAAGCGCGGCCTGGACAACTATGACGAGGTCCGGGTCGAGTATTACCGCGACTCCAGCACCATGTTCGAGGCGTTCAAGAAGGGCCTCTACGACGTCAATCCGGAAGGCGATCCGGCGCAGTGGAACACCGCCTACGACTTCCCGGCGGTCAAGGACGGCAAGGTCGTCAAGGAGACGTTCAAGACCGGCACGCCCAAGGGCATGTCCGGCTTCGTCTTCAACACCCGCCGGCCGGTGTTCGCCGACAAGCGCGTGCGCAAGGCGCTGGCGACGCTGTTCGATTTCGACTGGGTGAACAAGAATCTCTACTACGGCGCCTTCGTGCGGGCGGCCGGCTATTTCAACGATTCGGAGCTCTCCGCGATCGGCCGGCCGGCCAGCGACAAGGAGAAGGCGCTGCTGGCGCCCTTCCCCGGGGTCGTCGACGACGACGTGATGAACGGCACCTACACGCCGGTTTCGGCGGGCGGCGCCGACGGCGGGCGGGCACTGATGCGCGCCGCCCTCACCCAGCTCCAGGACGCCGGCTACGCGCTGCAGGGCAACCGGCTCGTCAACACCAAGACCGGACAGCCGCTCGCCTTCGAGATCATGGTGGTCAACAACGAGGACGAGAAGCTGGCGCTGGCCTATCAGCGAACGCTGCAGCGCATCGGCGTCACCGTGACGGTGCGCAACGTCGAGGACGCCCAGTTCCAGCCGCGCCTGCAGCAGTTCGACTTCGACATGGTGCGCCGCTCGTGGGGCGCCTCGCTGTCGCCCGGCAACGAGCAGCTCGGCCGCTGGAGCCAGGAGGCCGCCGACCGCCCGAGCTCGTTCAACTATGCCGGCGCCAAACAGCCGGCGATCGACGCGATGATCGCCGCGATGCTGTCGGCGGGCTCGCGCGAGGATTTCGTCGCCGCGGTGCGCGCGCTCGATCGGGTGCTCGTCTCCGGCTACTACGTGGTGCCGCTGTTCTACCTGCCCGACCAGTGGGTGGCGCACTGGACCACCATCGACCACCCGGCGGCGACGGCGCTCACCGGCTACACCCTGCCGACGTGGTGGCGGAAGCCGGGAAGCTAGCGGGTTTTGCAATCCCGGCGTTGCCCCCTATGCTGGACGGCATGTCTGTCGATCCCGTCACCGTCGACGTCATTTCCGATGTCGTCTGCCCGTGGTGCTACCTCGGCAAGCGCCGACTGGCCCGCGCCATCGGCCTGCTGCCGGCCGTCCAGGTCGTCGTCCGCTGGCGGCCGTTCCGTCTCGATCCGACGATCCCGCCCGAAGGGGTGGCGCGCGAGGACTATCTGACCGCCAAGTTCGGCAGCAGCGAGGCCCTCGACGAGAGCCACCGGCAGCTTACCGAGCGCGGACGCGAGGAAGGCATCGACTACCATTTCGACCGCATCACGCGCTCGCCGAGCACGGTCGACGCGCACCGGCTGGTGCGCTGGGCGGCCGCCGAGGGATTCAGGACGATCTCGTCGAGCGCCTGTTCGCCGCCTATTTCAGCGAGGGGCTCGACGTCGGCGACCCGGCGGTGCTCGCCGAGCTGGCGGTCGACGTCGGCATGGATGCGCACGCCGTCGCCCGGCGCCTGGTCAGCGACGAGGACCGCGACATGGTCGTCGCCGAGATCGAGAACGCCTACCGCGTCGGCGTGTCGGGCGTCCCCTGCTTCATCATCGACCGCCGCCTGGCGGTGACCGGGGCGCACCCGGCCGAGGTGCTGGTCGAGGCGATCGAGCAGGCCGTCGCCGAGCGCGAGGCGGCGGCAGCGGAAAGCCAGCCAGGCTAGCCTAGTCAGAGATCATCGTACTCATCGAGACGTCGTCCCACACCTCCTTGACCGTGTGCTGCAGATCGCGGCGACGGTCGGTGTAGTAGGTGTGCAGCAGCCGGTGGGCCTTTTCGGAATTCGGCGCGTCGAGGAAATCCTTGTAGAGCGTCTTCACCTGCTCGTTGTTGTGCGACTGCCGGACAGTCATCTTGCGGTCGACGTTGTAGATGGTTTCCCGCCGGGCCTTGGCGGTCGGGTGATAGGCCTTCTTGGTCCGCAACGAGCCGCCGCCGTCGACGCAGCCGCCGGGGCAGGCCATGACCTCGATGAAGTCGTAGTCGGCCTCGCCGTTACGCACCTTCTCGACCAGCGCGCGCGTGTTGCCGAGGCCGTGGACCATGGCGACCTTGACCTCGCCGAACGGCCCGCCGAGATCGACCTTGGCCTCGCGTATGCCATCGAAGCCGCGCAACTGGGTCGAGCTCGATCTTCTCCAGCTCCTTGCCGTTGACGACCGCATAGATGGTGCGCACCGCCGCTTCCATGACGCCGCCGGTGGTGCCGAAGATCGCGCCGGCGCCGGAGAACTCGCTCATGTAGGGGTTGTCGAATTCGGACGGTGCGAGGTCCTTGAGATTGATGCCCTGGCGCCTGAGCAGCCGTGCGAATTCGCGCGTCGTGAGCACGACGTCGGTTTCCTGCATGCCGTTCGTCCTCAGTTGCGGACGCACCGCCTCGTCCTTCTTGGCGGTGCACGGCATGATCGAGATCACCCGCACCTTCTCGGCCGGAACGCCGATCTTTTCGGGCAGGTAGGTCTTGGCCAGCGTCGACAGCACCTGCTGCGGCGACTTGGTGGACGACAGCAGCGGCAGGATCTCGGGATAGTGGATCTCGGCGAAGTTCACCCACGCCGGGCAGCAGGAGGTGAAGGTCGGCTTCTGCCCGGATTTCAGCCGCCCGAGCAGTTCGAGGCCTTCCTCCATGATCACCACGTCGGCGGCGAAATTGGTGTCGAGCACGACGTCGACGCCGATCTTGCGGCAGGCGGCAATGACCTGGCCCTGCACATTGGTGCCGGCCGGCATGCCGAATTCCTCGCCGAAGGCGACGCGCACGGCGGGCGCGAACTGGACGACGGTGGTCAGTTCGGGGTCGTAGATATAGTCGAGCGCGCGGTCGATCTCGTCGCGTTCGCCGAGGGCGCCGGTCGGGCAGACGAGCACGCATTGGCCGCAGGAAACGCAGAGCGAATTGGCCTGATCGCCGCCGCCGACCAGTTCGACCAGCCGGTCGACTCCGGTCCCCGACATCATCAGCGCATCGACCCCCTGGAAATAGCGGCAGACGGCGACGCAACGCTGGCAGCGCACGCAGCGCGTCATGTCGCGGATGATCGCCGGCGAGGAATTGTCGATCGGCCGCGCCTCGGTGCGGGCGCGATCGAAGAAGCGGTTTTCCCGGAGGCCGACGAACTGGGCCAGGTCCTGCAATTCGCAATCGCCGTGGCGGATGCAGGTGGCGCAATCCTGAAGATGGTCGGCCATCAGCAGCTCGACCTGGAGCTTCTGCATGTCGCGCACCTGCTTGGTGCGGGTGCCGACCGCCATGCCTTCGCGGATGGGCGTGTTGCACGAGGTGACGATCTGGTGCTTGTCCTTGCCGGTCTCGACGATATCGACGACGCACACCCGGCAGGTGCCCGGGGTGTGATTGATCGCGGCGAGTTCGCACAGCGTCGGGATGTATTCGCCGTGGCGGCGGGCGCAGGCGAGGATGCTTTCGTTGGCGAAGCCCTGGCAGGCCTTGCCGTTGATGGTCAGTGAAATCGTGGCCTCAACCGGACTGCGACCTTCAAGGTCGGCCGTTTCGGTGGTGCACATGGCTCAGGCCGCTCCTTCGGGAATGGAATGCGCGGTGACGACGGAATAGATGCGGTAGCAACGCATGCAGCGCTGCGCCTCGGCATAGGCCTCCTTGTCGCTGATGGTCTGCTCGACCTCCTCGAACATGTGCTTCCTGAGTTCCGGGTCGAGCGCCGGGTTGTGCACGCGATACATGTTGCGCACCGGGGTCCCGACGACGTCGTCGGCGAGGAAATCGTTGTCCTTGATCAGCTGGCGCATGCGTGAGCGCTTGAAGAAGCGCACGCTGCCGAGCTGGATCCAGTCGCTGATATTGCGCGCCGCCTTGAGGCCCGCCGCCATGGCGATGATCAGGGTCGACGGGCCGGTGACGCAGTCGCCGCCGGCGAAGACGCCCGGGCGGGTGGTGGCCAGCGTCGTATCGGTGCGAACCGTCTTCCAGCGGTTGAGTTCGATGCCCTCGCTGCGGACGTCCTCGGAATTCTCGACCTGCTGGCCGATGGCGGCGATGATCGTGTCGCACTTCATGACGAAGGCGGAACCGGGAACCGGGCGGACCTTGCGGCGGCCGGTTTCGTCCGGTTCGGTCTGCTCCATCCTGACGAGCTCGACGCCGACCACCTTGCCGTTCTCGGTGATGATGCGGGTCGGGTTGCACAGGGTGTGGAAATGGATGCCCTCGTGGTCGGCGGCCTCGAGTTCCTCGTGGTCGGCGGGCATGTCCTCGCGGGTGCGCCGGTAGATGACGTGGACGTTGTCGGCGCCGAGCCGGATGGAGGAGCGCACGCAGTCCATGGCGACGTTGCCACCGCCGACGACCACGACCTCGCCCTTCATGTCGAGCTTTTCGATGCCGCCGACGTGGTCATGCACCTTCAGCAGGAAATCGATGCCGCTGTAGTAGCCCTCACGCGCCTGGTCCTCGTTGTCGACGCCGAGCGCCGTGCCCTGCTGGCAACCGAGGGCGAGGAAGGCCGCCTTGTAGCCCTGCCGGAACAGATCATCGATGGTGAAGTCGCGGCCGAGTGCCTGGCCGTAGCGGAAGTGTCCGCCGAGATCGACGATGATGTCGGTTTCGAGCGCCAGCGTGTCCTTGGGCAGGCGATAGCTGGGGATGCCGATCTGCGCCATGCCGCCGGCCTGCTCGGTCTTTTCGAAGACGTCGACATGGTAGCCGTGCAGCAGCAGGTGGTAGGCGGCGGAAATGCCGGCCGGGCCGGCGCCGATCACCGCCACCTTCATGCCGTCCTCGAGCGGCTTGGTGATCATGTCGCGGGTGAATTTGAGGGCGTTGGGGCCCTTCTGCTGGTCGGCGACGTAGCGCTTGAGCGTCTTGATGCCGACCGCCTCGTCGACGAACTTGCGCCGGCAGGCCAGTTCGCAATAGCGCACGCAGACCCGGCCGCAGGTGGCCGCCATCGGGTATTTCTGCAAGAGCACGCCGAGCGAATTCTCCGGCTTGCCGTCGCGGATGTAGTCGATGTAGCGCGGCACGTTGACCTTGGACGGGCAGGCCTCGATGCACGGCGCCGTCATGTAGGCCATGCCGTGCTGGGCCTTGACCGGGTGGTGGTCGGCGACCTCGGCGTCGAGCCGGTCGCGGAAATTGTGGATGACGTCGAGCAGGGCCACCGCGCAGGTCTGGCCGAGGCCGCACAGCGAGGTCAGCTTCATCTGCTGTCCGAGCACCTCGATATCGTCGAAATCGAGCGGCGAATCGAGCCCGCGCCGCATCTTGTCGAGCGCCTCGCGCACCAGGGCGGTGCCCATGCGGCAGGGGGTGCAGGCGCCGCACGACTGCTCGGCGGCCTTTTCCATGTAGCGATAGAGCGCGTCGACCAGGCTGACGGTCTCGTCGAAGACGAAAAAGCCGCGATCGCCGAAGAAGGCGCGAATGGTGTTGCCCTCGTCGAATTCATCGAACTTCTTGAGTTCGGAAAGGGCGGAAACGGCCGGATTCGTGCCGTTTCGCGCGTCATGGACGACACCGTCCCAAACGCCGAATGCTACTTGCGCCATTGCTGACCTCGATCCTGCTGACAGTAGTCAGTGAAGCCAAGGTCCTCCCGCTCCGGCTCGGACTGCCCCCGCCTTCGACGACGGACGGGCGCCAATGAAGAGCTTCTCGCGGCCCACATTCTACGTTGGCACGGTAGCCGAAGAGCGCCGGACGCTCTTTGGCCTGGATCAATGCGGCGACGGGCATGTTGTTGATTTATCCGGCACATAAGTGAATGTGTCCGCGCCGCCCGCGGCACCGATCGTGCGGTGATGCGCCGGTCGGTGGCAGGTTCCGTTCGGCCGTAGCGATCGGCCGGCTGCCTGACTGCGGGGGGCTGGGAGGAAGCACTTTCGCCCCGTAACCGAAACGAGAGACCGCCGAATGACTTCCTCCCTTCGCATGCCGCTCGACCGGCGTGGCTTCCTCCTTGGCCTTGCAGTTGCCGGGGCGTCCGGCCTCCTGTCCGCACGGTCCCTGGCCGCGGTGCAGGCGCTCACCGAGCCGCTGACGATCTGGGGCATTCCGGCCTCGCCGTCGGCGGTTTTCGCCCGTGCGGTCGCCTCGGGGGCGCTGGAGACGGTGGCACCCGGTGCGCGCTTCGACGTCTGGAAGAGCACCGACCAGATGCGGGCCGGGATCGCCACCGGCGGCTTCAAGCTCTTTGCAACTTCGAGCTACGCTGCTGCCAATTTCTTCAACCGCGGCGCGGGCACGCGCCTGGTGAACGTGGTCAGCTGGGGCGTGCTCTACGTCATGGCGCGCGACCAGAGCATCACGCGGATCGAGGACCTCGCCGGCAAGCATGTGCTGCTGTCCAACAAGAACGAGGCGCCGGACCTGATCTTCCGCCTCGTGCTCAAGTGGTCCGGGATCGACCCCGACAAGGACGTGACGCTGGATTACGTCGGCTCGCCGAACGAGGCGGTGCCGCTTTATCTGGCCGGGCGCGGCGACGTGGCGGTGCTGCACGAACCGGCGGCCACGGCGGCGCTGATCAAGGCGAAGCAGGCGGGAACGCCGCTTTTCCGCGCTTTCGACGTGACCGAGGTCTATGGTCGGCATACCGGTCGCGGGCCCAGGATCCCGCAGGTCGGGCTGGCGGTGAGCGAGGCCTTCCTCGACGCCCATCCGGAGGTGGTGCAGGCCGCCCACGAGGCATGCGTTGCAGCCGGCGCCTGGGTGCTGGCCAACCCCGAAGCGGCCGGCGCGCTGTCCACCGGGGCGCTGGGATTGCCGGCGCCGGTGATCGCCAAGTCCCTGCCCTTCGTGCACATCGACGTGCAGACGGCAAAGCAATCCCGGGAGGATATCGAAATCTACTTCGACTACCTCATGGGGATCGACCCCGGCGTCGTCGGCGGCCGCAAGCCGGACGCGGCCTTCTACTGGGGCTAGGTCTTGGAGCGCCGGCGACAGCGGCGGGCGGCCTGGCCTTTCGGCCTGGTCGGCCTCCTCTTTCTGCTCGGGCTGTGGGAGTGGGGACACCACGTCTACGGCTCCCTGGTGCTGCCGAGCCTGGCGGAGACGGCGACGGCCCTGTGGGGCATGGTGGAGAGCGGCATCGTCGGCCCGGCCCTCGCCCTGACCGCGGCCAACGCCGTCACCGGCTGGTTCATCGGCATGGTCGCCGGCATCCTCGCCGGTACGCTCGCCGGCCTGCGCGACGAAATCCGCTTCACCCTGCAGCCGGTGGCGATCATCCTGCTCGGCATTCCGGCGATCGCCTGGGTCGTGCTGGCGCTGTTGTGGTTCGGCGGCCGCTGGGCCGTCATCTTCACCGTCGCCGTCGCCACCGGCCCGATCGTCTTCGCCGCGGCCGCGCAGGGCGCGCGCAGCCTCGACGGCGACCTTGCCCGCATGGCGCGGGCCTTCCGCGCGCCGTTCCCGGCGATGGCGTTCGACGTCTACGGCCCGCACATGCTCAGCCATATCTTTCCGGCGCTGGCGACGACCCTTGCCATGTCGTGGAAGGTGTCGGTGATGGCCGAGCTGCTGTCCGGGTCGGGCGGCATCGGCGACGGGATCGCCACGGCGCGGGTGCGCATGGACACCGCCGAGACGATGGCCTGGATCGTTGTCGTCGTCTGCGTGCTGTTCGTCGTCGACCATCTGTTGCTGCAGCCGTTGCAACGGCGGATGGAGCTGTGGCGCGACGACAACGGGAGCGGCCAGTCGTGACCGATGCGGCGCTCGCCTTCGCCGATGTCCGCTTCGCCTACAACGGCGCGCCGGTGCTCGACGGCGTCGACCTGATGGTGGCGCCGGGTACGGTGACCGCGCTGATGGGACCGTCAGGATGCGGCAAGAGCACCTCCATCGCGCTCGCCGCCGGCCTGCTGCAGCCGACGTCCGGCGATGTGCGAAGGACGTGCAGGCGGCCGGCCATCGTGTTCCAGGACCCGCTGCTGCTGCCGTGGCGGACGGCGCTCGCCAATGTCGCCTTCGCGCTCAAGGCCGACCGCATCGACGCCTCCGAACGGCGCCAACGGGCGCGCGCCGTGCTCGCCACCGTCGGCCTTGCCGGCGACGATATCGGCAAGTATCCACGGCAGCTGTCCGGCGGCATGCGCCAGCGCGTGGCGCTTGCCCGCGCGCTGGTGGTCGAGCCGGATCTCCTGCTTCTCGACGAGCCGTTCAGCGGGCTCGACATCGGCCTGGCGCGACAGGTGCTGGCCCTGGTGCGCACCGTCGTCGACCGGCGCGGCGTCTCGGCCCTGGTCGTCACCCACGACGCCCACGAGGCGGCGCGATTTGCCGAACGGGTCGTCGTGCTGTCGCCGGCGCCCGCCAGGGTGGTTGCCGTGCGGACCCTGACCGGCCGCTGCGAAACACGCAGCGAGCGGGAGATCGCGGCCAGTTCCGAGGCGATCCTTGCGGATTTGCGGCGCGTTGCCTGAGGCTTGGACTAGGCGCTGACCTGAAGCTGCGAGAGGCCCGGCCGGTCGCCATCGTAGATGGCGACGCGGTTGCGGCCGTGCGCCTTGGCGACGTAGCAGGCGGCATCGGCCTGGCGCATCAGTTCGGCCGCATCGGCCGAGTAGCTGGTAATGGCGGTGATGCCGATGCTGGCGCCGATCGGACCGCAGGTCGGGCACAGGACGCGCCAGGCGGGGCGCATGGCCTCGATCGCATCGATCACCTTCTGCGCCACCCGCGTGGCGCTGATCACCGAGCAATCCGGCAACAGCAGCGCGAACTCGTCGCCGCCGATGCGCGCCGCAACGTCGAGCGTCCGGCAGGCGCTGCGGATGGCCGTGCCGATGTCGCGCAACACCGCATCGCCAGCGGCGTGGCCGGAATTGTCGTTGACGGTCTTGAAGTGGTCGAGGTCGATGAAGCAGAGGGCGTGCTCGCGGGCCTCCTGCTGCGCCTGGCGAACGGCGTCCTTGAGCGTGCGTTCGAACGTGGTGCGGTTGGGCAGGCCGGTGAGGCTGTCGTGCGCGGCGGTGTGCACGAGCTGGCGCTGCATGGCGCGGCTGTCGCTGACGTCCTGGAAGACCAGCACCGCGCCGAGGACGGCACCCTGGGGCGTGCGCACCGGGGCAGCGGACGCGCGAACGTCGCGCCGCTCGCCGAAGCGGCCGAGCAGCACCGTGTCGCCGTCGAGATAGTGCAGCCGTCCTTTCGACAGACACTCGGCCACGGGATCGACCGCGATCTCCTCGGTCATCTCGTCGACGATGGCAAAGATCTCGGCGACCTTGCGGCCGGCGGCCTCGGTCGACGGCCAGCCGGTCATTTCCTCGGCGACCCGGTTCATGAAGACGACCAGCCCGGCGGCGTCGGTGGAAATGACGCCGTCGGCGATCAACTCCAGGGTGACCTTCAGCCGCTCCTTCTCCAGCGTGAGCTGTGCCTCGACCTGCTTGAGGACGCTGATGTCGGTATCGGTACCGATGATCCGCGACGGGCGGCCGTCCGGGTTCCAGGCCACCGGCTTGCCGCGACTGAGGATCCAGATGTAGTGACCCTTGCTGTGGCGTTCGCGATACTCGAACTCGTTGTAGGGCCGCGCGCCCGAATCCTGCATCGCGATCTCCGCGCGGATGCGCTGGCGGTCATCGGGGTGCACGCGCGCGAGCCACATTTCGATCGTCGAATCGAGCGGCTCGTCGGGCGCCAGGCCGCGCATCATCTTCCACATGCGCGAATAGAACGCACTTTTGGTGTTCAGGTTGTGGTCCCACACCCCCTGCCCGGCGCTCTCCAGAGCGAAGTTCCAGCGGCTCTCGCTTTCGGCAAGGGCGTCCTCGGCGCGCTTCTGCTTGTCGATGTTGATCGCCTGGATGATCGTGTAGTGCAGGTCGCCGGTGCTCTCGTCGCGCAGCGCCGACGCCGATACCAGCACCCAGATCGGCTCGCCGTTCTTCTTCACATAGCGACGCTCGGCGCGATAGCTGTCAGCGACGCGGTGCTCCAGCGTCTTCATCTGGACGTCGGCGTGAGGCAGATCGTCCGGATGGATGAGGTCGTCGATGACGACGGTGAACCGATCCTGCTCGCTGTAGCCGAGCAGGTCGCGAAAGGCGCGGTTGCTGTAGAGCAGACGTCCGTCCGGTCCGACGAGGAACGTCGCGACGGACGCGTTCTCCAGCACCGAGCGAAGCAGGGCTTCGCTGTGCCTGAAGCGGAACGTGTTGGTTTCCGGATTCGCCTGCATCGCGGTCATTGCAGGCTTAGCATGGCGCAACTTCGTTAAGACGCCTTTGCCGTACGGCGTTGAAATTATCCTTACTCTTTGGTTGCGAAGATCTTTTGCGGCTGCAACCGCAGCGATGCCCGTCGTCTCTAGGCGGCAGCTTTCGCCCCCTCCCCGGCGAGCCGGGCAAGCTCCGCCATCACCGCCATGGTGCCTTTCAGCCGGCCGCCCATGTCGGCCCAGTCGCGGATCAGCACCACCCTCTGGTCGGGGCGCACCTTGGCGATGGAACCCTGCTGGCCGATCCAGCGGATGAGACCGGCCGGATTGGCGAAGATGTTGTCGCGGAAGCCGATGACCGCGCCCTTCGGGCCGACGTCGACCTTGTCGACGTTGGCGCGGCGGCACAGCGCCTTGATGGCGACGATCTCGAGCAGGTGTTCGACCTCCTGCGGCAGCGGCCCGAAGCGGTCGATCAGCTCGGCGGCGAACGCGTCGATCGCCGCCTCGTCGCCAAGGTCGGCGAGACGCTTGTAGAGGCTCAGGCGAAGCTGCAGGTCGGCGACGTAGGTCTCGGGGATCATCACCGCCATGCCGATGGTGATCTGCGGCGCCCAGCGGCCGTCCTCGACCGGCTCGCCGCCCGACTTGAGCGAGGCCACCGCCTCCTCCAGCATCTGCTGGTAGAGCTCGTAACCGACCTCGCGGATGTGCCCGGACTGCTCCTCGCCGAGCAGGTTGCCGGCGCCGCGGATGTCGAGGTCGTGGCTGGCGAGCTGGAAGCCGGCGCCGAGGGTGTCGAGCGACTGCAGCACCTTCAGGCGCCGCTCGGCCTGGGCGGTCAGCGTGCGGTCCGGCGGCACGGTGAACAGCGCATAGGCACGCTGCTTGGAGCGTCCCACCCGCCCGCGCAGCTGGTAGAGCTGGGCGAGGCCGAACATGTCGGCGCGGTGGACGATCAGCGTGTTGGCGGTCGGGATGTCGAGGCCGGATTCGACGATGGAGGTGGACAGCAGCACGTCGTAGGCGCCGTCGTAGAAGGCGGTCATCACGTCTTCGAGTTCGCCCGCCGCCATCTGGCCGTTGGCGACCGCGACCTTCACCTCCGGCACGGCTTCGCTGAGGAACGCGTGGCGCTCGGCGAGATCGGCTGATGCGCGGGCAGACGTAGAAGCTCTGGCCGCCGCGATAGCGCTCGCGCAGCAGCGCCTCGCGCACGACCAGCGGGTCGAAGGGCGAGATGAAGGTGCGCACCGCCAGCCGGTCGATCGGCGGCGTGGTGATCAGCGACAGCTCGCGCACGCCGGTCAGCGCCAGTTGCAGGGTGCGCGGGATCGGCGTCGCCGACAGCGTCAGCACGTGCACGTCGGCCTTCAGCTCCTTCAGCCGCTCCTTGTGCTTGACGCCGAAATGCTGCTCCTCGTCGACGACCAGCAGGCCGAGGTCGCGGAAGCCGATGCCCTTGCCGAGCAGCGCGTGGGTGCCGACGACGATATCGACGCTGCCGTCGGCGATGCCTGCCTTGACCGCCGCCAGTTCCTTGGCGCCGACCAGCCGCGAGGCCTGCGCGACCCGCACCGGCAGGCCGGCGAAACGCGTCGCTGAAGGTCTTGAAATGCTGGCGGGCGAGCAGCGTCGTCGGCACCACCACCGCCACCTGCGGCCGGCCATGCGCCGCGATGAAGGCGGCGCGCAGCGCCACCTCGGTCTTGCCGAAGCCGACGTCGCCGCAGATCAGCCGGTCCATCGGCGTGCCGGCGGCGAGATCGTCGATCACCGCGTCGATGGCCGCCTGCTGGTCCTCGGTCTCCTCGTAGGGGAAGCGGGCGGCGAACTCGTCGTAGAGCCCTTCCGGCGGGGTCAGCACCGGCGCCGTGCCGCGTGGCGCGCGCCGCCGCGACCTTGATCAGCGCCTCGGCCATGTCGCGGATGCGCTTCTTCATCCGCGCCTTGCGCGCCTGCCAGGCGACGCCGCCGAGCTTGTCGAGCTGGCACGTCGGCCTCCTCGGAGCCGTAGCGCGACAGGAGCTCGATGTTCTCGACCGGCAGATAGACGCGGTCGTTGCCGGCGTAGAGGATCTCGAGGCAATCGTGCGGCGCGCCGGCCGCCTCGATGGTCTTCAGCCCGACGAAGCGGCCGATGCCGTGGTCGATGTGGACGACGAGATCGCCTTCGGCGAGAGCGCGGTGACGTCGGTGAGAAAATCGGCGGGGCGGCGCTTGGCGTGCGGGCGCACCAGGCGGTCGCCGAGGATGTCCTGCTCGCCGATGAGGGCGAGCGTCGCCGTGTCGAAGCCGGCTTCGAGGCCGAGCACGGCGAGCGCCGTCATGTCGGCCGCCAGCGCCTCGGTCTCCCGCCAGTCGGCAACGGCCTTCAGCCGGGTCAGGCCGTGATCGACCAGCACCTGGCCCATGCGGTCGCGCGCGCCTTCGCTCCAGCAGGCGATGACGACCCGCCGGCCGGCCTTGATCGCCGCCGCGACGTGGCCGACGACGGCGTCGAAGACGTTGACGTCGCCGGCCGTGCGCTCGGCGGCGAAGCTGCGCGCGGCGCGCCCGCCCATGTCGACGACGGCCGCGGCTTCCGGCCGGGCGAAGGGCGACAGATGGGTGGCCGGCGCGCTCCCTCAGCTGCCCGGTCCAGCCGTCGCGGTCGAGGTAGAGCCGGTCGGGCGGCAGCGGCTTGTAGGGCGCGCCGCCGCCGAGGTCGCCCGCCTCCATGGCCTGGCGCCGCGCCTCGATAGTGGTCGGCGATCTGGTCGAGGCGTTCGCCGATGGCCTCGTCGACGAGGTGGTCGAGGGCGACCGGCACGCCGGGGAGATGATCGAACAGCGTCTCCAGGCCTTCGGCGAACAGCGGCAGCCAGTGCTCCATGCCGACGTAGCGCCGGCCTTCGCTGACCGCCTGATAGAGCAGGTCGCCCGGCCCGGCGGCGCCGAATTCGGCGACGTAGCCCTGGCGGAAGCGGGCGATGCTCGCCGCCGTCAGCCCGATCTCGCTGACCGGCACCAGGTCGATGCGCGTCGTGGCGGTCGGTGGTGCGCTGGGTCTCGGCGTCGAAGGCGCGGATCGTCTCCAGGGTGTCGCCGAAGAAATCGAGGCGGAGCGGCGCCGCCGCGGCCGGCGCATAGAGGTCGAGGATGCCGCCGCGCACGGCGTATTCGCCGGGCTCGCGCACCGTCGCGGTGCGCAGGAAGCCGTTGTCCTCGAGCCAGTGGATGAGGTCGGCCATCGGCATGCGGCTGCCCGCCGTCGGCCGACAGCGAGCCGCGCGCCACGACCTCGCGCAGCGGCACGCGCTGGAGCACGGCGTTGACCGTGGTCAGCACGATCTGCGGCCTGTCCGGCGGCTGGCCGCAGGCGCGCCAGCGCCGCCATGCGGCGGGCGACGATGCCGGCGTGCGGCGAGACGCGGTCGTAAGGCAGGCAGTCCCAGGCCGGGAACTCGATCACCTCGATCTCAGGCGCGAAGAAAGCACAGGCCCCGCTCGATCTCGGCCAGCCGCTGCCCGTCGCGCGCGACGAACAGAAGCCGCGGGACGCCGGTGGCGGCGACGAGGTCGGCGAGCGCCTTGGCGGCCATGCCGTCGGGCACGGCGGCGAGCGTGCTCTCGCCCGGCCGCGCCAGGATGGTCGTCAGGCGGCGGTTGATGTCGATGAGGCTGGGGGTCTTCTGGTCCATGCGAGGTCTTGGTTCAGGCAGCGTAGAAGGCGAGCAGGCGGTCGAGCAGCGGCGAACGGGCGTCGTCCGGCACCGGTTCGCCGCCGACGATCCAGGCGAGGATGACCTGGTCCGGACGTTTCGAGCAGCGCCTCGAATTCGGCGAGTCCGGCCGCGTCGAAGCCGTCGACATGCGGCGTCGGCGAAGCGGCCGAGCAGCAGGTCGGTCTCCTTCATCCCCCTGATGCCAGCAGCGGAATTTCAGCCGGCGCCGGCGCATGGCAAGGGTGTCGTCCGTCTTTGCGCCGTCGCCCATCTCACCGGATTTCCATAGCCGATTCGGCGCCGGGCCGGAATCGAAGGCTCGTCGCTCGCCGGGGACATATAGCGGCTGCGGCTCGGGTTTGTCAGGGGTTGGGACGGCCCCCGTGTCAGCACGATGGCTGGTTGTGCTACATGGCAGCCCATGCGCCCCGACATCCTCAACCCCCTCTTCCGCCCGGTCACCAGCCTTGCCGGCATCGGGCCGAAGCTCGGCGTGGCGCTCGGCCGGCTGGTCGGCGGGCCGGACGAGGAGGATGCGCCGCGCGTCGTCGATCTCCTCTTCCACCTGCCGGTCGGCGTCATCGACCGCCGCCAGCAGCCCGGCATCGCGCTGGCGCCGGAAGGCGCCATCGTCACCCTCAAGGTGCGCATCGACCGCCACCAGAAGCCGCCGCGCGGCAACCGGCGCATCCCGTGGCGGGTCTTCGCCCACGACGACACCGGCGAGATCGGCCTCACCTTCTTCCACGCCCATGGCGACTACCTCGAAAAGACGCTGCCGGTCGGCGCTACGCTCTATGTCAGCGGCAAGGTCGAGTGGTTCAACGGCCGCCCGACCATGGTCCATCCGGACCACATCGTCGACGAGGCGGATTTCGCCAGCCTGCCGCTGATCGAGCCGGTCTACCCGATGACCGCCGGCATCGCCCGCAAGACGCTGGCCCGCGCCATCGGCGAGGCGGTCGCCGGCCTGCCGGCGCTGCCCGAATGGCTCGACCCGCTGCTGATCGCGCGACGCGGCTGGGAGAGCTTCGCGGCGTCGCTGACCAAGGTGCACCACCCGGAAACCGCCGCCGATCTCGAGCCGACCGCGCCGCATGTCGCCCGCCTCGCCTATGACGAGCTGCTCGCCAGCCAGCTGGCGCTTGCCCTCATGCGCGAACACCAGCGCAAGAGCACCGGGCGGGCGCGCCGCGGGCGACGGGCGTCTCCGCGCCAAGCTGATGGCCGCCCTGCCCTTCACGCTCACCGCCAGCCAGACGGCGGCGCTCGCCGACATCGAGGCGGACCTCGCCGCGCCGGAGCGCATGCTGCGCCTGCTGCAGGGCGACGTCGGCTCGGGCAAGACGGTGGTGGCGCTGATCGCCGCCGCCAATGTCATCGAGGCCGGCGGTCAGGCCGCCATGATGGCGCCGACCGAGCTCCTCGTGCGCCAGCATGCGCGCACGATCGAGCCGCTGGCGGAGGCCGCCGGCGTCCGCTTCGCGGTGCTCACCGGCCGCGAAAAGGGCCGCGAGCGCGAGGCGATCCTCGCCGGCCTCGCCGACGGCTCGATCCGCCTGCTGATCGGCACCCACGCCCTCTTCCAGGCGGGCGTCGCCTTCGACGACCTGGCGCTGGTGGTGGTCGACGAGCAGCACCGCTTCGGCGTCCACCAGCGCCTGGCGCTGACCGCCAAGGGCGGCGCCACCGACGTGCTGGTGATGACCGCGACGCCGATCCCGCGCACGCTGGTGCTCACCTACTACGGCGACATGGACGTCTCGCGGCTGACCGAGAAGCCGGCCGGCCGCAAGCCGATCGACACGCGCGTCGTGCCGCTCGACCGGCTCGACGAGGTGGTCGGCCGCATCCGCGGCGCCATCGCCGAGGGCGCCAAGGCCTACTGGGTGTGCCCGCTGGTCGAGGAATCCGAGATGCTCGACGACGTCGCCGCCGCCGAGCAGCGCTACGCGGCGCTCGGCGAAGCGCTGGGTCCGGTCGTCGGCCTCGTCCACGGCCGCATGAAGGCGGCGGAGCGCGACGCGGTCATGGCCCGCTTCCTCTCCGGCGAGATCAAGGTGCTGGTCGCCACCACCGTCGTCGAGGTCGGCGTCGACGTGCCCGACGCCACGATCATGGTGATCGAGCACGCCGAGCGCTTCGGCCTCGCCCAGCTCCATCAGCTGCGCGGCCGGGTCGGGCGCGGCGACAAGCCGTCGACCTGCCTGCTGCTCTACCGGGCCCCGCTCGGGGCCATCGCCCGCGAGCGGCTGGCGATCATGCGCGAGACCGAGGACGGCTTCCGCATCGCCGAGGAGGATCTCAGGCTGCGCGGCGGCGGCGAGATCCTCGGCACCCGCCAGTCGGGCATGCCGGGCTTCCGCATCGCCAGCGCCGAGCACCACGGCGACCTGATGCAGATCGCCAGCGACGAGGCCCGGCTGGTCGTCGCCACCGACGCCAACCTGGACGACGGCGCGCGGCCAGGCGCTGCGCGTAGCGCTCTATCTGTTCGGACGGGACGACGCGATCAGGCTGCTGAGGGCGGGTTGAAGCGCCGCTCGATCTCCTCGCGGCGTCATCTCCTGCGCGTTCTCCGGCGTGAATTCCGGCGTCACCAGACCGGCGGAGATGACCATCTTGGCGGCGTCCTCGACCGTCATGTCGAGGACGATCATGTCGGAGCGCTTGACGAAGAGCAGGAAGCCCGAGGTCGGGTTGGGGGTGGTCGGCAGGAACACCGCCACGGTTTCGTCGATGCGGTGGCTGATCTCGCCGCGGGTGTCGGAGGCGACGAAGACCATCGACCAGATGCCCTTGCGCGGGTACTCGATCAGCGCCACCGTCTTGAAGGCGCCGGCGCGGCGCGACAGCACCGTTTCGAAGATCTGCTTCAGGCCGCGATAGAGGTTGCGGACGATCGGCATGCGGCCGACCAGCGATTCGCCGAGCAGCACCGTCTGCCGGCCGACGATGTTGGCGGTGAGGAAACCGAGGAGGGTGAGGAAGATCAGCGCCACCACCAGCCCGAACCCCGGTACCGAGAACGGCAGGTAGTGGTCCGGCCGGTAGACCGGCGGGATGAACGGCGTCACCCAGCTGTCGACCCACTTCACGAACGTCCAGGTGATGTAGATGGTCAGGAACAGCGGCGCGGCGAGGATTACGCCGGTCAGGAAGTAGTTCCGCAACCGGTGCATCAGCGTCGCGCGGCGCGACGCTTCAGCGTGGTGCAGCTCCGCTCCTTCCTCAGTCGGATCCATGCCAGCATCCCCGCCGGGGCCGATTCAGCCTCCTCGCCATCATGGCAGAGATCGCGCGCACGCGCGACAGCTTCACTCGACCGTGACCGATTTGGCGAGGTTTCTCGGCTGGTCAACATCGGTGCCCAATATGACAGCAGTGTGATAGGCGAGCAGTTGCACCGGCAGGGCATAGACCAGCGGCGTCACGCTCGCCGGCATCTCGGGCAGGATCAGCGTTTCGACCGCCTCGATGGCGGCGGCCGCCTGGCCTTTCCGGTCGCTGACCAGGATGATGCGGCCGCCGCGGGCGGCGACCTCCTGCATATTGGAAACGGTCTTGTCGAAGATGCGGTCGTAGGGCGCGATGACCACCACCGGCATGGTCTCGTCGATGAGCGCGATGGGGCCGTGCTTGAGTTCGCCGGCGGCATAGCCTTCGGCGTGGATGTAGGAAATCTCCTTGAGCTTGAGCGCGCCTTCGAGCGCGATCGGGAAGCTGGTGCCGCGGCCGAGATAGAGCACGTGGTGAACGTGCGAAATCTCGCGGGCGAGCTGCTCGATCGCCGGTTCCAGGCGCAGCGCCTCGTTCATCAGGCGCGGCACCTCGCTCAAGCCGGCGACGAGCTTCTCCTCGTCGGCAACGGCTGAGCGTGCCGCGCGCCCGCCCGGCGGCGACCGCCAGTACGGCCAGCACGGAAAGCTGGCAGGTGAACGCCTTGGTCGAGGCGACGCCGATCTCCGGGCCGGCAAGCGTGGGCAGGACGTAGTCGGCCTCGCGGGCGATGGTCGATTCGGCGACGTTGACGACCGCCGCGACCTTCTGGCCCTCCGCCTTGGCGTAGCGCAGCGAGGCCAGCGTGTCGGCGGTCTCGCCCGACTGGGAGATGACGATCGACAGGCCCTTCGGCGTCAGCGGCTGTTCGCGATAGCGGAACTCGGAAGCGATATCGATATCGACCGGCAGGCGGGCGAAGCGCTCGAACCAGTATTTGGCGACGATACCGGCATAGGAGGCGGTGCCGCAGGCGGTGATCGACAGGCGGTCGAGTGCGTTGAAATCGACGTCGAAGTCGGCCGGAATGGCACAGCGGCCGTTGGCGAGGTCGAGATAGTGGGCGAGCGTGCGGCCGACCACTTCCGGCTGCTCGTGGATCTCCTTGGCCATGAAATGGCGGTGGTTGCCGCGATCGACCAGCAGGCTGGAGGCGGCGGTCCGCACGATCGGCCGCGCGGCAACGGCGCCGGTCTCGTCGTAGATGGTGGCGCCGGCGCGGGTGAGCACCGCCCAGTCGCCGTCGTCGAGATAGGCGACGCGGTCGGTGAACGGTGCCAGCGCGATGGCGTCGGAGCCGAAATACATCTCGTGGTCGCCATAGCCGACGGCGAGCGGGCTGCCCTTGCGGGCGCCGATCATCAGGTCGTCCTCGCCCTCGAAGACGATGGCCAAGGCGAAGGCGCCGCGCAGCCGCTTGAGGGCTTCGCGCACCGCCTCGGTCGGCACCATTCCGGCGTCGAGATTGTGGGTGATGAGGTGGGCGACGACCTCGGTATCGGTCTGGGTGGCGAACTTGGCGCCGGCGGCGGTCAGTTCCTCGCGCAGCTCGCGGAAATTCTCGATGATGCCGTTATGGACCAGGGCGACGCGCGGCGTGGCGTGCGGATGGGCGTTGCCCTCGGTCGGCGCACCATGGGTGGCCCAGCGCGTGTGGCCGATGCCGGTCTTGCCGGACAGCGGCTCTTTGGCGAGCTTGGCCTCCAGGTTGCGCAGCTTGCCTTCCGCGCGCCGGCGCGTCAGGTGGCCGTTCTCCAGGGTCGCCACGCCGGCCGAATCGTAACCGCGATATTCCAGCCGCTTCAGCGCATCGACCAGGAGGGGCGCCACCGGTTCCTGACCGAGGATGCCAACGATCCCGCACATGTCTGCAAACTCCCCCGATTCCGGTACGCCCCCATCTAGCGACCGGGGGCAAAGGTGAGGAAATCAAAAGCTGTGTCGCCGCTGATATACGCCAATCGCGCGCCGGCCTGCGGCCCGTCGTGATCTTGTCGTTAATCCGGCGGCCAAGCCCCGGCCTCCGCCGGGGCGATCGAAACCATCCGCCTACGTCTTCTTCGCCTTCGCCGCCCGGTCCGCCATTTTCTTGTCGCGGAACTTGCGGGCCCAGTCGGGCTTCTCGACCTGCTGGCCGCGCGCGATGGCGAGCGCGTCCGCCGGCACGTCGCGGGTGATGGTGCTGCCGCCGGCGACGTTGGCGCCATCGCCGATCCGGATCGGCGCGACCAGCACGACATTGGAGCCGATGGAGACCCCGGCGCCGATCTCGGTGCGGAACTTGTCGAAGCCGTCGTAATTGGCGGTGATCGTGCCGGCGCCGATATTGGTGGCGGCGCCGACGTGGGCGTCGCCGATGTAGGCCAGATGGTTGGCCTTGGCGCCGGGATCGAGGCGCGCACACTTCACCTCGACGAAATCGCCGATATGGACATTTTCGCCGATGTCGGTGCCCGGCCTCAGGCGCGCAAAGGGCCCGATGGTGGCGCCGCTGGCGATGGTGGCGCCCTCGATGTGGCAGTTGGCGCGGATGATCACGTTGTCGGCCACGGTCACGCCGGGCCCGAAGAAGACGTTGGGCTCCAGCGTGACGTCGCGGCCAAGCTGCGTATCGTGGCTGAACCACACCGTCGACGGCGCCACCATGGTGACGCCGGCGGCCATCGCCGCCTCCCGCGCCCGCTTCTGCCAGAGCCCCTCGACATGGGCGAGCTGGCCGCGCGAATTGACGCCGGCGACCTCGTCCGCATCGGCCTCGACCACGACAACCCGGCGGCCGGCCGCAGCGGCGATCTCCACCGCGTCGGTCATGTAGTACTCGCCCTTGGCGTTCTCGGTGCCGATCTTGTCGAGAAGCCGGGTGAGCCCCTGCCCGCGAAACGCCATGACCCCGGCGTTGCACAGACCGACGAGCTTTTCCTCGGGGCTGGCGTCCTTCTCCTCGTGGATCGCCACGAGCTGGCGGCCGTCGACGATCAGGCGGCCGTAGCCGGTCGGGTCCGGCGGACGGAAGCCGAGCACGGCGATGTCGGCGCCGCGGGCGAGCGCGGCGCGCAGGCGCTTGAGCGTCTTCCCGGTCACCAGCGGCGTGTCGCCGAAGACGACGAGCACGTCATCGGGACCGCGGTTGATCGCCTTCCGGGCGGCGAGCACGGCGTGGCCGGTGCCGAGCCGCTCGGCCTGGACGAAGGTCTCGGCATGCGGCGCCGCCCTGGCGAGGAAGGTGGCGACCGCCTCCATGCCGGGGCCAATGACCACGGCGACCGCGTCGGCGCCGCTGCCGTCGGCCGCCTTCACCACATGGCCGAGCATGGGCAGCCCGGCCACCTTGTGCAGCACCTTGGGCGTGGCGGACTTCATCCGCGTCCCCTCGCCGGCGGCGAGGACGATGGCAAGGCAGGAGCGTTTCGGCATGACTTCCCCGCTTCGGACGGTGGACCCGCGCTTTCGCCAGTCGTCTGTGACGGAATGAGGGCGCCTGGCGACCGGCCGGCATTATCGCCGATTCGCGGGTCTAGCCGATGTTGGCGAGGCCCGGAAAGGTCTCCAGCAGCCAGTAGGAGACGTTGGCCATGCTGCCGGTGATGAACAGCACCCCGGTGACCACCAGAAGGCCGCCCATCACCTTCTCGACCGTGCCGAGGTGCGAACGGAAGCGCCGCATGAAGCCGAGGAACGGCCCCGAGAACAGGCCGGCGACGATGAAGGGAATGCCGAGGCCGAGCGAATAGGCGGCAAGCAGCAGCGCCCCGCGGGTCACCGTCGCTTCGCTGCCGGCGACCGCCAGGATCGCCGCCAGCACCGGGCCGATGCACGGCGTCCAGCCGAAGGCGAAGGCCAGCCCCATGACATAGGCGCCGAGCGGCCCGGCCGCCTGGTTGGTGACCTGCACCCGCGCCTCGCGGCTGAGCAGCGCGATGCGGAAGACGCCGAGGAAATGCAGCCCCATGATGATGATGATGACGCCGCCGACGACCGAGAGCACGTCGATGTGGCTGCGCACCACCTGGCCGATGGCCGAAGCCGCGGCGCCGAGCGCAATGAAGATGGTGGCAAAGCCGAGGACGAAGCTGACCGAGGCGGCAAGCACGGTGCGCCGGGCCACCTGCACGTCGCCCTTGCCGGTGAGCTGGTCGAGGCTGACGCCGGCCATGTAGCAGAGATAGGGCGGCACCAGCGGCAGGACGCAGGGCGACAGGAACGAGACCAGCCCGGCCAGCGCCGCGCCCGAAAAGGTGACTGAGGAAATGGCCATGCCGGCGGAAGGGGTCCTGCTCGATTGCGTCGCCGGCCGCCTTATACGGCCTGCGATGATGTCGCCACAGTCACCTTTGCGCGAGGCGATAGGGCGAATTGCCGCTCGTCGGCTTCAGCGGACGAATGACCGCGTCCATGCGGCGATTGCGCGCGGGTGCATGCGTAACGAGCCGGAAAAACGAAGATTTTAGAGTTCTTGGTCATAGCTCGATCAGCTTAAGGCAATTCCCAAACCGGACGCGGAAGGCCCATGGCGGAGTCATCGTCGTTGCTCAATGCTCATCGCGTCGAGCACCTGCTCGAGCGCATCGATCAGCTGCAAATCATAGCGGAGTTCTTCCCGGCGGGCATTTGCATGTTCGACAAGCATCTCAATACCGTCGTGTGCAATACGCGCCTGAAAGAGATGCTTGAATACCCGGCGGAGCTCTTCTCAAGGGGCAACCCGAAGATCGAGGACCTGTTCCGCTTCAACGCGGAGCGCGGCGAATATGGCCCCGGCGATATCGACGAGCACGTGCGCAAACGCATCGCGTTGGTCAAACAACGGGTCGAGCACGTCTATGAGCGCACGCGGCCGAACGGCATGATGCTCGAGGTGCGCGGCGTTCCCCTCGAGGGAGGCGGGTTTCTCACGACCTATGTCGATGTCACCGAACAACGGCAGAAGGCGCGCGAAATCAGTGTGCTGATCGACAATTTCCCCGGCGGAATTGCCATGTTCGACAAGCACCTGAAGATGGTTGTCTGCAATCATCTCCTGCGCGAGATGCTTGACTACCCGGATGAAATGTTCGCCGAGGGAAATCCCTGTCTTGAAGATCTGTTTCGCTTCAACGCCCGGCGCGGCGAATATGGCCTGGGCGATGTCGAAGAACACGTGCGCCGGCGCTTGGCGCGCGTCAAGGAGCAGCGCGCGCATCAGTACGAGCGCCGTCGGCCCAACGGCACCATCCTCGAGGTCCGCGGAATCCCGATCACCGGCGGTGGCTTTGTTACGACCTATCTCGATGTCACCGAGAACCGGACGGCCCAGGCTCGCACGGCCCATATGGCCCATCACGACACCCTCACCGGCCTGCCAAATCGGCTGCTGCTTCACGATCGGCTGGGCCAGGTGCTGGCTGCGATCCCGCGCGGCGGCAGCCCTGTCGCGGTTCATTATCTTGACCTCGATCGCTTCAAGCCGGTGAACGACCGCTACGGCCACGCGATCGGCGACGATCTGCTGAAAGCGGTCGCCGACCGGCTCCGCTACGAAACACGACCAACCGACACGGCCGCCCGCATCGGGGGCGACGAATTCATCGTCGTGCAGACGGGCATTCGCACACCGGCGGATGCGGAGGTGCTGGCACGGCGACTTGTCGAGGCGATGGCGCGGGCGTTCGTGATCGGCGAGCGAACATTGCACATCGGCGCCAGCATCGGCGTCGCACTGGCGCCCGACCATGGTGTCGAACCCGAAGAGCTCATCAGGCAGTCCGACGCGGCGCTCTATGAGGCGAAGTCCGCCGGCCGTGGCAAATTCCGGATCGCGCGTCCACAACGCGCGTCAGGTGGTGAGATATCAGCCCCCGGTCATGCTCATGTGGCGTGAGACGGCGGGCTTGTGGTGGAGGCGGTCGATGACGAAGTCGTGGCCCTTGGGCTTGCGCCCGATCGCCTCGTCGATCGCCGCCTGCAGCAGCGCGTCGCCCTCGGAGGCGCGCAGCGGCGCCCTGAGGTCGGCAGCGTCCTCCTGCCCCAGGCACATGTAGAGCGTGCCGGTGCAGGTGACGCGGACGCGGTTGCAGCCCTCGCAGAAATTGTGGGTGAGCGGCGTGATGAAGCCGAGCCGCCCGCCGGTCTCGCCAATGCGCACATAGCGCGCCGGCCCGCCGGTGGTGTCGGGCAGATCGACAAGCGTCCAGTGGCGCTCCAGCCGCGCCCGCACCTGGCTCAGCGGCAGATACTGGTCGGTGCGGTCGGCGTCGATCTCGCCCAGCGGCATGGTCTCGATCAGCGTCAGATCCATGGCCGAACCGTGGGTCCAGCGGATGAGATCGTCGATCTCGTCCTCGTTGACGCCCTTCAGCGCCACCGCGTTGATCTTGACCTGCAGGCCGGCGGCCTGCGCCGCCGCGATCCCGTCCAGCACCTTGGGCAGATCGCCCCAGCGGGTGATCGCCTTGAACCGCGCCGGATCGAGCGTATCGACCGAGACGTTGATGCGCTTCACCCCGGCATCGACCAGCTCGCCGGCGAAGCGGGCCAGCTGCGAGCCGTTGGTGGTCAGCGTCAGCTCGTCGAGCGCGCCGCTCGCCAGGTGACGGCCGAGCGCCCGCACCAGGCTCATGACGTTGCGGCGGACCAGCGGCTCGCCGCCGGTGAGCCTGAGCTTGCGCACGCCGCGCGCCACGAAGGCCGAGCACAGCCGGTCGAGTTCCTCCAGGCTGAGCACGTCCTTCTTCGGCAGGAAGGTCATGTCCTCGGCCATGCAGTAGACGCAGCGGAAATCGCAGCGGTCGGTCACCGAGACGCGCAGATAGCTGATCGCCCGGCCAAACCGGTCAACCAACGGTGCGCGCGCTGCGGCTGTGCCGTTCTCCATTGCCTTGCCGATCCCCTGGGGGCGTCCTCCGTGAGCGCCAGTATGTAGTACCGCGGCCCTCCCGATCAATCCGGCCATACATATCGCGCCGGACTGACTTGATTATCAATTGTCAGAAACTTCTCATATCGTTTTGATAAATCATCGGTATCTTCCACACGAAGATGTGCATCAGTGCTGTGACGGGATAGCATCCCCGGGCCCGGGCGAGGCTGCGCACCAGCGCCAGGACGATGTCGATTCCGGGGGTCGCCACACCGGTCAGCCGCCCGATTTCCTGCACCGCCGTCACCAGCGCGTCGATCTCCAGGGCCCGGCCGCGCTCCAGATCCTGCAGCATCGACGTCTTGTGGGCGCCGACCTGGCGCGCCCCCTCGATGCGTTTGTCGACGTCGATCGGGAAACGAACGCCGAGCTTCTCGGCAATCGTCTGGGCCTCGATCATCATGGCGCGGACGACGGCATGGGAATCCGGATCGGCGACGATCTGCTCCAGAGTCTGGCCGGTGAGCGCCGAGACCGGGTTGAAGGACAGGTTGCCCCACAGCTTCACCCAGATCTCGGGGCGGATGTCGGGGCGCACCGGCGCCTGCAGCCCGGCGGCCACCAGCTCGAGGGCGAGCGCCGCCACGCGGTCGGTCTTCTCGCCGGAGGGCTCGCCCAGCGACAGGCGCGTGCCGCTGACGTGGCGGATGACGCCGGGCGCGGTGACCTCGGCCGCCGGATAGACGACCGAACCGATCGCCCGCTCCGGGCCGATGTGCTCCCAGATCGCCCCGTCCGGGTCGACGGCGGACAGGCGCGTGCCTGCCAGCGCGCCGCCGTGCCGGTAGAAATACCACCACGGCAGGCCGTTCTGCATGGTCACCACGGCGGTCTCGGGGCCGAGCAGCGGGGCGATGGCGTCGAGCGCCGGCGCCACCGAATGCGCCTTCAGCGCCAGCAGCACGTAGTCCTGCTCGCCGAAATCGGCGCCCTCGGCGCTGGCCTCGACCGGGACCCGCGTCTGCTTGCTGCCTTCGATCAGCGTCAGGCCATTGGCCTTGAGCGCCTCGAGATGGGCGCCGCGGGCGATCACGGCGGGCTTGACCCGCGCCGCGATGGCGAGCCTGGCGGCGACATAGCCGCCGATGGCGCCGGCGCCGAAGACGCAGATGCGCATCAGCCAAGCCCCAGCTTGGCGGCGAGACCGATGCGTTGCAGCTTGCCGGTAGCGCCCTTCGGAATCTCCTCCAGAATCAGTACCTTGCGCGGGATCTTGAAATCGGCGAGGCGGGTCGCGGCGAAGGCGCGGATGTCGGCTTCGGCCGCCGTCTGGCCGTCGCGCAGGACCACCGCGGCAGCGACCTCCTCGCCGAGCTTGTCGTGCGGCATGGCGAAGGTGACCACCTGGGCGATCGCCGGATGGTCCATCAGCACCTCGTCGACCTCCAGCGGGGAGATCTTCTCGCCGCCCCGGTTGATGATCTCCTTGAGCCGTCCGGTGACGCGGACGTAGCCCTCGCCGTCCATGATGCCCTGATCGCCGGTGTGGAACCAGCCGTAGGCAAAGGCACTGGCGTTGGCGTCGGGGTTGTTCTCGTAGCCGGCGGTGACGTTGCGGCCGCGGATGACGATCTCGCCTTCGCTGCCCGCCGGCAGGAGGGCGCCGTCGGTCGCCATGATGGCGACTTCGGGGCCCGCGGCCAGCCCGACGCTGCCGGGCTTGCGCACCGCCGGCGGCAGCGGGTTCGAGGTCATCTGGTGGGTGGCCTCGGTCATGCCGTAGCTCTCGATCACCGGGCAGCGGAAGGTCGCTTCGAGCTCGGCCATCACCTGCGCCGGCAGAGAGGCCGACGAGGAGCGGATGAAGCGCAGGCGGCTCGCGGCAACGGCGTCCGCATTGCGCGGCGCCCGCGCCAGGATCGCCTGATGCATGGTCGGCACCGCCGTGTACCAGGTGGGTTCTGCCTCGCCGAGCCAGGCGAAGACCTTCAGCGCGTTGAAGCCGGGCGTGCAGAAGACGCTGGCGCCGGCCGAGAGCGAGGCGGTGACCGCCGCGACCAGGCCATGGATATGGAAGAGCGGCATGATGTTGAGGCAGCGGTCGGCGGGTTCGAGCGCGATCGCCGCCGCGACGTTGGCCGCCGAGGCCGCCAGATTGGCGTGGCTGAGCGGCACCAGCTTCGGCCGCGAGGTGGTGCCGGAGGTGTGCAGCAGCAGGGCGATGTCGCCATCCTCAGCCACGCCGGTGGTGACCGCCGGGCCGACGGCGGGGCCGTCGATGGCGAAGGTGCCGGCCGCGTCCGCGGCGTCGAAGGACAGGCGCAGCACGGCGATGCCGAGCTTCTCGGCGACCGCGATCGCCGGCCCCTGCTCCTCGCGGCCGACGAGGATCGCCTTGGCGCCGATGTCGGAGAGGTAGAAATCGAGCTCTTCCGCCCGGTAGGCCGGGTTGAGCGGCGCCGTGGTGGCGGCAGCGGCAACCGAGACGAAGGCGGAGGCCATCTCCGGCCCGTTCGGCAGGATGATGGCGATGCGGTCGTTGCGGCCGAGGCCGAGGCCGTTCAGCGTTCGGGCAGTGGCGCCCATCTGCGCCCTGAGGCCGCCGTGGGTGAGCCACGGGCGCTCAGGCGCCCCAATGGCCGGCGCGGCGTCGCCGCCGGCCGCGATCCGTTCGACGATCGTTCGTGTCTCAGACAACGCGCACCTCGATGTTCCCGATGGCCTCGATGACCCCATGCATGACGTCGCCGCGCACGACGGCGCCGACGCCGGACGGCGTGCCGGTGAAGATCAGGTCGCCGGGCTTGAGCGCGAACAGGCGGGAGAGCGTGCTGACGATCTCCGGCACCTTCCAGATCATCTGGCTGAGGTCGCCGGTCTGCCGCCGCTTGCCGTTGACGTCGAGCGTGATCGCCCCCGCCGACGGGTGGCCGATGGTGCCGGCAGACTGCAGGGGCCCGCAGGGAGCCGATGCCTCGAAGGCCTTGGCGACCTCCCAGGGCCGGCGCAATTCCTTGGCGACGTCCTGCAGGTCGCGCCGGGTCATGTCGATGCCGACCGCATAGCCGAAGACGCAGCGCGAGCGCGTTTTCGACGGCAATGTCGGTGCCGCCCTTGCCCAACGCCACCACCAGCTCGATCTCGTGATGCACGCTCTCGGAGGCTGCCGGATAGGGAAAGCGCCCGTCGTCGACCAGATTGTCCGGGTTCTTCTGGAAGAAGAACGGCGGCTCGCGGTTGGGATCGCCGCCCATCTCGACGGCATGGTCGGCGTAGTTGCGGCCGACGCAGTAGATGCGGTGGACGGGAAACACCTGTTTGCTGCCGACCACCGGCAGGACGACCTGCGGCGGCGGCTCGACGGCGTACGACACCGGACCGCCGGTCTCACTCACCATGTCTGTCTGCTCCCCCAAAAGGCGGCCTGCGCCCTGCCCGTGCCCCGTCAGCAGATGCGCGGCAGTTGTTCTCCGCTCAGCATATCGATCACGCGCGTTCCGCCAAAGGCTCCTTTCGCGGTCACCCGGCCGGCGGGACCCTCCTTGACGGACCCGATGACGACGGCGCCTTCGCTGACCGCATGGCGGCGCAACACGGAGAGCGCCTTGTCGGCGTCGGCCGCCGGCACGAAGGCGACGAAACGGCCCTCGTTGGCGACGTGGAAGGGGTCGAGACCGAGGATCTCGCAGGCCGATGCCACATCGGCGCGTACGGGAATGGCGCTCTCCTCCGTCTGGATGGCGAGTTTCGCGGTCTCGGCGATCTCGACCAGGCCGCTGGCGAGCCCGCCGCGCGTCAGGTCACGCAGGCAATGGACGGTAACGCCGGCGGCGAACAGCGCCAGCACCGGCGCCGCCAGCGGCGCGCAGTCGCTGGCGATCTCCGATTCGAAGCCGAGCTGGTCGCGCGCTGCCATCACCGCCATGCCGTGGCGGGCGACGTCGCCGGAGAGGATCACCGCGTCGCCCGGCTGCACCGCCTCCGGCCCGATGACGTTCGGCGCAACGATGCGGCCGACGCCGGCGGTGTTGATGAAGATGCCGTCGGCCTTGCCGCGGTCGACCACCTTGGTGTCGCCGGTGACCAGCCGCACGCCGGCCGCCTTGGCCGCCTTGCTCATCGAGGTGACGATGCGGCGGAGCGTCTCGGTCGCCAGGCCTTCCTCGAGGATGAAGCCGGCGCTGATGTACTCCGGCCGCGCGCCGCACATGGCGAGGTCGTTGACGGTGCCGTTCACCGCCAGCGTGCCGATGTCGCCGCCGGGAAACTCCAGCGGCTTGACGACGTAGCTGTCGGTGGTGAAGGCGACCGGGCCGGACAGCTCCAGCCGGGCGCCGTCGTGACGGCGGGCGAGTTCCGGATCGTCGAAGGCGGCGCGGAAGACGGACTCGATCAGCCGTTCGGACTTGCGGCCACCGCCGCCATGGGCCACCTGGATGGTGTCGTCGCCGGCATAGGGCACCGGACAAGCCAGTGCGAATTCGTCTGTTGCCATAGGGGCTTACTCGGCGGCGTCGGCGGTGACGCCGCGATAACGGTAGTAGGCGGCGCAGGCGCCTTCCGACGACACCATGGTCACGCCGAGCGGGTGTTCCGGCGTGCAGCGGGTGCCGAAGGCCGGGCAATCGGGCGGCTTCTTCTCGCCCTGCAGCACCAGGCCGGCGATGCACTCGGTCGATTCCTCGGTGCGCGTGCCGACCAGGCCGAAGCGCAGCTCGGCGTCGAAATCCTTGTAGGCGTCGGCAAGCCCCAGCCCGCTTTCGGCGATCTCGCCGATGCCGCGCCAGCGGCGGCGCACGACCTGGAAGACCTCGGTCATGATCTTCTGGGCGGGCAGGTTGCCGGCCTGGCTGACCGCGCGGGCATAGGGATTCTCGACCTCGTGGCGGCCCTCCTCGAGCTGCTTCACGGTGAGGTAGATGCCTTCGAGGATGTCGAGCGGCTCGAAGCCGGTGACCACGATGGGCACCTTGTACTCTTCGGCGATCGGGAAATATTCCTCGTAGCCCATGATGGCGCAGACGTGGCCGGCGGCGAGGAAGCCCTGCACCCGGTTGGTCGGACCGGAGAGGATGGCGCGCATCGCCGGCGGCACCAGGACGTGGCTGACCAGCATGGAGAAATTCTTGAGCCCCTCGCGCTTCGCCCGGTAGGCGGCCATGGCATTGGCCGGCGCCGTGGTCTCGAAGCCGACGGCGAAGAAGACGACCTCGCGGTCGGGGTTGGCGCGGGCGATCGCGAGCGCATCGAGCGGCGAATAGACCGGCCGCACGTCGCCGCCTTTGGCCTTGGCGGTGAGCAGGTCGGTCTCCGATCCCGGCACGCGCAGCATGTCGCCGAAGGAGGTGACGATGGCGCCGGGACGGCCGGCGATCTCGATCGCCTTGTCGATGTAGTCGACCGGGGTCACGCAGACCGGACAGCCGGGGCCGTGGATCAGGGTCACCTCGTCGGGGAGAAGCTGGTCGATGCCGTAGCGCACGATGGCGTGGGTCTGGCCGCCGCACACCTCCATGATCTTCCACGGACGGGTGACGGTGCGCCGGATCGCCTCTGCCAGGCGCTGGCCGGCGACCGGATCGCGGTATTCCTCGCGGTGCTTCATGGGGCCGCTGCCTCGGCGGCGACAGCCTCGTCCAGCTCCGCCTGGAGTTCGCCCAGGCTCTCGAAATGGGCCAGGACCTTCAGCGCCTCCTCCTCGTCGATGACGCTGATGGCGAAGCCGACGTGAACCAGCGCGTATTCGCCGACCTTGGCCTCGGGCGCGTAGGCCAGGTTGACCTCCTTGATGACGCCGCCGAAATCGACGCGTGCCGTGCGCATGATGTCATCGCCCTCGATCGAGACGATCTTTCCAGGTATCGCCAGACACATCGCTATTCTCCTGTAAATCGTCCCGCCCACCAGGCCTGGCCCAGCGCCAGTCCGCCATCGTTCGGGGGCACGCGTTCATGACGCACCGGGAAAAGGCCGGCCGCCTTGACCGCTGTCAAAACCTTTTCTACCAGGCGCCCGTTCTGGAAACAGCCGCCGGAGAGCACCACAGTCTTCTCCCCGATTGTGGCCCCAATGTCGGCAATGGCAAGGGCGAGAGCGTCATGAAATTTCGCCGCCGCCTCGCCCGTCGCGACGCCTGCCCGGATATCGGTCAACAACGCCTCCAGGAGCGGCTGCCAGTCGACGACGAGAACGCCATTTTCTTCTGTTATGTCAAGGTGATATGGAGATGCCCGGGCCGTCCCGGCGACCGCCGGGGCCCGGCACGAAATCGCCGGCAGGGGCAGGCTCGGAGCCGGATTGCGGCCTTCGCCGGAATGACGATGCCGCGTCGGCCGCCCATTCCAGTTGCATGGCGGCCTGGCCCTCGTGGCTGGTCTTCTGGCGGAGGCCGAGAAGCGCGGCGACGGCGTCGAAAAGTCGGCCGGCGCTGGTGGTGAGCGGCGCGTTGAGGCCGCGGTCGAGCATGGTGGCGAGCGCCCGCCGCTCGGCCGGCGTGAAGGCCGCCACCGGCGCGAGGTCGGTCATGGCAAAGGCGTCGGCGCCGAAGGCGGCATGGAGCAGCCCCAGCGCCGAGCGCCGCGGTTCGCGCACCGCCGCCTCGCCGCCGGGGAGCCGGAAGGGCCTGAGATGGCCGACGCGCCGCCAGCCATCGCCGGTGACCAGCAGAAACTCGCCACCCCACACGGTCCCGTCGGTGCCGTAGCCGGTGCCGTCCCAGGAGACGCCGAGCACCGGCGGCTCGAGGCCGTGTTCGGCCATGCAGGCGGCGACGTGGGCGACGTGGTGCTGGACGGCGACGGTGGGTGTGGCCAGCGTCTCGGCGACGCGCGTCGAGTAGTAGTCCGGGTGCATGTCGCGGGCGATGATCTGCGGCGCGGCGTCGTGGAGCCGCTGGATGTCGGCAACGGCGCGGCCATAGGCGTCGCGCGCTTCCGCCGTATCGAGATCGCCGAGATGCTGGCCGAGGACGACCCCGGCATCGGTGCGAGAGCGCCACGGTCGTCTTGAGGTGGCCGCCGACGGCGAGGATGCCCGGTTTCACCCCGCGCGCCGCGACCGCCGGGGCCAGCCCGCGCGCCCGGCGGAAGACGGTCGCCTTGCCGGCGATGACGCGCACGACGGAATCGTCTACCGGCCGCTCGATCGGACGGTCGTGGACAAGGAACAGCTCGGCGATGTCCCTGAGCCGGGCGAGCGCCTCGTGCTCGTCGATGCAGATCGGCTCGTCGGAGCGGTTGCCGCTGGTCGCCACCACCGGGAAGCCCAGCTCGGCGAGCAGCAGGTGGTGCAGCGGCGTATAGGGCAGCATGGCGCCGACCAGCGGGTTGCCGGGGGCGACGGAGGCGGCAAGCGCGTTTTGCCGCTGACGAACGAGGACGATCGGCCGCTCGCGCGCGGTCAGCACGTCGACCTCGGCGTCGGTCGGATCGGCCGCGGCGCGCACGGCATCGAGCGTGGCGAACATCACCGCGAAGGGCTTCTCCTCGCGGTGTTTGCGCTGCCTGAGGCGGCGGACCGCCTCCTGATTGCGTGCATCGGCCATCAGGTGGAAGCCGCCAAGGCCCTTGACCGCGACGATCCTGCCGGCGCGCAGCGCCGCCGCCGCGGCCAACAGGGCATCGTCGCGTTCCGCCAGCGCGTTCCCCTGCCCGTCCCACAGCGCCAGTTGCGGCCCGCACAGCGGGCAGGCGTTGGGTTCGGCATGAAAGCGGCGGTCGGCCGGATTCTCGTACTCGGCGCGGCACGCGGGGCACATGACGAAACGGCGCATGGTGGTGCGCTGCCGGTCGTAGGGCAGATCGGTGATGATCGAATAGCGCGGGCCGCAGCGGGTGCAGTTGGTGAAGGGATAGCGGTAGCGCCGGTTGGCCGGATCGGCGACCTCGGCCAGGCATTCCTCGCAGGTGGCGAGATCGGGCAGCACGGCGGCGCTGCGGGTCCCCGCCATGGCGCTGTCGCGAATGGCGAAGCCGCTTTCGCCGGTCGGCTGCAGAACTCTCGCGGCTCAGGGTGACGGTGGCGGCCGGCGGCGGCGGCGCCCGCAAGGCATCGACCAGACCGGCGATGGCCGCGGGCGAACCTTCCGCCTCCAGCGTGACGCCCTCGGGGGTGTTGACGACGTGGCCGGCGAGCCCGCGCGCCGATGCCTCGCGCCAGACGAAAGGGCGGAAGCCGACCCCCTGCACCGTGCCGGTGACCGCGATCCGTTCCCGGACACGCGCCTCATCGACACCCACGCGCCGACCTCTGCCCTATTCGGCCGCGACGCCGAGCGGATGACCGGCCAGCACCATCGTGCGAGCGCCCATCAGCCAGGCAATCCAGTTGTCGAGCCCCTCGCCGGTGCGCGCCGAGACCGGCAGGACCTTGATGCCGGGTTTGATCCGCCTGGCATTGGCGGTGGCCGCGTCCATGTCGAAATCGACATAGGGCAGCAGATCGGTCTTGTTGATCAGGACCAGATCGGAAGCGGCGAAGATATCGGGATATTTCAGCGGCTTGTCGTCGCCTTCGGTCACCGAGAGGATGACCACCTTGTGCGCTTCGCCGAGGTCGAACCCGGCCGGGCAGACGAGATTGCCGACGTTCTCGATGAAGACGACCGACCCTTCGGCGGGATCGAGATGCTCGACGGCATGACCGACCATGTGGGCATCGAGATGGCAGCCCTTGCCGGTGTTGATCTGGATGGCGGCGGCGCCGGTCTTGCGGACGCGCGTTGCATCGTTGCTGGTCTGCTGGTCGCCTTCGACGACGAAGGGCACGGCCCTGCCCTTCAGCTTCTCGATGGTCTTGACCAGAAGCTCGGTCTTGCCCGAACCGGGGCTGGAAACCAGATTCAGCGCCAGGATGCCGCGCCGCCCGAAATAATCGCGGTTCTCGGCGGCCAGGGCATTGTTCTTCTCGAGCAGATCGCGCTCGACCGCCACGACCCGGCTTTGCGAATCGTGATCGTGGTCATGATGGTGGGCGTGGTCATCGCCATGGTCGTGGTCGTGGTGATGATGATGATCGTGGCCCTCGATCGTCACGTCGCCGTGGCCGCAGCCGCAAGTTGCACACATCACGAAACCTCCAGTTCCTTGATCCGCAGCGCGTCGCCGCCGCTGATCCGCAGATCGGTGCCCCCGCACCTGGGGCAGGGAGAAAGCCGGTCGCTGACGGTGACCAGCTCGAAACAACTCAGACAGCGCGCCTCGGCCGGCTCGCTGACGATATCGAGCCGTGCCCCCTCGGCCAGACTGCCGCGCATGACGACATCGAAACCGAAGCGCAGAGCTTCCGGCTCGACCGTGGACAGCGGGCCGACTTCGAGCGTGATCCGCCTCACCTTCTCAAACTTGGCCGTCTCGGCTTCGGATTTGAGGATGTCGAGCAGGCTTTCGCACAGCGACATCTCATGCATCGGTCAACCGTTCCGCCGCTTGCCGTTGCCCGTGCGACGGGGCGTATCCGGCTGAAACCCGCGCGTACCAGTCGACAAAGAACGCCTCGGCCTCGTCGAGATGCGCCGTTGCCTCGGCGCTCAGCCCTTCCTTGACCTCGCCATAGTCCCAGCCGGCGATGCCGAGCATGAAAGCCGGCGGTTCGCGCCCGTAGAGCGTCTTGGCAAGGGTCAGCACCGCCTGCGGGCTCAATTCGTGGCTGCCCATGCCGGTCGCCCCTTCCGCCGCGACCGGCACGAAGGAATACGAGCCTTCGGCGCCGATCTCGGCGTCGGCGAAAATCACCAGATCGGCCGCCGAGACCGTGAGGGCGTGATCGACCGTCAACTGGTAGTCGATGTCGATATCGAGGCCCCGCGGCGCCAGCCGTTCGATCCGCTCGGCAAAGAGCGGACCGAGGCCGTCGTCGCCGCGGCCCTGGTTGCCGTATCCGATGAGCAGTGCGGCCATCAGGCCGCCTCTGTCTCGCGCTTGTCGATCACGTTGCCCTCGGCATCATGGATCTCGACCGAAAGCGGCATCTGCCCGAGCGCGTGCGTCGCACAGCTCAGGCACGGGTCATAGGCCCGGATCGCCACTTCGATGTGGTTGAGCATGCCTTCGGTGATCTTCTCGTGACCGGAGAGGTGCTTGACCGCCACGTCCTTGACGGCGCGGTTCATGCCCTCGTTGTTGTGCGTCGTCGACACGATCAGGTTGCAGTAGGTCACCTGGTCGTGCTCGTCGACCTCATAGTGGTGGATGAGGTTGCCGCGCGGCGCCTCGATGACGCCGATGCCGACCTGGCGCCGCTCGCCGCGGGCAACGAGGTCGGTGCCCTGCAGGTCGGGATCGTGGAGCAGCTCCTTGATCTTCTCGACGCAGTGCAGCACCTCGATCATGCGGGCCCAATGGTTGCCCAGCGAGGAGGTGTTGGGCTTGCCGTCGGTCACCGCACGCAGCTCGTCGAGGGCGGCGTTGGCCAGCGGCGTGTCGATGAAATCGACATTGTTCAGCCGCGCCAGCGGGCCGACCCGATACCAGCCGGTTTCCGGGGTCATTTCCTTGTAGTAGGGGAACTTCATGTAGGACCAGGAGCGGACGTCCTCGAGCACGTAGTTGAAGTAGTCCTTGTTGGGGACCTGATCGATGACGATGTTCCCATCCGGGTCTTTCATCCGGAAATTGCCGTTGTAGAGATCAAGCGCACCGTCCTCGCGTACGATCGACATGTAGTTCGACGGGAAAGACGCGAAGGAATTCACGATGTCCAGATGGCCGAGCGTGTAATCCTTGGCCAGCGCCACCGCATCCTCGACCCACTTGGTCATCTCGTCGATGTTCTTGAGGAATTCGTCGCGTTTGGCGATCGGCAGGTTGCGGTTGATGCCGCCCGGGATGGCGCCGGTGCCATGCACCTTCTTGCCGGCGGTGGCTTCGATGATCTCCTGGCCGTATTTGCGCATCATCACGGCACGGCGGCCAAGCTCGGGGTTCTCCCTGAGGATCTCGAAGACGTTGCGCTTCGCCGCCGGAGCGTCGAAGCCGAACAGGAGGTCCGGCGCGGCGAGATGGAAGAAGTGCAGGACATGGCTCTGCATGATCTGCCCGTAATGCATCAGGCGACGCATCTTCTCGGCGGTCGGCGGCAGGGTGTCGACGCCGACGATCATATCCATCGCCTTGGCGGCGGCGAGGTGATGGCTCACCGGGCAGATGCCGCACAGACGCTGCACGACGACCGGGACTTCCCACATCAAGCGGCCGCGGATGAAGCGCTCGAAGCCGCGGAACTCGACGATGTGCAGCCGCGCCTCCTCGACTTCATTGTCGGCGTTCATGTGAATGGTCACCTTGCCGTGCCCTTCGACGCGGGTGACCGGAGCAATTTCGATCAGTCTGGGTTCAGCCATTTTTCTTTTCCTAATCGAACTTGATCAGTTCACGCTCGAAGCCGCGGAACTTGCCGGTGAGCAGGCCAGCGAGCGTGTTGTAGATGAGGTCGCCGCTGGGGGCGCATCCGGGAATGTTGTAGTCGATCTCGACCACGTCGGCGCACGGGATAGACCTGATCGAGGAGCAGCGGCAGCGCCGGGTCGTTCGGGATCTGGTGCGTGGTGTTCCGGATGTACTTGCCGGTGATGTAGGCCTCTTCGAGGCATTCGAGCAACGGATTTTCCGAATGCATCACCGCGTTGCGCATGGCCGGCAGGCCGCCCATGATGGCGCACTGCCCGATGGCGATGAGCACGTCGCAGTTGCGCCGGAATTCGCGGAGCGTATGCACGTTCTCCTCGTTGCAGCATCCGCCTTCGATGATGCCGATGTCGCAGCGATGCGTGAACGTCTTGATATCGTTGAGCGGCGACCGGTCGAAATCGACAAGCTGCATCAGCCCGATCAGCCGCTCGTCGATGTCGAGCAAGGCCATGTGGCAGCCGAAACAGCCGGCCAGAGACGCGGTTGCGATCCGCGCTTTTCTTGCTTCAGGCATTCCGCATCTCCTCGATTTCGTGGCCGATCAGGCCCTTGTCGAACTCGCGCTCGCCAATCGGAGTGGCAAAACCTTCGCGCTTGCGGATGATGCAACCGACCGGGCAGACCTCCGCGGAGATCGCGTGATCGGTCACGGCGGCATCGGTATGCGCGAGGTCCATGCCGTTGACGGCGACGCGGCGGTGGATACCGCGGCCGACGTAGCCGAACAGCCCCTTGCCGTCGTTGTCTTGCGAGGCGCGGATGCAGCGCCCGCAGGAAATGCAGCGATTGGTGTCGAGCGCGATGTCGGGATGGCTCGCGTCGAGATCGCGGTTGGGCTCGAGATAGGGGAACTTGGTCGGCTCGGTCATGTCGAGCCGATAGGCCATGGCCTGCAGCTCGCAATTGCCGCTCGCCTCGCAGCCCGGGCAAAGGTGGTTGCCCTCATGGAACAGCATCTCGACGAGATCGCGCCGCAGCTTCGTCAGGTACGGCGTCTCCGACTCGACCGACTGGCCGGGCGAAGCCGGCTGGGTGCAGGCCGAAACACTTCGTCCGCCGACCTTGACGGTGCACACACGGCAGGAGCCCTGGTGCCTCAGGCCTTCATGATCGCACAGCCGCGGAATGTAGATGCCCGCATCGTCGGCGGCTTCCATGATGGTCTGGCCCGGCTGTCCGCGCACCTCGACACCATCGATGGTGAAGGTGAAGACATTGTCTCTGCGTGTGCCGACATCGGTTATCGCACTCATTGGCTGTAGTCCTTGTCAAAGATGTAGGAGCGGCGCTTGGCGATCTTGCGCGCCCCGTCGATGGCCGCCTGGATGTCGAAGGTGTCCCGGACGCCGTCCTTGGAAGGCTTGGTCATGGTCGAATAGATCAGCGGGAAGCTCTTCAGCGTGGTCAGCACCGGGTTCGGCGCCGTGATGCCGAGGCCGCAGCGGCTGGTCTCGATGATCGTCGCCGACAGCTCCCTCAGGTAATCGATGTCCTGCGGGTTGGCGAGGCCGTCGCGGAACTTGGCAATCGCCTTCTGCAGGAAGACGTTTCCGACCCGGCAGGGCGTGCAGTAGCCGCAGCTCTCATGCACGAAGAACGACATGTAGTATTCGACGATCTCGAGGATATTGCGTGCGCCGCTGAAGATGATGACGGCACCGCCGGTGGCCAGATCGTCGAACGTCAGCTTGCGGTCGAAACTGTCGCGGCCGATCATCGTGCCGCTCGGGCCGCCGACCTGCACGGCCGCGGCGTCCTCGCCCCCCACGATCTCGAGGAGTTCCCACACGGAGCGGCCATAGGGCAGTTCGTAGATGCCCGGATTGAGGCAGTCGCCGCACACCGAGAACAGCTTGGTGCCGTGGCTGCCGTCGACCCCCATGTCGAAGAACCATTTGGCGCCACGGTCGAGAATGCGCGCCGCGTCGCAGAAGGTCTCGACATTGTTGACGACGGTCGGATAGCCGAGATAGCCGCGGGTGACCGGGAAAGGCGGACGGGTCTTGGGCTCGCCCGGCAGGCCCTCGCAGGACGAGATGAGCGCGCCCTCCTCGCCGCAGACATAGGCGCCGGCGCCCATCTGGATGCGGATGTCGAAGGTGAAGTTCCGCACACCCATGATGTCCTTGCCGAGCAGGCCGGAGGACCGCCTTTCTTCGAGAACATCTTCGATGAGCGGGCGCAGATAGGCGTATTCGCCGCGCAGGTAGATGTACCCCTCTTTGGCACCGATGGCGCGGGCGGCGATGGTCATGCCCTCGATCAGCAAGTGGGGCCGTTCGGTCAGGAGCACGCGGTCCTTGAAGGTGCCGGGCTCGCCTTCGTCGGCGTTGCAGATCACGAAGCGGCGTTCTGCCTCGCCGCCGGCGGCGAAGCGCCATTTGCGGCCGGTGACGAAACCGGCACCGCCGCACCCGCGCAGCCCGCTCTCCTCGACCGTGGTGATGATCTGGGTCGGTGTGATGCTGACCGCCTTGGCAAGGCCTGCGTCCTTTGGCACCGGACCGAGGAGGACTTCGCCGGCATGGCGGATGTTGTTGGTGACCATGCGGGTCGCCCGCTCGTGCGGCGAAGACGGGGTAAAGCCGGGCACCGCGATCTTCTCGGGGCTTTCGCCTGCCTTGAGGGCCCTGGCGACGTCGCGCGCCTTCTGCGCGGTAAGCTTGGTGACGACGACGTCGTTGATCATCGCCGCCGGGGCCTGGTCGCACATGCCGATGCACGGGGTGTATTCGAGCGAAAAGGCGCCGTCTTCCGAGGTCTCGCCGACCCGGATCCCCAGAACCTCCTCGAACTCCCTGACGACGGCATCGAGGCCGGCGAAGCGGTCGATGATGTCGTCGCACAAACAAATCGTCACCCGTCCCTTCGGCGTCAGCGAGAAGAAGCTGTAGAAGCTCGCCACGCCTTCGACCTGGATGCGCGACAGATCGGTCGCTTCGGCGATCGCCTCCATGGTTTCGGGCGCGATCCAGCGGTAGCGGTCCTGAATCGTGTGCAGGATGTCCATCATCCTGTGCCGGTCGTTACCGAAGCTGGCGCATATCTCGAGAACCTCCGGTCTGGGGGCCGGGGGAACGTTGACGGGGCCGCGGGTTTGCGAGGTCTTACCAACCATGTTTTGTTTCCATCTCCGCTGGGAGACAATCGGATTTTGAGGTTTCGATTTACGCGCCCGTTCGATGTCCGACTGGCGCGCGATGGAGGGCCAAAGCGACGTTTGCAAAAGCTGGCGAGGGGTGAACGGACAGGCGGTCCGGCGATCTGCCGACGGCGGCGCCACGCATGAAGACGCGCTCCTGCATGGCGACGACCGACGGTTCGCCGGTGCCCACGCCGAAGAACGCGCGCTTTTCGTTATGGTCTTTCCCGGCCCGGATGACGAAGCCAGCAGCGGCGTTCCGTGCGGCGGTCGGGACGTCCAGCCCCTCCCGCGCAAAAATCGCCGAATGATCGCTGGCCACGAATATCTCCGCACACTGGATGTCGCCCGCCGTCTGGAGGGCATGCTGCTCGCGTTCTTGAGCGCCGCGAATATTCCACGCTTTGGTGACCTCGAAAACCCCTCGCGCAAGCTAAAGCGCCCCGGATTCCCGCCTAAAATTGGAGCAATACTTGACTTGGATCAAAGGCAGCTTTTGGCGGAATTGGCGACCGTTTCGATAAGCTTATGATATTCAATTATTTCTATATTTGATCCGGCCAAGAGTGCGCGGGCCTTGCGGGCACGGTCCGCTGTGATTCGGTGGCCTGCGGGTGTGATCACACCCCTGCGATCGTCCCCGCCGAATTTTTCGTTACAGGCGTTCATAATTTGTGATCACGCCGGCACGCAGCCCGCCGAGCGGCCGCACCCCCGTCCGAGGCGCAGAATGCCGCGGTTTTGCCTCCCCGCAAAGCACGGTGCGCCTGCGTCGCCGCATGCGGTTGGCGGTCGTCATCCGGCTCGCGGAGGCGTTTTTCGGGATCGCCTTGCGCCGGGCGGCGGCCGCCCGAATCGGGGGCGCGCCGGGCGGTTCCGCCACACCCTCCTGCCCCCGCGTTCGCCACGGCGATCTCGTCGCGTTTTGCGATAGCGCAATGGCCAAACGGTCGCGCACAGTATGGTGGCGCCGATGAAAGTGCGGCACAGCATTGCCAACGGGCTGACGATATTGAGGAATCGGTCCCACCGATTCACCCGCCGGGGGGCGCATGCTGCTCTGCAAAAAGTCTGCGCTTGTTCGAGCGTGGATCAGGGAGTTTGGTGACATCCGCCATGTCGGAGATCTCCGTCGGGGTATCCAGACACGCACGTTTCCAGCGCGGGGCCCGCGCTAGCCTGGTCGGGCTGAGACGACCTCCGGTAAAGACCGGGCTTCCCAATTGTGCCGGTTCACGGTCCCATCAGACGCAATATTCTTCAGATGTGACCCGGCTCGCAATCGCAAGGCTCAAGTGAGATGACCATCCGCAATCTGGAATACGCCTTCCGAGCCCGCTCCGTTGCCATCATCGGGGCATCACCGCGCGAGGGCTCGGTGGGGCTGTTCGTTACCCGCAACGTGCGCGACGCCGGCTTCAAGGGACCGATCTGGCCGGTCAACCCGCAGCACGAGAGCGTCTACGGCATCCCGTGCTTCCACGACGTCGCCTCGCTGCCGGCGGCCCCCGACCTTGCGATCATCGCGACGCCGGCCAAGACGGTGCCGGCCATCATCGCCGAACTGGGCGAGCGCGGCACCCGCGCCGCCGTGGTCCTCACCGCGGGCCTGACACGCGAGAGCGGCCTGCGCCAGCTGATGCTCGACGCGGCCAAGCCGCACATGCTGCGCATCATCGGGCCGAACTGCCTCGGCCTGTTCGTGCCCGGCATCGGCCTCAACGCCAGCTTCGCCCACATCGCCCCGCAGCCCGGCAAGCTCGCCTTCCTGTCGCAGTCGGGGGCCCTCGCCTCGGCCGTGCTCGACTGGGCGGTCGACCGCAAGATCGGCTTCTCCACCGTGGTTTCGCTGGGCGACATGGCCGACGTCGACGTCGCCGACATGCTCGACATGCTGGCCGGCGACAGCGGCACGCGCGCGATCCTGCTCTACCTCGAGACCGTCTACAACACGCGCAAGTTCATGTCGGCGGCGCGCTCGGCGGCGCGCCTCAAGCCGATCATCGTCATCAAGGCCGGCCGCAACGCCGCCGCGGCCAAGGCCGCCGCCACCCACACCGGGGCGCTGGCCGGCACCGACGGCGCCGTCGGCGCCGCCTTCCGCCGCGCCGGCCTGTTGCGCGTGACCGACCTCGAAGAACTGTTCCAGGCGGCCGAGACGCTCGCCCGCTTCTCGCCCATCGAGCGCGGGCGGCTCGGCATCGTCACCAACGGCGGTGGCGCCGGGGTGCTCGCCATCGACCGGCTGGTCGACTATGGCGGCGAACTGGCGCCGATCGCGCAGGAGACGCTCGATGCGCTCGACAAGGTGCTGCCGAGCACCTGGTCGAAGGCCAATCCGGTGGACATCATCGGCGACGCCGGCCCGGAGCGCTATCGGGCGGCGATCGAGGGCGTGTTCAACGACGACAACGTCGACGCCCTGCTGGTCATGGCCTGCCCGACGGCGCTGGCATCGCCGTCCGGTTCGGCCCAGGCGGTGGCCGACACCGTGCGCGACATCGATGCGCACCATCCGCCGCGCTTCAAACCGATCCTGACCTGCTGGCTCGGCGAGCACGACGCCGGCCCGGCCCGCGCCATCCTGCGCGACGCGGGGGTGGCGACCTACGACACGCCGGCCGATGCGATCCGTTCGTTGACCTACCTCACCGGCTACAGCGCCGCCCAGCGCGAACTGATGCAGACGCCGCCATCGGCCCCCGAGATCCCGGTGGATGTCGCCGCGGCCCGCAAGATCATGGCGGCGGTGGTTGCCGACGGGCGCACGACGCTGACCGAGCCGGAGGCCAAGGCGGCGCTCGCCGCCTTCGGCGTGCCGGTGGTCGAGACGCTGGTCGCCCATGACGTCGCCGAGGTCGAGAAGCTGACCGAGGATCTGCTCACCCGCAATCCGGCGGTGGCGGTGAAGCTCTTGTCGCGCGACATCAGCCACAAGTCCGACGTCGGCGGCGTGGTGCTCGGCATCCGCACGCCGCAGGCGGCGGCCAACGCCGCCAAGGGCATCCTCGACCGCGTCGCCTCCAAGGCGCCGGAAGCGTCCATCGAGGGCTTCACGGTGCAGGCGATGATCTCGCGGCCCGGGGCGCACGAGCTGATCGTAGGCATCGGCGAGGACCCGCTGTTCGGCCCGATCATCCTGTTCGGCGCCGGCGGCACCTCGGTCGAGGTGGTCGCCGACACCGCCGTCGGCCTGCCGCCGCTCGACATGAAGCTGGCCCAGGATCTGATGAACCAGACGCGCATCTCCAAGCTGTTGGCCGGCTATCGCGACCGGCCGGCGGCCGATATCGACGCCATCGCGCGCGCCCTCATCCAGGTGTCGCAGATGGTGATCGACTGCCCGGAGATCGCCTCGCTCGACATCAACCCGCTGCTCGCCGATCAGAACGGCGCGGTGGCGCTCGATGCGCGCATCGTGGTCGACCCGGAGCGGCTCGGCGAGAGCGCGCCCAACAGCCGGCTGTCGATCCGGCCCGTATCCGAGCGAATGGGAGAAACGCCTGGTCACCAGTGGCGGCCTCGAAGTCTGCCTGCGGCCGATCCGTCCCGATGACGCCCGGCTCTATCCGGCCTTCTTCGAGAAGCTCGACAACCGCGACATCCGCCTCCGCCTGCTGGCGCCGCGCAAGCAGTTCTCGCACGAGTTCCTCGCCCGCATGACCCAGATCGACTATGCGCGCGAGATGGCCTTCGTCGCCCTCGATCCCGAGAGCGGCGCGCTGCTCGGCGTGTCGCGCATCGTCGCCGATCCGGACTACACCCGCGCCGAATACGGAGTGATCGTGCGCACCGACCTGCAAGGCCGCGGCATCGGCTGGGCGCTGATGGAGCAGCTGCTGGCCTATGCCCGCAGCGAGGAGCTGTCACTGGTCGAGGGCGAGGTGCTGGCGGAGAACAGCGAGATGCTGCTCATGTGCCGCGAGATGGGCTTCGCCGTCCATCCCGATCCCGAGGATCCCGGCTGCTACAAGGTCCACATCGACTTCACCAAGAGCGCGCGCTCGCCCGCCCAGGCGGCCGCCGCAACTGCGGCTCAATAAGCAAACGTCGCCGGGCAGAACCCGGCGACGCATCGTTTCATCGGCAGGCGGGAGCCGTTCGTCGACCGGGCGGCTCCCGTGCGTTAGCGGTGCTGCCGGTCAATGACGGCAGTACTGCACGCCGTTCGCCCACACGCAGGGCGGCTGGTGCCTGTAGCTGCAATACTTCTTGCCGTTGACGTAAATGCAGCTGCCGCCGCCACCGCCGTTGCTGCAGTACTTCACGCCGTTGTACCAGTGGCAGCTGCTGCCGGAACCGCCGACGCAGAACTGCACGCCGCCGAAATTGATGCAGGCATTGCCGCCGCCGCCGTTGCCGCACCAGTTATTCCAGGCACCGCACTGCGAGCCGTTGCCACACCAGTTGTTCCACGAGCCGCACTGGCCGCCACCACCACCGCCGCCGTTGCACCAGTTGTTCCAGGGACCGCACTTCGGACCTGGAGGAGGTCCACCACCGCCGCCGCCGTTGCACCAGTTGTTCCACGGACCGCAGGCCTGCGCGAGATCAAACGACCCGCTGTCCGCCTGAGCATGCGGAACCGGGCTCATCACAGGCGCCGGAGACGTATCTCCGGGCACTGCGCTCGTCAGCAGGAGGCCTCCCGCGAGCGCCAGCGCCATGAAGGCGCTGAACAGCAACTTCCTGAACATCGTTCGTCTCCAGGGTCGATCGGGGACGGACCGCAAAAGCCTGCAAACGATCCGCCAACGGGCTGCACCGTTTGCCCCACGTCGAATGGGTTGATGAGCGGCCGTTTCCCCCTGTGCACGGGAGTTCTCCCGGTCGGGCTCCTCGCGCATCATCAAGATAGCATGGAAAATTCGGGGACGAGGCGCCCTAAATTCGGCCGGTGTGACCCCTGACACAGGCGCAGAATTTGGCCTTTTTGGTCAGGCGAAGGGCCGTGCGGCCGCCGGCTGCGGCGCATCGACAAGCGTCGCCGGGCTGGCACCCGGCGACGCTTCGTTTCAGCAGTAGGCGGAAGCCGATCGACGGAGCGGCTCCCCTGCTCTCGCGATGCTGCCGTCTAGTGGCGGCAATACTTCACGTTATTCACCCAGACGCAGGGCGGCTGGTGCTTGTAGCTGCAATACTTCTTGCCGTTGACGTGGATGCAGCTGCCGCCGCCGCCACCGCCATTGTTGCAGTACTTCACGCCATTGTGCCAATGGCAGTTGCTGCCGGAACCGCCGACGCAGAACTTCACGCCGCCGAGCCAGATGCAGGCGCTTCCGCCGCCGCCGCCGCCGCCGTTGCACCAGTTGTTCCAGGGGCCGCAATTGGGCTTGGGCTTGCACCAGTTGTTCCACGGACCGCAACTGGGCTTGCACCAGTTGTTCCACGGGCCGCAGGCCTGCGCCAGGTTGTACTGCCCGTTGTCTGCCTGGGCATGCGGCACCGGGCTCATGACAGGGGCCGGCGACGTATCTCCGGGCACTGCACTCGTCAGCAGGAGGCCTCCTGCGAGTGCCAACGCCATAAAAGCGCTGAACAGCAATTTTCTGAACATGGTTCGTCTCCTAGTGTGCTTCGGGGACAGACCGCGAATGCTGGCAAACGAATACGATTTTAGTTGTTTCGTCTACGTCGCGTTCAACAGTTACTAGGCGGCGACTTCCCCCTTTACGCGGGAGTGCTCCCGGACGGGCTCCTCGCACCCGGAACTATAACATGGAAGAATCGGACAGGAGGCGCCTTATTTCCCAGCTTGTGACGCCGCACACATGCGGCCGGCACGGAACGGCCCAAGCGCCGCGGGCGCACTCTGGCGACAGGCGGCAAACCCCAGACTGCATTTGCGGCCGTTGGCGGGAGCCTGCGACGCAAGCCCGCCGGTGCCGCCTGACAAGGGCGGGGCAGCCGTATCTGGAACCGTTCCAGGAATCAGCCGTTTCGCTTAACCTTCTCCCCACGGTCTCCGCCGCGCCCCGTGCGGCAGGAACCGAGCCAGGCGGCCGCACGCGGCCTCGACGTCGCGCCGTCAGCGGCCGCGCGAGGGGAAGGAGACGTGCCATGCTCAGGGAAATCGCTGCTGGCGTCGTCGTGGCGATGGCGTTGTCGGAGCCCGCCGCGGCCGGGTCGTGGGAAGACGGCATCGCTGCCTACAAGCGCGGCGACTACGCCGAAGCCGTCCGGTTCATGTCGGTCGCCGCCGAGGCCGGCGATGTCGCCGCCCAGTTCAATCTCGGGGTGGCCTATGCCAACGGTACCGGCACCGAGCGGGACTACGGCGAGGCGCTCAAGTGGTTCCGGCTTGCCGCCGATCAGGGCGCGGCGCCGGCCCAGTTCAACCTCGGCGTCATCTACCAGCGCGGGCTCGGCGTGCCGCAGGATCACGCCGAGGCGGCCAAGTGGTACCTGCGGGCGGCGGAGGCGGACGATCCGCGCGCCGAGCTCGAGATCGGCCTCAAGCTGGCCGATGGCGACGGCATCGGCGTCGACAAGCTGTCGGCGCTGAAGTGGCTGATCCTGGCGGCCATCAACGGCGAGGCCAACGCCGCCATGCACCGGGACATTGTCGCCGCGGACCTCACCGAGGCCGAGCGGGCGGAAGCCGACCGCCTCGCCCACGCCTGGGTGCCGCGCCAATAAAGCGGCGGCCGGCCGCGCCTCGCCAGGCGGTCATCCGCCATTGGCGAGCGCGATCACCCAGGCGCCGGCAAAGATGACGAGGGCGGCCGCCGCGCTGATCGCCGCGCGCCGGCGCGATGGCTCCGGCTGGCCGAGGAGAAGGACGATCGCCCCCAGGGCGCAGCCGGTGGCGAAACCGGCGACATGCGCGCCGATGTCGATGCGCTCGCCCTCGATGCCGAGGAAGGCAAGCAGCATGATGCCGGCGCCGATCGGTGCGAAGCGGCGCAGGCTCCGCCGCCACTGGCGCGCCCAATGGCGGACGGCGATCACCGCCAGCAGGCCGACCGCCCCGAAGATCGCGGTCGAGGCGCCGATCGACGTGTGGCTGGCGGGCTGGATCAGCGCGTTGATGGCGTTGCCGCCGGCACCGGCGAGCAGGATCAGCAACCAGGCGAGCCCGCTGCCGAGGATCTCGGCGAGGAAGAAGCCGAACAGGCTGCCGGCCACCAGGTTGCTGGCGATATGGCCGACGTCGCCGTGGAGGCCGAGCGCGGTGACGACCCGCCACCATTGGCCGTCGACCGTCAGGCCCGCCTGCCCTGCCCCGGCGGTGGTCCAGTCGAAGCCGAAGAGACTGTCGGCGGCCGCGACATAGACGAACACCAGCACGCACCAATAGGCGAGCACGCCGGTGACCGCGTCGCCGACGGGGTGCCGGTGCATGGGCGGCGCAGCATCCGCGCGGTTCTCCTCGGCATAGGCGGCGAGTTCCCGGCGGGCGGCATCGACGTCCGCGGCAGCGACGAGCAGCACCACCCCCCAGCCGCGCGAAGCCATCTGGCAGTCGATGCCGGCGGCGACCACGACAAGAGCGTGTTCGCCGGCGGCCCGGCCGTTGGTGAAGCGGCCGACTTCGACCCAGGTCTCGTCGGCAATGCCGTCCTCGTCGGTCATATCGTCTCCGGCCCCGGTCCGGGGCATTGCCTTCCTGAGGCGGCAGGAACGCTCCGTCCCGGCGGCGTCCCTGCCCCCGCATTTACCGTGTTGCGACGGCCCCCGGAAGCCTCTCGCCGGCGGCCGCCGCGGCGTCTGTTTCAGGCCAGGACATTAACCAAAGCGCCCCGGTTCCTGCCTCGCCCATCCTGTCCGGGGGCGTCGGGCGCGATCGCCCTCGGGCCGGAAATCCTGTGCCATGGCGGCACAGAATCGGCGGAACCGATCTTGCAGCCGGTCCGGACGACAGCGTCCGCTCTGCCATTGGCGTGGGGCGCCGTTCCGTGGGTCCGGATTTGGAGACTCGGTTCAGCTCTCGAGGCGCATTCGTAAGGTGTAATCTGTATTGTTGGTCTTTTCGTCGTGTATATCACCGAGGCGCGACAAAGAAATAGTTCGCGCCAAATTTCGTTATGGTTAAGTTTAACCATTTCTTAGCTTTGATATTGCGGCCGGCGCTCGGCCAAGGTTAGCTCGAAAGTGGCTGCGGCACAGCTTTCCCGATCTTTGGTCGGGACCAGAATTCTGCGATTTTCATGGTTTCCGCCTCCGACATCGCTGTTGAAGGTCGTGCGTATCAGGCGAAGCCGTTCATCCCGGCCCGCCTGGTCGCCGCCGCTCTGGCCGGTCTCGAAATGCTCGCCCTGGCGGGCACGGCGCCGATCGCCGGCGGCATCTACACCGTCGCCTATTACGGCAACCTGCCCGATCTCCTCGTCTACCTGCAGAAGGGCGCTCTCATCGGCCTGTTCTTCGTGCTGCACCAGGCCCTGAGGGACCAGTACCGGGCGCGACCGGACGACAGCTTCCGCAAGAGCCTCGGTGTCGCGTTCCTGAGCTGGAACATCGCGTTGGCCATGTTCCTGCTGGTCTCGTTCCTCACCAAGACCAGCGCCGAGACCTCGCGCGGCACGGCCATCACCTTTTATTTTCTCGGCTTCGCCGCCGTCGGGATCGTGCGCCTCGCGTTCATCGCGGTGGCACGGCGCGGATTTCGCGGCGGCTGGCTGGTCGATCATCGCGTCCTGGTCGTCGGGCTCGCCTCCGAAGTGGAGAGCTTCGAGCGCCGCTACGAACCCTCACGCTCCGGCATGCGCATCGCTGATGTGGTGACGGTGCCGGCGACCGCCACCGCGGCGCGCGGCAACCTCGCGTCCATCATTGCCGTGGCGGTGGAGCGCGCCCGCGCCCTCAATGTCGAGGACGTGCTGCTGCTTTTTCCATGGTCGGAACGCCTGGCCATCGAAGGCGTGGCGGAGGCGTTTCTGAAGGTCCCGGCGTCCATCTATCTCGGCCCCGGACGCGATCTCCAGCGTTTCGGCGGCCTGGCGTTGTCGCGGCTGGCCAATGCGCCCTGCCTGAGGCTGGAGCGGGCGCCGCTCAGCCTCGGCAAGCGCCTGACCAAGCGGTTGGCCGACATCGTCATCGCCGGCACCGCACTGCTGCTGCTGGCGCCCTTGCTACTCGTCGTCGGGCTGCTGATCCGCCTCGACAGCCCGGGCCCGGCGCTCTTCTTCCAGCGCCGCCTCGGCTTCAACAACCGCGTCTTCCGGATCATCAAGTTCCGCACCATGACGACCATGGAAGACGACATGACCCGCCAGGCGACGGCCGGCGATGCGCGGGTGACGCGGCTCGGGCGGCTGCTGCGGCGGTGGAACATCGACGAACTGCCTCAGCTTCTCAACGTGCTTGCCGGATCGATGTCGATCGTCGGGCCGCGGCCGCACCCGCTGAAGCTGGACGACGAATTCCAGAAGAAGATCGCCCTCTATGCCCGCCGCCACAACGTCAAGCCGGGCATCACCGGCTGGGCGCAGATCAACGGACTGCGTGGCCCGACCGAAGGCAGCGACAAGATGGAGGCGCGGGTCGAACACGACATATTCTACATCGAGAACTGGTCGCTGTGGTTCGACCTGTACATCATGCTGATGACGCTCGCCTCGCCCCGCGCCTATCGCAACGCGCTGTGACGGCCATGCGGGCGGCACCATGAAGATCATCGTCCCCAACCGGCAGCGTAGCGGCGCGGTCGCCCGTTTGCGGCGGACCGGCGATGCCGTGACACCATTTCGGAGCGCGCGCGGCTCCGGCGGTTGCCGGCGCAACCAGGCTGACACGGAGGCCAACGATTAATGCAATTGGCACTTGGGCGGCTGTTTGCTCCGAGAACCGACGTTGAGGCATTGGGCGCCGACGCCGTCGCCGCCACGCAGCAGGATTGCATCGTTTCCGAGGCCGGCGACGAAGCCGAATGGGAAGCGCAACTGCTGCTCCATCCCTTTCGCAACCTCTACATGTCGTGGGCGTGGGGCACCTACAGGTCACGCCTCGGCTGGGGTGTCGAACGGCTGCTGGTCCGCAACAAGCGCGGCACCTGCCTGGGCATGGCCCAGGTGCAGAAGCGCCGCAAGTTCGGCGTACCGCACGTCTATATCCATGGCGGGCCGCTGGTTTTCACCACCGACGACACCACGGCGGAGCGGGTGGTGGCCGCCCTGCTCGACCATCTGAATCCGGGCCGCCTCGGCTTCGTCATCGCCAACTTCGATCTCCACGACACGCCGGCGGCGCGCATCGCGCTGCTTGCCAACGGCTTCGACCCGGTTCTGCCGCCCGGCTACCACACGATCATCGTCGACATGGCCGATGGCCTCGACGCTGTCCGCCGCAGGCTGCACCGCAACCGGGCCAAGCAGCTGCGCAAGGCGCTCGCCAACGAGCGGCTTTCGACGCGCGTCCTGACCGACAGCGCCGAGCGGCGCGCCGCCGTGCAGGCCTTTGCCGGCATGTATGCCAAGCTCGCCGAGCGCAAGGGCTTCGCCGAGGTAGCGAAGCCCGATGTCTTCTGCGACACGGTGCTCGACGATCCGCGCATCGTCATCCTCGAAGCGCGCGACGGCGATCGCATCGCCGCCGTCAGGATCGCCCATGTCGGCGCGGACCGTCTGACCGATTTCTATGTCGCGTCCGACCAGGAGGCCCTGACCAACGGCCTCAACACCCTGGCGATCTGGCGCATGCTCGAGCACACGGCCGAACGCGGGCTCAGATACTACGACGCCGGCGGCATCAATCCGCGTGCCAACCCCGGCGTCTTCCGCTTCAAGCGCGGCATCGGCGGCGACGTCGTCCAGTCCGGACCGCTGTGGCTGCACGCGCGCAGCGGCGTCCTCCGCTCCCTCATCCACTTCCGGCTGATGTTCCGATGACCGCGACCGCCACCCTCGCCGCCGGTTTGCCCAGGGACGCCCCGCGTGCGCCGGCGCCGGACATGGCCGGGTGCGCCACCGGCCGCATCGTTAACGAAGGATTACGAAAGCGTTTGCGCCGCCAGCGGCCCGTCCGCACAACTGAGAAGGCAGTCCAGGGGCGCGCGATGCGCGCGCGAAGGAAGTGAACCGTGCGTGTCGCGATCGTCCATGACTACCTCTATGTTCTCGGTGGCGCGGAGCGGGTGCTGCACGAGATGCTGCAGTGCTTTCCCGGGGCCGATGTCTTCACGCTTTTCGATACGCTGACCCCGTCCGAGCGCGCCAGGATCGGATTCGATCACCCGCACACCAGTTTTCTGCAGAAGATGCCGTTCATCCGTTCACGGCACCGCTCCTACCTGCCGCTCATGCCCCTGGCGGTCGAACAGTTCGACCTCTCGGCCTATGACCTGGTCATCTCCAGCAGCTTCGCCGTTGCCAAAGGCGTCCTCACCGGCCCCGACCAGGTGCATGTCGCCTATGTCCACTCGCCGATGCGCTATGCCTGGGACCTGCAGCACGTCTATCTGCGCGAAAGCGGCTATGCCACCGGCCTGAAGAGCGCCATCGCGCGCGTCATGCTTCACCGCATGCGCATCTGGGACACGCGCACGGCCTTCGGTCCCGACGCCATGATCGCCAATTCGGCGTTCGTCGCGCGGCGCATCCAGAAGGTCTATGGCCGCGTGCCGAGCATCATCCATCCGCCGGTGACGCTCTCGACGGCGACCGCCGCCCCGCCGCGCGGCGATCACTTCCTCGCCGCCAGTCGCCTCGTTCCCTACAAGAATACCGAAGCCGTCGTCCGCGCCTTCGCCGAGCTGCCCGACCACAGACTGATCGTGGCGGGCGACGGTCCGGAAGGACCGCGGTTGAGGAAGCTGGCGACGCCCAACGTCAGCTTCGCCGGGTTCGTCAGCGACGCCGAACTGCGCCACCTGATGGCGACCGCCCGCGCCTTCGTCTTCGCCGCTGAAGAGGACTTCGGCATCGCGCCCGTGGAGGCCCAGTCGGAAGGCACGCCGGTGCTGGCGCTCGGCCGCGGCGGATCGCGCGAGACGGTGTCCACGGCGGCGACCTGCCGGACCGGCATGTTCTTCGCGACGGCGGAGCCGCATGCCATCGCCGAGTGCGTGCGCGCTTTCGCGGCGCAGGAGCACCTGTTCTCCCGCGACGTGTGCCGCGCCTGGGCCAACCGTTTTTCCGCGGCGCGCTTCCGCGCCGAGTTCAAGGGTTTTGTCGACCATGAGATGGACCGCAGCCGCCGCGCCCGCGAGCTCGGTGGCGCTCCCGAACTGGTGCGGGCCATCTCCCGGGCGGCCGATGGTGAGGTGGTGTCATGACTGAGCCTGAAACCAGACAGAGCGGACGGCGCGATGGGCTGATCGTGCGGATCTGGCGCCGTCGGGTGCTGTTTGCCACCGTCTTCGCAGCGGTGATGGTGGTGGCCATCGGGGCGTTGCTGGTCCTGCCGGCGCGCTATGTGGCGACCGGATCGGTGATCGTCGCCGAGCAGGAACCGGGGCTCACCAATACCTCCCCCGCCTGGACGCAGAAGATCGGCGACCCGGCCGATCTCGAGAGCCAGCTCCTGGTCATCAGCTCGCCGCGCTTGTTGCACCTTGCCATGCAGGATCCGAAGGCGTTCGCGACCATGCAGACGGAGTGCCGCTACCTCGCCAGCGCCGATCCCCTCAGCGGTCTGCTGGCGGAGCCATGCGACGACCTCAAACCCGATAGCGAGGCGCTGATCGAGTACCTTTCGACCCGCTACTCCGTCGACTCTGTGGGACGATCGCGGGTCATCGACATCTCCTACAAGTCGCCGCTGCCCGAGGTGGCGCAGACGATGGCCAATGCCCTCGTCAACGCCTTCCTGAACGACCAGCGTGACAGCATCTCCGAGAGCCGCGGCTTGGCGACGGCGTGGCTGTGGCAGGAACTGCGCCGGGTCGGCGCCGAGCTGCACGACGACGAGGCGAAGATCGAAGCCTTCCGCAGCAGCAAGGGCCTGATGCGTGGCGCCACGGCGCCGATCAGCTCGGAGCGGCTGACCATCACCAGCAACCAGCTGGCGGCGGCCAAGGCCGAGCGCGCCAAGGCGGCCGCCACCCTGGAGGAGATCAGGGCGAGCGCGGCCGGCGGTGCCGCCGACGCCCCGGCGGTGCTGGCCAGCCGCACCGTCTCCGACCTGAAACAGCAGCTCACCGCGGTCAGCGCCCAGCTCGCCAGTGCCGAGCTGAAGTTCGGTCCCCGCCACCCGACCCTGGTGGCCCTGCGCCAGCAGCGCGACGACATCCAGGCGCGCATGCGGGCCGAGATCGCCAGCCTCGCGGCCAGCGCCCAGAAGGCCTACGAGGCGGCCGACGCCCTGGTCGCATCGCTGAGCGCCCAACAGCAGACGGTCCAGGCCGAGGTCGCCGCGGCGATGGCCGACGGGGCGTCGATCGAAAGCATGGTGCGCAACGCCGGCATCAAGCGGCAGCAGTATTCCGAGCTCTACCAGCGCGCCAGCGCGCTCGAGACCGAACGCCGGGTGCTGCAGGGCAGTACCCGCCTGGTCAGCCTCGCCGAACTGCCCAGCAAGCCGTTCTTCCCCAGGCGCCTGCCGTTCCTCGCCGCCGGCCTGACCTTCGCGTCCCTGTTCGCCGCCGCGGCCGCCCTGATGCGCGACCGCTCCGACCACAGCGTGCGCGCGTCGTCGGAGCTGTCGGTCATGACCGGGGCGCCGATTCTGGCGCAGCTGTCGCGCCTGCGCCGCAGCGGCACCCTGCCGGTGCTCGGCGCCTTCGGCGAACGAGACGACAGCGTACCGTTGCGGGTCACCCTCAAGGAGGCGCAAAGCGACCAGATCCTGCAGGATTCGCTGCGTAAGCTCTATGCCAACGTCATCCTCACCGGCGGCGCGAGCATCCGCACGCTGCAGGTCACCTCGTCCGGCCCGCGCGAAGGCAAGACCTTCACCACGCTCGCCCTCGCCCAGCTGGTGGCGAAGACCGGACGGCGCGTGCTGGTGGTGGAGTGCGACATGCGCCGGCCGCAATTCGCCGAGGCGCTGGGCATCGAAAGCGGACCGGGACTGGATGCGGTGCTGCGCGGGCGGACGCTGCCCTCCGGCGCCGTCGTCAAGACGGCGATGCCGAACCTCGACGTCATCCCCGCCGGCAAGCCGACCACGGATTCGACCGAGCTTCTCATGAACGAATACATGAGCGCGGTCGCCCACTATGCCCGGGCCTACGATCTGGCGCTGTTCGACAGCCCGCCGGCAAGCGCCGTGATGGATGCCCACGTGGTCGCCAAGCACGTCGACGGCGTCCTGTGCTGCACGCGCTGGGGCCGCTCCTCGATCACGGCGGCCGTCGCCACCGTCAACGAGATCCGCGCTGCCGGCGGCAATGTCCTCGGCATGACGATCACGATGGTCAAGCCGGACGACTATGCCCTCTACGAGAGGTCGCCGGTGCTGTCCGCCGCCTACATCGGAGCGGCCGGATGACCGCTTTGAAGGTCCTCTTCGTCAACCACACCAGCCGCATGGCCGGTGCCGAGACGGGTCTCGTGGATGTGGCGAAGGCGTGGCCCGGCACCACCGCCTTCCTGTTCGAACGGGGACCGCTCAACGAGGCCCTCGAACGCGCTGGGCTCAACGTCCTGGTGTCGCGTTGGGGCGAAGGACTGAACGGGATCCGACGCGACAGCAATCTGTTGCGCGCCGCACCGCTGGCGGGTCGTCTGGGCGCGCTCATTTTCGAACTCGCCGGCGTCGCCCGCCGACATGATGTGGTCTATGCCAACTCGCAGAAGGCCTTCGTCCTGGCGGCGGTGGCAACCGCGCTCGCCCGGCGGCCGTTGATCTGGGATCTCAACGACATCATCAGCGAGGCGCATTTCGGCGCCCGGACAGCGGCGGCTTCAGGTCGCCCTGGCCAACTGGCGCGCGACACCGGTGGTGGTGCCGTCGCAAGCCACTGCGGACGCTTTCGTTGCCGCCGGTGGCCGCAAGGATCTCGTCCAGATCGTGCCGAACGGTGTCGAGATCGCCACAGACGATCGCTCGCGCGAGCAGCTGCGCGACGACCTGGGCCTTCCCAAGGGCCCGCTGATCGGTGTCTTCAGCCGGCTGTCGCCGTGGAAGGGGCAACATGTCGTGCTGCAGGCGCTGCCCCGTCTCGACGGCGTCCATTGCATCATTGTCGGCGACGCCCTGTTCGGCGAGACGGACTATGCCGAACGGTTGCGCAGCATGGTCGGCGACCTCGGCATCGACAGCCGCGTCCACTTTCTCGGCCACCGGTCGGACGTGCCGCGGCTCATGCGCGCCGTCGACGTGATGGTTCATCCCTCCGTCGATCCGGAGCCCTTCGGCCGCACGCTGGTCGAGTCGATGCTGGCCGGCACCCCGGTGGTGGCGACCGATGCCGGCGCCGCAGCCGATATCCTCGATGGTGGCACGGCCGGGACGCTGGTCCCACCCAACGATGCGGATGCCCTGGCAAAGGCGGTGGCGCGCGTGCTCGGCCAACCGGAGGCGCTCCAGAGACAATTGCAGTACGCAGAAAAGCGCGCCCGGCGGCACTACTCGACTGACGCGATGGTTGCCACGATTTCGGGCGTGATCGGGCGCACATCGGTCGGCGCGCGCCCATGAACACGCTCGCCGGGACCCGATCAGCACAGGGCGGCTGGACGTTGCCCGGCTGGGCACCGGCGATCCTCCTGCTGTTGGCGATGGCCGTCGTCGGACCCCACCTCGGCAGCCTGTCGCGTCCCCTGTTCGTGCTCGGTTGCGCGGCCGCCGGATGGTACGCGTGGCAGCGCGGTCCGGCTGCCCATCTTCAGGCGGTCCTGTTCCTGTTCGCCTTCTCCCCGTTCGTGCGCCGTCTTGTCGATCTCTCTGTCGGTTACGATGCGAACGGCCTGATGTTGGTGGGGCCGCTACTGGCCATCATGATACCCGCGCCGAAGCTGCTGGCGCTGCTGGATGGCCGGCAGACGGTCCGCGGTCAGATCGGCCCCATCCTCGTCGTCGGGGCCTGCGTCGCCTACGCGACCGCCCTGTCGATGTTCCAGGGCGACTGGATGCATGCCGCATCGGGCTCGCTGAAATGGATTGCGCCGCTCGTCTACGCCGCGGTCCTGGTCGAGGGCGTCGACCGCGACGAGATGATGGATGCGGCGACGTCCGCCTTCCTGGTCATCCTGCCGGTCCTCGGTCTCTACGGCATCCTGCAATACGTCAATCCGCCGGAGTGGGACCGCTACTGGATGGAGATGTCGACGATGATCTCCGCCGGCCAGCCGCTGCCCTATGAGGTGCGCACCTTCAGCATGATGAACGGGCCGGCGAGCTTCGCCACCTTCACCGCGGCCGGCCTGCTCCTGATTGGCTTCCTGCGGCTGAACTGGCTGTCGCCGCTGCTCATGGCACCGGCGATCGTTGCGTTCATGCTGTCGCTCTACCGGACGGCGTGGATGTCGCTGGCCGCGGGCATTCTGTTCTGTGTCTTCTTCGCCGCCACGCGCCGCCGCGCCGCAGCCACCCTGCTATTGCTGCTCGCCGGTGCGGTCATCGTTGTGACGGTGACCCCCTTCGCCGACGTCGTCAACGAACGCCTGGCGACCCTGCTGCAAGGCAGCCAGGACGGCAGTGCGCAGGTGCGCCTTCACGAGTTCGTCACGCTGTGGACCCGATGGGACAGCGCGCTGTTCGGCGCGGGATTTACGACGGTCGACGTTGGTGTCGCGGGTACAATGTCCATCGACGGCATGATGATCAGCGCCTGGCTCACCATGGGCATCGTCGGCGGCATCGTCTGCCTGTCCGGTCTGATCTGGGCCGCCGTCAACGCGATCGCCGCCGCACGACGCGACCTCGACCTCAAGGCGGTGGTGATCGGCGCGCTGGCCTGCGGTGCGCTGGTGCAGTTGCCGCTTGCCGACATCGCCTCGGGCGAGCTTGGCTTCCTGTTCTGGACCTTCGCGGCTCTGGCGTCCGCCAACGGCCCGCCTCAACGCGGGCTCAGATGACTGTGACCTCCATCCCGCCGAAAGACCTGAGCCTGACCGGCATCGGCCCGGATGAAGTCCCGTCGGCTGCCGGCAACCCGCGCGACGGCCATGCGGCCACGCCAACGGGGCACCGGCGCTCGATCCGTCATGTCGCCACGCTCCTGATGAGCGGCGCGCTGACCAGCAAGATCCTCGGTTTCGTCCGCGAAGTGCTGATGGCCCAGGTCATCGGTGCGTCGCTGGTGGCCGACAGCTTTCGCGGCGCCATCACCGCGGTCCTGCTGCCGCTCGCATTCCTGCAGAACGAGATCGTTCCGGCGATCCTGATACCAATGCAGCGGAAGGCGCTGCTCGACGGTCGTGGGCCGCAACACCTGGCGGCGCTGACCGTCGCGCTGACCGCAGTCGCGGTCCTGCTGATGCTGGCCGTCCAGGTCATGGGTCAGTGGTGGGTCGGCGCGGTCGTCGGCGGCTTCTCGGCGGAAGGGCAGGCCCTGACCCTGCAATTCGTGCAAATCATGGCGCTGTCCATGCCGGCCTCGACCGTGCTGAACTGCCTTGCCGGCGGCGAAATCGCAGTCGGGTTCACGCGCCTGACCAATATCCGCGCCGGCCTTCTCAACACGTCGGTCATCATCGGCATCCTCACCATGGCGACGACCGGCTATGTGAACGCCATTGCCTGGTCATTCGCCATCGCGTTCAACGCGCTCGCGCTGTGGGCGCTGTGGTCGCTGAAACGGATGGGCATGCTCAGTCTCAAGGGCGTCGGACCGGGCATGGTGGTGGCCGCGGGCATGGAGTTCCTGGCGTGCCTGCGGCCTTTGCTTGCCCTGCCGATCGCCGAGCAGGGCAATATCTGGATCGAGCGCATCCTGGCCTCACGCCTGATCACCGGCGCCATCGCCTCGCTTGACTACGCGCGTACCCTGACCGCCACCGCAGTGCTCCTGATCAGCCAGCCGCTCGGGCTTGCGGTTCTGTCTAGGCACTCCGACGCGGATACGCGAAACCAGATCGTGTCCATCGCCCGCCTGGTGCTGGCCGTCGCCGTCCCGGCTGCTGTATTCCTTGCCATCTTCGCCCCGGAGGTCATCCGCCTGGTCTTCGTGCGCGGCGCTTTCACGGCAGACGATGCCGTGCGGACCAGCCATGCGCTGCGCGGCATATCCTTCGGTCTGTGGGCCTCGACACTGGGATGGATGCTTCTGCGGGTGCTGAACAGCATGGGCCGCAACGGTACGGCGGCGCTGATCCTGGTCGCCGCCTACGCCGTCAATATCCTGTTCAACACGCTAAGCACGCAGTTCGCCTCGAGCCCCAGCCAGGGGCTTCTGTTTCTCGGGCTTGGTGAGACGATGCGCGGCTTCGTCCTGCTCACCGGGATGATCATCGCCATCGAATATCGCCGGCAGCTTCTGGTCCCCATCCTGTGGGCCGCGATCCCGGCGACCGTAATGGCGTTTCTCGGCTGGCAGGTTCATGAGGCGGTCACGGGGACCATTCCGCGCCTGGCGTTCGGTGGACTGGCGTGCCTTGCCACCATGCTGGTCGCGTTCGGGATTCTGCTGCCGGACTTCTGCCGCGCCGGAATACGGCTGGTGTGGATGAAGCTGTCGCCATCGGGAGGCCCGCGGGGATGAACCGGACAGCGGACATGCTCGCGTCGCGGACCGTTGCTTCGGACCGTCTGGCCGGGCTGCTCTCCAAGGTGGCGGACATCGCGCTCGGCCCGCGCGGGTGTCTGCTCACGTTCCATCGGGGCGCCGCGGCGGCGCGCTGGGAAACACTGCCGAACCGCGAGTTCTACGTCGACCTCGACTTCCTCGACCGGTTTCTGGCCTATCTCCGGCAGAACGACTGGGCGGTCGTGACGCTCGACGAGGCCTTGCAGCGCGCCGAGCGCGGGGGAGCGGCCGGCCGATACGTGAACTTCTCGATCGACGACGGCTACCGCGACACGTTCGAACAGGTGGTGCCGGTGTTTCGGCGTCATGGCGTTCCGGTGACGCTGTTCGTGACCACCGGGATTCCGGACGGCACACTGCCGCTCTGGGCCGCCGGTCTCGAAGATGCCCTGATGAACCGCGATCGCGTGCTCCTGGAGGATGGCGTCAGCGATACGACAAACGCCGAGGCCAGGCGAGCGGCCTTTGCGCGAACCGCCAGCGCGTGGAACGCGGCGGGCGTGGCAGGTCGCTATGCCGCGTTCTGCGACCGCAACGACATCGATATCGAGGCCATGCATTGGAAGCATGCGATCTCCTGGGACATGCTCAAGATTCTCCGCGACGATCCGCTGATTGAGATCGGCGCCCACACCGTGTCGCACGCCCGCATCGCGTCGCTCGACGGGTCATCGGCTCTTGCCGAACTCCGCAATGGGCGCAAACGGCTGATGGCACGTCTCGGCATCCCGGTGTATCATTTCGCCTTTCCTTATGGGCGCGCTGGCGATTGTGGCCCGCGCGACTTCGCCTTGGCGCGCGAGGCCGGCTATCGTTCGGCGGCGACCACCCGCAAGGGGCTCGTCGGGCGTGGACAGGATGCATACTGCCTGCCCCGCAATACGCTGAACGGCGGCCACCGTGACCTGGCATTGATGGAATTGCATCTCAGCGGCGTGACTGGCATGGCCGCGCGGTTGCTCAGACGTGTCTAGCCGTGTCTTCGCTCAAGGTCTTGTCGATCGCCCATACAGCCGTTAACCGCGAAGCGGGGCGGCTCCGCTATTACCCGCTGTCGCAGCGGAGCGATGTCGACGTTCATCTCGTGGTGCCGGCGCGCTGGCGCAAGCTCGGCCACACCCTTATCGCCGATGCCTCGGACGATCCCGGGCTGAAGGTTCATGCTCTGCCCAGCATGCTCGCCTACGGCGGCCCGATGAGCTGGTACCTGCATTTCTATCCGCGGCTTCCCGGCCTCATCCGGCGTGTGCGCCCCGATGTCATTCACCTGTGGGAGGAGCCGTGGAGCATGGTCGCGTTTGAGGCGCGGCTGCTCAAGGGTGATGCGGCACTGGTGCTGGAAGTCGACCAGAACATCCTGAAGCGCTTGCCGCCGCCCTTCGAGGCCATGCGGCGCCACGTCCTGCGCCATACCGACCACGTTCTTTCGCGCAGCCCCAACGCGACCGCCGTGATCCGGGCCAACGGTTTCACCGGTCCGGTCAGCGAGATCGGCTACGGTGTCGACCAGGCCACCTTCCGGCCGGCCGACGGCGCGCCGGCCGCCGCGGGACGTGCCGGGATGCTGCGGCTTGGCTATGTCGGCCGCATCGTCAAGGAGAAGGGCCTCGACGATGCGCTCGACGCCATGCTGCGCTGCAAAACCCGGGTCTCGCTCGCCGTGATGGGCGAAGGACCGTACGAGAGCCACCTGCGCCGCCGGATCGCGGAATGCGGCCTTGCGGATCGCGTGTCGTTCCACGGTTGGAATACGGCCGCCAGCGTCGCCCGCTTCATGCAAGGCCTCGACGCCCTCGTCCTGCTGACGCGAACGACGAAAGCGGTGTGCGAGCAGTTCGGCCGCGTGATCATCGAGGCCCAGAGCTGCGGCATTCCGGTCATCGGATCGGAATGCGGCGCGATTCCGAGCGTGGTGGGAGCCGGCGGCTGGATCGTGCCGGAAGGCGCGCCGGAGCGTCTGGCGGCGCTCTTCGACGCGCTCGCCGAAGACCCTGCCGGACGACGGGCGCAGGGCCTTGCCGCACGCGAGAACGTCCGCCAGCGATTCACCTTCGATGCCGTTGCCGAAGCGCTGGCGTCGGCATGGATCAGTGCCGCGGCCAGCCGGCGGACCCGGCGAGCCGACGTCCACCCTCGCAATCACGACGTCTCGGCCGCCCCGGACCCGCGCGGATAAGGCCCGCGGTTCAGGGCTGCGGCCGCGGTACGCGCAGCATATAGGTCTCGTTGCCGCTGAGGCCGCGCACGACGAAACGCCCGCCATGGACCGCGATCGTCTTACGCAGGCCGTCCCACGCCCATAGCTCCGCGGTCGTGGCCCAGTCGGGCAGTTGGACAACCCAGCTCTTGCCCGGAACGTCGGTCCATCCGGGACGATCCTGCCAGACGAACAGCAGGCCCTTGTCGCCCTCGAGCGCATAGGTGCCGGTTGCATGCGGATCGAGCCATGTGAAGGTCATGTCGCCGGCGATCCGCAGCACCATGGCGAGCACCGCCGCGCGCGCATCGGGCGACCACGGGTTCTCGGTCGCCGCCATGGCATCGGCCGGGTTCTTGCTCTGCTCGGTATCGGCGAGATTCCAGGGAAAGGCGAGCACCGTGGCGCTGCTGCCGCCATCGGCACGCACGACGCCCATCTCGTCCCAGAAGGCGGTCAGAAACAGCTTTGCCGCGACCGACGGGTCCCGCCAGGCGTTTTCGCGGGCGACATTGTATTCCGTCGCATAGAAGTTGATGTCGCGCGTCACGCCGATGGCGCTCTTGATGCGGTCAAAGCAGGTCTGCGCCGAGAACTGCCGTCCCTTGGTCAGCGGATACCAGCGGGCATTGTAGTAGGTGTGGAGATCGATCCCGTCGAGACGACCGTCGTTGAAGAGATCGACGATCGCCGGGCCGTAGCCGCGCAGCGTGGCATCGCCATGCGAATTGCAGGTCGCGAAGCCGCCCGGCACCACCCGCAACGTCGGATCGACGCTGTGGACGCCGTCGGCGAAGCCGGCAAGGGCATCATGATAGTCGCCGCGCGGGATCGTCGCCTGGACATCCGGTTCGTTGATCGCCGTGAAGATCGTCGCGCCCCAGTTCGCGATGCCGTGCTCGGCGGCCCATTCGCCGTTGGGCCGGAAACGGCGGGCCATGGCCGCACCGGTGGCGAACCACTCGGCGAAAGACCCGATCAACTGCGGCGGATCGAGCGCCTGATAGCTGCCCTCGTATTCCAGGAGGACGATCGGCGTGATGCCCTTCCGATAGGCCTCGAGCATGGCGGCATCGAAGTCCTTCGGCGTTGGCATGTGATCGCGATTGCGCCAGCCGTAGGAGTTCATGCGGCCAAGTCGGGCACCGACACCGCCGAGGGCGGCGTAGAGCTGCGCCGTCGGCGCCCCGACGCGATGGGTGGCGATGTTGCCGCCGCCGACCCGGTCGCGCAGCGGCGCGTCGACATCGGGCACGACACCGGCCGCGGCCGAGGAGAGCAGCGCCAGAAACAGAATCGGGGCGGCAAGTATGCATCGGCCCCGCGAGGACTGCCGCCGCAATGAGACGCGAAACGACGCGGGTTGTCCAAAGACCGCGCGACGACGGCTGGCGGCACAGGATCGGGGCCGTCGGCGCCGGGGCCCTGGACCTCGGGACGTGGGCGATGGTGTCAGCCGAACGCCTGCCGAAAGGAGCGGCGATGCGCAGCTCGTTTCGCCTTTTGATCATGACCGCATCTGGGCGGGGGGAGCGACCCTTTTGACCCATGCCTCGCGCCAGAATAGTGCGGCAGCGCGGGGACAATTCTTCGTGCACATGCCGGTGCAGCGAATGTTCTTGAGGGCGACCGTATTTGTCAGATGGATCATCTTGCCGGTCTCTTCGGAAATCATCCTGTCGACTCGAAAATCGACTTGAAACCGCTTGCCGACATAGGCCGACATTTCGGGCTCGAACTGCAGGCCGCAATTCTTGCCGGAGGGGCCGACCGTGCGGCCGATCTCGTCAATCGACCTGACTTCGACGTATTCACCCGGTTGCAGATCGAGGTCGCCCTTGGGATGGGGACCGCGGGGACCGCGTATCGATCCGATCGGCGCCAACCCGAAAACCGAGCGCAGGCGGTTCAACAGGGCGCGGCCGACGATCATCAGGAAGCGCCCGGGGAGGAGTTCGCCGCTCCGCATTTCCCGGAAATATTCGATGAGACCCAATAGCGGCTGCGGCTGCGTCGCCTTGTGCAAGAGCGACGACTGGCATTTGTACTGTCCTTCCCCACCGGTCGCGACGGCCAGTGTCCGGTAGACATCGTCGATGGTCGGTGCGGTGGGCACGGCCGCCGACGTCTCCACTGCATCGACCGGCGCCAGCCAGGCCTCTTTCCAAAAAATCGGGCAGTGCTTCTGACACCCGCCATGCGCAGCACCGTCGCAATGACTGTCGACCAGTAGAACAGCGTTGCGCATGGTCCGCATGCCATGGCCTTCGACGCAGGTCTTGTTCGCCCGGCGATAGACGGTCATCCGCCGGCCGCAATATTTCAGCATCTCCGGCATGAATGGCAGACCTTCGCAGGTGAAGTCTGCATCGAGTGTGGCGAGGATTTCGGCGGCCGAGCGGACTTCAACCGCTTGGCCCTGCACCAGCTGCGGCGGCGCGCCCCTGCCCTCTTCTGCCTTGCGCCCCCACCGGCGGCTACCCGGAATGGAACGCACGACCGGGCCGGTGCTATCTTGGAAAAACACTTGTCTTCCTCACGGCACAGGGATCCCTCGCAGGCTCGGCCGATGATGAACGAGACAGTCGGGGAGACTCGTTCGCCAGCTGACAAGCAACACTCAGCGTCTTGTCCTGAGATAAGGACCGACAGGTAAATGTTCTGCTAGCCGATCGGCATGTTGAGCGCTGCGACATCATCGTATCGGTTCACCCGCCGTTCGGGCGCCGCAAAGTTTTGGAGGCCGCGCTCCGGAATTGAACCGGAGATCCGCGGATTTGCAATCCGCCGCGTCACCTTTCCGCCACGCGGCCACACCCCGGATACTGTCATTTCCAACCGGACAAATTCCAACGGTTACCTAAGGAATGGTTAATTTGAATGCTGACAGTCGCGTGGAATCTGGTTCGATGATGTCGAGGCGCCCGCCGACGACGGCCGCGGTCAGTGCGCGCGGGGATGGTGTCGCCGGCCGTCGCGCCCGATTCCGGGCTGCCCGCGGCAATGCCGTCGTTGGGCAATCTCAAGGTTCATCGCCTCAATCATGTGATAAATAAGCCGGCCAGGTCGTGGCGAACGGACTGTGCGACCGGCCGGGCGGTTGCTCCGGCTGGGAACTTATGTTCAAAAGACGGCCGCATGCGGTCGAGATTGGTGCGATGGGTCCGTTGGACGACTTCGATCTGGTGATCTTCGATTGCGATGGCGTCGTCGTCGACAGCGAGATCCTCAGTTGCGACTGCCTGGCCAGCGCCTTTCAGACGCATGGGGTCACCATGGCCCTCGACGAAGTGATCGAGCGCTTCGTCGGCCGCAGCGTTGCCGCCATCGACGACTACTGGCGGACGGAGGCGAAGCGCGAGCCTCCTGCCGGCTTCCTGTCCGACTACCGCCGGCACGTGGCGGCGATCTTCGCCGAGCGGCTGCAAGCCATGCCGCGTGCCGGCGAGGTCCTGACGCAACTGGCGCGGCCCTTCTGCCTGGCATCGTCGAGCGAACTGGAGCGCATCCGGCTGACCCTGTCGGTCACGCGGCTCGACCGTTATTTCACGGGCCGGATCTTCAACGCCGCCATGGTGGCGAACGGCAAGCCCGCCCCCGATCTGTTCCTGCTGGCGGCGCGTGAGATGAACCAGAGGCCGGAGCGCGCTCTCGTCGTCGAGGATTCGATCTCCGGGGTGTGCGCCGGCAAGGCCGCGGCGATGACCGTCTGGGGCTTCGTCGGCGGCAGCCACTGCCGCGGCCGCAACGTCGCAGCGCAATTGACTGCGGCGGGCGCCGACCGCATCGTCAACTCCCTTGGGGAGTTGCTGCCGCGATGACACGCAAGCCGACACCGGAGCCGCCACGGACGGAAGGCAACCATCAGTCCCGTCTGGATGACGCGGCACGCGCCGGATGGCTTTACTACGTTGCCGGCAACACCCAGGACGAGATCGCCCGCAAGCTCAACGTGTCGCGCCCGACGGCCCAGCGGCTGGTGGCGCTGGCGCTGGCGGAACGGCTGATTTCCTTCCGTCTGGAGCACCCGATCGCTGCCTGCATGGAGCTCGCGGCGGCCCTGTCGGAGCGCTACGACCTGGCTTATTGCGAGGTTGCGCCGAGCGACCCGGAATCCGACAGCGTCTTTCTCGGCGTGGCCGAGCGCGCCGCCGCCTTCCTCGAGCACAAGCTGAAGGTGCCCGAGCCGCTGGTCGTGGCGCTCGGCACCGGGCGGACGCTGCGCGCCGCGGTCGAGCGCATGGAACGCATGACCGTGCCGCAGCATCGGCTCGTCTCGCTGGTCGGCCATATCTCCATGCGCGGCTCGGCAAGCTTCTACGACGTGCTGGCGCATCTCTCCAATCTCACCCACGCCCCGCACTACCCGATGCCGCTGCCGGTGGTGGTGCCGTCGCGCAGCCAGCGCGACCAGCTCATGCAGCTTGAACCGGTCGGCCGCGTGCTCGAACTCGGCGCCGCCGCCGACATCACCCTCATCGGCATCGGCCAGATGGACGAGAGCGCGCCGCTCTTCGTCGACGGCTTCATCTCGCGCGAAGAGCTGGCCGAGATACGGCGGCTCGGCGCCGTCGGCGAGGTGACCGGCTGGGCCTACGATGCCTCCGGCGAGATCATCGCCGGCGGCTTCAACGAGCGCCTGACCAGCGTGCCGCGCATCGTGCCGCCCGAGCAGCTGGTGGTCGCCGTCGCGCAGGGCACCGGCAAGGTCCTGCCCATGCATGCGGCGCTGCGCGGCCGAATCGTCAACGGTCTCATCACCAACGAGACCACCGCCCGCTCGCTCCTCCATCTCGGCTGATCGCAAGCCCGCCGGCGACCCGGCGAATTCCGTGCTTTGGCGCGCACCGGTGAAATCCGGTCGGCGCAGGCTTGACGCATTCGTGTTTTTGTGATGATCATTTGCTCAGTGCCATAGCATTTGCTCGCGGCACAAATGGGAGGAACTCATGAGACCAATCCTTCGCGCCCTGACGGGCGCTGCGCTGCTATTCGCCTCCAGTCAGGCCATGGCGGCCACCGAGCTCACCATCGCCACGGTGAACAACGGTGACATGATCCGGATGCAGAAGCTGACGGATGATTTCACCAAGGCCAATCCCGACATCACGCTGAACTGGGTCACGATGGAGGAGAACGTCCTCCGCCAGAAGGTGACCACCGACATCGCCACCAAGGGCGGCCAGTACGACATCCTGACCATCGGCACTTATGAAGTCCCGATCTGGGCCAAGAATGGCTGGCTGGTGCAGCTTTCGGCCCTGGAAAACGACCCGACCTACGACGTCAACGACCTGCTGCCCGCCATCCGCGGCGGCCTGTCGGCCGACGGCAAACTTTACGCCGCGCCGTTCTACGGCGAGTTCGAGCTACGTCATGTACCGCAAGGACCTGATGGAGAAGGCCGGGCTGAAGATGCCCGACGCGCCGACCTGGACCTTCATCAGGGAGGCCGCTGACAAGATGACCGACCGCGCCAACGGCATCAACGGCATCTGCCTGCGTGGCAAGGCCGGCTGGGGCGAGAACATGGCCTTCCTGACGGCCACGTCGAACTCGTTCGGCGCGCGCTGGTTCGATGAGAACTGGAAGCCGCAGTTCGATCAGCCGGAATGGAAGAACACCCTGCAGTTCTACGTCGACATGATGAAGGCTGACGGCCCGGCCGGCGCTTCCTCGAACGGCTTCAACGAGAACCTGACCCTGTTCCAGCAGGGCAAGTGCGGCATGTGGATCGATGCCACGGTCGCCGGCTCGTTCGTCACCGACCCCAAGGCCTCCACCGTTGCCGACAAGGTGGGCTTCGCGCTCGCTCCCGACAACGGTCTCGGCAAGCGCGGCAACTGGCTGTGGGCGTGGTCGCTCGCCGTCCCCGCCGGATCGCAGAAGGTCGACGCCGCCGAGAAGTTCATCTCGTGGGCAACCAGCAAGCACTATGCCGAACTGGTCGCTTCGACCGAGGGCTGGGCCAACGTTCCTCCGGGCACGCGCACCTCGCTCTATAACAACCAGAAGTACCTCGATGCAGCGCCGTTCGCGAAGATGACGCTGGCCTCGATCAACGCTGCCGATCCGACCCATCCGACCGTCAAGCCGGTTCCCTATACCGGCGTGCAGTTCGTCGCCATCCCTGAGTTCCAGGGTCTCGGCGATACCGTCGGCCAGATCTTCTCGGCGGCGCTCGCCGGGCAGTCCAGCGTCGATGACGCTCTCAAGCAGGCACAGGATGCCGCCACGCGCGTCATGACCAAGGCAGGCTACATCAAGTAGTCTCCTCCCAAGCCAGAGGCTGCCCGGGCTCAAGCATAGTACGCCCGGGCAGCCTCAGGGACTCTGCCTGTACAATCTTGGTGGACGCGAGTCGGAGAATTTCGCGCCACCACAAAATTCCGGCGCCGGAACCAACCAGACGCCGCTGGCAGGGCCACCGAAAAGGGTGTGCCAATCGGGGAGGCAGGCATGGCAACAGCGAATACACGCAGCCTGGCGCGCAGCATGATGGCGCCGTCCGTTGTGGCGCTGTTCATCTGGATGATCGTGCCGCTCGGGCTGACCCTGTGGTACTCGTTCCAGCACTACAACCTGCTCAATCCGCTGATCAGCGGCTTCGCCGGCTGGACCAACTACCACTATTTCCTCACCGACCCGTCCTTCTTCCAGGCCTTCGGCAATACGCTCATCCTCACCGTTTCGGTGCTGGCGATCACCGTGATTGGCGGAATCCTTCTGGGCATGTTGCTGGATCAGCAGATTGCCGGCCAGGGGATCGTCCGCATCCTCATCATCTCACCGTTCTTCGTCATGCCGACCGTGTCCGCGCTGGTGTGGAAGAACATGATGCTCGACCCGAACTACGGGATCTTCGCCTGGCTCACGACACGCTTCGGCATCGCCCCGATCCCGTGGCTCGAGAACTTCCCGCTCTTTTCCATCATCATCATCGTGTCGTGGGAGTGGCTGCCCTTCGCGACGCTCATCCTGCTCACCGCGATGCAGTCGCTCGACGAGGAGCAGCAAGAAGCAGCCGAGATGGACGGGGCCAACGTCGTCAACCGCTTCATCTACATCGTCCTGCCCGCATCTCTCCCGCGCCATCACCGTGGTGATCCTCATCGAGACGATCTTCCTGCTCTCGGTCTTCGCCGAGATCCTGGTCACGACCAGCGGCGGTCCGGGCTTTGCCTCGACCAACATCACCTATCTGGTCTATCACGCCGCCCTGCTCGAATACGACGTCGGCGGCGCTTCGGCCGGGGGCGTCGTGGCGGTGGTGCTTGCCAATATCGTCGCCATCTTCCTGCTGCGCATCGTCGGCAAGAACCTCGAAGCCTGAGGGAGGCAAGCCATGGCCCGCGCCGTCACCCCGCAGAAGAAGTGGACCTTCACGATCCTCGCCTGGATCGTGGCGCTGCTCATCTTCTTCCCGATCCTGTGGACGATCCTCACCGCGTTCAAGACCGAAGGGGACGCCATCCTGTTCCCGCCGGCGTTCTTCCCGCCGCACTGGACGCTGGAGAACTTCTACGAGGTGCAGGCACGTTCCAACTATTTCGGGCACTTCTACAATTCGGTGGTCATGGCGATCGGGTCGACCCTGCTCGCCCTCCTCTTCGCCGTGCCGGGCGCCTGGTCGATGGCGTTCTCGCCGTCGCGGCGCACCAAGGACATCCTGATGTGGATGCTGTCCACCAAGATGATGCCGGCGGTGGGCGTGCTGGTGCCGGTCTACCTGATCTTCAAGAACCTGAACCTGCTCGACAACCTTGGCGGGCTGACCGTGATCCTGATGCTGATCGACCTGCCGATCGTCATCTGGATGCTCTACACCTACTTCAAGGAAATTCCGGTCGACATCCTCGAAGCGAGCCGCATGGACGGCGCCGTGCTGTGGAAGGAGATCGTCTATATCCTCGTGCCCATGGCGGTGCCGGGCATCGCTTCCACGATGCTTCTCAACATCATCCTGGCGTGGAACGAGGCCTTCTGGACGCTCAACCTGACCGCCGCCAAGGCGGCGCCGCTGACCGCCTTCATCGCCTCCTTTTCGGCCCCGGAAGGCCTGTTCTGGGCGAAGCTGTCCGCGGCCTCAACGCTCGCCATCGCGCCGATTCTCATTCTCGGCTGGTTCTCGCAGAAGCAGCTGGTGCGCGGCCTCACCTTCGGCGCCGTCAAATAGCTTGGGGGACAAGCAACCATGGGCAAGATCGAACTCAGCGGCGTGCAGAAGGCCTTCGGCGAGGTCAATGTCATCAAGGACGTCGACCTGGAAATTCCTGACGGCGCCTTCGTCGTCTTCGTCGGCCCGTCGGGCTGCGGCAAGTCCACCCTGCTGCGCCTCATCGCAGGGCTCGAGGACGTCACCGGCGGCATCATCCGCATCGACGGCCAGGACGTGGTGCAATTGCCGCCGGCCAAGCGCGGCCTGTCGATGGTGTTCCAGTCCTACGCTCTCTATCCGCATATGAGCGTCTACAAGAACATGGCCTTCCCGCTGAAGATGGCGGGCATCGACCAGCAGACCATCGACGCCAAGGTGCGCGATGCGGCGCGCATCCTCAACCTCACCGACTATCTCGATCGCCGCCCGCGCCAGCTTTCCGGCGGCCAGCGCCAGCGCGTCGCCATCGGCCGCGCCATCGTGCGCCAGCCCAAGGCGTTCCTCTTCGACGAGCCGCTGTCGAACCTCGACGCGGCGCTGCGCGTTTCCATGCGGCTGGAGATCAGCCAGCTGCACAATACGCTGGGCACGACGATGGTCTACGTCACCCACGACCAGGTCGAAGCCATGACCATGGCTGACAGGATCGTGGTGCTTCAGGCCGGGCGCATCGAGCAGGTGGGCAGCCCCATCGAGCTCTACGGACAACCTGACAACCTCTTCGTGGCGGGCTTCATCGGCTCGCCCAAGATGAATCTCATCGGCGGCGCGCCGGCGGCGGAATTCGACGCGGCAACCATCGGCGTTCGCCCGGAGCACATCGCGGTGTCGACCGAGAGCGGGCGGTGGACCGGCGTGGTCAAGGTTGCCGAGCATGTCGGCAGCGACACGTTCCTGTACGTCACCGTCGAAGGGATCGGCGACGTGACCGTGCGCGTGGTCGGCGAAGTCGGCGCCAAGGCGGGCTCGACCGTCCATCTGACGCCGGATCCGGAACGGGTCCATCGCTTCGACAAAGCCGGGAAAGCAATACGGAAATGAAGCCCGGCAACGAGGGCGCGGCGATCACTGGCGCGGCGCGGGCATCGGCGCGTCGCCGCGTCGTCGCGCAGACCGACACCGTCGATGACGGTAACCGGATGAGTTGATGAAATGCCGCCGGTGGCAGCGTGCCGCCGGCCGAAACAATGCCTTCTAGCAGGTCGCCAGAGGGCGACAGGCTTGGTGAATGAGATGAAACTTTGCAACGCGACACTGAGGGACCTTCCCGAGAGCATCAAACGCCCGAGCTACGATCGGTCGCGGCTGACCGCGGGAATCGTGCACATCGGGCTTGGCAACTTCCATAGGGCCCATCAGGCCTGGTACCTGCACCGGCTTTTCGAGCAGGGGCTGAACCAGGACTGGGCGATCGTCGGCGCGGGGGTGCGCCCCTACGACGTCCAAATGCGCGAGAAGCTCAAGGCGCAGGACTATCTGACGACCCTGATCGAGCTGGACCCGTCCGGCGTGTCGGCCGAAATCGTCGGCTCGATGATCGACTACGTTCCCGTCGAAGAGGGCAATGCGCCGCTCATCGCGCGGATGGCCGATCCCGACATCCGCATCGTCGGACTGACCGTGACCGAGGGCGGGTACTACGTCGACCCGGTCAGCAACCAGTTCGACGCGACACATCCCGACATCAGGCACGATGCCGCCAATCCCGACCGGCCGCACACGGCCTTCGGTGCGATCGTCGCGGCGCTGAAGCTGCGCCGCGATCGCGGCGTCGGTCCGCTCTCCTGCCAGTCCTGTGACAACCTCCAGGGCAATGGCAACATCCTGCGTCAGACCGTGACATCGCTGGCGCGGCTCTCCGATCCGATCCTGGCCGACTGGATCGACAGCACCTGCAGCTTCCCGAATTCGATGGTGGACTGCATCGTGCCGGCCACCGGCCCCAAGGAAATCGCGCTGGCGCAGTCGCTCGGCGTCGATGACGCGGCACCGGTGACCCATGAGTATTTCCGGCAATGGGTCATCGAAGACAATTTCTGCGCCGGCCGACCGGACTGGGACAAGGTCGGCGCGACCTTCTCCGACAGGGTTAAAGACTACGAGAAGATGAAGATCCGGATTCTCAATGCCGGGCACCAGGTGATCGTCAATTCTGCGGAGATCCTGGGCATTGAGACGATCTCCGGCGCCATGGCGCATCCCAAGATCGGGGCCTTGTTCCGCAAGGTGGAGTTGGAAGAGATCGTCCCTCACGTCAAACCGGTGCCCGGCATGACGCCGGAGCAATATGTCGACCTGATCGAGCGGCGGTTCGCAAATCCGGCAGTCGTCGACACCGTCCGCCGCGTTGCCTTCGACGGGTCCAGCCGCCACACGGGCATGGTGCTGCCCTCGGTGCGCGACGGGCTGGCTGCCGGCACATCGGTCGAGGGCCTGGCCCTGGTCGAGGCCTCGTGGGCGCGGATGTGCGCGGGGACCCGCGAGAACGGCACCGCCATCACGCCCAACGATCCGTACTGGGACGATCTCGTGGCGACTGCCACCGCTGCCCGGGACGATCCCCGGGCCTGGCTCGAGATGCGCAAAAACTATGGCGACCTCGCCGATCAGCCGCCTTTTGCCGAGGCTTTCGGGAAGTGGCTCGCCATGATCTGGGCGGACGGGATCGAAGCCGCCATCGATGCCTATTGCGCCTCCGGCGCGCCGGTCGGGACATAGGCAGACCGGCCGATTGCAATCGGCCGGTCGTCCGACCTCGGCCGGCCTCCGGTAGTCAGGACGGCGATACGATGGACCGGCTGACCGGTCGCATCGTGCTGCGCCGACGGCGGACGTGGCCGGCGCGACGGCCCTGCCCGTGCCACCGGCGCAATCTCAGGCGTCTTCCCGGGCGAAGTACTGGTCGCGGTCCTTGCGGATCGTGGCGATGATCGCGTGGATGCGCGACAGATGAACCCGCATCGTTTCGGCCGCCTTCGCCGGATCGTGCGCCTCCAGCGCCGCCAGGATGTCCTTGTGGTCGTCGAGCGCGCTCTGCGCGCCGAAGGCCAGGCTGAGGTAGCGCACCCGGTCCATGTGCGCCTTGTGCTCCTTGATCACCGTCCAGGCGAACGACAGGTCGGTGGTCTCGCAGATCATGCGGTGGAACTCGTCGTCGAGCGCGTGGAAGCGCAAGCGGTCGCCCGCCTCCACGGCCGTCTCCTGGCGCTGCACGAGCGTCCGCAGGCGCTGCAGCTGACGGGCGTCGAGCTGGGTGGCCGCCGCCTGCACGGTCTGCTGTTCGATCGCGGCCCGGATGAAGCGGGCCTCCAGTACGGCGCGCTCGGAGATCGGCGCCACGATGGTGGCGCGCTGCGGCCGGATGGTCAGCAGGCCGAGGCGCGACAGGCGGTAGAAGGCGTCGCGCACGGGCTGGCGCGACACCCCCATGCGCCGGGCCACGTCCACCTCGGAAAGCTTGGCGCCCGGCGGCAATTCCAGGGTGATGACCCGCTCGTAAAGCTCGTCGAAGACCAGCTCCGTGACCGACGGTGCGCGCTTGGTCTCGATCGCTCGGAGTTCAAGCATCAACGTGCCGTTTTCTTGACTACCGTTGCCGACTAGCATATTACTTTTTAAAAATATGACAAACCCCCTGATGGGTGGCGGGAAACCCTCCGGGGGCTGCATGGGGAGAGGTCGCCGTGGGGCTGCTCAATCCGGACCGGCTGTTTCCGCCTGATCCGACAACCCGCGCTGTGGCGCGCGCGCTGTATCAATCCGTTGCCAAGTTGCCGATCTTCAGTCCGCACGGGCACACCGATCCGCGCTGGTTCGCCGAGGACCAGCCTTTTGCCGATCCGGCGCAGCTTTTCGTCATTCCCGACCACTACGTCTTTCGCATGCTCCATTCGCAGGGCATCCCGCTGGACCAGCTCGGCGTACCGCGGGCCGACGGCGGGCCGGTGGAATCCGATCCGCGCAAGATCTGGCGTCGCTTCGCCGAGAACTTCCATCTCCTGCGTGCGACACCGAGCCGCATGTGGCTCGACCATTCGTTCTCCGAGGTGTTCGGCATCGACGAGCGCCTGTCGGCCGAGACCGCCGACGAGATCTATGACGCCATCGCCGCACGGCTGGCCGAACCGGCCTTCAGGCCGCGCGCTCTGTTCGAGCGCTTCGGCATCGAGGTCATCGCCACCACCGACAGCCCTCTCGACGATCTGCGCTGGCACGAAATGATCCGCCAGTCCGGCTGGTCCGGCCGGGTCGTCACGGCCTACCGGCCCGACGCGGTCGTCGACCCGGAGATCGACGGGTTCGCCAGGAACGTCGAGCGCTTCGGCGCGATCGCCGGCACCGATGCCACCACCTGGGCAGGCTATCTCGAGGCCCACCGCATCCGGCGCGCCTTCTTCAAGTCCTACGGCGCCACCTCGACCGACCACGGCCACCCCACCGCGCGCACCGAGAATTTGGCGCAGGCGGACGCGGCCGCCCTGTTCGAC
>CAWARW010000011.1:0-404729 GCA_963784605.1 uncultured Alphaproteobacteria bacterium
CGCTCTATTTCTTGCAACTGGCTAATTGCAGCCATTTTGCCACCGCTTTTGTTGGCCTAAACGGTTGGGGGCAACAACTGGGGCAACACATGCAAAGGGCCGCCTTGCGGGCGGCCCCCTTGGCGTTGGGCAGTGCGCGGCGGCTAGCCGACTGACAGCACCCCGCGCGCCACGGCGTTGCTCACGAAGCCCGACACGCTGGCGTTGAGCCCGGCCGCCTTGAACGCGGCGGCGAGCTCGGTCGTGGTCATGCCGTCCACCACCAGCGCCAGCATCTTGGCCAGCGCGGTGCCGGGGCGGTACGGGCTGGCCTTGCCCAGCAGGTGCAGCGTGCGGCCGGCCTTGGCCCGGGTTGGCCTTGGCGGGCTTGCTGGGGTCGCTGGGCGACTCCGCGGCGGGCTTTTTAGCCTTGGGCGCGGGGGCAGCAGCCGCCAGCTTGGCCGCTGCTGCCTGGCGGGCGCTGCGCTGGTCGGCCAGCGTTGCCCGGCGCACGGCCGGGGCGGCCTTGGCCTTGCGCAGCCGCTTCAGGCCGGGGGTGGTGTTGGTGGTGGGCATGGGTGATGCTCCTGGGTTGGTCCCGGGTTGGGGCACCGGAGCACCGCCCTACGCCACGCCCGAGTCAGGCGACAATCGGCGGCGTCGCCGCGAAGTTAACGAGACCGCGCTGCGGCGCTGGTGCGGGCCGCGCGCCCCGGCCGGCTCGCAGGGAGAGTCAGGGGAGCCCCTTGCGGCCGCTGCCCGCACCGCGGCGCCAGCTTGGCCTCGGCGGCCGCCGGCGAGCGGCGCTGGTCCAGCCACGCTGTTTGGCTGCTTGCGCAGCCCGAGGCCAGCCGTCTTTTTCCGGACCACTTTTCCTGCTCAGCGGTTGGCGGTTACGGTGGGTCGGACCTGGGTTGCGAGGCGGGCTCTTGAATGGCATTCAAGAGGTCGTCGGTTCGATTCGATTGGCTCCACCATCCTTCCCCTGAGTGTGCGGTGAGAAGCGGGTAGCGCTTAGGGGAGCCAAACGCTACGATATGTTGCTTTGACCGCGGCAAGGAAATAGGTCGTCGCGATCCTCCGGCGCGACGGGATTGGCAGCGAATGCGCGTAAGATTTGTTGCTTTCTATGCGCGATTCTCGTGGGCGTGATCTGCATCAGCCCCTCACGCGCGTCAGCATGGGAAATCGAGGGCACACCTGCGGCAAGCTGCAGGACATCTTTTGATTTGGTTCGGAGCCGCGGATACGTGTATCTGCCAGCTTTCACTTTGATCCTGCCGCGAGGAGTTGCCGATCGCTCGGATTTCGCGATCATGACGTATGTGCTGGACGGCGATCCATTGCGGGAGCGTGTCAAACGCAGCAATCCGACATTTCCGCATAAAGTCTTGCAGGTGATCCGCACCGACGCGGACGCGCTTCACAAAGATGGCTGGGCTTGCATAATGGATGGCATTCCGATCGATGCCACTGGTGGAGGCGGTCTGCCGATGCCATCCGGCATGCTGATGAGACGGCCAAGGCGGCCGCGAGGTAGGAACTGGAGCGGCCGAGAAGCTTGTCGTGGACGTTCTGTACTTCCTGAAGGAACGCACCCGGTTCAGTCGCCAATTCTACGATCAGGCTCGCGCGCCCTTTGACGAACAGAAGCGGAAGATCGAAGACGACGAAGAGCCGTTCATCCCGCCCTACTCAGAGGACGCCGAGCCACCCTTCATGGAGGAGTGGCGGAGGCCGAAACGGCGATCGAGGTCCTAGGTCGCGCATGCGTATCGATGCTCTCGGCATCCTTGAAGCTCTTCTTCGAAACATGGGAACGCGAACGTCAGATCCCCTGCGTCGGCCGCAAGAAAAAAGCCGTGCTGTGGGGCTATCCAGATTGCTTCAAGCGCGAGCTGCAGATCGATTGGTCAACCTGCCCGGCAGACATGGCAATTCTTGAGCAAGTGGCCCTGGCACGAGACAGGGACCAGCACCCGGATCATATCTCGACGTTCCGCGTGAAGCACAGCGAGAATTCGCGGAAGAAATATCCAACGCTCTTCTTCATAAACGAGGTCGAGCAGCGGCTCCTCTCGACCAACGCTGACCCGCTCCCGTGGTGGTTTGGCGAGAATATCCACGTCGATAGGGACCCGCTGTTCAAAGCAATCGACGAGGTCGAAAAGCTGGCAGAATGGCTCGACGCGCAGATCGTGGTGCATCGCTTCTGATAGTCTTTGGGCGGAGAGCAACGTGCCGATGTTGCGCTCGGCGGAAATGGCCGCGTCGTTATCTTACTGGCGCCGGGCGCGGCTTGCGCCGGCGCAAGGCGATGCCCGCCATGCGCCGCGGGTCGATGGCGATGCGGTTCCCGCTGTCGAGCGCGCGCCGCTCACCGGGGTAAGCAGCACCACACGGTAGCTGCGCTTGATGCAAGCGGCAACCGCTTTATCGCTTGCCCCCCCGGTCGATCCTCTCTACCACCAACTTGGTGAAAGCGCGCACCGGCAGCACGTGCTCCAACTGCACCGGCTGGCCGCGCCGATCAGCGCGCCATGCTGCAACGCTGAACTCTGCATCGGGCAAGTCGCGCAAATTGTTTATGTGCGCAACGCCGGGGTAGCGCAGGCGCAGGGCCAGCAGCTGACCAAGCGCGTGGCGCTGTGGATCGCACCTGTGTTGTCGTTGCCCCCGGCCAGCAGCATCTCGTTGCGGAACTTCGCGGCCATGCGCAGCCACGCGAGAAGCTGCGGCACGGTCAACTTGCATTTCTTGGATGGCGGCACGGCTGCTGAACTACGGGGCATGCACACTCCACGCTCGACCTCTACGACGACGCGTGGGACCGGCGGCCGTTCAGAATGGTCACCGCTGCGACTTCCGCCACCCGGCCGCGCGAGCAGCGTTCTCGGAACAGAACCAGCGTTCCCCCTTGAACAAGTCGATGCTCGTTGCGGCGTAGTACTTCTGGCCAGGGACGTGATAGATGCGCTCCCGGGTAGTCATGCTGATGTTGCCCTTCACTGCGCAACCGACCAGCGGCGGGCCGAACTCGACAGCGAGGGGAAAGCCAAACAAGAAGACCAAGAGCAGCAAACCGGCGACCGTAGGCCAGGGCGGCGGCGCTGCCTGCGCCTTAGGTCGCCTCGAGCGCTGATATGGGATGATCGTCGCCATTTCGCGTCCTTGTTATTGCCAGCGACGACATAAGCACGCGAAGGTTGCGGCTCCGCTAAGGCGGCCATGAAAACTGTCAAAACAAGAAGCTCCGCCGAAGCGGGGCCGAAGGTTCACCGGGTCGCGCCCGGCGTCGCCGGCAGGGTTGGTCAGCGGATAGCCGCTCGCCGGCCTTAGTGATCTTGTGGCCGGGCTTGTGCCGCTCGATCATGATGTCCACGCCTTTCATCGCCATCGTGATCTGGCCGGGCTTACCGTCCTTTCCAAAGACAGCCGTCACCAGGTCATAGGCTTCTGCCAACTCGCACGTTGACCAGGTGGCGGGTGTGTCAGTTTTCGCCCTGCCGCCGGTGCGCGCGTTGTACGGCACCTTGGCCTCGCGGACCTTGCGCCCCTCGCCACGCCAGCGATCCGCCGCCGACGCCGCTGCCCTCTGGCTGGTGCCCCTCTCGTCGCCGTCGGGGAAGATGATCACCGACCGCACGGCAGGGGGGAGCTCAAGGACGCGTAAGTTGTCCGCCGAGTAGGCCGCCCACGCCGTCTGCCCGATCTCCTGCATCGCGGTCAGGGCGGTCTCGATCCCCTCGGCGATGAGCAGCTCCTCGGCCACCGGCCCGAGCCGGATCACGCCGCCCTTGGCCAGACCGAAGACCTTCCGGTCGGGTTTGGTGTCGATCTTCCTGCGGCCATCATCGCGGAGATAGGTGAAGTGGAAGGCGGTTGGCTGGTCCTCGACATCGACCATGCGGGCGAGCATCGCCGGGCTGCGTTCTCCGGCGGTCCTCCGCAACCACAGACTGGAAGGGGCCAAACAAAGCCCGGTGGACGCCAGCGGCAACGTGAGCCCGCGCCACCGCAGATAGGTCTCGGCGATGGTGCCCGAAACCGGGATGCTCTCCTCATAGAACGCCTTCCCGACATGCCAGGACTTGCGATCCTCGGGCGACGACGACAGTCGCGGGCGGTTGGCGAACACGCGCCGCTCGCCCTTGGGCAGGTCGCGGATCGCCGCCTCGACGTAGTCCTTGCAGGCGACCCAGTTGTCACCGGCAAAGGACTTGACCACGAAGCCGTCCGGCGCGTCCGGCGCGATCAAGACCGACAAGGAGCGGTCTGAGGCAGAGTGATCGGGACCGGGACACATGATCTGCCCGTCGCCGCTGCGGGAACGTGGAATGCTGACAAAGCAGGAAGCGGCCGCGCGTCTCAATATCCACGAGCACACCGTCGCCAGATGGGCCAAGCACAGCCTCATCACCAGTCACGCCTACAACGGGCACTACTGCCTGTACGAAATCCCCGAACTCAGACCCGCCGCAAAAGCACTGCAGCCGATGGAACCGGCTCGTCGATCGCGCTGCCGCACGCCTACAAAATGCCCGCCAGGCAAGACTATCAGCTGAAGATGGAAGCGGTGCAGTATGAACGCAGATCGTTGGTGAACAGACATGCCCCCTGGCCGTCATGCCAGATCACCTTCAAAAGGTCGCCTCTGCGTCCCCGGAAGCAAAACAGATGGCCGCTCAGCGGATCCCGGCGCAAAACCTCCTGCACCAGAACGACAGGCAAGGAAAGCCGCTCCGCATATCGGTGTGGCCGGTCGCCAGCCACACCCGCACGCCGGTGGGGACTGGGATCATCGGCGCGAGAACCTTGATGACGCGCGCCAAGGCCGACGCATCGACGTCCGCTCCAACGATGACGCGCTCGCCACCAGCGAGCACAACCTCCATCCGAACTCGGGCAGCAGCGGCCGCTGATCGACGGCGTACTGGAAATCGTTGACCAGCGTCTTGTTGCGGTCGGCCTTCTTGCTGACCTTCTTGACGGCGCCCTGGTCGAACTGGCCAGGTCGCAGCCGCCCTTGATCGTCACGCAGCTCTTGCGTTGCCGCGCTACCCCGCTTACAGACCTCCGCCTCGCCGTCGTAGACGACCACGCCGGAGTTGACGCTGACGTCGATCTGGGTGCCGCGCACGCCGATCGTCGCCGTCGGCGTCGTGATGTTGTAGGCGTCGTGGCGCGCCTGAGATGAAGCGGAAGGCGCCCTTCAGCGCGTTGATGGAGAGATTGCGGGCGGTGTCGTTGTCGTTGAAGACGAAGGCATCGATGACCAGGCGCGAATTCGGCCCGACGACGAGCTTGGTGTCGTCGCGGAACTTGACCTGCGCCGATCCGATCGGGCCGGTGACAATGGCATCGCCGGAAAAGACCGGGGCGTCCTGCTGCAGGGTGCGCTGGCCGTGGCGCCGTCCGCCTCGGCCTGCTGAACAACGGCGACCGCGACGCCCCCGGGGTGTCGCTGCCGCGACCGGCAGTGAAAGCAGAACATGAACAAGCCCGCCCAGGGCGAGCATGCCCATGTAACTCCCACGCAACGCCGCCACAGCACAACCCTGGTCAAAAACGCGACCGCATCTGCCGGCATTATAGTGGTTTTTACCTTTCGTTTACTACTTTCTTTAGAACGTGGTTAACCAGGGTCCTTGTCGAATTGGTAAGCATGCGTCCGCCGGGCCACAAAATACTCGCCGGCGGCGCCACTGCTATTCAAGATTTTCGACTAACCATCGGTGGTTGCTGATGGTTTTCCCACAACCACACCGGGAAGGCGGGGCCCCTCGCGCAGGATCAGCCGCGGATGCCGATCGTCGCCGTCGGCGTGGTGATGCGGTAGACGTCCTTGGGGCTCTTGCCGCTGATGAAGCGGAAGGCTCCCTTGAGCGCGCTGATCGAAACCTGGCGGGCGGTGTCGTCCTTGTTGAAGACGAAGGCGTCGATGACCAGGGTCGAGTTCGGCCCGACCACCAGCTTGGTGTCGTCGCGGAACTTGATCTGGGCGTTGCCGATCCGGTCGGTGGTGATCTTGTCGCCCGAATAGATCGGATTGGCCGGCATCAGCACCGTCTTGCCGGTCTTGGCGTCGATGTGCGCCTGCTGGATGACGGCGACGACGAAGCCGTCAGGCTGGGCGTGCGCCATGGGCACGAAGGCGACAGCCGCGACGGCGGCCGCCAAAGCGATACGAACCTTGCTGAACCAGGTCATTGCCACCCCCTCAGGTGTCCCGCGTGGCCGGCCCGTTCTTCCCGGTCGGCAACGTTACCACAAAAAGTGGGTTGTTAACCCTGATTGTCCAAGGGGCAGCTTGTGATTGCGGTCACCGCGGACGGACTGCCCGGCAGGGTTGTCCCGGAAAGAGACGAAATCCACGGAATTCCCAGGCAGCACGCAAGCGGCTGGATTTGTGATCGGCGTCGCGTTGACGCTCCGCCACGACTCGCAATAGCGTCATCCAAGCGTCATCAGTCGACGTTCCGGCGGCGCGTGACGGCACCGGATTTTCCTTTGAGAGCGTGATGGGTTCGAGCCCTTGGCGGCGGTTAGCCGGCGCCCGGGGAACGGGTTGGCTTTGCGCCCGGAATCTGAGGTGTGGAGTGAGCTGTTTTTCGTTCGGAAAGGAGCCTGACAAACAGCGCGAGTAACGCTATATTTAGTGTTTCCGGGCATCGTTACACACAAGCACTGGGGGCCAACCCCGGGCCCGGAGTGGGGCTGACAGAGACAGGAATCACCCGGTCACGGGTTCATTGGCTTGCGTGCGGATGGCCGCGCGAGCCCGACATTTTGGGGCAGAGACATGCGGATCGAGCGGCGCTACACCAAGGCAGATGCATCGGCCTACGACGGCATTGAATTCCGGACGACGCGAAGCGAGATCCGCAACCCGGATGGCTCCGTCGTCTTCAAGCTCGACGATATCCAGGTGCCGGCGGCGTGGAGCCAGGTGGCCAGCGACATCCTGGCGCAGAAGTACTTCCGCAAGGCCGGCGTGCCGGCGCGCCTGAAGCGCTTCGAGGAGAACGACGTCCCGTCATGGTTGTGGCGCTCGGTGGCCGACGAGGCGGCGCTTGCCGACCTGCCCGAGGGCGAGCGCACGGTTTCCGAACAGGATGCGCGGCAGGTCTTCGACCGGCTCGCCGGGACGTGGACCTACTGGGGCTGGAAGGGCGGCTATTTCGACACGGAGGAGGACGCCCGCGCCTTCTTCGACGAATTGCGCAGCATGCTCGCCACCCAGAAGGCGGCGCCCAACAGCCCGCAGTGGTTCAACACCGGCCTCTATTGGGCCTACGGCATCGATGGGCCGAGCCAGGGCCACCACTACGTCGACTATCGCACCGGCAAGCTCACCGCCTCGGCCAGCGCCTACGAGCATCCGCAGCCGCACGCTTGCTTCATCCAGGGCATCGAGGACGACCTCGTCAACGAGGGCGGCATCATGGACCTGTGGGTGCGCGAGGCGCGCCTGTTCAAATACGGCTCGGGCACCGGCTCCAACTTCTCGCGCCTGCGCGGCGAAGGCGAGCGACTGTCGGGTGGCGGCAAGTCGTCCGGCCTGATGAGCTTCCTCAAGATCGGCGACCGCGCCGCCGGCGCCATCAAGTCGGGCGGCACCACGCGCCGCGCCGCCAAGATGGTGGTGGTCGACGTCGATCACCCGGACATCGAGAACTACATCAACTGGAAGGTGCGCGAGGAGCAGAAGGTGGCGGCGCTGGTCACCGGCTCGAAGATCCTCGCCCAGCACCTCAAGGCGATCATGCGCGCCTGCGTCAACTGCGACGGGCCCAACGATGCGTGCTTCGACCCGGCCAAGAACCCGGCGCTGAAGCGCGAGATCAAGGCCGCCAAGAAGGCGCAGATCCCGCAGAACTACGTCCTGCGCGTCATCCAGTTCGCCCGCCAGGGCTACACCGACATCGACGTGCCGATCTACGACACCGACTGGGATTCGGAAGCCTATCTGACCGTCTCCGGCCAGAACTCCAACAACTCGGTGCGCGTCACCGACGACTTCCTGCGCGCCGTCGAGGACGACGGCGACTGGGAGCTGACCGGCCGCGTCTCCGGCAAGGCCAACAAGAGGCTGAAGGCGCGCGACCTGTGGGAGACGATCGGCAACGCCGCCTGGCAGTCGGCCGATCCCGGCATCCAGTTCCACACCACCATCAACGACTGGCACACCTGCCCGGCCTCGGGGCCGATCCGCGCCTCGAACCCGTGCTCGGAGTACATGTTCCTCGACGACACGGCGTGCAATCTGGCCTCGCTCAACCTGATGCAGTTCGCCGACGCGGACCACCGCTTCGAGGTGGAGTCCTTCGAGCACGCCGTGCGCCTGTGGACGGTCGTGCTGGAAATCTCGGTGATGATGGCCCAGTTCCCGTCGCGCCGCATCGCCGAGCTGTCCTACGAATACCGCACGCTCGGCCTCGGCTACGCCAATATCGGCGGCCTGTTGATGTCGTCGGCGATCCCCTACGATTCCGACGAAGGCCGCGCCATCGCCGCCGCCATCACCGCGGTGATGACCGGCGTCTCCTATGCCACCTCGGCCGAGATGGCGGGCGAGCTCGGCGCCTTCCCCGGCTACGCCAAGAACCGCGAGGCGATGCTGCGCGTCATCCGCAACCACGCCGCGCCGCCTACGGCCACGCCCAGGGCTACGAGGCGCTGTCGGTCAACCCGGTGCCGCTCGATGCCGCCGCCTGCCCCGACGAGGCGCTGGTCGCCCACGCCCGCGCCGCCTGGGACCAGGCGCTCGCGCTCGGCGAGGCGCACGGCTTCCGCAACGCCCAGGTCTCGGTGATCGCGCCGACCGGCACCATCGGCCTGGTGATGGACTGCGACACCACCGGCATCGAGCCGGACTTCGCGCTGGTCAAGTTCAAGAAGCTCGCCGGCGGCGGCTACTTCAAGATCATCAACCGCGCGGTGCCGGAAGCGCTGCGCATGCTGGGTTACGACGAAGCCGCCATCAAGGGCATGATCGACTACGCCGTCGGCCGCGGCACGCTCGACGACGCGCCGGCCGTCAACCCGGCGGCGCTCAAGGCCAAGGGCTTCTCGCGATGCCACCATCGCCAAGCTCGACGCGGCGGTGAAGACCGCCTTCGACATCAAGTTCGTGTTCAACCGCTGGACCCTCGGCGACGAGCAGATGGCGGCCTTCGCGGTGCCGGAGGACAAGCTCGCCGATCCCTCCTTCGACCTCCTCACCCATCTCGGCTTCTCGAAGAAGGAGATCGAGGCGGCCAACACCTTCGTCTGCGGAACGATGACGCTGGAAGGCGCGCCGGGCCTCGACCCGGAGCATCTGGCCGTCTTCGATTGCGCCAGCCCGTGCGGGCGCATCGGCAAGCGCTCCCTGTCGGTGGAGAGCCACATCCACATGATGGCGGCGGCGCAGCCGTTCATCACCGGCGCCATCTCCAAGACCATCAACATGCCCAACGACGCCACCGTCGAGGACTGCAAGAACGCCTACATGCTGTCGTGGAAGCTGGCGCTGAAGGCCAACGCCCTCTACCGCGACGGCTCCAAGCTGTCGCAGCCGCTCAACGCCCAGCTGCTCGCCGACGACGACGAGGACGAGGAGGACGCGGTCGAGGCGCTGATCGCCAAGCCGCCGGCGGCGCGCGCCGAGGCGGTGGCCGAGCGGATCGTCGAGCGCATCATCGAGAAGGCGGTGCGCGAGCGCGAGAAGCTGCCCAACCGGCGCAAGGGCTATGCCCAGAAGGCGATCGTCGGCGGCCACAAGGTCTATCTGCACACCGGCGAATACGACGACGGCCGCCTCGGCGAGATCTTCATCGACATGCACAAGGAAGGCGCGGCCTTCCGCTCGCTGATGAACAACTTCGCCATCGCCATCTCGCTCGGCCTGCAATACGGCGTGCCGCTCGAGGAATATGTCGACGCCTTCACCTTCACCCGCTTCGAGCCCGCCGGCTTCGTCCAGGGCAACGACGCGATCAAGAGCGCGACGTCGATCCTCGACTACGTCTTCCGCGAGCTGGCGATCTCCTATCTCGGCCGCCACGACCTCGCCCATGCGGCGCCCGGCGACACCGGCACCACGGCGGTCGGCGGCGAGCCGCAGGTCAAGGCGACGCCGGATTCGGCGGTCTCCCACGGCCTCTTCCGCGGCAAGCGGCTGGCGCTGGTCGACCGTCCGGCGACCGACGCCCGCGGCAGCAACGATCCCGGCGCGCCGCGCGGCCCCGCGCCGGCTCGGTCACCGCCATCGGCGGCAGCGGCGCCGGCGCCGCCCGCGCGCTGGCCGCCGCGGCGCTCCGCCGCGAGGTCGCCGAGAGCGCGCCGCAGATGAAGCTCGGCCTTGCCGAAGCGGCGCCGGCGGCCGGGCCGAAGCCGGCCGAAGCGGCGCCGGCGGCAAGGCCGAGGCCCGGCCTTCAAGCCGGCCGGCAGCCACGCCAAGGCCGCCGCGCCGTCGAAGGAGGAACGCTCCGCCGCCGCGCGCCTTGCCGGCTACCAGGGCGACGCCTGCCCCGAATGCGGCAACTTCACGCTGGTGCGCAACGGCACCTGCCTCAAGTGCGACACCTGCGGCGGCACGACGGGGTGCAGTTAGGGAAAGGCCGGAACGCGAGGCGGGGCGCCAGAGAATGTCGAACCCTCAGGGCAAGTTTCGCGTCATTGAGGGCGGCAAACAGCTTGCCCCTGCTTGGTTGAACCTTGATCCTCAAGTTCTGGCGCGTTCTCCATTTAACCGAGTGACCTGTTTCGTTCCGTCTTGTCAAAGCTCCAGCTTCAGAAGCTGACCGGCGTTCGCAGGGGCCAGCCAATCTTCGATGCGTGGAGTGTGATCGTCGGAGAACCTCCGCCAATCAACAACGTGCACAAATGGGATGACAAGCTTCATATATGCCCGCTCACGTCTCTGGCTGACGCTACCGCTTGCTTTCGTGGATTGAAGCGTCCGGTTGGCGAAGATGACAGAGGCTGGGACGCCGTTGCCTACGTCGTTCAACCGACTTGGTATTTTGCCTACAAGCCCAACTTGGTCTGCATGGCAGAACTCGTGCGGGTGCCTGCTGACCTCGTGTTCGTCGCATACGCGCGACTGGATCAACCCTTCGGGAACGAAAATTCCCGATATTCTCGCAACCACACCGGCGGTGTGATAACCCATTGGCACTTTGTGGAAGGTGAGTCAAAAATGGGGGCCGGTCTTCTCCCGTAAACGCCACAGAGAGATACCGCACACGTCTCTGGTGAGGAATTGGATCGATGGGAAGCCGTGACCAGCTCTGGGCTGATCTTGGGCCATACCAGCCTATAGCGGTTTACTACGAAGACGCGGACAGCCTAGAGTACGTTACTCAAGATGCACCGACAGTATATCGACGTATTGATGAGCTTCTGACGCTGATTCTCGCGATGGATACACGCGATCCGATTGGCTTCCAAATCAAAGGGTTCAAGAATTTCTACTCTGAGGCATCTCAAACCTAAGCACGATCTGTCAGACACTGATTTTCTTAGGCTAATTGATGTTTTACAAGAGGCTATTACATATGTTGGCGACGGTCTCTTTGAAAAAGAACGTAAGGATGCATATCAAAAAGCAATGAATATTGCTGAGGAAGATCATCTAGGCCTTCGTGATTTCCCCGCCGTCGCTTAGCGTGCTGCTCGGTTCTTCCCGTCGCCCCAAGCACAGCGCCGAACCTTCCCCTTGAGGGGAGGTCGAAATCGCGTCAGCGATTTCGGGAGGGGGTGAGCGGCGCAGCCTCGCGCGCGGCGCTCGCGATCACCGCACACACGCCCTCGACATTCTCCATCACGTCGTTGTTCCACACGTGCACGACGCGATAGCCCTGCCCCATCAGCCAGGCATCCCGCGCAGCATCCGCATCGCCACCATGTTGTCCGCCATCGACCTCGACGATCAGGCGATGCAGCGGACAGAAGAAATCGACAATGTACGAGCCGATGGGCACTTGCCGGCGAAAGCGCAGGCCATCGATTCCGGGTTTGCGCAGGCGCAGCCACAGGCGCGCCTCTGCCTCGGTCATGCGCTGGCGCATGGCCTTGCCGAAGCGCCCGTTCAGCGGCGGGACCGAGCGATGGGCATACCCCCTCCCGAAGTTCGGCGAGAAGGTTCGCCGAACTTCGACCTCCCCTCAAGGGGGAGGTTGGGCCGTGCTCGTCGCTTAGCTCGCCGGGCGGAAGTACGCAGCCCGTAGGGCGGAATAGCGAAGCGTATTCCGCCGCCGACGGCATCGCCCCAAGCACAGCGCCGAACCTCCCCCTTGAGGGGAGAGCCTGTCCCCGACCCGATCGGGGATCGAAATCGCGTCAGCGATTTCGGGAGGGGGTGAGCGGCGCTACCCTTCTCGTTCGTTCCCGCGAAGGCGGGAAGCCAGGTCGGAATTGCCGAGTGGCACCTCTCGCCTGGATGCCCGGTCGGAGCCGGGCATGAACGGAGTATGTTGCGAAGCCCTGCCCCTCCGGCGAGGTGTCCCTCGGCCTCGGTCATGCGCTGGCGCATGGCCTTGCCGAAGCGCCTGTTCAGCGGCGGGACCGAGCGATGGGGCATACCCCCTCCCGAAGTTCGGCGAGAAGGTTCGCCGAACTTCGACCTCCCCTCAAGGGGGAGGTTCGGCGCCGAGTATGCCGTGCGGGCTACGAAATCCCCTCGCCCCCTCCGCCGTTCGTTCCCGCGGGGGCGCGTCTCAGCCTGTTGCGCTCACCCTCTCAGCCAGCGTTGCATCAAGCTCCGGCAACATCACGATGCCATCCTGATCGCTGCCCGATGAATGGACGACAATACAGGTGCACGGCTTTCCGCTCTCGTTGCGCGGCGCGTGCGGCATGTCGGCGGCAACGAAACACTGCTCCCCCTGGTGCACCAGGACACGCTTCTGCAAGCCATCGCCGTAATAGATCGCGCACTCTCCTTCGAGCATGAAGGCGATGGTCTCGATGCCTTTGTGGTAGTGCGCCTTGGCGACCGCACCGGGCGGCATCGGCAGGATGTTCATGCAGACTTTCTGCGCACCGACCGTTTCAGCGGACGCGCCGGCACCGTATGTGAACCCCTGTTTTCCGACATAGGTCTGGCCGGGACCTACAACGACAACCCCGTCATGGGCCAATGCGGGCATGTGGCGCCTCGTCGTGACTGGCTGAATGTGTGAGCTGTTGGTCAGGCTAACCGGTGCCGCGCATTTTGAATAGCGCGCCGGGCGGAAGTACGCAGAGTGTTCCGCCGCTTTCGCGGGCGAGGCCATCGCGCTGCGGGTTACGCCTTCGACCAACCCGCCCTATACACCGAGTATCGCCCCTCCTCCGTTCGTTCCCGCGGAGGCGGGAACCCAGGATGGACTCTCCGTGAGGCACGTCCCTCCGGTTCAGGAGCCCCGCCATGCCGCAGAGCGACCTCCCGATCCTTTCCTTCGCCAGCCAGGGCGACCTCGAGGCGCATCTGTCGGCCGAGGGGCGCGATTCGGAAGGCTTCTGGATCAGGCTGTCGAAGCAGGGAGCGCCCGTGCCGACGGTCAGCAAGCAGGAGGCGGTCGAGTTCGCCATCTGCTGCGGCTGGATCGACGGCCAATTGAAGCCGGCGGACGAGCACTATTACCTCGTCAGGATGACACCGCGCCGCCGGGGAAGCCGCTGGTCCGCCAGGAATTGCGCCATGGCCGAGCGGCTCGCCGAGCAGGGCCGGTTGCGGCCCGAGGGCTTGCGCGAGATCGACGCGGCGAAAGGCGACGGTCGCTGGGCGGCGGCGTACCAGCCGCAAAGCAAGGCCGAGCCTCCGCCGGACTTCATGCAGGCCCTTGCCAGGAACAAGGCGGCCGCGAAATTCTTCGAGACCCTCGATCGCGCCAACCGCTTCGCCGTGATCTACCGGGTGAACGACGCCAAGCGGCCGGAAACCCGCGCAAAGCGCATTGCCGATTTCGTCGCAATGCTGGCCCGGGGAGAGACGCTCCACCCCAGGAAGAGCGGCGCGTCGAAAACCCGATAGCGGCCCGCAGGGCGGACGTGCGCAGCGTATTCCGCCGCTTATGGCAGCGCCCAACCACGCTGCAGATTACGCCTTCGGCTGACGCGCCCGATGAGACACGCCTCACCGCGACCATAAGATACTTTAAGTATCCTGTTGACATTAGAACCGCTGCGTATCTAATCGACGCAGAGGTCACAAACAGTGGCGTCTGACCACCGGAGCAGGACCAATGAGCAGCCGTCGGCGCGGCAAGGTACTGGAGGCGGCGATCTTCGAGGCCGCGCTGCAAGAACTTGCCGAACTCGGATACGTCAATTTCTCGATCGAGAGGGTCGCCGCCCGGGCGGGCACTAGCAAACCGGTGATCTATCGGCGCTGGCCAACGCGGGCCAGGCTTGTCTATGCCGCATTGAGAGCAAATCGGCCTGTTCTTTCCTTTGCGGCGCCGGACACCGGAACTGTCCGCGGCGACGTCGTACTCATTCTGCGCGGCGTTTCAGAAATGGTGGAAGCGTTCGGCCCTGAAGTCACATTTGGCCTGATTGCGGAGCTCTTGCACGAGAGCGACGCGTCTTTGTTTGCCGAAGTCCACGCACGCAGCACGCAAATGATGATGGATATTCTGACCCGGGGAGTCGGGCGCGGCGAAATCGCCGCCGGGAAGCTTACACCTCGACTGGCTGCGCTGCCTTTTGACCTCGCGCGTCATCAGCTTGTGCTCCTGCAGCAGCCTTTATCGGCGCAGGACATAGACGAGATCGTCGATCGGATTTTTCTCCCCCTGGTCCGAACCGGCTGAGCGGAAGATGTCGCATTGAACGGAAGAAATCCGAGCGCCCGGCACCGGCCGCGCACGACATTCATGCAATCGACAATTGATGAGACTGGAGACTTCGAACATGAAGGCCAATGAACCCAGCCGGACAGCCCTCATACCTGCCCGACTTCGAGCGGCCCATCAGGTCCTCGATCATGGCGCGATCCTCGACGACCCGTTTGCCATGAAGATTTTGGGCGAAGACGAAAAGGACGTGCTTCAATTTGCGAACCAAAGCCCCTTGGCCAGCATCGGGCGCCTGAACGCCACCGCACGAAGCCGGATTGCGGAAAGTGCCTTTTCCGAAGCTGTCGAAAAAGGAATCCGGCAAATTGTCATCCTTGGCGCAGGAACTCGACACATTCGCGCTTCGCAATCCCCATGGAGCACAACAGATCCGCATTTATGAAGTGGACCATCCCGCAACGCAGGCATGGAAACGTCAGCGCCTGGTCAAAGCTCAACTCGCGATCCCGCCATGTCTTGTTTTCGTGCCAGTCGATTTGGAACGGGACAATTTGGGCGAGAAGCTCGTAAGCGCCGGCTTTCAGCAGAACGCGCCGGCGTTTTTCTCCTGGCTCGGCGTGGTGCCCTACCTGACCGAGGGCGCAATCAGCAGCACCCTGGACTACATGGCGTCAATCCCGAACGCGGAGGTGGTGTTCGACTACATGGAGCCTTTCGAGGCTTTCCCGGAAGCGTTCAGGGAGGTGGTGGCGAAGCGAACTGAACAGCTTGAGAAGACCGACGAGCGGTGGGCAAGCCATTTCGAGCCGGCCGGCATTGCAACGATTCTTCGCTCTCACGGATTTCCTGACATCGACGACATCAATTTCCAACAGATCACGTCGAGGTTCGGCCGCGCCATTCAAGGGCTCGCGCCCGAACCGGCAGGTCTTCATGTCGTCCACGCCAAGAGCACGGTCTGAAAAATGTCTGGTGACATCCGCTTGCCAGATCAGCCCGTGATCCACTCGACCAAAGCGCGATTTACGGCTTCGGGCTGCTCCAGCGTCGAGGCATGGCCGCATTCCGGCACGACCACAAGGCGGGCGCCGGGGATGGCCGCCGCCAACGCCTCGGACCGAGCCGGCGGCGTCAGTACATCGCTATCGCCAACCAGGACAAGGGTTGGGACAGCGATGGCGGCGAGGTCGGGGCGGCTATCCGCCCTTGCGATGATCGCCTCCTGCTGCCGCGCCATCCCCTCGACGCCCACCGTCAGACCCATGCGGATGTTGATCTCGATCAGCGCTTCGTCATCCTGATGGTCAGGATGCAGCAGGATCTGGGGCAGGACCTGCTTCAGCACGGCTCTGAAATCACCGGCACGCGCCTGAGCGATCAAAGCCCGGCGCGCCGATATCGCTTCGGGCCGCTCGGGATCGGCCGACGTGTCGAGCAAGGCCAGCTTGAGGACGCGGTCCGGCGCCTGCCGCAGGATTTCCAGACATATATATCCGCCCATGGATATGCCGCAGAGGGCGAAGCGAGGCGGCGCCGAGGCCAGGATGGCGCCGGCCATGGCGGCGATTGTCTCGCCCTCCAGCGTCGAGGCGACCGTAACAGGTCCATATGGCCACAAGGCCGCGACTTGAGGCGCGAAGGCTTCGGCGGAACAGAGCATGCCGGGGATGAGGACGATTGGCGTCACGGGCAAACGAACTCCTGATGTCGAAAGCTTGGGCGGCTAGAATAGGCGCTGGGTGCGTCAGTTTCCGTCGCGCCCCGCCCGCTTCTACGATGGCGCCGCCAGCGCCGGAACCATCGGATCGGTCGGCTGTGGCGCGCCGGCCGGCCGCGGGTGCGCCTGCTGCCACTCCCAGCTCGGGCCGAACTCGCCGTGGATGTCGCCGATCGTGTGGATGTACGAGAACATCATCACGACGACGGCCGCATCGAGGAGGCAGAGCGTGCCGAGCAGGAGCCGCGCGCGTCCGCCCAGCACGCCGCCCGCGCCGAACTTGGCGGTCAGCGCCACCCACAGGGTCATGACCGGCGTGATCACGATCATGTAGTGCGCATAGAGGCCGCCGCCGCGGATGGTGAGCAGCGTCAGGATCATGCCGAAGCCGAAGAAGGCGGCGCGCACGACCCGGCCGGCCGGCGTGCCGCCGAGAAGCATCCAGCGCAGCGAATGGTCGCCCGCACGCAGGTAGCGCCAGGCCGCCGGCACCGTCAGCGCCAGCGCCACCGCAACGATGGCGACGTAGATCGCGAGAACCAGCCAGGTATGGCCGCCGCCGATTTCCGGCCAGCCGAGGAAGCGCGGAAACTCGACCGGCCCGAGGATGTGGTCGGGGCCGTAGCCGAACGGCGTCGTGAACCAGCGGCCGTAGAAACTGGCAAGCGGCAGGCGCAGCGTGTGCAGGCCCTTGCCGACCGATGGGCTGCTCGTCAGCCAGGTGATCGTCGGCAGGAAGCCGATGACCGCGCCGGGGATCAGCCCGCCCCAGCGGAAGGCGTGGCGGTCGTCGGCCAGCGTCCAGACGAACAGCGAGAAGCCCAGGAATGCGCAGGTCGGGTGGATCTGGCCGCCGAGCACCGTGACCAGCGCGAAGAAGAACGATCCCGCCCACGACCGGCGGTGCCACCAGCCCGCCAGCATGACCACGATGAAGATGGGCAGCGTCGAGGGCGGCCAGATCTTGCGCTCGTAGATGATGGCGATGGGGTTCACCGCCCATAGCGCCGCCGCCCACAGCCACGGCTCGCGCTGGTCGCGCGGGATGCTGCGCACCACGAACGCGACGAAGGCGAGCAGCGCCGTCACGTTGAGGACCTGCACCGCCTGGGCCAGCCCGACCGGCGTGTCGGGATGCGCCACCAGCCCGAGCAGGATGAAGATCCAGACGCTCATGCCCGGATTGGGACCGCCGATGCTCATCGACATGCCAAGGGCCGGCCACGGCCCGCCATGGAGCACGGTCATCACATGGTCGAAGGAGAATTTCTCGTCGTAGTGGAATTCGATCATGCCCGGAAGAATCAGGCGGAAGATCGCCCCGGCGGCCACCGCCGCCACGACGACGGCCGTCACCACGCCGCTGTTGCGGGCGGGCGCGGCCCCGGCGGCGCTGCCTGTGGGGGCGCCGGCAACCACTCTGTCGGTCAAAGGCAGATATCCCTCACCGCCGTCCCTTTCCAATGCCACGCAGGCCGACCGTTGCCGTCGCAAGCCACGATCGGTGCCTGACCGATGCACCCGATGCGCGGCGTCGTGAGATCGTCGCCACGGGGGTGCGTTTGCAAGAAATGCACCGTTGTTCCCGCGTCGCCAGCGGGGGCTGCCTGGCAACAAACACGGATGAGGCCGCCGTTGTTCCACACGCACGAGGCGCATCGCCGATCAGCCCCTGTGGCGGCCGCCTGTGGCCGCCGCCACAGCGCGCCACCCGCCCCTGCGGCACACTCTCAAGCACGACTTGGCCGGAGTGCAATGCCATGACCAGCGACACGTTGCCGATCGTCTTCAAGTCAAGGCCGCTGACCGGCTTCGTCATGGCCGCCGTTGGCGCCTTCATCTTTGCCGCGGGCATCGCCAAGGCGGCCGACGACAGCTTCTCCCATGCCGACGACCACTTCGGGCCGATCGTGCTCAGCTCGCAGACGACCGGCTGGGTGATGATCGCCATCGGCCTGCCCGTCGCGCTCTACGCGCTGGTGACGGCGGTGCGCGGCTGCCCGAACCTGCGGCTCGACGAGACCGGCCTCCTGCTGAGCCGCTGCCTGCAGAGCCCGGTGCAGATCCCGTGGAGCCAGTTCGCCGATGTGGTGATCCGGCGCATCCCCGCTCCCTCCCGCGGCCGGACGATCATCGTCGACGTTCTTTTTCTGGTGACCGACGACGGCAGGCAGATCGGCGTCGGTAACATCGGGGAGCCGCGGGCCATCGCCGAAACCATCCGGCGCATCGCCCTAATGAAATCTATGCCCGCTCCCGTAACCTCATGAGATGATCTCTGCATCCTCGCTCGCAAGAGGGGCGTCGACCGGTGGCGACCCGAGACGGAGCGAGGTGCGGTGTCCGCCGTCCCGTCACACGCAGACGGAGCGGCGGAGGCCCGGAAGCCCGCCAGCGGAGGAAAACCTCCGCCGCGCGACCTTGCCCCCGAAGGGCAGCGCTACAGGCAGGCGAAGGTCAGCCGCGGCCGGGCGCCGGCGAAAGCCGTCGTCGGACCGCGGTGGTCCCGCGCGCGGGCCGCTCTTTGAAAGGTTCATGACCCGGCGTCGCCGTCGCGCGGGAACGGAGAGGCGTGCCGCATCGCCCGGCGCCCGATCGTCCGGAACGCGCCTCCTGCCCCGCTGGGCGGAGGGTGTGACCGCGTCAACAGCGGCGGGACCGGGGCTGCGGCATGATGCGCCGCCCACACGCAGCCGGGGGTGTCCATGCCTGCCGACGCATTGCCCATCGTCTTCAGGACGAAACCGTCCACCTCTCTCGTCGCGCTGGCCTTCGGCGTCATGATTGCCGGCGTCGGCATCTGGAAGATCGCCACCGACGACTACGCGGAAGGCGGCGGCTGGCTGGGGCCGGTCTATCTCGACGCGCGCACGACGATGTGGCTATTGGTCGTGGTTGGCGCGCCGCTGGTCATCTATGGGCTGCTGACGATCGTGCGCGGCTGCCCGACGCTGACGCTGGACGACACCGGCGTCCTTCTGGTCCGCTGCCTGCAAAGCCCGGTCAAGGTCCCGTGGCCGCGGGTAACCGATGTCCGGGTCAGGAGCTCGTCCATACCGGCGCGTGGACGGGTGACCCCGGTCGAGCTGGTCTATGTCGTGACCGACGACGGCAAGGAAGTCTGCGTCGGCAATTTCGGTGCAGCCGACGCGCTGGCCGACACGATCTGGCGCGTCGCCGGGCAGATGAAGGGGCCGCAGGGCGCAGCCACCTAGCGCCCTCACCCGCCCCACACCTTCATCGCCTGCCCGATCTGATCGATCACCGCATCGGCGTCGGCGAGCACCTCCTCCTCGCTGAAGCGCAGGACGAGATAGCCGGCGGCCTCGAAGGCCGCCGAACGCGCGTGGGCGGCGCCGGCATCGCGCGTGGCGCCGTCGATTTCAACGATGAGTTCTGGCGTCGTAGGAGCCGAAGTCGGCAGTCTGCCGGCCGACCGGCATCTGGCCGCGGAAGCTGGCGCCGAAGGCTGCCTCGCCGAGGCGCGCCGACAGCGCCTGTTCCGCCAGGCTCATCCGGTGGCGCGGGGTGCGGGCAAACCCGGTCCGGCGCAGTCCGACGCGCCGCTTCACGTCCGCTGTCCCACAACCCACCCCCGCGGCGCCCGCTGGGCGCGGGCGCGGCGTGAACGAAGCGTGGTGCGCGCCCGCAAGTCGATGCGATCAAGGCAATCGCGCACGACGGGGGCGCGCGCACGTCAGGCGCGCTGGCGACCCATGCCCGGGCGCAGCTTGGGCTTTGGCGCCGGCAGCAAGCCTTCACGCTGGGCCAGCTTGCGGGCCTGTTTGCGACCGCGGCGGATCGCCTCGCCCTTCTCGCGCGCCCGGCGCTCGGAGGGCTTTTCGTAGAAGCGCTTGCGCTTCAATTCGCGGAATACACCCTCGCGCTGCAGCTTCTTCTTGAGCACCTTGAGGGCCTGATCGACATTATTGTCGCGAACGAGAATTTGCAGGATGTTTCCTTTCACCAGTTTGCGCCGGACCACAATTTCCGCCGGTGGCGGAAATCATCCGGGATGCGATTCCCGAATAGCGGTCCGGGGAATTTGCCCGAATTCGCGAGGCTGACTGCCCCCGAACTCGCTTCAAGGCCGCGCGATGGCCGCCTCGGACGGGATTCTGTCTGAGTCCCGCGTGGGTTATTTAGTGCGATCGGCGCCGGATCGCAAGTTTCGGTCCGGTACCGTTTGCCATCCGCCCGGCCGGTGATAGCGTCCGGCCCCCCGCGCCTCGCAATCGGTGCCCCACCCTCACAGGACCTCTCATGACGCTCTCGATGCACGCCATCTCGGTGCCGGTCTACGCCAACATCCTCACCCAGCTCGCCGCCACGCTGGACAAGGCCGCCGCCCATGCCGAGGCGAAGAAGATCAAGCCGGAAGCGCTGATCGACGCCCGCCTCTTCCCCGACATGTGGTCGCTGGGGGAGCAGGTGCGCGCCACCTGCAACCACGCCACGCGCGGCTCGGCGCGGCTTGCCGGCGTGCCCATCCCGCAGTTCGAGCGGCTCCGACGAAGGCTTCGCCGGCCTCAAGGCGCGGGTCGCCTGGGCGCTCGCCTTCGTCGAGGGCCTCAGCCCCGACAGCTTCGCCGATGCGGCCGAGCGCTCCCTCACCTTCCCCCTCGGCGGCCAGGAAACGACCATGAGCGGCGAGCGCTACCTGCTCTTCTTCTCCATGCCGAACTTCTATTTCCACGCCACCGCCGCCTACGCCATCCTCCGTCACAACGGCGTTCCGCTGCACAAGGAAGATTTCCTCGGCGGCGCCTGAGCCACGCGGCCGCAGGAGCGCCGGAACTCCGCGGACTAACCGGCCATTAACCACGGATGGGTTTGAATGGCGACGCGGCGAGCGCCCCTGCTCGCCGCCGGAGGGTCCGCCATGTTTCACCGTTCGCTGCTCGTCGCCGCCGCTGCCTGCGCCCTGTCGGCCCCGGCCGGAGGCGCCTTTGCCGCCGATCTCGCCGCCGGCCCGCCCGCCTATGCGCCCGCCGGCTGCGTCGCCATCGACCACGCGCCGCTGGTGAATCACAAGCACAAGCACGGCCACGGCTCCGACTACGTGCGCATCTACGACGTGGCGCCCTACGATCCGCGCTGCCCCCAGGGCCAGCCCGCCGGCATCTACGTGCCGCCGCAGACCGCCTACCTGGTGTCCTCGCCGACCCGCTACACCAAGTGCGTCTGGCCGTGCATCGATTCGGTCCATCACGACTGGTACGACGGCCGCCTGTGGTACCACGATGCCGGCACGCCCAACCGGCCGGACGTCTTCATGATCATCCAGAAGGACTGAGCCGGCTCAGGACCCGCGGGCCGCGCCGCCTGTCGGCCCGCGACGAGTTAGCCGGCGGCGGCCCGGCGGCGGCCGCTCCGCCGGTGTGACCTGCGGCACAGCCAACCCGCCGCGCACCTGCTTCAATCTCCATCATCCGCCTTGTCCTCGCCGCGAAGTGCGGCTTAGATCGCGCGGCCACGGCTGGCGCATCCGCCGGCCCCCATCGCTTTTGCCCCTGGGAGGGTGACTATGCTTCGCAAGGCGTCCCGTCTGGCCGCATTCGGCTCGTTCCTGATTGTCGTTCTTTCTGCCGCGGGTGCTTCGGCGGCGCCCGATGCCAAAACGGTCGCCGATGCGCTGGTCGCCGCCTTCGGCGCCTCCGGCAAGGCGGTCGCCACCTACGAGGCCGCTACGGCCGACGGCGACACGATCACCATCAGCGGCCTGAAGGTGGCGGAGCCGAATACCACCGGCCGCGTCGTCACCGTCGCCAACGTCGTCATCGCCGGCGCCGCCGAGCGCCAGCCGGGCGGCTTCACCGCCACCAGCATGACCTTCAACGACGGCAGCGCCAGCTACAAGCAGGGCACCGCCAAGTGGCAGACGGCGGTGGTCTCCAACGCCGTGGTGCCGACGCCGGCCGAGGTCAAGTCGCTCAGCAACAAGGTCTTGCCGTTCAGCAACGCCTCGGTGAGCGGCATCGCCATCACCCAGCCGCAGCTCGCCCAGCCCATCGACGTCGCCAAGGTCGATCTCGCCATGGCCGCCGACGACAAGGGCGAACCCAACAGCGTCACCTTCTCGACGACGGGCATTCACCTGCCGGCCGCCGCCTTCAATACGCCCGAGGTACAGGGCGTGATGCAGGGCCTCGGCTATACCGACCTCGTCGTCTCGATCGCCTTCGATGCCGGCTTCGACACCGGCGCCGACAAGCTCAACCTGCGCTCGTTCGCCGATCGACGTCGGCGACGTCGGCAAGCTGGCGATCAGCGGCGCCTTCAGCAACGTGAAGGTCCACGGTCTGGTCAACGGCGGCGGCGACAAGCCGGCACCGGCGGCGAAGCCGAACCTCGATGCGCTGACCGTGCGCTTCGACAACGCCGGCTTGATCGAGCGGGCGCTCGACATGCAGGCGCAGATCCTCGGCGTCACGCGCAAGGATGTCGCGGCGCAGTGGCCGCTGGCGCTCATGTTCCTGATGGGCGATGTCGGCGGCAAGGACTTCCAGCAGAAGCTGCAGACCGCCGTCACCAGCTTCCTTGAGTCGCCGAAGTCGTTCACCATCACCATGGCGCCGGCGGCGCCGGTGTCGTTCGAGGACATGGTCAAGACGATCCAGGACGACCAGACGAAGCTTCCCGACCTGCTTGCGGTCGAGATCACCGTCAACAACTGAGCGGCGGCCGCCGCCGCGTCACCCAAGGGGGGTCATCATGCTGATCCGGTTCGCCGCCGCCGGCCTCGTCGCCGGCATGAGCTTCGCCCTGTTCATGCAGTCGGCAGCCGCCGAGGAGCCGGTCGAGACAGCGATCAAGGGATGGGTGGCGTCGGTGGACGCCTCGCCCGACTGGCATGCCGCCTACCGTTCCCTCACCTATGACGCGGCCGGCGGCCGGGCGGTGCTGTCCGGCCTGACCATCCACAGCGACCAGGCCGGGGTCGATGTCAGCTTCGGCACGATCGGCGTCACCGGCTTCATCGCCACGCCGGACGGCGGCTTCACCGCCCAGCGCATCACGGCCGACGAGGGCACGCTGGCGGCGGGGCCGCTCAAGCTCACCCTGTCGGATGCCGAGGTGAACGCCTTCGCGATGCCGGCGCTGCCCGCCGTCGCCTGGGATCCGCAGCATCCGTTCACCTCGATGATCAAGGTCTACGGACCGTTCAGCCGGCTGGCGATGACCAACGGCCGCATCGGCTCCCTCGGCCTGATCGAGAACAATGCCGGCGTCGCCAGCCGCATCGCCTACGACGAGTTCCGCATCGACCGCTGGGCCAACGGCAAGATCGCCGCCATCACCGCCGGTCCGCTGACCATGGAAGCGCCGAACCCGGACGGCCTGGTCAAGATGAAGGTCGCCAGCCTCGAAACCCGCGACATCGACGTCGGCGCCGCGCTGCGGGTGTTCGACCCCGACAGCTACTCCGGCGGCATCGGCGACGGGGTCTGGCACAACGTCACCGGCCTCACCGCCTATCACGATTTTGTCGTCGACGGGCCCGGCCTGAAGATGACCATGACGCTGCTCTCGGTCGAAAACTTCAAGCTGCGCCAGCCGCGGCACAGCTTCGCCGGCTTTCTCGACCAGGTGATGGCCGATCCCACCGCGTCGACGTCGTCGCCGGAATCGGCCCAGGCGATCGCCGACATGCTGTCCGCCTACGGCCTCGGCCGCCTCGGCATCAGCGGTCTCGATATCGCCGCGACCGGCATGAGCGGCTTCCACCTCGGCGGCCTCAACATCTCCGACCTGTCGATCGACCGGCTCGGCGAATTTGCCGTCGACGACTTCTCCACCGAGGTGGCCGACGTCGGCGCGGTCAAGCTCGGACATTTCGCCATCGGCAATGTGGTGCTGCCCGGCGCCGACGGTCTGCTCCAGGCGATCATCGCCAGCGAGTCCGAGACCGCGCCCGACGTGGCGGCGGTGGCGCCGAAGCCGGGCTTCATCGAGCTGTCCGGCCTCGACACCGCGATCGTCGACGCCCCGCACATCGCGCTCGCCAAGCTGCGCATCGACCTGGCCGACTACATCGGCACGGTGGCGACGACGATCTCGGCGGACATGACCGATCTGGTCGTACCGGTATCGTCGCTGGAGCCCGATGCCCAGGCGGTCTTCAACAAGTTCGGTTACGACACGCTCGACGTCGGCTATCACCTCAAGGTCAACTGGGACGAAGCGGCCGAGGCGCTGAACGTCGACAATCTGCAGTTCGACATGAAGGGCGCCGGCGGGCTGGCGTTTTCGATGCTGCTCGGCGGCCTGCCGCGCGCGGCGATCGAAACGCCGGCGATGCTGCCCAGCGTGCTCCCCGGCCTGTCGCTGAGGAAGGCGAGGCTGACGCTCAAGGACGATTCGATCGTCGGCAAGAGCCTCGACATGCTGGCCGACAAGATGCACGCCGATCCGGCCAAGTTCCGCCAGCAGTTCGCCGATGCCATGCCGCTGCTATTGTCGCTGTTCGTGCTGCACGACCCGAAGATCGCGGCGCTGGTGCGCGAGACCGGCGTGCTGGCGACGCTGGCCCCGGTGGTGAAGGCCTTCGTCGCCGCGCCGGGCTCGTCGATCACCGTCGCGATGACGCCGCCGGCGCCGGTCGCCGTCCCGGCGATCCTCGCCGCCGCGCAGAACGAGCCGGCGTCGCTGATCCCCCTGCTCGGCCTGTCGTTCGAGACCTCGGCCCCGCCGGCGAAGGGCGCACCGGCCACCCCGCCGGCGCAGTAGGCCTGGCCGGCACAGGACCGAAGGGCGGGAGGCCGAACCCTCCCGCCTATTCCGGCAGGTTGAGGCGGATGTGAAGCTCGCGGAGCTGCTGGGCGGTCACCTCCGACGGCGCTCCCATCATCAGGTCCTCGGCGCGCTGGTTCATGGGGAACAGCGTCACCTCGCGCAGATTGTCCTCGCCGCAGAGCAGCATGACGATGCGGTCGACGCCGGGGGCGATGCCGCCGTGCGGCGGGGCGCCCATCTGCAGCGCGTGCAGCATGCCGCCGAACTTCGTCTGCAGAACGTCCTCGCCGTAGCCGGCGATGGCGAACGCCTTCTTCATGATCTCCGGCTTGTGATTGCGGATGGCGCCGGACGACAGCTCGACGCCGTTGCAGACGATGTCGTACTGGAAGGCGTGGATCGCGAGGATCGCCTCCTGGTTGCTCGGGATCGAGCGCCAGGAAGGCGTCGTGGTCGTAGTTCGGCATGGAGAACGGGTTGTGGGAGAAGTCGATCTTCTTCTCCTGCTCGTTCCACTCGTACATCGGGAAATCGACGATCCAGCAGAAGGCGAAGCGGTCCTCGTCGACCAGGTTGAGGTCGCGGCCGACCTTCTGGCGGGCGGCGCCGGCGAAGGCGAAGAACTTGTCCGGCCGGCCGCAGACGAAGAAGACGGCGTCGCCGTCGGACAGGCCGAGCTGGTTGCGGATCGCATCGGTGCGGTCGGCGCCGATGTTCTTGGCGATCGGCCCGGCACCGGCGCCGTCGTCGCGGAAGAAGATGTAGCCGAGGCCCGGCTGGCCCTCGCCCTGCGCCCAGGCGTTCATGCGGTCGCAGAAGGCGCGGTTGCCACCGGTCGGCGCCGGAATCGCCCACACCACGACCTTGGGATCGGCCTCGATCTGGCCGGCGAAGACCTTGAAGCCGGAGCCGGCGAAATGCGCCGTGACGTCCTGCATCTCGATGGGGTTGCGCAGGTCGGGCTTGTCGGAGCCGTATTTCTTCAGCGCCTCGACATAGGGGATGCGCGGGAAGGTCTGGGTGACCGGCTTGCCGTCGGCGAACTCCTCGAAGAGGCCGCGCAGCACCGGCTCGACCGCCTGGAAGACGTCCTCCTGCTCGACGAAGCTCATCTCGATGTCGAGCTGGTAGAACTCGCCCGGCGAACGGTCGGCGCGGGCGTCCTCGTCGCGGAAGCACGGCGCGATCTGGAAGTAGCGGTCGAAGCCGGCGATCATGATGAGCTGCTTGAACTGCTGCGGCGCCTGCGGCAGGGCGTAGAACTTGCCCGGGTGGAGCCGCGAGGGCACCAGGAAGTCGCGGGCGCCCTCCGGCGACGAGGCGGTAAGGATCGGCGTCTGGAATTCGAAGAAGCCGGAATCGATCATGCGCTGGCGCAGCGAGGAGATGATCGCCCCGCGCTTCATGACGTTGCGGTGCAGCTTGTCGCGGCGCAGGTCGAGGAAGCGGTACTTGAGCCGCGTCTCTTCCGGGTAGTCGAGATCGCCGAACACCGGCATGGGCAGTTCGGCGGTCTCGGAGAGAACCTCCAGCTCGTCGATGAAGACCTCGACCGCGCCGGTCGGCAGGTTCGGCATTGACCGTCGCGGGCGTGCGCGCCTTCACCCTGCCGTCGATGCGGATCACCCATTCCGAGCGCACCCGCTCGGCGGCGCCGAAGGCCGGCGAATCGGGGTCGGCGACGCACTGGGTCATGCCGTAATGGTCGCGCAGGTCGATGAACAGCAGGCCGCCGTGGTCGCGCACCCGATGCACCCAGCCGGATAGACGGACGGACTGGCCGACATCGGCGATGGTGAGGGCGCCACAGGTATGGCTGCGATAGCGGTGCATGGTGGGAGGTCTCTAGCGTCGAAAAAACGGTCGCCGGCGGGCACGAAATGCCCGGTTTCCGGCCGCCGGAAAAGCGCACGCGTTCGCGTGGCTGTCAAGGCCCGGCGCCGCGCCGCCGGGCAATGCCGGACAGTCGCGGCCGGGGTCTCCGGGAGGAGCCGGCTGCCGGACGGAACCCGACCGTGGCAGGCGGCCCACGGAACCGACCGGTCCGCTTCTGCATTGAGCAGCGCCACCCCCGATGCCGGGGCGCCACAGGAGAGGCCACGATGAGCGACAAGAACCTGGACGAACTGTTTCACGACACGCTGAAGGACATCTACTACGCCGAGAAGAAGATTCTGTCGGCCTTGCCGAAGATGGCGAAGGCCGCGCAGGCGCCGGCCCTCAGGGCGGCTTTCGAGAAGCACGAGACCGAGACGCAGGGGCAGATCGAACGCCTCGAAAAGGTCTTCGAGGAGATCGACGCCACCCCGCGCGGCAAGAAATGCGACGCGATCGAGGGCATTCTCGACGAAGGCAAGGAAATCATGCAGGAGTACAAGGGCTCCGAGGCCCTCGACGCCGGTCTGCTGGCGGCGGCGCAGGCCGTCGAGCACTATGAGATTGCGCGCTACGGCACCCTCAAGGCGTGGGCCGAGAAGCTCGGCCTGAAGCAGGCCCCCGGCCTCCTCGACCAGACCCTCCAGCAGGAAAAGAAGACCGACGGAGATCTCACCAAGATCGCCGAGACCGCGGTCAACGCCGAAGCCGCGTAGGGGAACCAGCGCGCCGTCGGGCAGTTATGAACGGCCCCGGCAGGAGGCCCGGACGGCTACGCGTCCGGGCCTTTTCCGGCCGGCCGGTGGGTCTGTTGGCCCGCCGCAGGGCCTCCGGCGCAGGGCCCCCCGTTGGAGGTCCTGCGACAGCAACCGTTGAAAAGGAGAGCGGTTTCGACCGAACCGCTCCGGCCTGTTCGAGACGTCCATGAGACTCTTCAAGTGCCAGTCGTGCGGGAACATCCTGTATTTCGACAACCGCACCTGCCGGCAATGCGGCCATCGGCTGGGCTATCTGCCGGAAACGACCGAGCTTGCGGCACTGGACCCGGACGGCGGCAACCGATGGCGCCCGGTCGCGGCGCCCGACCAGGAGCGTCGGTTCTGCGCCAACGCGGAGCACGATGCCTGCAACTGGCTGGTGCCGCTGAGGCTCGGGCGACGCCTTCTGCGCTGCCTGCCGCCACAACGGCACGATTCCGGACCTGTCAGACCCGACCAAGCTCGCCGCCTGGCAGAAGATCGAGCTGGCCAAGCACCGGCTTTTCTACACGCTTCTGCGCTGGAAGCTGCCGCTGCGCACCACGGCGGAGGATCCCGCCCATGGCCTGTCCTTCCAGTTTCTCGCCGATGAACCGGCCAATCCCGAGCCCCGCGTGCTCACCGGCCACGACGAGGGCAAGATCACCATCGCCCTCAAGGAAGCCGACGATGCCGAGCGGGAACGGCGCCGGGTTGCCATGCGCGAGCCCTATCGCACGCTGCTCGGCCATTTCCGCCACGAGATCGGTCACTACTATTGGGACGTGCTGGTGCGCGACGGGGGCACGCTCGACGCCTGCCGCGCCGTCTTCGGTGACGACAGCCGGGACTATGCGGAGGCTCTCAAGCGCCACTACGACGAGGGCGCCCCGCCCGGCTGGCAGGAGCAGTTCGTCTCGGAATACGCGACCACCCATCCCTGGGAGGACTTCGCCGAGACGTGGGCGCACTACCTGCACATCGTCGACACGCTGGAAATGGTCGCTGCCGCCGGAATGTCGGTCAGGCCGCTGATCGATCGGTCGGGCGACTATTCGGCCACGGTCGCCTTCGACCCCTATTTCGCCGACGACATCGGCCAGGTCATCGATGCCTGGCTGCCGTTCGTCTTTGCCATGAACAACGTCAGCCGCGCCATGGGCGAACGCGACCTCTATCCGTTCGTCATCGCGCCGGCCGTCAGGACGAAGCTCGGCTTCGTACACCGGCTGGTGCACGGCAAGGTGTAGTCGCCGTCGTCGCGGAGCGCCCTCCGCCGCCCGTCCGAGCGATTCGCCCCGGCGGGAACCGGACCGCCCGGCGGTCACGGCGGTCACCGCGCCGACCCGGCGTGCATGGCCGGCCGAACGCGCGGGGCGCGCGCGCCGGCCCCCTGGCCAGAACCGCCGGCGGGTTGCCACCGCCGCGATTTTGCACCCAAATAGCGCCTCTGGCCGCGGTGAAGCCGGCAATCGCCGGCGGGGTCCTTCATCCAGCCCAGAAAAGCCTTGCATTTCCGGGTCTTGTGGGTAATTCGATAGATTCAGCAAAAGCGTCGCGGGCGGTTGTTACGCAGGGGACAAAACGCCCTCTGGTCGGCTATACGAACACCATGAATATCGTCACCACGTCTGCCGACCTCACCGCCCTGTGCAAGCGTCTGGCCCGCTTCCCCGCCGTTACGGTCGATACCGAATTCATGCGGGAGACGACCTTTTGGCCGAAGCTCTGCGTGGTCCAGATGGCGAGCCCCGACGAGGCCGCCATCATCGACGCGACGGTGCCGGACCTCGACCTCGAACCATTCTTCAAGCTGATGAAGAACGAGAAGGTCATCAAGGTCTTTCATGCCGCCCGTCAGGATATCGAAATCGTCCACCATCTCGGCGGCCTGATCCCCCATCCGGTGTTCGACACCCAGGTCGCGGCCATGGTCTGCGGTTTCGGCAAATTGGTCAGCTACGACCAGCTCGTCCAGAAGCTCACCGGCACGCGCATCGACAAGTCGTCGCGCTTCACCGACTGGAGCCGGCGGCCGCTGTCGGAACGCCAGATCGACTATGCGCTCGCCGACGTCACCCATCTGCGCGACGTCTATCAGGCCCTGGCGGCGCGCCTGGCGGAGCAGAACCGGACCGAATGGGTGCGCGAGGAGATGGAGGTGCTGACCTCGCCCGGCACCTACCAGCTGGAGCCGGAAGAGGCCTGGAAGCGGCTCAAGATGCGCGTGCGCAAGCCGATCGAGCTGGCCGTCATGCGCGAGGTGGCGGCCTGGCGCGAACGCGAGGCGCAGGCGCGCGACGTGCCGCGCAGCCGCGTGATCAAGGACGACGCCATCTACGAGATCGCCGCACAGCAGCCGACGACGCCGGCGGCGCTCGGCCAGTTGCGCACCATCCCGCGCGGCTTCGAGCGGTCGCGCGCGGCCGAGGACATCCTGGCGGCGGTGCGGGCGGCGATGGACATTCCCCGCGACCAGCTTCCGCGCATTCCCAAGCACAAGCCGGCCGCCAACGGCAACGGCGCGGCGGTCGACCTGCTCAAGGTGCTGCTCAAGATGACCAGCGAGAGCCACGGCGTCGCTTCCAAGATCATCGCCACGGTCGACGACCTGGAGGCGATCGCCAGCGACGACGAGGCGGACGTGCCGGCGCTGTCCGGCTGGCGGCGCGAACTGTTCGGCGAGGCGGCGCTCAAGCTGAAGTCCGGCAAGATCGCGCTCGCCGTGAAGCAGAACCACGTGGTGGCGATCAACAAGGGCTGAGCGCCCGGCCGCCTACTCCGCGACGATCGTCGGCTCCAGCCCGGCGAACTTGGCGACCTGGGCCAGGCGGCGGAGCACGCGGGCGCCGCCGAGCATGGCGAGGTCCTCGGGCAGCACCAGCGCCAGCATCTTGCCGCGCACTTCGATGCGCGTGCGGTTGACGACGCCTGGCGTCGCCGCCGACAGGAGATGCGCCACCCGCAAGGTCGCGCCGAGCGCCCGCGAGCGCTCCATCAGGCGCGTCGGCACCAGTTCGCGGATGCGCGGCGACAGCTGTTCGTCGATCAGCCCCTCGTGCCGGTAGAAATTGGTCAGCGCCAGATAGGCGCGGCCGGGGTGGTCGATGCCGATGAAGGCGGCATGGGCGATCAGGTTGAGGCTCTGCTCGCCGCGATATTCGGGATGGGCGCGCCAGCCGACGTCGGTGAGCAGGCAGGCGGCGTGGCGCAGGCGCGTCTCGGCCTCGGTCTCGTCGAGCCCGATGACGTGGAAGGCCATCGCCGACCATTCCGCCAGTTCATGCACGTGCTCGCGGCGAGCGCGAGCGCAGATAGGCCAGTTCCTCGCAGGCGGTGATCAGCGGGTCGAGCCCCTTCTCGGCCGGGTCGAGCAGCTCGTAGAGCAGGCCTTCGCGCATGCCGAGCGCCGACATGACCACCTGCGCCGGCTTCATCACGCGGATCACCTGTTCCAGCACGACGGCGCCATAGGGCAGCAGCGGCCGGCGATTGCGCGAGACGACCTCGATGGAATCGAGCGATTCCAGCTCGCGCCGCGCGACCATGCGGCAGAAGTCGGCGGCTTCGCCCGCATCGATCGTGTAGTGGTGCATGACATGCAGCGGATAGCCGGCCTGGCGCATGTGCAGGCGGGCAAGCGAGCGCCAGGTGCCGCCGATGGCGTAGAAGGTCCGCTTCTCGCCGCCGGGCAGCACCCTCGACTTGTCGAGCGCCTCGGCGGCGATCTTTTCCGCCTTCTTCATCGAGCCTTCCGCCATCTCCTCCAGCCGCAGGCCGCCGAGCGGGAAGCTCTCGCCGGTGCCGGTGCGGTTGTCGTGGATATCGACGACCTCGATGCTGCCGCCGCCGAGATCGCCGGCGACCCCGTCCGGCTGATGGAAGCCGGAGACCACGCCCTGGGCGCTCAGCCGCGCTTCCTCGCTGCCGGAGAGCACCGTCGCCTTGACGCCGGTGACCGCTTCGACCGAGGCGATGAATTCGGGGCCGTTGGAGGCATCGCGCACGGCGGCGGTGGCCAGCACATGCAGCTGGGTGACGCGCAGCTGGCGGACGAGAACGGCAAAGCGGCGGAGTAGCCGTCAGGGCCGAGGCCATGGCGCCGGGCTCCAGCCGGCCGCGCGCCGCCAGCCCGCGGCCGAGGCCGCACAGCTCCTTTTCGTTGAACAACGGCGTGGCCGAGCGGGCCAGCCGCTCGTAGACGACCAGGCGGACCGAGTTCGAGCCGATGTCGACGATGGCGATCGGCCCGCCGCCGTTGAGGCGGCCCGGCGCGCCGTCGATGGTGGACAGTGCGTAGGTCAGGTCACGCTCCCCGACCGCGCCGGCGCGAAGTCGCTTTGGTGGCGCCGATCTTCAGCGCCTTGCCGCGACCGGAAAGGCTCGGGTTGGTCATGAAATACTGGTGGGCATTGACCAGCGCCTCGCCCTTCTTGGCGACGATGCGCTGCGCCGTGCCGTCGGGCATGACGCGCCAGCTCTGCTGGTTGTCGGCGAGGTTGGTGACCATGATCTGGCCGAGGACCTGCTCGTGCACGGTCGGATTGAGGATGGGCACGATCGCCTCGACGCGGCGGTCGAGGTTGCGCGGCATCATGTCGGCCGAGCCGATATAGACCCGGGCCTGGGGCGACGGCAGGCCATGGCCGTCGCCGAAGCAGTAGATGCGGGCATGCTCGAGGAAGCGCCCGACGATCGACTTGACGCGGATGCGCTCGGACAGGCCGGGGATGCCCGGCCGCAGGCAGCAGATGCCGCGTACCACGAGATCGATGTCGACGCCCGCCTGGCTGGCGTCGTAGAGCGCGTCGATGATCTGGGAATCGACCAGCGCATTCATCTTCATCCAGATCTGCGCCGGCCGCCCGGCCTTGGCATGGGCGACCTCGGCGGCGATGAGATCGAGGATGCGCCGCCTGAGCATGTGCGGCGAGATGGCCAGGCGTTCCAGCGTCTCCGGCTCCGAATAGCCGGTGATGTAGTTGAAGATGCGGGCGACATCGCGGGCGATCGCCGGGTCGGCCGAGAAGAACGACAGGTCGGTATAGATGCGCGCCGTGACCTGGTGATAGTTGCCGGTGCCGATGTGCACGTAGCTGGCCAGCTGGCCGCCCTCGCGGCGCACCACCAACGACAATTTGGCGTGGGTCTTCAACTCGATGAAGCCGTAGACCACCTGCACGCCGGCGCGTTCGAGGTCGCGCGACCAGCGGATGTTGGCTTCCTCGTCGAAGCGGGCCTTGAGCTCGACCAGCGCCGTCACCGACTTGCCGGCCTCGGCGGCTTCCGCCAGCGCCTTGGCGATCGGCGAATCGTTCGAGGTCCGGTAGAGCGTCTGCTTGATGGCGACGACGTCCGGGTCGGAGGCCGCCTGGCGCAGGAACTGGACGACCACGTCGAACGACTCATAGGGGTGATGGACGACCAGGTCCTTCTGGCGGATGGCGGCCAGGCAGTCGCCGTTGTGGTCGCGCAGGCGCTCGGGATAGCGCGGCGTATAGGGCGAGAACTTGAGGTTCGGCCGGTCGATGGCGACGAGCTGCGAGAGATCGTTGAGGGCGATCAGCCCGTCGACCAGGAAGACCTCGTCGGGCGTCACCGACAGCGCCTCGGCGACCAGCTGGCGCAGGCCCTCCGGCATCGCCGCCTCGATCTCGAGGCGGATCACCGAGCCGCGGCGGCGGCGCTTGAGCGCGCTCTCGAAGAAGCGCACCAGGTCCTCGGCCTCTTCCTCCACCTCGATGTCGGAATCGCGGATGACGCGGAAGGCGCCCTGCCCGTCGACGCCGTAGCCGGGGAAGAGGCTGTGGACGAACAGCGTCACCGCCTGTTCGAGGCTGATGAAGCGGTCGTCGTTGGCGTCGTTCGACGGCAGGCGGATGAAGCGCTCGATGGCCCCCGGCACGCGCAGCAGAGCCGTCATGCGGTGGCCGTTCGACTTGCGCGTCATCTGCAGCGCCACGGTCAGGCCGAGATTGGGAATGAACGGGAACGGGTGCGCCGGGTCGATGGCGAGCGGGGTGAGCACCGGGAAGATCGAATCGAGGAAGTAGTGCTCCAGCCACTCGCGATCGGCGTCGCTGATCCGGGTGACATCGATGAGGTGGATGCCGGCGTCGTCGAGTTCGCCGTGCAGCGCCGCCCAGCGTGCCTGCTGGTCGCTGGCGAGGCTGGCGCAGGCATCTGCGATGGCACCGAGCTGGCCGCTCAACGAGCGCCCGTCGTCGGACACCATGGCGATGCCCTGGCGCTGCTGGCCCTTGAGGCCGGCAAACCGCACCATGAAGAATTCGTCGAGGTTGTTGGCCGAAATCGACAGGAAGCGCAGCTTTTCGAGCAGCGGATGGTTGACGTTCTCGGCCTCTTCCAGCACCCGTCGGTTGAACTGCAGCCACGACAACTCACGGTTGATGAAGCGCGACTTCGACTGGCGCAGTTCGACGCCGGCGGCGACGTCGGCTTCGACCGTCGCAGCGTCCTCGGTGGAGACGTGAGGGTTCTTCTGGTCCATCGGGCCCTAAACCGCCCTTTCCCTGAAAGTGCCCATCCCTAGCCCCGGATTATGACGATTTCGACAAGAATGCCAGGATATAGGCGCCATGCCGGCTTGCTTCCCTGGCTTTCTTGCGCCGCCGCTCCCCCCGCTAGGTGCCGATGCCGCGCGTCTTCAGCGCGCCGGTGATCTCTTCCAGGGCCGCCGGATCGTCGATGGTCGCCGGCACGCGCACCGCCTCGCCGTCGGCGATCTGGCGCATGCTGCCGCGCAGGATCTTGCCGGAGCGCGTCTTCGGCAGGCGCGGCACCACCAGCACCGTCTTCAGCGCCGCCACCGGGCCGATCTGCTCGCGCACCAGTTCGACGATCTCCTTCTCCACCGCCGCCGGGCTCGCCGAGACGCCCATCTTGAGCACGACGAAGCCGACCGGCAACTGGCCCTTGAGGCCGTCGTGGATGCCGATGACGGCGCATTCGGCGACCGCCGCGTGGCTGGCCAGCACCTCCTCCATGCCGCCGGTCGACAGGCGATGGCCGGCGACGTTGATGATGTCGTCGGTGCGCCCCATGATGAACAGGTAGCCGTCGCTGTCGATGTAGCCGGCGTCGGCGGTCTGGTAGTAGCCGGGGAAGGTCGCCAGGTAGTTGAAGCGGAAGCGGTCGTCGTTGCCCCACAGCGTCGGCAGGGCGCCCGGCGGCAGCGGCAGGCGGATGGCGACGTTGCCGAGCGTGCCCGGCTTCACCGGATGGCCGGCGTCGTCGAGCACGCGCACGTCGTAGCCGGGCATGACCGCCGTCGGCGAGCCGCGCTTCACCGGCAGAAGCTCCAGCCCCAGCGGGTCGGCGACGATCGCCCATCCGGTCTCGGTCTGCCACCAGTGGTCGATCACCGGGACGCCGAGCCGCTCCTCGGCCCAGCGCACCGAATCCGGGTCGGCGCGCTCGCCGGCGAGGAACAGGCTGCGCAGGCTGGAGAGGTCGGCGCCGGCGATCAGCCTGCCGTCCGGGTCCTCCTTCTTGATGGCGCGCAGCGCCGTCGGCGCGGTGAACAGCGACGCCACCTTGTGCTCGGCGACGACGCGCCAGAAGGCGCCGGCGTCGGGCGTGCCGACCGGCTTGCCCTCGTAGAGCACGGTGGTGCAGCCGTGGATCAGCGGCGCATAGACGATGTAGGAATGGCCGACCACCCAGCCGATGTCGGAGGCCGCCCAGAAGACCTCGCCCGGCGCCACGCCGTAGACGTTGGTCATCGACCATTCGAGCGCGACCATGTGGCCGCCGTTGTCGCGCACGATGCCCTTGGGCTGCCCGGTGGTGCCCGAGGTGTAGAGGATGTAGAGCGGGTCGGTGGCGGCAACCGCGACGCAGGCCGCCGTGCGCCCGGCGGCCCGCGCCCTGGCCATCTCGGCGGCATAGTCGCGGTCGCGTGCCGGATCGAGCTCGGCGCGGTGCTCGGCGCGCTGGACGACGATCATCGTCGCCGGCTTGTGGGTCGCCTGGGCGATGGCGGCGGCGGCCAGCGGCACGTAGGGAACGGTGCGGGTCGGCTCGATGCCGCAGGAGGCGGTGACCATCAGCTTGGGCTGGGCGTCGTTGATGCGGCTCGCCAGCTCGTGGGCGGCGAAGCCGCCGAAGACCACCGAGTGGATGGCGCCGAGCCGCGCGCAGGCGAGCATGGCGACGATCGCCTCGGGGATCATCGGCATGTAGATGATGACGCGGTCGCCCCTGGCGACGCCGTTGTCGGCAAGCACCGCGGCGAAGGTGGCGACGGTGTCGAGAAGCTCGCCGTAGGTGATCGACCGCCGGGTGCCGGTGACCGGGCTGTCGTAGATGATCGCCGCCTGCTCGGCGCGTCCGCCGGCCACATGCCGGTCGAGGGCGTTGTGGCAGGTGTTGCAGGTGGCGCCGGTGAACCAGCGGCCATAGACGCCCGCCTCGGGATTGAAGGCGGCGTGCCACGGCGTCGTCCAGTCGATCGCCTTGGCCGCCTCCGCCCAGAAGCCGATCGGATCGTCCTGCCAACGCGCATAGGTGTCCGCGTATGTGCCCATCGCCCTCGTCCCCTCCCGTGTACCGCCGCATTAGCGACCGCGGCGGTCTTGTCTTTGCGGCAAAACTAGCACGAACCGAGCGTCGGTTGAGGCCATGCTTGCGCCGCCCGGACGTACGACGCACGGCCACAGCCGGCCCGGTGCTAGTCGGCGAACAGGTCGGGCTGGTGGTCGATCACCCGCGCCAGCGTTGCCGCGGCGAGCCGCCGGCTGATCGCCCGTCCGCCGGCCAGCGCCTCGCGGTCGAGCTCCTCGACGATGCGGCTGGCCGCCTCCAGCGAGCGCTCCATGCGGGTGACGATGGTCTCGATCACGCCGGCATCGACGGTGAGCTGGCGGTCGGCGAAGAGCTTGACGAGGACGAGGCGGAGAAGCGCGTCATCGGGGGCGCCGAGTTCGATCGGCCGCGCGGCGCGCAGGCGTGAGGCGAGATCGGGCAGCCGCACGCCAAGGGCGGCGAGCGGCAGCCGGCTGGTCATCAGCAGCGGCACGCGGCGCTCGCCGGTGAGATTGATCAGGTGGAAGAGACCGGCCTCGTCGCGCCGGCCGGCGTGCAGGTCTTCCACGGCCACGGCGGGCGCCGCGGCCAGTGCCTCGACATCGCCGAGGGCGTTCGCGCCGACCACCGCCGCATGGCTTGCCGTCCGCCAGATCTCGACGAGATGGCTCTTGCCGGAACCCGCCGGCCCGCACAGCAGCACGGTGCGGTCGGGCCAGGCGGGCCAGCCGTCGACGAGCGCGACCGCCGCCCGGTTGGCGTCGCCGACCAGATAGTCGGCGCGCGTCATGGCGGCGCGGTGCGGCAGGCTCAGCGGCAATTGCCGGGCGGCCGGCTGCCGTTCACTCATTGCCGGACTTGCTGGCGGCGCCGCGGAACAGGAGGCTCGTGCGGTAGCGGGCGATGGCGAACTGGAGCAGCACGCCGACCGCGGCGGCGGCGGGGATGGCGACCAGCAGGCCGAGGAAGCCGAAGAGCAGGCTGAAGGCGAACAGCGCGAAAAGCAGCCACACCGGGTGCAGGCCGACGCGCGTGCCGATCAGATAGGGCTGCAGCACGTAGCCTTCGAGCACCTGCCCCGCCATGAACACGGCGACCGTGGCGGCGAGCCAGATCCACTCCGGCCAGTACTGGACGATGGCGATGATGATCGAGGCGACGAAGCCGGTGGCGAAGCCGAGATAGGGAATGAAGCTGAGGATGCCGGCGGCGAGCCCGATGAGCAGGCCGTAGTTGAGGCCGATGGCGACGAGGCCGACGGCATAGAACACGCCGAGCACCGTCCCCGAGAGCATCTGCCCGCGCACGAAGGCGGCGACCTTTTCGTCCATGGCGCGGGCGAGCCGGCGGATCTCGTCGGCATGGTCGCGCGGCAGCAGCCCGTCGACCCAGGCGATCATGCGGTGCCAGTCGCGCAACAGGTAGAAGACGACGAAGGGCGTGACGAAGAGCAGCGAGGCGACGTCGACGACCGTCCGCCCGCCGGTGAGCAGCGAGGCGAGCAGCGTCTGCATCACGTTGGCGCCGCTGGCGAAGAAGCCGGTCAGCGAGGCGCGCAGGCTCGACCCGTCGATGCCGAGGGCACGCGCCCAGTCGGTGTCGAGCAAGGGGCCGAGCAGCGCCTGCAGGCGCTCGGCATAGCTCGGCAGGCGCTGCAGGAAATCGACGAGCTGGTTGATCAGCACCGGTACGATGAGGACGAAGACGGCGACGAAGAAGATGACGATCAGCACGACGATCGCCAGCGCCGCCACCGCCCGGCTCACCCCGCGCTTCTCCAGCCAACTGACGACCGGATCGAGCGCATAGGCGAGCGCCGCGCCGGCGACGAAGGGCAGCAGGATGGCGCGGAAGAGGAACAGGGCCGCGACCACGACCGCGAGCGAGCCCAGCCAGAACAACGCGATCCGGGTCTGCCGGCTCATCGTGGCTTGCCTTCGCCGGGCGGCGGATCGGGCGAGCCGGCGGCGCTCTCGCCCATGCCCATGTGACGCACCCAGTCGACCAGATAGACGGCGGCGGAGGCGACGGTCAGGGTGCCGACCAGATAGGCGAGGATCGCCCGCAGCATGGGCAGGTCGAGGCCGAGCGCCAGCGCGCCGAGGACGACGGCAGCGAGCACGATCTGCACCACCGTGTTGATCTTGCTGATGACCAGCGGGCGCATTTCCATCGGCTGGTCGAGCATCCACGACAGCACCACCGCACCGACGATGAAGAGGTCGCGGCTGACCACCAGGATCACCACCCACAGCGGCACCTCTTCCAGCACCGCCAGCGAGATGTAGATCGAGACGAGCAGCGCCTTGTCGGCGAGCGGATCGAGATAGGCGCCGAGGGCGGAACGCAGGTTGAAGGTGCGCGCCAGGAATCCGTCGACGCCGTCGCTGACGCCGGCGAGGATGAAGACGACGAAGGCGGCGCCCGACTGGCCGGTGATCATCAGCCAGACGATCAGCGGCACCAGCACCAACCTGCCGATAGTGATCAGATTGGGTATGGTCAATCCGGTGCCTCTGCTCCGCGCCCCGGCGCGCCGGGGTCTCTCCTCCCAAGACATGGCACTCCCGGCCGGCGAGGCCAAGAGCCGGGGGCCGACGGCCGCGCCCCCCTGACATCTTGCTTTCCGATACCTTTTCATGGATTTGGTTGCCAGCGGTTGGAGGCCACGAATCCCATGAGCAACGCTTCCCGGCGGCCGGGCGTGCCGGTCTCCTACGCCGATGCGGGCGTCGACATCGATGCCGGCAACGCCCTCGTCGAGGCGATCAAGCCGCTCGTCCGCTCGACCCGGCGGCCCGGCGCCGACGCCGAAATCGGCGGTTTCGGCGGCCTCTTCGACCTCAAGGCGGCCGGCTTCCGCGATCCGGTGCTGGTCGCCGCCACCGACGGCGTCGGCACCAAGCTCAAGATCGCCATCGAGACCGGCATCCTCGATACGATCGGCATCGACCTCGTCGCCATGTGCGTCAACGACCTCGTGGTCCAGGGGGCGGAACCGCTGTTCTTCCTGGATTATTTCGCCACCGCCAAGCTCGACCCGCAGGCCGGGGCGCAAATCGTCGCCGGCATCGCCGAGGGCTGCCGCCAGGCGGGGGCGGCGCTGATCGGCGGCGAAACCGCCGAAATGCCGGGCCTCTATGCGGCCAGGGATTTCGACCTTGCCGGCTTCGCCGTCGGCGCCGTCGAGCGCGAGCGCCTGCTGCCGCGCGACGACGTCGCGGCCGGCGACGCGGTGCTGGCGCTGGCCGCCTCCGGCGTCCACTCCAACGGCTATTCGCTGGTGCGCAAGCTGGTCGCCGACGCGGGGCTCAGCTACGCGGCGCCGGCGCCGTTCGACAATCGCCTGAGCCTCGGGCAGGCGCTGCTGGCGCCGACCCGCATCTACGTGAAGCCGCTGCTGGCGGCCATCCGGGCGACCGGCGCGGTCAAGGCGATGGCCCATATCACCGGCGGCGGCATCACCGAGAACCTGCCGCGCGTCCTGCCCGACAGCCTCGCCGCGCGGATCGCCCTCGACGCGCTGCCGGTGCCGCCGGTGTTCCGCTGGATGGCGGGGCTCGGCGAAATCGCCCCGGACGAGATGCTGCGCACCTTCAATTGCGGCGCCGGCATGCTGCTCGTCGTGCCGCCGTCGTCGGTTGCGGCGGTGACCGCCGCCCTGGCGGAGGCCGGCGAAACCGTGGTTGCGGTCGGCGAGATCGCCGCGCGCAAGGACAAGGCGGTCGCTTATTCCGGGACGCTGGACCTCTAGGCCGATGCCCGACCGCAAGCGCGTTGCCATCCTCATCTCCGGGCGCGGCACCAACATGAGCGCGCTCATCGCCGCGGCGGCCAGGCCCGACTATCCGGCCGAGATCGTGCTCGTGCTGTCGAGCCGTTCGGACGCCGGCGGCCTCGCCAAGGCGGCGCTCGCCGGCATCGACACCGCCGTCGTCCGCTCCAAGGACATCAAGGACCGCGCCGTCTTCGAGGCGGCCATCGAAGAGCACCTGCAGGCGGCGCGCGTCGACATCGTCTGCCTCGCCGGCTTCATGCGCCTGCTGTCGGAGGATTTCGTCGAGCGCTGGCGCGACCGGGTGATCAACATCCATCCCTCGATCCTGCCCGCCTTCCAGGGACTGAACACCCACGCCCGCGCCATCGCGGCGGGCGTCAAGCTGCACGGCTGCACGGTGCATTTCGTCCGCGCCGCCATGGATGCCGGGCCGATCATCGCCCAGGCCGCCGTGCCGGTGCTGTCGACCGACACGCCGGAAGACCTCGCCGCGCGGGTGCTCGACGCCGAGCATCACATCTTTCCGCAGGCGCTGGCGATGGTGGCGGCGGAGCGCACGCGCGTCGTCGGCGAGCGCGTGGTGATCGCCGACCAGCCGCCGGAAGCCTCGCTCGGCCTGCTCGTCTCGCCGACGGCGATCTAGGGCGCCGCCATGAACTACCGCCACGCCTTTCATGCCGGCGGTTTCGCCGACGTGGTCAAGCACGCCGCGCTCGCCCTGCTCATCGAGCGGCTGAAGCAGAAGGACGCCGCCTTCCGCGTCATCGACACCCACGCCGGTACCGGCCTCTACGACCTTGCCGGCGACGAAGCGACGCGGTCGGGCGAATGGCGGGAGGGCATCGGCCGACTGTGGCAGCGCGATCTCGACGCGGACCTCGCCACCCTTCTCGCCCCCCTGCTGTCGGCGGTGGCGGCGGCCAACGCCGGTCGCGACCGGCTGCGCTACTATCCGGGCTCGCCGTGGATCGCGCGCCACCTCTTCCGCCGCCAGGACCGGCTGACCGCGGTCGAGCTGCACCCGGAGGATGCCACGGCGCTCGCCGCGCGCTTTGCCGGCGACGTCCAGGTGCGCACCATCGCGCTCGACGGCTGGCTGGCGCTCGGCGCCTTCCTGCCGCCCAAGGAGCGCCGCGGGCTGGTGCTGGTCGATCCGCCCTATGAGGAGACCGGCGAGTTCGCCCGTCTCGTCGACGCCTTCGTCGCCGCCCATCGCCGCTGGCCGACCGGCCTCTACTGCCTTTGGTATCCGGTCAAGGACCTCGCCGCCATTGACCGGCTGCGGGTCCGGCTGGCGCAATCCGGCATCCGCCGGCTGCTCCGCGCCGAACTCTGCGTCCGCACGCGCGGCGCCGAGGGCACCTTCAACGGCACCGGACTGATCGTCTGCAATCCGCCCTGGCAGTTCGCCGAGACGCTCGCGGCGCTGCTCGCCGGCCTGGTGCCGGTCCTCGCCGAGGGCGACGGCGCCGGCCACCTGATCGACGAAATCGCTGGGGAGTAAGCCCGCTTGCCTTGACCGGGCCCGGGGCCCGTCGCATTGTCGCAAGCCACGGACATGCGGGGAGACGACAGCCATGCTGCGCATCCTGATGGGGCTGGCGGCGCTGGCCCTTATGGCCATTCCGGCCCGGGCGGCTGACTACTACGGCGACAGCGGCAATTACGCCGGCACGCCCTATTGCGCCCACCATCATTGCCTGCCGGTCTGCAACGAGGCGGGCGTCGTGGCCAAGGTCACCGAGAAGTTCACCTTCTACGATCAGAACGTCATCGGCAGCGGGCTGAGGATCGCCAACGTCGGCAATATCCGCGAGACCCGCGTGGTCATCGATGGGCAGGGCCTGGTCCCCCGCCGCTACTGCCACGCCACCGCCTATCTCTCCAACGGCCGGCGCTCCGAGGTCGTCTACCTGATCGAGTTCCAGGCCGGTTTCGCCTCGATCCACTGGGGCGTCCAGTCCTGCCTGCCCGGCTTCGACCCGTACCGGGTGTACGGCGCCGGGTGCCGCTCGATCCGTCCGTGAGGCTCGCCCGCCTCTTCGCTGCGCTGGCCTCGGTCGCCGCCGCGTCCATTGTGGCGGCGGCGCCGGCCCTCGCCGGCGGCACGCCCGGCGATTTCGATTTCTACGTCCTGTCGCTGTCGTGGTCGCCGACCTACTGCGCCACCGACGACCGTCCCGATCCGGTCCAGTGCAACACGCCGCACGGCTTCGTCGTCCACGGCCTGTGGCCGCAGTACGAGAACGGCTTTCCCGCCGACTGCCCGTCGAACATGCCGCGCCGGGTCAGCCAGGGCATCGTCGACGGGCTGGCCGACATCATGCCGGGCGACGGTCTGGTCAATCACGAATGGCAGAAGCACGGGATGTGCGCGGGCCTCAACCAGGCGACCTATTTCGCCACGCTGCGGCGGGCCTGGGAGGCGGTGACGCTGCCGACGGGGCTTACCGGCCGCAGCCTGGCGCCGCGCGAGATCGAGCAGGCGTTCATCGCCGTCAACCCGGCCATGCGCCAGGCCGGGATTGCGGTTGCCTGCAACCGCGGCCTGCTGCAGGAGGTGCGCATCTGCCTGACCAAGGCGCTCGGCTTCCGCCGCTGCCGCGAGGTCGACCGGCGCGGCTGCCACCTGCCCGAGATCACGGTGCCGGGGGCGCCCTGAGGGCACGCTTTCGCCCTCTGCTCCCGGCAAACGAAAACGCCCCGCTGCGGCAGCCGCAGCGGGGCGTTTCGTTGACTGTCGGGGTGACCCCGATCAGAACTTCACGGCAACGCCGAGGGTCAGGTCGTCGGCGGTCTGGGTGACGGTGGAAGCGCCAAACGTCGCCGAGCCGAGGTCGCTGTGGCGATACTCGAGGCGGCCGGTGACGTTGCTGGTCAGAGCCGCTTCGATGCCGGCGCCGAGCGTCCAGCCCGTCTTGGTGCTCGACGCGCCCGCCGGGCCCTTGATGTCGCCGAAGGCAAGGCCGCCGGTGCCGTACAGCAGGTAGCGGTCATAGGCGTAGCCGAGACGGCCGCGGATCGACCCATCCCAACTGTTCGAGGCCTTGTTAGTGCCGGTGATGTCGCCTTCGAGGCCGACCACCCAGTTCGGATTGATCTGGAAGTTGTAGCCGGCGAAGCCGCCGCCGAGCCAGCCGTCGGTGGTGCCCCAGCCGTAGCCGCCGGTCAGGCCGAGATACGGCCCGGTCCAGTCGAACGCCGGCGCCGGATTGTAGACTTGCGACGGCGGCGGCGCCTGGTAGTTGGGCAGGTCGGCCGCGAGAGCGATGCCGGCGCTGCCCACGAGCGCCAGCGCACTTGCGCCAATGGTTCGGATGGACAACATGTTTTACTCCTCGTTTTTGCCTGGCGACATCAGACAACTGCCGCCCACGACGCCAGGTTCCCGCGTTTTTCTGGACGCCGATATGCGAGCAGGAATACGGCGTAAACGTTAATGAAATACGGCCACACCACGGCGAATCGATGACCGATTGTGATGTTGCAACGATGTCGCAACTTTGGCGTAACTCGTTGATCTGACGGGCATTTGTACATTTGCCCGATGCGTCCTATCTAGCGTCTGTCCGGCAGCGGGCCGCCGGCTACCATTAAATAGGGTTAATAAATCGTAATGCCACCCGCCTCTTCCGTCGCGCTGGTCACCGGCGGCGCGCGCCGCATCGGCCGGGCCATCGTCGAGGACCTTGCTGCGCATGGCTGGGCGGTTGCCATTCACTGCAACCGCTCGCGCGACGCGGCCGAATCCCTGGCCGAGGCAATCGGCCGGCGCGGCGGCCGCGCGGCGGTCGTCACCGGCGATTTCGCCGATCCGGCGACGCCAGCCTCCGTCATCGACGCGGCGACGGCGGCGCTGGGCCCGCTGACGCTGCTTGTCAACAACGCCTCGATCTTCGAGCACGATGCGGTCGGCGGGCTCGACCGGGCCTTGTGGGACCGGCAGATGGCGATCAACCTGACGGCGCCGGTGTTCCTCGCCGAGGCCTTCGCCCGCCAGCGCTCCGCCGGCGCCGAGGGCAACGTCATCAACCTGCTCGACCAGAGCATCTGGCGGCCGACGCCCAACAACTATTCCTACCAGGTGAGCAAGGCGGCGCTCGCCGCCGCCACCGAGCGGCTGGCCCAGGCGCTGGCGCCGGACGTGCGCGTCAACGGCATCGCCCCCGGCCCGGCGCTGCCCAGCGTCCGCCAGACCGACGAAGGCTATCGCCACCTGGTCGGCACGACGCCGCTGCGCCGCGCGCCGGACCTGACCGAATTCGGCCGCACCATCCGCTATATTGTCGAGACGCGCTCGATCACCGGCCAGGTGATCGCCCTCGACGGCGGTCAGCACCTCGGCTGACCGCAGAGCCCGCCCGAACGCCGATGACCGAAACCACCACCAGCGATCCGCACACGACGACGGCGAAGCCGGCACGCGTCGGCCCCGCGGTGATCGCCGACATCGTCAAGCGCCTGCCCAACGGGCCCGGCGTCTATCGCATGATCGACGCCAAGGGCACGGTCCTCTACGTCGGCAAGGCCCGCAGCCTGAAGAAGCGGGTGCACAGCTACACCCGCACGGCCGGCCTCTCCGGCCGCATCCAGCGCGTCATCATGGCGACGGCGGCCATGGAGTTCGTCTCGACCAACACCGAGACCGAGGCGCTGCTGCTCGAAGCCAACCTGATCAAGCGCCTGAGGCCGCGCTACAACGTGCTTCTGCGCGACGACAAGTCGTTCCCCTATATCCTCATCACCGGCGACCACCCGGCGCCGCAGATCGCCAAACATCGCGGCGCGCGCACGCGCAAGGGCGACTATTTCGGCCCCTTCGCCTCGGCCGGCGCGGTCGGCCGCACGATCAACGCGCTGGAGCGCGCCTTCCTGCTGCGCTCGTGTTCCGACGCCGTCTTCGACAGCCGCACGCGGCCGTGCCTGCTCCACCAGATCAAGCGCTGCTCGGCGCCGTGCACCGGCGAGATCGGCCTCGACGACTATGCCGCCCTGGTGAAGGAGGCCAAGGACTTCCTCTCCGGCCGCAGCCAGGCCGTACGCGCCACCCTGCAGACGGCGATGACGGAGGCCGCCGACCGGCTCGACTTCGAGCAGGCGGCCCGCTACCGCGACCGGCTCGCCGCCCTCTCCCACGTGCAGAGCCACCAGGGCATCAACCCGCAGACCGTCGAGCAGGCGGACCTCTTCGCCGTGCATCAGGCCGGCGGCCAGACCTGCATCCAGGTCTTCTTCTTCCGCACCGGCCAGAACTGGGGCAACCGCGCCTATTTCCCGCGCGCCGACCGGGGGCTGGAGCCGGACGCCGTGCTCGGCGCCTTCCTCGCCCAGTTCTACGACGACAAGCCGGCGCCCAAGCTGATTCTGCTGTCGCACGATTTCGACGAGCGGGCGCTGCTCGAAGAGGCGCTCAGCGAGCGCGCCGGCACGCGCATCAGCGTGACCGTGCCGCAGCGCGGCGAGAAGAAGGAGCTGGTCGAACACGCCCTCGCCAATGCGCGCGAGGCGCTCGGCCGCGAGATGGCCGAGGCCTCGTCGCAGCGCACGCTGCTGGAAGGCTTCGCCGAGCGTTTCGGGCTGCCCGAGGCGCCGCGCCGCATCGAGGTCTACGACAACAGCCACATCATGGGCACCAACGCCGTCGGCGGCATGATCGTCTCCGGCGCGAACGGCTTCGTCAAAGGCCAGTACCGCAAGTTCAACATGCGGGCGCAGGACCTGACGCCCGGCGACGACTACGCCATGATGCGCGAGATGCTCGGCCGGCGCTTCGCGCGCCTGATCAAGGAAGCCGGCCCGCGCACCGCGGCAGTCGAGCCCGACGAGGACGGCGAGGCGGAGGGCGGCGCGATCGGTCCGTGGCCGGACGTGCTTCTGATCGACGGCGGCCGCGGCCAGCTCGCGGTGGTGACCGAGACGCTGAGCGCGCTCGGCGTCACCGACCTGCCCCTGATCGGCGTCGCCAAGGGCCCCGACCGCGATGCCGGGCGCGAGACCTTCTACATGAACGGCCGCGAGTCGTTCATGCTGCCGCCGCGCGATCCGGTGCTCTATTTCGTTCAGCGGCTGCGCGACGAGGCGCACCGCTTCGCCATCGGTTCGCACCGGGCGCGGCGGAAATCCGACATCGCGCGCAGCCCGCTCGACGAGATCGACGGCATCGGCCCGGCGCGCAAGCGCGCGCTGCTGCGCCATTTCGGCACGGCCAAGGCGGTCGGGCGGGCGAGCGTCGACGATCTCAGGGCGGTGCCCGGCATTTCCGACGAGATGGCCCGCGCAATTCACGGCTTCTTCAACCAGTCAGCCGATTGACCGCGTCGGGCCGCGCGCCAGATAGGCTGCGGGGTCCGGCATTTCGCATGGAACCGGCCATCGAGAGGGTGCCTTCCCGACGCCGAGGCGCTAGGATCGGCCATGCGGGAACACGATGGCGCCAGTCATGGCCCGGCCGGCGGGCAAAATACGATGCATGAGACGCAGCCAATCCAGCAGCCTCGTGGCGGCCAGGCCCATGCCTTCTCGCTGCCCAACCTGCTGACCTATTTCCGCATCCTGGCGGTGCCGCTGCTCGTCGGCTTCTTCTACGTGGAGAGCACCGCCAGCCGCTGGCTGAGCTTCGCCATCTTCATCGCCGCCACGGTGTCGGATTTCTTCGACGGCTATCTTGCCCGCGCCTGGCAGCAGCAGTCGGCCATCGGCCGCATCCTCGATCCGATCGCCGACAAGCTGCTGGTGGCGACCGCCCTTCTCCTGCTGGTCTCCGACGGCACCATCTCCGACTGGTCGGTGCTGGCGGCGATCGTCATCCTCACCCGCGAGATCTCGGTCTCGGGCCTGCGCGAATTCCTCGCCGAACTTCACGTCAGCGTGCCGGTGACCAACCTCGCCAAATGGAAGACCACCATGCAGATGGTCGCCATCGGCTTCCTGCTGGCGGGACCGGCCGGCGACAAGCTGATGCGCTACTACCTGCAGGACTTCGGCCTGTTCACCTATGTCGGCCTGCTGCTCCTGTGGATCTCGGCGCTGATCACCTTCTACACCGGCTACGACTATTTCCGCGCCGGGCTGCGCCACCTGATGGGAAGCGAGCCATGAAGCTCGTCTATTTCGCCTGGGTGCGCGAGCGCATCGGCCTCGACGAAGAGGAGGTGACGCCGCCGGCGACGGTCACCACGACGCACGCCCTGATCGCCTGGCTGAAGAGCCGCGGCCCCGGCTACGAAGCGGCGCTGGCGGAGCCGAGCGCGGTGCGCATCGCCGTCGACAAGGTCCACGCCCCCGACGACGTGCCGCTCGCCGGCGCGCGCGAAGTCGCCATCTTCCCGCCGATGACCGGCGGTTGAGCGCCATGGCGGTGGCAATCGCCGTGCGCGTGCAGGCGGACGATTTCGACATCGCCGCCGAGATCGACGCGATCAAGCGGGTGACCCGCGACGTCGGTGCCGTGGTCAGCTTCACCGGCGTCTGCCGGGCGGAAAGCGGCCGCCTGACGGCGCTGGAACTGGAGCACTATCCCGGCATGGCGGAGGGCGAGATCACGCGCATCACGCAAGATGCCGCGACGCGCTGGCCGCTCGCCGCCGTCACCGTCGTCCATCGCCACGGCAAGATCGCCGTTGGCGGCAACGTGGTTCTGGTGGTCGTCGCCGCAGAGCATCGCCAGGCTGCCTTCGAGGCGGCCGGCTATCTGATGGACTACATGAAGAGCCGGGCGCCGTTCTGGAAGAAGGAGCACCTGGCCGGCGGCGCCGAAGGCGGCTGGGTGGAGGCGCGGCACGCCGACGAGGAGCGCGTCAAGAGCTGGAAATAAGCCGGCAAAGCTCCCTCACTGGTAGAGGTTGAGGGTCGCCCACTGCTCCTTGGGGATCGCCTCGCCGATCTTGTACTCGAACGACTTCACCTCGAGATGGTCCGGCGTGGTGACGCAGGTGAAGGAGAACCGGTACCACTTGTCGCGGCTGCGCAGGGCCGCCCCCTTGCCCTTCATCGTGTCGCCCTTGATCTGCGGCGCCGCCAGCGCGTCGACGGCGGCGTGCTCGGGGCGGAGGCCGTTCTTGTCCTTGCTGATCTCGATCAGCGCCTGAAGGTTGCACGCCTGGGTGAAACGGGTCGTGCCGGCGAGCGACTGGAGCTGCTTGGTCAGCGACGCGGTGAACGCCGCGGCCGGCAGGCTGCCGGCGATGAGGACAGCCGCCGCAACGAGGAATCGATTCATGGTTCCGCCCGGAATGGTTCGTTCGATCGAGGGGAAGGACGGCCGCACGGGCGGCCGCCGTTCGATTAGGCCGGAATTTGGCCGGTTCGATGGCGGCCGGCGTGTCTAGCCGACGATCTCGATGGCCGGGAACCAGTAGGCGATCTCCTCGCGCGCGGTCTCCGGGGCGTCGGAGCCGTGCACCGAATTCTCGCCGATCGAGTTGGCGAAGTCCTTGCGGATGGTGCCCGGCGCGGCCTTGGCCGGGTCGGTGGCGCCCATCACTTCGCGATTCTTGGCGATGGCGTTTTCGCCTTCGAGAACCTGGACCACGGTCGGGCCGGACGACATGAAGTCGCACAATTCGTCGAAGAACGGCCGGCCGCGGTGGACGGCGTAGAAGCCTTCGGCCTGCTTGCGGCTCATCCAGACGCGCTTCTGGGCGACGATGCGCAGCCCCGCCTCCTCGAGCCGGGCGTTGATCTTGCCGGTGAGATTGCGCTTGGTCGCGTCCGGTTTGATCATGGAGAAGGTACGCTCAACAGCCATCGGGTCGTTCCTCGCTGATTTGAAATCTGGGCGGTGTATAGCCCGGCCGCTTGCCGGCCGACAAGGCGATGAAACGGCGGCGCTGCCGATCGCCTACAGCGCCACCAGGATCGCCCCGCCGCCGATCAGCACGACCCCGAGCCAGTTCGCCGGGCTGAGCTTCTCGCCGAGGATGAGGGCGCCGAAGATCGCCACCAGCACGACGCTCAGCTTGTCGATGGGTGCAACCTGGGCGGCGTTGCCGATCTTCAGGGCGCGGAAATAGCAGAGCCACGAGCCGCCGGTGGCGAGCCCCGAGAGGACGAGGAACAGATAGGTGCGCGGCGACACGGAGGCCGGCGACTGCATTTCGCCGAGGCTGAGCAGGATGATGGTGAAGGCGATCAGCACGACGATGGTGCGGATGAAGGTCGCATAGTCGGAATTGACGTTCTCGACCCCGACCTTGGCGAAGATGGCGGTGAGCGCCGCGAACACGGCGGCAAGCGCCGCCCAGAATTGCCAGGTTGCCGTCATGACGCTTGCTTCCTCGTCTGCGGTTGCCGTTTCAACGCCGTCGGGTCGGCGTCGGCCGGCCGTATCATGTCGACCAGCGTCAGGAAATGCGCCCGCCGCGGCGACGCCCGGCGCCAGGCGAGGCCGATGGTGCGGTGCGGCTCGGGCGCCGCGAAGCGCACCACTGCCAGGCGCGGGTCGGCCGAAATGCCGGCATCCACCGCCATCTGCGGCAGGAGCGTGATGCCCTGCCCGGCCGCCACCAGCTGCAGCACGGTGGCGATCGAGGTGGCGCCGAAGCTGCGCAGCCGGCGCGGGTCGATGCGGTGGCAGACCGCCAGCGCCTGATCGCGCAGGCAATGGCCATCCTCGAGCAGCAGCAGTTCCTCCGCGTCGATCGCCTCGGCCAGCGCCGGCGTGCGGCGGGCGTGCGGCGAGGCGGCGGGCGCGGCCAGCAGAAACGTATCGTCGAAGGCCGCCACCTCCTCGAAGTCGCCGGCTTCCAGCGGCAGGCTGGCGACGATCGCGTCGAGGCTGCCGTCGGCCAGTTCCTCGACCAGCGTCGCGGTGATCGTCTCGCGCACGATCAGTTGCAGCGCCGGGTGCTCGTCTGCCGCGCGGCTCAGCAAGCGCGGCAACAGGAACGGCGCCACCGACGGGATGACGCCGAGGCGGAGCGGTCCGGCAAGCTGGCCGTTGCTGGCGTGCGCCAGGTCTTCGAGGTCGCGCACGGCGGCGAGGATATGCGTCGCGCGGCCCTCCACGTCCCGCCCGAGCGGGGTCAGGCTGGCGCCCTCCGGCCTGCGTTCGACCAGCGCGCCGCCGAGCGCCGCCTCGAGTTCGCGCAGCTGCATCGACAGCGCCGGCTGGGAAATGCCCGAGGCCTCCGCCGCCCGTCCGAAGTGGCCGGATGCGGCCAGGGCATGGAAATAGCGAAGCTGCCGCAGGGTGATCATCGCGATAATAATACCTTATCGATGGCTCATGACAATATGATTGGATTTTATCGCATCGAACTGGCACCGTGCCGACAAACGCAGTCGCGTCAGGGGCCCCGCAAAAGGGGACCGGGTGCTGAGCCTGCGTTCATCCAAAAAACCCCAGGCGGAGGCGGATCCCATGGACGCGAAGAACGACAACGCAGGCAAATGCCCGGTGATGCACGGCGCGAAGAACCGCGACTGGTGGCCCGAGCAGCTCGACATCCAGGTGCTGCATCACAATTCCAGCCTGTCCGATCCGATGGGCGCCGACTTCGACTACGCCAAGGAATTCAAGAGCCTCGACCTCGAATGCCGTCATCGCCGACCTGAAGGCGCTGATGACCGATTCGCAGGACTGGTGGCCGGCCGACTTCGGCCACTACGGCGGTCTGTTCATCCGCATGGCCTGGCACAGCGCCGGCACCTACCGCATCAGCGACGGGCGCGGCGGCGCCGGCGCCGGCCAGCAGCGCTTCGCGCCGCTCAACTCGTGGCCGGACAACGTCAACCTCGACAAGGCGCGCCGGCTGCTGTGGCCGATCAAGCAGAAATACGGCCGCAAGATCTCGTGGGCCGACCTGATGATCCTCACCGGCAACGTCGCGCTGGAGACGATGGGCTTCAAGACGTTCGGCTTCGCCGGCGGGCGTGCCGACGTGTGGGAGCCGGAAGAGCTCTACTGGGGTCCGGAGGGCACCTGGCTGGGCGACGAGCGCTACAGCGGCGAGCGCGAGCTCGAGAGCCCGCTGGCGGCGGTGCAGATGGGCCTCATCTACGTCAACCCGGAGGGGCCGAACGGCAACCCCGACCCGGTGGCGGCGGCCAAGGACATCCGCGAGACCTTCTTCCGCATGGCGATGAACGACGAGGAGACCGTCGCGCTGATCGCCGGCGGCCACTCCTTCGGCAAGACCCACGGCGCTGGCGACCCGACGCTGGTCGGACCCGACCCGGAGGGCGCCGCCATCGAGGACCAGGGCCTCGGCTGGAAGAGCAAGCACGGCATCGGCTTCGGCGACGACACCATCGGCGGCGGTCCGGAGGTCACCTGGACGCAGACGCCGACGAAGTGGAGCAACTACTTCTTCGACAACCTGTTCGGCTTCGAGTGGGAGCTGACCAAGAGCCCGGCCGGCGCCCAGCAGTGGGTCGCCAAGGGCGCGCCGGAGTCGATCCCCTACGCCCACAATCCGTCCAAGTTCCGCAAGCCGACCATGCTGACGACGGACCTGTCGCTGCGCTTCGACCCGGAATACGAGAAGATCTCGCGGCGCTTCCACGAGAACTTCGACGAATTCGCCGACGCCTTCGCCCGCGCCTGGTTCAAGCTCACCCACCGCGACATGGGTCCGAAGGTGCGCTACCTCGGGCCGCTGGTGCCGAAGGAGGAGCTGATCTGGCAGGACCCGATCCCGGCGATCGACCACGAGCTGGTCAGCGACAAGGACATCGCCGACCTCAAGGCGAAGATCCTCGCCTCCGGCCTCACGCGTGCCGGAGCTGGTCTCGACCGCGTGGGCCTCGGCCTCGACCTTCCGCGGCTCCGACAAGCGCGGCGGCGCCAACGGCGCGCGCATCCGCCTGGCCCCGCAGAAGGACTGGGAGGTCAACCAGCCGGCGCAGCTGGCCAAGGTTCTGGCGAAGCTCGAAGAGGTCCAGACGGCGTTCAACGGGGCGCAGAAAGGCGACGTGAAAGTCTCGCTCGCCGACCTGATCGTGCTCGGCGGCGTGGCGGCGATCGAGAAGGCCGCCAAGGATGCCGGCGTCGACGATCACGATGCCCTTCGTCCCGGGCCGCATGGACGCCTCGCAGGAGCAGACCGACGTCCAGTCGTTCGCGCCGCTGGAACCGCTCGCCGACGGCTTCCGCAACTATGTCAGCAAGAAGCCGCAGTTGATGACTCCGGAGGAGGCCCTGGTCGACAAGGCGCAGCTTCTGCGGCTGACCGGCCCGGACATGACGGCCCTGATCGGCGGCCTGCGCGTGCTCGGCGCCAACTACGGCGGCTCGAAGCACGGCGTCTTCACCGACCGCGTCGGCGTGCTCAGCACCGACTTCTTCGTCAACCTGCTTGACCATGGCGACCGAGTGGAAGGCGAAGGACGACGGCACCTACGAGGGCCGCGACCGCAAGACCGGGCAGCCGAAGTGGACCGCGACGCGCATCGACCTGATCTTCGGCTCGCACTCGCAGCTTCGCGCCTTCGCCGAGGTCTACGCCTCCGCCGACGCCGGCGAGAAGTTCGTGAAGGACTTCGTCGTTGCCTGGGGCAAGGTGATGAAGGCCGACCGCTTCGACCTGCACCGCTGACGCGGCGGCCGAACCGAATACATGGGGGAAGGATGGAACGCCGGGCCTTGCGCCCGGCGTTTCTTTTCGTTCCGTTTCGCCGCGGAGGATGTTCGTCCGGTTGTCTCGCCCTCGCCCGCTTGTTACGTTGCGGGCCTGCCTGTCTCATGCGGGGGATGAAGGGGACGGTCATCGGCGACGTTCATGTGGTCTTCGGTACCGGCGCGATCGGCCGCGCCCTGATCGATGCGCTCGTCGCGCGCGACCTGCCGGTGCGCGCCGTCTGCCGTCGGCCATCGAACCTGCCGGAAGGCGTCAAGACGGTTGCCGGCGATGCCGCCGATGCGGCCTTCGCCACCGCCGCTGCCGCGGATGCGGCGGCGGTCTACCAGTGCATGAACCCGCCCTATCACCGCTGGAGCGATCTCTTCCCGCCGCTGCAGCGCTCGGTCGCGGCCGCGGCGCAGAGCGCCGGCGCGCGCTACATCTCCTTCGAGAACGTCTACATGTACGGCGACACCCACGGCGCGCCGATCACCGAGGACCTGCCGCACGCCGCGACCACCCGCAAGGGCAGGCTGCGCTCTGCCATGGCGGCCGAGCTGAAGGCGCTGGCCGATGCCGGCGACCTGGCGCTGGCGACGGCGCGGGCGTCGGATTATTTCGGGCCGCGGGCGCGCGAGCAATCGCCGCTCGGCACCCGCGTGATCGGGCGAGGGCTTGACGGCAAGCCGGCGCAGGTGGTCGGCGACCCCGACCAGCCGCACAGCTACACCTACATTCCCGACGCCGGCCGGGTTCTGGCAACGCTGGGCACCGACGACCGGGCACTCGGCAAGGTCTGGCACGTCCCCAATGCACCGGCGCAAACGACCCGCGAGCTGGTCGCCATGATCGCCGCCGCGCTCGGCCGCGACGTCAGGCTGGCGCCGACGCCGAAGCTGATCCTCCGCCTCCTCGGCCTGTTCAACCCGGCCGTCGCCGAGCTGGACGAGATGCTCTACGAGTTCGAGGAACCATTCGTCGTCGACGGCACGAGGTTCGAGACGACCTTCGGGATGGGGGCGACGCCGTTCGAGCAGTCGATCCCGGCGACCGTCGCCTGGTGGCGTGCCGAGGCCGGGTCCTGACGACGCGTCACGCCGCCGCCGGCATCGCCCGGCCGATGCCGTCGTGAAGGTCGAGGCAGCGCTCGAACCAGGCGTTCACCGGGTCGTCGTCGGCGAGCAGCTTGAACGGGCTGATGACGCGGGCCCATTGCAGCGGGCCGAAGACGATGTAATCGGCAAAGAGCGGCGCCGGACCGCCGATGAACGGCTGCTTGGCGAGCATGGCGCGCAACGGCTGCAACGTGGCACGCCAGGCATCGAGCCGCTGCTCGCGGCCGGCCTGCGCCTGCTCCAGGGTGCGGCCAAGGCGTTTCTCCCGGCTCTGGCGGAAATAGACCTGATCCTCGTCGCCGAGCCGGTCGTGGATGTCCTTGACGATCAGGCCCATCATCGGCGGGTGGACGGAAGCCAGGGCCCAGCTCTCGACGAAGCGCGCCATCGCGGTGCCGCCGGCGCCGCCGAACAGGGTTGGCCGGTCGGCATAGGTCTCCTCCAGATAGAGCGCGATGTCGAAGGAATTCGCGCACCAGCCTGCCGCCATCGTCGATCACCGGGACCGTCGGCGAAAAGCCGTCGCCGATCTCGCCGATCCGGGTGAAGGGGGTCGCGCGCGTCTCGAATTCCAGCCCCTTGTGGGCGAGCGCCATGCGCACCTTCCAGCAATGCGGGCTGAAACGGCGGTCCGTGTCGCCCGCGCACAGGTCATAGAGGATGATCGGCATGGCTTCCCTCCCGCCCGTCTCGTCAGTACCCTTGACCTATCCCGGCCGACGACAGGGTCAAGCCATGCAGACGCACTTCGCGATGTTCGCCGCCTATAACCGCTGGGCGAACGCGCGCCTCACCGGCGCCGCGGCGACGCTCGCCGACGCCGACTACCGGGCCGACCGCGGCGCCTTCTTCGGCTCGCTGCACGGCACGCTCAACCACCTGCTGGTCACCGATCGCATCTGGATGCGCCGCTTCACCGGAAGCGGACCGCAGCCGACACGCCTCGACGAGATCCTGTTCGACGAACTGGCGCCGCTCGCCGAGGCGCGCCGCGCCGAGGACGCGCGCATCGTCGCCTACGTCGACGGCCTCAGCGAAGCCGACCTCGCCGGCACCTTCACCTATCGCACCATCACCAGGCCGGCCGACATCACCCAGCCGCTGGCCCCGGCCCTGGCGCACTTCTTCAACCACCAGACCCACCATCGCGGCCAGGCGCACACGCTGCTGACCATCGCCGGCGGCCGCGACGCCGCCCCGCCGCTCGACCTGATCTTCTTCCAGCGCGAGACGGGGATCGGGCTCGCCTGACCGGTGCGCCCGTCCCCCCTCGCCTTTGCCTATGGCTCCCGCCGCGCGGTCTTGGCCTTCATGACCCCCTTGACCATGCGGCCGAAGTCGCGGTCGCGGGCCCGGCGCTCGTGCAGGGCCTCGGAGGTGCGGGCATCCTCGCGGGCGAGCTTGCGGTAGCGCTCGAGGCGGGCGGGATCGAGCGTGCCGTCCGCCAGCGCCGCCTGCACGGCGCACCCGGGCTCGCTGCGGTGGCTGCAATCGGCAAAGCGGCAGGTCGCGGCAAGCGCAACGACGTCGGCGAACACGTCCTCGATGCCGCTGCCGGTGTCGGTGACCTGCAGTTCGCGCATGCCGGGCGTGTCCATCAGCAATCCCCCCGCCGCCAGCCGATGCAGCGAGCGCCCGCTCGTGGTGTGGCGGCCGTGGGAATCGCCCTGGCGGATCGGCGCGGTCGCCAGGTCGCCGCCGGTCAGCGTGTTGACCAGGGTCGACTTGCCGACGCCGGAGGAGCCCATCAGCGCAACCGTCTGGCCGTTGCCGCACCACGGCCTCAGGATCGCGGCCTGGTCCGGCGCGCGGGCGTCGAGGCATTCGACCAGCAGCCCGGGCATCAGCTTGGCCGCGCCGGCGACATACGGCCGTGCGTCTTCGGCCAGATCGGCCTTGGTGAGCACGATCACCGGCGTCACGTCGGCCTCGCGGGCGAGCGCCAGATAGCGCTCGAGGCGGGCGAGATTGAAGTCGTGATTGCACGAGGTGACGACGAACAGCGTATCGACGTTGGCGGCGATGAGCTGCACCCGCCGGCCGCTGCCGGCCGCCTTGCGCTTGAACAGGCTCTTGCGGTCGAGCAGGCGTTGCGGCGCCCGGCTGACGCGGTCGACGAGCAGCCAGTCGCCGACGGTCGCGTGGGCCTCGTCGCCCGCGCCGAAGAACGGCGGCACGCGCCCCTCGAACTCAGGGCCTTTTACATCCAGGCTGCTGCGGTGGACGGCGAACACGCGCACCGGCATCGCCTGCGCCAGATCGTCGGCGCTCAACTGCGACTGGAAATGGTGGGACCAGCCGTAATCGGCCAGTCGGGAAGAACTGTTGGTCATTGGTCTCGACCGTTTCGGCTTCGCCGGCAGGCGAAGCGAGCAACAACACGCCACCATGAGGCAGCGGACGAAACTTGTCGCTGGTCGAGAGGAACGCCGGCGGCGGTGGCCGATCGTTCAGACAGGTGCGATGCCGCTCAGGCGGCAATCCCCTCGCCAGCGGGGAGACGGGCAACGACCGCAGACATGAAATCTCCTTCCGGCTGGCGCCGCCCGGCGGGCGGCTCTGTGCAGGTCAACGGCGGCTGAGATACGCTGCGCGGCGGCCGCCGGCAAGAGGTCAAACGGGCGCAGAGGCCGCATTCACCGGTGCTGCCGACGGGCGCGGCGCTGCGGCATGCCCCGTGGACTCGGGGGTGAGGCGGTCGCGCGGCGAGCCCCTACCCCCATGCGGCCGATCCTAATTCGACGTGATCTTGCAGCTGACCCGGCAGCTGTTCGGATGCTTGCTGCTGCCCCGGCAGCTCGCCCCGGCGAGCCTCTCGGCAATGGCCATGGCCTGCCAGTCGAAGACGCCGGTCTGTTTCGAAGTGTACCAGCGGCCGTCGGAATTGGTCGCCGTGCACACGGCGATCGCGGCGACGGCCGGCGACGCCGCCGCCAAACTCGCGGCGACCGCGAGCATGGCCAAAGTGGAGCGCCCGTACCGCATGACCTCATCGTTCCATTTCATCGCCGGACAAGCATGTGGGCCTGATCGGCCCGCGGCGACACGGTCGCGATGGTCGCACCGGCGCCGGCGCCTGATCGCCTATTTCTGCGTCGTCTTGCAGCGCACGACCACGCAGGTCGCAGGGTGCCGGCTGTGGTCCTGGCAGTCGGCCTTGGCGAGGGCCTCGGCGACGGTCTTCGCCGTCCATTCGAGCAGGCTCGTCTGCGTCTCGCTCCAGCGTTTGCCGGCGGAGTCCTTCGCCGTGCACATCACGGTGGCGGCGAAAGCCGGCGGCGCGGCCAGCAGGCAAACGGCAGCGGCAAGCGCCACCAGGCCGGTACGACGACCTTTCATGAGGCTCTCCGCTCTTCCTCAGGAATGCGTGTGGATCGGATCGACCCACAGCACCGCTTCCGGCTTCTCGACCGGTTCGATATCGAGGTTGACGACCACCGCCTCGTTGTCGGAGCGCACGAGCACGCATTCGAGCGGCTCGTCGGTCGACGCATTGATCTCCTGATGCGGCACATAGGGCGGCACGAAGATGAAGTCACCGGGCCCGGCCTCGGCGACATATTCGAGGTGCTCGCCCCAGCGCATGCGCGCCCTGCCCTTGACCACGTAGATGACGCTCTCCAGGCTGCCGTGATGATGGGCGCCGGTCTTGGCGTTGGCCTGGATGGTCACCGTGCCCGCCCAGATCTTGCGGGCGCCGACGCGGGCGAAGTTGATCGCCGCGGCGCGGTCCATGCCGGGCGTCTGCGCGGTGTTGGGATCGAGCTGGTTGCCGGGGATGACCTTGACCCCGTGGGTCTTCCAGTCGACCGCTGCCGTGCCGGTCATGCCGCACCGTCCTCCCTTCGCCGGTTCACCACGCCATGGCGCGGCCGTCCAGCGCGTTGATGAGCTTGGCGTCCTGCTCGTAGACGTCGTTGCGGAAGTTCGGCGTGCCGTCGTCCACCCAGGCGGTCAGATAGGTGATGTGGATGGGCAGCGGCTGGGCAAGGTTGACCGTCGTGCGATCGCCGCCGTCGACCACGGCCTCGATGTGCCGCCGGTTCCAGCCGGGGTTGCCGGCGAGCACCTCGGTGGCGAGGTCGAGCGGGCGCGACAGGCGCACGCAGCCGTGGCTGAAGGCGCGGCTGTCCGCGGCGAACGCCCCGCGCGACGGCGTGTCGTGCAGATAGACGTTGAACTGGTTGGGGAACATGAACTTGACGCGGCCGAGCGCATTGGTCGGCCCCGGTCGCTGGCGCAATTGGAAGGGGAAGTTGCCCGGCCCGTACTGGCTCCAGTCGATCTGGGTAAGCTGGTAGACCTGGCCGCCGCGCACGGCTTCGAAGCCGGCCGCCTGGCGCGCCGCCGGGTTCTGCTTGAGCTTCGGCAGTTCCTCGCGGATGGCGATGTCCGAGGGCACGTTCCAGTACGGATTGAACTCGAGGTAGCGCACGCGGTCGCTGAACACCGGCGTCCGGCTGTAGGGCTTGCCAACCACCACCGCCATGCGGTCGACCACCTGACCGTCCTCGACGTGCTTGAGGTAGAAGCCGGCGATGTTGACGATCAGATGATTGCGGCCGAGGTTCTCCGGCATCCACCGCCAGCGCTCCATGGCGACGACGAGTTCGCGGATGCGCTCCTCGACCGGCACGTTGAGCGCGGCGATCGTGTTCTTGCCGACGACGCCGTCGTCCGCCAGCCCGTGGCGCCTCTGGAACCATTCGACCGCGTTGGCCAGCCCCTGGTCGTAGACATCGGCGGCGCCGGAGGGGCGCTGCGGCGCGCCGTCGGTGAGGAACAGGCGGGCGCGCAGCGCCGGCACGCGCGGATCGCTCATGCCGGGCTTGAGCGAATCGCCGAGCGGCACCGACGGCCATCCGCCGGTCTGGGCGAGCGCCATGTAGTCGGAAAGCGCCATTTTCAGCCCGACATAGTCCGGCGCCTGCGGCTGCCAGGCGTCGAAGAAGGCGTCGATGCTGGGCGCGCGCCCAAGGCGGTTCAGCGCGTCGAGCGGGTCGATCGCGCGGTTCTGCAGGAAGAAGTTGGGGTCGACCTTGTGCGGCAGCAGGCGGCCGACGCGAATGTCGGAGGCGAATTCGAGGAAGGCGGCGGAGAAATAGAGCTCGACGATGGCGCGGCTGCGCGCGTCGGTATGGGAGGAGGCCGCGGCGAGCCTGGCCAGCTGGTCGGCCGGATAGGACCCCGGGTCGAGGCCGTCATAGGCGGCGGCGCGCAGGCGGGCGACCATGTCCTCCATGCGCTGGTTGCCCACCCACAGCAGCGCCCCGCCGTTCTGCTGATAGTAGGCGGTCAGCGCTTCGGCGCGCTGGCGCACCGGCAACGGCAGGCGCGGCTCGTTGGCGAGCAGGTCGGTGACGTTGATGGTGACCGCCGAGCGCTCGGACGGTGCCAGTTGCGGCACCAGCGCTGACGCCGGTGTGCCGAACAGAGCCGCCAGAAGCAGCGCTGCGGCTGCCGGAAGGATCTTGCCCCGGATCATGGTCGCCGGCTCACATCGGCGGGGCATAGAGGATGCCGCCCTCGGTCCACAGGGCGTTCATGCCGCGCCGGATGCCGAGCGGGCTGCCCTCGCCGAGGTTGCGTTCGAAGATCTCGCCGTAGTTGCCGACCTTGGCGACCACGACCGCCAGCCAGTCGTCCGCCAGGCCGAGCGCCTCGGCCGCCGGCTTGCCCATCTCCATGGCGTGCTGGCGCATCGCGGCGCCGCCGATCGCCTGCTTGTCGAGGCCGCTGGCGGTGAGGCCGCCCTCCTCGGCGTCGATCAGGCCGAACAGCGTCCAGCGCACCATGTCGCTCCAGGCGCGGTCATCGTCGCGGGTCACCGGCCCCAGCGGCTCCTTGGAGATGACCTCCGGCAGGATGATGTGGTCGCCGGGGTTGGGCAGCAGCGAGCGTTCGGCAGCGAGCGCCGAGCGGTCGGCGGTGAAGACGTCGCAATCGCGCGCGGCGTAGGCGGCGCGTGCATCCTGCCGCGTCGGATAGGTCATGAAGCTGACCTTCATGTGCCGGGCGGTGAACCAGGTGGCGGCGTTCGCCTGCGTCGTCGTGCCGTCGATGACGCAGATGCGCGCGCCCTCGAGCTGCAGCGCGCTGGTGAAGCCGTCGAGCACGAACGCCAGGAAGCCCTGGCCGTCGTAATAGGAGACACCGGCGAAATCGACGCCGAGCTTGAGGTCGCGCGCCATGGTCCAGGTGCTGTTGCGCGACAGCACGTCGATCTTGCCCGCCTTCAGCGCATCGAAGCGTTCGGCGGCCGAGAGCGGCGTGAAGGCGACCTTGTCGGGATCGCCGATCACGGCGGCGGCGACCGCCCGGCAGAAATCCACGTCGAAGCCGTGCCAGGCGCCGGCGGCGTCCTTGTCGGAGAAGCCGGGCAGCCCCTCGCTGACGCCGCAGCGCAGCATGCCGGCGGCGCGGACGTCATCGAGCGTGCCGGCCGCGGCGCCTTGCGACTGGCCGGCCAGCAACGCCAGACAGGCGGCGGCAAGGCAGAAGGTGAGATGTCTCATCGAGCCTGCTCCATCGGAATCCCGGCCAGGGTGGCGCGCCCATGATACTAGCCGAAGCCGTCGGCGCGCCAAGTCATTCCCGCCGGTCTCCCCACCAGCGCATGGAATTCGGGAGAATCTTCGGCGGAACGGCGGCGAAGCGGTGCGCCGGTCTGCTATTCTGACCCGCGGGGACGCGAAGGGGCGGACCCGCGCGAGGAGGCAGGCATGGGATTTCCTTTGAACGGCGCCGTTGCGGCGGCGCTGGTGCTGATCGCCGCCGGCACGCCGGCCGCGGCGGCAAGCTTCAACTGCGTCAAGGCCGCGACGGCGGACGAAAAGGCGATCTGTTCCAGCCAGACGCTGTCCGACCTCGACACCGAGATGGCGACGCTCTTCGGCGTGCGCATGCAGATCCCCATGCTCATGGGGGCGCGCGGCGCCGCCCGCGACGAGCAGCACGAGTGGCTGGTCGAGCGCCACGCCTGCGGCGCCGACACCGCCTGCCTGGTGCACAGCTACCAGCAGCGGATCGCGGCGCTCAACCAGACGATTTCGGAGGCGATGCAGGATTACTGCAAGCTGATGGGCATCTGCGGCTGAGCCGGGCGGCGGCCGGCGGGGCGGCATCGCCGTCCTGCCCCTTGCCCCTCCAGCCGGTTCGCGGCACAAACCCGCGGCCATGCTGCACGTCAACGACCTCACCTTCCGGATCGGCCATCGCCTGCTGATCGACCACGCCACGGTGGCGCTGCCCGACGGCGCCAAGGCCGGCCTGGTGGGGCCGAACGGCGCCGGCAAGACCACCCTCTTCCGCCTGATTTCCGGCGAGATCGGGCCGGAAAGCGGGTCGATCGGCTATCCCCGGAACGCCCGCATCGGCCAGGTGGCGCAGGAGGCGCCGGGCGGGCCGGAGAGCCTGATCGAGGTGGTGCTGGCCGCCGACCACGAGCGCGAGCGGCTGCTCGCCGAAGCCGAGACGGCGCACGACCCGCACCGCATCGCCGAGATTCACACGCGCCTGGCCGACATCGATTCCCATTCGGCGGAGGCCCGCGCCGCCACCATCCTCGCCGGCCTCGGCTTCGACGAGGACGCGCAGAAGCAGCCGTGCTCCTCCTTCTCCGGCGGCTGGCGCATGCGCGTCGCGCTCGCCGCGACGCTGTTCACGCGGCCGGACCTGCTGCTCCTCGACGAGCCGACGAACTATCTCGACCTCGAAGGCACGCTGTGGCTGGAGACCTATGTCGCCCGCTATCCCTACAGCGTCATCATCATCAGCCACGACCGCGACCTGCTCAACCGCGCCGTCGACACCATCGTCCACCTCGATCAGGGCAAGCTGACGCTCTACCGCGGCGGCTACGATTCGTTCGACCGCCAGCGGCGCGAGCGCCAGGCCCTGCAACTCAAGCTCAAGGCCAAGCAGGACGATCAGCGCCGCCACCTGCAGTCCTTCGTCGAGCGCTTCCGCTACAAGGCGTCGAAGGCGAGCCAGGCGCAGTCGCGCCTGAAGATGCTGGAGCGCATGGAGCCGATCGCGGCGCTTGCCGACAACACGGTCGTCCCCTTCCACTTTCCGCCGCCGGCCAAGGCCGCCGCCCCGCCGATCGTCACCATGGAGGACGTGTCGGTCGGCTACGAGGCGGAGAAGCCGGTGCTGCGCGGCCTCAACCTGCGCCTCGACGACGACGACCGCATCGGCCTGCTCGGCGCCAACGGCAACGGCAAGTCGACGCTCGCCAAGCTCATCGCCGGCCGGCTCGACGCGATGGGCGGCCGCTTCCGCCGCCTGCACCGGCTGGAGGTCGCCTATTTCGCCCAGCACCAGCTCGACGAGCTCAAGGCCGCCTGGTCGCCCTACGACCACGTGCGGGCGCTGATGCCGGAGGCGACCGAAGCGCAGGTGCGCGCCCGCACCGGGGCGCTCGGCTTCGTGCGCACCAAGATGGATACCCGGGCGGCCGATCTCTCCGGCGGCGAAAAGGCGCGCCTGCTCCTCGGGCTCGCCACGTTCACCGGCGCCAACCTGATGATCCTCGACGAGCCCACCAACCATCTCGACATCGACAGCCGCGAGGCACTGGTGCAGGCGCTGGCCGATTATCCCGGCGCGGTCATCCTGATCAGCCACGACCGCCACCTGCTCGAGGCCTCGGTCGACCGCCTGTGGCTGGTCGCCGACGGCACCGTCGCGCCCTACGACGGCGACCTCGACGACTACCGGCTCAAGGTGCTCGACAGCCGCAACGGCGGCGGTGGCGGCAACGGCGGCGCCGGGCGGACGGCGCCGTCCGCGGCGACCGCACAGGGCCGCCGCCGCGAGGCGGCCGGACGGCGCCAGCAGACCGCGCCGCTCCGCCGAAAGATCAAGGATGCCGAATCCTTGATCCAATCTCTTCAGAAAGAGATTCATCGCCTCGACGCAAAGCTCGGTGATTCCAGGCTTTACGAACGCAACCCGACGGAGGCCGCCTTCCTTGCCAAGGCGCGCGCCGAGGCGGTTCGTAAGCTGGCTAATACCGAGGAAGCCTGGCTTGCCGCCAGCACCGACCTGGAAGAAGCGATGGCCGAGCTGGAGTAGAGCCGGCTAAGTCGCTAGCGAGCGGGCGACAGCGAATAGCCAATCGGGAACAGCGGCCACGCGGAGAGCGTCCCGGCCCCCTCTGCGCTCTTCGCCATTTGCCATTCACCCCTTCTTCTCCCAGCGCCCGCGCTCGCTCTGCTGCCAGTAGGTGGCGTCGTGGCCGGCGGCCTTGGCCGCCTTCCACGCCGCACGCGCCAGGTCGACGGCGTCGGGATCGTTGCCGTCGAAGAGCCGCACGACCCGGGCATAGCCGGCGTAGTCGGCGATGTCGGCGCCGTCGGCGAGGAAACGCACCTGGGCACCGTTGGGGTTGTCGTCGTCGGCGGTCAGCCACACCGGCTGGGCGGCGGCCTGGCCGTCCTTGACGGTCCCGTGCGGCAGGAAGCCCTCGTCGCGATAGGTCCACAGATGGGCGTCGAGCGCATCGCGGCGCTCCTCGGAGCCCACCTGCACCACCGCGCGCCACTTGCGTTCGAGGCACTTCTCGAGAAGCTCGGGCAGCACGCGCTCCAGCGGCTGGCTCTGCAGGTGGTAAAAAAGGACCTCGGTCATTTCTCGTAGTTGTCGGCCACCAGCCGGTCGAGAATGCGCACGCCCCAGCCCGAAGCCCACGAGCGGTTCACCTCGCTCTGCGGCGAGCCGAAGCCGGTGCCGGCGATATCGAGGTGGACCCAGGGCGTGTCCTTGACGAAGCGCTTGATGAAATGGGCGGCGGTGATCGAGCCGGCGTCGCGCCCGGCGGCGTTCTTGACGTTGGCGAACTTCGAATCGATCTGCTTGTCGTATTCCTTGGCCAGCGGCATCCGCCACACCCGCTCGCCGGTCGCCTCGCCGGCGGCGGAGAGCGCCGTGGCCAGGCCGTCCTCGGTGGCATACATGCCGGCATAGTGGTGGCCGAGCGCGATGATGATGGCGCCGGTCAGCGTCGCCAGGTCGATCATGAATTGCGGCTTGAAGCGCTCCTCGGTGTAGGCGACCGCATCGGCGAGAACCAGCCGCCCCTCGGCGTCGGTATTGATGATCTCGATGGTGCGGCCGGTCATGGCGGCAACGATGTCGCCCGGGCGCTGGGCGGCGCCGTCCGGCATGTTCTCCACCACGCCGATGACGCCGACCGCGTTGACCTTGGCCTTGCGCCCGGCAAGCGCCCGCATGAGGCCGGTCACGGCGGCGGCCCCGGCCATGTCGCCCTTCATGTCCTCCATGCCGCCGGCCGGCTTGATCGAGATGCCGCCGGTGTCGAAGACCACGCCCTTGCCGACGAAGGCGACCGGCTTGTCCTTGGCGCGGCCGCCGTTCCAGCGCATGACCACCAGGCGCGGCGGACGCGGCGAGCCCTGCGCCACGCCGAGCAGCGCGCGCATGCCGCGCTTCTTCATGTCGGCCTCGGTCAGCACCTCGACCTGCACGCCGAGGCTCTTCAGGCCCTTCGCCCGTTCGGCGAACTCGACCGGGCCAAGGACGTTGGCCGGCTCGTTGACCAGATCGCGGGCCATCAGCACGCCCTCGGCGATGGCCGCGCGCGGGCCCCACGCCGAGCGCGCGCCGGCGGCGTTGGCGACGTGGATGGTGACCTTGACCGGTTCCTTGCGCGATTCGCCGTCGTCGTTGCCGTCCGTCCGGTAGTTGTCGAAGGCGTAGGCGCGGAGCTTCATGCCGAGGGCGAAATCGGCGGGCGCGGTCTTGCCGGCATCGCCGCCGTCCGGGCGCTCGAAGAGCACCGCGGCCGTCTTCGCCTTGCCGAGGGCGCCGGCGGCCGCGCCACCGAGGTCGACCCAGTCTTTTTCGCCGATTTCGGCCGGCGCGCCGGTGCCGATCAGGACCAGGCGGTCGAAATCGGCCCCGGCCGGGGCGAGCAGGTCGAGAATCGCCCTGGCCTTGCCGGAAAAGCCGGCCGCGGCTGCGGCGCGGGCGATCTGGGCGTCGAGGCCGAGACCCTTTGTCTCGGGGCCGAGCGCAAGGTCCGGGCCGACGAGAGCGACCACGGTTCCGGCGTAAAGGCGGCTCGGCTTGGCGAAATGGATGCGGACGAGATCGGTCATGATGGTGGGGTCTCACTCAAAAAAGGCGGATTTCGGCGGTTACGATAGCAGAGTCAGCGCCGGTGGGCAGATATTCCCGGTTGCGCGCTGTTGGCCGTTGCGCAATGCAGCAATCCCACCATAATCGCGGGCGGCGACATTGGCCCACAGGCGCGCATGAAGCTTATCGAGCGCTACATCTTCCAGAGAATCATCGCGGCTACCACGCTGACGTTCGTGGCGCTGGGCACCATGGTTTGGTTGTCGCAGGCGCTGCGCCAGTTCGACCTGGTGACGGCCAACGGCCAGTCGGTGGGGACCTTCCTCTACGTCTCGGCGCTGCTCGTCCCCGCCCTGGTGACCATCGTGCTGCCGGTCGCCCTGCTGATCGCGGTTATCTATTCGTTCACCCATCTCAACGGCGATTCGGAACTGATCGTCATCAACTCCAGCGGCGCGGCGCAGATCACGGTGCTTCGCCCGGTGTTCGTGATCGGCGTCATCGTCACGCTGATGATCGCCTCCATGTCGCTCTATTTCGCTCCGCTGTCGCTGCGGTCCTGGCAGGTGCTGATCACCAACGTGCGCAGCGACATCCTCACCTCGGTGCTGCAACCGGGGCAGTTCATGCAGCCGGTGCCCGGGCTCACCATCCATATCCGCAGCCGCGACCCGGACGGCACCCTGCACGGCGTCTTCGTGTCCGATGATCGCGAAGAAGGGCAGACCTCCACCTACCTGGCCGAGCGCGGCGCCGTCATCGACAACGCGCTGGGCGTGTTCATGATCATGAACAATGGGGCGATCCAGCAGCGCAGCAAGGTCGACCAGTCGATTTCGATGATCGAGTTCTCGTCCTATGCCTTCGACCTGTCCTCGTTCCGCTCGAGCAGCACGACACCGCAGCTCCATCCCGCCGAACGCGAGACCGCCTACCTGATGAACCCGGATCCGGAGGACCCCTATTTCCGCCAATATCCGGGGAAATTCCGCGCCGAACTGCATAACCGGCTGTCCTCGCCGCTCTACGGCCTGCTGTTCGCGGTGCTGCCGCTGGTCTTCCTCGGACAGGCCGAAATCGCCCCGCCAGAGCCGCGCCGCGAGCGTGACGATGGCGGTCGTCATCATGACCGCCATGCGTTCTCTCGGCGTCTTCCTGCCGGGCCTGGCGGAGACCAGCACGCTGGCGGTGTGGCTGATGTACGCGGTGCCGCTCGGCGGCGTGGTGCTGTCCTGCGTGCTGATCCTCACCGGTCGCCAACTGCGCCCGCCGGAAGCGGTGGTCGGCATCGCCGAAGCCATCTTCGCCCGCACCAGCGGCATGCTGCGCAGCAGCCACGCGGCGCCGGCGGGAGGCACGCGCTAGCGCCCGATGTTCAGCCGCACCCTCTCGTTCTATTTCGCCCGGCATTTCGCCAAGATGGTGCTGTCCATCTTCATGCTGGGCTTCATCCTGATCACGGTGGTTACGTACATCGAGTTCTTCAATCGCGCCCTGCGCGGCGATTTCGAAGGCGGTTTCACCCTCGCCCTCGTCGCCCTCTTCCGCGTGCCGAGCGTGACCGAGGACGCGTTGCCGTTCGCTGTGCTCTACGGATCAATCGCCGCCTTCGTCGTCGCCAACCGGCGGCTGGAGGTGGTGGTGGCGCGGTCCGCCGGGGTGTCGGCCATGCAGTTCCTGCTGCCGGCCTGCGTCGTCGGCCTGATCATCGGGATTGTCGGCACGACCATCTACAACCCGCTGGCCGTCAGGCTGCTCAACCTGTCGAATCAACTGACGGCCGAAGTGGTCCCGAGCGGCCACGGACCAATCGCGACCAACACCGGGCCGGTCTGGGTGAGCCAGGCCACCAAGGGAGGCGAATCGATCGTCGGCGCCCCCCAGTCCTTCGACGAGGGCCTCGGCCTGATCGGGGTGACCGCCTACGTCTTCGATCCGGGCGGCAAGTTCCGCGAGCGAATCGACGCAGACCGGGGCCACTACGAACCCGGCGTGTGGCACCTGGAAAACGCCACGGTGACGGCCCCCAACGCCACGCCGCGCCGGGTCGCCAACTACGACATGCCGACCAATCTCTCCGCCGATGAGGTGAAGAGAACCTTCTTGCAGCTTGATTCTGTTTCGTTTTGGTCGCTTCCGAGCCTGGCCGCGTCGGCCCAGCGCGCGGGTGTGCCGGGGAGCCGGTTTCTGCTACAGTACAACGTCTTGTTGTCGCGACCAATTCTGCTCCTCGCCATGGTCCTGATTGCGGCGAATGTGTCCTTGAGATTCTCCCGTTCCCGGGACGTCGGATGGATGATTATCACTGGCGTTACCGTGGGCTTCATGCTTTATGTTCTCATGAAGATAGCGTGGGATTTGGGGAGTGGCGGAATCGTACCACCGCCACTAGCGGCTTGGTTGCCGGCGATCGTGGCGACGCTGTTTGGAATAACGGTTCTGTTGCATTTGGAGGACGGATGATCGGGGCGGCGACGACGGTCGCTGAAGGGGGACGATCCGGCCGGTTTTTCGGCCGGGGTATGATGCGCGCCGTGCTGGCCGCGCTCGTCCTGGCCTTTGCCGTTCCGACCGGTGGCCTGGCCGCCATCGGGGCCTCGGGGCTCAATGTGCCCAAGGCGATCGCTCCGGGCGAGCGCATGCTCGTCGAATCCGACCAGCTCGTTTACGACTACGACAACAATGCCGTCTCCGCCGTCGGCAATGTGAAGATCTACTACGCCGGCTATACGCTCGAGGCCGAGAAGGTCACCTACAACAAGACGAGCGGTCGCCTGTTCGCCTTCGGCCATGTGAAGCTGGTCGATCCGACGGGCGCTGCCTATTACAGCGACTATCTCGACATCACGGACGACTTCCGCGACGGCTTTGTCCAGTCGCTGAGGGTCGACAGCGCCGATCACACGCACTTCGGTGCCGCCAGCGCCCGGCAAGAGGGCGACCAGACGACATTTACCGACGGCAGCTACACCGCCTGCGAGCCGTGCAAGCAGCACCCCGAAAAGCCTCCGCTGTGGGACGTGAAGGCGACCAAGATCGTGTTCGACCACAAGGAGCACATGGTCTACTTCTCGAACGCCCGGCTCGAGTTCATGGGGATTCCCATGGCGTGGTCGCCGTATTTCGCGGTCCCCGACCCGACGGTCAAGCGCAAGTCCGGCTTCCTGGCGGCCAGCGTCGGCTATTCCTCCAGCCTCGGCTTCTTCGGGACGACGCCCTACTACTGGGTGATCGCGCCCAATATGGACATGACCTTCTCGCCGAGCTACCTCGCCAAGCAGGGCTTCCTGGGGGCGGTCGAGTTCCGTCACCGCCTGTCGAACGGCCAGTACTCGGTCAGCGTGTCGGGCATCCGCCAGAACGACCCTGAAGCTTTCGCCGTGGGCTCGCCGGGCCGCACCACGTGGCGCGGGGCGATCAGCACCAGCGGCGCGCTGCACGTCGCCGACGACTGGACGCTCGGCTGGAGCGGCACGCTGCTGTCCGACGCCACCTACACCAAGGATTACGCTGCCATCAGCGGGGTCTCGGGGACGAGCACCTCGACGATCTATCTGGCGGGATTGCGGGACCGGAACTACTTCTCGGTCAGAGGGTCCTACTACAAGATGATGGTCGACCCGACGACGTTCTCCTCGACGACCGCGGCGAATCGCTACCGCCAGGATCGCCAGGCGGTCGTCGTGCCGGAGATCGACTACAAGAAATACGCCGACCATCCGGTGCTCGGCGGCGAGCTGTCGTCGACGGCCAACCTGACGACCCTGACGCGCGGCGAGGACGATGCCTGGCAGTACACGGACGCGGCGGGCAACCCGATCGGACCGGCTTATCTCTCCGGTACCGCGGGTACCTTCGTTCGCGCCACCGAGCAGGTCGACTGGCGGCGGCAGTTCATCGGCCCCATGGGGCAGCTGATCACGCCGTTTGCCTATGCGCGCGGCGACGCCTTCTATCTGAACGGCCAGACCGCGGCTGCCGTGGCCGCCGGAGTAACGTCCGATGCCGACGCCTATCGCTTCATGCCGGCGATCGGCGTCGACTGGCGTCTGCCGATCCTCATCCAGACGGAAGGCTCCACCAGCATCATCGAGCCGCGCGTTCAGCTGATCGCCCGCCCGGACGAGATGATGGCCGGCCAGCTGCCCAACAACGACTCGCAGAGCCTGGTGTTCGGCGTGGCGAACCTGTTCTCGCTCGACAAGTTCTCCGGCTACGACCGCGAGGAAGGCGGCACGCGGCTGAATGCCGGCATCCACTACAACGGCACCTTCGACAACGGCGCCTCGGTGGACGCGACCGTCGGCCAGTCGTTCCATCTCGCCGGCACGAATCCCTATGCGACGACGGATGTCGCCGGCGTCGGCGGCACCGTGGCGGGGATGAGCAGCGGCCTGTCGGGGCTCGAATCGGATCGCTCCGACTACGTCGCCGGAGCCGCGCTCGACACGGGCCTGGGGCCGCGCATCAGTGCCAACGGGCGCTTCGACAATTCGGATTTCGCGATCAACCGCGGCGAGGTGGAGGCGACCTCGGCGCTCGGACCGTTCAGCACCTCGGCGTCCTATCTCTATCTGCGCCACAACCCGTACAGCTCGACGCTCGAATCTGCCTCGATCCTGCGCGGCGCCGCTTCGCTCAACGTCTCCGACAACTGGCGCGTCTTCGGGACGTTGATCTACGACCTCAACAACGCCACGCTCGCCAGCAAGAGCTTCGGCCTCGCCTACGACAACGAGTGTCTGACCTTTGCGGTTGCCTATAGCGAGAACCGCGCCGGCTACACCGACGTCACCCCGAGCCGCTGGCTGACCTTCCGCCTGCAGATGCGCACCCTTGGCGATACGGTCGTCGCGAACAATCTGGGCAATCTGAGCAACTGACGCTTTCTCGGGGCGGCACCCTCATTTTGCCGGATTCGGCGCAATGATGCGGCCACATGGCATCTGACGGCTGTCGCTTGATGCTTCGCCGTCGTGTTATTTTGCGCCGTTGCGTGCCGGCGTCGGTCTCCGGGGAATGTCTTTGATCCTTCCAACAAGTCCCGTTTTGCGTCGTCTGGCGATTGCCGGTTTTGTCGTCATCGGCGCGGCCGGCGTTGCGGCATGCTCCAGCTTCGGCGACATGTTCGATTCGGGCTCGAACAAGGTCACCGGCCCGCCGGTCACCGGCAAGACCGATATGCCGGACATCCCGACGCTCAAGAAGCGCGACAGCTCCATAGCGGTCCTGGTCAACGAAGTCCCGATCACCGACTACGACATCTCCCAGCGCCAGAAGCTGATGGCGCTGGGCGGCGCCAAGACCAGCACGAAGATCGCCACCGACGAGCTGATCAACGAGGCGCTGGAGATGTACGAGGCCCGCAAGAAGGGCGTCATGGCGCCCGATAGCCAGGTCGACAACGCCTTCGACGGCATTGCGCAGCAGCTCAAGATGACACCGAAGCAGTTCAGCGGCGCGCTGACCTCGCGCGGTGTCGACGACGCGTCGCTGAAGAAGCGGCTGCGCGTGCAGCTGACCTGGCAATACCTGGTGCAGCGACGCACGCAATCGAAGGTCACGATCAAGAACGAGGACGTGACCAGTGCGCTGCTGGCCAAGGGCAACCCGGACGAAATGAAGCTCAACGAGTACATACTGCAGCAGATCATCTTCATCGTGCCGCAGGGGTCGTCGCCTGCCCTCTACGCCCAGCGGCGGCGGGAGGCCGAAGCTTTCCGCCAGCGCTTCAAGGGCTGCGACAGCAGCGTCGACCAGGCCAAGCAGCTGCGCGGCGTCGTGGTCAAGAACATCGGCCGCCGTGACGACACCCAGCTCAACGGCAAGGAGGGCGAGGACATCAAGAAGACGCCGGTCGACAAGGCGGCGCCGCCCTACCCGATGGAGCAGGGTATCGAATTGATCGCCGTGTGCTCGGTGCGCCAGGTGCAGAGCCAGGCGGCAGCGCGCGCCGAGGTGACCAACGATATCTACGGCAAGCAGGCCCCGAACCTCGGCAAGGACTACTTGGAGGAGTTGCGCAAGGCGGCGATCATCGAATATCGCTGAGCTGAACGCGAAGGGTCATCGGGCATGCTGCCGCCACTTGCCCTCACCATGGGGGAGCCGTCCGGTATCGGACCGGACATCACGATCGCCGCATGGCTCCGCCGGCACGAGTTGGCGTTGCCGCCGTTCTACTGCCTGGCCGACGTGGCCGTGCTGACCGAGCGGGCCGCCATGCTGGGTGTCGCCTGTCCGATCGAGATCGTCACCGCGGATGCGGCCGCCGACTGCTTCGAGCGGGCGTTGCCGGTCGTGCAGCTGGAAGCGCCGGTTTCGGCGCGCGTCGGCGTTCCCGACCCCGCCAACGCCCAGGCGGTCATCGAGGCGATTGCGCGCGCCGTCGGCGACGTCCGGGCCGGGTTTGCGGCGGCGGTGGTGACCAATCCGATCAACAAGAAAGTTCTCTACGATGCCGGCTTCCGCCATCCCGGCCATACCGAGTTCCTCGGCACCATGTCGGCGGCGTGGACGGGCGAGCCGGGCCGGCCGGTCATGATGCTGGCCAGCCCCGAGCTGAAGGCGGTGCCGGTGACCATCCATATCCCGCTGCGCGACGTGGTGGGGACGCTGTCGGAGCGCCTGATCGTCGACACCGGCCGCATCGTTGCCGATTCGCTGAAGCGCCGTTTCGGGATACCGCACCCGCGCCTGGCCGTGGCCGGGATCAACCCCCACGCCGGCGAAAGCGGTTCGATCGGCGATGAGGACGAGCGCATCGTGCGCCCGGCGGTCGCCGTGCTGCAGGCGGAGGGCATCGCGGCGCGCGGGCCGCTGCCGGCCGACACCCTGTTCCATCCGGCGGCGCGGTCGACCTACGACGCGGTGCTGTGCATGTATCACGACCAGGCGCTGATCCCGGCCAAGACCCTCGCCTTCGCCGACGGCGTCAACGTCACGCTCGGCCTCGCCTTCGTGCGCACCTCGCCCGACCATGGCACCGCCCTCGACATCGCCGGCAGCGGCCGCGCCGACCCGGCGAGCCTTGCCGCGTCGCTGCGCCTGGCGGCGGAGCTGAGGCGCAACGAACTGGCCGAATGAGCGCGATCGACGATCTGCCGCCGCTGCGCGACGTCATCGCCCGCCACGCCCTCAGCGCCCGCAAGAGCCTCGGACAGAATTTCCTGCTGGACCTCAATCTGACGGCGCGCATCGCCCGCGCCGCCGGTCCGCTCGCCGGCAGCACCGTCGTCGAGGTGGGGCCGGGACCCGGCGGCCTCACCCGGGCGCTGATCGCCGAAGGCGCTGCCCACGTGGTCGCCATCGAACGCGATCCGCGCTGCCTGGCAGCGCTGGAGGAGATCGCGGCGGCGGTGCCCGGACGCCTCACCATCGTCAACGCCGACGCGCTGGAGGTGGACATGGCGGCGCTGGCGGCAGCGGCACCGGGGCCGGCGCGCATCGCGGCCAACCTGCCCTACAACATCGCCACCCCCCTGCTGGTCGGCTGGCTGAAGGCCGAACCGTGGCCGCCCTGGTACGCATCGATGACCCTGATGTTCCAGCGCGAGGTGGCCGAGCGCATCGTCGCCGGTCCGGGCGCGAAGGCCTACGGCCGCCTCGGTGTCCTCGCCGGCTGGCGCACCGAGGCCGAGATCCTGTTCGACGTGTCGCCGCGCGCCTTCACGCCGTCGCCCAAGGTCACTTCGTCGGTGGTGCGGCTGACGCCCCGCGCCGAGCCGCTCGCCTGCGCCGCGGCGATGCTGGAACGGGTGACGGCGGCGGCCTTCGGCCAGCGCCGCAAGATGCTGCGCCAGAGCCTCAAGACGCTCGGCCTCGACGCCCAGCGCCTGCTGGCCGTTGCCGGCATCGCGGAGACCAGGCGGGCGGAGGAGATCGACGTCGCCGGCTTCGTGGCGCTCACCAATGCGGCGACGGCCGCGACGACCTAATCGATCTTCTTCAGGTCGGAGAGCAGCCGGGTAACGAAGCGTTCCAGATCCGGGCGATAGACCCGCTTCAGCCGCTCGGCGGTGAGGATCGAGCGCAGGCGCTGGAAGCTCTTGTCGAGGTCGCGGTTGACCAGGACATAGTCGTATTCGCTCCAGTGCGGCACTTCGGCGGCGGCATTGTGCAGCCGCTGGACGATCACCGCGCCGCTGTCCTCGGCCCGCCGCTCCAGCCGCGCCTTCAGCTCCTTCGCCGAGGGCGGCAGCACGAAGACGCTGACCACGTCGGAACGCATGCTTTCGTAAAGCTGCAGCGTGCCCTGCCAGTCGATGTCGAAGAGCACGTCGCGGCCGATCTTGAGCGCTTCCTCCACCGGCTGGCGCGGCGTGCCGTAGAGGTTGCCGTGAACCTCGGCCCATTCCAGAAGATCGCCGGAATCGCGCATCACCTCGAACTGCCGCCGGGTGACGAAGTGATAGTGGACACCGTCGATCTCGCTGGCGCGGCGCGGCCGCGTCGTCACCGACACCGACAGGCTGACCCCCTCCTCCTGCTCCAGCAGGTTGCGGGTGAGCGTCGTCTTGCCGGCGCCCGAGGGCGAGGAGACCACCAGCATGATGCCGCGCCGGGCGATGTCGCGCTGTCTGCTCATTCGACGTTCTGCACCTGCTCGCGCAACTGGTCGACCACCGCCTTCATCTCCAGGCCGAGCCCGGTCAGCGCGCGGTCGTTCGACTTCGAGCACAACGTGTTGACCTCGCGGTTGAACTCCTGCGCCAGGAAGTCGAGACGGCGGCCGACCGCCGCGTCGCTGGCCAGCAGCTCGCGCGCGGCGGCGATGTGGGCATAGAGGCGGTCGATCTCCTCGCGGATGTCCGCCTTGGTGGCGAGCAGCACGGCCTCCTGATGCAGCCGGTCGGGATCGAGCGTCGGCGCGGCGTCGAGGAGCGCCGCGACCTGCTCGGCCAGGCGCTTGCGGATGGCCTCCGGCGACCGCGCCGGGGAGGCTTCGGCGGCGCGGGTCAGGCTTTCGATCTCGTCGAGGCGCGTGGCGAGCACGGCGGAGATGGCGGCGCCCTCGCGTGCCCGCATGGCCACCAGTGCGTCGACCGCCCGCTCGAGATCGGCGATCATGCGCCCGGCGAGCGCAACGCGCGCCGCCTCGTCCGGTTCGCTCTCGACCGTCTCGACCACGCCGCGAATGGCCAGGATCCCGTCGAGCGTCGGCGGCGCCGCCGCCACCTGCTGGGACACCTGCTGCATGGCGACGATCACCTCGGCCAGGACGGCCTCATTGATGCGCACGCTGGTCGCGCCCACCTCATGCTGGGCGGCGAGGCCGGCCTGGACGTTGCCACGGGCGAGACGGGCCGCAATCCGTTCGCGCGCCGCCGGCTCCACATGGTCGAAGCCCGCCGGCACACGCAGGCGGATGTCGAGGCCCTTGCCGTTGACGCTGCGCACTTCCCAGGTCCAGCGATAGCCTTCCCCTGCCCCGTCAACGCGGGCGAAGCCGGTCATACTGCAAAGCGGCATCCGCGGCCGGTCCCCAGCCAGAATCGGTTCCACGCCCGGCGGGCGCTGAGCGCATATGAGCCGCCCCGGACCTGCGGTTCAAGGGGCAGCGGCGACGAGACTACTGCTGTTTCGGCCTGGGCGTCGGCGAGAGAGCCAGCGGCGGCGCCTGGCCACTGTCGCCGGCGGCACCGGCATCGCCACCGTCGCCGGCGCCGGCTTCTCCTGCCGCGGCATCGGTGGCAGCCTTGCTGGCATTGAGGTCGCGCCAGCGCGAAACGTTGCGCAGGTGCTCCTCATAGCTCTGCGCGAAGGCGTGGCCGCCGGAGCCATCGGCAACGAAGTAGAGGTCGCGCGTGCGCGAGGGATTGGCGACCGCCTCGAGCGAAGCGCGGCCGGGATTGGCGATGGGTCCGGGCGGCAGCGCCGCGATGACGTAGGTGTTGTACGGCGTCGGCGTCTCGAGGTCCTTGCGGCTGAGGGTGAAGTCCGCCGGTCGGCCGGCGCCGCCAAACATGCCGTAGAGCACGGTCGGATCGGATTGCAGGCGCATGTGCAGCTTCAGCCGGTTGATGAAGACCGCCGCCACGCGGCTGCGCTCGTCGGCAAGCGCCGTTTCCTTCTCAACGATCGAGGCAAGGGTGACGAGTTCCGCCGGAGTCTTGATCGGCAGATCCGGCGCCCGCCGGCTCCACACGTCGGCGAGGATGCGGTCGCGCTCGCGCGACATGCGGTCGACGATGTCCTGGCGGCTGTCGCCGCGGGTGAACTTGTAGGTCTCCGGCAGCAGGCTGCCCTCGGGCGGCACCTGCTTGATGTCGCCGACCAGAACGTCGCTCGCCTTCAGGCGGTCGACGATCTGCTGGCTGGTGAGCCCTTCGGGAATCGTCACCGAATAGAGGATGCCCTTGCCGGTCACCATGGTGTCCATGATGTCGCGCATGCTGGCATGGGCGGGGATCAGGTACTCGCCGGCCTTGAGGTTGGATGTCTGGTTGCTCAGCCACACGCCGAAGACAAACAGCCACTTGGTATCGATCATGCCGTCCTTGACCAGATCGTCGGCGATGACGTTGAGGCCGCTGCCGCGCGCCACGGTGAAGGTGCGGGCGGAATCGAGGGGGCTGGCGCCGTCGAATTGCGACTTGGCGAAGAAGATGCCGCCGCCGACGGCGAGAACGGCGACCACGATGATGGTGATGAAGACGTTGAAGAAGACCGCCATCGGATGGCGCACGGCGCGCGAGCGCGGCGGCGGCGGCGGCACCGGCTCGGGCTGCAGCGCCTCGGTGGGGCTGCGCGGCGCGGTGCGGCTGAGCGAGGAAGCCAGCCGCGCCGACAACGCGTCAGCGTCGTCGCTGTACGGCTCTCTCCTCATGTCAACCATGGAACACGTCTCTCGCTGGCGCCCCGCCACGTTCCGGGCAGTTGGGCGACTGTAGCACCCAATGTGGCAAAAGCGGGATCGCTGTCGCCCCGGTCATGCCCGGCCGCTCCGGTCATGAATGGCGGCGCAGCACCAGCGATGCGTTGGTGCCGCCGAAACCGAAGGAATTGGACAGCGCGATGTCCACCGTGCGCCGGCGCGCCGTATGCGGCACGAGGTCGAACGCCGTGACCACCGAGGGATTGTCGAGATTGAGCGTCGGCGGCACGACGTTGTCGCGGATCGCCAGCAGCGAGAAGATCGCCTCGATGGCACCGGCGGCGCCAAGCAGGTGCCCGGTCGCCGACTTGGTCGAGGACATGCTGATGTTTCCGCCGGCGTTGCCGACCAGGCTCTCGACCGCCTTCAGTTCGATCTCGTCGCCGGCCTGGGTCGAGGTGCCGTGGGCGTTGATGTAGTCGAGATCGCCGGCGGAGATCCCGGCCCGCTTCAGCGCCATCTGCATGCAGCGACGGGCACCGTCGCCGTCCGGGGCCGGCGAGGTGATGTGATAGGCATCGCCGGACAGACCGTAGCCGATCACCTCGCCGTAGATGCGGGCGCCGCGCGCCAGGGCGTGCTCGCGCTCCTCGACGACGACGATGCCGGCGCCTTCGCCCATGACGAAGCCGTCGCGATCGACATCGTAAGGACGCGAGGCCGCGGTCGGCCGGTCGTTGAAATGGGTGGAGAGCGCCTTGGCGGCGGCAAAGCCGGCAATGGCAATGCGGCAGACCGGCGATTCAGCGCCGCCGGCGACCATCACGTCGGCATCGCCGAGAGCGACCAGCCGGGCGGCATCGCCGATGGCGTGCGCACCGGTGGAGCAGGCCGTCACCACCGCATGGTTCGGTCCCTTGAGGCCGTGGCGGATCGACACCTGCCCGGAGGCGAGATTGATCAGGCGGCCCGGGATGAAGAACGGGCTGACGCGCCGCGGCCCGCGGTCGCGCAGCGTGAGGGCGGTTTCCTCGATGCCCTGCAGGCCGCCGATGCCCGAGCCGATGAGCACGCCGGTCGCCACCTGGTCGTCGTGGCTCTGCGGATGCCAGCCGGCGTCGTCGAGCGCCTGTTCGGCGGCCGCCACCGCATAGACGATGAAGGGATCGACCTTGCGGCTCTCCTTGGGCTCCATCCAGTCGTCCGGATCGTACTTGCCGTCGGCCTTGGAGCCGCGCGGCAACTGACCGGCGATCTGGCAGGGCAGATCGCCAACCTCGAAGTTGTCGATCCGCGCAATGCCGCTGCGGCCGGCGAGGATGGCCGACCACGAGACATCGACGCCGCAGCCCAGCGGCGACATCATGCCCAGTCCGGTGACGACGACACGTCTCAATCGAACACCGCGGCCCGCGCCAACGGAGGCCGAGCCGACCGCTCCGTCTGCGGCGCCGTTCAGGCGGTGTTCTTTTCGAGGAATCCGATCGCGTCGCCGACGGTCAGAATCGTCTCGGCGGCGTCGTCCGGAATCTCAACACCGAACTCTTCCTCGAAGGCCATGACGAGTTCGACCGTATCGAGGCTATCGGCGCCCAGGTCGTCGATAAAGCTGGCGTTCTCGGTGACCTTCTCCGCGTCGACACCGAGATGCTCGACGACGATCTTCTTTACCCGTTCAGCGACATCGCTCATTTTTTTCAGAACCTCGATTGCCCCAAATTTGACTATCCGAAGGACCCCTTGCACGGCAAGGGATCGCTCATTGCCTTGTGTTCGGAACGGGTAGAAGCGTTGGAAACCGCCGCGCTTCCGGCACCGGCCGGTGGCCCGTAACACACTTTACTGGCCTTTGCCAGCCAACGAAACGACCCCGTTGCTCCTCCCGGCCGGCCGGCGCTGAGGCCGCCCGCGCCACTCATATCATGGCCATGCCGCCGTTGACGTGCAACGTCTGGCCGGTGACGTAGGCCGCCTCGTCGGAAGCCAGGAAGACGACCGCCGCCGGCGATCTCGTCCGCGCGTGCCGAGGCGCCGGCCGGGAACCCGCTCGAGGATCATGGCGCGCTGCTTGTCGTTGAGCGCGTCGGTCATCGGCGATGCGGTGAAGCCGGGCGCGACGCAATTGACCGTGACGTTGCGGCTGGCGACCTCGGCGGCGAGCGACTTGGTCATGCCGATCAGGCCCGGCCTTGGAGGCGGCGTAGTTGCCCTGGCCGGCATTGCCGGTGACGCCGACCACCGAGGTGATCGAGATGATGCGGCCGGCGCGGCGGCGCATCATGCCGCGCAGGACGGCGCGCGACAGGCGCATGGCGGCGGTGAGGTTGACCGCCAGCACCTGGTCCCAGTCCTCGTCGTTCATGCGCGCGAAGAGCATGTCGCGGGTGATGCCGGCATTGTTGACGAGGATGTCGATCTCGCCGCCGAGCGCCTGTTCCGCCTGCGGGACGAGCTGCTCGACCTCGCCGGCCTTGCCGAGATCGCAGGGCAGGACGGCGCGTGCGCTCGCCCAGTTCGGCGGCGAGCGCCTCGAGCGCCTCGCGCCGCGTGCCGGACAGGCCGACGCTGGCGCCCTGCTTGTGGAGCGGCGCGGGCGATGGCGCCACCAATGCCGCCGCTGGCGCCGGTGACCAGGGCGCGCTTGCCGGTCAGATCGAACATCGCTCCTGTCCCTCCTTCAGGCGAGTTTGGCGACGGCAGCGTCGACATCGGCCGGCGCACCGACGGCGAGCGTCTCGGCACCGTCGACGATGCGCCGGGCGAGGCCGCAGAGCACCTTGCCGGCGCCGACCTCGACGAAGACGATCTCACGCCGGCAGCGCCGAGCCAGGCGATCGATTCGCGCCAGCGCACCATGCCGGTCACCTGTTCGACCAGCCGGCGGCGGATCTCCGCCGGCTCGCTGACCGGCGCCGCCAGCACGTTGGCGACCACCGGCACGACCGGCGCGCGGATCTCGACGGCGGCGAGCGCCTCTTCCATCACGCGCGCCGCCGGCGCCATCAGCGCGCAATGGAACGGGGCGCTCACCGGCAGCAGGATGGCCCGCTTGGCGCCTTTCTGCTGGGCGATCACGATGGCCCGTTCGACGGCGGCCTTGTTGCCGGAGATCACCACCTGACCGCCGCCATTGTCGTTGGCCACGGCGCAGATCTCGCCCTCGGCCGCCTGCGCGGCAACTTCCCGGACCGAATCCAGTTCCATGCCGAGCAGCGCCGCCATGGCGCCGGCGCCGACCGGCACGGCCGCCTGCATGGCGCGCCCGCGGGCGCGCAGCAGCCGGGCGGCATCCTGGACGCTCAGCGCGCCGGCGGCGGCCAGCGCCGAATATTCGCCGAGCGAATGGCCGGCGACATAGGCGGCCTTGTCCCGAATGCCGATGCCGCGCGCTTCCAGCACGCGGATCGCCGCCAGGCTCACCGCCATCAGCGCCGGCTGGGCGTTCTCGGTCAGCGTCAGCGTCTCGACCGGCCCTTCCCAGATGATCTCGGACAGCTTCTCGCCGAGGGCATCGTCAACGGCTTCAAAAACGGCGCGCGCCTCGAATTCGGCGTCGGCGAGCGCCTTGCCCATGCCGACCACCTGGCTGCCCTGCCCAGGAAACGTGAATGCGACCGTCATCTTGTCCCGGAACGCCCCTCTTTGTCGGCGAGTCTGCGCCGTTGGCGCGGGTTTGAGCGCGCCCAGCCGAGGCTGTCAAGCCGCGCCGCAGCAGGCTATGCTCGCAGCGGTCGAGGAGCCGGACCATGGGGCGCATCCGGATCGTTCTGGCGGGGCTGGCGATGATCGTCGCCATGGCTGCAGAGACGGCCGCGGCCGCCACCTTCGAGAGCCTTCTGGCGACGCGCTGGCAGTGGTCGGAGGGCATCGACCGCTACACCGACCGCAAGGTCGGCCGCGCCATCCTTGTCACCGTCGAGATCGAGGACATGCAGCTCGGCATGGCCGAAGCGCGCCTTGCCCTCGTCTGCACGGGCGGCAGTCCGGTCATGGACATCGACTGGAGCTTCAAGGCTGCCGGGGCGGCGCATCTGACGCTGGAATACCGCTTCGCCGGCCGGCCCGGCCGCAGGCTTGCCGCGCGCTACGTCAACCGCAGCCGCCAGCAGGTCACCGATCTCGCCGGCATCCGCCAGTTCCTCGCCGACGCGGCTACGTCCGACACCCTGCGCCTCAGGGTCACATCGGACCTCTACGGGGTGACGGCGGCCCGCTTCCGGGCCGCGGCGGGCGCCGACATCGTCCGCCGCTTCACCGCCGCCTGCCCGATCGCCACGCCGCGCTAGAGGCGGCTGCCTTTCTTCGCCGGCGGCACCGATGCGCTGCGCGTCAGCCGGGCGTCGTAGACCGCCGTATCGCCCGGCCGCGTGATGTAGCAGGCGGTCGCCGCCACAGGCCGGCCGGCCTTGAGCAGGTCGGCGACGGTGACGAAGCGGAAGCCTTCCGCCTTGAGCTTGGGGATGATGCTGCGCAGCGCCTCGGCCGTATGGGTGCCGCGGCCGTTGGCATGCATCACAACGATCGATCCCGGCTTGACCGTGGCGAACACGTTGCGCTCGATGGCCTTGGCGCTGGTTCCGTCCGGGTCGCCGGAGACGGTGTCCCACTGGATCACCACGGAGCCGATGGCGTTGACCACCGCCACACCCGATGGCGTGCAGGAGCCGTAGGGAAAACGGAAGAGCCGCATGGGCGCCACCGGCGCCGTCGCCGGACAGGCGGTCGCGGCCGTCGCGCGGGTCGCCGCCAGGACCGCCTCGGTCAGCAGGATCTCGCTTTCGACGCGCGCAGCCGAAGCGGCATGGAGGTCGGGATGGTCGAAGCTGTGGTTGGCGATGAGGAAGCGCCGGTCGGCGGCGAGTTGGGCAGCGCGGACCTTGTGGGTCTCCAGCCAGCGGCCGGCGGCGAAGAAGGTCGCCGCGACGTTCTCGCTGCGCAGGACGTCGACGACGGCGCCGTCGTAGCCGGCGATCGGGCTGACCGTCTGGCAGAGGTCGAAGGTGAGCGCGATCGCCTTGTCGCCGGGCGGCAGGTCGACGCGGCGGACGATGCCCGCCAGGGCGCCGCTGATCGGCGCCAGGGCGGCTGCCGGCGCCGGCTTCATGAAGGTGTCGGCGGCCGTCGGGCGGCGCCTCAGCGCCTCCCCCGGCGACGCGGCGAGCTCGCCCGGCGTCCAGCAGGCAGCGAGCGCCCCGCGCGACGCCAGCACCGCGCCGGCGCCTCCCAGCATTCCGGCGAGGACGGCCCGCCGGCTCAGGTGTCCACATTCGGCACACATGGATTGAACGTTCCCAGGGCAGTCGCCTTGACGATTCCTCTAGTCCAATTCTCCGGCAAGCGCCCCTGCAAAATGCTTGCAAACGCCGCGCTTGTGCTTATAACCGCGCAGTCCAGACGGACCCCGGCCGGGGGCTGAACGGAAGGCGGCGGACGCCGCAGGATCGAAAGCGATCCGTCTTCCCGTGCTCCTGCTCTCGAAGTGTCATCGAGCCTTTCCAAGAAGGCTTCGACGAGGCTTAGCGCCGGTCAACGCATGAGGAAAGGCATCCATGCCCTTATACGAGCATCTTTTTTTGGCGCGGCAGGACGTTTCCGGCCCGCAGGTTGATGCCCTTGTCGAGCAGTTCAAAGGCGTCATCGAACAGGGCGGCGGCAGCGTCGCCAAGGTCGAGAGCTGGGGCCTCAAGTCCCTCGCCTACCGCATCCGCAAGAACCGCAAGGCGTACTTCACGCTGATGAACATCGACGCGCCGCCGGCCGCGGTCGCCGAGGTGGAGCGCCAGGAGCGCCTGAACGAGGACGTCATCCGCTCGCTCACCATCAAGGTCGAGGAGCTGGAGGAAGGTCCCTCGGCGATGATGCAGAAGCGCGACCGTGACGATCGCGGCGATCGTGGCGACCGCCGCGGCCGTTTCGGCGACCGCGACCGCGGCGACCGGCCCCCGCGTCCGCGCCGCGACGAGAGCGAAAGCTCCGGTGACAGCGACGGAGGAGAAAACTGATGGTCGACATCAATCAGTTGCCGACGCGCCGGCCGTTCTTCCGCCGCCGCAAGACCTGCCCGTTCTCCGGCGCCAACGCGCCCAAGATCGACTACAAGGACGTGCGCCTGCTGCAGCGCTATATCTCGGAGCGCGGCAAGATCGTGCCGGCGCGCATCACCGCGGTATCGGCACCCAAGCAGCGCGAGCTGGCGCGGGCGATCAAGCGGGCCCGGTTCCTTGGGCTGCTGCCGTATGTGATCAAGTGAGCGAAATGGCGAATGGGGAATAGCGACTGTTCGCTACTCCCTGTTCGCATCTCGAAGTTGGGGCCCGGCTGCCGCGAGGCTGACCTGCCCCTAACCGCTCGAAGGGCGGGACAGCGATGATGCAGACGATCCTGGTTGGCATTGCAGCGGGCATCGCCGCGGCGCTGATGTTCCTGGCGCCGGTCGGCGGGACCGTGCTCGCCTTCCCGCTCTTCATCCTCACCGGCCTGCCCATCGGACTTGCCGGCCTCGGCTGGGGCACCGCCGCCGGCGCGGTGGCGGTGGTCGCCGGTACGCTGGCAATTCTTGCGACGCTGTCGACCATGGGGGCCGCGTCGTTCCTGCTGCTCTTCGCCATTCCGGTGTTCTGGGTCGCCCGGCTCGCTCTGATGTCGCGTCCGGGCACCGGCGATGCGGCCCAGACGCACCGCGAATGGTATCCGCTCGGCCGCCTGCTGGTGCACCTGGCAATCGCCGTCGCCATCGCCATCGGGCTCGTCGGCGTCCTGATCGGCTTCGACCGTGCGACGATGGCCCCCGAGGTGACCCGCGCGCTGGTCGACCTCTTCGCCAACGTGCAGGCGACGGGGACGCCGCCGACGGCGGCCGAGGTGGCGCCGTTCGTGCAGTTCTACCTCGCCATCATGCCCTTCTCGGTCGCGGTCATGCTGGTCTTCATTCTGGTCTTCGACCTGTGGCTGGCCGCCGTGGTGGCGCGCCTGTCGGGCCGCCTGCTGCGGCCGCGCGAGACGCTGTGGGGCGTGGACCTGCCGAACCGGGCATTGCTCGGGCTGGCCGGCGTCAGCCTGCTTGCCTTCCTGCCGGGCGCCGCCGGCGAGATCGCGCGGGTCTTCGCCGGATCGTTCGCCGGTGCCGCAGCGCTCGCCGGACTGGCGGTGATGCACGCTCTCACCGCCGGCTTCGGCGGCCGCACCGCGCTTCTCGTCGTCGTCTATGCGCTGATCGTGTTCTCCGGCCTGCCGCTCCTGCTTTTCGTCCTGCTGGCGGTCGCCGAGGCCCTCTTCCACTTGCGCGCCCGTCGCTTCAAGGGCGTGCCTCCCCAATGATCCCCAACGTCGCAACGGAGTGAACTGCCATGGAAGTCATCCTGCTTGAACGCATCGCCCGGCTCGGCCAGATGGGCGACGTCGTGCGCGTGCGCGACGGCTACGCCCGCAACTTCCTGCTGCCGCAGGGCAAGGCGCTGCGCTCCAACGAAGACAGCCGCAAACGCTTCGAGGCCGAACGCGTCCAGCTCGAGGCGCGCAATCTCGAGCGCCGCCAGGAGGCCGAGGCGGTCGCCGCCAAGCTGCAAGGCCAGTCGTTCGTGCTGGTGCGCCAGGCGGGCGAGACCGGCCAGCTCTACGGCTCGGTCACCGCGCGCGATCTCGCCGAGGCCATGGAAGCCGGCGGCTTCTCCGTGAACCGCAGCCAGATCGCGCTCAACCAGCCGATCAAGACCATCGGCATGCACGAGGTGCTGATTGCCCTGCACCCCGAGGTTGACGCCCATGTCGTGGCGAATGTCGCGCGCAGCGAGGACGAGGCGGCGCGTCAGGCGCGCGGCGAGGACGTCACCCGGGCGGGCGCCGGCGACGAGGAGGAGGCGCCGGAAGCCGCTCCGGCAGAGGGCGAAGAGGCCGCCGCGGAGGGCGACGAATTGACCCCCGACGCCGAGGAATCCTCGGATTCCTGACATCGCGACAATGGGTTGAGACCCAACCCAGATCGGGACTATCATCCGCCGGCGTCGCGGGTCGCCGGCGGAGGCGGCCGCGCAGGGGGAAGGTTTGCGACGGCCTATGAACGCCACACTGAAGTCTTATCTGACGCGGGCCATCCGCAAGGGGTCGCTGGAGATCGTCGATGCCGAGGGCAACACCTTCGCCTTCGGTGACGGGCGGCGCGAGACCGTGCGCGTGCGCTTCACCAGCGCCGAAGCCGAAGCGGCCGTCACCCGCGATCCCGACCTGAAGCTCGGCGAAACCTTCGCCGACGGCACCATGATCATCGAGCAGGGTTCGATCTTCGACTTCCTGATGGTGATCTTCCGCAACTCCCGCAACGCGCTGCCGCCGTGGCGGATGATCGCCATCACCGGCTGGCGCCTCCTCACCCGCCGAATCCGGCAGATCAACACCCCCGGCCGGGCGAAGCAGAACATCCATTCGCACTACGACCTCGACGGGCGGCTCTACTCGCTCTTCCTCGACGCCGACCTGCAGTATTCCTGCGCCTACTGGGAAGACGGTGTCGCCAGCCTCGACGACGCGCAGCATGCCAAGAAGCGCCACCTCGCCGCCAAGCTCAACCTGAAGCCGGGCATGCGGGTGCTCGACATCGGCTCGGGCTGGGGCGGCCTCGGCCTCTATCTCGCCGAGCATTGCGGCGTCGAGGTCGTCGGCGTCACCCTGTCTGAGGAGCAGCACGCCGTCTCCAACCGCCGCGCCGAGGAGCGCGGCCTGGCGGACAAGGCCAAGTTCCTGCTGCAGGACTACCGCAAGGTCGAGGGACCTTTCGACCGCATCGTCTCGGTGGGCATGTTCGAGCATGTCGGCGTCGGCTACTACCGTGCCTTCTTCAAGGCATGCAAAAAGCTGCTCGCCGACAACGGCTCGATGGTGCTGCACTCGATCGGGCGCACCGACGGGCCGGGCGACACCAGCGCCTGGATCCACCGCTACATCTTCCCCGGCGGCTATATTCCTGCCGTCTCCGAGGTCATCCCGGCGGTGGAGAAAGCGCAGCTCCACGTCACCGACATGGAGATCCTGCGGCTGCACTATGCCAAGACGCTGAGGGCGTGGCGCGAGCGCTTCCTCGCCCATCGCGAGGAGGTCAAGGCTCTCTACGACGAGCGCTTCTGCCGCATCTGGGAATTCTATCTCGCCGCCTCGGAGGTCGCCTTCGAGACCGGGCTGATGATGAACTTCCAGATTCAGCTGACCAAGAACCAGTTGGCCCTGCCGCTGACGCGCAACTACATGTTCACCAACGAAAATGCCCTGCGCACCAGTGACGGCGATTCGCAAGGTCCCGTTGAAGCTCGCCGGCGAATAGGCGGTCTCGGCCTCGACTGTCACTTCAGCTGCGAGATGCACCGTCGACCTGACCGCGGGCGGCGGCGACAGCTTCTCGCTGGAGGCCGCCGGGCCACCGCCGCGCGGGCCGGAGGCGATGGCCGCCCTCCCCCCGGGCATGAGGCCGGCAATCACGCCAGGTTCAGCGTCCATATGAGCAGCACGCTGATCGCGCCCAGCGTCAGCAGCGAGAGCGTCGCCGCGGCGGTCACCCGTCCGCCGGCGCTGGCGACGCTGCGCACGTCGACGCCGAGCCCGAGGGCCGCCATCGAGACGATGGTCAGCCACGTGGCGACGGTTGCCGTTGGCCCGAGCACGGCCGGTGGAATGGCGCCAGCGGAACGAAGCATCACCAGCGCCAGGAAGCCGACGACGAACAGCGGCACCATCTGGCCGAGGCTCGGCCGGCGGCCGTCGGCCTGCCGGCGGCCGAGCGACAGCGCGAGCACCACCGGCCCCAGCATGAGCACGCGGACGAGCTTGACCAGCGTGCCGACGTGGACGCTGAGGGTGGCGACCGGCGCGGTGGCGGCGATGACCTGCGGCACGGCATAGACCGTCAGGCCGGCGAGGACGCCGTATTGCGTCTGGGAAAGGTGGAGCAGCGGCACCAGTGCCGGTAGCAGCAGCACGACGACGACGCCGAGCACCGCGGTGAAGGCGATGGCGGCGGCGACATCGCCGGCGGTGGCGCCGATGACCGGGGCGGCGGCGACGATCGCCGAGTTGCCGCAGATCGAGTTGCCGCAGGCGACCAGCGTCGCCAGCTTGTGCTCGAGTCCCAGCGCCCGGCCGATCCCATAGCTGGCCGTGATGGCGACCACGACGACGCCGACGATGCCGAAGAGCAGCATCGGCCCGGCCGCCATCACCGCCCGCGCGCTGACCGAGGCGCCGAGCAGCACGACGGCGATCTCAAGCAGCGTCTTGGCGCTGAAGCGGATGCCGAGGCTGAAGCGGTCGTCGGGCCTGAGCAGCGTGCGCACGGCGGTCCCGATCAGGATCGCCAGCACCAGGCTCTCCAGCCAGGCACGCCCGAACAGGTGGGCCTCGGCCCGCTCGAGACCGACGGCCGCGAGGGTGACGGCGATGCTCAGGGCGGTACCGGGCAACAGGGGAAGGATGCGCGCGGGAAATCGCGTGGACGGCATGGACGGCTCCGCTTGAAGGAAGCCGCAGAATGGCCGAGAGCCATTCGTTCAATCCATCGAAATTCATGCTATGTTTCGTTCGATCAAATCGAATGAAACGCATGACCCTCGACCAGCTTCGCATCTTCATCGCCGTCGCCGAACGCGAGCACCTGACCCGGGCCGCCGCCGCGCTCCACCTGACGCCCTCGGCGGTCAGCTCGGCCGTGCGCGTACTGGAGGACCGCTACGGTGCCGCCCTCTTCCACCGGGTCGGCCGCCGCATCGAACTGACCGAGGTGGGGCGGATCTTCCTCGATGAGGCACGGGCGACCGTGACGCGGGCCGCGGCAGCGGAACTGGTGCTGTCGGAGCTGGGCGGTCTGAGGCGCGGCTCGCTCTCCGTTCAGGCCAGCCAGACCATCGCCAGCTACTGGCTGCCAGCGCGGGTCGTGCGCTTCCATGGCGCCCATCCGGGCATCGACCTGCGCCTGTCGATCGGCAACACCGAGACGGTCACCCGGGCGGTCATCGACGGCAGCGCCGAGCTTGGGCTGGTCGAGGGCGAGATCGACGCGCCGGCCCTGTCCGCGGTCATGGTGGCGCGCGACCGGCTGGTCGTCGTGGTGGCGCCGGGCCACCCGTGGGCGCGCCGCGAGGCGCTGCCGCCGGAGGAACTGCAGACCATGCCGTGGGTGCTGCGCGAGCCGGGGTCGGGCACGCGCTCGGCCTTCGAGGCGGTGCTGCGGCGGGCGGGGATCGACCCCGCCGCGCTCACGGTCGCCCTCGAACTGCCATCCAACGAGGCGGTGCGCTCGGCGGTCGAGCTTGGCGGTGGCGCGACGGTGGTATCGGAGCTGGTGGTCGCCGCCTATCTCGCGGCGGGGCGGCTGGTGCAGGCACCGTTCGCCATCCCCGAACGCGCCTTCCGGCTGCTCCGCCACAAGGAGCGCTACCGGACCAAGGCGAGCCGCGCCTTCGAAGCGGTGCTCGGCGAGCGACAGGTCGGTTGACCGAGAGGCAATTTCAGGCGATCAGCCGGGCCCGCTGCCCCTCCATCCAGGTCAGGAAGTCGGCGTAGGGGGCTGGCCGATGAATGTAGAAGCCCTGCCCGAAGGTGCATCCCCAGTCACGCAACAGCGCCAGTGCGGCGGCATCCTCGATGCCTTCGGCGACGGTTTCGAGGTCCAGCGCCTTGGCCAGGCCGAGGATCGTCCGCACGATCTTCTGATCGTCGAGGTCGTAGGCCAGCCGCTTCACGAAACTCTGGTCGATCTTCAGCGCGCAGACCGGCAGTTTCTTGAGATAGGCGAGCGAGGAGTGCCCGACACCGAAGTCGTCTATCGACACCCGGTAGCCACGGTCGCGCAGGCGCGAGACGAGCTGCGCGAAAAGGTCGAAGTCGTCCATGACCGCGCTCTCGGTGATCTCAAGCTCGACCAGTTGCGGATCGATGCCGTGCAGCGATACCGTCTCATCCAGCGTCTCGAACAAGGTCCGGTCGCGCAGATTGCGAACCGACAGATTGATCGCGATGCTCAACACGTGCCCGCGCGCTTTCCACGCCGCCATGTCTGCCAGCGCCGCCTTGATGACCCACTGCGTCAGGTCGTTGATGAGAATTGATCTCTCCGCCTGGGGGATGAAATGGCCTGGCAAGACCATGCCACGATCGGGATGGCGCCACCTCAGCAGCGCCTCGGTGCCGCACACCTCGCCGGTTTCCAGCGACAGCTTGGCCTGATGCCAAATGACGAATTCGTTGTTGGCGAGCGCGGCCGGGATTCTGCCAAGCAGGAGCAGGTTGTCGCGGCTCGTGAGGTCGGTTGCACTTTCATAGAGATGGAAGGGACGCATACGGCCGGCGGCGATGTGCATCGCGATGCTGGCGTTCTGCAGGAGTTCCTCGCCGGTTCGCGCCTGTGTTGCGAATTCCGCCGCACCGATCACGACGTCGACGTGAATCGGCACGCCTTCGATCACGTAGGGCGCGCGAAATTCGGCCTCCATCTCGGCGCGGAACTGCTGCGATTCCAGGTTGCTTCTGAACGCCACCGCGAGGCGGTCCGGCTGGATAACCGCCATCGGCAGGTCGGGCGGCAGCAGAGAGCGTCCGCGTGCGCAGATCTGCTCGAGCAGTTCATCGGCGAACGCCGAACCGAAGGTGTTCTGGATGTCGAGGAAATTGTTCAGATGCGCGATGACCAGGAAGGGCCGGGCTCGGCCGCCTTCCAGCTGGATCATTCGCCGGAGTGCGCTGAGGAGGCCCGTCCGATTGAGCAACCCGGTCGGCGCGTCGTGCTCATTCAGCCAATCGAGGGTCGTCAAATGTCGGCGCAGGATGCCGACACCAACGCCGACGAAGCCACCGATCAGACAGAAGAAAGCGGCGCGGTAGAGCCAATTGGCAAGATTTTGGGATTCACCGGTGAGCGCATCGAGCGGCATGTAGGGACCGATCACCAGGCCGGCGCAGGCGCCCGCCAAAATGCCGCCGGGCGCTCCAAAAACCAGCGCCGCGAAGATTATCGGCAAGTACAAAATGTGCAACGTCGCGTATTGCACGCCACCCGTGGAATACACGAACCGGGCACTCGCCAGCAGGCTCACGATAACGACAAAGATCGCCAGAAATCTTGGAAAGCCGGGCCGGTGCAACAAATGACCCGAGGGCGCGCTCCGACAGACTATGCAGCCATTCCCGCACGCAGCATCTCCCGCACGCTCATGAGGAATTCGCACCGGCGCGCTTCCGTCTCGCCAGATACCCCGGCAAGCTGGGCCGAATCTCTTACCAATTCGATAAATCGTTGATGGAGCGGCCCCCGCGAAACGGCCGAGAAACCGCCACTCCACTGCCAGTCCGGAGCCCGACGCGGACGCGGGCCGGCGGCTGCGCGCGCAGCGCGGACGGGCGGGAGCCGCCTATTCTTCCGGCTCGGTCGTGAACTGGAGCGGATAACCGGCGCTCTTGCCGGCCTCCGTCCCCTCCGTCGCCTTGGTCTCGGCGATGTCCTTGGTGTAGACGGCGACCACGCACACGCCCCTGCGGTGGGCGGTGATCATCACTCGGTAGGCCTGGTCCTCGGTGATGCGGAACACCGCCTTCAGCACCGTGACGACGAACTCTCGCGGCGTGTAGTCGTCATTAACCAGGATGACCTTGTGCAGGCGCGGCCGCTCGACCTTCGTCCGGGTTCGCGTGCGTGGCTTGGTGGTCGTGTCTTTGTCGCTCATGGGACCGCCCCCTCACGACGCAATGTTCGAGATGCCGGGGCCGGGAAGCTCCGCCGCCGTTCGCACTATTATGGGAAGAAACGCGCCCGCGACCAGTACGGCCGGCGAAAGTCACCGCCTGCCGCGTTCCCGCTGCGCCCAGTACCAGCCGGCGGCCAACGCCATCGCCGCGCATGCCAGCGCGGTAACCGGACCGGTCATGTCGGTCACGGCGCGCCGTTCCACGGACGCCGTCGGCGCCTCCCGCCGCGATGCCCCGGGCGGCGAGCCGCGCTGCCGGCCGAGCGTATCGGCCATCGTGGCGCCGCGCTCGCCCATGGGCTTGGCCGGTCCGGTCGTGGAATCCACCGCCGTCTGGTGCTCCGCCTCGGCATCCAGCTCGGCGCCCATGATGAGCACCAGCATCGACACCCAGGTCCACATCAGGAAGCCGACCATGGCGCCGAGCGAGCCGTAGGTGGCGTTGTAGTTGGCGAAATTCGACAGGTACCAGGAGAAGGCCATGGCAGTGACCAGCCACAGGGCGGTGGCAAACGCGCCGCCCCAGGTAATCCAGCGCCATTTGGCGGGCTCGCGGCTGGGGCCGTAGCGGTAGAGGATGGAGATGGCGACCGCCGCCACAACGAACAGCACCGGCCAGCGGGCCGCGGAGATGATCCATTCGGTGGCGCTGCCGAGGCCGACAAGCGCGAGGACGGCCGGCACCACGCCGATGGCGAAGACGAAGACGCTGCCCACGGCCATGGTACCGAGGGTGAAGACCAGCGCCACCAGGTTGAGGCGCACGAAGGAGCGCTTCTCGGTCTCTTCGTAGGCGACGTTCATCGCCTCGAACAGCGTCTTGACGCCACTGTTGGCGCTCCACAGGGCGACGACGAAACTGAAGGCGAAGCCGAAGGTCAGCGCCGCGTGGTTCTGCTCCGCGAGGCTGTTGAGCTGGCCGGTGATGAAGGCGATGGCCGACGGCGGCAGGACGCCGGAGAGCAAGTTGAGCTGGGCCGCGATGCGCGTCGGGTCGCCGACCAGACCGAACAGCGAGACCAGCACCGCCATCGCCGGGAATGCGGCGAGCAGCAGGTAGAAGGTGGCGCCGGCGGCGACCAGCATCACCCGGTCGCGGTTGAATTCGTGCCAGACGCGCCAGAGGATGTCTTTCCAGCCGTTCCAGTCGATGTGATGGGGCGCCGTCGCCGCGCGGCCGCGGTCCCGCCCGTAGCTGAACGCGGGCGCGGCTTGTTCGCCGCTGAAGGCTGCGTCCTTGTCCATTCCCCTGCCAACCTGCCACCGGCCGACAGGTTCCATCGCGGCCGCCGGGCGCTCGTCACCGCCGGGCCCGTTGCTACGCCTGGCGCGGGCCAACCCAGCTCAGGCGGCGTCCTGCCTGCCGGTGGGCCGGCTCTCGCCGGAGGTGGCAAGCAGGGCGGTGATCTCCGCCGCGGGCAACGGCGGCGACAGGAGGAAGCCCTGCAGGCTGGAACAGCCGGCATCGATGAGGAACCGGCGCTGGGCATCGGTCTCGACGCCCTCGGCGACCACCTTGAGCTTGAGGATGCGTGCAAGATGCACGATCGCCTGGATGATCGGAGCGGAGTCCGACGATTGGCCGAGGTGGCTGACGAAGGACTGGTCGATCTTGACGGTGTCGACCTTGAGGTCTTGCAGGTAGCTGAGGCTCGAATAGCCGGTGCCGAAGTCGTCGAGCGCAATGCGGAACCCGGCTCCGCGCAGCGCCGCGAGGTTGGCGTCGGCCGTGCCGTCATGATTGAGCAAGGTGGTTTCGGTGACCTCCAGTTCGACGCGCGCCGGCGGAATGCCATGAGCGGCAAGCCCGCGCATGATCCGCATGGCAAGGTTGGGATCGCGCAACTGCACGGCCGAAATGTTGAGTGCCAGGGTGACGTGCGGCCAGGGGCGAGCGCGGCACATGCCTGGTCCAGGACCAGGTCGCCGAGCGCCAGGATGAGGCCGGTTTCCTCGGCGATGGGCACGAAAGCTGCCGGCGGGATCAGGCCGCGCCGCGGATGCTGCCAGCGAACGAGAGCCTCGAGGCCGGTGATCACGTCGCCGCTGTAGAGCGGCTGGTAGTGGACCACCATGTCCTTTCCGGCGGCGATCGCGGCGCGCAGATCCTCCTCGAGCGTGAGGCGGGCGACCCTCCCCTGATCGATCGTGGCATCGTACACGCGGTAGCAATCGCGCCCCGCCGTCTTGGCGCCGTAGAGCGCGACGTCGGCCCGGCGCATCAACTCGCAGCGGCTGGCTTCGCCGATGCGGACGGAGGCGACGCCGATCGACGCGCCGATATGGACGGTGGCCCCGGCAACGTCGAACGGGAGCGCGCGCGATTTCCAGGATACGGCTGCAAAGGCCGTCGGCGGCATCCGGCAACCGGCCGTCGAGCACAACGATGGCGAACTCGTCGCCGCCAATGCGCGCCACCAGCTCGCTGCCGGAGACCGCCGCGGTGAGCCGCTTGGCAAACTGGCGGATCAACTCGTCGCCCGCGGCATGACCGTAGACATCGTTCACCCGCTTGAAGCGGTCGAGATCGATGATGAGGGCGCTGCAGCGCTTGCCACGCGCCGCCGGATCGGCAAATGCGCCGTCGAGGCGCTCGCCCAGAAGGACGCGATTGGCGAGGCCGCTCAGCATATCGTGGTGGGTCAGGTAGCGGCCGTGCTTCTCCGCCTCGCGGAACGCCGTGATGTCGGTGATGACCGCGACCAGCAGCGGCAAGCCGCCGGCGTGGATCAGCCGCTTGCGGGTGACGATCGTCCGCATCTCTCCGCTCGGGTCGGTGATCACCTCCTCGTTTTCATTTTCCTCGCCCGTGGTGAAGACGAGGTCGTCCTTTGCCCAAAAGACGTCGGCCTGTTCGTGCGGCAGGAAGTCATGGTCCGACTTGCCAATGAGTTCCTGGCGCGAACGTCCCAAGAACTCGCACAGTGCCTGGTTCACCAGCACCCATCGATGGTCGCGATCCTTGACGAAGACCGGGGTCGCCAGGACGTCGATAATCACTTGCAGCGCCTGTACGCTGTCGATGGCCTCGGCGGAAGTCCGGGGATGATCGATCATGGCCGTCTGGGTCTCCTTGGCCTCCTCCAGATACGCCGCCAACTCCTTTCAATTCTTTAATTCTCTGTCAAAAATGCCAAGGGTTGGCCTGAATCAGAGCAGACGGCGGTTTCCGCCGGCATCGGCCGCGGCAAGGGTGCCGCGCCCGTCACGACCGCGTCACCGAACGCTGCCAGACAACGCCCCCGGAAACGTCCGACGCGCCCGCCAAAATCGGCTTTGACCGATCCCTCGGCGGGTGCAAAGTCACCGTCGGGCACCGTCGGCCGACAGGCGTTCCGTCAACGCCGTCCACGGCGGCCGTCTTCAAACGCGAGGAGGCTCAAACCGATGTCCGTATCAATCGACCGTCGCCGGTTCCTGCTGGGATCCAGTGCCTTCGGCGCACTGGCTGTCATGCATCCCTATTCGGCGTTCGCCGCCGCCGGCCAGGCGCATCTGCGCATCATGGAGACGACGGACATCCACGTGAACCTGCTGCCCTACGACTACTACGCCGACAAGCCCAACGACACGATGGGCCTGGCGCGCACCGCCACCATCATCCGGTCGATCCGCGCCGAGGCGACCAACTCGATGCTGATCGACAACGGCGACCTCCTGCAGGGCAGCCCGATGGGCGACTACATCGCCTATGAGAAGGGCATGAAGGACGGCGACGTCCACCCGATCATGAAGGGCATGAACCTGCTCGGCTACGAGTGCTCGACCTTCGGCAACCACGAGTTCAACTACGGCCTGCCGTTCTTCGACAAGGTGATCGCCGGCGCCAACTTCCCCTTCGTCTGCGCCAACCTCATCCGCGGCACCGTGCTCGCCTCCGACCCGCGCGACGACGAGCTCTATGCCAAGCCCTACATGATCCTCGACAAGACGGTGACGGACGGCGACGGCAAGGACTACCCGATCAAGATCGGCATCATCGGCTTCGTGCCGCCGCAGATCATGATCTGGGACTCGAAGAACCTCGTCGGCAACGTCATGACCCGCGACATCGTCGAGGCGGCCAAGGCGTGGGTGCCGGAGATCAAGGAAGCCGGCGCCGACATCGTCATCGCGCTGTCCCACTCCGGCATCGACGCCAACAAGACCGACCTGATGGAGAACGCCTCGCTGTACCTCGGCGACATCGACGGCCTCGACGCCATCTTCACCGGCCACCAGCATCTGGTCTTCCCCGGCGGCCCGTCATTCGACAACCTCGACGGCGTCGACAACAAGGCCGGCACGCTGATGGGCAAGCCAGCGGTGATGGGCGGCTTCTGGGGCTCGCACATGGGCCTCATCGACCTGTTGCTCGAACGCGACGGCAACGCATGGCAGGTGGTCTCGGCCACCTCCGAGGCGCGCCCGATCTACCAGCGCAAGGACGGCAAGATCGTGGCTACCGTCGCCGACTACGAAAAGATCGACGATGCGCTGAAGGCCGACCACGAGGCGACGCTCGCCTATGTCCGCCGCCCGGTCGGCAAGACCGCGGCGCCGCTCTACAGCTACTTCGCTCTGGTCGCCGACGACCCGTCCGTGCAGATCGTGAGCAACGCGCAGACCTGGTACATCGCCCAGATGATGAAGGGCACCAAGTGGGAGGGTCTGCCGATCCTCTCGGCGGCGGCGCCGTTCAAGGCCGGCGGGCGCGGCGGGCCGGACTACTACACCGACGTTCCGGTCGGCGAGGTCGCCATCAAGAACGTCTCGGACCTCTACCTCTACCCGAACACGGTGCGCGCGGTGGAGATCACCGGCGCACAGGTGAAGGAATGGCTGGAGATGTCGGCCGGCATCTTCAACCAGATCGCAGCCGGGCAAGGCCGACCAGCCGCTGATCAACCTCGATTTCCCGAGCTACAATTTCGACGTCATCGACGGGGTCACCTACAAGATCGACGTCTCGCAGCCAGCGAAATACGACCCCAAGGGCGCCGTCATGAATTCGACGGCGAACCGCATCGTCGATCTCCAGTTCGACGGCAAGCCGATCGATCCGGCGCAGAAGTTCATCGTCGCCACCAACAATTACCGCGCCGGCGGCGGCGGCAACTTCCCCGACATCAACGACAACGTCATCGTCTTCGTGGCCCCCGACACCAACCGCGACATCATCGTGCGCTATATCGTCGAGAAGGGCACCATCGACCCCAAGGCGGACGGGAACTGGTCGCTGGCGCCGGTTGCCGGCGCCTCGGTCATCTTCCCGTCGGGGCCGAAGGCCAAGGACCACCTCGCCGACGTCAAGGGCATCGAGCTGGCCGGCCCCGGCGAAGGCGGCTTCGACAACTACCGCATCAAGCTCTGAGCCTCGTCCGCGGTTTTCCAGGGGCGGGCCTCGGCCCGCCCTTTTTCGTGCGGGGGCCAAAATGCCGCGCCCGCAGCGTTTGCCCGGCGCCCGACTTTACCTCTTCAATCCGGCCACCAAATAAGCGAGGTTCTCCGAACCCCTCCATTTTCTGTGTGCCCCGCTCCTCGGGGGTCACAGGTCCAGTCCAGGATATGCATCATGTCCACACCCAATGCAGCGCATGCCGGCACCTTCAAGATCGGCGGCGAGCTCGCGGTCAATCGCCTCGGCTTTGGCGCCATGCGCATCACCGGCCGCGGAATCTGGGGTGAGCCGGCAGACCGGCCGGAAGCCATCCGCACCCTCAAGCGACTGCCCGCCGTCGGCGTCAACTTCATCGACACCGCCGATGCCTACGGCCCGGACGTCTCGGAAGAGCTGATCCACGAAGCGCTGGCCCCCTACCCGGCCGGCATGGTCGTCGCCACCAAGGGCGGGCTGACGCGCCTCGGCCCCGATCGCTGGGTGCCCGTCGGCCGCCCGGAATACCTCATCCAGCAGGCCCATCTCAGCCGCCGGCGCCTCGGCGTCGAGACCATCGACCTGTGGCAGCTCCACCGCATCGATGCGAAGGTCCCGCGCGACGAGCAGTTCGCCGCCATCAAATCGCTGATCGACGACCGCGTCATCCGCTATGCCGGCCTGAGCGAGGTCACGGTCGAGGAGATGAAGGCGGCGGCTGAGTTCTTCCCGGTGGCGACCGTGCAGAACCGCTACAACCTGTTCGATCGGCACAGCGAGGACGTGCTCGATTACTGCACGACCGAAGGGATCGGCTTCATCCCGTGGGCGCCGCTCAGCACCGGTCACCTGGCGGGATCGCACCTCGAAGCGATCGCCAAGACCCACAAGGTCACCTCTTCGGAGATTGCGCTTGCCTGGCTGCTCAGGCGCAGCCCGGTCATGCTGCCGATCCCCGGCACCTCGAAGGTCGCCCACCTCGAGGAGAACGTCGCGGCGGCGGACATCAAGCTCAGCGACGCCGAATTCAGCGCGCTCGACCATGAGGGCAAGGCAGCCGCGTAGCCGCTCTGCCATGCCGGAAAAAGGGCGGCCCCGGACCCGCCCTTTTTCTGACTCCGAATCATCGGCTCGTGGTTCGCTGCATCAGCGTACCGGTGAGTCGCAACTGCTGCCTTCGACGCTTGTGGATTTGCGGGGAATGAGTGAGCCACGCCCAGAGATCGCTATGCGCGTGTCCGGCACGTGGTAAACAGAGGATGAAGACGCAAGCGGCAAACGCCGTCTTCTTCGGGTCCCGCAGGGGCTGGGACCCGTACCCTCGTATCGTAGGCAGAGTCGCCGGCAGACACCGGAGAAGGCGACGATTCGGGGTCGCTGCAGACTGAAGGACAGACAGCAAGATGGCATTTGCGGTTCGCGCGGTCGCCGACAACACGACCAACGAGACCTATCGTACCGCGCCACAGAACGTTGAGGCGGAACAGGCGCTGCTCGGCGCCATGCTGGTCAACAACGAAGCCTTTTACCGGGTATCCGACTTCCTCGAGCCTCAGCACTTCTTCGAGCCGGTGCACAGGGCGATCTTCGAGGTCGCCGGGCAGCTCATCCGCGCCAACAAGGTCGCCACGCCGGTCACCATCAAGACCTTCCTGCCGACCGATCTGGCCATCGGCGACATCAATCTCGCCACCTACCTCGCCCGCCTCGCGGCGGAGGCGACCACCATCATCAATGCCGAGGATTACGGGCGCACGATCTACGATCTGGCGCTTCGCCGCGCCCTCATCGGCATCGGCGAGGACATGGTCAACGTCGCCTACGATGCAACCGTGGAGCAGACCCCCGGCGTACAGATCGAGGAGGCCGAGAAGCAGCTCTTCGACCTTGCCGAGAAGGGCCAGTACGGCGCCGGCTTCCAGTCCTTCGACACGGCGCTGACCAGCGCCATCGACCTCGCCAGCGCCGCCTACAAGCGCGATGGCCATCTGTCGGGACAGGCCACCGGCCTCGACGATCTCGACCGGCTGCTGGGCGGGCTGCAGGCCTCGGATCTCATCATCGTCGCCGGCCGCCCCGGCATGGGCAAATCGGCGCTTGCCACCAATATCGGCTTCAACATCGCCAAGGCGTGGCGCGGCGAGTTGCAGCCCGACGGCTCGATGAAGACGGTCGATGGCGGCATCGTCGGCTTGTTCTCGCTGGAAATGTCGGCCGAGCAGCTGGCCACCCGCATCATCGCCGAGCAATCCGGCGTGTCCTCGGCCAATATCCGCCGCGGGCGCATCGACGAGAGCGACTTCGCGCGCATCGTCGAGGCGGCTCGCGAGATGCAGCGCATCCCCTTCTACATCGACCAGACCGGCGGCCTGACCATCGCGCAGCTCGCCGCCCGCGCCCGGCGGCTCAAGCGCCAGCGCGGTCTCGATCTGCTGATCGTCGACTATATCCAGCTGCTCGCCGGCACCTCGCGACGCTCATCCGAGAACCGCGTGCAGGAAATCACCGAAATCACCACGACGCTGAAGGCGCTGGCCAAGGAGCTGCAGGTGCCGATCCTCGCCCTGTCGCAGCTGTCGCGCCAGGTGGAGCAGCGCGAGGACAAGCACCCGCAGCTTTCCGACCTTCGCGAATCCGGCTCCATCGAGCAGGACGCCGACGTGGTGCTCTTCATCTTCCGCGAGGAGTACTACCTGAAGAACCAGGAGCCGAAGCCGGGCACCGAGGAATACTTCAAGTGGCAGGACGAGATGGGCAAGGTCCACGGCATCGCCGAGGTCATCATCGGCAAGCAGCGCCACGGACCGACGGGCACCGTGCGCCTGCACTTCGAGGACGCGGTCACCCGCTTCTCCAATCTCGCCGCGGACGGCTCCTATCCGGTGCCGTTCGAGGGCTGATCCGCCTCCGCGCCTGCCCGGCGGTTGACCGGTGCGGCATGATGCATCTTTTGTGAGCAGCGCCGGCCGTCGTGTGCCCTCCCCGGACCAATTCCTGTAGGATGCCGGCAGGAAAAGGAGTGCCTGCATGTTCAAGTGGCTGTTCGGCAACAAGGACGACAGCGGCGGCGGCGACCAGGCGAGCAGCGTCAAGGAACTGCTCGTCGTCAGCCGCACTGTGGATGCGCCGCCGGACCGGGCGTTCGCCGTGTTCGTCGACGAGTTCGGGAAATGGTGGCCGGCGAAATACACCTTCGCCGGCGACAATCTCGCCGAGATCCTGATCGAGCCGAAGATGAACGGCCGCGCCATCGAGCGCGACAAGGCGGGCGGCGAGACCGTGTGGGGCACGGTGCTTTCCTACTTCCGGCCGAGCCACCTGGTAATCGCCTGGCAGATCTCGCCGGACCGCCACGTCATCGATAACGAAGCCGGCGCCAGCCGGGTCGACGTGCGCTTCGTCGGGCAGGAGAGCGGCAAGACCGAGGTGGTGCTCGTGCACCGCGACTTCCCCCGCCACGGCGCCGGCTGGGAGAAATATCGCCAGCAGATGAGCGTCAAGGAAGGCGGCTGGCCCCTGCTGATGGACCGCTACGCCAAGGCGGTGGCCGGCGAGCCGCTTTAGGGCAACCGGCGCCCAGGTTCCAAGCGCGCTCGGCAGTCGTGTGGCAAGCACACGCCCCCTCCCTGAGGAGAGGGCGTCCGGTCTCTGACCCCGTCCGGCTACATCACCAGGTCGGGCTTGATGAAGCAGTAGACGTAGTGGTTGGGGCTGGCGCAGACATAGGCATCGCCGTCGATCGAGCGCTTGGTCAGCTCCTTTCCGGGCGGGATCGGGGTCCATTGGCCGTCGACCGTCGCCCACCACTGCCCATTGCGCCAATCGGCCTTGGTCCGCCGGCAATCGGAGATGTCGCAGCACGGGATGAGCGTGCCCGGCATGGTCAGGCCCTGAAACCAGGCGTGGCGATCGTCGGCCTTGGCGACGGCTGTGAACGAGATGGCGACGAAACTGGCCAGGAAGACGCCGCCCAGGCGGCGCATGCGGCGATGATTCATGGTCCTCACTCCAGAGAACGAATCATCCTCCCTCGCGGTATATGCTGCGTTGCAGCAATGGACCTGTCACGCCGCAACTTTCGGCGCCGCCGCCCATGACTTGTGCAGAACGACGAACGGCCGCTCTGCACGTGCGCCCTTTCTGCGAAATCCCTATATGCTGCGCTCATGGGCTCTTCGTCTGAATCGTTTCCCGCTGGCGGCCGCCTGACTGTCGATCTCGTCGCCCTCAGCGCCAACTGGAAGGCGCTCGCCGACCACGTGGCCGGCGGCGGCCATGCCACCGCCGCGGTGGTCAAGGGCGACGGCTATGGCATCGGCCTCGAACCGGCAGCGCGCGCGCTGGCGGCAGCCGGCTGCACCACGTTCTTCGTCGCCCTTCCCGAGGAAGGACGGCGGCTGCGTGCCGTCCTTCCCGGGGCGGTCATCTACGTTCTCAACGGGCTCATCGGCGGGGCCGACGCCTACGCCCGCGCCGATATCCGCCCGGTGCTCGGCTCGTCGCCGGAAATCGAGGAGTGGCTCGCCTTCCGCAAGGCGGGCGGCACGACCGGCGCCGCGATCCATGTCGACACCGGCATGAACCGCCTCGGCCTGACACTGCACGAGGCCCTCGACCTCCGCCGCAACACGCGGCTGCTCGCCACGCTGGCGCCGGACCTCGTCATCTCGCACCTCGCCTGCGCCGACACGCCCGACAATTCCATGAACCGCCGCCAGCTCGCCCTCTTCCGCGAGGTGCGGGCGCAGTTCCCCGACCTGCCGGCGTCGCTGGCCAATTCCGCCGGCGTCTTCCTCGGCCCGGACTATCACTTCGACCTGGTGCGGCCGGGCATCGCGCTTTATGGCGGCGTCGCCGTGCAGGGCGTGACCAACCCGATGCGCGCGGTGGCGACCCTGGAAGCGCGGGTGCTGGCGGTGCGCGAGGCCGACGACGGCGAGACGGTCGGCTACGGGGCGACGCAAAGCGTCAAGATGAATGCCCGCCTCGCCACCCTCTCCATCGGCTATGCCGACGGCTATCACCGGTTGGCCAGCGCTTCCAACGAGCACGCCGGTGCCTGGGTGTGGATTCGCGGCCAGCGGGCGCCGCTGGTCGGGCGCGTATCGATGGACCTGATCACGATCGACGTGACCAACATCCCCGGCGTCGTGCGCGGCGACTGGGTGGAGATGTTCGGCCGGCACATCCCGGTGGACGAGGTCGCCCGCCACGCCGGGACCATCGGCTACGAGCTGCTGACCGGCCTCGGCCACCGCTTCCAGCGGATCTACGTCGGCGGCGGTTGAGACAAACCCGCCCAAGGCGCGGGCATGGGGTAACGCGCAGCATTTCTCGCTCGTCCTGCGGCCGACGGCTCCGCCTCCTCCTCCCGGCGGGAGGGACGAGGCGGAACCGGAAGCGCATGATCGGCGTTCCCTCGGCACATCTGCACTCGGGAAGGAGCCGATGTCATGAATCCGAGGACCAAGACGCGTGCCGCCATTGCCATGCTGGTCTACATGATGACCAACGCCGTGCTTTTCGGCGCCGGCCTCATCATCGCGCTGATGGCGTCGCGATCCGGAGCCGCCGTGTGGATTCCCGTAGCGGCTGTTGCCAGCCTCATTGTCGCAGCTCCGCTGGCCTGGGAGATCGCGCCCAGGCTGCGCGCCCGCAACCGGCCGGAGATGCGCTACCAGCCGGTGACGCTGCGCACCCAGTCGCGCCTGCGCCGCCGTTAGGCCCGGGGCCCCTTCTCTTCTGCGCTGGCTGGCCCGCGCGCCTCGCTGCGTGCGGGCCAGCGGGAATGACGCCACAGACGCCATCCGGCGAGAAACACGGCGGCGGGCGCCGCCGGTTCCGCCATTGCCACCGATCCGAATCCATGAGAACATAATGCGAACATTCTCATGGAGCGTGCCGTGGCCCGAGCGTCCGTCGTCCGCCTGAAGACCAGTTTTGTCTGCCAGAACTGCGGCGCGGTCTCCTCCCGCTGGCAGGGCAAGTGCGACGACTGCGGCGAATGGAACACGCTGGTCGAGGAAAGCGGCGGTGGCGGCGTCGGGGCGAGCCCGGCGGCGCGCAAGCTCGGCAAGGGCCGCCCGGTAGCGCTGACCTCGCTGGCCGGCGGCGGCGACGACGCGCCGCGCATCCGCTCGGGCATCGCCGAGTTCGACCGGGTGACCGGCGGCGGCTTCGTGCGCGGCTCGACGCTGCTGGTCGGCGGCGACCCGGGCATCGGCAAGTCGACCCTGCTGCTGCAGGTGGCCGGCGCGCTCGCCAATACCGGCCAACCGGTGGTCTACGTTTCCGGCGAGGAGGCGGTGGCCCAGATCCGGCTCCGCGCCGAACGTCTGTCGTTGACGCAGGCGCCGGTGAAGCTCGCCGCCGAAACCAGCGTCGAGGACATCCTGGCGACGCTCGCCACCGACCGGCCGCCGGCCCTGCTCATCGTCGATTCCATTCAGACGCTGTGGACGGACCTGGCGGATTCGGCGCCCGGCACCGTCACCCAGGTGCGCGCCGCCGCGCAGGCGCTGATCCGCTACGCCAAGCAGACCGGCACGGCGGTCGTCTTCGTCGGCCACGTCACCAAGGACGGGCAGATCGCCGGCCCCCGCGTGGTCGAGCACATGGTCGATGGCGTTCTCTACTTCGAGGGCGAAGGCGGCCACCACTTCCGCATCCTGCGCGCGGTCAAGAATCGCTTCGGCCCGACCGACGAAATCGGCGTGTTCGAAATGACCGGCGCCGGCCTGGGCGAGGTCGCCAACCCGTCCGAGCTGTTCCTCGGCGACCGCAATTCCGCCACCCCCGGAGCCGCGGTCTTCGCCGGCATGGAGGGCACCCGGCCGCTGCTGGTCGAGATCCAGGCGCTGGTCGCGCCGAGCGCTCTGGGGACGCCGCGGCGGGCGGTGATCGGCTGGGATTCCGGCCGGCTGGCCATGATCCTGGCGGTGCTGGAGGCCCATTGCGGCGTGCGCCTCGGCGATTGCGACGTCTATCTCAACGTCGCCGGCGGCCTGCGGATCGCCGAGCCGGCTGCCGACCTTGCCGTCGCCGCGGCGCTGGTCTCCTCGCGCCTCGGCGCCGTGCTATCCCCCGATATGGTCTACTTCGGCGAGGTCAGCCTGTCGGGGGCCGTGCGTCCGGTGCCCCATGCGGCGGCACGGCTGAAGGAAGCGCAGAAGCTGGGTTTTGCCCGCGCCACACTGCCGCAAACCAAGGATGCCGGCGTGACGACGGGATCCGCGGTGACCGCGCTCGCCGAGCTGGTGGCGGCCATCGCCGCCACGGCCAGGGCGCGCGACTGAGCGGCCGAATCTCTTGGAAGCCCTGTGCATGGCCACACGAAAGCCATTGAACCCAATGGCTTGTGCCGATATGTGAAGAGGCTGATTCAGGGCGCGCGAGCGCCCTGTCGGTAGGTATGCCGGCGTGCACAAAAGCCGCCAGAATCGTGCTAGAGCCTTGCTCGGCTGCAGCTGATCCCGTGAGACCATGCCATCGCTCCTCGACGCCATTGTCCTGTTGGTTGTGCTGATTTCGGCACTGCTTGCCATGATGCGCGGCTTCGTGCGCGAGGTCCTGACGCTGGTCTCCTGGGCCGCCGCGGCGGTGGCCGCCTATCTGCTCTACAAGCTGCCGCTGCCGCTGGTGAAATCCTTCCTCGACAACAACACGGCGGCGACCGTCGCCTCGGCGGCCGCCATCTTCCTGGTGGCGCTGATCATCGTCAGCTTCCTGTCGATGAAGATCGCCGATTTCGTTCTCGACAGCCGCGTCGGCGCGGTCGACCGCGGGCTCGGCTTCCTCTATGGGGCGGCGCGCGGCCTGCTGCTGATGGTGGTGGCGCTGGCCTTCTTCCTGTGGCTGGCGCAGACGACGCCTGCCTGGGTGGCGCAATCGAAGAGCCGGCCTATCTTAGAAGCGCTCGGCACCTCGCTGATGGATGCGCTGCCGCAGGATCTGGAGGCCTCGCTGAAGAAGGTCTTCGGCAATCGCGGCGGCTCCGGCGGCGACGCAGCCCAGGCGCCGGACGATTCGCCGCCCGACGGCCCGGCCCCTGGCCCGAGCGATGCATCGCGGCAGCAGCTCAACCGGCTGATCGAGAACGGCGGCAACTGACGCCGCAGGAAAGCGGACCATGGACCAGCTGACGACGCAGCCTCTCGACGACGACAAGCTGCGCGAAGAGTGCGGTGTTTTCGGCGTGTTCGGCCATCCCGACGCGGCGGCGCTCACCGTGCTCGGCCTGCATGCCCTGCAGCATCGTGGCCAGGAAGCCTCGGGCATCGTCTCCTTCGACGGAACCAGCTTCCATGCCGAACGCCATGTCGGCCTGGTCGGCGATACGTTCACCCGGCCGGAGGTGGTCAACACCCTCGCCGGCGACCGCGCGATCGGCCACAATCGCTATTCGACCCACGGCGGGTCGATCGAGCACAACATTCAGCCGCTCTTCGCCCAGTTCTCCGGTGGCGGCTTCGCGGTTGCCCACAACGGCAATCTGACCAACGCGCTGACGCTGCAGGACCAGTTGCAGCGGCGCGGCTCGATCTTCCAGTCGACCTCGGACACCGAGGTGATCCTGCATCTCATCGCGACGTCCAGCCGGACCCTGCTCGTCGACCGCGTGATCGACGCCCTGCAGAAGATCGAGGGCGCCTGGTCGCTGGTCTGCCTGTCGACCAAGAAGATGATCGGCTGCCGCGACGTGCTGGGCGTGCGCCCGCTGGTGATCGGCGACCTCGATGGCGCCACCATTCTCGCCTCGGAGACCTGCGCGCTCGACATCATCGGCGCCCGTTTCGTGCGCGACGTGAAGCCCGGCGAGATGGTCATCGTGACCGAGGACGGGATCGAGAGTTCGTTCCCCTTTGCGCCGGCCAGGAGCCGCTTCTGCATCTTCGAATACGTCTATTTCGCCCGGCCCAATTCCTCGGTCGAGGGGCGCGGGGTCTACGAGATCCGCAAGCGCATCGGCGCCGAGCTTGCCCGCGAGCGACCGGCCACCGCCGACCTGGTGGTGCCGGTGCCCGATTCCGGCACGCCGGCCGCCATCGGCTACGCCGAAGCGGCCGAACTGCCCTTCGATCTCGGCATCATCCGCAACCACTACATCGGCCGCACCTTCATCGAGCCGTCGGACGCCATCCGCCACATGGGCGTCCGCCTCAAGCACAACGCCAACCGCGATGTGCTCGAGGGGAAACGCGTGGTGCTGGTCGACAATTCGATCGTGCGCGGCACCACCTCGCAGAAGATCGTCAAGATGATCCGCGATGCCGGCGCCGCCGAGGTCCATATGCGCATCGCCAGCCCGCCGACGGTGCATTCCTGCTTCTACGGCGTCGACACGCCGGAAGAAGCGCAGCTTATCGCGGCGCGCATGTCGGTCGAGGAGATGGCCTCCTTCATCAAGGTGGACAGCCTCGCCTTCGTGTCGATCGACGGGCTCTATCGTGCGGTTGGCGCGGCTCAGCGCGACGGCGCGGCGCCGCAATTCTGCGACGCATGCTTCACCGGCGCCTATCCGACACGGCTGACCGACCGCGAGACGGCCGACAACATCCACCTCTTTCCGCGCGTCGCCGGCGCCGGCTAGAACCATGGCCGATCTCGAAGGACGCATCGCCGTCGTCACCGGCGCGTCGCGCGGCATCGGCTACGCGGCGGCCCTGGGGCTCGCCGAAGCCGGCGCTCATGTCGTCGCGGTGGCGCGTACCGCGGGTGGGCTGGAAGAACTCGACGACGCCATCCGCGCCAAGGGCGGCAGTGCCACCCTGGTCCCGCTCGACCTCAAGGATTTCGCCGGCATCGACCGCCTCGGCGGCGTCATCTACGAACGCTGGGGGAAGCTCGACATCCTCTTCGGCAACGCCGGCGTGCTCGGCGTGGTGACGCCGCTCGGCCACCTGGAACCGAAGGTCTGGGACAATGCGGTGGCCGTCAACCTGACGGCCAACTGGCGCCTCATCCGCTCGTTCGATCCGCTGCTGCGCCGCTCCGACGCCGGCCGCGCGCTGTTCATGACCAGCGGCATCACGAAATCGCTGGCCCCCTACTGGGGATCCTATTCGGTCACCAAGGCGGCGCTCGAGGCGCTGGTGCGCACCTATGCCGCCGAGGTCGCCAAGACCAGCGTGCGCGCCAATCTGTTCAGTCCCGGGGCGCTGCGCACGCACATGCGGGCACAGGCCATGCCGGGCGAGGATCCCGACACGCTGGCGAGGCCCGACGTGGTCGTGCCGGACATCGTGCGCATGCTGTCGCCCGGTTTCACCGAGAACAACGTCGTGTTCGAATTCGCCACCGGCGAGACCATCCGCTTCCCCTGAGCGGTCACGTCTTCTTGCGCTTGCGCCCCTCGTAGGGGTTCTCGCCCTTGCGCAGCGTCAGGCGGATGGGCACGCCGGGCAGGCCGAAATCCGCGCGTAGAGCGTTCACCAGATAGCGCCGCCAGGCGTCGGGCAAGGCTTCCGGCCGCGAGCAGAAGGCGACAAAGGTCGGCGGCCGCGCCTTGGCCTGGGTCAGGTAGCGCAGCTTGACGCGCCGCCCGGCGACCGCCGGCGGCGGGTGACGTTCGAGGATCTCCGGCAGCCAGCGGTTCAGCCGCGCGGTGGATACCCGCCGGTTCCACAGGTCGTTGGCCTTCAGCACCGCCTCCATCAGCCGGTCGATGCCCTCGCCGGTGACGCCCGACACCGGCACCAGCGCGACGCCCGCGATCTGCGGCAACAGCCGCTCCGCCTCGCTCGCGCAGGTCGGCCAAGGCGCGCTGGCGGGCGGCGACCATGTCCCACTTGTCGAGCGCGATGACGATGGCGCGCCCTTCACGCTCGATGAGGTCGGCGATCTGCAGATCCTGCTTCTCGAACGGCTGGCCGACGTCGAGAACGAGGATCACCACTTCGGCGAACTGGACGGCGCGCAGCGTGTCGCCGACGGCGAGCTTCTCCAGCTTGCCGTCGACGCGCGCCTTGCGCCTGAGGCCGGCGGTATCGAACAGGCGGAAATCGCGGTCGCGCCAGCGCCATTCGACGGCAATCGAATCGCGCGTGATGCCCGCTTCCGGACCGGTGAGCAGCCGGTCCTCGCCGATCATGCGGTTGATCAGCGTCGATTTGCCGGCGTTCGGGCGGCCCACGACCGCAACGCGGATCGGCTTCTGCGCGGCCTCCGCCGCCTCTCCGGCCAGTTCGCCGTCGCTCGGCTCGTCGGCGTCCGCTCTTCGCCGACGAAGGCGAAGATGGCGTCGTAGAGGTCGCCGAGACCTTCGCCGTGCTCGGCGGAAATGGCGACCGGATCGCCGAAGCCCAGCGCATAGGTCTCGACCACGCCGGCCGCGGCCGCGTTGCTTTCCGCCTTGTTGGCGACCAGCACGATGGGCTTGCCGAGGGTGCGCAGAAACTCCGCGAAATGGCGGTCGAGCGGGGTCAGCCCGGCGCGGGCATCGACGACGAACAGGCTGACGTCGGCCGAGCGCACCGCCGCCTCGGTCTGCGCCCGCATGCGGCCGGCGAGCGAATTCGGGCGCCGCCTCGTCGAGACCGGCGGTGTCGATGGCGGTGAAGTTCAGCCCGCCGATGCGCGCCTCGCCTTCGCGCCGGTCGCGGGTGACGCCCGGCAGGTCATCGACCAGCGCGAGGCGCTTGCCGACCAGGCGGTTGAACAGCGTCGACTTGCCGACATTGGGCCGGCCGACGATGGCGACGCGCAGCGGCCGTCTGCTGATGGACATGGCGAGCAAGCTCCGCAGGGCCGTGTTCGTCCCGGCGTCAGGCCGCGACCGTGTGTGCCCCGCCCCGGCTCAAGACTTGGCGGGCGCCGGCGGCGCTCCGATGCGCGCAGTGATCAGCGAAAGCATGATCTGGGCGCGCTGGCGCAGGTCCTGCGGCGCTTCCTGGTCCTGGTCGATTTCGTCGAAATACTTGCGCGCCGTCTCGTAGTCGCCGGTGCGCCACGCATCCAGGCCGAGCAGCTCGCGGGCGTTATGGCGCCAGACGTTGCCGGTGCCAGCGAGGTCGCCGAGGCGCTTCTCGAGATCGGCGAGGCTGATCGAATCGACCAGCAGCGCGGCGGCGCGCAGCCGGGCGAGCGCCTTGATCGCATCGGAGGTGCCGCTGCGCGCGGCAATGGCGTCATACTCCGTGATTGCATCCTGCTTCTTGCCGGTCACGGCCAACTCGGAGGCGACGCGGAACCCGGCGAGGACAGGATAACTGCCGCTGCCGTTGCTTTCGATCTCCTTGAGGGCGGCGATCGCCTGCTCGTGCTCGCCCTTGGCGGCGAGGTCGAGCGCGGCCACGAACCGGTCGCCGGTCGCCTGCGCCTGCTTCTCCTTCCAGTACTCCCAGCCCCTGTAGCCGGCGGTCGCCACCACGATGAGAATCGCCAGCCCGATGACGAAGGGGCCGTAGCGGTCCCACAGCTTCCTGGCCTGTTCGCGGCGGAGATCCTCGTCGACCTCTTTGAAAATATCGGTCATTTCACCTCGTCGGCGTCGCCGGTTGTTCTGGCGGATCGGCAGCGCGGCGGCACAATATAGCCGCCGCAGCAAGGTTGCAAACGCCCGGAATCCAGCATTTTTGCGGCTGCCGCCGGGGCGCCGGGCGATCACCCACATGCCCTCGGCGGTTACCATTCACGCAACTTTGTCCAGGAGCCTGCGGGATTCAGCCGGTTAGGTGTTGTTCGCGGTCGCCGCGATAGTCTAGCCTTGGGCCGCTGGGACGAGGAGGGATTCGCGGTCGCGCGAGGCCGCGCCAACAAAAGGGCTGGGATCAATGAGAAAGACTGTCTGGGCGCTGGCGATTGCCGCGCTTTTTTCGGCCGCGCCGGCGATGGCATCGACCATCGTGGCGCGTATTGATTTGTCCGAACAGAGGATGCACGTCTACGTCAACGGCGCCCAGCGCTATGTCTGGCCCGTCTCGACCGCCCGCAGCGGCTACGTCACGCCAACCGGCAGCTTCCGGCCGCAGCGCCTGGTGCCGATGTGGTATTCTCGCAAGTATCACATGTCGCCGATGCCGCATTCGATCTTCTTCCTCGGCGGCTATGCCATCCATGGCACCAACGCCGTGGGCCGGCTCGGCCGCCCGGCGTCGCATGGCTGCGTCCGGCTGCATCCGAGCAACGCCGCGACCCTCTATTCGCTGGTCAGCGGATCGCGGGGCAGCACACGGATCGTCGTCACCCGCTGAACCGGCGCCGGCATGCGCCCCCCGGAGGTCCGGGGGCGCATGCGGCCGGCGGACTGCGCATCCGCTGCCTGTCGGCCGGGACGCCGAAGATTTCGGCGCGGACAGGTGTTGTCGCCACTCATTTACCAGATTTTTGCAAAATTCCGCCGAACACGGTGAAGTTACACGTTGTTCACGGTCCCCATGATAGTCTAGTTTCATTATAGACTATGGAGCATTGCGACCGCACGTTGCGGCGCAACATACAGGGGCTGGGAGCTATGAAGAAGACTGTCTGGGCGTTGGCTGTTGCCGCGCTGCTGAGTGCTGCGCCTGCCATGGCGTCGACCATCGTGGCGCGAATCTCGCTGTCCGAACAAAGAATGCACGTCTACGTCAACGGCGCCCAGCAGTACGTCTGGCCCGTGTCGACCGCCCGCAGCGGCTACGTCACGCCGACCGGCACCTTCCGGCCGCAGCGGCTGGAGCCCATGTGGTATTCGCGCAAATATGACAATTCGCCGATGCCGCATTCGGTCTTCTTCCTCGGCGGCTATGCCATCCACGGCACCCATTCGATCCGGCGCCTGGGGACCCCCGCCTCGCACGGCTGCGTACGGTTGCATCCGAGCAATGCGGCGAAGCTCTACTCGCTGATCAGCCAGTCGTACGGCAGCACGACCATCGTCGTCAGCCGCTAAAGCTGAGGGGACTGCCGATGTCATCGAACAAGCAAGCGGCCGGGGGCGTCCGGCCGCGTGCGGCGCGAATGTTGGGGGTCACGGTGGCGGCGGCGGTCACCAGCATGAGCGCCGGCACGGCCCTCGCCGGTGAACTCGCCATCGTCGTCCCGCCGATGATGGCGGTCACGCCCGTCGACGCCCCGCCGGAGGCCCCGGCAAAGGCTTCGATGGACGCACCGGCGGTCGTGGCGAACGCCGCGGCGGCAGAGCCGGCCGCGGAGCCCGCGGAACCGGTGGCGCCGGCCGTGGTGGCGCGTATCGATCTCTCCGAGCAGACCATGACGGTCTACGTCGACGAGAAGCTGTCCTATGTGTTCAAGGTCTCGACCGGACGTCGGGGCTATGGCACGCCGACGGGGCAGTGGAACGCGCAATGGCTGTCGCCGCACCACCGCTCGAAGAAGTATCACAACGCCCCGATGCCATGGTCGGTGTTCTTCAACGGCGGCTACGCCGTTCACGGAACGACCGAGGTGCGCCAACTCGGGCGGCCCGCCTCGCACGGTTGCGTCCGCCTGCAGCCGTCCAACGCCAAGATTTTCTATCAACTGGTGCAGGAAAACGGCAAGGAAAACACGCTGGTCAGCATCGTTCGCTGAAGCCGGCGGGGGATTCGGCCACAGGTCTGTGACGCCGTTCACAGACAGCCGCCTCCGGGGTGACTAGTATAGGCGATCAGGGCGCGGTATCCCGAGTCCCCGCTCGAAAACGCCTTAACCCGCCCCCCTCTAAGGCGTTCTGGGTCCTGATCATCATCGCCGCCGTCCGGTCTCCACCGGGCGGCGGTTTGCTTTTTGGCTCCGCATGCGCCCCGGGCGTCGGCGCCCAGGCGGTCAGGCATCGCGCCGCCGGATGAAACGGCTCATCAGCGGCAGGGGGATGAGCAGCAGCCACGTCTGGCGCGCATAGTCCGGCGCAAACCACGCCACGACGATCGACAATCCGAAGACTCCCGGCACGGTCAGGGAGCGCAGCCGTTCCATGGCCCTGTCGCCCTTGGGCATGTCGATATGTTGCTGGCGGACGGCGTGGCGCCAGAGCAAGGTCAAGAGAAGCGAGGCGACGATCATGGTCGCGGCATAGAGGGTCGTCGCCACGCGTCCAGCGTTCTCGCTCAAGACCGAAGTGACGAACGGCATGAAGCCGATCGTCATCAGGAAGAGGATGTTGAGCCAGAGCAGCGTGATATCGACCGACTTGAGGGTGCGCAGACGGCGCGTATGGCTGACCCAGAAATTGCCGATCACCAGGAAGCTCAGGGCATAGCCGAGATATTTCGGCCAGATGGCGAGAAGATCGGCGAGCAGCGTCGCGTCGGCAAGCCCGTCGGCCGGGCGCGGCAGGCGGATGTCGAGCACCAGCAGCGTGATGGCGATGGCCACGACGCCGTCGGTGAAGGCGTTGAGGCGCTCGACGCCCCGGCTATCGCTCATGTGCCCTGCCCCGTCTTGCCGGCCGCCGTCTCGGGCCGCCCCCGTCCCGTCGACACGGGAAGACATCCCCTGCCGGCGAGAGTTCTGGCGCACCGCGATGTCGAGCGGCATGCGCGGCTCCTCGCCGAAAGCCCGGACGAGCCGCGCGCCGCCCATGTGCGCCCGGGTTCGCCACAGATAGCGCACTTCGAGGATCTCGTGGAAGACGGGGCGACGGCGTGGCCGACGGGCCGCGCCCGGCTCGGCTGCTGACGCAAGGCTGTCAGCAGGACTTTGCGACACTGCCGGACAGCGCAGAACCGTTCGGGAGAGCAAGACCCATGAACTTCGTCTCAACACGCATCATCACCGACGACATCAAGCGGCTGGTCGCGTTCTACGAGGCCGTCACCGGGCTTACGCCGACCTGGTACACGGAAGACTTCGCCGAACTGGTGACGCCCGCGTGCACGCTGGCGATCGGCAGCACGCGCACGATGGGCCTGTTCGCCCCGGGCGCCGCGCATGGTGCCGACAATCACAGCGCGATCATCGAGTTCCGCGTCGGCGACGTGGACGCCATCTACGCACGGCTGGCGAAAACACTCGGCAACGTGATTCAGGAGCCGACGACCATGCCGTGGGGAAACCGGTCGCTGCTTTTCCGCGACCCGGACGGAAACCTGATCAATTTCTTCACGCCAGTGAGTGCCGAGGCGATGAAGAAGCACCGCCTGCAGCCGGCGGACTAAAGACGGATTGCCGGGGAGCGGCGAGCGACGCCGCCCCCGTCTTCAAGATAAGATCCACGGGCTGTAGCGTGGTTGCCTTCCTGGCCGCGCGGCGCTCTGCCGCGCCGTCTCGGCCCTTCAGCCTGGAGCCCCGAAAGATGGACCATCGGCCGCTCGCCCGCTCCCGGCTGCCGATCGATACGGTCTCTCTTGCCCGCTATCTCATTGGCAAGATCGTGGTGCGGGCGTTGCCGGCAGGGATCGCCAGCGGTCGCATCGTCGAGACCGAGGCGTATGGGGTCGGCGACGCGGCCGGGCACGCCTACCGGGGGATGACGCCGCGTAACCGCTCGCTGTTTCTCGAGCGCGGGCACGCCTACGTCTATCTCGCCTACGGCACCTCATACATGCTCAATGTCTCGAGCGAGATGTCCGGGATCGGAGCCGGAATCCTGATCAGGGCGCTTGAGCCGCTCGATGGCATCCCGATCATGCAGATGAACCGCAACCGTGCGCGCCTGCGCGATTTGGCCCGAGGCCCGGGAAGGCTCGCCGCGGCATTGCGGATCGATCGTTCGCTCGATGGCCTGGATCTTTGCCGGGAGGGCCCGTTATGGCTTGCACGCGGCGGGCGCGGACCGCGCGACATCGGTCGGAGCATCAGGATCGGCATTTCGCGCGATGCGAACCGCCTGTGGCGGTTCTATCTCCGCGACAACCCCTTCGTCAGCGGTCCAAGAGCACTCAACCAATGACCGACCGCCGGGGACTCCGAAGATCGGCGGGACAGCCGACCGCCCCTACTCCCACTCGATGGTGCCGGGCGGCTTCGAGGTGACGTCGTAGACGACACGGTTGACGCCCTTGACCTCGTTGATGATGCGGGTGGCGGCGCGGCCGAGAAAATCCATGTCGAAGTGATAGAAGTCGGCGGTCATGCCGTCGGTCGAGGTGACCGCGCGCAGCGCCAGGACGAAATCGTAGGTGCGCCCGTCGCCCATGACGCCGACGCTCTGCACCGGCAGGAGCACGGCGAAGGCCTGCCAGATTGCATCGTAGAGGCCGGCGCGGCGGATCTCGTCGAGATAGACGGCGTCCGCCTTGCGCAGGATCTCCAGCTTTTCGCGCGTAATGGCGCCGGGAACGCGGATGGCGAGGCCGGGACCGGGGAACGGGTGGCGGCCGACGAAGGCTTCCGGCAGGCCCAGTTCGCGGCCGAGCGCGCGGACTTCGTCCTTGAACAGCTCGCGCAGCGGCTCGACCAGCTTCATGTTCATGCGCTCGGGCAGGCCGCCGACATTGTGGTGCGACTTGATGGTCACCGACGGACCGCCGGTGAAGGAAACGCTCTCGATCACGTCCGGATAGAGCGTGCCCTGGGCCAGGAAATCGGCGCCGCCGGCCTTCTTCGCCTCCTCCTCGAAGACGTCGATGAACAGACGGCCGATGGTCTTGCGCTTGACCTCAGGGTCGCCAACCCCGTCGAGTTCGGCGATGAAGCGCTCGCTGGCGTCGACATGGACGAGCGGGATGTTGTAGTGGCCGCGGAAGAGGCCGACGACCTCCCACGCCTCGTTCATGCGCATGAGGCCATGATCGACCAGGATGCAGGTGAGCTGGTCGCCGATCGCCTCGTGGAGGAGGACGGCGGCGACGGCGGAATCGACGCCCCCGGAAAGCCCGCAGATGACACGCCCCTTGCCGACCTGCTCGCGGATGCGCCGGATGGCCTGGTCGCGGAAGGCGGCCATGGTCCAGTCGCCGGCACAGCCGGCGATGCGGTGGACGAAGTTCGACAGGATGCCGCGCGCCGTCGGGCGTGTGGACGACCTCGAGGTGGAACTGGGTGGCGTAGAAGTGCCGCTTCTCGTCGGCGATCATGGCGAAGGGCGCGCCGTCCGAAACGCCGGTGCTGGCGAAGCCCGGCGGCAGCCGCGTCACGCGGTCGCCGTGGCTCATCCACACCTGATGGCGCTCGCCCGGCTGCCAGACGCCATCGGTCAGGGGCGACTTGTGCTTGACCTCGACCAGCGCGCGGCCGAATTCGCGATTGTGCTCGCCCTCGACCTTGCCGCCGAGCTGGTGGGCCATGAGCTGTTCGCCGTAGCAGATGCCGAGGATGGGCACGCCCGCCTCGTAGACGGACATCGGCGGCATCGGCGCGCCCTTGTCGAGCACCGAAGCGGGGCCGCCGGAAAGGATGATCGCCTTCGGCTTGAGCCGGGCCATCCCCTCCTCGGCCCTGGAAAACGGTACAATTTCAGAATAAACGCCAGCCTCGCGGACCCGGCGGGCTATGAGCTGCGTTACCTGACTGCCAAAGTCGATGATGAGGACGGTATCGGTCATGGCCCCGATTAGCCGAGTCACCGCGGGCCGGCAATGCATACCATTCGCCGCAGCGCGGTTACCATGTGGCACCACCGGCACCCCGGCTCCTGCCCATTTTTTCGGCAGGGCCTGAGATCTGCTGCCGATGGAAACGAATCGGGAAGCGGGGGCGGACCTGGTGCGGGCAATCGCCTGCCTGATGGTCATCTTCCACCACCTGCTGCAGCGCATGAACCCGGGCGGCCTGCCGCCGGTCGGCCAGCGTGCGGTCGCCTTCGGCCTGAGCGGCGCCTTCGGGGTGGCCGCCTTCTTCGTGCTCAGCGGCTACCTGCTGTCGGGGCCCTTCTGGCGGCGAATTCTGTCGCACGGGCCGATGCCATCGCTCCGCGTCTTCGCGCTGCGCCGGGCGGCCCGCATCGCGCCTGCCTTCTGGCTGGCGATCACCGTCAGCTTCGTGCTCGGCTTCACCGTGCTGCACCACCCCCTCGACCGAATTCAACGTCCTGCGCTTCGCCGGCGGCTTCCTGTTCCTCGGCGGCTGGCACTGGTCCAACCTGTTTCCGGTGGACGACAACGGACCGTTGTGGTCGATCGGACCGGAAGTCGCCTCCTACCTGTTCATGACGCTGTGCATGGCCGCCCTGTTCCGCAGCGGCATCGGCGGCCGGCGGACGCTGCTGGTGTGGGTCGTCGTCATGCTCGTTGTCCTCGGCATCCATGTGCTGGTGGTCAACGACTGGCCGATGGACATGACCGACGCGGGCTGGGAATACGGGCTCATCGGTGGCGCCAAGGAGTGGATGCCGCGCTTCAGCCCGGTCAGCCTCTACGCGATCTTCACCATCGGCATCTTCGCCGCGGGCATCCGCGCCGCCGTCTCCGAGCGGCCGCATGGGCTGGCCGACGTCGCCGTCGTCGCCGGCTTCGCCGTCGCCATCGCATCGATGGCGACGACCATGGATGGCACGACCGAAGGCTACGGCCTGCTCGGCATCCCCTACGGCTATCCCTGGTTTCCGCTCGGCGTCGCCATCATCCTGGCCGCCATGCCGAAGAGCCGATGGCTCGGCCACGCCGCCGCCAACCCGCTCGTGCAGTTCATCGCCCGCATCTCCTTCGGCCTCTATCTCTGGCACTTCCTGGTGCTGGAGCTGATGGGCGAATTCTGGATTCCGGGCGCCAGCAAGGGCGGCATGACGGACTATGGCCAGTGGCTCCTGGTGGTCGTGACGGCGATCGCGGCGAGCACACTCATCGCCACGGCCTCGTTCTACCTGCTGGAGCAGCCGATCATCCGCTGGGCACGGCGGCTGGAACGGCGCCCGGCAGCGAAACCGATGGCCGCCGTCGAAGGCGTTCCGCCCTGGTGATCAGCCGTCGAGGCGGAAACGCCCGGCGGTGACGGCGCCGGCGAAATCCTCCAGCGTCACCGCCAGCTTCTGGTCGATGACGTGGAGGTACTCCGTCCAGTCGTGCAGGCCGGTCAGGTCGTTGCGGCCGTCGCTGATGCCGCGGAGGCCGACCATCGGCACGCCGAACCGCTGGGCGGCGCGCAGCACCGCGAAGAATTCCATGTCGACCATGTCGGCGTCGATGGCGTCATAGCCGGCGCCGGAGACGATAGCCGCGCCGGTGGAGATGGTGGCGGCGGGGACGCCGGGGATGCGGTGCGCGATGGGGATCACCGCGGGCAGGTCGAGGAAGGGCGTCGCGCCCCTGGCGAAGCCCAGCGCCGAGGCGTCCATGTCGCGATAGGCAACGCTGGCGATCTGGTAGATGGCGGCGTGCTCCAGCGTGCGCGAGCCGGCCGAGCCAACGGAGAAGACGAGGTCGGGCACCGTGCCGGCTGCGGCGAGCGTCGCCAGCGCCGCGCCGGTCGCCGCTGCCGCTTCGACCGGTCCGACGCCGGTGATCACCGGCCTGATCAGGCGCTTGAGAAAGGGGCCGTATTCCTGCTCGGTCGCCATGATGAAGAGCACGGCGAAATCGCCCATGCGGGACAGGTGGGGTGTCGGGATGGCCATCATGTGCGCCTCATGACTGCGATGAAGAAGCCGTCGGTCCCGGTCAGCCGGGGCGACAGCACGAGCCCGTTGCCGGCGTCGCGGGCGGCGGCGCGCAGCCCGGGCACGACCGAGGCGGCCTCGACCGGCGGAACGGCGCTGAAATCGCGGTTGTCGGCGAGGAAGGCCGCAACCTGGTCGGCATTCTCATCGGGCAGCAGCGAACAGGTGACGTAGACGAGCCGGCCGCCGGGCTTGACGAAGCGGGTGGCGGCCAAGAGCAACGCCGCCTGCTCGCCGATCCGCTCGGCCAGCGCCGTGTCGGTCAGCTTCCATTTGGCGTCCGGACGCCGCCGCCAGACGCCGCTGCCGGTGCACGGCGCATCGATCAGCACGGCGTCCATGCGGCCGGCGAGATCGTCCAGCGCGGCACCGGCCTCGCGCACCTGCACATTGCGCGCACCGGCTCGCTTCAGCCGCTCGAAGATCGGGGCAAGGCGCGCCCGGTCGCTGTCGGTGGCGAAAACCTGCCCCTTGTTGCCCATGGCGGCGGCCAGCGCCAGCGTCTTGCCGCCGGCGCCGGCGCAGAGATCGAGGACCTGTTCGCCCGGTGCGGCAGCGACCATCAGCGCCGCGATCTGGCTGCCCTCGTCCTGCACTTCGAACCAGCCCTTCTGGAAGGCCGGCTCGTTCTGGACGTTGGGGTGGCGCCCCTCGCCTTCGGTGGCGACGATGCGCAGCCCGTCCGGCGAGAACGGCGTCTCGCTGGCCCGCAAGCGTGCCAGCGCCTTGCCGACCTTCGGCCGGTCGGCCTTCAGCCGGTTGACCCGCATGTCGAGCGACGGACGCTGCGCCAGTGCCTCGCCTTCCGCCACCCAATCGGCGCCGAACACGCGCTCCAGTCGCGGCGCCAGCCATTCGGGAACGTCGGCGCGGACGTGGCCCGGCGCGGCGGCGAGATCGGCGGCCGCCAGACGCTGCCTCTCGTCGTCGGTGAGCGGCCCGGGAGCATGGGGATCGTCGGCGAACATGGCGGCCAACCCGTCGGCACCGAGAGCGCGCCGCCAGCCGAGCACCGCCAGGGCCAGCGCCCGCGGCGTGTCGGCGCCCATCACCCAGGCGCCGGACGCTCGCCAGCGGATCGCGTCGTAGACGATGTTGCCGATCGCCGCGCGATCGCCGGAGCCGGCGAAGCGATGGGCGATGCCCCAGTCCTTGAGCGCCTCGGCGACCGGTCGATGGCGCTCGTCGATGGCGCCCAGAACCTCGATCGCCGCGGCCAGGCGCGCGCCCTGTCTCACGTCGCTGCGCTCCGCCCGGTCACAGGCCGAGGAAGACGGTGGCGGCGAAGACCAGCCACATGACGGCGAGGATCGCCGCGCCGGCCAGGAAGACGAAGAACCGGCGGGGGACGTTGTTGGTGGTGACGTGGATGAGTGCGTGGAACAGGCGGCTCACGACGAACAGCCACGACAGCACCACCATGCCCGGCGTGCCGGGAGCCACCAGCAGCACCAGCGCGACCAGCACGTAGAAGAGGACCGGAAGCTGGAACTGGTTGTGGTAGGCGTTGATGATCTTCGTCACCTGCTCGGGCCAGGCGGACTGGCCGAGGGCGATATCGTGGACCTTGGTCACGCCGCTGCGGATCGCCTGGACGCGCAGCGTCCCGCCCCAGAAGATGAGGCCGAGAGTCAGCGCCACCTGGACGAGCACGGGCAGGAGGAGGGCATTGAAGCTCATGGCACACTCAGGGTTTCTGCCCGCGGCAGCGTCGGCTAGCGGCCGGTCCCGGAATAGTTCGGGCTCTCACGGGTGATGGTGACGTCGTGGACGTGACTCTCGCGCAGCGCCGCGCCGGAGATGCGCATGAAGCGCGCCTTTTCCTTCAGCTCGGCAAGGTCGGCGGCGCCGACATAGCCCATGGCGGCGCGCAGGCCGCCGGCAAGCTGATGGAGCACCCCGGAGACCGGCCCCTTGTAGGGCACCTGCCCCTCGATGCCCTCCGGCACCAGCTTCAGCGTGTCGCGCACCTCGGCCTGAAAGTAGCGGTCGGCGGAGCCGCGCGCCATGGCGCCGATCGAGCCCATGCCGCGATAGGCCTTGTAGGAGCGGCCCTGATGCAAATAGACCTCGCCGGGGCTCTCGTCGGTGCCGGCGAGCAGGCCGCCGATCATGGCCGAGGAGGCACCGGCGGCGAGCGCCTTGGCGAGATCGCCAGAGGTCTTGATGCCGCCGTCGGCGATCAACGGCACGTCGGCCGCGTCGGTCGCCTTGACCACATCCATGATGGCGGTGAGCTGCGGCACACCGACACCGGCGATGACGCGCGTGGTGCAGATCGAGCCCGGTCCGATGCCGACCTTGACCGCATCGGCACCGACATCGATGAGCGCCCGGGCACCGTCGCCGGTGGCGACGTTGCCGGCGATGACCTGGACCCGGTTGGAGATCGTCTTCACGCGGCGCACCGCATCGAGCACGTGCTGCGAATGGCCGTGGGCGGTGTCGATGACGACCAGGTCGATGTCGGCATCGATCAGGCGCTCGGCGCGCTCGAAGCCGCTGTCGCCGACCGTCGAGGCGGCGGCCACCCGCAGGCGGCCCTGATCGTCCTTGGTGGCGTTCGGGTTGAGCTGGCTCTTCTCGATGTCCTTGACGGTGATCAGGCCGACGCAGCGGTACTCCTCGTCGACCACCAGCAGCTTCTCGATGCGGTGCTGATGGAGCAGGCGCTTGGCCTCGTCCGGATCGACGCTTTCGGTGACCGTGACCAGGTTCTTCGCCGTCATCAGCTCGGCCACCTTCTGCGACGGGTCGGAGGCGAAGCGCACGTCGCGGTTGGTGAGGATGCCCATCAGGCGCCCGGGCGAACCGCCGTTGGCGACCACCGGAATGCCGGAGATGCCGTGCCGCGCCATCAGCGCCAGCGCGTCGGCAAGCGTCGCCTCCGGATTGATGGTGACCGGATTGATCACCATGCCGGACTCGAATTTCTTGACCTGGCGCACGGCTTCGGCCTGCTCCGCCGGCGACAGGTTGCGGTGGATGACGCCGATGCCGCCGGCCTGCGCCATGGCGATGGCCAGGCGTGCCTCGGTGACCGTGTCCATGGCCGCCGACAGGATCGGCAGGTTGAGGGCGATCGAGCGCGTCAGCCGCGTGCGAATGTCGGCCTGGGCGGGCAGAACGGTGGAATAGCCGGGCGTCAGCAAGACGTCGTCAAAGGCGAGCGCCTCGCCGCCGGTTTGAGATTCGATGATCGCGGCCATGGCGCACACTCCCGGATATACGAAAACGCCGCCGTTGGCGCTGGGCGGCGCCGGAGACGGACAGCGAATGGAAAGTGGCGAGGGTCAATATCACGTGGTTCCAATTCGCGAAACAGGACGCTTGTCGGTCGACCCCGCCGTCATCCCGCTAGATAGGAGCACGGCCGGGCCGGTTCCATGAGGGCGGGGAGGAAAAGCGCGAGCTTACGCTGGCGCCGATCCGCGATCGCCCTAGAATGATGCTGCGACGGCACCGGGACCGGGGCACCCCCTGCCCCCGCTGTTTCGCCGGCTCCCGCGCGCCGAGCGCCCGGAATCCCGCCTTTCTGCCCTTCCCGAGCCAGCCTGCCCGATGCCCGAACAAATGCTGGTGCCCCTGATCGTCGCGTCGGCGCTGTTCATGCAGAACCTCGATTCGACCGTGGTCGCGACGGCGCTGCCGGCGATCGCACACGATTTCGGGGCGAACCCGATCCACCTGAAACTGGCGCTCACCACCTATCTGCTGACCATCGCCGTCTTCCTGCCCGCCTCGGGCTGGATGGCCGATCGCTTCGGCGCGCGCCTGGTGTTCCGCGCCGCGATCGCCGTCTTCATCGCCGGCTCGGCGCTCTGCGGGCTTTCCCGGTCGATCGAGATGCTGGTCTTTGCCCGCATCGTGCAGGGCATCGGCGGTTCGATGATGGTGCCGGTCGGCCGGCTGGTGGTGCTGCGCACGGTGAAGAAATCGGAACTGGTGGCGGCGCTGTCCTGGCTCACCGTGCCGGCACTGGTCGGCCCGATCCTGGGGCCGCCGGTCGGCGGGTTCCTGACCACCTATGCGAGCTGGCCGTGGATCTTCTGGATCAACGTGCCCGTCGGCTTCCTCGGCATCGCGCTGGCGACGCGCTACGTGCCCGACCTTCACGGCGAAGGCCGGGTGCGCTTCGACAGCACCGGATTCGCACTGGTCGGCCTCGGCCTCGCCGCCTTCATGACCGGCTCGACGACGCTCGGGCTGAACCTGCTGCCGCTCGCCGCCGACGCGGTCTTCATCGTCGGCGGCGCCGCGCTGCTCGCCGGCTATTGGGTCCACGCCCGGCGGAGCGACCATCCCATCCTCGACCTCAGCCTGTTCCGCATCCCGACGTTCTGGCACAGCGTCATCGGCGGCTCGGTGTTCCGGCTGGGCATCGGGGCGACGCCTTTCCTGCTGCCGCTGCTGCTTCAGCTCGGCTTCGGCATGACGCCCTTCCAATCGGGCCTGATCACCTTCGCCACCGCGGTGGGGGCGGTCGTCATGAAATTCACGGCGCCGCAGATCATCCGGCGCTTCGGCTTCCGCAACGTGCTGATCGTCAACACCGTGCTCGGCGCCGCCTTCACGGCGCTGCCGGCGATCTTCGTCCCGACGACGCCGGTGACGCTGATGGTGAGCCTGCTGCTCATCGGCGGCTTCTTCCGCTCGCTGCAGTTCACCGCCATCAACGCGCTGTCCTTCGCCGACGTGGAACAGCCGCAAATGAGCCAGGCGACGACCATGACCAGCGTGGCGCAACAGGTCGCGGTATCGCTTGGCATCACCATCGGGGCGATCGCCCTGCAGCTGTCGACCACCGCCCATGGCGGCGCGATCACCGCGGGCGCGTTCTGGCCGGCCTTCGTCACGGTCGGCGTGCTCACTCTCGCTCTCGGTGATCTCGTTCTGGATGCTGGCGCCGGACGCCGGCTCCGAGATGTCGGGACGGCCGCCGCTGCCGGGCACCGGCGCGACCCGGCAGCCGGCGGGGTCGACTCAGGTGCCGCGGAAGCCGAGCGCCACCAGGTAAAGCTCGACCGACTGGGAGCGGCTCGCCGGCGGCTTGACGTGGTGCAGGCTGGTGAAATCGCGCTTCAGGCGGGCGAGCAGCTCGCTCTCGGTGCCGCCGCGAAAGACCTTGGCGACGAAATGGCCGCCGGGCCTGAGCACGGTTGCGGCGAAATCGGCGGCGGTCTCGCAGAGGTACATGGTGCGGAGATGGTCGGTCTGGCGGTGGCCGGTGGTCGGCGCCGCCATGTCGGAAAGCACGACATCGGCCGGATGTCCGCCGAGCGCGGCGCGGAGCGCATCGGGCGCGTCGTCGTCGAGGAAGTCGTGCTTGAGGAAGGTGACGCCGGGGATCGCGTCCATGTCGAGATAATCGATGGCGACGACCAGCGGATCGGCGTCGGTCGCGCGCAGCCTTGCCGCCGCCACCTGCGACCAGCCACCCGGCGCGGCGCCGAGATCGACCACCCGCTGGCCGGGCAGCCAGCAGGTGATAGCGGTCGTCGATCTCGATCAGCTTGTAGGCGGAGCGGGCGCGATAGCCCTCGTCGTGGGCGCGGGCGACGTAGGGGTCGTTGAGCTGGCGTTCGAGCCAGCGGGTGGACGACGCCTTGCGCCGCTTGGCGGTCTTCACGCGGACCTTGAAGCGCGCGCCGTCCCGAGCCGCCGGATTTCTCAGCCATTGCCGTTCAGCGCCGCGCGCCGACGCGAGCGCGGACGCCAGACGGCCGTCCTCGGCCATCAGCTCGACCAGCATGCCTTCGCGCAGGCCGCGATCGGCGACGCGCAGGCGCTCGCACGGCCAGCGCCGGCGGATCGCCTCGAGGATGGCGCAGCCGGCCAGCACCAGGTCGGCGCGCTCGCGGCCGATGCAGGGATTGGCGACGCGGGCGTCGTAGTCCATGCCGACCAGCGTCTCGATCAGGTCGGCGACCACGCCGCCCGCCAGCCAGGTGCCGTCGACGCGGCGGCGGTCGTAGCGCGGCAGGCCGAGATGGACGCCGGCCAGTGTGGTGACGGTCCCGGACGTGCCGAGCATGTGGATGCCGCCGGCGGCGACGGCACGGTCGAGCGCCTCGACCTGCGGGAAATCCGCCAGCATCGCCGAGACCTCGCCGACCATGTCGGCGAAGGTCGTGGGGCTGACGTGGCGGCCGCCGTGGCGCTCGCTGATGCTGACGACGCCGACCGGCAGCGACATCCAGGTGCGGACGCGGTCGGCCATGCGGCGGCGGCGGCCGTCGGGCGCCGGCGTAAGGTCGATCCAGGCCAGCTCCGAGGAACCGCCGCCGATATCGAAGAGGAGCACGCCGGTGGCGTTCGGATCGACCAGCGAGGCGCAGCCGGCAACCGCCAGGCGGGCTTCGGTCTCGCGCGAGACGATTTCCAGCGACAGGCCGGTCTCGGTGCGCACGCGCTCGATGAAGTCGGCGCCGTTCTCCGCCGTGCGGCAGGCTTCGGTGGCGATCAGGCGCGCGCGGCGGACGTTGCGCTCGGCAAGCTTGCTGCCGCAGACGCCGAGCGCCTCGATGGCGCGCACCATGGCGGCTTCGCCGAGGCGCCCGTTGGCGCCGATGCCCTCGCCCAGGCGGACGATGCGCGAGAAGGCATCGACGACGCGGAAACCGTAGTCGCGCGGCGTGGCGACCAGCAGGCGGCAGTTGTTGGTGCCAAGGTCGAGGGCGGCATAGAGCGGATCGTCAGGGCGTTCGCGCCGCGGTCCGACGATGATGGCCGGGGCAGCGATGAGCGGCGCGGCTTGGGCGCCATTGGCCGCCGCGCCGTTGGCGTGGGCGCCATGGGCACGGGAACCGTTGGCACGGGCCCCATCGACCGCAGCGCCGTTGGCCCCGCCGCCATTGACCGTCACCGGTTGGGAAGTGGCATCGGCGCGCGCACCAAGCGCATAGACCGGACCGCGGCGGCGGCGCCGGCTCTTCCTGCGCTTGCTGACCTTGCCGCCAGACGCCGGGCCGACAGGCACGGCGGGCCCGGTCTCGGACCACACGGCACCCGTCGCGACAAATTCATCCGCGCGACCGGCGGGCTGGTCCGCGCTGCGCGGATCTTCGCCCGTCGACAACAGTCCAATTCCTTCAGGAGGAGGCTCTGCGCAAGGCGCCGCTTGAACCGGCGCGCGCGCCTCCCCGGTTACTTTTCGCGACCAGTGTATCAGGCGGGGGACGGCAGGCAAGCGGCGGCGGGATCCGGCGGTATCTCGCGCATTCGGGCCGTGGGACGGGGCCGTGCGGCGGCGCGACGCAAATTTGTCTTTGCCGCTTTCCCCCCTCTGGCCCGATTCAGACGGCATTTGGCCGTTTTCTGGCCCCTGGCGCCTGATCGTTCGATCAGGTTCTCCAAGATTGGCGCACGAGCGAACCGGCGCAGCGGGTCAGCCGTAGTGCAGGAAGGCCGCCAGGAGATCGGTGCGCCTCAGCACGCCGACCAGCTCTCCGTCACGAAGCACCGGATAGGCGCGATAGGGCCGGTCGAGGAAGACCTGGGCGGCGGTGACGAAATCGGTCGATGCGTCGAGCGTCTCGACGTCGGTCGTCATGTAGTCCTTCACCGATCCACGCCACTGCCGGTAATAGCTGGCGTTGAGCGCCGAGCGGAAGCAATCCTTCTGCGTGATGACGCCGATCAGCGTGCCGGTGTCATCGACGACCGAGGCGAGCTGCGCCTTCTTGTTGACCAGCGCGGCAACGGCATCGCGGACCGCCATCTCGGGCGTCAGGCGGATGACGTCCTTCTGCATGACGAAGTCTATGCGTTCCTCAGTCACGGTGCGCCTCCGCGCGTCTTGGACACACCGCGCACTGCCCGCCGCCGACGCAATCCAGCCCACCGCAGGAGGTCTGCGGCGGCTTGCCCACGAGCATCAGTCCGGTTGCAAGACCCGCGGCGGCCAGCGCAACGATGCCGATGGCGAGGAGCGTCTCCATGCCGTCACCTTAGGCCAGATACCTGGAAAATGAACCCGTGGAGATGCGCTGGAGGGCGTCACCGTCGGAAAGTACGAAAAGGGAATCGATGCCGTTGCGCCGCGCCAGCTCCGGTCCACGGACGGCGCCCGCGGCAAACAGTGCCGTTGCCCAGCCATCGGCGATCATCGTGGTCGGCGCGACCACCGACACCGAGGCGAGATCGCTGTTGGCTGGCTCGCCCGTCGACGGATCGATGATGTGGCTGTAGCGCCGCCGGCCGATCTCGTAGCTGTTGGCACGGCTGCCAGAGGTCGCCACGGCCATGCCGCTGAGATCGAGCACCTCGACGGCGCCGTCGACGCCCGGGCGCGGGTCTTCGATGGCCACGTGCCACGACCGGCCGGAAGGATGGGTCCCGCTGGCCGCGAGTTCGCCGCCGAGATCGATCAGGAAATCGCCATGTCCGGCGTCCCTGACGATGTCGGCCATCCGGTCGAGCGCATAGCCCTTGGCGATGCCGCAAAGATCGAGCGTCAGGCCGTCGCGCGCCTTTGACACGGCGTCGCCGTGCAGGCCGATTTCCCGCCAGTCCGGGGTGTCGTCACCCTTGATGGGGCCGAAGCCCCAAAGGGAAACGAGGGGCCCGACGGTCGGGTCGAATTCGCCGGCGCTGGCACCGGCAAGCGTCAGTGCCGCCGAGGTAACGTGAACCAGTTCCGCCGGCATCGGCATGGTGCCCGCCTTGGCGCGGTTGAAACGCGAAACGTCGCTGTCCGCCCGCCAGGGCGACATCTGCACGTCAATCCCGGCGAGCATCTGCTCGACCGAGGCACGCAGCGGCTCGAGATCGACGTCTGCCGGCGTCGATATGCTCCACTCGGTGGCGAAGGCGCGGCCCTCCATGACGCGCACGGCCGGCGCGCCGAGGGACAGGCCCGGCATGGCAAGGGTCAGGGCGGTGCCGCCGCCGAGGGCGAGAAAGGCGCGTCGGTTCATCTTGCGGGTCGCAGCGCTCATGGCTCAGATTCCAAAGTCGTCGTTGAAGATCAGATCCCGTTCCACGCCGAGCCGTTCCAGCATGGCAAGCACGGCCGAGATCATCACCGGCGGGCCGCACAGGTAGTATTCGCAGTCTTCCGGCGCCGGATGCTTGCTCATCGCGCTGCGGACGATTTCGTGGATGAAGCCGGTCGCGCCCGTCCAGCGGTCGCCAGGGGCGGGTTCGGACAAGGCCGGCGTCCAGGTGAAATTGTCGTGGGCATTCGCGATCGCGTCGAATTCCTCGCGGTAGAACAGGTCGGCCGCCGAGCGCGCGCCGTAGAAGTACGACATCTTGCGCGCGGTCCCCTGCCCGATCTGCTCGTGCACCATCGCCCTCATCGGCGCCATGCCGACGCCGCCGCCGATGAACACCATGTCGCGCTCCGTCGGTTGGACGCGGAATTCGCCATAGGGTCCGGACACGTCGATGCTGTCGCCCGGCTTCAAGGAGAACAGATGCGAAGACACCACGCCCGGCGTGATGTCCTCCTCGTGTCCGGCGGGCGGCACGGCAAGGCGGATGTTGAACACCAGCTTACCGGCGGCGCTGTCCTCGGGACGGCAGGCGATGGAGTAGGCCCGCGTCACCGGCTTGGGCGATTCCGCATGCATCTGGCGCCAGCCGGCGATGTTCCAGATTTCCTCGAACTCGTGCGGCAGGTCGAGCGTCGACAGATCGAGATCGTAGGCCGGCGCGGTGAGCTGCATGAAACCGCCGGCACGGAAGTCGATCTCGCGCCCCGCCGGCAGGTCGAGCACCAGTTCGCGGATCAGCGGCGCCAGCATGCGGTTCGATGCCACCGTGCAGGCGAAGCCTTCGGCGACGAGAATCTCGGTCGGGACCTCGACCGATACCGGACCGCGCAACTGGCACTGACAGGCAAGGCGCACATGCGCCCGGCGTTCGGTGGCCGACAGCATGCCCTTTTCGGTCGCCTGGGGCTCGCCGGCGCCTTCGCCGACGACCGTCACCCGGCAAAGCCCGCAGGTGCCGTTGCCGCCGCAGGCCGCCGGGATGCCGACGCCGGCGCTGTGCAGCACGCCGAGCAGGCGGTCGCCGCGCGCAGCTTCGATCATCTTGCCTTCGTTGACCGTAACCAGAACCGCTTCCTGCGGAATGAGGCTGCGGCGCGCGATCAGCAGGCCGATCGCCATGCCGACGATCAGGACAACGATGACCCCACTGCCGATCGCGACTTCGATCATGCCACCACCATCTGCGCAAAGGCCGAGAAGCCCAGCGACATCATGCCAGCCAGCACGAAGGTGATGCCGAGGCCCCTGAGCCCGGCAGGCAGATCGGCATAGGCCAGCCGCGTGCGGATCGCGGAGAGCATGATGACCGCGATCGCGAAGCCAAGACCGCCGCCGAGACCGAAGACGAAGGATTGCACGATGTCATAGTGGCGCTCGACCGTGAAAAGGCTGCCGGCAAGGATCGCGCAATGCACTGTGAGCAGCGGCAGGAAGACGCCGAAGGCCGAGTAGATCGCCGGGAAGAAGCGATCCAGCACCATCTCGATGAGCTGCACCGAGGCGGCGATGACGCCGATGAAGGCGATCAGCTTCAGGTAGGACAGATCGAGATCGGGCATGCCCGCCCAGGCCCAGGCGCCAGGCGCCAGAATGAGGTGGTAGATCGCCTGATTGAGCGCCGCCGTAGCCCCAAGCACCGCGGTCACTGCGATGCCGAGACCGACCGCGGTGCCTATCCGCCGCGACAGGGCGAGAAACGTGCACAGGCCCAGGAACAGGGTCAGGGGCATGTTCTCGACGAAGGTCGCCCTGAGGAACAGGTTGGAGAGGTCGCTCATGCCCGGCTTTCCTTCTTCACCGGGACCTGATGCTCAAGCGGCTCGATCTGATAGGCGTTGAGGGTGCGGATGAGCCAGACGAGGCCGCCGAGGATGAAGAACGCGCTCGGCGCCAGAAGCATGAGAGAAAGCGGCGTGTACCAGCCGCCCTGGTCGATGGTCTGGATCACCGGAAAACCCAGCAGGCTGCCCTTGCCGAAGAGTTCGCGTATCGCACCGACGAAGATGAGCACCATCGAGTAGCCAAGGCCGTTGCCGAGCGCATCGACCATGGAGCGTAGCGGCGGATTGTTGCGCGAGAACGATTCGGTGCGCCCCAGCACGATGCAGTTCGTGGTGATCAGGCCGACGTAGACCGACAGGCGTTTGCTGATGTCGAAGAAATAGGCCTGGAGGAACTGGTCGATCACGATCACCAGCGAGGCGACGATGATGATCTGGACGATCAGGCGGATCGAATCGGGGATGTGCCGGCGGATGAGGCTGACGAACAGGGCCGACAGCACCGTCACCACGGTGAGCGACGCCGACATGGTGATCGCCGTGTCGAGCGAGGTCGTAACCGCCAGCGAGGAGCAGATCCCGAGGATCTGCAGCGTCACCGGATTCTGCCGGATCAGGGGCTCGGTCAGGGTGGTCCAGTAAAATCCCTTGGTCGCCATGGCCTAGAACTCTCCCCGCCGCACGGCATCGAAGAACTTGCCGTAACCATCAGGGCCCACCCAGAAGCGAATGATCTGCGTCATCGCGTTGCTGGTCCGGGTGGCGCCGGTGATGCCGTCGACCTCGTAGTCATTGGTGCCCTGGCCGCGCTGGATGGTGAACCGCAGCTTGCCGCTCGGATCGCGGATCTTGGTGCCCGGGAACTGCGCCAGCCAGGCCGGCTCCTCGATGCGTCCGCCGAGGCCCGGCGTTTCGACCTGCTCGGTGATGGCCAGGCCGGCGATCGTGTTCATGTCGCCGTGGATCGCCAGCATCCCCTGAATCGGACCCTGATAGCCGGCGCCGCCGATCGGCAGGATGGCCAGCGACACCTTGTCCCCGTTCCGCAGGATATAGACCTGGGCGTAGTTGGGCCGCTTGCTGATGCCGGCGACGTCCTCTTCGGCGGTCAGCGCCCGCCAGTTCGCCGGGTCCTGCAAGGGTCGCCTCGAGCGTCTCCGGCGTCACGTTCTTGGCGGCCCAGCCGGTCTCGAGGTTGATGATCACCGCCGACAGCGCATCGCCGCCGGCCTGCTTGATCAGATCGCTCATGCCCGGGATTGCCGAGATCAGGGCCTCCAGGCGCACTTGCTGCTCGTGGGCGCGATTGGCCGCCTGGATGGGCCGCAGGACGACGGTGGCTCCGTTGACCAGGAGCGCACAGACCGCCGCGACGATGAACGCCACGGCGATCGTCTTGGTGCGGCTCTCGTTCGGCAGAGCCAGAAAGCGCTTCCACGCCGAAAGGGGGTTGAGGTCAGCCAAGGTGTCGTCTCCTCACGGCGAGCCAGGAGGCAATTGCGATTTCGTCGAGGATGGGCGCAGCGAGCGAGGCGAGAAGCGCCGCCGCCACCGAGATCTGGATGGCGGCTGCCCCGTTCCAGCGGACGGCGAACAGAACGACCAGACCCGCGAAGAGGGCACCGTAGAACCAGCGGCCGAGCTTGGTCGCAGAACTCGCCACGGGATCGCAGACGAGCAGCACCAGCACCACAGCGACCGCGGCAAAGAGGTTGGAGAAGTCGACACCGGCGAGATAGGCAATACCGAAGACGACGAGCGCGCCAAGGATCACCCGGCCGGAGAACACACCCGCCAGCCAGCCGATCAGCGCTGCGGGAATCGCCGCCCAGCCGATCTGCAGCACGAGGTCGGGCCAGGGCGCTGCCGGAAATCCGAAGCCGAGGAACGCAAGCGTCACCGTCGCCGGATTGAGGACGTTGCGTCCCCATCCGCCGAAGACCAGTTCGGCCATGACAACGCCGAAGCTCATCCCGAGCAGCAACTGCACGATGCCGAGGTTCTCGGGCGCGAGGATGGCGATGGCGAGTGCCGTGACCGCTCCGGCAAAGGAGGGCGGCTGGGCCCGGGCGAGCATGAAGGCGACATGCCAGATGCCGGCGAAGACGAGGAAGAAGACGAGCCGGCCGGCAGCGCTCGGCCCCTCGACCTCCAGCCACATGACCGCCAGGGGAAGCAAGGCAGCCAGGACCATCAGCGCGACAGTCTCGCGATCCCACAATCCGCGTATCAACCGACTTCCTCCTGCTCGATGCGGTCCAGCAAGGCCGTCAAGACTTCCGAGAAACGTGGTTCGGCGCCGGTCACGTAGTCGACCAGCGACATGTCCTCCGCCAGGAACGACAAGGCGCCGAGCTTGACCGCCGTTTCGGTGTCGCCCGCGGACAGGGCGCGCAGCAGCGCCGCGGCAGGCAGGTCGCCCCCCATGGCCTGATCGACGGCGGCGGTGGGAATGACCGGAAGCGGCCGCGACGCGCCCTGCAGGGCCGACAGGAACCAGTGATGTCTGTGGCCACCCGCATCGCCGCTGACGACCGTCGTCTGGCGATGGCGTGGATCGAGCCAGCGAGCCTCGTGGCCGTCGAGGGCGGAACCCGAGAGGATGGTGTGGCGTCCGGGTTTCACCAGCCCGTGGCTCAGCCCGCGAAGGTCCGCCCCGGGCTGGCAGCGGACGTAGCGCGGCTCGCGCAGCGCCGATCCGGTGACCGTGATCAGCCGCGTCTCGGGCACCAGGCCGCTTTCGATGAACGCGCCGAAACCGGCGACATCTTCGGCGTGCAGATCCCAGACCGGCTTGCCGGTTGCGGCCGGGTGGACCTGGTGGATCTGGAAGCCCGGCAGGCCCCAGGGATGACGGCCGCCGTTCCTGACGATGCGGACACGCTCGCCGAGCCCCCTGGCATCGACCAGATCCGTGGCGGGGGACTGACACACGTAGACCGGCCCGTCGCCCAGGGTCAGCAGCGCGCGCAGGCCGCGCTCGAAATCTGCCTGGCGGCCGGCAAGCGCCAGACGCGGGTCGGGAGCAGCAGGGCGGGTGTCGAGAGCCATGACGACGATCGCCGCCGGCCTCTCGTCGGGCTTCGGTTCCTTGCCAAAGGGCCGCGAGCGAAAGGCACGCCACAATCCCGATTCCTGCAGCGCCGCTCGCACCGCAGCCGAATCGGCGAGCCCCTTGGCCGCGCGCGTGTCGAACGCGTGCCGGCCGGCATCGGCTTCGCCGTAGAAGACGATTCGGGAGAGGCGCCGGCCGGATTCGAGACCGATCTTGGCGATCCGCGACGCCATCGGTGCTGTCACGACGACTTCGGGATGCCGCCGCGACCGCAGAACCGGTGCTCCCTGGGCAACGCGATCGCCCTCCTCAACGAGGGGTTCGACGCGAAAATCCTCCTCCCACGCAGCCGTCAGGCCTGCTTCGGCAGTGATGTGAACCGGTACCGGATCGGGTGGAGCGGGCAGGCCCGCGACATGAACGCTCAATCCGCCCCTGAGTGTCCATCGCACCGTTGACGTCTCCGTCTCGCCCCCGCAACGCGCCGCCCTGGGTCTGTTGCGAAACGTCTGTCACCTTTGTACTGTTACAAAGTAACAAGGCGATTGCGCAATAGCGCTTCATCACGCAAGCATGAGGGGCGAACATGCTACGTCGATTGATCAGTCATGGTGAGCTGGTCGCTGCAGCGGCTATCCTGTCCACGTGGGTGATTGCGGCGTCGTTCGCTCAGTCCACGCCGGATGCCGCGGCTCCGCCTGCAACGAATGCTGCGCCCGCAGCCGAAGCCGCTCCCGCCGCGGAGGTTCCGGCCTACATCTTCCCGAAGACCGGGCCGTTCAATCCCGAGAAGATCGACATTCCGAACTTCAAGATGATCGAAGCCTGGTCGCGGTCGGGACACGCCAACCTGTCGGCCGAGGCCTTCTCGCACTGGAACAGCGAAGGCGAGGTTCCGGCGAATGTGCCATCTGCCATTCCGGCGCCGGTTTCCGGGCGTTTTACGGCCTGGACGGCAGCCCCAAGGGCGTGCCCAACCATCCGTTCCCGGTCGGCGGCGTCGTCGACTGCGAGACCTGCCACAACCCGAAGCTCGCGACGATCACCGAGGTCACCTTTCCGTCGGGCGTCAAGCATCCGGTTGTCGGCGTCGAAGCCGCCTGCATGAGCTGCCACCAGGGCCGCGAATCGGGGCTTTCGGTCGCCAAGGCAACCGACGGCATGACCGACGACACGGTGAATGCGAAGCTGCGCTTCATCAATCCGCACTACAGGCTGGCCGCAGCAACCAATCTCGGCGGCTACGGTCAGGCCGGCTACCAGTATCCGGGCAAGACCTATTCGGGCCGCTTCCTGCACGCCAAGCCGATCGCCACCTGCGTCTCCTGCCACGACCCGCACTCGCTCAAGGTCGCCGAGGAGACCTGCGCGACCTGCCACCAGACCGGCAACCCGGCCGACATCCGCGTCCAGCACGTGAGCTTCGACGGCAGCGGCGATATCGAGAAGGGCATCAAGGCCGACATCGAAGCGAATGCCGACAAGCTCAAGCAGACCTACATCACCTATGCCGCCAAGGTCGCCGGCACGCCGATGGTCTTCGACGGGGGGCGCTATCCCTACTTCTTCGCCGATGCCAACGGCGACGGCGTCATCGACCAGAATGCGGAAGGCAAGGTCGTGGCTTATGCGAGCTGGACGCCGCGCCTGCTCAAGGCGGCCTACAACTGGAAAGTCGTGACTGCCGATCCCGGCATCCACGCGCACAATCCCTACTACGCGCTCGAGCTCCTCTACGATTCGATCCAGGATCTCGCCAGCGCCGAGGGCATGACCGTGGACATGACCGGCATGCTGCGGTGACCGGCGCCGCGTGCGTGCCCCCACGCGCGCAGCGGCATGCCGCCTGCGGAGAGCTGATACGACGACACTCGGCCAAGCGGACGGATAGCGCCGGCTGGACCTGAATTGGTCGGCTTCGTGTCGAATGCGGACGTTGACGCGCCCGGCCGCACATTCGGTCGCCGGCAACGAAAATTATCCGTTTGATGTCAATGTCTTAGGCGACTGGCTGGGGAACTAGGATTCGAACCTAGACTGGCGGAGTCAGAGTCCGCTGTCCTACCGTTAGACGATTCCCCAACAGGGTCGCTCCAGTGGCATCTGCCACCGTCGGCACGTGGCGAAGCTATAGGCATCGACCCGGATCGCGTCAACCACCGCCCGGACCGGCTGTGGCGACGTTTGGGCACACGGCAAGGCGCCATCTGTCGAAATACCGGGCGCTCGCGGACGAGGCGCACCGGGGGCTCGCGCGCGGGCGTCGCTGCAGCGCGATCCCGGGCGCCGTTGCGCCAACGCCCCGATCGGGCCGTGGCGGCGCGGCCCTGCCGCTTTTTTGGGCTATCCACAGGCGCGGAAAACCCAGCTTTTCTCTGGATTTCCGGCGCCCCACCCCGCCGGTTTGATCTTGGTCAAAGCTAAAACTGTTCGAATCCTCAACTCCTAGAGGCTCGGCAGGTTCGAAGCAGGATCGACAGGGGGGCGCCGGGTGGCACAAGCAACATCCGTCAAAAAGACGTTTACCGGCGGCGAGGCCGGGCTGGTCATCTTCTTCACCGGGCTGGCGCTGGCGTCGCTGGTGGTCGCCGGCAAGGCGTGGACCTCGGCCTATTCCTTTCACGCCATGCTGTTCGCCATCGGCAGCGCCTTTGCGATCTTCAAGATCGTCGACCGTTACATCGACCGGCCGGCCGAACTGCCGCCGCGCGAGATCGACGGCAAGCCGAACTACAATTACGGGCCGATCAAGTTCGCCACGATTGCCGGCGTCTTCTGGGGCGTGGCGGGCTTCACCATCGGCTTGTGGATCGCGCTCGAACTCGCCTTCCCCGGCCTCAACCTCGACCTGCAATGGGTCAATTTCGGCCGCCTGAGGCCGCTGCACACCTCCGCCGTGATCTTCGCCTTCGGCGGCAACGTGCTCATCGCCACGTCGTTCTACGTCGTCCAGCGCACCAGCCGCGCCCGCCTGGTCGGCGACCTCGCCCCGTGGTTCGTCGTGCTCGGCTATAATTTCTTCATCCTCATCGCCGGCACCGGCTACCTGCTCGGCATCACCCAGTCGAAGGAATATGCCGAGCCCGAATGGTACGCCGACCTGTGGCTGACCATCGTCTGGGTCGTCTACCTGCTCGTCTACATGGGCACGCTGCTCCGCCGCAAGGAGCCGCACATCTATGTGGCGAACTGGTTCTTCCTCGCCTTCATCCTGACCATCGCGGTGCTCCACCTCGGCAACAACGCGGCGCTGCCGGTGTCGGTGTTCTCGTCGAAGTCCTACATCCTGTGGTCGGGCGTGCAGGACGCCATGGTGCAGTGGTGGTACGGCCACAACGCCGTCGGCTTCTTCCTCACCGCCGGCTTCCTCGGCATCATGTACTACTTCATTCCCAAGCGCGCCGAGCGGCCGGTCTATTCCTACCGGCTGTCGATCGTCCACTTCTGGGCGCTGATCTTCCTCTACATCTGGGCGGGCCCGCACCACCTGCACTACACCGCCCTGCCCGACTGGGCGCAGACGCTCGGCATGACCTTCTCGGTGATGCTGTGGATGCCGTCGTGGGGCGGCATGATCAACGGCCTGATGACGCTGTCGGGCGCCTGGGACAAGCTGAGGACCGACCCGGTGCTGCGCCTGATGGTGGTGTCGGTCGCCTTCTACGGCATGTCGACCTTCGAAGGGCCGATGATGTCGGTGAAGATCGTCAACTCGCTGTCGCACTACACCGACTGGACCATCGGCCACGTCCATTCCGGCGCCCTCGGCTGGGTCGGCTACATCTCCTTCGGCGCCATCTACTGCCTGGTGCCGTGGCTGTGGAACCGCAAGGGCCTCTACTCGCTGCGCCTGGTCAACTGGCACTTCTGGATCTCGAGCCTCGGCATCGTCCTCTACATCACCTCGATGTGGGTGGCAGGCATCCTGCAGGGGCTGATGTGGCGCGCCTACACCTCGCTCGGCTTCCTCGAATACTCCTTCGTCGAGACCGTCGAGGCGATGCATCCCTTCTACGTCATCCGGGCGCTCGGCGGCTTCCTGTTCGTCGTCGGCGCGCTGCTGATGGCCTTCAACGTGTGGAAGACCATCACCGTTCCCGAATCGGACGCGGTGCCGGCGGCACGTCCCTCCATGATTCCGGCCGAGTAAGGGGACGCACCCGATGTCGACGTCCGTGTGGACCAAACACAAGATCCTCGAGACCAACGCCATCTATCTGTTCGTCGCGGCGCTGATCGTCATCTCGATCGGCGGCCTGGTCGAGATCGTGCCGCTCTTCTACCTGAAGAACACGATCGAGACCGTCGATGGCGTGCGCCCCTACACGCCGCTGGAGCTGGCCGGCCGCGACATCTACGTGCGCGAGGGCTGCTATCTCTGCCATTCGCAGATGATCCGGCCGCTGCGCGACGAGGTCGAGCGCTACGGCCATTACTCGCTGGCCGCCGAGTCGATGTACGACCGGCCCTTCCAGTGGGGCTCGAAGCGCACCGGGCCGGACCTCGCCCGCGTCGGCGGCAAGTATTCCGACGCCTGGCACCAGGACCACCTGCGCAATCCGCGCTCGGTGGTGCCGGGCTCGATCATGCCGAACTACGATTTCCTCGAGACCACCGATCTCGACTTCTCCCACGCCGCCGACACGCTGCGGACGCAGGCCGAGCTCGGCGTGCCCTACAGCCAGGAGGACATCGCCGCGGCGGTCGCCGACGTCCACACGCAGGTGACCCCGGCAAGCGACGCCGAAGAGCTGCTCAAGCGCTACCCCAAGGCGAACGTCCGCGACTTCGACGGCAATCCGGCGCGCATCAGCGAGGCCGACGCGCTCATCGCCTACCTCCAGGTGCTCGGCACCGAGGTCGACTTCAAGCTCTACGACGACAAAGCCAACATGCGCTGAGGGAGGACGACGATGGAAACCTATAACGCCGTCGCCCACTTCGCCCAGTCGTGGGGGCTCATCTATTTCTTCATCGTCTTTTGCGCCGTCGTGATCTTCGTCATGTGGCCGTCGCGCAAGAAGCAATACGAGGAAGCGGCGCGCCTGCCGCTGCGTGAGGATTGATCATGGCCGATCACGAAAAGCCGCAAGTCGACAGCGTCACCGGCGTCGCCACCACCGGCCACGAATGGGACGGCATATCCGAACTCAACAATCCGCTGCCGCGCTGGTGGCTGTGGATCTTCTACGCCTGCATCGTCTTCGCGGTCGGCTACTGGGTGCTCTACCCGTCGTGGCCGCTGATCACCAACGCCGCCGGCGGCGTCTTCGGCTGGCATTCGCGCGAGGCGGTGGTCGAGGATCTCGATGCGCTGAGGGCCAAGCGGGCGCCGATGGTCGCCAAGCTCACCGGCGTGCCGATCGATCAGGTCAAGGCGGATGCCGGGCTGTTCGACTTCACCCTCGCCTACGGCCACGCCGCCTTCGGCGACAATTGCGCACCCTGCCACGGCCCGGGCGGCGGCGGCGCCAAGGGCTATCCCAACCTGATCGACGACGACTGGCTGTGGGGCGGCTCGATCGACGCCATCCAGCAGACCATCTCCCACGGCGTGCGCAACGACAACCCGGAGAGCCGCCAGACCGACATGCCGGCCTTCGGCAAGGACGGCATGCTGACTTCGGCCCAGATCTACCAGGTCGCCTACTACGTCCGCTCGCTGGCCGGCCTCGAGGTCCCGGAGGGCGCCGATCTGGCCGCCGGCAAGCAGGTCTTCGCCGACAATTGCGCCGTCTGCCACGGCGAGAACGCCAAGGGCAACCGCGAGTTCGGCGCCCCCAACCTGACCGATGCGGTGTGGCTCTACGGCTCCGACCTCAAGGACATCGTCTATACGATCACCAACGCCCGCAACTGCTCGATGCCGGACTGGGGCGCCCGGCTTGACCCGACGACGATCAAGGCGTTGGCTGTCTACGTCCACTCTCTGGGTGGAGGCGAATAGCCGGAATGAACGTCATCGCGCCGGTCAAGCAGGCAAAGGACGACGACGACCAGCCGTTCTACGAGCCGCATCACAAGGTCTACCCGCAGAAGGTGCGCGGCACCTTCCGCCGGACCAAGTGGCTGGTGCTGCTGATCACGCTCGGCATCTACTACTTCACGCCGTTCATCCGCTGGAACCGGGGGCCGGGCGCCCCCGGCCAGGCGGTGCTGCTCGACCTGCCCAACCGCAAGTTCTATTTCTTCTTCATCGAGATCTGGCCGCAGGAGGTCTACTACCTCACCGGTCTGCTGGTGCTGGCGGCGCTCGCCCTGTTCCTGATGAACGCCGTCGCCGGCCGTATCTGGTGCGGCTACCTCTGCCCGCAGACGGTGTGGACCGACCTGTTCCTCGCCATCGAGCGGTGGACGGAAGGCGACCGGCGCGAGCGTATCAAGGCCGACGCCGGGCGGCTGACGCCGAGCCTGGCGGCGCGCAAGGCGCTGAAGCATTTCCTGTGGCTGATGACGGCGTGGTGGACCGGCGGCGCCTGGGTGCTCTACTTCGGCGACGCGCCGACGCTGGTGCGCGAGCTGGCGACCTTCCAGGCGCCGCTCATCGCCTATATCTGGATCGGCATCCTCACCTTCACCACCTATTCGCTCGCCGGCTACATGCGCGAGCAGGTGTGCCTCTACATGTGCCCGTGGCCGCGCATCCAGGCGGCGCTGACCGACGAGGACGCCTTCAACGTCAGCTACCGCTTCGATCGCGGCGAGCCGCGCACGTCGGTGAAGAAGGCCATCGCCCTGCGCGCCGACGGCGAGCCGGCCGGCGACTGCATCGACTGCTACCAGTGCGTCGCGGTCTGCCCGACCGGCGTCGACATCCGCGACGGCGCCAGTCTCGGCTGCATCCAGTGCGGCCTGTGCATCGACGCCTGCGACACGGTGATGAGCAAGCTCGGCCGCCCGACGCGGCTGATCGCCTACGACACCGACAACAACATCCGGGCGCGGATGCAGGGCGAGCCGGAGACGGCGCGCCTGGTGCGCCCGCGCACCCTGCTCTATTCCGTCATCATCCTCGTCGTCGGCGGGCTGATGGTATGGGGCCTCACCCACCGCGTGACCACCGGGGTCAGCGTCATCCACGACCGCAATCCGGAATATGTGGTGCTGTCCGACGGCGGCGTGCGCAACGCCTACACGCTGCGCATCATCAACAAGCAAGCCGATGCGCGCCGGTTCACCATCACGGTCGACCTGGCCGCCGCGGCGCTGGATATCGTCGGCGCCGACACCGTCGACGGCCGGCAGGTGGCCGAAGTCGGCCCCGACCAGACCCGCGAGTTGCGCGCCATCGTCAGCCTCGACCACGGCACCGGCAATACCGAGCCGATCGTCTTCACCATCACCGACCGCGCCGATGGCAAGACCGCCAGCGCCACCGACAACTTCCGCGGTCCGGGACGCCGTCCGGGAGAACCAGCGCCATGAACCTGCGCGTGCCGTCGATCCGCTTCGCGCCGGCCGGGGAACTGACCGGCCGCCGCGTCCTGGCGATGCTGGTCGCCTTCTTCGGCCTCGTCATCCTGGTCAACGTCGTCATGGTGAAGGCGGCGATCTCGACCTTCGGCGGCGTCGATACCAAGAGCTCCTACGAGGCCGGACGCATGTTCGAGGGCGAGGTCGCCAAGGCCGCGGCGCAGAGCGCGCGCGACTGGCAGGTCGACGAACATCTGTCGCCGAGCGGCGACCAGCAGGTGCTGACCGTCGCCCTGCACGACGCCAAGGGTGCGCCGGTGGTCGGCGTCGACGTCGCGGCAAAGCTCGCCCATCCGGTCGACGAGCGCAACGACGTGACGATCGCGCTCAACGAGATCGACGCCGGCACCTTCCGCGGGCAGGCCGTGGTGGCCGCCGGCGTGTGGGAGATCGAGCTGATGGTGACGCGCGGCGACGAACAGCTGTTCCGCTCGAAGAACCGCGTCATCGTGCCATGACCGCGCCGTGCTGCCCGCCCGCCGACCTGGCGCTCAAGCAGGGCGGCGCCGCGGCCGCGGTCGACGTCGACCGCTATGTCCAGGCGACTGCGGACGGCGCCTGCCATCTCGACCTGGCGGTGGACGGCATCCACTGCGCCGCCTGCATCCGCGCCATCGAGACCGGGCTCGCCGGCATGCCGGGCCTCGACGGCGTGCGGGTGAACTTCACGCTGCGGCGCGTCGGCCTCGACTGGCACGACGGCGCGCTCGAGCCGGCGACCGTGCTCGGCAAGCTCGCGGCCCTCGGCTACCCCGCCCGCCCCTACCAGATGCGCCTGGCGGAAGCCGACGCCGCCCGCGAGATGAAGCGCTATCTGCGCTCGCTCGCCGTCGCCGGCTTCGCCGCCATGAACATCATGCTGCTGTCGGTATCGGTGTGGGCCGGCAACGCCTCCGACATCACGCCGGCCACCCGCGACTTCTTCCACTGGTTTTCGGCGCTGGTGGCGCTGCCGGCCGCGGCCTATGCCGGCCAGCCGTTCTTCGAGAGCGCCTGGCGGGCGCTCAAGGGCCGCCGCGTCAACATGGACGTGCCGATCTCGCTCGGCGTTCTGCTGGCGCTCGGCGTATCGCTCTACGAGACGGTCATCTCGGCCCGCGACGTCTATTTCGACAGCGCCATCATGCTGCTGTTCTTCCTGCTCGCCGGCCGCACGCTCGATCTCGCCATGCGCCGCAAGACGCGCGCGCTCGCCGGCAACATCGCCGCGCTCAAGGCCGAGACGGCGGATCGGCTCTCCGAGGACGGGACGGTGGTGGCGGTGACGGCCGGCGCCATCGCGGTCGGCGACCGGATTCTCGTGCGCCCCGGCGCGCGCATCGCCGCCGACGGCACGGTGATCGCCGGCGCGTCCGCGGTCGACCAGAGCCTGGTCACCGGCGAGACGGCTCCCAAGGCGGTCGCGGTCGGCGACGCGGTCTATGCCGGCTCGATCAACCAGGGCGGCACGCTCACCGTCGCGGTGACCGCGCCGGACGGCAGCTCGCTCATCGACGAGGTGCAGAAGCTCCTCGACAAGGCGACCGAGGCGCGCTCGAAGCGCCTGAGGATCGCCGACCGGGCGGCGGAGATCTACGCTCCTGCCGTTCATCTCACCGCGCTGGTCGCCGCCGTCGGCTGGTTCGTCGCCGGCGCCGGCATCCATCAGGCGATCATCGTGGCGACCACGGTGCTGATCATCACCTGCCCCTGCGCGCTGGCGCTGGCCATCCCCGCCGTCCAGGTGGCGGCCGCCGGGGCGCTGTTCCGCAAGGGCGTGTTCCTCAACGCCGGCGACGCCATCGAGCGGCTGGCCGAGGTGGACACGGTCGTCTTCGACAAGACCGGCACCCTCACCCTGCCCGAGCCCGGCATCGCCAATCTCGACGCGATTCCCGCCCCGCTGCTCGCCAACGCCGCACGCCTGGCGCTCTCCAGCCATCATCCGCTGGCCGCGGCGCTCGCCGCGCGGGCGCGCGGCGCCGCGCCCTTCGGCGACGTCAGCGAGGCGCCCGGCGCGGGCATCCGCGCAGTCATCGAGGGCGTCGAGGCGCGGCTCGGCAGCCCCGCCTTCTGCGGCATCGAGGCGCCGGCGGAGGATGCGTCGACGACCTCCGTCCTCGCCTTCCGTCATGGCACCGAGACGGCGATCATTCGCCTGCACCAGCGGCTGAGGCCGGGCGCGGCCGAGACGGTCGCGGCGCTGAAGGCGCGCGGCCTCACCTGCCTCATCCTCTCCGGCGACCGGCCGGAAGCCGTGGCGCCGGTAGCGGCCGCCGTCGGCATCGCCGATTTCGCCGCCGGCCAGCGGCCGGCCGACAAGATCGCCCGCCTCGAGGCGCTGGCCGCTGCCGGCCACCGCGTCGCCTTCGTCGGCGACGGGCTCAACGATGCGCCGTCGCTGGCCGCCGCCCACGTCTCGCTGTCGCCGGTGAGCGCCATCGACCTGGCGCAGGCCGAGGCCGACGCCGTCTTCCTCGGCGAGCAGCTGACGCCAATCGCCGAGGCGGTGGACATTTCCGTCCGGGCGCGGCGGCTGATGACGCAGAACCTGTGGTTCGCCGGCCTCTATAATCTCTTCGCGGTGCCGCTGGCGATCTTCGGCCTGGTGACGCCGTTGATCGCGGCGATCGCCATGTCGGGCTCGTCGCTGACGGTGACCGCCAATGCCCTGAGGGCGCTGCCGCGCGGCAGGGCGGCGCGCGCAACGGCGGCGCTCAGCGGCCACACGGTGCCGGCATGACGGTGCTGATCTACCTGGTGCCGCTCGCCCTGCTGCTCGGCCTGCTGTGGCTGGTCATGTTCCTGTGGTCGCTCAACAGCGGCCAGTACGAGGACCTCGACGGGGCGGCGCTCCGCGTCCTCGACGACAGCGACATCGAGCCGCCCGCGGTCAAGCGCGGGCCGGCCGCCGCCAACAAGCGTTAGCTCAGCCGGCCGGCGACGCGTCGAGCACCAGCACGTCGTCGGGCAAGAAGCTGACGGTGACCGTCTCGCCGCGTGCCGGCGGTTGCGTCACCGTGCTGTTGAAGATGTCGAGCGAGATGACGCTCTCGGCGAAGCGCACGCGAATGCGCACGACGGCGCCGAGGAAGCTCACGTCGTCGATCTTGCCCTGCATGGCGTTGCGGCCCTCGCCGGCGCCGTCGAGCAAGATCGCCTCGGGCCTCAGCGCAATCGAGCGCACCTCGCCGGGCCGGGCATCGATGACGCCTTTGGTGGTGGCGATCTCCTGACCGTCGATGGCGATGCGGCCATGCTCGGGGTCGACCACCGTCGCCTCGACGATGTTGAGCGTGCCGACGAAGGAGGCGACGAAGCGGCTGCGCGGATAGTTGTAGATCTCGAAGGGCGTGCCGATCTGCTCCACCCGCCCCTCGTTCATCACCACGACGCGGTCCGACATGGACAGCGCCTCCTCCTGGTCGTGGGTAACGTAGATGGTGGTGATGCCCAGTTCGCGCTGCAGGGCGCGGATCTCCTCGCGCAGCGACACGCGAATCTTGGCATCGAGCGCCGACAGCGGCTCGTCGAGCAGGAGCACCTGCGGCTTGATGGCGAGCGCGCGGGCGAGCGCCACGCGCTGCTGCTGGCCGCCGGAGAGCTGGTAGGGGAAGCGCCCGCCGAGTTCGGGCAGCTTGATCAGCGCCAGCATCTCGTCGACCCGCGCCTTGATCTCGGCGCGCGGGCGCTTGGCGATCGTCAGGCCGAAGCCGATGTTGTTGGCAACGCTGAGATTGGGAAACAGCGCATAGGACTGGAAGACCATGCCGACATTGCGCTGGTTCGGCTTGAGGTTGGTGACGTTCTTGCCGTCGATGCGGATCGTGCCTTCGGTCGGCGCCTCGAAGCCGGCGACCATGCGCAGCGTCGTGGTCTTGCCGCAGCCGCTCGGCCCCAGGAACGACACGAACTCGCCGCGGGCGACGGTGAGGTCGAAGCCGCGCACGACCACCGTCGAACCGAACTGCTTGCGGACCTTTTCGATCTCCAGAAACATGGGGCGACGCTCTACTTCTGTTTGGCCGTCGACCCGGTGCGGCCGACGAGCTGGATCAGCCCCATGCACACCCAGGTGATGGCGAAGGCGATGATCGCCAGCGCCGCCGGCTCGTAGGCCTTGTTGGCGCCGATATTCTGCATGTAGGGGCCAAACATCGGCCGGTTGAGCAGGCTGGCGACGACGAATTCGCCGATGACGATGGCGAAGGTCAGGAAGGCGCCGGAAAGTACCGCTACCAGGATGTTGGGAAAGATCACCCGCATGAGGATGGTCGGCGTCCTGGCGCCGAGCATCTGCGCCGCCTCGGTCAGCGTGCGCACGTCGATGGCGCGCAGGCCGGTATCCACCGCCCGGTACATGTAGGGCAGCGACAGCGTGGCATAGCCGAAGATGAGCAGCAGGTCGGTCCCCTGCGTCGTGCCGGTGAGCGGCAGGATGGAGGACGAATTGAACATGCGGATATAGCCGAAGACCAGGATGATCGGCGGCACGACCAGCGGCAACAGCGTGATGAACTCGACATAGGGCCTGAGGCCCGGCAGGCGCAGGCGAACGAAATAGGCCGCCGGCACGACCAGCAACACGCCGACGACGATGGTGAGCAGCGCGATCACCACCGAATAGGTGAGCGTCGCGGCGAACTGCGGATCGTCGAGGACGTTGCGATAGGCATCGAAGCTGTAGGTGCCGCGGCGGATGCGCAACGAAAACTCGAAAGTGGCGATCAGCGGCAGCAGGAAATAGGCGGCGCCGGCGATGAAGGTCAGCCAGGGAACGAACCGGGAGTGCTTCATTTCAGCCACCGTTCGGCGCGCGTGCGGAAGACGATGTAGATGAGGTTGGCGGCTCCGGTGATCACCACCATGCCGAGCGCCAGCGCGGCGCCGAGATTGGCGTTGTGCAGCACATCGCCACGGATCTGCGCGTAGAGCAGGATCGGCACGATGTTGAGCGACGAGCCGGTGAGCGCATAGGCGGTGGCGATGGCGCCGAAGGCGTTGGCGAACAACAGGGCGAGCGTGCCGAGGATGTTCGGCCACAGGATCGGCAGGCCGACATGGCGCCAGAACTGCCAGCGGCTGGCACCGAGCATCTCGGCCGCCTCGCCCCACTCCCCCTTCAACCCGTCGAGGGCGGGCATGACGATGAGGATCATCAGCGGGATCTGAAAATAGAGATAGGTGAGCGTCAGACCCCAGAAGGAGAGGATGTTGAAGCCGTAGTGGTAGATATCGAGGCCGAGCACCGCCTTGAGGATGATGGTGACCAGGCCGAGACGCCCGAGGGTGGCAAGGAAGGCGAAGGATAGCGGAATGCCGGCGAAGTTGGAGGCGACGCCGGAGAAGGTGAGCGCGGCCGAACGGATCCAGTCCGGCAGCCCGCCGCGGGCGATGGCCAGCGCCAGCAGGAAGCCGGCGAGCGCGCCGAGCCCGGCGGAGGCACCCGATACCTTGATCGAGATGACGTAGGCACTGACGATCGTCGGCTGGGCGAGATCGGCAAAATTGGCGAGCGTCAGATTGCCCGCCTTGTCGAAGAACGCCCCGCTGATCAGGTAGAGCGTCGGCACGACAAGGAACAGGAGAGCGAAGACCAGAAAGGGGACGACGCCGGCGAGGCCGGCGACGTCGAATCTCAGCAGACGCGTAAACGCCGCGGTCAGGGTGGTCGCCGGCCCGGATGGCTCCGGGCCAGCGAGTTCGCTGCTATTGGACATTGGCTCCAACGACCAAGTCCCAGCTCTTCACAATCAGGTCCTTGGCCTTAGCCTGATCTTCGAGGCTGGGGAACACCGCCTTGGCGTAGTTTTCGGCCGGTGGCAGCTTGGCCAGCATTTCGGCCGGGACCTTGCCTGCCTTGCTCATGGCGTTGAAGCGGATCGGGTGGCAATAGCCCTGCAGCCAGCCGAGCTGACCCTCGTCGGAATAGAGGTACTCCATCCACAGCTTGGCGGCGTTCGGGTGCGGGGCGTAGGCGCTGATCGCCTGGATGTAGATGCCCGCCACGACGCCCGAAGCCGGCACGATGGTCTCGACCGGCGGGTTGCCGTTCAGGTTGTCGCGGTCGGCCAGCGACAGGTAGTCCCAGCGCACGATGATCGGCGTGGCGCCTTGGGCCAGGGAAGCCGACTTGCCGATGACCGGGACGAAATTGCCCTTGCTGTTGAGGTCCTTGAAGAAGTCGAGACCGTTCTGGGCAATCGCGGCGCCGTCGGCACCACCCTTGGAGAGACCGGCGGCGTAGACGCCCATGATCGCCTGCGCGGCGGCGCGCGGATCACCGGCGAGCGCGACGGCGTTGGCGTAATCGGGCTTGGCCAGGTCCGACCAGTCGGTCGGCATGGTGGAGACCAGGTCCTTGTTCACCTCGAAGGCCATCACGCCGTAGTAGTCGCCGTACCAGTAACCGTCGGCGTCCTTGGCACTGTCGGGAATCTCGTCCCAGGTGGAGACCTTGTAGGACTGAATGAGGCCGTCGGCCTTGGCCTGCGGACCGAACTGCAGGCCGACGTCGATGACGTCGGGGGCCTGCGGGCCGGTGTTGCCCTTGTTGGCCTTGATCGCCTCGATCTCGTCGCCCGAGCCGGCATCCGGATTGAGCTCGTTGACGGTGAGGCCGTACTTCGCCTTGAAGCCTTCGATCAGCGGGCCGTAGCCGCACCAGTCATGCGGCAGGGCGATGGTGGTGAGCTGGCCTTCCTTCTTGGCGGCCGCCACCAGATCGTCCATCGAGGCCGCATAAGCCGTGCCGGCGAGGGCGCAAAGCGCCAGCACCGAAACCGAAGCGAAAAGTGTCCTGTTCATCCTGTTTCCCCATCAGTCTTTGGAGGTTGCGCGGGAATTTCCCGCGCCGGAAGTCGCAAGGCGCTGCTAGCACCGTCCCCTGACAGTTCGATGTCAGAGCATTCAAGAAACGGGCCGTTCAAGCGCCTTGAACGTTAGGTCGAAACCACCGCTTTCGCCACACCCATGCGCGGCAATGCGGTATTTCGCCGGCTATTTTTTCCCTCAAAAAGAGACGCCGACCCCGCGGCGAGGAGGTCGGCGTCCAATTGGCCGGAATGTGCCCGACCGGGCTACGCGCCTACACGTCACGACTGCCGGGCTCATCGGCGGCAGGGGCCATTGCCAGTGGGCCCGGAACATCAGGGAAACCGCAAGACACGCGGGCGGCACGGGGATCGGTCGAGCCCTTGGAACGCCCGTCGTCGATCAATTCCGCCTCCCCGACGGGGCGTCTTTAGCCGGGGTAGATGACAGAGCGATTTCAGTTCGACGACAGCCGCTCCGGCCCTCCGACGGGGGCAAAGTTATCCACAGGGAAGATGGTCGCCGGCATCACGGGCCGGCGCTTTCGACCAGGATGAGACCGACGACCACCAGCACGGCGGCCAGCCAGCGCAAGGGGCCGAAGCGCTCGCCGAGCGCCACGGCGCCGATGGCGGTGGCGAAGAGAACCGAGCTTTCACGCACGGCGGCGACGGCGCCGATGGGCGCGACGGTCATCGCCCACAGGGCCAGCCCGTAGGCGGCGTAGGTCATCGCGCCGCCGGCAAGCGCTACCGGCACGCGCGCCGCCAGCGCGGTCAGCGCCGGCCGCCCCTGGCGCACGATCTGGGCGCCGACCGCGATCAGGCCGGAAACGAGAACGACCCAGGCGACATAGGTTTGCGGTGCGCCGCTGAGGCGGGCGCCGAGCCCGTCGACCAACGTGTAGCCGGCAATGACGAAGGCGTTGGCGAGCGCGCTGCCGATGGCGTGCTGGCGCTTCAGGCCGTCGGCCCCCAGCGCCACGATGCCGCCGGCGACGACGACGACACCGGCGAGCACCCGGGCGCTCGCGGGCTCGACGAAGGCGATCGCCAGCAGCGTGGTGATGAGCGGCGCGAGCCCGCGCATGATCGGATAGGCGACCGACAGTTCGCCGAGGCGATAGGCGCGGGCGATGAGCGTGTAATACGCCAGGTGGATCACCCCCGAGACGAGGATGTAGGGCGCCACCGCCACCGGCAGTCGCGGCAGGACGGGCACCAGGACGATGCCCACCACCGCGCCGCCGGCGGCCATCGCGGTCGCCGCGGCGCCGCGATCGGAATCGTGGCGGACCAGCGCGTTCCAGCCGGCGTGCAGCATCGCCGCCACCAGCAGGATGGCGAAGACGGTGAGGCTCATGCGCTGTCCGGGCCGGTCGGCCGGGCGGCGTCACGCGGGCGGGCGGTCGACAGGACGGCACGGTCTTCCCCATCGTGAATCGGCCCCATGGCAAATCTACACGACCGTCCGTTTACCTCGTGGCAACCGACATGTCCCACACTCCGCCCCTTCGCCTGGGGCATGACGCACCAGAGGGACGGACATGACGACCGTTGTGGAAGCAGCGCCGAGCAGCGCTGACCGCCGCCTGGAGCGGCGCGTGCGGACGCTGAAGACGGCGCGGATTGCGTTCAATTTCGGTCGTTCGGTGTTCGACTGCACCCTGCGCAACCTGTCGCCGAGCGGCGCCCTGCTCGAGGTGGCGAGCACGGCCGGCATCCCCTCCCAATTCGAAATCCTCGTCCCGCGGGACGGGATACGCCGCACCTGCACGGTGCGCTGGATGACACAGCGCCTGATGGGCGTGCACTTCGACGACGCGGCGCAAAAAGCCGCGTGACCCCGCGCGATCTGCTAAACTCGCCGGACAGACCCACCGCCTCGTCCGGATTTCCACCGATGCAAACGCCCCTCACCGGCCTTTGGGTGCCGGCCTCGACCCCATTCACCGCCGACGGCGCCGTCGATGAAGCACGCCTCGTGCGCCATTGCCGCGGCCTCCTCGATGACGGCGCCGCCGGCCTGGCGGTGCTCGGCACGACGAGTGAGGCCAATTCGCTGACGCTCGCCGAGCGCCGGCGGGTGATCGACGCGCCGGTCGCGGCCGGAATCGCGGCCGGGCGGCTGTTGCCCGGCACCGGCGCCTGCGCCATCGACGACGCGGTGGAACTCAGCCGCCATGCCGCCGAGATCAGCTGTGCCGGCGTGCTGCTGCTGCCGCCGTTCTACTACAAGAACGTCCCGGACGACGGCCTGTTCGCCTTCGTCGCCGCCGTCATCGAGCGGTGCGGGCCGAAGGTGCCGCGCATCCTGCTCTATCACTTCCCGGCGATGGCGGCGGTCGGCTGGTCGAACGCCGTGGTCGAGCGGCTGCTGAAGGCCTTTCCCGGAATCGTGGTCGGCATGAAGGATTCGTCCGGCGACCCGGCCCACACCCGGTCGGTGATCGACGCCTTCCCGGGCTTCGCCGTGTTTCCCGGCTCGGAGATGTACCTGCGCGATGCGATGACGTGGGGCGCCGCCGGTTGCATCTCGGCGACCGCCAATTTCAGCACCCGGGCGATCGCCGCGATGGTGGACCGCTGGGAGGACCCCGACGCCCCGGCGCAACAGGAGAAGCTGGTGGCCGTGCGCCGCTCCTTCGACGGCTTCGCGACGGTCCCGGTGGTGAAGACGATGAAGGCCGCCATCACCGGCGACGACGCCTGGCTCAACGTGCGCCCGCCGATCATGGCGCTGACTGCCGAGGAGCGCCGCACCCTGCTGGCACGGCCGGCGCTGGCGGCATTCCTGGAGACGGTGGCCGGCTAAGCCGGCCCTTCAGGGTCGCTACGAGCGTGGCAACCGACGTCGCCGCCCGGCCGCGACCCGGCGTCCGCGTCACGCCGGCTTGTGGTTGGCGTGCCAGTGCCAGGCGATGTCGATGCGACGGGGCAGCCAGACCTTTTCCTTCGACGCGACATAATCGAGGAAACGGGCAAGCGCGGCGGCGCGGCTCGGCCGGCCGACGAGACGGCAGTGGAGACCGACCGACATCATCTTCGGCATCCCCTTCTCGCCTTCCGCCCACAGATAGTCGAAGCCGTCCTTGAGGTAGGTGAAGAACTGGTCGCCGGAGTTGAACCCTTGCGGGCTGGCGAAGCGCATGTCGTTGGCATCGAGCGTATAGGGGATGAGCAGGAACGGCCCGTGCGGGCTGTCGATCCAGTAGGGCAGATCGTCGGCATAGACGTCCGAGCAGTAGACGAAGCCGCCCTCCTCCGCCGACAGCTTGATGGTGTGGACGGAGGAACGGCCGGTGTAGATGCCGAGCGGGCGGGCACCGGTGACCTCCGCGTGGATGCGGATCGCCTCCATCAGGTGGGCGCGCTCGGCGTCCTCGGTGTAGTCCTTGTAGTCGATCCACTTGAGGCCGTGGCTGGCGATCTCCCAGTCGGCCTCCTTCATGGCGGCGACCGCCTCCGGGTTGCGGGCGAGCGCCATCGCCACGCCATAGACCGTCGGGCGGATGCCACGCTCGGTGAACATGCGCCACAGGCGCCAGAAGCCGGCGCGCGAGCCGTATTCGTAGATCAACTCCATGTTCATGTGGCGCATGCCGGGCCACGGCTGGGCACCGACGATCTCGGACAGGAAGGCCTCGGATGCCGCATCGCCGTGCAGGACGTTGTTTTCGCCGCCCTCCTCGTAGTTGACGACGAACTGGACGGCGACGTTGGCGCCGTCCGGCCACCTGGGATCGGGCGGATTGCGCCCGTAGCCGATCATGTCGCGCGGGTAGGATTCGGTCATGGAGGCACCTCTGGCAGGAAATTCCGGTGAAAACGGCGAGGCTTGTCGCCGGACGTTGAGACGATGATTCCGCGCCGGCGCGAGGCCAGCGCAATTCCGTTTCTTAATCCATCGTTAACGATCGGTGCGCCACCCTCCTGAAATGCCGAGTCGTGACCATGCACGACGAGCGAGGACCGCATGAGCAATAATGGGACCAAGTCGGCGGAACAGGCGGCCTTCCAGGCCGAACTCGACGAGCAGATTGCGCGCATGCGCCAGATGCTCAAGCTGATGGCGCCGGGCACCGGTGCAATGGCGCTCGGCGCCATGCGCAAGGCTTTCCCGGAGATTCCGCTGGAGGATCGGGTCCGCGCCCTGAAGTCGTACCGCTAGGCCGCCGCCGGCCCTCCGCCGTCGTCGTCTTTGCCCTTGCCGCCGTCCGCCGCGGCGTCTTTCGGCGCGCTCTCGACACGCAGGTGCTCGAGGTATGAGCGCCAGGACAGCGGCAGGCAGGCGATGTAGCAGAGGGTGAGCGCCGTCATCGTCGCCCACGGATAGCTGGCGAGAAACGCCACCACCAGAACGCCCGACACGAAGAGCGGCGTCACCAGCTCGCGCGCGATGCGCCGGCCGATGAGCTTGCCCGACCAGGTGGGCAGCTTCGACACCATCAGCAGGCCGACGGCGATGGTGTAGACGAAGACGACCGGCGCGGTGAGGATGCCGTGCGGGATGGCGACGAATTCCACATAGATGGGCAGCAGCACGATCATCGCGCCGGCTGGCGCCGGGACGCCGACGAAGTAGCTGGCGTGCCAGTCGGGCTTGTCGGGTGCGTCGAGGGCAACGTTGAAGCGGGCGAGCCGCAGCGCGGCGCAGATGGTGAAGATCAGCGCCGCCATCCAGCCGACCGAGCGCAGCTCGCCGAGCGCCCAGACGTAGAGCAGAATGGCCGGCGCCACGCCGAAATTGAGGAAGTCGGTGATCGAATCGAGCTCGGCGCCGAAGCGCGACGTCGATTTGAGGAAGCGCGCCATGCGCCCGTCGATGCCGTCGAGCGCCGCGGCGACGGCAATCAGGGCGATGGCCAGCTCGAACTTGTGCTCGATCGACATGCGGATGGCGGTGAGGCCGGCGCAGAGCGCCAGCAGCGTCACCAGGTTGGGCAGCACCGTGCGCAGGGGCACCTGCGGCAGCGGCGGAAGCCGGCGCTTGTTGCGCTCGGGATCGAAGGGATCGAAAGGCTGGAACAGCGACATGGACCGGGTCCCGGCGCGCTCAGTCGATCCTGACGCGGCGTTCGCCGGCCGGCTCGCCGAAACGGGCGATGACCGTCTCGCCGGCGACCGCACGCTGTCCTTCGGCGACCAGAACGTTGACGGCGAGCGGCAGGTAGACGTCGAGGCGCGAGCCGAAGCGGATCAGGCCGATGCGCTGGCCGGCGGCGAGCGCCTCGCCCTCCGCGACGAAACAGGCGATGCGCCGGGCGACCAGACCGGCGATCTGCACGACGCCGACCGGTCCATGCGCCGTGTCGAGCACGACGCCATTGCGTTCGTTGCCTTCGCTCGCCTTGTCGAGTTCGGCATTGAGGAACTTGCCGGGCGTGTAGACGATGCTCTTGACGGTGCCGGCCACGGGCACCCGGTTCACGTGGCAGTCGAACACGCTCATGAAGATCGATACGCGCCGGCGGCTCTGCTCGCCGAGACCGAGTTCCTTGGGCGCGACGCCGATGGCGACCGCCGAGACGCGGCCGTCGGCGGGACTGACGACGATATCGGGATCGAGCGGGGTAACGCGCGGCGGGTCGCGGAAGAAATAGGCGCACCAGGCCGCGAGGATCAGAAAGACCCACAGGACCGGTTGCCAGAACCAGCCGAAGAACACGGCGACGAACAGCAGGATGGCGATGAACGGCAGGCCCTCGCGCCGGATCGGCACGAACATGTTCCTGACCGAGTCGATGACGGATTCCATCGCCATTCCCATGCGTTTCGGCGCCTAGAAAGCACGGAACTGCGGCCAAGGAAAGCGCAGGCCGGCGGTTTCATGGCGTCGGTTCGATGCCGACACCGCAGACGCCCGGTGGCTCCGCGTCCGGCGTTGCGCCGTGCTCCCCGCGGCCACCGGTGGCCCCTACTCCGCCGGTTCGACCTCGGCGTCCTTGGCGCGCGGCTTGAGATGATCGATCGCCTCGATCTGCTTGGCGGCGCGCAGCGCCTCCTCGGCCTCGGTCGCCTGGCGCTGCCGGTTCCACATGGAGGCATAGAGCCCGTCTGCGGCGAGCAGCATGTCGTGGGTGCCGCGTTCGACGATCAGGCCGTCGTCGAGCACGATGATCTCGTCGGCATTGACGATGGTCGACAGGCGGTGGGCGATGACCAGGGTCGTGCGGCCGCGCGAGACGCGGTCGAGCGCCGCCTGGATCTCGCGCTCGGTATGGATGTCGAGGGCCGAGGTGGCCTCGTCGAGGATGAGGATCGGCGGCGCCTTGAGCACGGTGCGGGCAATGGCGACGCGCTGCTTCTCGCCGCCGGAGAGCTTCAGCCCGCGCTCGCCGACCTCGGTGTCGTAACCGTCGGAGAGGCTGTCGATGAAATCGGCGATCTGGGCGATCTCGGTCGCGGCGCGGACGTCGTCGTCGCTGGCGTCGGGGCGGCCGTAGCGGATGTTGTAGCGGATCGTGTCGTTGAACAGCACGGTGTCCTGCGGAACCATGCCGATGGCGCCGCGCAGCGATTCCTGCGTCACCTCGCGCACGTCCTGGCCGTCGATGGTGATGCGCCCGCCGGTGACGTCGTAGAAGCGGAAGAGCAGCCGCGAGACGGTCGACTTGCCGGCGCCGGAGGGCCCGACGATGGCAACGGTCTTGCCCGGCGGCACGGCGAAGCTGATGCCTTTGAGGATCGGCCGGGCCGCATCGTAGTGGAAGGTGACGTTTTCGAAGGCGACGGCGCCGCCGTCGACGGCGAGCGGCCGGGCGCCGGGCCGGTCAACGATCTCGGGGGCGACGTTGAGCAGGTCGAACATGGCCTCGATGTCGATCAGGCCCTGGCGGATCTCGCGATAGACCGTGCCGATGAAATTGAGCGGAACGGAGAGCTGGGTGAGCAACGCGATGATCAGGAAGAAATCGCCGATGGTCTGCTCGCCGTGCACCACGGCGATGCCCGACATGACCATGCAGATCGTCATGCCCGTGTTGAAGATCACGGCCTGACCGATGTTGAGCAGGGCAAGCGAGGTCCAGATCTGGATGGAGGCGCCCTCGTAGCGCTCCATGGCCTGGTCGTAGCGGCCGGCCTCCATCGTCTCGTTGCCGAAATATTTGACGGTCTCGAAGTTGAGCAGCGAGTCGATCGCCTTGGAGTGGGCGTCCTGATCGGACTCGTTCATGGCGCGGCGGATCTTGATGCGCCAGTTGGACGCCTGGACGGTGAACCAGACGTAGAGAACCACCGTGATCGCGATGACCACCAGATAGAGCCAGTCGAACTGATAGGCGATGATGGCGGCGGCCAGGCCGAATTCCAGGAAGGTCGGCAGCGTGTTGAGGATGGTGAAGCGGACGACGACCTCGATGCCGTTGATGCCGCGCTCGATGATGCGCGACAGGCCGCCGGTGCGCCGCTGCAGGTGATAGCGCAGCGACAGGTCGTGCATGTGCACGAAGGTCTGGTAGGCGAGATTGCGGACGGCGTGCTGGCCGACGCGGGCGAACAGCGCGTCGCGCAGGTTGTTGAACACGCTGATCAGGATGCGGCCGACACCGTTGGCGACGACCAGGAGGATGGGAATGCTGACCAGTACGGCGAGGCCGAGCGTGGCGGTGCCGCCGGCGGCCGGCTTGGTCAGTGCGTCCGTCGCCCACTTGTAGGTGTAGGGCACCAGGACGGTGACGACCTTGGCGGTGACCAGAACCGCCAGCGCCAGCAGGACGCGGCGCTTGAGATCGGGCCGGTCGTTCGGCCACATGTAGGGTTGCAGGTCGCGCAGGGTGGCGAACATCGACTTCTGCATGGACGAGGCGGCCGCCGGGCCGGGAACGCTGTGCGGTCGTCTCATCGCCCTGCCTCTGCCGCTGCCTCGGCTCCGAGATCGGCCATCGCCGCGGCGACGGCGGCGAGCGTATCGCGGTCGAGGCAGTAGCAGGAGCGCGGCCCGGAAATCTCGCCGCGGATCAGGCCCGCCTCGCGCAGCACCTTGAGATGCTGGGAGACGGTCGACTGGGCAAGCGGCAAGCCGCGCACGATGTCGCCGCAGCAGCAGCCGTTTCCGCCCACCTTCATGAGCGCGCGGACGATGCCGAGACGGGCCGGATGGGCCAGCGCCTTGATGCGCCGGGCGAGAACCTGATCGTCGGTGTCAAAAGCCAAGGTCAATCAATCGTCAAATTACGATGAAACTCACATAAGCCCTGCGGCTTGGAAAGCCAAGGCCTTTCCCCGGCAAGCTTGCGGAGCGGACGCTGTTCGCCCATTCCGTGAGGCCGTCGCTCTTGCGCTGCGGTCTTTCGCCCCGACCGTCGACGCGGGGCAGCCTCGCCGGCCAGGGGCGCCGGCCGATGGGGCGCGAATCGGGACGGCAGCGTCAACTTCCAGGGATTGACGGCGATAGCCGCTTGTCGCCCGGCCGGAAAGGCTCCGGCCGGGCGACAAGTTGTCAGTTTTTCGCGACGTTTGGCGAGACCGGCATGAGGAAGACCTGGCCGGGATAGATCCAGTGCGGGTTGCGGATCTGGTCCTTGTTGGCCTGATAGAGCGTCGACCAGCGGATGCCGCGGCCCCAGTTGTTGCGCGCGATGCGCCACAGGTTGTCACCGCGCTTGATGATCACGGTCTCGACCTGTGGCAGCGCACCTGAAACGTCGGCGCTGACGGCGGCCCCGGCGTCGCCGGACGCTTTGAGCGTCGCCACGTTGATTTCGCGTTCGAAGGGGACCTCGGCCCGGGCGACCACGGTTCCGTCGTCGCCGGATACCTGGTCGGCGCGCACCTGGTAGGTCCCGGGCGCGACCTCGCGGTGGACCTCGACCAGCCAGGTGCCGGTCGGCGACGGCTTGGCCTGGCCGAGCGGCTGATCGTTGAGGTAGACCCGCACGGGCTGGTCGGTCGTCGCCGTGCCGGCGACGAAGAGCGTGCCCGCGGTATCGGCCTCCACGGCGGAAACCACCACCTCGGGCGCCGGCGGCGCCGGCTCGGCGGGTGGCGCCTTTTCGGCGGCGGTCGCAGGCTCGGCGGGAGCGCTGCCTTCGGTCGTCGGTTCGGCTGTCCCGGCCGCAGCCGGGCCGGGCTGCGGCGCCAGCGCCGCCACCTCGCCACCCGGCGCTGGCGTCTCTGGCGCGGAGGGTGCTGCGGCGACCTCGCCACCCGGTGCTGGCGTCTCGGGCGCGGACGGCGCTGCGGCGACCTCGCTACCAGGCGTTGGCGTCTCGGGCGCGGACGGTGCCGCGGCGACTTCGCCACCCGGTGCTGGCGTCTCCGGCGCCGACGGTGCCGTGGCGACCGCGCCACCCGGTGCTGGCGTCTCCGGCGCGGACGGCGCGGCGGCGACTTCGCCACCCGGCGCCGGTGTCTCCGGCGCGGACGGTGCCGCGGCAACCTCGCCACCCGGCGCTGGCGTCTCGGGCGCCGACGGTGCTGCGGCAACCTCACCACCCGGTGCTGGCGTCTCCGGCGCGGACGGTGCCGCGGCGACTTCGCCACCCGGCGCAGGCGTCTCCGGCGCCGACGGTGCTGCGGCGACTTCGCCACCCGGCGCCGGTGTCTCCGGCACGGACGGTGCTGCGGCGACCTCGCCACCGTCCTTCGGGGTCTCTGAGGCGGCGGGCGGCTGTTCGGCAGAGGCCACCTGCTGCTTGCCGGAGGCGGCGGGTTCCCCGGGTTTCGGCAGTTCGAGCACCCGGCTCGGCTGATCGGGCGAATTGAGCACGACGAGCACGTCCTTCGAGCCGGGCTCCGGCACCTGGACGGCGACGCGCTGGTCGGACAGCGTCGACACCGCGCCGTCCTTCGACGTGGTGCGGATGGCGAGGTCGTGGGTGCCGGGCTTCAGCGCGTTGTCGAGCGCCATGGCCCAGTCGCCCTGATCGTTGGCCGTGGCCGTCGCGACCGGCGCGGCACCGTCGACGATCTCGACCGTGGCTCCGGGCGCGGCCTGTCCCGCGACGACCGTCTCGCCGGTCGGTTCGACGCGGACCACGTCGAAGCTCGGCACGATCGGCGGCCGGCCCCGCCATGGCCGGCGGGGACGCCGGAGCCGCGGTGGCTGGCGGCGGCTCGGCGGTGGCGACCTGCTCACCCGCGGCCGGCGCCGGGGTTTCGGCAGCCGGCGGCGCAGCGTTCGCCTGGTCGGCGGGCGCCGCAGGCGCTTCCGGCATGCGCCACAGGCGCGACGCGCGGCCATCTGTTGTCGGCACCGGGCGCGGCGTGGCGCCGCAGGCGCCTCGACGGTTGGCGCAGCCGCCATCTGGTTGTCGGCACCGGGCGCGGCATTTTCGGCCGCCGGCGGCGGCGTGGAGGTGGCGGCCTGCTCACCCGCGGCAGGCGCCGGGGTTTCGGCAGCCGGCGGCGCCGCATTTGCCTGGTCGGCGGGCGCTGCAGGCGCTTCCGTTGCGGGCGCCGCAGGCGCCTCACGGTGGCGCAGCGGCCATCTGGTTGTCGGCACCGGGCGCGGCGTCTGCAGCGGCCGGCGGCGGTGTGGAGGTGGCGGCCTGCTCACCCGCGGCAGGCGCCGGGGTTTCGGCAGCCGGCGGCGCCGCGTTCGCCTGGTCGGCGGGCGCCGCAGGCGCTTCCGCCGCGGGCGCCGCAGGCGCCTCGACCGTCGGCGCGGCGGCCATCTGATTGTCGGCGCCGGGCGCGGCGTCTGCGGCGGCTGGCGGCGGCGTGGAGGTGCGCGGCCTGCTCACCCGCGGCAGGCGCCGGGGTTTCGGTAGCCGGGGGCGCCGCGCTCGCATCAGCCGCCGGTGCCGGTGTCTCGGCTGCCGGTGCCGGGGTCTCGGCTGCCGGCGCCGACGGCACCTCGGCCGCCGTGCCGGCGCCCTCGTTCTCGGTCAACGACGCCGGCGGAACGATCGGCTTGTCGCCGGGCGGTCCCAGGTCGTCGGATTCGGCCTGGCCGACGACCACCGAGCGCTGCGGGATGTGGGTGTACTCGTAGTAGGTCAGTCCGCCGACCACGAAAATGGCGACGATGAAAACGATGATACCGCTCAGTCGGTTATTCTGCATATGACACCCCGATATGGCGGCAGCCCGCCCCGGCAACTGTAGGGCTGGGCTGCGGGGGCCACAAGGTTCGTCGCCGGCAACTGCTCTTAGCTTGACGGGCGACCTTGTGCGATGCAACACACGCTTATGGCCGAATTGAGAAGCATCTGCGTCTACTGCGGCGCCAACGTCGGCGTGCGGGCGGATTACGCCCGCACGGCGGAGGAACTTGGCCGCCGAATTGCCAAATCCGGCACGCGGCTCGTCTACGGCGGCGGCGCGGTCGGCCTGATGGGCATCCTGGCGCGCGCCGCGCTGGCGGCGGGCGGCCATGTGACCGGCGTGATTCCGCAGTTCCTCAAGGACCGCGAGCTGATGCTGCGCGAGGTCGACGATCTCATCGTCACCGCCGACATGCACGAACGCAAGAAGCTGATGTTCGACCGCGCCGACGCCTTCGTGGCGCTACCCGGCGGCATCGGGACGCTGGAAGAAGTGGTCGAGATGATGACCTGGGCGCAGCTCGACCAGCACGCCAAGCCGGTGCTCATCCTCAATCTCAACGGCTTTTACGATCCGCTGGTCGCTCTGTTCCGCCGCATGGGCGAGGAAGGCTTCCTCAACAAGGCCTTCGCCGGCGGCCACAACCCGCTGCCGGTGCGCTTCGTCGATACTGTCGACGAGGTGATCCCGGCGATCCGGGCGGAACTGGCGGAGCGGCCGCAGGCGGCCCTGGAATCCGGCGACGGCGCCCGGCTGATGTAGGCGGCGCCCGTGCGCGTCCGGGATTTCGCGCCGCTCGATCCGGGCGACAGGCCGGCCAGAACGCTCACGCCGGCTCGACGCCCGCCTTGACCAGCTTGTAGACGATCAAATCGTAGAGCGCCTCGAAGGAGGCGTCGACGACGTTCTCCGAGACGCCGACGGTGAACCACGAGTCGCCGGTCGAATCGCTCAATTCGATGAGCACGCGGGTGACCGCCTCGGTGCCGCCGTTGAGGATGCGCACGCGGTAGTCGGTGAGCTCGAGATCGGCGATGACGTTGCGATAGCTGCCGAGGTCCTTGCGCAAGGCGCGGTCGAGCGCATTCACCGGACCGTTGCCTTCCGCCACGGTCAGCACGCGCTCGCCGCCGATCACGGTTTTGACCACCGCCTGCGACACCGAGACCAGCTTGCCGAGCGCATTGTGGCGGCGCTCGACGGTGACGCTGAAGCCCTCGACGTCGAAGTAGTTGGGAACGTTGCCGAGCACGCGCCGCGCCAGCAGCTCGAACGAGGCGCTGGCGCCCTCGTAGGCGTAGCCGACCAATTCGCGCTCCTTCACGGCGCTCAGCAGCGCATCGAGCCGCGGATCGCTCTTGGCGACCTCGATGCCCATGCGGCCGAGTTCGGCCAGGAGGTTCGCCTTGCCGGCCTGCTCGGAGACCAGCACGTGGCGGCGGTTGCCCACCGCTTCCGGCACGACATGCTCGTAGGTCCTGGGGTCCTTGGCGATGGCCGAGGCGTGGATGCCGGCCTTGGTGGTGAAGGCGCTGGCGCCGACATAGGGCGCCTGGCGGTTGGGGGCGCGGTTGAGCAGTTCGTCGAAGCGATGGGAGAGCGCGGTGAGGCCCGCCAGCCCATCCATGGAGACGCCGGTCTCGAAGCGCTCGGCATAGGCCGGCTTGAGGAGCAGCGTCGGGATCAGCGAGGTCAGGCTGGCGTTGCCGCAGCGCTCGCCGATGCCGTTGAGCGTGCCCTGGATCTGGCGGGCGCCGGCGCGCACGGCGGCGAGCGAATTGGCAACCGCCTGCTCGGTATCGTTATGGGCATGGATGCCGATGTGATCGCCCGGCACGACCTCTGCCACCGCGGCGACGATCGCCTCCACCTCGTCGGGCAGCGTGCCGCCGTTGGTGTCGCACAGCACCACCCAGCGGGCGCCGAACTCGTAGGCGGCCTTGGCGCAGGCCAGCGCATAGGCCGGATTGGCCTTGTAGCCATCGAAGAAGTGCTCGGCGTCGAGCAGCACCTCCCTGCCCGCCTCGATCGCCGCCTCGACCGACTGGCGGATGCCGTCGAGGTTCTCCTCCTCGCTGGCGCCGAGCGCGACGCGGACGTGATAGTCCCAGGTCTTGGCGACGAAGCAGATGGCGTCGGCCTCGGCCTGAACCAGGGCGCGGATGCCGGGATCGTTGGAGATGCTGACGCCGGCGCGCTTGGTCATGCCGAACGCGGTGAAGGCGGCGCGGCTGGTGCGCTTCGCCTCGAAGAAGGCGGTGTCGGTCGGGTTGGCGCCGGGATAGCCGCCCTCGACGTAGTCGATGCCGAGATCGTCCAGCAGGCCGGCGATGAGAACCTTGTCCTCGAGCGTGAAGTCGATGCCGTTGGTCTGGGCCCCGTCCCGCAGGGTGGTGTCGAAGAGATAGAGACGCTCTTTACTCATGGGGTTCGCTCAGGCCGTTGGCGGCCAGGCCTCCGTGTCGTGATCCGGGTGCTGATGGTTGGTGCGCGCGATGGCCGCCGCCTTCTCCGGCACGTCCTCCTCGGTGGTCTTTTCGCCGGGAAGCGTCGCCAGGACAGCGAAATACGGCAGCCGCCCCTCGATGCCGTATTGCATGGCGGGCACGATCTTCGCCGGCTCGTCGAGCGAGCCGATGGAAACGGCGATGCGCGGGCTATCGACGTAGTGGAAGGTGAGCGGCGTGCCGCAGGCGCGGCAAAAGCCGCGCTCGGTCTGGTCCGAGCTCTTGAAGATGGCGAGTTCGCCGCGGGTGATCTCGAATTTGTCGAGCGGCAGGCCGGTGAGCGGTGCGAAGAACGCGCCGAATGCCTTCTGGCACATGCGGCAGTGACAGATGTGCGGGTCGGTGGGCGGCGCATGCAGCGCATAGCGCACCGCACCGCACTGGCAGCCGCCGGCAAGACGAAACGCGGTCATCGCGGAGACCCTCCGGGCAGCGGCCAGACGGCCGTATCGTGGTCGGGATGCTGGTGATTGCTGCGGGCGATCGCCGCGGCCTTTTCCGGCATGTCCTCTTCGGTGGCCTTCGAGTCGCGCAGGCTCGCCAGAGCGGCAAAGTAAGGCAGCCGCCCCTCGACGCCGTATTGATACGCCGGGACGATCTTCGCCGGCTCATCGAGCGAGCCAATCGACACGCAGATATCCGCGTCGTTGTCGTCCTGGACGGTCAGCGGCGTGCCGCAGTCGCGACAGAAGCCGCGCTCGGCGATGTCCGAACTGTGGAAGATGGCGAGTTCGCCGCGCGTGATCTCGAAGCTTGCCGCCGGCACATGGAAAAGCGGCGCAAAGAACGAGCCGAAGGCCTTCTGGCACATGCGGCAGTGGCAGATGTGCGGGCCGGTCGGCGGCTCGTGCAGGGCATAGCGGATGGCGCCGCACTGGCAACCGCCGGTCATGCGGAACGCGGTCATTGCGGAAACCCTCCGGCTGGCGGCCATGCGGCCGTGTCGTGATCGGGATGCTGGTGGCTGACGATCGCGGCCTTGAATGCTTCCGGCCCGGGCTCGGCGACGGGATCGCGGAAGGGCAGCGCCGACAGGCCGTCAACGAAGGACAGCTTGTCGGCGGGGTTCGCCTGGATCGTCGGTCGGGCGCGTTCGGGCTCGTCGAAGGCGCCGATCGCCAGCTCCATGCCGCCCTCGTACTCGTAGGTCAGCGGCGTGCCGCATGCGCCGCAGAAGCCGCGGCGCACCCTGTTGGAGCTTTGAAAGTGCTGCGGAGCACCGCGTGTCCACACCAGGCCGTGCGCCGTGACCAGCGGACCGAAGAAGCCGCCGAAGGCCTTCTGACACATGCGGCAATGGCAGATGGAGGCGCGCCCGAGCCTTTCGACCCGGAAACGCACCGCCCCGCACTGACAGCCACCGGTCAGAGGCCCTGCGCTCATCGCTTGGTCTTCCGTCCGCGGCCGACGGGCTTGCGCACGGCCTTCCGGGCGGTCTTCTTGACCGTCTTCCGGGCGACCACCTTCTTGGCCGGCTTCTTGACCGCCGTCTTCTTCGCCGGCTTCCTGGCCGCGACCTTCTTCGCCGGCGCCTTCTTGGCGGCGGCCTTCTTCGCCGCGACCTTCTTCCCGGCGGCCTTCCTGGCGGCCGGCTTCTTCTTGGCGGCCTTCTTCGCCACCTTCTTCTTCGCCGGTGCCGCAGCCTTGCGCGCCGCCGCGTTCATCTCGGTCAGTGAGGCGTGGCAGACGGCCTCGATGTTGTGACCATCGGGGTCGAGCACGAAGGCGCCGTAGTAGTTGGCGTGGTAGTGCAGGCGGAGGCCGGGCGGGCCGTTGTCGGTGCCGCCGGCTTCCATGGCGGCGGCATAGAATTCGTCCACCTGCTCGCGCGTCTCCGTGCGGAAGGCGACATGCAGATGCGGCGCGGTCTTCTCGCCGGTCGAGATCCAGAAGAACGGCTTGCCCGCGACGCCGAGCCCGGCACTGGCGAAGGGGCCAATGGTGCCGGCGGGGAATTCCATGATGATGCTGCCGCCGAGCGGCTTCAGCGCCGCCAGGTAGAAAGCCTTCGAACGCTCGTAGTCGGATACGCTCAGTCCAAGATGGTCGATTTCAATGGTCATCACTTTACCTCCTCGTCCAACCGCGCGTCGCTCGGCGCGGCCAGGATGTCGGCCCCAACGCACGCCGCGCTGGTCAGGACATCGGCATTCCAATTGCGCCGGATGCTGAAGCCTCTCAGCAGGGGCAGGCGTTCACCGCTTCACCTCCCAGGTGGTCACCAGTTCACCGGTTGCAGGGTCCTTCGAATCCTTGAGCGCGATGCCCATGGCCTCGAGCTCTGCACGAATGCGATCGGCTTCTGCGAAGTTCTTCGCCTTGCGGGCGGCTCGCGCGGGCGGCGATCAGCGAATCGACGTCGAGCTTCTGAAATGTTGTCCGACGCACCGTGCGCGACATCCATTCGCGCGTCGATATGAGCCAAGAAACCCAAAAGGCGAGCAGATGCCTTAAGGCGCGCGTTGCCGACGGATATCGCGAAGCTCCGGCGATCGAGTCCTTTGGTTTCCGCATAGAGCGCGTGCAGTCGCGCCATCTGCGCAGCGGTGGTGTTCAGATCGTCTTGCAGGGCGTCGAGGAATTCCTCGTCGACAGCGTCATCCGAAGTTGCGATCGTCGATTGAACCGACTCGATCGGCACTCGTACCAGACGATCAAGTGTCGTCGCGCGCTTCTTCTAGGCCGCTTGACGGTCCAGTCGATCGGCTGGCGGTAGTGCGACTTGAGCATGGCGAGCCGGATGTACCTCGCCGGCCATCGTCGCCCGCCCAATCCGTCAGTAGTTCGTTGATCGTGACGAAGTTGCCGAGCGACTTCGACATCTTCTCGCCCTCGACCTGCAGGAAGCCGTTGTGCAGCCAGTAGCGCGCCATCAGGGGCGTGCCGTGGGCGCAACGCGACTGGGCGATCTCGTTCTCGTGGTGCGGGAAGATGAGATCGATGCCGCCGCCGTGGATGTCGAACTCGTGGGCGTGCGCCCGGCCCTCGGGCGAGAGGCGGTCCTTGACCTCCTCCCACAGCCACTTGTCGGACATCGCCGAGCATTCGAGGTGCCAGCCGGGACGACCGGGCGCGGCGATGCCGGCCGGCGACGGCCACGCCGGTTCGCCGGGCTTCGACGGCTTCCACAGGACGAAGTCCATCGGGTCGTCCTTGTAGGGCGCCACCTCGACGCGGGCGCCGGCGACCATCTCGTCGAGCGTGCGGTTGGAGAGCCTGCCGTAGTCCTTCATCGCCGCGACGCGGAAGAGCACGTGGTCGGCGCCGACATAGGCGAAGCCCTTGGCGACGAGCTCCTCGATCATCGCCTTCATCTCTTCGATGTGCTGCGTGGCGCGGGGCTCCACGGTCGGCGGCAGGCAGCCGAGCGCCGCCACATCCTCGTGAAACTGCTTCGTCGTGCGCTCGGTGACCTTGCGGATCGCCTCGTTCAGCGGCACATCGGGAAATTCCTCCGCCGCGCGCACGATGATCTTGTCGTCGACGTCGGTGATGTTGCGGACATAGGTGACGTGGTCCGGCCCATAGAGGTGCCGCAGCAGGCGGAAAAGCACGTCGAAGACGATCAGCGGCCGTGCGTTGCCGATGTGGGCGAAGTCGTAGACCGTCGGCCCGCACACGTACATGCGCACGTTGGCGGGGTCGATCGGAACGAAGTCCTCCTTCGTCCGGGTCAACGTGTTGTGCAGCCTCAGGCCCATGTCAAACGTGTTCCTCCGACCGCGGGCCGGGGGATCGTCTCGTCTTCAGGTGGGCAAAGAGAGGACGGCCTCAGCCAGCGCGATGCTAGCCGGTAATAATCCCGCAAATGCAAATGGCGCGTGACCGCGCAAACGTCCTCATGGCGTTCCCATTGGCGCATTTGCACACAAAGGTCAAGCGGAGAGCGCAAACCGCGCGGCGTTCAACTCGCCGCGACTGGCGGCCGCGCAAGCCTTGCGGCGCCTGGCTTTCGGGCGCGCGAAAAAGCGCGTCGGAAGATCGCAGGCGCCGCCCCCTCCCAGTCGGCTGCCGCGCCTCTAGTTTCCGAAACGGCTGGTGGGGCGACACCCAACGGAGCCTGACATGAACCACCGTCTCACCGCCCTCGTCGCCCTCGCCGCCGTCGTGGCCGTGCCCTCGCTCGCCTCGGCCGCGACCATGCGGGCGGACCCGGCCTATGACCGCGCCCCGCCCTCGCCGACCGTCGTCATTCCCCGCGACGGCGATGCTCCGGCGATCCTCATGAGCGCCGAAAACCACTACCTCGCCAATGTCTGCCCGACCGTGCTCAAGCATCCGGGCGACAACACCTCCGTGCTCGATCGCTTCTGCCGCGAGTTCCGCGGCTGACCGCAGCCTGAACCCAGAAGGACGAGGGGGAGCGCGCCCTCCCCCGCACCGACATTCGAAGGAGACCCGACCATGAAACACAGTCTCACCGCTCTTGCCGCATTGACCGCCGTGGTGGCACTGCCCACTCTGGCTATTGCCTCGCCCGATCTCGACTTCACCGTGGCGCCGCCGCCCGGCGTCCACCTTCAGGTGACGGCCAATGCGCCGCAGGCCGTCGTTGCCGCGCCGGCACTCGCCTCGGCCGCAACCCTGATCTATCCCGATATCCCCGCCAAGGTGACGATGGACGACCACATGGCCGTCCTCGTGCCGCTCAAAGGGGCCGTGACCAAGACGCACGAAGCGGCGATCATCGTGCCGCAGAACGGCGACCCCTCGCAGAAGCTCGCCAGCGCCGAGATCACCTACCTCGCCAGCGAGTGCCCGGCGGTGCTGTCACATCCGGCCGACCATACGGCCGTGCTCGCCCGCTTCTGCCAGAACGGGCGCGGCTGAACCCGCCCTGCCCTTGCCGCGATCGGTGGCTATGGCCTACGGGATAGCCATGGCCACCGTCGTCCTCCGCTTCGCCGCCACCCTCCTGCTGCTCATTGCCGGCGTCACCGCCGCCGCCGCGGCGCCCGATCGTGCGCAGGTGGAGGCCGCGTTCCAGGCGTGGCTCATCTCGGACATCTGGCCGGAGGCGAAGGCGGCGGGCGTCTCGCGCGACCACCTTCGACCAGGCACTCGCCGGGGTGACGCTCGACTGGACGGCGCCGGAGCTGGTGCCGCCGGGGACGACACCGAAGCCGCCGAGCATCCGGTGGCAGACGGAGTTCGGCAGCCCGGGCGCCTATTTCAACGAAAAGACGCTGAGCAGCCTCGCCCGTCTCGGCCGGGTGCGCATCGACCAGTGGCGGAAGACGCTGGGCGCCATCTACAAGCGCTACGGGGTGCCACCCGGCATTCTGGTCGCGGTCTGGGCAAAGGAATCGGGCTTCGGCAACGCCCAGCTGCCGGAGCCGGCAATCCGCGCGCTCGCCACCCAGGCCTTCATGGGCTACCGCAAGGCGCTCTTCCGCCCCGAGCTGATCGCGGCGCTGCAGATCGTCGAGAACGGCGACATCGCACCCGACCGCATGCGCTCCTCATGGGCCGGCGCTCTCGGCCAGCCGCAATTCCTGCCCTCGCTCTTCCGCAAATATGCCGTCGATTTCGACCGCGACGGCAAGCGCGACATCTGGACCTCGGTGCCCGACAGCCTCGCCTCCATGGCCAATTACCTGAAGGGCGAAGGCTGGAAAAGCGAACGCAGCTGGGGCCTCGAGGCGAAGGTCCCGGCAAGCGTCTCCTGCACGCTGGAAGGGCCCGAGCAGGGCAAGCCGATGGCCGAATGGGCGCGCCTCGGCGTGACCCAGGCGGACGGCAAGCCGCTTCCGGTCAAGGCCAAGCGGCAGGGCTTCCTGCTCATGCCCGCCGGCCGTTTCGGCCCGGCCTTCATCGTCACCGAGAACTTCTATGTCTTGAAGCAGTACAACACCTCCGATCTCTACGCCCTCTATGTCGGCCACCTCGCCGACCGTTTCAGCGACGACAAGCCGTTCATCGGCCAGTGGCAGCCGGTCGGCGGCTTCAGCCGCGGCGACGTCAAGGGCATGCAGGAGGCGCTGGTCAAGGAAGGCTACGACGTCGGCGCCGTCGATGGCCTGGTCGGCTACAAGACGCGCATCGCCGTCGGCCTGTGGCAGGCGAAGACCGGACAGCCGCCGACGTGCTTCCCGGATGCGAAGCTGGTCAGGAGCATCCACTGAGGCGGCGCCGGTTGCCTCTTGTCAGGGCTTGATTTAGCGAATTGTAACGTTATAACGTTGCGTATTGCCGCAGGAGACGACCGATGAAATCTCTCGCCATCGCAGCGCTGGCTATCGCCGCCTTCGCGCTTCCTGTCCGCGCCGCACCGATCACCATTCTGGCCGCCGAGAATTTCTACGGCCAGGCGGCGCAGGCGATCGGCGGCGAGCGCGTGTCGGTGAACAGCGCCATCGTCTCGCCGGGGACCGACCCGCACGACTTCGACCCGCCGCCTTCGGTGGCGCGGCAGGTGGCGGATGCTGAGATCGTGATCATGAACGGCGCCGACTACGACCCGTGGATGGCGCGCCTGGTGGACGCCAATTCCGTCGATGGGCGCACGGTGATCGACGTTGCGGCCCTCGGCGGCCACAAGGGCGGCGACAACCCGCACGTCTGGTACGACCCCAAGGTCATGCCGGCGCTCGCCGAAGCGCTGACGGCAGAGCTGGTCCGCCGCGACCCGGCCGGCAAGGACGGCTATGCGCAGCGGCGCGATGCCTTCCTCGCGACGCTCAAGCCGATCGCGACCCGCGTGGCGGAGCTTCGCCAGAAATTCGCCGGCACGCCGGTGGTGGCGACCGAGCCGGTGTTCGGCTACATGGCCGCAGCGCTCGGCCTGAAGATGCAGAACGAAGCCTTTCAGACGGCGATCATGAACGAGAGCGAGCCGGCGGCGAGCGACGTCGCCGCGATGGAAGATGCGATCCGCAAGGGCAGCGTCAAGGCGCTGTTCTACAATGCGCAGGTCGAGGACGCCTTCACCCGCAACCTGGCGGCGCTGGCGAAATCCTCCGGCGTGCCGCTGGTGCCGGTCACCGAGACGGAGCCCGCAGGGCAAGACCTTCGCGCAATGGATGCTCGACACGCTCGACGCAACGGCCAAGGCACTGGACCACACCACATCTTGAGCAATCCCGCGGTCGTCTTTGACAAGGTTACGCTTTCTGCCGGCGGCCGGGTGGTCCTGGAGGACATCAGCCTGGCCGTCGGCGAGGGCGAATTCGTCGGTGTGCTGGGCGCCAACGGCGCCGGCAAGACGACGATCTTCCGTGCCATCCTCGGTCTGCATGGCGTCAGCGCCGGAACCATCGCTGTCTTCGGCAGGCCGGTCAGCCGCGGCAACCCCGCCATCGGCTATCTGCCGCAGGTGCGCAGCCAGCCGCCGACGGTGGCGCTCGCCGGGCGCGACTTCCTCGCCGCCAGCATCGCCGGCGACCGCCTCGGCCTGCCGCTGCTCTCCGCCGAAGCGGCGCGCGACATCGACCGGGTGCTGGAACTTACCCATGGCGAGGCGCTCTCCCGCCGCCCGCTTTCCGAAATGTCGGGCGGCGAGCGCCAGCGTCTGCTGGTTGCCCAGGCGCTGCTCGGCAAGCCGCGCATGATCCTCTTCGACGAGCCGCTGATCGGGCTCGACCCGCATCAGCAGCATGTGGTGGTGACGCTGGTGCGCGACCTGTCGCGCTCGCTCGGCCTGACGATCCTGTTCAGCGCCCACGAGCTGAACCAGCTTCTCGGCGCCATCGACCGCGTGCTCTACCTCGGCCGGCGCTGCGCGGCGCTGGGAACCGTCGACGAAGTCATCCGGCCCGATGTGCTGTCGCGCCTCTACAATGCGCCAATCGAGGTGCTGCGGGCCGACGGCCACATCTTCGTGATGTCGGGCGGACAGGACATCGAGCGCGAGCACGGCCATGACCACGATCATGCCTGACGGCGGGCGGCCATGCTGAGCTACGATTTCATGATCCGCGCCTTCATGGCGAGCGGCATCGTCGCCGTGGTCGCCGGTGCGGTCGGCTACTTCCTGGTGCTGCGCGGCCAGACCTTCGCCGGCCACGGGCTGTCGCACATCGCTTTCGCCGGGGCGACCGGCGCGGCGCTCTTCGGCCTGTCGCCGCTGTGGGGCGTGCTGGGCCTGACGCTCGCCGCCGGCATCGCCATGGGGGCGCTCGGCGAGCGGCTCAGCGGTCGCGACGTGACCATCGGCGTGGTGGTATCGCTGTCGCTGGGCTTCGGCATCCTGTTCCTGCGGCTGACCACCACCAACGCCGCACAGGCGACCTCGCTGCTCTTCGGCAGCGTGCTGGCGGTGTCGCCGGGGACGCTGGCGGGACTGGCGGGGCTGGGGCCGCTGACGCTGGTGGCGCTGGCGGTCATCAGCCGGCCGCTGCTCTTCGCCACGCTCCAGCCCGAACTCGCCGAGGCGAAGGGCGTGTCGCTCCGCCTCATCGGCGTCCTGTTCCTGGCGCTGGTGGCGCTGGCGGTGTCGCAGTCGATCCAGATCGTCGGCGTGTTGCTGGTGTTCACGCTGCTGGTCGGGCCGCCGGCGGCCGCCCAACTGCTCACCAGCCGGCTGGTTCCCGGCATCGCGCTCGCCGCCCTGCTGGCGCTGGCGCAGGCCTGGGTCGGCATCACCATCGCCTATTACACCGACTGGCCGACGAGCTTCTGGATCACCGTGCTGTCGGCGCTGGTCTATGGCGCGGCAGCGGTGCGCCGGCACGGGAACCCGCCGCGCCGGTAGCGCGTTCTTGGACAAGCGGCATAGCAAGCACGCCCGGACGCCTTTCGCGTCTCGGTAGAATTACCGATAGGACATGGGCCGTGGACATCCCACTGAGCGGTGCGAACCTGCCGGGTATCGGCAGCGCAGTTCTTCGCGACAATGCCTGGTTCCGCGCCGTGCTGGATGTGTTGCCGGCGGCGGTCTACATCGCCGATGCGGATGGCCTGATCACCTATTTCAATGGCGCCGCGGCGGACCTGTGGGGGGCCCGCCCGGCGCTCGGCAAGAGCGAGCAGCACGGCTCGTGGAAGCTCCTGTGGCCCGACGGCCGGCCGATGGCGCCCCACGAATGCCCGATGGCGACGACCCTGAGGGAAGACCGCCCGGTGCACGGCCTCGAGGCAATCGTCGAGCGCTCCGACGGTACGCGGGTGCCCTTCGTCGCCTATCCGACGCCGCTCCACGACCAGACCGGCGCGCTGGTCGGCGCGGTCAACATGATGGTCGAGACGACGGACCGCAAGCGCGCCGACATCTATGCCCAGCGCCTCGCCGCGATCGTCGAGTTCTCCGACGATGCGATCCTCAGCAAGGACCTCAACGGCATCATCAACTCGTGGAACAAGGGTGCGGAGCGCCTGTTCGGCTACACCGCCGAGGAAACCATAGGGCATCCGGTCACCATGCTGATCCCCGAAGACCGTCAGGACGAGGAGCCGGAGATCCTGCGCCGCATCCGCGCGGGCAAACGCATCGATCACTACGAGACCGAGCGGCGGCGAAAGGACGGAACGCGCGTCGACATCTCGCTGACGATCTCGCCGATCAAGGACTCGAACGGGCTGGTGATCGGCGCGTCGAAGGTGGCACGCGACATCGGCGAAAAGAAGCGGGCCGAAGAACAGCAGGTGCTGCTGATTCGCGAACTCGCCCACCGGATCAAGAACACGCTGGCGACGGTCCAGGCGGTCGCCCGGCAGACCCTCGGCAGCGCGACGACGGAGGAGCGCGAGGCCTTCTTCGGCCGGCTGCGCGCTCTGGCGGGTGCCCATGACCTGCTGACCGTCGAGGAATGGCATCGTGTTCCATTGCGCCGCAGTATCGAAAAAGCGGTGCTGGCGTTCGACGAAGTCGACAGGTCGCGCATTCTGCTGGAAGGGCCCGACGGGGTCTGGCTCGACCCGCAACGCGGCTCGCTGCTGGCCATGACGCTGCACGAGCTGGCGACCAATGCGATGAAATATGGCGCCCTCTCCCGCGCCGGCGGCAAGGTGCACGTGGGCTGGACCCCCGCCGACGGAGAGACCAAAAAGGTCCGCCTGACCTGGCGCGAAACCGGCGGGCCGCTGGTGAAATATCCGGAGAAGCGCGGCTTCGGATCGCAGCTCATCGAGCGGGCGTTCGGCGGCACGCTTGGCGGCGTGACCATCGACTATCACCCCACCGGGCTGATCTGCACCATCGATTTCACGCCCTGACCGGCAAGGCGGCGCCGGCGCGTTGACCCGCCCCGGACGAGCCAGCATAGTCGCGCCACGAGCGGCCGCGCTGCAACGGCCGTTCCCCGGGGGGCCGGCTGAACGCGCGGGGCCGTCAGCAGCGCGCGCTGGAGGCACAGGGCCTGGAATGAGGTTGGGCAGGATTGCCGCGGCCGTGGCTGTCGCGCTGGCGGCGCGCTTCGGGGAATGCGGCTCTGGCGCAGGACGACATCTGCACGCGTCTGGAGGCCGAGCTGGCGTCGCTCGAGCAGGGGCCGTCGGCGGGCGCGGCGAGCAACTATCAGCAGTACGACGCGGCGGTCAGGCGCCAGCGCGGGGAGCTCGACCGGGCAAGCGTCCAGGCGCAGCGCGCCGGCTGCATGGGCGGCTTTCTCATTTTTCAACCGAGGCCCTCGGCGAAGTGCGCGCCGCTGATGGCGTCCATCGCCCGCATGAAGGCCAACCTGCAGACCCTGACCGCGACGCGCGACCGCTTCAGCACCGATCCGTTCGAGCGCACGCGGCGGCGCAGCGACGTGCTCTCCGCGCTCGCCGCCAACCGGTGCGGCGCCAACTATGCCGCGGCGGGCGCGCCGCCGCCGCCCCGCGACGGCAATTTCCTCGACATGCTGTTCGGCAATGCGCGCCTGCGCGGCTGGAACGACCGCTACTATTCGCCCGGCGGCGAGTTCGGCACCTACCGGACGCTGTGCGTGCGCACCTGCGACGGCTACTACTTCCCGATCAGCTTCTCGACGGTGCCGAGCCGCTTCGCCGACGACGAGCAGACGTGCCGGGCGATGTGCCCGGCCACAGACGCGGCTCTCTACGTCTATCGCAACCCCGGCGAGGACGTGAACCAGATGGTGTCGCTCGCCGGCGAACCCTATACGGCACTGCCGACTGCCTTCCGCTACCGCCAGGAATACGACGCGGCCTGCACCTGCGGTGCGCCGGCTGCGGCGGCGCTGAGTCCGCTGAGCGTGCCCGCCGACATCAGCCCGGCGCCCGCCGCACCGGTGAGCGGGCTGCCCAAGCCGCGGGCCCGGCCGGCCCAGGGCGAAGACCCCGAGACGCTCGCCAACCGGGCCGGCGCCTTCACGCCGAAGCCGGTGGCGGCGACCGGCAGTGGCGACGCGCTTGCGGGCGCGCCCGAGGGCGAGCGCACGGTCAGGATCGTCGGGCCGAAGTATTATTACGGACAGTGATGCGCGCCCTGCCGGGTGTGTGAGCCGGGTCACACCGATCGGCTTTGTGTGGCCGCTGCCACTTTCCGCCGGCAGACCCCTTCCTCATATTGCGCGGGCCCGCGAAACGATCGCGGCCCCATGGATTTTTGAGTTGGCACCCGTCGTGCAAGAAGACGCGACAGCCAAAGGCAGGAGGCGGAATTGACTAAGCACTCTGCGACAGGCGGACCCGGCGGCTTGCGAGCGGCCGTGATCGCGGCGCTGGTCCTGGTGGTTGCCGGATGTACGGATACGTCCGCGGTCCGCACCAAGTCCTCCCTGCCTTCGGCGGCCGAGATGTACGCGGCCGTCAGCGACGACGGCTTCGACGTGCCGGCGGTGCCGCTCTACAAGATCAAGGACCAGCTCCGCCGGCAGATCGTCGACCTGCCGAGCGGAATTGCGGACCAGCCCGGCGTCATCGTCGTCGATCCGCAGCACCGCAATCTCTACTTCGTGCAGGCGGGCGGCACGGCCGTCCGCTACGGCATCGGCGTCGGCCGCGAGGGCTTCGCCTGGTCGGGCACGGCGACCATCCGCCGGAAGGAGCACTGGCCGACGTGGACGCCGCCGAAAGAGATGGTGGAGCGCGATCCGGGGACGGCGGCCTATGCCGACGGCATGAAAGGCGGCCTCAAGAATCCGCTCGGGGCCCGCGCCATGTACCTCTACCAGGGCATGACCGACACGCTGTACCGCATCCACGGCACCAACGATCCGTCGAGCGTCGGCCGCGCGGTGTCGAGCGGCTGCATCCGCATGATCAACCAGGACGTGATCGATCTCTTCGATCGGGCGCCGATCGGGACCAAGGTGATCGTGCTCAAGCCCTCCGATGGCATCCCGCTCGCCGACATATCCGGCGAACTGGCGCCCCGGCCGTCGCGCACGGTGCCGGTTCCGGTGGTGCGGGTCGACGCGGCGAAGACCTGATCCGGCTCAGCACACGACGGTCAGTTTCGTGGCGGCGCGGGTGATGCCCGTATAGAGCCAGCGCGCGCGGTTCTCGCGGAAGGCGAAGCTCTCGTCGAAAAGCATGACCTCGTCCCATTGCGAGCCCTGCGCCTTGTGGACGGTGAGCACATAGCCGTAGTCGAACTCGTCGGAACGGCGCCGCTCGGGCAAGGACAGGGCGTCGGCGGTGCCGTCGAAGAAGGCGGGATTGATGGTGACCAGGGTGCCCGCCTTGCCGGCCTCGCCATCATCCGGCGAGAGCGTGTAGCGCAAGAGGCCCTTGCGCGGCTTGCGGGCGCGGTCGACCTGCCACAGGCTGCCGTTGAGGAGGCCGCGCTTGCGGTCGTTCCTGAGGCACACCAGGGTCTCGCCGGCGACCGGCACCGGGCTCTCGCGCCCGAGCAGTTCGCGAATGCGGGCGTTGTAGTTGCGCCGGGTGACGTTGCGCCCGACCAGCACCTGGTCGGCGGCCAGCACCTCCTCCTGCTCGATGCCGTCGCGGCCGACCACGCGGCTGGCGCCATAGCGCCCCTCCTCCAGCCGGCCGCCCTCACGGGCGATCATCGACAGGCGCACGATCGGGTCGTCGGCGGCCTGACGATGCACCTCGGTCAGCATGACGTCGGGCTCGCCTTCCGTGAAGAAGCCGCCGCCGGCGATCGGCGGAAGCTGGGCGGGGTCGCCGAGCACCAGAACCGGCGTGTCGAAGGACAGGAGATCGCGGCCGATCTCCTCGTCGACCATCGAGCACTCGTCGATGACGATGAGGGCCGCCTTGCCGGCGGCGCTGTCGTGGTTGAGGACGAAGGTCGGGCCGTTCTCGTCCTCGCCGCGCGAGCGGTAGATCAGACTGTGGATGGTGCCGGCGCCCCGGCAGCCCTTGCCGCGCAGGACGTGCGCCGCCTTGCCGGTGAAGGCGGCGAAGGCGACCTCGCCGTCAGCGTTGTCGGCGACGTGGCGGGCGAGCGTGGTCTTGCCGGTGCCGGCATAGCCGAACAGGCGGAAGACCTGGGGCTGCCGGCCTTGAGCCAGCGCGAAACGGCACGCAGAGCGGCATCCTGCTGCGGCGACCAGAGCACCCTACCCCTTGTCCCGGAACTTGTTGGTGATCGGGTAGCGGCGGTCGCGGCCGAAGTTCTTGCGGGTGATCTTGACGCCCGGCGCCGCCTGACGGCGCTTGTATTCGGCGACGTAGAGCAGCCGCTCGACCTTGCGCACGGTGTCGCGGTCGTGGCCGCGGGCGACCACCTCGGCAACCCGCATCTCGTCCTCGACCAGGCATTCGAGGATGTCGTCGAGCACGTCGTAGGCGGGAAGCGAATCCTGGTCGGTCTGGTCGGGCGCAGTTCGGCCGAGGGCGCGCGGGTGATGACGTTCTCCGGGATGACGCGGCCCTCCGGCCCCAGGGCATCGTCCGGCTTGTGGGCGTTGCGCCAGCGGGCCAGGTCGTAGACCTCGGTCTTGTAGAGGTCCTTCACCGGATTGAAGCCGCCGTTCATGTCGCCGTAGAGCGTGGCGTAGCCGACCGACATCTCCGACTTGTTGCCGGTGGTCACCACCATCGCGCCGAACTTGTTGGAGACCGCCATCAGGATCGTGCCGCGGGCGCGCGACTGGAGGTTCTCCTCGGTGATATCGGGCTCACGGCCGGCGAAGATCGGCGCCAGCGCCTGGTTGAAGCCTTCGACCGGCTGCTCGATCGGCACGATGTCGTAGCGCACGCCCAGCGTCTCGGCGATCGCGGCGGCATCCGAGAGGCTGACGTTGGAGGTGTAGCGGTAGGGCAGCATGACGCAATGGACGCGGCTCGGCGCCCAGCGCATCCACCGCCATGGCCGCCACCACCGCCGAATCGATGCCGCCCGACAGGCCGAGCACGACGCCGGGAAAACCGTTCTTGTCGACATAATCGCGCAGGCCCATGACGCAGGCGCGCCAGTTGGCCTCGTGCAGGCCGGGCAAGGCCGCCTTCGGCCCGTCGACGCAGCGCCAGCCGCCCTCGCCCTTCGTCCAGGTGGTGAGCGCGATGCCTTCGGCGAACTGCGGCATCTGGAAGGCGAGCGAGCGGTCGCCGTTGAGGCCGAAGGAACCGCCGTCGAAGACCAGTTCGTCCTGGCCGCCGCACTGGTTGACGTAGACCAGCGGCAGGCCGGTCTCGACCACGCGGGCGAGGCCGACCTGCTGGCGCACGTCGGCCTTCTGGCGCCAATAGGGCGAGCCGTTGGGAGAAATCAGCATCTCGGCGCCGGTCTCGGCCAGGCATTCGCAGACCTGCTCGAACCAGATGTCCTCGCAGATCGGCAGGCCGAGCCTGAGGCCGCGGAAGCCGACCGGGCCGGGCAGCGGGCCGACCTCGAACACCCGCAGTTCGTCGAAAACCCCGTAGTTGGGCAATTCGACCTTGTAGCGCAACGCTTCGACCTTGCCGCCATCGAGCAGCGCGACGGCGTTGTAGCACTTGTCGTGGTGCGGCCACGGGGTGCCGACGACGATGCCCGGGCCACCATCGGCGGTGTCGGCGGCAAGCGCCTCGACGGCCGTGCGGCAGGCATCCTGGAAGGCCGGCTTGAGAACGAGGTCCTCCGGCGGATAGCCGGCGACGAACAGCTCGGAGAGGACGAGGAGATCGGCCCCCGCGGCAGCGGCTTCGGCGCGCGCCCGGCGGGCCTTGGCGATGTTGCCGTCGATGTCGCCAACCACCGAATCGAGCTGGGCGACCGCAATGCGGAACGTATCGGTCAGGTCTGTTGCCATGGCCGCCGGTGTAGCCCGCCCGCGCCCGGCGGGCAATTGTCAGCTCTCAGCCGGTCTTCAATACGGGGAGGTCTTCCGCGATGACCAGCAGGGCGTCATCGCCCCCGGGAAGCGGCGGCCAAACCTGGTTTCGTCCGTTGCGCTTGGCGGCATAGAGCGCCGCGTCGGCGCCAGCCAGGAAGGCGTTCCGGTCGAACTTCGGATCGGGAACGCCGGCGGCGACGCCGATGCTGACCGTGACGACGTGGCGCGGCGAATCGCCGTGCGGGATGCCGACCGCCTCGACCGCCTTGCGGACGCGCTCGGCAATCGCGATGGCTTCACCGAGGTCCATCCCGGCCAGGACCATCACCAGCTCCTCGCCGCCGAAGCGCGCCACGACGTCGCGGCTGCCACGCAGCTCGGCGGAGACCACGGCACTCACGCGCTGCAGGCAGACGTCGCCGGCAAGATGGCCGTAGCGGTCGTTGAACGCCTTGAACGCGTCGATGTCGAGCATGAGCAACGCAAGGCTGCGGCCGCCGGCAAGCGCCTCCTGCCAAAGCCGCTCGAGGGTGACGTCGAGCTGGCGGCGGTTGCCGAGGCCGGTCAGCGGGTCGCGATGCGCCATCTTCTCCAGCTCGGCGCGGCGCAGGCCGTCCTGCAGGCGGAAGAGGAACTCGCGCCGCGCGTCGCGCTCCATGGCGTGCGTGGCCATGAGCGTGAAGAGGACCGTGTTGGCGAGCACCACGACGGCCGTCACCTGGCCGTGCTGCGGAATATCGTGAAGCCCGAGGACCGTTGCCACGTAGAGCGCCAGCGCGGTCAGCGAAGTAGCCACCGCATACCAGAAGCGCAGGCGCATCACGACATTGGCGAACAGCACGATGAGGATGACGCCGACATGGCGATAGATGTGCATCGGATTCTGGCTGGCGGCCGTCAGCCAGAGGACGCTGGCAACGATGAGGACCGTGAGGCCGGCCTGCGCCGACTCGCGAAAGACGGGCGTCGGGTTGGTCCGCATGAACAGCATGGTCGCCACGGCCAGCGGCGTCACCATGCCGAGGCGCAGCAGCACCGCGCTGTCGAAGATGTCCGGCACGAGGCGGAGATCGGTGAGCAGATAGGCGTCGTAGAGCAGGACGCCGACGAGCCCGTAGATGATCAGGTGGCGGCAGCGGTCCGGGCCGGTGACCGTCTCGAACGCAGATTCCAGCGCCGGCGGAAGCTTGAGCTGCCACCAGGGACGTTGCAGGGCGATTTCCACTTCATGTGGAGATATCTGCCAGGGTCTGTTCAAGCGGGCGCCTCTCATGGCTCCGAGGGGCGCCAATCAAGCATCAGAACGTCAAGAAACCATTTCTGCGCGCGCACAATCCTGCCAACGGCACCAACCGGCGCCGCGGGCTAGACGTGGTCGCGCAGGAACGCCAGGGTGCGCTCGCGCGCAAGGTCCGCCGACGGGGCGTGGTGGGCCTCGGTGCCGGCGCGGTTGAAGGCGTGGCCGGCGCCCGGATAGGAGAAGACCGCGACGTTCGGAACCGCCGCGGCGCGGATGGCGGCGATGTCGTCCATCGGGATGCTCGGGTCTTCCTCGCCGAAATGCAGCATGACCGGGCATTTCGGCACCTCGTCGAGGTGCTTGGCGACCATGCCGCCATAGTAGCCGACGGCGGCCGCGACGCCGGCCAGGCGCGTCGCCGCCAGCCAGGCGAGCGAGCCGCCAAGGCAGTAGCCGATCACCGCGACCTTGCCGGACGGCTTCAGCGCCGCGACGCAGGCCTCGATGTCGTTCAGCATCTCTTCGAGGCCGATCTTCTGGCGCAGCGCCATGCCCCGGGTGCGGCCCTCCTGGTCGTAGCCAAGCTCGGTGCCGCGCTCGGCGCGATCGAAGATCGCCGGGGCCAGAACGTTGTAGCCGTCGGCGGCGTAGCCGTCGGCGACATCGCGGATGTGCCGGTTGACGCCGAAGATCTCCTGCACGACGACGAGGCCGCCGCGCGGTTTGCCGGAGGGCATCGCCTCGTAGGCAGAGAAACGGTGGCCGTCCTTGGCCGCCAGGCTGATGGTCTTCATGCGAGCCGCCTCTTCTCGTGAAATGATGCCCGACAGCGTAGCGGCAACCGACCGCCCGGAAAAGCAAGCCGACTGCCGCCTACGGGAGGACGGCGGCAGTCGGCGTGCACGCTGCTTCCGGGAGGCGCGGAGCGTGCGGCATGCGGCGGGCCGCCGCAGGTCATATGGCCCGCCGTCACGGGTGGTTCAGGCCCGTATCTCCTGTCGCTGGAAATTGACGTAGGCGACGGTGAACACCACGACCATGGCGGCGAGCAGCCCGGCGAGCTGCGGCCAGATGAGCAAGGCGCTCTGGCCGAAGGGCAGCGGCGCGCCCATCAGCGCCCCCTGAAGCTGGCTGAGGAAGACGACGCCGAGCGTCCGCGTCGACGGATCGAGCAGCGCCAGCGTCATCTCGCCATAGAGCGTGTTGGGCGAGATGCGCGAGACGATCGTGGTGAGCTGGGCGTTGTTGTAGGCGGTGATCGGATCGAGCGGGTCGATCGGCGAGATGGCGTTGGCGATCAGCGGCGTCAGCATCGACCAGAAGATGGCGAAGAGCAGCCACAGGGTGAGCGCCGCCAGGGCCGAGGTCGCCGACGAGCGAAAGACGGTGGAGAAGAGCAGCGCCACCGCCAGCCAGACGCCGCCATAGGCGAGCGAGCACAACAGATAGCCGAGGCCGCGCAGCACCTCCTCGCCGCTCGGCGGCAGGCCGAGAAGCAGGATGCCGAGGCCGGTCATCAGCAGCCACAGGGTGAGCAGCACGATCGCCAGGACGAGCAGGCCGCCGAGGAACTTGCCGGTGAGCAGAGCGTCCCGGTAGATCGGCTGGGCCAGGATGCGGCTCATCGTGCGCCGGCCGTATTCGCCGTTGATGGCATCGAAGGCGAGCGCGATCGCCACCAGCGGCAGCAGGAAGCCGAGGAAGGAGACGAAGGACGGCAAGGGTGCCCGCGCCGTCGTGAACAGCCTGAGGAAGAGGAACGGGTCCTGCCCGACGGTGTCCTTGATCTGGCCGATGGCGCCGTAGATGGCGCCGATGGCGGTGAGCAGCACGAGCAGCATCACCAGATGCATGCGGGCGCTGGTCAAATGGTCGGCCGCCTCCTTGAGGGCGACCGTGGCGAGCCCGGTAAAGGGCGATCCCTCACGCCGCATTGGCCATCTCCCCCTGGGTTTTGTCCGCCTCCTCGAAGTAGCGGGCATAGACTTCGTCAAGGCTGGCGCGGTGAATCGCCATGTTGCGCAACGCGCCGCCGGCGGCGACGACGCGCCGGGCGATCTCCGGCCGCACGTCGCGGTCGGCATCGACCCGGGTGGTCACGGCGCCGACCGGGGTGACCGCGCCGACGCCTTCGAGGCCGGCCAGGGCCGTCTTGCAGATCGACGCCCTCGGCCTCGACCTCGACGGCATAGGCGCCGCCGAGCACCTTCTGGGCGAGCTCCTCGACCTTGCCGACCAGTCCGATGCGTCCCTTGCGGAACAGGGCGACGCGATCGCAGATCGACTGCACGAGGCTGAGCAGGTGCGAGGAAAGCAGGATGGTCATGCCCTCCATGCGCAGCTCGCCGATCAGCTCGAGCAGCTCCTGGGTCGCCTGCGGATCGAGGCCGTTGGTCGGCTCGTCGAGGATGGCGACCTCGGCCTGCTTGACCAGCAGCTCGGCCAGACCCAGACGCTGGCGCATGCCATGCGAAAAGGTGCCGACGCGGCGGTCGGCGACCGCCGTCAGGCCGACGCGCGCCAGGGCCGCGTCGAAGCGCTTGCCGCTGTCGGTGCTTTCGATGCCGGCAAGGCGCGCCGTGTAGGCGAGGTTTTCGCGCGCCGAGAGGTTGTCGTAGAAGCCGACCTGGTCGGGCAGATAGCCGACGCGGCGCTTGACCTGGAGCGGCTGGCGGAACGGGTCGTAGCCGAGCACACGCACGCTGCCGCCGCTGGGCTCGGTGAGCCCGAGCAGCATCAGGATGGTGGTCGTCTTGCCCGAGCCGTTGGGACCGAGCAGGCCGAAGACCTCGCCCTTCTCGACCGCCAGGTCGAGCCCGTCGACCGCCGTCGCCTTGCCATAACGCTTGGTCAGGCCGGCAGTCTCGATGACGACGGTGCTCATCGCCGGCCGTACCGGGTCACCGCGAAGGCGAGGACGACGACGGCGGCGCCGATGATGCCGAGGCCGGCGATGCCCCACATGGTGGAGGTCAGCACCGTGACGCGGAAGTCGGCGCGGTCGTTGGTGCCGTCGCCGTTGGCGCTGACGGTGACCATGTAGTCGCCGGCGATGGCCTTGTCGGAGGGGATCATGCTGACGGTGACCGGCAGCTTGTCGCCGGGCGCGATGGCGTCGACCTTTTCGGGGTCGAAGGTGACCTTCCAGCCCTGCGGCGAGGAGGCGCTCATCATCACCGCCTTGGCGGGGGCGCTGCCGTTGTTCTCGACGGTGAACTTGAAGCTGCGCTCCTGGCCGGCGGTGGCGTCACCCGACAGGCGGCCTTCGGGCCCGGTGAGCGACAGGGTCGGCTGGCCGGTGATGTCGAGCAGCAGCCCGGTCTGGCCGGAAGTCGTCGGGCTGGCGGCGGCGATGGCGATCTTGTACTGGCCGGCCTGGACGTTCTGCGGCGGCTTGACGCTGACCTTGAGGGTCTTGGACTCACCCGCCTTGAGCGGGATCGAGGTCAGCTCCTGGGTGCCGTACTGCTCCTTGAAGGTGGTGTCGAAGCCGTCCGGCCCCTTGGCGAGCAGATTGAAGGTCTGGTCGGTCTGCGCCTCGTTCTTGACGTCGACGTCGAAATCGAAGGCCGACTTGGGCGAGCCGCGCAGCGCCGGCAGCTTGGGGGTGACGGTGACCTTGGCCGGAGCGGCCGCCGAAATCGACAGCGCGATCGGCAGATTGAGCGTCTGGCTGTCGGCCTTGCCGGCGATGGTGAAATCGTAGCTGCCGCTCTTGGCGTCCTTGGCCGGGGTCAGCTTGAGGGTCAGGTTCTGGCTCGAGTCGGGCTCGACCATCGCCGCCGCGACGGTCTTGCCGCCGCCGTCGAACTCGTAGGTCCAGCCATCGGGCAGGCCGTTGACGCTGAAGGCGACGCGCTGGGGCGGCAGGTTCTTGTTCTGCAGGGTGAGATTCAGACTGATGTCGTCGCCGGCGTGGACGGTCAGCGACGGATAGCCGGTGGTCAGCCACAGGCCGGTCAGCGGCTGATCTGCCGCCGCCGTCGCCGGCGTGGCCATGGACGTATCCTGGGCATTCGCTGCCGCGCCGAAGAGCAAGCCGGACGCGATCAGACACGACGCAAGTATAGCGTTCGTGGGACGCATGTTTCCATCCCCCTTTACTTTGAGGCGAGCCAATAATTCCGGATCGGTCTTGCAAGTGACCAGTTCCGGGCGAGTAGAATGGATGGCCTAACTTGGCTCGAAATGTGGCAGGAATCTGGCAAACGGCCCGTCAGGGGATTACAGTTTCGTAAGATTGGCGCGGAATTCCGCGGCGATTTGCCACCCGAAACGACGGCAAACCGGGGATCGAGCGCCCCCGCATTAATTCTTGGTAATACTGGGCCGAATTGGCATGGACCGACCGGCTCCGGCGCCCGGTCTTTCGGGACGCGCAGGAAAGCCCATTCGGAGCCCGGGCTGCCGGCTCCAACTGGCCCCCAGGGGCGACGATTCAGGCCGACGCGGCGGTCTGCTCGGCCCGTTCCAGGCGATTGCGCTTGAGCAGCTCGGCCACCAGGAAGGCCAGCTCCAGCGACTGGTCGGCGTTGAGCCGCGGATCGCAATGGGTGTGGTAGCGATCGTACAGGTCGTTCTCGCTGATGGCGCGGGCGCCGCCGGTGCATTCGGTGACGTTCGAACCGGTCATCTCGATATGGATGCCACCGGGATGGGTGCCCTCGGTGCGGTGCACGGCGAAGAAGTCCTCGACCTCCGACAGGATGAGATCGAAGGGCCGGGTCTTGAAGCCGGTCGCGGCCTTGACCGTGTTGCCGTGCATGGGATCGCACGACCAGAGGACGGTCCGGCCTTCCCGCTCGACGGCGCGGATGAGGCCGGGCAGCTTGTCGAACACCTTGTGGGCGCCGAAGCGGCAGATGAGGGTCAGCCGGCCGGGCTCGTTGTCCGGATTGAGGAGGTCGATCAGGCGGATGAGCTCGTCGGGAGCGAGCGACGGCCCGCATTTGAGGCCGATCGGGTTCTTGACGCCCCGGCAATATTCGACATGGGCGTGGTCGGGCTGGCGGGTGCGGTCGCCGATCCACAGCATGTGGCCGGAGGTGGCGTACCAGTCGCCGCTGGTCGAATCGATGCGCGTCATGGCCTGCTCGAAGCCGAGCAGCAGCGCCTCGTGGCTGGTGTAGAAATCGGTCGAGCGCATCTCCGGATGATTCTCCGGATCGATGCCGCAGGCGCGCATGAAATCGAGCGCCTCGGTAATGCGGTTGGCGAGTTCCTGATAGCGGTTGGACTGCGGGCTGTCCTTGACGAAGCCGAGCATCCACTGGTGGATGTGCTGGAGGTTGGCGTAGCCGCCGGTGGCGAAGGCGCGCAGCAGGTTGAGGGTGGCGGCCGACTGGCGGTAGGCCATCTCCAGGCGGTTGGGGTCGGGCAGCCGGGTCGCCTCGTCGAACTCGATGCCGTTGATGATGTCGCCGCGGTAGCTGGGCAGCTCGACGGCGCCCTTCGTCTCGGTCGGTGCCGAGCGCGGCTTGGCGAACTGGCCGGCGATGCGGCCGACCTTCACCACCGGCACCGCGCCGGCGAAGGTCAGCACCACGGCCATCTGCAGGAAGACGCGGAAGAAATCGCGGATGTTGTCGGCGCGGTGCTCGGCGAAGCTCTCGGCGCAATCGCCGCCCTGGAGCAGGAAGCTCCTGCCCTCGGCGACGCCGGCCAGCGCCCGCTTCAGCTTGCGCGCCTCGCCGGCAAAGACCAGCGGCGGATAGGAGGCGACCCGCTCCTCGACGGCTTCCAGCGCCTGCCGGTCGGGATAGACCGGGACCTGTTCGATCGGTTTCGTGCGCCAGCTCGCCGGCGACCAAGCGCTCTTCATCACGGTCCCAGTCCTGCTCGACCAATTGCTTGTGAAAGCGCGGAATTCCGGCCTCGCGGGCGCCTTATACACGCCGCCGGCAGCCACTTCCACCCGAATGCTGCCGGCCCGTCGGCGGTACCCGGCCTATTCGGCGGCGGCGCGGCGGATGCGCTCGGCCGGCCGCGCCATGGTGACGATTTCCTCGGCGAGCGTCGGGTGGAGCGCGGTGGTGGCGTCGAAATCGGCCTTGGTGGCGCCCATCTTGACCGCGATGGCGACGACCTGGACCAGCTCGGCGGCGTTGGGCCCGACGAAATGGCAGCCGAGGATGCGGTCGGTGTCGCCGTCGACGACCAGCTTCATCAGCATGCGCTCGTCGCGCCCGGCGACGCGGTAGGGCAGCGGCTTGAAGTGCGAGCGGTAGATGTCGAGCGCGGCATGGCGCTCGCGCGCCGCTTCCTCGGTGAGGCCGACCGAGCCGACTTCCGGATTGGCGAAGACCGCCACCGGGACGAGATCGTAATCGACCGCGGTGGGGCGGCCCTGGAACACGGTCTGCACGAAGGCGGCGCCCTCGCGGATGGCGACCGGCGTGAACTGGAGCCGGTTGGTGACGTCGCCGACGGCGTAGATGTTGGGCGCGTCGGTCTGCGAATAGGCGTCGACCCGGATGGCGCCGGTACCATCGACGGCGACGCCGGCCTTCTCCAGGCCGAGGCCGGTGGTATTGGGGTGACGGCCGATGGCGAGCAGGACCTGGTCGGCGCGTATCTTGGAATCGGACTTGAGCGTGGCGACGAGCCCCTGCTCGCTCCTGGCGATGCCGGCCAGCTCCTCCTCGATCATCACGGTGACGCCGCGCCGCTCCAGCGCCGAGCACAGTTCGCGGCGGACCTCGTCGTCGAAGCCGCGCAGAACCTGGCGGCCACGGTGGATGATGGTGGTCTCGACGCCGAAGCCGGCGAAGACGGAGGCGATCTCCAGCGCGATGTAGCTGCCGCCGACGATGAGCACGCGCTTGGGCAGGCGCTCGAGATGGAAGAATTCGTCGGAGGTGATGGCGTGCTCGATGCCGGGAATGGGCAGGTCGCGGCGCGGCCGCCCGCCGGTGGCGAGCAGGATATGCTCCGCCGTCACCGTGCGGTGCTCGGCGAGCAGGCGCACGGTGTGCGCGTCCTCGAGCACGGCGCGGCTGTGCAGGATGGTGGCGCCGGCCTTCTCCAGGTTGCGGATGTAGATGCTGCTCAGCCACGCCACGTCGCCGGCGACGTTGTGGACCAGCGTCGGCCAGTCGAAGTGCAGGCCCTCGACGCGCCAGCCGAAGCCGACGGCATCCTCGAAGGCTTCGGCGTAGTGGGCGGCGTTGACGAACAGCTTCTTGGGCACGCAGCCACGCAGCACGCAGGTGCCGCCGACGCGGCTTTCCTCGGCGATCGCCACCCGCTTGCCGAGCTCCGCGGCCAGCCGCGCAGCGCGCACGCCGGCAGAGCCGGCGCCGATGACGAACAGGTCGTAGTCGTAACCGTCGGTCACCCCCCGTCGACCCGTCAGAGCTCGTGACCCTGCTTCTTCAGCTCTTCCTTGGTCTTGTCGACCATCTCGGCGCCCACCCGGTCGGACCACGACTGCACCGCCTGCAGCGTGTCGCCGAAGACCTTGGGCCCCTGGGTCTGATATTTCTGGCCGGCGGGGCTCTTGAGGAAGGCGGCGATGGCCTTCAGCTCGTCTTCCGTGAAGGCCTTGGCGTAGACGCGCGCCACGTCCTGATCGAGTTCGCGGCGGCGCGCGACCAGCTTCAGCGCGACCGCCTGCACCGTGTCGGCGATCTCCTGGTGGAGATCCGGGCGGATGCGGATCAGGCGGTTGGTGACTTCGCTGGCGATTTCGGGAAGGCGGTTGTCGAAGCTCGCGGTGGCAGTGGTGGCGTTGATCACGGCGAGCGCAGCGGCAAGCTGCGACTGGTTGATCTCCTGGGCCAGAAGCGAGGAGGTCGGTACGGCGACGAGGGCGGCCACAACGGCCGCCGTACGGACGAATTTACCGATCAGGGTCATCACGTGCTCCATCAGGACAGACAGCAGTTCTATTTGCTCAGGCGGGTGATGCCATCACTCCCCGCCACGACCACGAGCGAGGCGAAACCGATGAACAGGCCGTGTTCGACGACGCCGGGCGTCGCGTCCAGCTCCTGCGCAAGGCGCTCGGGCTCGTCAATACGACCAAGAGATACGTCAAGAATATGGTTGCCGCCATCGGTGAGGTAGGGACCGGCGCCGGCCTGGCGCCAGGCGAAAGATCCGCTGAGGCCAAGGCGGCTGGCGGCGCGCTCGATGGCCAGCCGCACCGGCGTGCGGCCGAAGGGCACCACCTCGACCGGCAGCGGAAAGGCGCCGAGCGCATCGACGATCTTGGCGGCATCGACCACCACGGTCATGCGCCGGGCGGCGCTGGCGACGATCTTCTCGCGGAGCAGCGCGCCGCCGCCGCCCTTGATCAGGCGGAGCGCCGGATCGACCTCGTCGGCCCCGTCGACGACCAGATCGAGCACCGGCTCGTCATCGAGGGTGGTGAGCGGGATGCCTTGCTCGCGGGCGAGTTCGGCGGTGCGGGCCGAGGTGGGGACGCCGACGACCGCCAGTCCGGCGCGGACGCGCTCGCCGAGCGCGCGCACGAAATGCTCCGCCGTGCGGCCGGAACCGAGGCCGAGCTTCATGCCGGGGCGCACGTCCTCCAGCGCCGCTTGCGCCGCCTGCCTGCGCTGCTCGTCGCCGCCGCCCGGCTTGCTGTCGACCATTGCCGGCCGCCTCCCACGCTCACAACAGGCTCGCAACGCCACGCACGGTCGCGGTTCCGGGCCCTTCCCGGCGGCTTGTTAGCACCTGCCCGCCCTTGACGCCACGCCGACGGTGTGGAGGTTAGGCGATCTCACCGGGGAGCCCAGGATGCTGACTGACCTTCTGCTCGCGATCGCCCATCATGTGCTGATCTTCGGCCTCGCCGCGGCCCTGGTAGCCGAGATGATGCTGGTGCGGCCGCCGATGTCGACCGCCGACGTCCGCAGGGTCGCGCGCATCGACATCGCCTTCGGCGTGCTCGCCGCGCTGATCCTGATCGTCGGCTTCGGGCGCGTCTATTTCGGCCTCAAGGGCGCCGACTACTACTGGCACAACGCCTTCTTCCACGCCAAGCTCGGCGCCGTCCTGCTGGTCGGCATCCTGTCGATCCTGCCGACCATGCGGTTCATCCGCTGGCGGCGGGCGGCGGCGCGCGACGCGGCCTTCGCGCCGCCACTGGACGAGGTTCAAAAGATCAGACGATTCATCCATTTGGAGCTGATGGTTTTCATATTGATTCCGGTTTTCGCGGCCTTCATGGCACGCGGTTACGGCAGCTGAGCGCCGATTGCCTTGACCTCCCCGACCCTCGTCTTCGATCTCGACGGGACCCTCGTCGACACCGCCCCCGATCTGGTGCGGGCGCTCAATGCCGTCATCGGCGAGGAGGGCCTGCCGCCGGTCCTGCTCGGCCGACGCACTGACCATGGTCGGCCGCGGCGGGCGGGTGCTCATCCAGCGCGCCTTCGCCGCCGAGGGCCGTCAGGTGGACGGCGCCGAGCTGGAGCGGCTGTTCACCGCCTTCACCGACCACTATGCGGCGCATGTCGCCGAGGAAAGCCGGCCGTTCCCCGGCGTCGAGGCGGCGCTCGACCGGTTTGCCGGGGCGGGCTGGCTGCTGGCGGTGTGCACCAACAAGGCCCATCCCCTGGTGCGGCCGCTGATGGAGGCGCTGGGCCTTGCCCCGCGCTTTGCCGCCATGGTCGGCCAGGGCGCGCTGCCCTGGCTGAAGCCCGATGCCCGCGTCTTCGCCGAGACGGTGCGGCTCGCCGGGGGAACGCCCGGAGCGCGCCGTCATGGTGGGCGATTCGCGAGACCGACATCGAGACCGCGCGGGCGGCGGGCGTGCCGGTGGTGGCGGTCACCTTCGGCTATACGCCGGAGCCGGTGGCCACGTTCGGCCCCGACCGGCTGATCGACGGTTTCGACGAATTGTGGGACGCGGTAGCCGATCTCGGCGTCGGCTCGCCTTGACGGCGGTCCTGCCGGTGCCCTAAATCCCGGCCACCATCGGCTTCCACGGCCGGACGGGCGATTAGCTCAGCGGGAGAGCACTCCCTTCACACGGGAGGGGTCACTGGTTCAATCCCAGTATCGCCCACCATTCAAATCAACGACCTGGCGGCCTTTCGGGGCGTTCGCTCTTGGTGCGGTAAGCCGCGCGATGCGGCGATCTGCGGCATGGCACGCGGCGCCCCGTCCCCGACATCCTCACGGCGAAGCGTGCCGGCATCCGGTCTTTTGGTCGCTTCCGACCGCGCGCTTGAATTGGTCCGCCGGTCCAGCCGCGCTGATCAAAACTGCCCCTAGACGCGGCCGAAGTGGTGGTCCAAGAACTCTGATGGCAGATCAGCCTCGCGGGCTCCACAGTGGCCGCTCGTGTCTGCATATTGATGAATTGCAGTAGTGCTTTCGGTTCTGCCATGATCAAGGGGGACTTATTTTGCGTGAGATCGCACCCGGCGAAGACACAGCAGAAATAGTCGCAACCGTTATTCGGCAGCGCCGCTCAACGCGGCATTTCAGCGACAGGCCGATCTCCCGCGAAACGCTCATGCGCCTGGTTGAAGCGGGGGTGTGGGCCCCGAGTGGTCACAACAGCCAAAATCAACGTTTCATGATCCTGGACAAACCAGAGGAGATCCAAGCGCTCGACAAGATCCGATATGTCTGGCCCTACCGCAGTTCGGCTCGAAAGGCCGCCGAAGCAAGTCGTCGCGGGATTTTGGCCGGAGCGGTGGCCGCAATCGTCGTCTTCTCCGATGACCTGCTCAATCACCCGGCCCCATCAGGGGAGTATTACATATGGGGCGACTTGAGCCGCCAGAATTGTTCGGCCGCGATGCAGAATATCCTGTTGATGGCGACGGCGCTTGGGATCGGCAGCGTGTGGATTTCGGCAACCGAACAACATGCTATACTCACGTCTCTTGACCGGTAAGCGGTGGAAAGACGCCTTCCCTGGCTATCAAATTCCGCAGAACTACAGTATCCACGGCATTGTCGCGCTCGGCTATGCAAAGGAAGCCAACGTAAAGGGTGACGCAGCGGCTTTCCGCCGGGTGAGCGACGTCACGGTCTCGTGTGGAAGACAACAGAGCGTGGCGCTGTTGCAGGACTATGTTTTGGCGCAATCATCGGGAACCAACGATGAGCCGCTGCGACCGACCGACGTGTGGCGTATCAAAATCCTCGATAAGCTGGCCCGCCTCCTGGTCGACTTGATCAAGAGGATCGACAAGATAGTCTATCGAATTGAAACGCGGAGTTCGGCAAACACCGCAAAATGACGTTTTACTAGGGCGGTCCGCCGGTCTGACATGGGGTGACCATGCAGTTTCGATCACGGATACCTATGTGGCTTGACTTTGCCAGGCGTCTCCGTGGCCGATTGACCGCACTGCTTGCGCCGGTCCCGCGCGCGGCGTCGGTCGTTGCCGACGTCATCAAGGGCGTCGCGGCCATACCCGCTCGGTGCGTGGGCCTCTTGCCAGCCATGCGCTATCCCGACGTCGCTCCAGGTGAGATCATAGTCATCGGAGGATATGGCTACGGCAATGTCGGCGACGAGGCGCAGTTGGGTGCCAACCTGGATCGCTGGCGCACGTGCCCAGCCGAGCTCCCGGGCTTCTCGTACTTTCGCCGAGCCCAACCTACACCGCCGAACACCATGGATGCAGGTCGGCGCTGGCGTCGCGGATCGTCTTCTTCCACGCCAACAAGGCATCTGACTATTACAGGCAGCGGCCCGCGGTTCAGATTTTGCTTTTGGCGGAAGCTCGTCCGCATGGAAATCAATGTCCGCCTCATGCGTGCCGGTCTGCCGCCATGGTTGGCGACTGGCTCCGAGGCGCGCCTGCTGTTTCGACTGCAAGCCGCCACTGCATTGCATGTCAGCGGCGGCGGGTTCCTGACCGGCCCGACGCGCAGCCGGCTATGGGACAGTTGTTTGGTTATGCGCATATGCCGATTGTTGGGAACACCGTATTTCCTTAGCGGCCAGACGATCGGCGTGTTTGAGAACAAGGCTGACCGCTGGCTCGCGAGAATGGCGTTGCACAAAGCTCTCGGCGTCTCCCTTCGGGACCCCGAGGACTCGCGGGAAGAACTGGTCGCCCTTGGCCTTCGCCCAGAACAACTCGTGGCCAGCTACGATGATGCACTGTTCTGCGGGAAAGCTGACGAGAAGTCGGTCGCGGGGGCGCTTCGCCGGAGCGGCGTCGACCCGTCGTCGCGGTATTTTGCGGTCAGCTATCATCGATGGAATGTGGATGAAGCGACAAGCGATCGTGCCGAGCACCGGTTCGCGGGACTGCTCGATAAGCTGGGCCGAGATGATCCGAGTTGCCAGATCTTGTTCCTGCCTATGCACGAGTCCGATGTGGAGGCACAAAAGGCGACGATCGCTCGAATGTGCTCGCCCAGCGGCCATTCTGGACTACGACTATTCCTTCAAAGTGATGCGAGGCGTGTTGGCTCAAGCGCAGCGGCTGCTGTCATTCCGGCATCATCCACTGATTTTCGCCATGGGCGAGCGGACTCCCTGCGTCGCCGTCAGCTTTCACCCCTACTACGCACGCAAAAACTACGGAGCCATGAGAAATCTCGGGCTCGAGCAGTTCTGCCTGAATGAAAACGACTTCTTTCTCGTCCAGTGTGCGAAGCCGCCATCGAACTAATGGCAACCGAAGCGAGACGCCATTGTTGCCTCCCTCGGACTGCGACTGGAGCAGGCAGAACGTATCCAGAGATCGAATTTTTTGAAGAGATGCTGGGCAAGCTTGGAATGGCGGCGTCGTATGACGGACCTATGTCACTCAACTGAGCTTTTGTCGGCACCGTCGACAACAATTCTGCGAGGCAAACGACAGGTCACACGAGATCTTGCTGGAAGGTCATTCGATGAGAAAGCGCGTACTATTCGTCGGCGATCTCTGCCGCGGGGAGCAGGGAGCAAACATCTCCCGGTTAGCACATCTCTTTTCCGCAGTATTTAAAATCCCGCGGCGTAAAGGTCGAAACCTACATAACCGATATCAATCGGCGCGAAGGCATGAAGTTGTGGTTTGATTCCCGCGGGTGAACGCCCTTGGCGGAAGGGGCAGAACGCACTCTGGCGGAAGTTAATCTCGACGGGGCGGCGGTGGTCGGTTTCGAGGTATCGGAAGCGGATTTGCGCGTTCTGGACGATCAGAATGTCCCCTGGATAAATTTAAGAATTTCATCCTGTTCGTTTTCTCAAGGATTTGTATTTTGACGTTGAAACATCTTTTGAATATGATTTGTCGCAGCATTCTGCTGAGGGCAACTTCATCAAATTTTGTGCTGATTTGCTTCGGGCGCGTTATTTAAAACATAATGACCGGAAGGGCGATATGCGGCCTGCTTTCTTGATATTGGGCCAGGCGCCGTTTGACAGAAGCGTGTACGTGGATGGAGAATTTGTGGCGCTTGAAAAATATCTGGACAAGCTAGACGCTTTGCTCTCCGGATGGAACAAGATATACTATAGGCCGCATCCTTATGTTTCTGACAAGACAGTGGTTGAGCTAATTCAAAATCGCTACAATCCAATTATCAGTCGTGAGCCTGATTTCTACGGATTTCTGTCAATAAATCCTATTTCAAAGGGGTGTGCGATCAGCTCTTCATCCCTGGTCGAGCTGCCATACTTCGGAATTGAAGCGGTATATTTGGAGCCGCGCGCAAGGCGATTTGGGCCGCCGATCGCATACCCGTCTCTGCTTGATGATCACGAATTATGGATCGGTGCTTTCCTCGGTGGAGAGCCGCAGCGAGCTGCCCAGCCGCTTTCAACCGCGGTGCCGGCGGGTATCCTGAGAGATCTATTCTCCGGCTGGGGCTACATGACAAAAGATCGTTCGGCGGACCTCAGGATTCGAGAGCTGGATGCGCAGGTCGATGGTCTCAACCGAAGCATAGAGGCGTTGCGAGCGGGAGCAGCGGAATCGGAGGCAAAAACGGAGCGCGCGATCGCGCAGCTTCAGGCTGTTTACACGAGCACGTCGTGGCGGCTGACGGCACCGTTGCGAAAAGCCAAGACGATCCTGAAAAAAGGAAATCCGTCTACCTGACTACGTCCGGCGAAAATGGCCGGTGGTCATGCGACGCCGATCGGCACGGCCTCGCGTAGGTCGAGCTTGGCGCGGCCGTCCATCTGGCGGTTGGCCGATCAGGGCGAGACGATCGCGGCGTAGACGGCGGCCATGTCCCCCGGATGCCGTTCGCGAACAAACCGACGGAGCTGCTGGCGGCGCGGTCGATCCGGCGAAAGATCGTATGTCCGGCCCCTCTGGCGGCCTTTCGGGGCGTTCGCTCCGGTTCGGTCAGCCGTGCGATGCGGCGATCTGCGGCATGGCACGCGGCGCCCCGTCCCCGACATCCTCACGGCGAAGCGTGCCGGCGCGCACGCAGAGACCGCCGACGCCCGCATGCCACCAGGATGCCGGGCATGCCTGCGTGCCGGCGGCAGGAGGAGCATCATGCTCATTCGCAGGCTTTCCACGATCGCGGGCGCCCTGTTCGCCCTCTTCCTCTTCGCCGCACCGGCAGAGGCCCAATCCGTGGTCGGCGCCTGGGCGGGGCAATACACCGACCCCAACTCCGGCACCGTGATGCGCATCGAATACGGCTTCATGCCGAACGGCACCTACCAGAAGACCTTCGCCATGCGGGCCGGCCTGTCGGGCGGCTACGACTGGGTTGCCGGCATCTGGTTCATGGACGGCCAGTGGCTGCGGCTCGAGGTGAAGCAGCACTACTCCAGCTCCAGCGGCAGCAACGGCCCGCTGCCCGGCGGCGAGCTGTGGCTGGTGCAGATGCCGCATGCCAACGCGCTGGTGCTGACCCATTCGCTGTGCGTGCAGCAGCAGCTCAACCGGCCGGACTGCGTGCTGCAGCTGGCGCGGACGCAATAGGCGCGTCCGGCAGCCCTACAGCGTCACCGGCTGGCCGCTCTTGGCCGCCTCGGTCGCCGCATCGGCGAGGCGCTGGGCGCGGAGGCCGTCTTCGCCGGACGGGCTGATCGGCTTGCCATCGAGGACCGCGGCGATGAAGGCATCGAGCTCGCGGCGATAGGCCTCGGCGTAGCGCTCCAGGAAGAAGGGCAGCGCCGGATCGGTGGTGAAGCCCCCGCCATCGGCACGGGTAACGGTGGTGGCGAAATGATTGCCGGCGGCGAGCAGCCCCTTGCTGCCATGCACCTCGATGCGCTGGTCGTAGCCATAGGTGGCGCGGCGCGAATTGGAGATCTGGGCGATCCTGCCCGACGCGGTCTTGAGCAGCACCGCAGCGGTATCGACGTCGCCGGCCTTGCCGATGGCCGGATCGACCAGGGCGGAGCCGACGGCATGGACCTCGACCGGCTGCTCGCCGAGGAGGAAGCACGCCATGTCCAGATCGTGGATCATCATGTCGCGAAAGAGACCGCCGGAACGCTCGATGTAGCTGACCGGCGGCGGGGCGGGATCGCGCGACAGGACGGTGACCAGCTCGACATTGCCCACCTCGCCGGCTTCGATGCGCCGCTTGAGGTCGGCAAAGCTCGGATCGAAGCGGCGGTTGAAGGCGATCATCAGCTTGCCGCCGGCGTCGGCGACCACCTTGAGGCAGGTGACGATGCGGGCGGATTCGAGGCTGACCGGCTTCTCGCAGAACACCGCCTTGCCGGCCTTGACCGCGCGCTCGATGAGGTCGGCGTGGGTGTCGGTCGGCGTGCAGATCGCCACCGCGTCGATCGCCTTGTCATCCATGATCGCGTCGATCGTAGCGACCTTTGCGCCGGTGACCTCGGCGAGCGACCGGGCGGCTTCGGCATCGGCATCGGCAAGTGCAGCCAGCTTCGCGCGCGGGTTCTCGACAATGTTGCGGCCGTGGATCTTGCCGATCCTGCCGGCCCCGAGAAGCGCCATCGTCAGCATATTCGTGAACTCCCAAGAGAAGCGCCGCCGCTCACGCGGTCGGCTGCAGCATCCATTCGTGGGCCGGGTCGTTGTGGAAGCGCCAGATGCGGCGCGGACCGGCCATGACGTTGAGGTAGTAGAGATCGTAGCCGTGCGGCGCACCGCAGGGGTGATAGCCGCGCGGCACCAGCGTCACGTCGCCGTCGCCGACGGCGATCGTCTCGTCGAGCGAGCGGTCGTCGGTGTAGATGCGCTGGACGGCGAAGCCCTGCGCCGGATCGAGGCGATGGTAGTAGGTCTCCTCGAGCTGCGATTCCTCCGGGAGCGCGTCGCGGTCGTGCTTGTGCGGCGGGTAGCTCGACCAGTGGCCGCCGGGGGTGATCACTTCGACCACCAGCAGGCTTTCCGCCGTCGGGTCGGTCTCCGGCAGGATGTTGACGACGTGGCGGAGGTTGCTGCCGGTGCCGCGGTCAAGCACGGCGAGACTGTCGGGGGCGATGACCCGCGGCGCCTTTTCGCCTTTCGCCGGCGCCGAGCAGACGGCGACCTCGACCGGGCCGTCGGCGATCACCCGCCAGTGGGAGCCGGCCGGCACATAGACCGACGCCGGCAGCCCGGCGAAGGGCGAGGCGCGGCCACCGACGACGCCGAGCGGTCTGCCGCCGGCTTCGACGACGCCCTTCCCCGACAGGAAGACGAGGCAGGCCTCGCGGCCTTCGGTGCGGGCGGACGCCGAGGCGCCGGCGTTGAGCCGATAGACGTCGAAGCCGACATAGGTCCAGCCGGCGCTCTCCGGCGTGACGTGGATGATGCGGCCGTCGGCGGCCTGCGGCTGCGGCCTGACGAGAAGCTTCGATGCGGTCATCGGTCCTGTCCGGTTGCCTCAGGCGGCGAGAAGGCCCGCCTCGACCGCGAAGCGGCGGAGATTGGCGTAGCCCATGCGCGCGTACTTCAGTGGGTTGGCCTTGGCCGGGTCCTGCTCGGCCTCGACCACCAGCCAGCCGGAATAGCCGGGAAGCTGCTTCATGACGCCGACGAAATCGATGCTGCCGTCGCCCGGCACCGTATAGACGCCCTCGACCACCGCCTTGAGGAACGGCCAATCCTCGGCATTGGCGCGGGCCATGACGTCGCGGCGCACGTCCTTGGCATGGAAGTGGCTGATGCGGGCACGATAGCGGCGCGCCAGCGCCGCCGGGTCGGCGCCGCCCCAGGTGGCGTGGCCGGTGTCGAGGAGGAGATGGAAGGCCGGGCCGGTGGCCGCCATCATGGCGTCGATCTCGGGCTCCGCCTGGACGACCGTGCCCATGTGATGGTGGAAGCACAGGCGCACACCCTCCGCCCAGGTCATCTCGGCCATCTCGGTCCAGCGCCTGCCGAGCTCGGCCCACTGGTTCTCCTTCAGCACCGGGCGCTTCGACAGCGGTTCGCGGTGGTTGGTATCGGTGGTCTCGGCGAACACCAGGACGTTGGCGCCGAGCGCCTTGAGCAGATCGAGGTGCGGGCGCAGGCGCTCCATCTCTTGCTTCGGCGTGCGGCGGAGAAGCTCGGCCGAATACCAGCCGGAGACGAGGTCGAGGCCGTGCGGCGCGAGTGCTGCCTTCAGCGCCGCCGGCTCGCGCGGAAACTTGTTGCCAAGCTCCATGCCGACGAAGCCGGCCTCCCGCGCCTCGCTCAGGCATTGCTCCAGCGGCGTGTCGCCGCCGAGCTCGGGCATGTCGTCATTGGACCAACCAATCGGGTTGGTGCCGAAACGGATGGACATTCCTTCCTCTCCTAGTCTCCCAGCCGCCGCGCGCCGAGGGCTTCCTCATAGGCGGTGCGGGCGGCGTTGACCTCAGGCCGCGTCGAGACCTCGGGCACGACCACGTCCCACCAGTGGCCGCCGGCCTCGGTGGTGACGAAGGGATCGGTGTCGATGACGATCACGGTGGTCCGATCGTTGCCCCTGGCGCGTTCGAGCGCGGCCTCCAGCTCGTCGACGGTGGCGACCTTCTCGGCGATGGCGCCGAGCGCTTCGGCGTGGGCGCGGAAATCGACCGCCGGCAGGGTGGCGTGCAGGGTATCCACGAACAGGTTGTTGAAGCGGGCGCCGCCGGTTGCCTGCTGCAGGCGCGTGATGCAGCCGAAGCCGCGATTGTCGAGGACGACGACGGTGAGCTTCTGGCCGAGCAGGACCGAGGTCGCCAGCTCCGAATTCATCATCAGGTAGGAGCCGTCGCCGACCAGGACGACGACATCGCGGTCGGGCAGCGCGAGCTTGACGCCGATGCCGCCGGCGATCTCGTAGCCCATGCAGGAATAGCCGTATTCCATGTGGTAGCCGCCGGGCCGCTCCGCCCGCCAATGCTTGTGCAGCTCGCCGGGCAGGCCGCCGGAGGCGTTGACGACGACGGTATCGGGCGTGGCGGTGCGCTGCACGGCGCCGATGACCTGGGCGTCCGACGGCGGCACCGTGTTGGTGGGGCCGGTGGCCCGGGCGGCGGCCTCGTCCCAGGCGGCGCGGCCGCCTGCCACCGCCTGTTGCCAGGCCGCGTCGGTGTGCCAGCCGGCGAGCGATGCCGACAGCGCCTCCAGCCCGGCGCCAGCGTCGGCGACCAGCGGCAGGGCGCGATGCTTGTGGGCGTCGAACGGCTGGACGTTGAGGGCAACGATGCGGCGCCCGGGATTGCGGAAGAGGTCCCACGAGCCGGTGGTGAAATCCTGAAGCCGCGTGCCCACGGCGAGGATGACATCGGCCTCCGTGGCGAGCGCATTCGCCACGGAGGTGCCAGTGACGCCGATGGATCCGACGGCAAGCGCATGGCTTGCCGGCATCGACGACTTGCCGGCCTGAGTTTCGGCGACAGGGAGCCCGTGCGCTTCGGCGAAGCCGATGAGCGCATCCATGGCGTCGCTGTAGAGCACGCCGCCGCCGGCTATGACGATGGGCTTCCGGGCAGCGCGCAGCAGCGCCACCGCCGCGGCCAGCTCGCGCTCGTCCGGGCGCAGGCGGCGGGGCAGCCACAGGCGCTCGGCGAAGAAGCTCTCCGGATAGTCGAAGGCCTCGGCCTGGACGTCCTGGCAGAAGGCGAGCGTCACCGGTCCGCAATCGGCCGGGTCGGTGAGAACCGCCATGGCGCGCTGGAGCGCCGGAATGAGCTGCTCGGGCCGCGTGATGCGGTCGAAGTAGCGCGACACCGGGCGGAAGCAGTCGTTGGCCGAGACGGTGCCGTCGCCGAAGGATTCGACCTGCTGAAGCACGGGATCGGGAACACGGCTGGCGAAGACATCGCCGGGAACGAAGAGCACCGGCAGCCGGTTGACGTGGGCGACCGCCGCGGCGGTGACCATGTTGGTGGCGCCGGGGCCGATCGACGAGGTGCAGGCCATCATGCGCCGGCGGCGGCTTGCCTTGGCAAAGGCGACGGCCGCCAGCGCCATCCCCTGCTCGTTGTTGCCGCGATAGGTCGGCAGGCGCTCGCGCTCGGCATAGAGCGCCTCGCCGATGGCGGCGACATTGCCGTGACCGAAGATCGCCCAGACGCCGGCGAAGATCGGCAGCCGGGCGCCGTCGACCTCGGTCATCTGCGCGGCGAGGAAGCGCACGAGCGCCTGCGCCGCGGTCAAGCGAACCGTCTGCATCGTTCTCCTCCCAACCCTCAGGCGGCGCCTGCCTCGCGGACCGCGCTGCGCCAGGCGGCGACCAGACGCGCGAAACGGGTCGCCATGTCGTCGATCGCCGCCGCATCGTCGATGCGGCCCGCCAGCCAGGCGGTGGCCGCGTCGGCGAAGATGGTGCGCCCGACGGCGAAACCTTTCACCCGCTCGGCCCGCGCGGCAAGGGCAAAGCCGCGCACGAGATCGGCCTCGGGCGCGTCGAGGCCGAGCACGACGACGCCGCGGCATTGCGGATCGTTGGCGGCGATGACGCGGTCGATGGCATCCCACGCCGCCGTGCTTGCCTGCGGCTCCAGCTTCCACCAGTCGGGCCGGATGGCGAGCGCGTAGAGGCGTTCGAGGACGCGGGCGACGGTATCCTCGGCGACCGGGCCGTTCTTGCCGGCGATGATCTCGATCATCAGCTCGCGGCCGACCGTGCGTGCCGCATCGAAGACGCGCATGAGCTCGCGCTCCTGGCGGGCCTTGAGATCCTCGGCATCGTCCGGGTGATAGAAGCACAGGCACTTCACCGTGTGGATGACCGGCCACTCGACGAGATGGGAACCGAGGTCGCCGCCGCCCTCGAATTCGAGCGGACGGGAGCCCGGCTGCTCGACCGGCCGGCCGATCCAGAACGGATGACCGGCGGCGGCATGGAGCGCCCGCGTGCCGTAGGTACCGTCGAGCAGCATGCCGAAACCCGCCTCCCCCCGGCGACGCGGGCGGTGGCCTCGACGGCGAGCTCCTTGAACCGGCCGATGCGCTCGCGCGGCGCGCCGACGCGATCGGCCATCGCCTCGATCTGGCTGCGGTGGTCGATGGCCAGCGCCATCAGCGTGTCGGGCTGCGGGCGGCGGGTCTCCACCCAGTGGATGGCGTTCATGGCGGCGTCGCGGCGCAGGACGCGCGGCGTCGGCTGACGGGCGAGGAAGGCCTGCAACTCGGCGAAGGTCGGATATTCCGGCGAGCACAGCAGGCGTGAGACGGCGATGGCGCCGCAGGCATTGGCCCAGGCGCAGGCGGTCTCGACCGGCTCGCCCCTCAGCCAGCCGCGCAGGAAGCCGGCCATGAAGGCGTCGCCGGCGCCGAGCGTGTTGTAGACGTCGACCGGGAAGCCCGGCCCGCGGATGCCCTCCTCCAGCCGTTCGGGGATGGCGCCGGGATAGACGACGCAGCCCATCGGACCCTGCTTGAGCACGATGGTGGCCGGCGTCAGCGCCCGGATGCGGCGAACCGAATCGAGCACCGTGTCGCCGCCGCCGGCGATCATCAGCTCCTCCTCGGTGCCGACGATGAGGTCGACCTGACTGACCACCGCATCGAGGCGCCTGGTCACCGCTTCGGAACGGACATAGCGATTGTCGCCGGCATCGTGGCCGGCGAGGCCCCACAGGTTCGGACGGTAGTCGACATCGAAGACGACCTTGCGGCCGGCCGCCCTGGCGGCGCGGATCGCCTTGTGGCTGGCGGCCTCGACGGTGGCGGTCGAAAAATGCGTGCCGGTGACGACCACGGCACCGGCGGAGGCGATGTAGGCCTCGTCGATGTCGTCTTCCGAGAGCGCCATGTCGGCGCAATCGGCGCGGAAGAAGATGTGCGGCGCGGTGCGGTCGTCGCGCACGCCGAGGACGACCAGCGCCGTCAGCCGGTCCGGGTCGGTGACGACGCCATCGACGGCGACGCCCTCGCGCACGAGCTGCTCGCGGATGAAGCGGCCCATGTGCTCGGCGCCGACGCGGGTGATGAGCCCGGGCTTGAGGCCGAGGCGGGCCGCGCCGATGGCCATGTTGGTGGGACTGCCGCCGACCGATTTGGCGAACGATCGCCATGTCCTCGAGCCGGCCGCCGATCTGCTGTCCGTAGAGGTCGACGGACGAGCGGCCGATGGTGATGACGTCAAGGCGCGGCGGCGTGGCCATTGCGAGGCCTTGGTTCTTGCTTCACCGGCCTCCGGCGAGGCGCGGTGTCCGATGGCCATATAGAACCTTTGTTCCACTATGATGGTCAATATGGAACGGACGTTCTACACTACATTTCGCCTGGCTGCGGTGGCGACGCCCAGCGCCATCGCCACGCAGAAGGTCGCGGCGAGCGAGCGGAAGCCGGCAAAATCGGCCTCCGGGATCTCGAACTTGACGGTCGGCGGGCGGCGACAGCGGCGAGAACGGGCTGTCGGTGAGGGCGATGACCGGAACGCCGCGCTCGGCCAGCCGGTTGGTGAGATCGACGGTCATCGGCGTATAGGGCGTGAAGCTGATGGCGATCAGCGCATCGCGCTTGCCCGCTTCGGTCAACTGCTCCGGGGCGAGGCCGGCGATGTGATCGGCAAGGACGGCGCGGATGCCGAGCTTGCCGAGCGCATAGGCGAGATAGAGCGCGACCGGGAAGGCCCGCCGCATGCCGAGAAGATAGATGACGTCGGCGCGCGCAAGAATCTCGGCGGCACGGCCGATATCCTCCTCGGATGCCTGCGCCATCAGCCTTTCCAGCGACACGATGGCACTTTCGGCAAAGCCCGAGAGCAGCGGATGCGGCTCGCCGGCCTCGCGGGCGCGCTGGACGCGCTGGAGGCGCTCGCGATAGTCCGGCAAGCTGGAGCGCAGCGCCGAGCGGAAGACGCCCTGCAGGTCGGAGAAGCCGGAATAGCCGAGCCGCTTGGCGAAGCGGATGAGGGTCGAGGGCTGCACCGAGGCGAGGGCGGCGATGCTGGTCGTGGTGCCCAGCGCCATCTCGTCGGGATGCTCCAGGGCGAAGGCCGCCACCTGGATGAGGCGCGGCGGCAGGCCGTCGCGACCGTCGAGCAGCACCGCCTTCAGCGTCTCCAGGTCACGCGGCGGCGCGCTGCCCGCACTTGCCTTCTCGTCCATCGCTCCTCGCCTTGTCGCCGGTCGGGCTCACCGCTAGACAGCATGGAATGAGAATTCCACCATCAGGTTATAGGGGCCCAAACATTCCGTCCAGTCGCGGAGGGCGGCGGCCTCGGCCAATGCGACGCGACGGTCATCGAGGTGCCCGACCTGGTGGCGGGCCTGGCGGGCGCTGCGGGCCCCCTGCCCCCTTCGCTCCTCGCGAGCCGCCGGCTTCCGTCGCTCGGGCCGACCGCTGGCAACGGCACCGGTTTGGCGCCAGACTGCATCGCCCGGGAGAGGCAGCCGCAAGCCCCCCGCGGTCTCTCGCCGGCCGGCGGCGGATCTTTCTTCACCGGCCGCTTCATCAGGATGGATTGAACCATGACCAAGATCGCAGTGGTTGGCGCCGGCCTGATCGGCCGGGCATGGGCGGTAAGCTTTGCCCGCGCCGGCTATGACGTGGCCCTGACCGACACGGCGCAAGAGCCGATCGATACGGCCTTCGCCTTCATCGACGGAGCGCTCGCAGAGCTCGCCGGTTTCGACCTCCTGAACGGCGCGCAGCCGGCGGCGGTGCGCCAGCGCATCCACGGCGTCACCAGCCTCGCCGATGCGCTCGCCGGCGCCACCTACGTTCAGGAGAACACGCCGGAGATCCTGGCGACCAAAAAGGCGGTCTTCGCCGAACTCGACCGGCTGGCGCCGCGCGACGCGGTGATCGCCAGCTCGACCTCGGCGCTGCTGCCCTCGGCCTTCACCGAGGGGCTGGCCGGCCGCGGGCGCTGCCTCGTCGCGCATCCGATCAACCCGCCCTATCTGATACCGGCCGTCGAGATCGTGCCGGCGCCGTGGACCGATCCGGCAACGGTGGAACGGACGCAGGCGATCATGGCCGGCGCCGGCCACGCAGCGATGGTGCTCCGGCGCGAGATCGACGGCTTCATCGTCAACCGGCTGCAGGGAGCGCTGCTCCAGGAGGCGTTCCGGCTGGTCGCCGACGGCCACGCATCGACAGAGGACGTCGACGTCGCGATCCGCGAGGGGCTGGCGCTGCGCTGGAGCTTCATGGGGCCGTTCGAGACCATCGACCTCAATGCGCCGGGCGGCGTGCGCGACTACGTGGCGCGCTATCACGGCATCTACGACGAGCTGTTCCCGCAGCAGACCCGGCGTGCCGACTGGCACGGGCCGGTGCTCGAGACGGTCGCGGCCGAGCGGCAGGCGCGTCTCGACCGCAAGGACCTGGCCAAGCGAACCGCCTGGCGCGACCGCCGCCTGATGGCGCTGGCCGCCCACAAGCGGGCGGCGAAGGCAGAGATTGGCGATTGAGCCAGCGCGCCCCCAAGCAAAACCGGCCGCCGGGATTTAGCAGCTCAGGGCTCCAAGGGGCGCTTTCGTTGGTCTGCCGGACGCGCTCGACGCGGCCAGCCCGTCAAAAAAAGGCCCCGGCCGGGCCGGCCGGGGCCTTTCCTGCATGCGGATCGCACCGGTTAGCCCGGCGTCTCCTCTGGCGCTTCCGATTTCTTTTCGCCGCGCAGCACCACGTAGATCGCCGGAATCACCAGAACGGTGAGCAGCGTCGACGAGGCGAGGCCGAAGAGCAGCGAGATCGCCAGCCCCTGGAAGATCGGGTCGGCGAGGATGACCGCCGCGCCGATCATCGCCGCCAGAGCGGTGAGCAGGATCGGCTTGAAGCGGGTGGCACCGGCTTCGAGCAGGACCTCGATCAGCGGACGGCCGGGCGCGCGCGCCTGGCGGATGAAATCGACCAGCAGGATCGAGTTGCGCACGATGATGCCGGCGAGCGCGATGAAGCCGATCATCGAGGTCGCCGTGAACGGCGCGTGGAACAGCCAGTGCCCGAACATGATGCCGATGAAGGTGAGCGGGATCGGCGTCAGGATGACCAGCGGCACCTTGAACGAGCCGAACTGGGCGACGACCAGGATGTAGATGCCGAAGATGGCGACCATGAAGGCGGCGCCCATGTCGCGGAAGGTCACCCAGGTCACCTCCCATTCGCCGTCCCACAGGAGGGTCGGCCGCGACTCGTCGTCGGGCTGGCCGTGGAGCGCGACGGTCGGCTTGGGCACGTTGCCCCAGTCGGCGTCGGCGATGATCTTGTCGACCGCGAGCATGCCGTAGAGCGGCGCCTCGTAGCTGCCGGCGAGTTCCGCCGTCACCATCTCGGCCGTGCGGCCGTTGTGGCGGAAGATCGGGTAGGACGACTTCTCGCGCACGACATGGACCACGTCGCCGAGTTCGACCACGCCGGTGCCGCCGGGGATGCTGTTGGCCGGGACCGGCAGGGCCAGCGCGCGCTCGTTGACGACGTTGTTGGGCTTCGAGGCTTCCAGAACGATCGGGATCGGCTGGCGCCCGCCGCCGCGGTGCGAATAGCCGACCGTCTCGCCGCCGTAGTAGCCGGTGATGGTGTTGTAGACGTCGCCCTCGTCGACCCGGTGATATTCGAGATTGTCCTGGTCGACCTTGAGGCGCACGCGCTCGGTCTGGGTGCCATAGGAATCGTCGACATCGACGATGAACGGCACCTGCTGGAAGGCCTCGCGCACCTTGGCGGCGACGGCGCGGCGGGTATCGGCGTCGGGCCCGTAGATCTCGGCCAGCAGCGTGGAGAGCACCGGCGGGCCCGGCGGCGGCTCGACCACCTTGATCGAGGTGCCGGCCGGCGCGTCGATGCCCTTCAGCCGCTCGCGGATCTCCAGCGCGATCTGGTGGCTGGTGCGGCTGCGCTCGCCCTTCGGCGTCAGGTTGACCTGCGCGTCGCCCTGCCAGGGATCGGAGCGCAGATAGTAGTGGCGCACCAGACCGTTGAAGTTGAACGGCGACGCCGTGCCGGCATAGGTCTGGAACGAGGTGATCTCGGGGATCGACGCGGCGCGGTCGACGGCCTGCTGGAGCACGCGGTTGGTCGCCTCGACCGAAGCCCCTTCGGGCAGGTCGGCGAGGATCTGCAGCTCGGTCTTGTTGTCGAAAGGCAAGCAGCTTGACCGTGACGTGCTCGGTGTAGAGCAGGCCGAGCGAGCCGATGGTGAGGATGCCGACGATGGCCAGGAACGTCCAGGCGCGGCCCTTGGTGGCGAGCAGCGGACGGGCGACCGCCCTGTAGATGCGGCCGAGCAGGCCCGTGTGACCGTGGTGGGCCTCGTGTTCGGCCGTGCCGGTCCTGCGCAGCCGCATCATCAGCCACGGCGTCAGGATGACCGCGACGAAGAAGGAGAACAGCATCGCGGCGGAGGCGTTGGCCGGGATCGGGCTCATGTAGGGGCCCATCAGCCCCGAGACGAAGAGCATCGGCAGCAGCGCCGCGACCACGGTCAGCGTCGCCACGATGGTCGGGTTGCCGACCTCGGCCACCGCCTCGACCGCCGCCTGCCGGTGGCTGCGCCCGTCGTACATGCCCCAGTGGCGGGCGATGTTCTCGATGATGACGATGGCGTCGTCGACCAGAATGCCGATCGAGAAGATGAGCGCGAACAGGCTGACGCGGTTGAGCGTGTAGCCCATCATGCGCGAGGCAAAGAGGGTGAGCAGGATCGTCGTCGGGATGACGATGGCGACCACGATCGCCTCGCGCCAGCCGATCGAGAAGGCGACCAGGAGGACGATCGACACCGTGGCGAGGCCGAGATGGAAGAGCAGCTCGTTGGCCTTCTCGTTGGCCGTCTCGCCGTAGTCGCGGGTGATCGACATCTCGACGTCGGCGGGGAAGATGCGGCCGCGCACGTCCTCGAGCTGCTTGATGACGTGTTCGGCGATGACCACGGCGTTGGTGCCGGAGCGCTTGGCGATGGCCAGCGTCACCGCCGGCGCGCGCTCGAGCGTGCCGTCGGCCTTGCGCACCTCGGTGACGCGACGTCTCCTTCGGCTGGGTGGCGAGCGACACGTCGGCGACGTCGCGCACATAGACCGGGCGGCCGTCGCGGCTGGTGATCAGGATGTTGCCGATCTCCGGCAGGGTCTGCAGCGTCTGGCCGGCGACGAGCGCCGACCTGGCCGCCGTTGTCGCGCACCATGCCCGCCTGGAAGGAGCGGTTGGCGCCCTGGATCTTGGCGGCGAGCTGCTGCAGCGTGACGCCGAACAGCGACAGCTTCTCCGGGTCGGGCTCGACGCGGATCTGCTCCGGCTGCTCGCCGACGATATAGGTGAGGCCGATATCGGGTAGCTTGGAGACCTCGACCTGCAGCTCGCGCGCGAGGCGGGTGAGGCCGTTGGCCGTCCAGCGGCCGGCGGCGCCGGGCTTCGGCGTCAGCGTGACGGTGACGATGGCGACGTCGTCGATGCCGCGGCCGACGATCAGCGGCTCGGGGATGCCGACCGGGATGCGGTCCATGTTGGCGCGCACCTTCTCGTGCACGCGCAGGATCGCCGCATCGGCGCTGGTGCCGACGATGAAGCGGGCGGTGACCATGGCGCCGTCGTCGGTGGTCTGCGAATAGACGTGCTCGACGCCGTCGATGCTCTTGACGATCGTCTCCAGCGGCTCGGTGACGAGCTTGACCGCGTCCTCGGCCTTGAGGCCGTCGGCGCGGACGTGGATGTCGACCATCGGCACCGAGATCTGCGGCTCCTCCTCGCGCGGCAGGGTGACCAGCGCGACGATGCCGAGCGATCAGCGCGGCCAGCAGGAACAGCGGCGTCAGCGGCGAACCGATGAAGGCGTTGGTCAGGCGCCCCGCAATACCGAGCTTCATGGCGCGAGCACCGTGTCGCCGGCCTCGAGGCCGGTGAGGATCTTCGGTCAGCTCGCTGCCGTCGCGCTGGAAGGTCTCGCCGAGGATGACGGCGATATCGACCGGCTCGTCGCCTGGCCGGCCAGGCGGACGTAGTCGACGCCGTGGCGGGTGGTCACGGCCGCCGCCGGCACGGCCAGCACCTGGCGGTGGGCGACCGGGACCCAGACCAGCGTGCGCTCGCCGACGAAATAGGTGCCGAGGCCATCGACCTCGACATCGGCGAGCACGCGGCCGTCGGTGATCTCGGGATAGATCTTGACCAGCTTGCCCTGGCGCGCCGTGGCCGGATCGGGGCCGGCGCCGCTGCCGCTGTCGGCGGACGAGCACGCGCTCGCCGACCAGCACGGTGCCGCCTTCGGCTGATCTCGGTGGCGTGGCGCTCGGGCAGCGACAGGCGCAGGAAATAGCCGCCGCCGGCGACGGTGGCGATCGAATCGCCGGGCAGGACGACCGAGCCCAGCGTCACCGGCACGGTGATGACGCGGCCGTTCTCGGGGGCGACGGTGTCGCCTTCGGCCGCCTGCTGGTCGAGCACGTCGCGCTTGGACTTGGCGGCGGCGAGCTGATTGGTGAGCACATCGACCTGGGTCTGCGCCTGATCGAGGCGTGCCTTGGTGGTCGCGCCGGTATCGAAGAGGCGCTGGGTGCGATCGAGGTCGACCTTGGCGTTTTCGAGCTGCGAGGTGATCGCCTTGATCTCCGAATCGGCGGCGTCGATCTGCAGGGCGATCTTCGGGTCGACGATCCTGGCGATGACCTCGCCCTTGGTGACCTCGGTGCCCTCGGTGACGGTGATCTCGGCGATGGTGCCGCCGATGCGCGTGCGCGCCGGCACCAGGTGACGGCTCCTGACCTCGCCGAAGACGGCCTTGAGCTCTTCGATCTCGATCGGCGTGACGGTGAACTCGGCGGCTGCGGCGGCGTTGCCGGCAAGCGCAGCAAGACAGATGGCGGCCATCGCGACGATGGCAGGGCGGGCCCTCATGGGCAGACTCCGGATGTCGGGGGGCCGCCGGCCGACGGCGGCCGATGGGTCAGGTCAGGCGGGACAGGCTAGTGGCTGGCGGCGGTGTGCGACTTGAGGCCGCATCATGCGTAGAAAGTTCTTAGCCGGGCAGATGCCGGTGAAGGCCGACTGGAGCATGTTGAGGCCGACGAAGGCGGTCGAGCAGGAACCAGTAGGGCGAAACGAAATAGCCGAGCGCGAGGGACAGCAGGACCAGCAGGCCGGCCAGGGCGAAAACGGCGCGATCGACGGTCATCTCGAACTCCTGCGGATCATGAACGGCGCCGGAACGCTCCCCCGAAAACGTCCGAAATGGCTGGGTCGCCCGGCAGTCCGCTTGCATCTAACATTCGAAGAAGCATAAATTCAAGATCATGAATGTGAAAGACATGATCCCGGCCAGCGATATGGCCGCCAGCCTGATGCGCAGCCTGTCGCATCCGCAGCGGCTGCTGGTGCTGTGCGCCCTCGGCAACGGCGAGAAGTCGGTGGCGGAGCTGCGCAGCCTGCTCGGCGGCGTCGAGCAGGTGCCGATGTCGCAGCAGCTCATGCGGCTGAGGGCCGACGGGCTGGTGGAATCGCGGCGCGAGGGAACGACGGTCTACTATCACATCGCCCGGCCGGAGGTGCTGCTGGTCATCGGCGCGCTGGAGACCGCCTATTGCACGCCGGCGCGGAACGCCAAGCCGGCGGGCAAGCCGGACTGAGCGACCTGCCGTCGCCGGTCCCGCTCGCCCCCGGCGCCGATCTCTCGCGCGCGCCGGCCCGACCGCCGCTCAGCGCAGGCAGAAGACCCGCTCCGGCGCCAGCAGGAAGGGCGGCAGCCAGCCAGCCAGGTTGCTGAACGGCAGGACCTCCGGCTTCAGGCGGATGCCCAGAACATCGGCCATGAAGGCGCGGCGGGCCGCGACGCGCGGCCCAGGCGGCGGGAAACCGCTCGGCGAATTCGGCGCGGCCGCGCTCGTCGAGCAGGGCGATGCCGTCCTCGATGTTCGAGGTGAAATACGGCGTGCCGGTCGCCGGGATGATGTCGAGCTGGATCGCCTGGCCGGAGCGGAGCGTCTCGCTGCTTCCGGGGTAGATCGGCGTGTTCATCCACTCGTCGAGATGGATGAGGTGGCCGGGGTTGAGCCCGACATTGAAGAAGGGGTCGCCGAGATGGCGCCTGGCGAGCGCATCGATGCTCGCCGCCGGCGACGCCGATGCCGACGGTCTCGTACCACTCGGCGGCGCAGGCGAAATACGGCGCCGCCAGCCGCGCGACATAGTCGCGGATCGCCTCCGGCAGGTCGCCGGCATCCTCGGCGACGAAGCCGGCGCGGCGAGGTCGAGGCGCCCCACACGCCATAGGCGGCGGTGAAGGGATCGCCGCGCTCGATCGGGCGGTCGAGCGGGCTGACGAGGCCGAGCGCGGCGCGCGGGCCGGCGGACAGCATCAGGTGGCAGCTCGAGCGGCATGCCGATCGGCCGCATGAGGCGTGGCGGCCTCCGCACTCGCGCATGCCCGGCTTGAGGCCGAAGAGGACCCGCTTGACCGCCTCCGAGACGTGGACGGCGGCGAACTCGAAGGCGGCGAGCTGGTCGATCTCGTTGACCGCGCGCAGCCCCGTGCTGGCATGCATGAACAGCGCGGTGGCATTGACCACCGCACCGCCCTCCCCGACCAGCCGGCGCAGCGTATCGACGATGAAGGCCGGGCTCTCGATCCACAGGTCGGGATGCGGTGTCTCCTGCGGCCCGTAGTATTTCCAGCCGGCGATGCCGACGCGCTGACCCCGGGCGATGCCGGCCTCGGCGAGAAGATCGGCGAGCGGCGGCGTCTGCCGGCGGTCCTGACCGAGCAGGCCGAAGGGCGGATAGAGCCGGACGTCGAGGGCGACCGGCGCGGCGCGTCCGGTGCCCTGGTTCTCCGGTCCGGCCAGCAGCATCGGCTCGCCGCCCGGCACCAGGACGAGCAGCGCCTCCTCGAAGCGCGGATCGAAGCCGGTCGCCCAGGCGAGATTGGCGAAATGCTCGCGGTCGCCATAGACCAGCAGCGCCGACAGGCCGGCCGCGTCGACGCTCTCCAGAGCCGCGCCAGGCGTTCGGCATAGAGCGGCCGGCGGCAGTTCCGGGCGGGTTTCGGGGATGCCGAAGTCGGGAAGCTTCGCCTCGATGAGGCGCACGTCTTCGGGCGAGCGTGTCATGGCGGTCGGCCGGCGGGCGGTCAGTTGCCGGGCGGCGGCTCCGGCAGCCAGTATTCGGCTTCGTCCTTGCCGCGCTCGATGCGCACGAAGTTGTTGGCGAAGACACGGAAGGAGCCGCTCCACTGCCCGTCCGGCCAGCGCACGCGGATCTCGGCGCGCTCGGCCGTGCCGAGGCCGACATGGACGAAGCCGGCCTGGCCGGAAGCGTGGCCGCCGCCGACATGGACGGTGCGGTCCATGACGTTGTTGCCGGCCTTGACGTTGATGCGGGCGCCGATGGCGTTGCGATTGGCCTGCGGCTGGACCAGCTCGATCTCGAGCCAGTTGCCGAGCGGCTCGTCGCCGCCCCAGGCCGTCTTGGTGCCGAGATTGCGGAACAGGCTCACCGGCGCCTCGCGGTTGACCACGACGAGGTCGAGCATGCCGTCCATGTTGAGATCGACGGCGGCGCCGCCGCGGCCCTTGCGCGGCAGCGCGATGCCGGCCTGTCTGCCGACCTCGGTGAAGGTCTTGTCCCACTGGCCGAGCAGCAGGTTGTCGGGATCGTCGGCGGCAAAATCAGGCATCGCGTCGACATTGCCCTTGGCGATGAACAGGTCGAGCAGGCCGTCATTGTTGAAATCGGCGAACTGGCTGTGCCAGCCGGTCGAAGGCCGCACGTCGCCGCCGGCATAGGGCCGCGCGGCGGTGGCGCCCATGGGATAGGCGATGTCCTTGTAGACCGGACGATCGGTGTCGGCCTCCTCGGAGAGCTCCTGCAGCTTGGTGTCGCCCATCGAGGTCAGGGCATAGACCGGGTAGTTGTTGCCGAAGAGGTTGGCCTGGGCGATGCCCATGCCGTAGATCGAAAGATGCTGCCAGCCTTCCGACGCGGTGTAGAGGCGCGGCGGCTTGCCCGGATCGACGTGCCACATCTGCTCCTCGCCGCCGCGGTAATACTGGCGGTCGTTGGTGACGCGCAGCGACGGCGTGCCCGACTGGTTCCAGTCGGTGAACAGCATCGACAGCGAGCAGTAGCTCGGCGACAGCGCGATGGGGTCGCTGTAGTCCGGCTTGTCCTTGCGAGGCCGAACGGTCGAGATAGTTGTCGGCGCAGGTGCCCCACGGCGCCCCCGGCGCCATGCGGTCGACGTAGTTGCCGATGGCGAGCGTCGGGAAGGTCTGGCCGGACTCCCAGGTGGCCGAGAAGGCCGTCGTCCAGTCCCTGCCGCCGTCGAAGGCGAAGGCGCGGTTGGCCACCTGGAAGTGGCAGTCGGGCTCGCCCTTGAGGATGAGGTTGCGGCCGAGGCGCATGACGACGAGGTCCATCAGGCCGTCGCCGTCGATGTCGAGCGGATAGGCGCCGGTGACGTTGTTCAGGTCCTCGGGCGGGATGCCCATGTCGAGCCTGGTGAACTTGAGGGCGCCGCCGGTCGGGCTGTCGTTGCGGTAAAGCTCGGCCGGGCTGGTGCCGCCGGCGATGAAGAGGTCCGGCTTGCGGTCGCCATTGCAGTCGAAGGCCGCGACGCCGCCGCCGACGAAGAACTCCCAGCCGCCGGTGTATTTGTGGTCGATGCCGGCGGCGAGCGCCTCCTCGTGCATGTCCGGGATGTCGTTGGGCACGGCCTGGGTCATGTCGTCGGCACGGGCCGCGACGGCCGTGCACAGGCCGGCGGCGAGCACGGCGGCGGCGAACAGGCTCCGGGTCATTGCGGGATCACCAGAGTTTTCAGGAACGCGATCAGCGCCGAACGGTCGCCCTCGTCGGCATCGATGTAGGCCTGGCGAGCGTCGCGCGCCTCGCCGCCATGGGCGCGGATGACGTCGTCGAGGGTGGTGATGTCGTTGCGGTGGCCATAGGGCGCGGTCGAGCCAACGCCCCACAGCTCGGCGGTGATGAACACGTCGCGCTCGACGAACCGCTGGGCGAGCAGCTCGTTGCCGAGCCGGCTGACTTCGCCGTCGGAGATGTGGTGGCGCTTGAGGTCGCCGAACAGCGGCACCAGAATCTGGCCCTTGTCGTTGCGCGGCAGCGTCTTGGCCCAGTCGAGCATGCCGAGGTCGTAGGAGATCGGCTTGGCGACTTCGCCCGAGCGCAACGTGCCGGCGGTGTCGTAGGGCGCCGGATCGGTGAAGGCGAGGCTGTCGAGCGGCAGGGACGTCTTGTGGCAGGTGGTGCAGCCCAGCTCGGCGAAGACCGCCTCGCCCCGCGCCGCGGCGGCGCGCCAGCGCGGATCGTCCGGCACCATGCGGCCGGGGGCCGGCAGGGTCGCCTGGAAGGCGACCAGCGCCGAGACGTCGCCCGGCGACAGCTCGTCGGGATGGCCATCGCCGTCGAAATCGTCGGTCCCGGTCCAGCGCTTGCCCCAGCGCTCGCTCGCCTCCATGCCGAGATGGATGTTGCCGGCGTTGACGGTGAACTGGCGCAGCGAGGCGAAGACGCCTTTCTGGCCGAAGGGTCGCACGGTGAGGTCCGAATCGATGCCCTCGCAGCGCGGAGAAATCGACCAGGCCGTCCGGCATCACGGTCAGCTTGCCGAAATCGACGCCCTTCGACGTCAGCCTCGATGGTCTCGGGGTTGCCGCTCTTGCGCGCGGCGGCGACCGCCTTGTCGCGCTCGGCCCGCAGCTCCGCCGTCATCTCGCGGGCAAGCAGCTCGATGAGGCCGTCGCCGAACAGGCGACACCGAGCCGCGCTCGTTGGAGAACTGCGGATCGAGCGTATCGAAGTCGGCACTCTCGAAGCCCTCGGAGATGAAGGCGTTGCCGGTGAAATCGGCGGCAGCCGCCGGTGACCGGCTCGTTGTGGCAGGAGCGGCAGTTGTTGCCGTCGAGCCCGGCGGTGCGGCGGAACATGACGTCGACGGGATGCTTGCGCAGCGTCGGGATGATCGCCTGGGTCGCCATCGGCCGGCCCAGGCCGTCGGCGGTGGTGAAGCGCGCCGTGAACAGGGCCTTGCCGTCATCGACCAGCTGATGGAGCTGGTCGGCGGTCAGGACGCCTTCGAACTGGTTGAAGTCGACGTGCTCGTGGATGGCCTTTTCCGCCCACGGCATTAAATCCGCGGCGGCCGCCGGGCCGCCGACCAACACTGCAGCGCAGACCGCCGCCGCGCCTATACGAGCCTGGTGTCGCCTTCCGTGCCCGCGAGATCCATGCGTCATGCCCTCGCCTCTGAATAGGCATTGGTGATCTGCACGCCCGGCGGCACCGTGCCGCCGATGATCATCCCCAGCACCTGATCGGTATCGACATCGTCCTTGTTCACGGTGCCCACCATTCGTGCCGTCTTCATGACGGTGATGCGGTCGGCCAGATCGAAGACGTCGTGAATTTCATGGCTGATGAGGAAGATGCCGATGCCTTCCTTCTTGAGCTGCTTGACGAGATCGCGCACCTGGGCGGTCTCGGCCGGCCCGAGCGCAGCGGTGGGCTCGTCCATGATGAGGATGCGGGCGTTGAAATAGATCGCCCGGGCAATGGCCACCGACTGGCGCTGGCCGCCGGAGAGCGACACGACCGGCGTCTTGAAGCCCTTGAAGAGCGGATTGAGGCGGCCCATCACCTTGCGGGTGGCGTGCTCCATGGCGACGTCATCGAGGGTGTTGAAGCGGCCGAGCAGCTCGCGCCCGAGGAAGACGTTGGCCGGCGCATCGACGTTATCGGCGAGCGCCAGGTTCTGGTAGATCGTCTCGATGCCGAGCGTCTTGGCGTCGCGCGGGTTGTTGATCGTGGCGAGCTTGCCGCCCACGAAGATCTGCCCCGAGTCGGGATGATAGGCGCCGGAGAGCACCTTCATCAGCGTCGACTTGCCGGCACCGTTGCCGCCGACCAGGCCGACCACCTCGCCCGCATAGAGCGAGATCGACGCGTTCTCAACGGCATGAACGCCGCCGAACGACACGTAGATATTGCGCATCTCGACGAGCGGTTCGCGGTCATCGGCCATTGCTGCGAACTCCTAATCCGTAATGCTCACTTGGTCCGTCTGCGGTACATCGTGTCGATGCCGACGGCGATCACGAGAACCAGACCCGAGACGATGTTCTGCAAGGGCGACTCAATGCCCATGAGCTGCATGCCCGATTGCAGCGACTGCATGACCACGGCGCCGAGCATGGCGCCGGGCACGGTGCCGATGCCGCCGGCGAACGAGGTGCCGCCAATGATCGTTGCGGCGATGACGTAGAGTTCGTCGTTGGTACCGAGCGCGTTGGTGGCGGCATTCAGACGAGCCGACGCAACCATGCCGGCAACGGCGCAGAGGACCCCCATGAGGATGAAGATCTTCATGATGATCCAGCGGGTGTTGATGCCGCCGAGTTCTGCCGCTTCCGGGTTGCCGCCGATAGCAAAGACGTAGCGCCCGAAGCGCGTGCGCGTGGCGATGAACGTCACCAGGACGCCGACGCCGATGGCGATCAGAACCGGGATCGCCAGGCCGAGCGAGAAGTACAGCTCACCGGTCTCCGGCCACGCGATGCCGTGGAGCTTCGCATACTGGCGTGCCAGGCCGACCGGCATCGGATAGGCGTTGATGACGGCGATGGCACCGATCACGGCACCGCAACCGATGATCGCCAGCGTCAGTTCCGCCCACACCGGACGAAGCGGAAACTCGAAACGCACCCGCTGGCGCCGGCCGTTGATGATCGCGATGATGATGGCGACGCAGGCGATGGCGGCCACGATCCAGCTGAGGGTCGCGCCGATCGAGCCGAAGCCGCCGCCGCCGAGCTTGGCGAACGTCGTGTCCATGGGCGCCAGCGTGCGGCCGTTGGCCACCCACCACGCCGCGCCGCGCCAGACCAGCAGCGCGCCAAGCGTGACAATGAAGGCGGGGATGCCGAAGAAGGCGATGACGAAGCCCTGCACGGCGCCGATCGCGGCGCCGATCGCGATGCCGAAGGCGACGGTGATGATCCAGGTCAGCGGCCAGTCGTAGCCGACGAAATGAGGCAGAATCTCGATCTGCAGCTTGCCCATCAGCATCGCCAGGAAGCCGTTCAACGAACCGACCGACAGGTCGATGTTGCGCGACACGATGACGAGCACCATGCCGGTGGCCATGATGGCCACCGTCGAGGTCTGCACCGAAAGATTCCACAGGTTGCGCGGCGTCAGGAAGACGCCCTCGCCAAGCGCCAGGGGACTGCCCCCGAGGCGCCACGCGGTCATGACCTGGAAGCCGAACCAGATGAGCGCCAGCGCCGCGATCATGCCGAGCATGCGGGCGTCGATCTCGGTGGCTTGCATGAACGAGCGCAGCAGGTTGGTCTGGCGCCTGTTCACGCCACCAACCCGCGCGGGTCCGGTCGTCCCGGTGGCCTCAGCCATTTTCAACTACCCGAATTGCACGTAGGCGAAGGACCGCCTGCGCCGCGCAAGGCGCGCGGCGCAGGCAACTCATGGTCAGGAGCTAGTTGCACACCTTGACGGTGCCGGGCTTCACGCCCTTGCAGACTTCGTCCTTCGTGATCCAGCCAGCGTCGATCACCTCGTTGAGGTTGTCCTTGGTGATCGGGTTCGGCTGCAGGAACAGCGACGTCATGGCGACGTGCTTGGGGCCGCCGTCGAACATCACGGCACCCTCGATCTTGTCCATCGCCGTGCCGCCGGCCATGGCGAGAGCCGCCTTGGCAGCAGCCTTGCCGAGCTCGCGGGCGTCCTTCCACACCGACACGGTCTGCGTGCCGAGCGCGACGCGGTTCAGAGCAGCATGGTCACCGTCCTGGCCCGAAACCGGAACCTGTCCGGCCATGCCCTGGGCGGCGAGAGCGGCGACGACGCCACCGGCCATGCCATCGTTCTCGCAGACCACGGCGTCAACCTTGTTGTTGTTGACGGTCAGGAACTGCTCCATTTCCTTCTGGGCGTTCGCCGGATCCCAGTTGTCGGTGTAGGATTCGCCGACGATCTTGATGTCGCCGCTCTTCACCGACGGGCCGATCACCTCTTCGATGCCCGAGCGCAGGAAGTCCGCATTCGGATCAGCCGAGTTGCCCTTGATGATGACGTAGTTGCCCTTCGGCTGGGCGGCGAAGACGTACTTCGCCTCGAGCACGCCGACCTGCTTGTTGTCGAAGGTGATGTAGAAGGCCTTCGGGTTCTCGATCAGGCGGTCATAGCCGACCACCGGAATACTCTCGTCGACCGCCTTCTGGATGGCCGGCTGGATGGCGTCGGTATCCTGGGCGAGCACGATCAGGGCGTTGGCACCCTGCGAGATCAGGTTCTCGATGTCGGTCAGCTGCTTGGAAGCAGAAGACTGGGCGTCGGTCGAGATGTACTTGGCGCCAGCGGCATCGAGCACGCTCTTGATCGCCGCTTCGTCGGTTTTCCAACGCTCTTCCTGGAAGTTATTCCAGGAAACACCGACGACCACTTGCGCCAGCGACACGCTGGCCGACGCGGCCAAACCGATCGCAGCGATGGAAGTTACCAGTAGCTTCCTCATCAGTTCCTCCCGTTAGGTAGATGGACGCCGGGAAACGGGCGTGCACCCAATGAAACCACAATCAACCGGCGCTCCCTGAAATCATTCCGCGGGGCCATGCGCGGCCGCCCGCAGAACGTGCAGCACCAGTGCGCGCGACAATATCGAGGAAGGTGGCAGTTCCGCAAGCAATATCGCCGACCTACACGCGATTGCGGTCAGCTTGTCGCAACGCCCGGCGGAGACAATCGAGCTATCGTCGTATGATTTCACCGACATTTTGCCGCAACGCCGCGCACCGGCGCGCAGCCCCTCCCGGGGAGGGATTCGGTGCCCCGCGGGGCGCCGGCGGGTCGCCTACTGGATGCTCAGATAGGGCAGCGCGCAGACCGCCGAGGTGACGGCGCTGAGGACAAGAAAAGCTGTGATGCGGAGCGTCAGAGACATTGCGATTACCTGAAAGCCGGTCGTTTCCGTCCATATGCACCTGTAACCGCCATTTTGCCGTGACGGCCGTCACAGGAGCCGCCGGGCTGGGCCGGCCGGCCTTTTTTGGGTCTTTGGTGCTGGGGTTAGTGGATCGTCAGGTACGGCAGGGCCAGGACGGCGGTCGAAGCGGCACTCAAGAGCAGGAACGCGAGAACGCGAAGCGACAATGTCATAACCATCCCCCAACGCACGTTCCGACATAGCCCGGTTGTATTAACGTTCTGTTGCCCTTCGACGACAGTCGTCCAAAAAGCCCGCAGGAATCGCGGGGTTGCGCTGTCTATACCGTTTTCAGCGCGCTGAAAACGGGTCCCGTTGCGCGATCTGCCAACAGGATTAAACCAGCGGAGGATGGCGGCTGTTCCCGCCCCCGGAGCGCCGACAAAGCCCCGTGCACGCCGGCCCGGTTCTTGTATAGGGTTGCCCGATACCCGCCGGGGCCCGCCTCACACGAGGTTTCCCGCGGTGCCTGCCCCGCCCCTCCAATGGCGCACCAGGCGGTGCGCCCCCAGCCCTTTCCGGAGATTGCGCATGACGATCCGCACCACTGTCTGGGGAGAGAACGTCCACGACCGTGAAAACCCGATCGTGCGCGAGATCTACCCCGACGGCATGCACGGCTGCATCGCCGACGCCCTCAACGCCGACCCCGGGATCACGGCGACGACGGCGACCCTCGACCAGCCCGAGCACGGGCTCACGGCGGAGCGGCTGGCCGAGACCGACGTGCTGACCTGGTGGGGCCACATGGCACACGGCGCCGTCGCCGATGCGGTGGTGGAGCGCGTGGCCACCCGGGTGTGGCAAGGCATGGGCCTGATCGTGCTGCACTCCGGTCATTTCTCGAAGATCTTCAAGAAGCTCATGGGCACGCCCTGTTCGCTCAAATGGCGCGAGGCGGGCGAGAAGGAGCGCGTCTGGGCGATCAATCGCACGCACCCGATCGCGCAGGGCCTCGGCGAAAGCTTCGTCGTCGAACAGACCGAGATGTACGGCGAACCGTTCGCGATTCCCGAACCCATGGAGACGGTGTTCATCAGCTGGTACGACGGCGGCGAGGTATTCCGCTCCGGCGTCACCTACCAGCGCGGCGGCGGGCGCATCTTCTACTTCTCGCCCGGCCACGAGGTCTATCCGATCTACCACGACGCGAACGTGCGGCAGGTGCTGCGCAACGCGGTCAAATGGGCTTACAACCCGGCGCCCGCGTGGACCGGCATCGCCAACGCCCCGAACGTGCCGGTGGACAAGGCACCGGAGCCGATCGCGGAAAAGGGGCCGCGCCTGCACAAACCCGGCGAATCCGGCTTCCGCTAGGGCGCTCCCGATGAGCGACACCGTCCGTCTGGCGATCGTCGGCACCGGCGGCATGGCCCGCCAGCACGCCCGCTCCTTCCGCGCCCTGCCCGGCGTCGAGCTGGTGGCGGCGGTGGAGCCCCACGAGGACCGCCTCAACGCCTTCTGCGACGACAATGCCATCGCCCACCGTTTCACCGATCTCGATTCGGCGATCGCCTGGGACGGCTTCGATGCCGCCGCCAACGTCACGCCGGACGCCGTCCACCATCCCACGACCATGAAGCTGATCGCCGCCGGCAAGCACATCCTGTGCGAGAAGCCGCTGGCGACGACCTATCCGCTGGCGCTGGAGATGACCGAGGCGGCCGAGAGGCGCGGCGTCATCAACATGGTCAACCTCACCTACCGCGGTTCGCCGGCGGTGGAGAAGGCGCGCGAGATCGTCGTCAACGGCGAGATCGGCGAGATCCGCCACTTCGAGGCGTCCTATCTGCAGAGCTGGCTGGTCGGCAATCACTGGGGCGACTGGCAGAGCGAGGACCGCTGGCTGTGGCGCCTGTCGTCGAGACACGGCAGCCACGGCGTCATCGGCGACATCGGCATCCACATCGTCGACTTCGCCACCTATGCCTGCGCTAACGACATCGTGTGGATGGAAAGCCGCGCCAAGACCTTCCACAAGGCCGAGGACGAACGCATCGGCGACTACGTGCTGGATGCCAACGATTCCTTCGCCATGTCGGTCGAGCTCAAGAACGGTGCGCTCGGCGTGATCCATGCCACGCGCTGGGGCACCGGCTATGCCAACACGCTGCGCCTCGACCTGTTCGGCAGCCGCGGCGGCCTGCAGATGATCACCACCGGCGAGAAGTCGTGGCTCGGCCGCTGCATCGGCAACGACGTGCACACCATGACCTGGCGCGAAGTGGTCTGCCCGCCGGTGCGCTCGATCTATCGCCGCTTCGTCGAATCCGTGCAGACCGGCGCGCACGCCAATCCCGACTTCCGCCAGGCCGCCAAGATCCAGCGCATCCTCGACCTGTGCCTGGAAGCCGGCGACCGCAGCCATGGCGGCGTGCGGCTGGATTAGGGCCCGGGCTCCCGCGGCTGCCGGCCGCTTCAGCCGGTGACCAGCGCCAGGATGAAGCCGTCGTAGCCCTTCCCGCCTACCGTCTGGATGGCGGTGGCGGTGAGCCGCGGCTCGGCCGCGATCGCCTCGGTCACCTGGCGGGTGCCGACGATGTCGCGGTCGGTGCTGATGGCGTCGATGACGCCGCCGTAGCGCACGACGTTGTCGACGACGATCGCCGTCCCAAGCCGCGACAGCGTCAGCGCCCAGTCGAGATAGGCGGCGTTGTTGCTCTTGTCGGCGTCGATGAAGATCATGTCGAAGGGCCCGTCGTCGGCGAGCGTCGGCAGCGTGTCGAGGGCCGGCCCGAGGCGGATGTCGACCATCGTGGCGAGCCCCGCCGCAGCGAGGTTGGCGCGCGCCACGCGGGCGTTGCGCGGCTCGATCTCCAGCGTGATCAGGCGGCCATCCTGGGGCAGCGCCCGGGCCATCCAGATGGTCGAGTAGCCGGCGAGCGTGCCGATCTCGAGGATCCGGCGGGCGCCGACCATCGAGGCCACCATCATCAGCAGCTTGCCGAAGCTGGCGGTGACGTTGATCGGCGGCAGACCGGCCGAATCGCCGGCCGCCCGTGCCGATCTCAGCGCCGCATCCTCGCCGACGAGGTGGTCTTCGAAGTAGCGGTCGACCGCCGCCCACTGCGGATTGTCCATATTGGTTCAGCCCTTTCGGCCGGCGCAAATCCCGGTTTTCCAGCGTCGACGGCGCCCCAGGCGTTGCGCGGCGACAACACTGGGACAGAAATGTGACGGCCAGGCCCGGCCGATTGCGCGCGCATTCTTGTCCCCAAGCGACAAATTGGGCAAACACGAGTTGACGGCGCACTGTGGCGATCACGCCGTTTTCCTGCTTAGGCGACCAGAAGGAAGATGAAATGCGCAAGCATTTGTTGATTGCCATCGTTGGGGCGATGGCTGGCGTTTTCCTCGGCCTGCAGACGGCGCAGGCGGACATGCAGACCTATTACGACAACAAGCTGCAGAAGTTCGTGAGCTATGACGTCAAGGCCATCATGGCCCGTGGCGCCGAGGCGCGCGGCGCAAGCTACAACCCGATTCCGCGCCAGACGGTGTCCTACGACGGCCGCTACCGCGCCGGGACCATCGTGGTGAACACCAAGGAGCGCCGGCTGTATCTGGTGCTGGATAACGGCAAGGCGCTGAAATACGGCATCGGCGTCGGCCGCGAGGGCTTCACCTGGTCGGGCACCGACCGCGTCTCGCGCAAGGCGGAATGGCCCGGCTGGACGCCGCCGGCGGAGATGATCGCCCGCGAGAAGGCAAAAGGCCGGATCTTGCCGGCCCACATGGAGGGCGGCGTCGAGAATCCGCTGGGGGCCCGCGCGCTCTACATCGGCGCCCGCATCTATCGCATCCACGGGTCGAACGAGCCGTGGACCATCGGCCAGGCGGTATCGTCGGGCTGCATCCGGCTGACCAACAACGACATCATCGACCTCTACAATCGGGTCGAGGTCGGGGCCAAGGTCGTCGTCCTGAACTGACCATTCGTTTCGGGGAGCGGACAAAGGCCGGCGGGCATTTCCGCCGGCCTTTCGTTTTCAGGGACTTGCGCGAAGACCCTGCGATCCTGAATCACCTGTCGCGGCGCATGCCCTTGGATGCCAGCTCGTCCAGGTATTCCGACCAGCGCGCCTCGTGCTCGTCGCCGAGCGTGCGCAGGTAGCTCCACGAGAAAAGCCCGCTGTCGTGGCCGTCGTCGAAGACGATCTTGACGGCGTAGTTGCCGATCGGCTCGAGCCGGGCGATGGCGACGTCGCGCTTGCCGCCGACCGTCTGGCGCTGGTCGGCGGTGTGCCCCTGGACCTCGGCCGAGGGGCTCAGCACCCGCAGCATCTCGGCCGGCAGGTCGTGCGCCACGCCATCATCAAAGCGAACCGACAGCGTGCGACGATCCTTGTGCAGCCGGACTTCCGTCGGCCAGGGAGTCTTTTCCGTCATCTCTTCCCTCTGCAACACCGGGCCAGGCCCGTCTCGGCGGGCGATTTGGTCATCGCGCCGCCCGCGGGCATAATAGCCCCGCATCACCCACTTCTGGAGGTTTCCGCGCGGCCCGCCAACCGTGCCCCTGACATATCATTGGAGTGACAATGTCCGCACTGACCGACTTCGACCACGACGAAACCGGCAAGATCGATCTCACCGCGATCTACGACCGCCCCGACCCGCGGGACTACTATCAGACGCTGGTCAATCTCGACTACCGCATTCCGGCCGAAGCCGCGCCGGTGTTCCGCCAGGTGATCGCCAGCGAGCGATCGGTGCGACGGCGGCGTCCGCTCAAGCTCCTCGACGTCGGCTGCTCCTACGGCGTCAACGCCGCCCTGCTGAAACACGACCGCACGCTGCCCGAGCTCTTCCGCGCCTATGGCGCGACGGCGACCGCGGCGCTGTCGCGGCGCGAACTGCTGGCCCGCGACCGTGCCGGCTACCGGCCGAACCCGGAGTTGACCGTCATCGGTCTCGACCCCGCCGAGCGCGCCGTCGGCTATGCCCGGGAAGCCGGCATCCTCGACGGCTATCTGACGCGCGACCTGGAATCCGAAGCGCCGACGGCCGAGGAGCGAACGCTGCTCGCCGACGTCGATCTGGTCATCTCGACCGGCGCCATCGGCTACGTCGGCGCGCCGACGTTCAGCCGCATTCTCGATGCCGCCGGGCGCCGGCCGTGGCTGGCGCTCTTCGCGCTGCGCATGTTCTCCTTCGACGCGATCGCCGCGCTGCTCAAGGCGCGCGGCTATGCCGTGTTCAAGCTCGCCGGTCGCACCTTCCACCAGCGGCATTTCGCCGACGGCAGGGAACGCGCCGAGGTCTTCGCCAATCTCGACGGGCTCGGCCTCGACCCGGCGGGATACGAGAGCGACGGCTGGTACCACGCCGAGTTCTTCTTCGCCCATCCGGCCGGCGAGGACGTTCCGCCACCGCTCCCCGGCCTCGTCAGGCTGTGATCGCCGCGCATCGCCGATCGCGCCTCCCTTGACCGCCTCCCCGCCGTGGCATCCATTGGGCGAGCGCGACGGCGGGGAACGAGGCATGGCACGCGGCAACAGCTATGACGTGATCGTCGTCGGCGTCGGCGGCATGGGCGCGGCAGCCTGCTGGCAGCTCGCCCGGCGCGGCCAGCGGGTGCTCGGGCTGGAGCGTTTCGACATCCCGCACGCCGAGGGTTCGTCGCACGGGGTGACGCGCATCATCCGCCTCGCCTACTACGAGGACCCCGCCTATGTACCGCTGCTCAGGCGCGCCTATGAGCTCTGGGGCGAGGCATCGGCGGCGGCCGGCGAGCCGCTGCTGATCACCACCGGCTCGCTCGATGCCGGCCCGGCGGACAGCGACGTCTTCCGCGGCTCGCTCGAATCCTGCCAGCGCCACGCGCTCGTCCACGAGGTGCTCACCGGCGCCGAGGTCAACGCCCGCCATCCCGGCTATCGGCTGCCGGAGGATTTCGCCGCGGTCTATCAGCCGGCCGGCGGCTTCGTCCTGTCGGAACGCGCCATCGTCGCCCATGCCACGCTGGCGATGGCGGCCGGGGCCGAGATCCATGCGCGCGAGCGGGTGCTGGAGTGGACCCCGATCGCCGGCGGCGGCGTGCGCGTGGTCACCACGCGCGCCACCTACGAGGCCGGCCGGCTGGTGCTGTCGCCGGGGGCGTGGATCGGCGACCTCGTGCCGGCGCTGAAGACCATCGCCGTGCCCGAGCGGCAGGTGCTCGGCTGGTTTCAGCCGGCCCATCCGGAGCGCTTCATGCCGGCGGCATTCCCGGTCCTCAACCTGCTCGTCGCGGAAGGGCGCTACTACCTGCTGCCCATCCACGGCGTGCCGGGGCTGAAGATCGGCCTCTACCACCACCTGGAGGAGCGCGGCCATCCCGACACGCTGTCGCGCGCGGTCACCGATGCCGACGAGGCGGTGCTGCGCCGCTGCATCGCGCGCTATTTCCCGGACGCCGACGGTCCGCTGATGACGCTCAAGTCCTGCATGTTCACCAACACGCCGGACGAGACCTTCATCATCGACACGCTCAAGGATCTGCCCGAGGTCGTGGTCGTCTCGCCCTGTTCGGGGCACGGCTACAAGTTCGCCAGCGTCGTCGGCGAGATCGTCGCCGACCTGGCCACCTCCGGTTCGACCGGATTCGACCTCACCATGTTCAGCCTCGCCCGCTTCGGCCTGTAGGGCATTTGCCGCACGCGACAGGGCCTCCCGCCCGGCGCCGCGGTGCTGTATTGATCCTCACGCAGCGGCGACGAACCGCCTCCTGCCAGAAACCATACGCCACCGACACCGGCCGCGCCGGGCGCCAGTGCGCGCTCACCGGATGTGTCCGATGGCAAGCCCTGCCCCGTTTCGCGAGAACCTGCGCGGCATCGCCGCGATCTCGGCGTGCAACCTGCTGTTCCTGATCAACGACACGATGATGAAGCTGGTCAGCACGGAGCTGCCGCTGGGCGAGATCCTGCTGCTGCGCGGCTGCGTGGCCACCTTCTGGCTCGCCCTGATCGTCGCCTTCACCGGCCAAGGCGTCCGCTTCGGCGTTCTCCTCAACCAGGCGGTCTTCTGGCGCACGCTCGGCGAGGTTGCCTCGGCCTATCTCTATCTGGTGGCGCTGTTCCACATCCCGATCGCCAATTCCAACACGATCCTCCAGGTGGTGCCGCTGATGGTGACCGCCAGCGCCGCCATCTTCCTCCGCGACCAGGTCGGCTGGCGCCGGTGGACGGCGATCGCCGTAGGCTTCGTGGGCGTGCTCATCGTCATCCGCCCGGGACTCTCCGGCTTCAACGAATTCAGCCTGTTGGCGCTCGCCTCGGCGGGGTTCATCGCGCTCCGCGACATGACCACGCGCATCATGCCCACCGGCGTGCCGACGCTCATGATCGCCCTGGTCACCGCCGTGGTGGTCGGCGTCAGCGGGCCGATCTATGGCGCGATCGCCGGCGAACAGTGGATCATGCCGTCGGGGCGGGCGGCAGCGCTCATCGTCAGCGCCAGCGTCTTCCTGATCGGCGGCTATCTGACGGCGATCGATTTCATGCGCCACGGCGACATCGCCATCGTGGCGCCGTTCCGCTACACGGTGATCATCTGGGCGGTGATCGCCGGCTTCCTGGTGTGGCACGAGGTGCCGGACGCGCTGACCCTGATCGGCACCGCGGTAATCATCGCCACCGGGATCTACACCTTCCGCCGCGAACGGCTGCTGGCCATGCGCGCCACCGCGGCCGCCGCCGCCGAGGGACTGACCGAATAGGCACGGACCCTACCCGCCCGTCGCGCTACGCCTCGGCGCCGTCCGCCAGCACCTCGGCGATGGCGTGGCGGGCGATGGCCGCCAGACCGGGATTGGTCTCCCGATAATAGGGCAACGCCACCAGGGCCGGCGAAAGAGCCCAGCCGCGGCCGCGAGCCCAGGTGGCGCCATCGACGTCGATCGCCTCGCGGAAGGCGGCGCGCGGCCCCGCCGTGAACAGATTCCAGGCGACCATCAGGTCGCAGGCCGGATCGCCGATGGTCAGCGCGCCGAAGTCGATCACGGCCGTCAGCCGCCCGTCGACGGCCAGCAGGTTGCCGGATTGCAGGTCGGCATGCAGCCAGACCGGCGGGCCCTGCCATTCCGGCGCGGCCAGCGCCGCCTCCCAGGCGGCCGTCGCGGCACGCGTGTCGATCAGCCCGTGGCATGCTGCGATCGCCTCACGGGTGCCGGCATCGCGCACCGCCAGCGGCACGCCGCGCCCGAACGTCCCCGGCTCGGGCCGTGGGCCCGCGCTCGCATCGATGGCCTGAAGTGCGTGGATGAAGCGTGCCAGGTCGCGCGCCGCCCGGTCGGGATCGGCCAGGCGAGCGAGGGTGGCGTTCTCGCCCGCGAGCCAGCCATAGACGGACCAGCGCCACGGGAACCCCTCCGCCGGCTCGCCGGCCGCCAGTGGCGCGGGAATCGCCAGCGGCAGATGCGGCGCCAGATAGGGCAGCCAGCGGCGCTCCTTGTCGATCTGCCCGGTGGCCCAGGAGACCCGCGGCATCCGCACCACGAGATCGCTGCCGAGCCGGTAGAGCGAATTGTCGGTGCCGGCCGAGGGCACCGGCGTCACCGGCAGGCCGGCCCATTGCGGGAACTGGCCGGCGATCAGCCGCCCGACCAGGGCGGCGTCGGTGGCCACCTCGTCGGCGTGCATCTTCGCAGCGGCCACCGTCAGTGGCTTCCGGCTGCGACGCCGCCGATGGCGGCGATCGGGTCGAGCGGTGCGGCGGGCGGCATGCGCCCGCCCTTGCCGTAGTAGCGCCTGAGCAGAAGGACGATGGCGACGGCCGCCGGGATGCCCTGGAGGATGCCGACCGACAGCGACAGGCCGGCATGGTAGAAGGCGGCGGCGGCCAGGCAGCCGAAGAAGCAGCCGATGTCCCAGCCGCCTTCGCTGGCCATATTGAAGCGCAACGCACAGGGCGAGGCCTTGGCCATGTTGTACATGGCGGTGCCGATGCCGGGCACGAACAGCGGCATGGCGAGGGCGCCCAGCGCATTGGCGGCGACCGCCAGCACGGGAGAGCCGAGGCTGGCGGCGCGCAGCACGATGATGACGACGGTGACGCTATAGCCGATGGTCACCGCCCGGCGCCCGTGGCCGAGGTCGATGGTGCGGCCGAGGAGCAGGCTGCCGGCGGCGCCGAACAGGCCGGCGAGCGCCATGGCGCCGCCATACGCCGGGATGTTTCCGCCGAGCGCGATGAACAGCGCGATCTGCCAGACGAAGAAGAAGCCGGAGGCGAACCAGCCGTCGATGGTGAGCAGCGCCACCGTCAGGCGGGCGGCGCGAAGGGTGCCCGGCGCCGCCTGCCTGACCGGCACGTTGGGCACGCCGAGGAGCGGAACCACGGCCAGCGCCTGCACCAGTCCGGCCGCGGCAAAGGTGAGGCCGGGTCCGACGGTGACGAACGCCCAGGCACCGACCAGTGGCGCCAGGATGCCGACCACCGCGGCCAGCGCCTCGCGGGCGCCGACCTGCTGGCCGCGATGCTCGGCGTCGCCGAGGGCGGCGAAATAGGCGTGGTAGCTCGGCCAGTAGAAGACATCGCCGACCGCCACCACGACGATCAGCACGAGCAGCATGGGGCCGACGCCGTCCACCCTGGCCAGCACCGGGTACTGCACGGCCAGGCACAGCGTGCCGAAGATGAGCAGCGGCTTGATGCCCCAGCGCTTGGCGAGCGGCAGGATCGCCGGGCGCAGGATGAAGCGTCCGGTGACGACCGCGGCCATCGCCACCAGCACCAGCGGCACGGAAACGCCGGCACGCAGAAGGAAGACGAGGAAGAAGATGCCGCCGGCACCCTGGGCGAGAGCCTGGATGCCGGTGTGAAGGTTGACGCGATTGATCGCGTCATTGCGGAGGAAAGCCATGGGGAAGACCGACGAGAGCGGGACGTGGGAACGACCGGCCGGAGGCCGGTCCGTGGCGCAGTGCGCTAGGCGAGCGTGATCCCAGTCATCGAAATACCTCCGTCGCGGGCGCGACTATGCCGCCGGGCCGGCGCGGCGGCAATCGCCGAGGCAGGCGGCCGCGACGATTTTGCCCGGGCGGTGGCGCCCGGGCAACACACGCCGCCCCTCCCGGGCACGCCGCTATTCGATGACGAAGGTCGGCGCCTCGCGGTGGCTCGCGGCGACGCCGGCCCACACCTTGGCGGCGATGTCGCGGAAGGCGGCCGCGTGGACGCCGTTGGGCTCGGCGACGACGATCGGCGTGCCGGCGTCGGAGGTCTCGCGGATCACCATGTCGAGCGGCACTTCGCCGAGGAACGGTGCGTCGAGACGCTCGGCCTCCGCCTTGGCGCCGCCATGGCCGAAGATGTCGTAGCGCTTGCCGGTGTCGGGGGCGATGAAATAGCTCATGTTCTCGATGATGCCGAGCACCGGCACGTCGACCCGGCGGAACATGTTGAGCCCCTTGCGGGCGTCGATGAGCGCCAGGTCCTGCGGCGTCGAGACGATGACCGCGCCGGCGAGCGGCACCTGCTGGGCCATGGTGAGCTGGGCATCGCCGGTGCCGGGCGGCATGTCGACCACCAGCACGTCGAGATCGCCCCAGGCGACCTCGCGCAGCATCTGCTGCAGCGCCGAGACGACCATCGGCCCGCGCCAGATCATCGGGGTGTCTTCCTCGACCAGGAAGCCCATCGACATCGCCTTGATGCCGTAAGCCTGCATCGGCTTCAGCGTGCGCCCGCCCTCGACCTCCGGCCGGCCGGAGAGATGCAGCAGGCGGGGCAGCGACGGCCCGTAGATGTCGGCGTCGAGGATGCCGACACTGAGGCCGTTGGCCTTCATCGCCAGCGCCAGGTTGACCGCGCAGGTGGATTTGCCGACGCCGCCCTTGCCGCTGGCCACCGCGATGATCGCCCCGACGCCGGGCACGCCGGCCTTGGCCGACGGCTGGGCCGGCTGGGCCGGGCGATGGCCGGGGGCCTGCGGCGGCGGCGCGCCGCGGGAACCTTGCGTCGGTGGCCGGGTGGCGGCAGCGCCCCCCGCCTTGCGCTCGGCGGTCAGCACCACCATGGCGCCGGTGACGCCCGGCATGGAGCGGACGGCCGTCTCCGCGGCGGCGCGCATCGGCTCGAAGGCGCTGGCGCGTTCCGCCGGCACGGTGATGGAGAACATCACCCGCCCGTCGGCAATGACGATGTCGGACACCATGCCGCGGCGCACGATGTCGCGGTCGTCGTCGGGGCCGCGGATGCCGGTCAGCCGGGTGAGCACTGCTTGCTTGTCGATTTCGGGCATGGAGGCTTCGGAAAGTCCTGAAAAGAGGGGAGTCGGGCGCGAACATAGCCCCATCGCCCGGCGGGTCAACTTGGCCGATTTCTTGCACGATTAAGGCAGGCCGAACCGACCCGGTTGCCACAAAGCTGAGCTTGGTGGAAATATGGTCACGACAGTTCTCGGGGGGCACGGTGCGGGGGAGATCGTTCCGGCCGAGATCGGTTCTAGAGAGTAGGGGAAATCAACATGCGCAGAACTGTCACAGCCTTATTGGCGATGGCCGCCATCGTCGCCGGAACCAGCCTTGCCACCGCCAAGGACTGGAAGGAAATACGGGTCGGCACGGATGCCACCTATCCGCCGTTCGAATCGGTCGATTCCAGCGGTGCCTTCGTCGGCTTCGACATCGAAATCCTGAACGCGATCTGCGCCGACATCGGCGCCAAGTGCACCTACGTCAATCAGGACTTCGACGGCATCATCCCGGCGTTGCTCGCCGGCAAGTTCGACGTCATCGACTCCTCGATCTCGATCACGCCGGAACGCGAGAAATCCATCGACTTCACCAACAAGTACTACAACACGCCGCCGGCGATCGTGGCGCGCAAGGATGCCGGGATCAAAGGCACCAGCGTTGACGATCTCGCCGGCAAGACGATCGGCGTGCAGTCCTCGACCACCCACGCCAACTACGCGCAGAAGACCTATACCAAGTCGACGATCAAGCTCTACCCGAGCGCCGACCAGTTCAAGCTGGACCTGATCAACGGCCGCCTCGACGCCGTCAACGACGACGTCGTCGTGCTCGACGACTGGCTGAAGGGCTCCAAGGAAGCGCAGGACTGCTGCCTGCGCGTCGGCACGGTCAAGATCGTTCCGGAAATCCACGGCGTCGGCGTCGGCTTCGGCGTCCGCAAGGAAGACAAGGATCTGACCGCGCTGCTCAACAAGGGCATCGCCGACATCCGCGCCAACGGCACCTACAAGAAGATCAACGACAAGTATTTCGACTTCGACGCCTACGGCGAATAACCGACCGGAGGCGGCCGGGCGTGCCAAGCCCGGCCGTCTTCTTCCGGCCCGGCCGCGTGGGGCGCTGCGGGGACCGGACATGACTAGGCCGCGACGGAAGGAATCGGGCGGTTGGGGGATCTGTTCAGCCTGCTCCAGTTCGGCCCCAAGGGATGGGGTGACGAGCTTGCGGCAGGGACCGGCGTAACCATTGCGCTGTCGCTGTCGACGCTGCCGATCGGTGTGGTCGTCGGCTTCTTCATGTCGCTGGCCAAGCAGTCGTCCGATCCGCTGGTGCGGCGCGGCGCGGAAATCTACACGACGATCTTCCGCGGCCTGCCGGAACTGCTCACCCTCTTCGTCGTCTATTACGGCGCGCAATACACCGTCTCCAGCTTCACGCGCGCCGTATTCGGCACGCCGATGGAGATCTCGCCGTTCCTCGCCGGCATGGTGGCGCTCGGCCTGGTTCTGTCGGCCTATGCCACCGAGGCCTTCGCCTCCGCCTTCCGCGGCATCCCGCGCGGCCAGTACGAAGGCGCCTACGCCATCGGGCTGACGCCGCTGTTCACCATGACCTTCGTCATCGTGCCGCAGCTCATCCGCCTCGCCCTGCCGGCGCTCTCCAACCTCTACCTGTCGATGATGAAGGACACCGCGCTGGTGTCGGCCATCACCCTCAGCGACCTGTTGCGCGAGACGACGGTGGCGGTCGGCTCCACCAAGGAGCCGTTCTTCTTCTATCTGGTCGCCTGCCTGATCTACCTGACCCTGTCGATCCTCTCCTCCATCGGCATCTGGCGGATCGACGCCTGGGCATCGCGGGGGACCGAACGATGACGGCCGCCGCCTCGGTGGAAGAAGCCCCGCCTCCCCGCCCCGGCAGTCCGGTCACCTGGGCCGGCTACGCCTTCGTCGGAGTGTGGATCGTCATCGCCGTCGGGCTGGCCTACGCCCTGGTCCACAGCATCGACGCCGACCGGCTGAACCGCTTCGGGCCGGGAATCCTCGAAGGCTTCTGGACCACCATCCAGCTCTGCGTGCTGTGCCTGACCATCGGCGCGCTGATCTCGATTCCGGTGGCCGCCGCCCGCCTGTCGAAGAGCCGCGCGCTCAATGCGATCGCCTACGGCTACTCCTATTTCTTCCGCGGCACGCCGATCATCGCCCAGCTCTTCCTGGTCTACTATGGCGCCGGCCAGTTCGTCGGCTTCTTCCGCGCCGCCGGGCTGTGGTGGTTCTTCCGCGATGCGTTCAACTGCGCGGTCTTCGCCTTCGCCCTCAACACCGCCGCCTATCAGGCGGAGATCCTGTTCGGCGCCTTCCGCGCCGTGCCGGTGGGCAGCTGGGAGGCCGCCACCGCGCTGGCCCTGCCGCGCTTCATCACGCTGTGGCGGGTGATCCTGCCGCAGGCGCTGATGACCGCCCTGCGGCCCTACGGCAACGAGATGATCTCCATCGTCAAGGCCTCGGCGGTGACCAGCCTGATCACCGTTCTCGACATCATGGGGCAGACCCGCTACGTCTTCTCGCAGACCTACGACATCTCGTTCTACCTGTGGGCGGCGGTGTTCTATCTGATCATCGTGGAGACGCTGCGCCGGACCCTGAATGCGCTCGAAACGCGCATGACCAAGCACCTCGCCGTGACGCGCAAGGCGGAATCTCCCGAGGAGACGACGCTGTCGGCGTAGCGGCGCCCGGGGTCCCGCCGGCAACGACATTCCGGAGGAACTGGAGACATGGCAAACGTCGCCTTCATCGGCCTTGGCGTCATGGGCTATCCGATGGCCGGGCATCTGGCCAAGGCGGCCACCAGGTAACCGTCTACAACCGCACCGCCGAGAAGGCCGCCCGATGGGCCGCCGAGAACCCCGGCAGGACGGCGGCGACGCCAAGGCAGGCGGCGGCCGGGGCCGATTTCGTCTTCGCCTGCGTCGGCAACGACGACGACTTGCGCGCGGTGACGCTCGGCGACGACGGCGCCTTCGCCGGCATGGCGGCGGGATCGATCTTCATCGACAACACCACCGCCTCGGCGACCGTGGCCTACGAGCTCTATGCGGTGGCCAGGGAGATGGCCATCGGCTTCCTCGACGCGCCGGTGTCCGGCGGTCAGGCGGGGGCGGAAAAAGGCCAGCTCACGGTCATGGTCGGCGGCGACGAAGACGTCTTCGACAAGGCCAGACCGGTGATCGACTGCTACGCCAGGATGGTCGGCCTGATGGGGCCGGCCGGTGCCGGGCAACTCACCAAGATGGTCAACCAGATCTGCATCGCCGGCCTGGTCCAGGCGCTCTCCGAAGGCATCCATTTCGCCAAGAAGGCCAACCTCGACGTCGACAAGGTGATCGGCGTGATCTCCAAGGGTGCGGCGCAATCCTGGCAGATGGAGAACCGGCACAAGACCATGGCCGCCGGCACGTTCGATTTCGGCTTCGCCGTCGACTGGTTCCGCAAGGATCTCGGCATCGCCATCGAAGAGGCGCGGCGCAACGGCGCCAGGCTGCCGGTGACGGCGCTGGTCGACCAGTTCTATGCCGACGTGCAGGCGATGGGCGGCCGGCGCTGGGATTCCTCCAGCCTGATCGCCCGGCTGGACCGGGACTGACGGCGACGTCGACGCGGGGCGCCAGGCTCGCGGTCGCCGACCCCGAGCGGGAGGCCAAGCGGATCGTCGCCGACCTCATGGCCCTCGGCACGCCGGAAAACCGTGCCGGCATGGCCCGCTTCGGCATCACCGGCACGCTTGCCGGCGTGTCGCTCGCCGCGATGAAGCCGATCGCCCGGCGCTATGCCAGAGATCATGCGCTCGCCGCCGCCCTGTGGCGGAGCGGTCTGCACGAGGCGCGCATCCTCGCCGCGGACCTCGACGAGCCGGACAAGGTGACGCCCGGAGCAGATGGATGCCTGGGCCGCCGACTTCGACAACTGGGCGGTCTGCGACGGCGCCTGCCTGCATCTGTTCGTCAAGACGCCCTTCGTCGAGGCCAAGATCCGGCAATGGGCGGCCGACGAACGCACCTTCGTGCGGCGCGCCGCCTTCGCCCTCATCGCCGTCTATGCGGTTCACGGAAAGACGATTCCGGACAGCACCTTCGCGGGATTTCTTGAACTGGTCGAGCGCCACGCCGGCGACGACCGCAACTTCGTCCGCAAGGCGGTCAACTGGGCGCTCCGCCAGATCGGCAAGCACAGCCCGGCGCTGCATGGCCCGGCGCTGGCGCTGGCCGAGACGCTGGCCGCCTCCGGCGAGCGCTCGGCGCGCTGGATCGGCAAGGATGCGGTGAGGGAACTGACCGATCCGAAGCAGCTGGCGCGGCTCCGCGCGCGCGGCTGACCGCCAGGCCGAGGCTCAGGACGCCTTGGCCTTTTCCTTGTCCTTTTCCAGCGGCACGTAGCTCAGCGGCAGCTCGGTCGTGTACTTGATCTGCTCCATGGCGAAGGTGGTCGACACGTCGGCGATGTCGATGCGCGCGATCAGGCGCTTGTAGAGATGGTCGTAGGCCTCGATGTCGGGCACGACGATGCGCAGCAGGTAGTCCACCTGCCCCGCCATGCGGTAGAACTCGACAATCTCGGGGAAATCGCGGATCACCTCGGCGAAGCGCCGCAGCCACTCGTCGTTGTGCTGGTTGGTGGTGATGGCGACGAAGGCGGTGACCTTGGTGTTGACCTTGCGCGGGTCGAGCAGCGCCACCCGGCCGGTGATCACCCCGTCCTCCTCGAGCTTCTGGATGCGCCGCCAGCACGGCGTCGTCGACAGCCCCACCCGGCGGCCGATCTCGGCGACGGGAACGGTCGCGTCCTCCTGCAGGATCTGCAGGATCTTGCGGTCGAGGCGGTCGATCATGCCATGATCCTCGCGAGTGGATTTCATATCGCCTGCGATCTTGGGATATTTTCCCACATAGGGCGCCGAAGGTCGGCGTCTATAGAAACGAATTTCAGTCCTGTCAAATCGTCGGCGGGCCGAGGCGCTCCGCCACCGCGCGCCGCACCACCGGCAGAAGCTCGCCCTCGAACCACGGGTTCCGGCGGATCCAGGCGTTGTTGCGCCACGACGGATGGGGCAGCGGAATGACCGTCGGCGCGTGGCTGGCGGCCATGATCTCGCGCCAGGCGGCAACGGTCTCGGTCAGGTTCCGGCGCGCCAGCGGCCCCAGGTGCCAGGCGTGGGCGTAGGCGCCGACGGCGAGCAGCAGGTCGATGCCGGGCAGCGCGGCGAACAGCTCGGACCGCCAGGCCGGCGCGCATTCCCGCCGGGGCGGCAGGTCGGCGCCGCGCGCATCCTGCCCCGGAAAGCAGAAGCCCATGGGCACGATGGCAATGCGGCCGACATCGTAGAAGGTCTCGGCGTCGACCCCCATCCAGACGCGCAGCCGGTCGCCGGAGGGATCGGTGAAGGGAACGCCGGAGGCATGGACGCGGGTGCCCGGCGCCTGGCCGACGACGCACACGGTCGCCGTGGACGAAACGCGCAGCACCGGGCGCGGCTCGTGCGGCAGCGGCGCGCCGCTCGGCCGGTCGCGGCAGATGCGGCAGGCGCCGATCGCGGCGACCAGGCTTTTCAGCCCGCCTGCCCGGCTAACTCTTTGCCGCATCTCGCCTTTGCCCATCGTTAACCATACCGCTGAGCAGCAAATTAAACTCCTGCTGCCACGATGCACACTCGTTCCCGCCGCAACTCTTGCCGGGAGCCCGCACATCGGGGCCGCTCGTTGATCGTCATGAATACCGCCTCGTCCGCTTCCAAGAGCGACAAGACGGCCAAGAGCCGTGAACGGGCCGAACGGCGCCGCACGGTGTTGCGCGCCGTGCGCGACCAGCGCGAGCGGCTCACCTCGACCTCCGGCACGCGGCCGGCCTTCGACTACGAGCTGGTGCTCACCTTCGCCCAGAACCGCATCAGCGCCGCCTACGCGGTGCCGCTGCTCATCGCCATCGTCGCGGCGGCCGGGCTGCTGTGGATCAGCCCGCTGGTGGTCGCCGGCTGGGCGGGGCTGGTGCTTGCCATGCACCTCGCCATGCTGGTCCTCTGCCGCCGCTACATCAGCACCGCTCCGGCCGAAGTGCCGATGAAGACGTGGCTGCGGCGCTTCGTCATCGTCGAATTCTTCGCCGGCGTGGCCTGGGCGCTGGTGCTCGTCCTGATGCCGGCCGACGGCGGCAACGTCAGCGGCATCGAGATCTTCCAGTTTGCCACCATGCTGGTGGTCATCTCGGTGGTCACCTCGCTGGCGTCAACCATCCCGACGGCGGCGGTCGCCGGCACGCTGCCGGTCACGCTGACGCTGGTGGCGATCTTCCTCGACCGCGGCGAACTGCTGCTCATCGCGCTGTCGATCATGGCGCTCGGCGCCCAGGTGTTTTTCCTGATTCTTGCCTCGCGCCTCTATTCGGCGACGCTGTCCATGCTCGGCTTCCGCGCCGAGAAGGACCTGTTGATCGCCGAGCTCGAAACGGCCAATTCGATCTCCGACGAGGCGCGCCGCCGGGCGGAGGAATCCAACCTCGCCAAGTCGCGCTTCCTCGCCACCATGAGCCACGAGCTGCGCACGCCGCTCAACGCCATCCTCGGCTTCTCGGAAATCATGCAGAACGAGGTGCTGGGGCCGATCGGGCACAAGAACTACAAGGAATACGTCGGCGACATCCACGTCAGCGGCCAGCACCTGCTCAACCTGATCAACGAGATCCTCGACCTGTCGCGCATCGAGGCCGGCCGCTACGAGCTGCACGAAGAGCCGGTCAACCTCGCCCACATCGCCGAGGACTGCGTCAACCTGCTGCAGATCAAGGCGCGCTCGAAGAACATCACCATCACCCAGAACTACCAGCGTGGCCTGGCCCGCCTGTGGATCGACGACCGGGCGACGCGCCAGATCGCGCTCAACCTCCTGTCGAACGCCATCAAGTTCACGCCGTCGGGCGGCGAGATCGCCGTCACCGTCGCGGCGACGGGGGATGGCGGCCAGTTCCTGTCGGTGCGCGACAACGGCCCGGGCATCCCGCCGGAGGAAATCCCGATCGTCTTGTCGTCCTTCGGCCAGGGGTCGATCGCCCACAAGAACGCGGAGCGCGGCGCCGGGCTCGGCCTGCCCATCGTGCAGGCGCTGATGACCACCCACGACGGCACATTCGAGCTGAAGTCGAAGCTGCGCGAGGGCACCGAGGCGATCGCCACCTTCCCGCCATCGCGGGTCATGGAGGCGCTGCCGCCGGTCAGCGACAACGATGGCCACAATGGCCGCCGCAGCTGGCTGCGCACCGGCTAGCTAAGGTCTATCCCTCGCGGTCGGAGACGCCGGCCGACTCGAAGGTCGCCATGCCGGCGTGCAGTGCGGCCGCCGCCTTGACGATGCCGGCGGCAAGCGCCGCACCGGTCCCCTCCCCCAGGCGCATGCCGAGATCGAGCAGCGGCGTCTTGCCCATGCGCGCGAGGGCGCGGGCGTGCGCGGGCTCGGCCGAGACGTGGCCGAACAGGCAATGGTCGAGCGCCGTCGCGTCCATGGCGAAGAGCACCGCCGCCGCGGCGGTCGCCACGTAGCCGTCGACGATCACCGGAACGCGGTTCAGCCGGGCGGCGAGGATGGCGCCGGCCATCGCAGCGATCTCGCGTCCGCCGAGGCGGCGCAGAACCTCCAGCGGATCGTTCAAGCTTCTGGCGTGACAGGCAAGCGCAGCGGCGACCGCATCGCACTTGCGCCTCAGCCCGGCATCGTCGACGCCGGTGCCGGGCCCGACCCAGTAGGCCGGATCGCCGCCGAACAGGCCGCCATAGATCGCCGCGGCCACCGTCGTGTTGGCGATCCCCATCTCGCCGATGGCAAGCAGATCGATCCCGTCGGCGATCGCCTCCATGCCGTAGGCCATGGTGCCGGCGCAGGTCTTCTCGTCGAGCGCCGCTTCCACCGTGATGTCGCCGGTCGGCAGGTCGAGGGCGAGGTCGAACACCTTGAGGCCGAGGTCGTAGACCCGGCAGATCTGGTTGATGGCGGCGCCACCGGCGGCGAAATTCTCGACCATCTGGCGGGTCACCGCCGCCGGATAGGCGGAAACGCCGCGGGCGGCGACGCCATGGTTGCCGGCGAAGACGGCGACCAGCGGCCGGTTGACCGCCGGCGGGGCGCGCCCCTGCCACGCCGCCAGCCATTCGGCGATCTGCTCCAGCCGGCCGAGCGAACCCGGCGGCTTGGTCAAGGTGGCGTCGCGGGCGCGGACCTCCGCCACGGCCTCGCCGTCGGGACCGGGCATGGCGGCGACGAGGGCGCGGATATCGTCGAAGGGAAGCCCGCTGGTGGAGGGAATCATCCGGGCTCCAAAGGCGCGGAAAACGAAGGATTTGCCAGGCCGCCGTTGGCCCGGTCGCGGCAAGGTTCTATAACCACGGGCCTATCCGTCGCAAGCGACCAGGACGCAGGACCCATGAGCGACGCCAATCCGTTTCGAGACGTGGACACGACTTTCGGCGACCTCAAGTCCGCCCTCGCCTTCCTGACGCGCGTGCCGGCCGACTGGCTGGGGATCGATCCCGACGTGCGGCCGGATTTCCGCCGCGCCGCCGGCCTCTTCCCGATCGCCGGATTTCTCGTCGGGCTCGCCGGCGGCTTCGTCCTGCTGGTTGCCAGCGCCATCGGTGTGCCACCGCTGGTCGCGGCGGCGCTGGCGGTGGCCTCGACCATGGCGCTGACCGGCGCCCTGCACGAGGACGGGCTCGCCGACGTCGCCGACGGCCTCGGCGGCGCCACGGCCGCGCGCCGGCTGGAGATCATGCACGACAGCCGCATCGGCACCTATGGCGCCGCGGCGCTGGTCCTGTCGCTGGTCATCCGCGTCGCCTGCCTGGCGACGATCGTCGGCGCCGGGGCGGTTCAGGCGATGGTGGCGCTGGCGCTGGCGGAGGGCATATCGCGGGGCGCGCTGGTGCGCCTGTGGCATACGCAGCCGGCGGCGACGGCAAGCGGCCTTGCCCACGACACCGGCCCGCCCGACCACAATGCCATGGTGCTGGCGCTGGCGACCGCCGCGGTGCTGGCGTTGGCGGCGATCCCGCTCGTCGGCCTGCGGGCGGCGGTGCTTGCCGCCATTTTCGCCGCACTCGCCACCTATGCCGTCACGCAACTGACGGCCAAGGCGATCGGCGGCCGCACCGGCGACACGCTCGGCGCCTGCCAGCAGGTGGCCCTGGTGGCGTGGCTGATCGGCGCCGCGACCTTGTGAACCGACGCATGCCGACGGACAGCCGATGATCTCGCCCTGCATCAAGCTCTGCGCCATCGATCCCCACACCCGGCTTTGCGCCGGCTGCGGGCGGACGCTGAGCGAGATTGCGGCGTGGGCGTCCTACTCCGAGGCGGAGCGCCGGCGCATCATGGGGGCGTTGCCCGGGCGGCTGGCCGCGGTGGCGGCGCCCCCACCGGAGGCGCTGCCGCGATGAGGCGGCCGCCGCGGCTGTTCTTCTGGATCCTGCTGCTGCTGGTCGCCGGCGGCGCCGCGACGCTGGTGGTCATGGTGGCGCCGTCCTTCGGCTTCGACATGTCATCCGACGGTGCCGTCCGTTTCGTCTATTTCGTCGCCCTGCTGGTCTTCCTCGGCTCGGCGCTCATCGGGCGCATCGGCCTGCGCGAGGTGACCCGGGCCATCCTCGGCTGGGGGGCGATCCTCGTCGTGGTGGTGGCTGCCTACGCCTATCGCAGCGAGCTTGTCGGGGTCGGCGGGCGCGTGCTCGGCGTGCTCGTGCCGGGCGTCCCGATCAGCGGGCAGCTCTCCGGCGAAAGCGGCGACGCGGTGGCGATCATGCGCAACGGCGACGGCCATTTCGCCGTGCTCGTCGGCGTCGACGGCGTGGCGATGACGATGCTGGTCGACACCGGCGCCAGCCTGGTGACGCTGACGCCGCAAGACGCCGCCGCCATCGGCGTCGATACCGCGACGCTCGATTTCGGCATGCCGATCCAGACCGCCAACGGCATGATCCGGGCGGCACCGATCACCATTCAGCGCCTCGTCATCGGCTCGATCGAGCGGCGCGGCGTCAAGGCGCTGGTGGCACCGCCGGGCACGCTCGAGGAAAGCCTGCTCGGCATGAGCTTCCTCAATTCGCTCTCCGGCTATTCGATCTCCGGCGACCGGCTGGTGCTGAGGCCCTGATCGGCCGTCGCGCGCGGCGCGGTCGCGGGGGCGCCCCGCGAAGCGTCAGGCGAGGCTTTCGGCGAAGCTGGCATAGAGCGCGGCGGTCACCGACGGCGCCGGCGTGACGGCGGCGAGCGCCTCCTCGACCACGGCGAGGCCGGCGCCCGGCTGCACCGCGCCAACGGTCAGGATGCGCCGCCAGGAACGCGCGCCGGGGGCGCCATGGAACAGCCCCAGCATGTGGCGGGTGATCTGCGACAGGCGGGTGCCGCGGGCCAATTCGTCCGCGATATAGGGCAGCATCGCCATCACCACGGCGTGCGGCTCGGGGCCCGTCCCGGCACCGAAGAAGCGCCGGTCGACGTCGGCAAGGATGGCCGGGGTGTGATAGGCGGCGCGGCCAAGCATGACGCCATCGACATGGGCGAGATGGCCGGCTGCCGCATCGAGCGTACCGACGCCGCCGTTGATGCCGACGAAGGTGCCCGGCAGGCGCTGCTTGAGCCGGTAGACGCGGCCGTAGTCGAGCGGCGGCACGTCGCGGTTCTCCTTCGGCGACAGGCCCTCCAGCCAGGCCTTGCGGGCGTGCACCCAGATGGCGTCGGCGCCGGCCGCCACCACCCTGTCGGCAAGCTCGTCGAGGGCGGCCTCCGGGTCCTGCTCGTCGACGCCGAGGCGGCACTTGACCGTGACCGGCACGGCGACGGCGGCCTTGATGGCGGCAACCAGGTCGCCGACCAGCGCCGGCGTGCGCATCAGGCAGGCGCCGAAGGTGCCCGACTGAACGCGGTCGGAGGGACAGCCGACATTGAGGTTGATCTCGTCGTAGCCGAAGTCGGCGGCGATGCGCGCTGCTTCGGCCAGCCTGCCCGGATCGGCGCCGCCGAGCTGGACGGCAACCGGATGCTCCACCGGCGAAAAGCCGATCAGGCGCTGGCGATCGCCGTGGATCACCGCCTCGGCGGTGACCATTTCGGTATAGAGCAGCGCCCGCCGCGTCAGCTGCCGATGGAACAGGCGGCAGTGACGGTCGGTCCAGTCCATCATCGGCGCGACCGCAATCCGCGCGGCGCTGCCGGAAGTGGCGGGCATCTGGCTCATTCACGCTCGCAATGGCGGATCCGGGCGGGGTCGTACCACCGGCCCCGGTCCGTTCACTTGGCCCGGGCGGCCGCGAATGTCCAGCCGCCGGATCACTGTCACGCCCGCAGCGGCGGGCGCAGCCGGGCGTCGACGCCGAGCAGCGCCGTCAATTCGGCGGCCGGCGCCGGGCGGCCGAAGAAGAAGCCCTGGAACGCGTCGCAGCCGGCGATCCTGAGGAGCGCCGCCTCCTCCGCGGTTTCGACGCCCTCCGCCGTGACCGTCAGCTCAAGGGCGTCGGCCAGGGCAACGGTGGCCTGGACCAGTTTTTGGGCGCGCGGATCGCGGTCGATACCGACGATCATGCGAGCGGTCGAGCTTCAGCTTGTCGAAAGTGAAGCTGCGCAGATAGCCGATGCTCGAATAGCCGACGCCGAAATCGTCAAGCGCCACGGTGACGCCCAGCCGGCGGATCGCGTCGATGGCCCGCCGCGCCTGCTCGGGATGGGTGACGAGAAAGGTCTCGGTCACCTCGAGCTCGAGGCGCTCGGCCGGAAAGCGGGTTTCCTCGAGCACAATGGCGACCGCCGCGGCGAAATTCGGATCGGATAACTGGGCCGGCGAGACATTCACCGATACCTTGAGACCCGGCCAGGCGGTAGCGTCGCGGCAGGCGCGGCGCAGCGTCCACACGCCGAGTTCGTCGATCAGCCCGGTCTCCTCGGCGATCGGGATGAATTCGCCGGGCGAGATCGGCTTGACGTCTTCGCCGCGCGGCCAGCGGATCAGCGCCTCGGCGCTGACGATTTCGCCGTTATCGGCGCCATAGACCGGCTGATAGAACATGGTGAGCGCGTCGCGCGCCAGAGCGCGCCGGAGTTCGCCGGCGATCTCGATGCGCGTGCGGCGCTTGGCATCAAGCGAATCGTCGAATGCACAGACGCGATTGCGGCCCTCCTGGCGCGCCTGATACAGCGCCACGTCGCCGCGGCGCAGCGCCTCCGCCGCCGACAGGCCGGGCTGGTCGACCGCGACGATGCCGACGCCGGCGCTGACCGAGATGATGCGGCCGCCGATGTCGAAAGGCCGGGCAAAGAAGCGGATCAGCCGGTTGCCCAGGTCGTTGGCCCGGTCGATGGCCTGCGGCCGATCGACGACGACGGCGAACTCGTCGCCGCCGAGGCGCACCAGGTAGCAGTCGCCGGCCAATGTCTGGAAGCCTTTCGCCACCTTGCGCAGCAACTGGTCGCCGACGTCGTGGCCGTAGGCGTCGTTGATCTCCTTGAGGCCGTCCAGCTCGATGCACACGAGGGCCAGATTGCCGGCTCCGCTGCCCCGCTCGATCTGCCGGCTGAGATGCGCCAGCAGGGCCATCCGGTTGGGCAGGCCGCTGAGCGAATCGTGGGTGGCGGCGTGGCGCGCCAGAACCTCCCCGCGGCGCACCCGCGCGAAGCTGCGGGTGGCGATGACGACCAGCGCCAGCATGGTCAGGGCGAGCGCGGCGAGCATGCCGATGACCCACGGCTTCAGGCGGGCGAGCGCCTCGCTGCCGGGATAGCGCTCCTTCCAGGTGAGCGCGGCAATGCGCCTGCCGTCCGGGTCGGTCAGGGCAAACGCGGCCTCGCCGCCTTCTGCCGCAGACGTCGAAGCCAGCGCCAGGCCGTCGATCAGGTAATCCTGCGACAGACGGTCGATGGCCGGGCCGTTCAGCGACCGGGCGAGGATGAGGAGTCGTTTGTTCTGCGGAACGGCGATATCCGGCGAGAACGGGATCACCGGTCCGATGGCCATGACCATCGGCCCCCAGGCGCCCCGCACCAGCGCACTGTGCGCCTCGGTCGTACCGGCCCCCGCGCTCTCGCGCAGAAGCTGCGCAAGCGACGGCCCGAAGGCGTTTTCGGCCGACATCGCGATCGGCGCGCCAAAGCGGTAGGCGAAAACCGGCGAGCCGTCCGCCTCGAGAAGATAGACGGTGTCGAAGAAGATCGGATCTTTGGTGCCGGAGACGAACGAATCGTCGACGAAATTCTGGTCGACCGTTCCGTAAAGCTTGCGCACCGCATCGTCCCAAATGGCATAGTCGCCATGGGTTTCGGCCATGTGGTGCAACGTCGCCTCGACCGCCGCCTCGACCGTTTTCCGGGTCAGCGAAAGGGTCGTGCGGTTGACCTCGCCGGCGATCTCGTTGAGCGCGAAGACCAGTGTTATGGCCGCGATGCCAAAGACCATGGTCGCGGGAACGACGATGCTGAGCGCAAACCGGAAGTCCGGGCGCTGAGCGCGCAACTTCGGCCAGGCGCCACGCAGTGACCACATGCGGCGCGAGCATTGCCCCGCTGCGTTAAAGACGCATGAAGTTTCTGACAGGGGGTGTGACGTGGTTAACCGACGGTTTGGCCCGGACGCGGAAGCGCGGCTTCAGCTCCGGTCGGCGACCTGGCGCTCGACCAGCATGACCGCCGCCGGCCGGCGTTCCCAGGCGCGCCTCGCTTTCCACGATCAGCGCGTCGATCTCGTTGGCCGGCACCGGCCGGCTGATCATGAAACCCTGAACGAATTCGCACTGGATCAGCCGCAGCAGCTTGAGCTGGTCCTCGTTCTCGATGCCCTCGGCGATCACCGAAAGGCCGAGCGCATCGCCGAGCGAGACCAGCGACTGGATCAGCGCGTTGGCAGTGGCGTTGATGCCGATGTCGCGCACGAAGGAGCGGTCGACCTTGAGGATGTCGAAGGGGAACTGGCGCAGATAGCCGATCGAGGAGAAGCCGGTGCCGAAATCGTCGAGCGCCAGCGTGAAGCCGTATTCCTTGAGCATGGCGAGCTTGCGCTTGGCGATGGTCGGGTTGTTGACCAGGATGCCCTCGGTCAGCTCCAGCTCGAAGCGCTCCGGCGACAGGCCGTGGCTGCGCACGATGGCGCCGAGGTCGTCGGCGAAAGTTGGGATCGCGCAGCTGCACCGGCGAGACGTTGATGGCCATGCGGTAGCCCGGCCAGCGGGCGAGATCGCGGCAGGCCTGATCGACGACGAAGCGGCCGATGTCGTGGATCAGGCCGGTCTCCTCGGCGACCGGAATGAACAGGGCCGGCGAGACCGAGCCGAACTCGGGCGAATCCCAGCGCACCAGCGCCTCGAAGCCGACGATCGACAGGTCCGAGGCGCGCACCACCGGCTGGTAGAAGACCTTGAGCTCGTTGCCGTTCTCGATGGCGCGGCGGAGCGCCGATTCGAGCTGCTTGCGTCTCCAGCGCGCCGGTCTCCATCGTCGGGTGATAGGCGATCGCCTCGCGCTCGGCGCCGTTCTTGGCGTGGTACATGGCGAGGTCGGCGCGGCGCACGAGTTCGCCCGGCTCGAGCCGTGGCCATCGGCGATGGCGTAGCCGACCGAGGCGGTGACGTGGAACTCGAAGCCGCAGATGGTGAAGGGCTGGTCGAGCGAGCGCGCCGCCGCGGCGGCGGTGCCGGCGGTGGTCGGCGGCGATGTTGTCGGCGATGAGCGCGACGGCGAACTCGTCGCCGCCGATGCGGGCGAGCGTCGCCCGCTCGGCGGCAGGACGCGGCCGAGGCGCGTCGCCAGCGCCCGCACCAGCGCGTCGCCGCCGTGATGGCCGATGGAATCGTTGACCGTCTTGAAGCCGTTGACGTCGAGATAGATGACCGCCAGCTTGCCGTCGCGGCAGGCCGTCGGCATGGGAGTCCGATTCCAGCAACTCGGTGAAGCCGGCGCGGTTCATCAGGCGGGTCATGGAATCGGTGCGCGCCGCGGTGACCGCCTCGCGCTCGCTCTTCGGTCAGCGCGATCGCCATCTTGCGGGCACGGAAGGCGGTGGCCAGCGCCACGACGCAGAACAGCGTCAGCGCGACGCCGATCGGCAGCAGGGCGCTGCGCAGGAGCGCGTTGCCGGGCGTCGGCGGCGTCCACGCCACCACGCCGAGGTCCTTGCCGGTGATGTCCTGGATCGGCACGCGGCTGCCGCCCGGCGCGCAGCATGCGCGGGCGAACTCCAGGTCGTCGATCAGGAACGAGCGGCCGAGGTCGTGCAGGCGCTGCTTGCCGAGATACTGGCCGAAGACGATGACCGGCAGATCGGTGTTCTTGACCTCCTCTGCCTTGGAGACCGGCGCCAGGTGCTGGATGGCGATCATCATCGGCACCGACGGCGTGTCGAGATAGATGCTGCTGACGCCGGCGAGGTTTTCGACCGGCAGGCCGGCTGCGATCTTGCGGATCGCCGTCAGCGCGTCGGGCGTGACGATCTCGGTCGACCGTGTCGGTGGTCGCGTCGGTGATCCACTGGTGATCGACCTTGCCGTCGGGCGAGACGATGAACAGAAGATCGGCGATGTCGGTATCGGTGATGCCGGTGCCGACGTTGGCATCGATCCATTCCTCGTCCTTGCGGACATAGGCGTCATAGGCCTCTTCCCACCAGCCGTAGTCGTTGGCGAGCTGGCGCCAGGCGCTTGCCCATCGCCTTGAGGCCGCCGTCGACCATGGTCTGGGTGCCCTGGGCCGCCTGCTGGTTGTGCTTGTAGGCCATCCACGAGATGGTGACCACGACCGTCAGCACCGTGATGACGATGCCTGCCACGAGGTTGAGCGTAATCCGCCCGGTCAGTGCCTTGGTCATGGCGGCGCCTCCGCGATTGCCCTGATCAAGCAGTGACGGTGGCAGCCCACCTTGCGATAGTTTTAATGGTCTCGTTAACGTCTTCTTAAGCAGACGGCAGCGCCGCGGCCGGCATTGCGCGGCCCGAATACAACCCGGACGTAGTCGAGCGATGACTGCGCATCAGCTCGCTTTGTCCCGTTTATACGGCGATTCGGCCGGAATTCTTACTTGATGCGCCGATGCGGGCAGATCCGAGCCGCTACAGCCGCGCGTGGCGCGCCCTCCAGAATGGAGTCCTTCGCAACTCTTAGCATCTATGGTTAACGCTTAGTAAGAAAAAGAGAATTTTTCCTCCGCCGAGGCATCCGGGAGGGCGCCGCGGCGGCCCCGTTTGGTTGACAATCGGTTAATCGCACCGCTTATTTCTCGGCGCGGCGGTTAAGTATTTGTTGAGTATGCGTACGAGGAGGCAGTCATGAGTTCTCGCAGAGGCGCCCGAGGCGCCGTCAGCGGAAATCCGTGCCCGCGACGTCGCGGAGGCAGGTTCCGGCCGCCGGGCGATGCCCGTTCCACGGCACCCGCTCCGACGTTTTCGACGACTGGCTCCAGCATGGCCTGCAGTGCTCCGCCGGCCGGCGCGAGTTCAAGCTCGGGCGCTATTTCGCTCGCCCGCTTCCGCAACGGCGCCGACTATGCCGCGGCCTTCGCCCGCTTCCGGCGCGAGGTGGCCGAGGAGCACAAGACCGGCTTCCTCGCCCTCTTCGTCCACGACGAAGCCCGCTACCGGACGGCGGCAGAGGAACTGCAGGCGCTCGGCGAAGCCATGCGCGCGGCCGGCCTGACGGACGACGTCGCGACGCTCATCGGCGGCCGGACGCTCGGCACCGCGATCGACGTGATCTGTCCGGTCACCGGTCAGATGACGGCCTACGAGTTCTTCTCGGTCGCCTTCTGCCGGCATGCCGGCGATCCCGCGCGATCCGCTCTACGATCCCTCGCTGAGCGCGCCCTTCACCGCGATCAACACCACCTCGGACGCCTTCGCCTTCGCCCGGCTGGTGCACGACCAGGCGATGAAGGCGTGGGGACGGGCGCCGTACGAGATGGTCCACGACCGCGATGCGCTCGAGCTGCTCTTCCGCAAGTGCGTCATCGCCTGGCAGAACATGTCGGCGACCACCATCACCAACTACAGCCGGATCACCCGCGACCCGGCGCGCGGCGTGCACCTCTCCGACGATCGCCGGCACTGGCTCGCCGCCCACAACGACCCGGTCTTCGCCGAACTGGAGAAGTGCCCGCACGTCCACGAGATGCCGATCATCTATGCCCAGCGGCTGACCGAGAAATGGTCGGCTAACCTTTTTGACGGACAACCCTACGTGCCCGGACGGGACGGGCAGTCGGGCGGGGTGCCCCTGCTCGAGGGGACGTTCGACATCGAGGGGTTCGGGGAAGGGTTCGGCCATGAGCTACACCAACTTTGATTTTCTCGAGGTCCGCACGATCTCCGAGGACCACAAGGCGATCTACGCGACCCGGCCGATTCCCAGGGACAGCCTGATCGGCTTCTTCGACGGCAAGTCGGTGATGGTCGACCTCGCCGACAAGGACAAGCTCGACGACTACTGGTGGCGCCAGTCGGTGCATCTGCAGGCTCGACGGCAGCAAGCTGCTCTGCCTGTTGCCGATGTGGGAGCCGGAGGGCGTCGACTACCTCAACCACAGCTGCCGGCCGAACGCGCGCGTCGAGGACCAGCTCTACGTCTATGCGACCCGCGACATCGCGCCCGGGCGAGGAGATCACGGCGGACTACCGCACCTTCAACCTGGTGCCGGAAGGCAAGCCGTGCTGGTGCGCGGAACCGCGCTGCACGATCTAGGCGGGATGAACCGGGCGGTCTCTCCCATGAAGCTCTGGCGGGTTGCCGGCGTCCTGTCGCTGATCGGTGCCGAGGCGCTGCTCTACGGCTACAGCTATCCGTTCTTCTCGCTGGCGCTGGAGAAGCGCGAGCTGGCGACCTGGCTGATCGGCCTCAACGCCTCGCTCGCCGGCGCCGGCATCCTGGTGGTCGGGCCGATCCTGCCGCGGCTGATCGCCCGCTTCGGCGTGCGGCTGATCGTGGCGGCGATGTTCGCCATCTCGCTCGCCTCCTTCGCCGCGATCCTCGCCGCCGACAATCTGGTGGTCTGGTTCGTCGCCCGTTTCGTCATGGGCGCCTGCTTCGCGGCGCTGTGGACGACCACCGAGATCTGGCTGAACGGCGTCGTCGACGATCGCCATCGCGGGCGCATCATCGGCGCCTCGGGCACGCTCTACGCAACCTGCCAGTTCATCGGGCCGCTGGTGCTGGGCGGCGTCGGCGTCAACGGCTCGCTGCCGCTGATCGTCGCCATGGTGCCGCTGGCGGCCGGTGTCCTGGTGGCGCTGACCATCCGTCCGGCGGCCGGCGAGAGCGAGGACGAGGAGGACAGCGGCGACGCCCACACGCTGAAGCTCGCCCTCTCGGCGGCCGGCGGGCTGGTGGTCGCCGGCTTCCTCGGCGGCATCGGCGAAACGGCGATGCAGAGCCTGCTGCCGCTCTATGGCCTGGCCCACGGCTTCAGCGATGCGGAAGCGGCGCGGCTGGTGGCGGTGTTCAGCCTCGGCGAGGCGGTGCTGGTCGCCGGCCTCGGCTGGATGGCCGACCGCTACGGCCGCACGATCACCCTGCTGCTGTGCTCGGTGGTGGCGGCGCTGACCAGCTTCGCCCTGCCCTTCGCCATGGGGCACGGCCTGCTGGCGCAGCCGGTGCTGTTCCTCGCCGGCGGCACCATCTCCGGCATCTACACCCTCGGCGTCGTGCTCATCGGGCAGGACTTCCGCGGACAGAAGCTCGCCGTCGTCTCCACCGGCTTCGCCATGGCCTATTCGGCGGGCTCGATCGTCGGCTCGACACCGCTCGGCTATCTGGTCGACCTGTTCGGCCCGGAGGCGCTGCCCTTCGCCATCGCCACCGGCTTCACCCTGCTCACCATCTACCTGCTGCAGCGCGGGCGGGTTTCGGCGGACGACTCGCTTCCCGCCGCGGCGCCGGCCATCGCCGCGGCCGTGGCATCCGATGCCGACGGCGAGGACGACCCCCTGCCCCCGGTCAATTTCGACATGTCATTCCTTCACCAGCTCGAAGCGGTCGACGTCGAAGAGCCCAAAGTCGGTGATCTTCATGTGCGGAATGACCGGGAGTGGCAGGAAGGCAACCTGGAGGAATGGTTCCGGCAGCGTGCAGCCGATCTCGCGCGCCGCTCGGCGCAGCGGCATCAGCCCGGCGTGGACCGCCTCGAAGGGCTCGAGACTCATCAGGCCGGCTAGCGGCAGCGCCAGTTCGGCCGCCACCTTGCCGCCATCGGCCACGACGAAGCCGCCGCCGATCTCGCGCAGCCGGTTGACCGCCACCGCCATGTCGTCGTCGTCCATGCCGACGACGCAGATATTGTGGCTGTCGTGGCCGACCGAGGAGGCGATGGCGCCGCGCTGCATGCCGAAGCCGGTGACGAAGCCGCGGCCGATGTTGCCGTTCCTGCCGTGGCGCTCGATCACCGCCACCTTGGCGATGTCGGCGGCGGCATCGGCGACGCGCGCGTTGCCCTTCGCCGGAACCGGCTTGCGGACGTGATCGGTGACGACGCGGCCGGGCGCCACGCCGATCATCGAGAGCTCGGCGGCGGCACCGGGAATGTGGAAATCGGCGGGCGACGATGGTGCGCACCTTGACGCTGTCGAGGCCGACGGGCGCGATCGTCCGCCGGGTCGCGAAGAGCGCATCGTCGACGACGCGGCCGGCCGAGATCACCGTCTTCACCGAGCATTGGGCGAGATCGCCGACCAGCACGATGTCGGCGCGGCGGCCGGGCGCGATCATGCCGCGGTCCTTGAGGCCGAAGGCATTGGCCGCCGACCAGCTTGCGGCGCGATAGACGTGGTGCAGCGGGCGGCCGAGCGCGATCAGCGTGCGCACCATGTAGTCGAGGTGGCCCTCCTCGGCGATGTCGAGCGGGTTGCGGTCGTCGGTGCACAGGCAGCACATGCTCGACGAGTGCTCGTCGAGGATTTCGGCCAGCGCATGCAGGTCCTTGGTCACCGAGCCTTCGCGGATGAGCACGGCGAGGCCCTTCTTCAGCTTCTCGCGGCCGTCCTCGGCGATGGTCGTCTCGTGGTCGGTGCGGATGCGCGCGGCGAGATAGCCGTTGAGGTCGTAGCCGCGGACCAGCGGCGCGTGCCCGTCAATGTGGCCGTCCTGGAAGGCGACGAGTTTGTCGAGCACGTCGTCGCGGCTGCCGAGCACGCCGGGGAAGTTCATGAACTCGGCCAGGCCGATGACCTTGGGGTGGCCGGCGAGCGGAATCAGGTCGGCGGCCAGCAATTCGGCGCCGGCCGTCTCGAAGGTCGTCGCCGGCACGCACGAGGAGAGCTGCACGCGCAGGTCCATGATGGTGGTCTCGGCCGAACTCGAGGAAGAAGCGGATGCCTTCGAGCCCGAGCACGTTGGCGATCTCGTGCGGATCGCAGATCGCCGTGGTGACGCCGTGGGGCAGCACGCAGCGGTCGAACTCCTGCGGGGTGACCAGCGAGGATTCGACATGGAGATGGGTGTCGATGAAGCCGGGGACGGCGAACAGGCCGCTGCCGTCGATCTCGCGCGTGCCCCGATAGACCTCGTAGGTGCCGACGATGCGGTCGCCGCAGATGGCGATGTCGGTCGCCGTCACGCCGCCGTAGACGATGTCGAGCAGGCCGACGTTCTTGATCACCAGATCGGCGGGCACGGCGCCGCGGCCCTGGTCGATGGCGCGCGAGAGGAAGGCTTTGTCGGTCATGTTCAGGCTGCCCGCGGTTCGATGGTCTTGAGCTCGTGTTCGATCTGCCGGCGCCGTTCCATCAGGTCGAAATCGGTCTGCAGGCCGAGGAAGAAGCCTTCCGACACGCCGAAGAACCGGGCAAGCCGCAGGTCGGTATCGGCGGTCACGTCGCGCTTGCCGAGGACGATCTCATTGATCCGGCGCGGCGGCACGTGGACGGCGCGGGCGAGCGCATTCTGGCTGATCCCCATCGGCTTGAGAAACTCCTCGAAGGAGGATTTCGCCAGGATGGGGATTGGGCAGAAAGCTCCGATCACTTGTGGTAGTCGACGATTTCGACATTCCTCGCGCCTCCTTCACGCCACTCGAAACAGATACGCCATTGATCGTTGATCCGGATGCTGTGCTGTCCGGCTCGGTCAGCCGCTAGCCTCTCAAGCCGGTTTCCCGGAGGAACGCGCAAATCCGACAGGGCACGCGCCTGATTGATCAGGCGCAGCTTGCGCAGCGCCACAACTTGGATGTCCGACGGCAGCCGGCGGCTTCTGAGACCCGACCAGATGCGCTCCGTCTCGGGATCGCGAAAACCGTGGATCATAAATCCACATAACGCGCCACGTTATATAACGCAATACGTTATGCATCACTCGTCCGCCATGGCGATCAGCGAGGCGTTGCCGCCGGCCGCCGCGGTGTTGATCGAGACCGCCTGCTCCAGCGCGAAGCGGGGGAGATAGTCCGGCCCGCCCGCCTTCGGCCCGGTGCCGGACAGGCCGGAGCCGCCGAACGGCTGGGTGCCGACGACGGCGCCGATCATGTTGCGGTTGACGTAGACGTTGCCGACCGGCAGAGCCGCGATGATCGCCTGCACGGTCTCGTCGATGCGGCTGTGGATGCCGAGCGTCAGGCCGTAGCCGGTGGCGGCGATCGCGGCGATGAGGCGGTCGCGCTCACGCGGCTTCCAGCGGACGACGTGGAGGATCGGCCCGAACACCTCGCGGTCGAGGCGGCTGGGGGAATCCAGTTCGATGATGTGCGGCGCGACGAAGGTGCCGGTTCCGGGCGGCGTGCCGGCGTAGCGGATGGTGGCATAGGACGCGGCGCGCATGGCGGCGACATGGGCCTCGAGATTGGCCTTGGCCTCGGCGTCGATCACCGGACCGATGTCGGTGGCCGGGTCGCGCGGATCGCCGAGGGCAAGTTCGCGCGTGGCGCCGACGATCATCTCCAGAACCCGGTCGGCGACGTCGTCCTGCAGGCAGAGCAGCCTGAGCGCCGAGCAGCGCTGGCCGGCGGAGCGGAAGGCGGAGGTCGCCACGTCGTCGGCGACCTGTTCGGGCAGCGCCGTGGCATCGACGATCATGGCGTTGATGCCGCCGGTCTCGGCGATGAGCGGCACGATCGGGCCGTGCTTGGCGGCGAGCGTGCGGTTGATCGCCCAGGCGACCTCGGTCGAACCGGTGAAGGCGACGCCGGCGATATCGGCATGGGCGGTGAGTGCGGCGCCGACCCTGCCGTCGCCCGGCACCAGTTGCGCCGCCGCCGGGGGCACGCCGGCCCGGTGCAGCAGGCCGAAGGCCAGGCAAGCGATCAGCGGCGTCTGCTCGGCCGGCTTGGCGATCACCGCATTGCCGGCGGCCAGCGCCGCCACCGTCTGGCCGAGGAAGATGGCGAGCGGAAAGTTCCACGGCGCGATGCAGACGAAGACGCCGCGGCCGCGGCGGATCAGGCGGTCGCTTTCGCCGGTCGGTCCGGGCATCGCCTGCGGCGCGAACAGACGCCGCGCCTCGGCGGCGTAGTAGCGGCAGAAGTCGGCCGCCTCGCGCACTTCGGCGACGCCGTCGTTGAGCGTCTTGCCGGCCTCGCGGGCGAGCAGCGCCATGAGGCCGTCGCGTTCGCCCTCGATCAGGTCGGCGAGCCGGTCGAGCGCAGCGGCCCGTTCCGCCGCCGGCACCCGCGACCATGCGGCGAATCCGGCTTTGGCCGCGGTCACGACCTCGTCAATCGATTCAACCGGCAGGTCCACCACGTTGCCGGCAATGGTCTTTCCGTCGACCGGACTGATGACCGGCCGGGCGGCGCCGCCGGCCTTGCCGCCGGCGATCAGGGGACGCGCCGCCACCGGCGCATCGCCGGCCTTGGCCATGCCGGCCAGCAACGCGCCGAGATCGGCGGCGTTGCCGAATTCCAGGCCGAGCGAATTCCGTCGCGCCGGGGCGTAGAGGTCGCGCGGCAGGGGCACGCGGGCGTGGCGGACGCGGCTGCCGCCGTCAAGCAGCACCGCCGGCCGCCGGATCAGATCTGCCACCGGCACGTCGGTATCGCCGACCACGGAGACGAAGGAGGAGTTGGCGCCGTTTTCGAGCAGCCGGCGGACCAGATAGGCGAGCAGCTCGCGATGGCCGCCGACGGGCGCGTAGATGCGGCAGGCGATCGCCTTGTCGTCCTTGCGCAGCGCCGCAAACAGCGTCTCGCCCATGCCGTGCAGGCGCTGGAATTCGTAGCCGGACGAGCCGCCCGCCATCTCCACGATGGCGGCGACGGTGAGCGCGTTGTGGCTGGCGAACTGCGGATAGAGGCGCGGACGCAAGGCCAGCAGCCGCCGGGCGCAGGCAAGATAGGACTGGTCGGTGGCGGGCTTGCGCGTGAACACCGGATAGTCGGCGAGCCCGCGCTCCTGCGCGCGCTTGACCTCGGTGTCCCAATAGGCGCCCTTGACCAGACGCACCATCAGCCGCCGGTCGAGCGCTGCGGCGACGTCGCCGACCCAGTCGACCACCGCGGCAGCGCGCTTCTGATAGGCCTGGATCGCCAGGCCGAAGCCGTCCCAGCCGGCGAGCGAGGGATCGGCCAGCACCGCCGCCACCACCTCCAGCGACAGTTCCAGCCGGTCGGCCTCCTCGGCATCGACGGTGAGGTTGAGGTCGTGCGACTTGGCGGCGCGGGCGAGATCGAGCAGGCGCGGCGCCAGCTCCTTGAGCACGCGTTCGCGCTTCGCCGCTTCGTAGCGCGGGTGGAGGGCCGACAGCTTGACCGAGATGCCCGGCCGGTCGGGCAGCCTGGCGCTGCCGGCGGCGCGGCCGATGGCGGCGATGGCGCCGGCATAGGCCTCGAAATAGCGTGCCGCATCCTCGGCGGTCCGCGCCCCCTCGCCCAGCATGTCGTAGGAATAGCGGTAGCCCTGCTTCTCCAGCGCCCGCGCCCGGCCAAGCGCCTCGCCGATGGTCTCGCCGAGCACGAAATGATGGCCGAGCACGCGCATCGCCTGGCGCGTGGCGGTGCGCACCGCCGGCTTGCCGAGGCGCTTGACCAGCCCCCCCACCAGCCGCTCCGGCGTGTCGCCGGGCTGGACGATGCGGCTGGTCAGGCCGAGCGCCCAGATCGAGGCGGCGACGAAGGGCGTGTCGCCGCGGCCGGCGTGCTCGCTCCAGTCGCCGCCGCCGATCTTGTCCTCGATCAGGCGGTCCTGGGTGGCGGCGTCGGGCACCCGCAGCAGCGCCTCGGCGAGCACCATCAGCGCCAGCCCCTCGCGGGTCGAGAGGGCGAACTCGCGCAGGAAATCCTCCAGCCCGCCGATGCTGCCGGCGGACCCGCGAATCGCATCGATCAGCCGCGTGGCGCGCGCGTCGATCCGCCGTTCGGTCGGCGCATCGAGGCGCGTCTCGTCGATGAAGGCGCGGATCAGGGCCGCGTCGTCAGGCGCATAAGGTGCGGCAAAGGCGAGATTTGCCGCCGCGGCGGCTGCGCTGGTCATCGATGGCTCCTTCCTGCCCAAGCCGCAAGGATTGCAGGCTTTGTGCCAGACCCACAAGCCTTGCCGCACGCCCGGCCGAGATTGCCGAAACGCGCCGGATCGCCTATTGCCGAAAGGGGGTGCCCGGCCGCGTCCGGGCGAAGAGGAGCGTCGACCGATCATGGCCGCAAGGACGCTGTCGTGGATCGCTTTTGCGGCGGTTCTGGCGCTCGCCGGCTGCTCGCGATCCGGCCCTTATCTCGACATTTCCGGCGGCGGCTTCATCTTCAACTACCGGCTGGCCGAGGCCTATGCCGGATTCATCGCGGCACCGCTGCGCACGCTCCCCGACCACGCGCGCATCGAGGCGACCTTCCAGAACCCGGCCGGCGGTCCGCCGATCGTGATCAGCAAGGACGTCACGCCCGGCCGCAGGGAATATTCCTTCACCACCGACGCGCTCAAGGGGATCAAGGCGAACACCGATTACGCCGTCACCGTGCGGCTGATCTCCGCCGACGGCAAGGAGATCGAAAAGATCGACAAGACGCTCCATTCGGACCTCGACCAGTCGATCCTCGGCGACAAGCCGCTGACCGTCGGCCCCGGCTACACGCCGAATCCGGCCCTCGCCCCCGGCGGCCAATGAACGAAGCCGTCGAGGCGACCGTCTACCGGTTGAGAGCCAATGCCTTCGTCAAGCCGCGCACCTACCGGCTGACCGAGGATGCGCTGACCTGGGAGGAGGACGGCGGCAAGACCGACGGCGTCTTCTACGACGGCATCGCCGAGGTGCGCCTCGCCTTCGTGCCGACCCGCTTCGCCAGCAACCGCTATCGCGCCCGGATCGTCTTCCGGGCGGGCGGCATGGTCGAACTGTTCAACACCGACTATCACGGGTTCGGCGATTTCGCCGAGCACAACGCCGAATACGTCGCCTTCCTCGCCGCGTTGCACCGGCGGCTGGCCGCCCACGGCAGCAACGTGCTCTACCGGCAGGGCAACAGCGTCGCCGGCTTCGCGCTCAATGTCGGGCTGACGATCTTCATCTTCGCCATGATCGCCCTCGTCTTCCTGCTCCTGTTCTCGTGGGGCGGGCCGCTGGTCGCCGTCGCCAAGCTGGTCTTCCTGCTGTTCTTCGTTCCGGTGCTGGTGCGCTACATTCGCCGGGCGCGGCCGGGAACCTACGATCCGCTGGCGCTGCCCGCCGCCGTGCTGCCCGAGGTCGCCAGCGCCCGAAAGGAAGATCGCGATGGCCCAGTATGAGGGCGGATGCTCGTGCGGCGCGGTGCGCTTCCGCCTCACCGCCGACCCGATGTTCGTGCACTGCTGCCACTGCCGCGACTGCCAGCGCCAGACCGGCGGCGCCTTCGCCATCAACGCGCTGATCGAGACCGACCGCATCGCGATGCTCGCCGGCCACCCGGAGCCGGTGTCGATGCCGACCGATAGCGGCCGGCCGCACGACATCTATCGCTGCCCGCAGTGCCGGATCGCGGTGTGGAGCGACTACGGCCGCCGGCCGTACCTGCGCTTCGTCCGCGTCGCCACCCTCGACGAGCCGCATGCGATCGTGCCGGACGTCCACATCTATACGCGCTCGAAGGTGCCCTGGGTGGCGCTGCCCGCAGGCGTGCCGGCGTTCGACGAATATTACGACATGAAGACGCTGTGGCCGGCCGCGGCGCAGGAGCGCCGGCGCGCCGCCTCGGCGGCGTCGCGGGGGCAGCCATGAAGACGGCATTCTGCCGGCTCGTCGGCATCGACGTCCCCATCGTGCTGGCGCCGATGGGCGGGGCGGTCGGTCCGACGCTGACAGCCGCGGTCAGCAATGCCGGCGGCCTCGGCATGATCCCGCTGTGGGGCGAGACGCTGGACGATCTCCGCGCCGCGATCCACGCCGTGCGCGCCCTGACGGCCCGCCCCTTCGGCGTCAACCTCAACCTGAACTGGCCGCAGGAAGACCGGCTGGCGGCATGCCTCGACGAGGGGGTGCGGATCATCTCGCTGTTCTGGGGCGACCCGGCGGCGCTGGTCGCACGCGCCCACCGCGGCGGCGCGATCGTGATGCAGACGGTCGGCTCGGCGGCGGAAGCCCGGCGCGCCGTCGATGCGGGCGTCGACGTTATCGTCGCGCAGGGCTGGGAAGCCGGCGGCCACGTCTGGAGCACGGTCGCGACGCTGGCGCTGGTGCCGGCGGTGGTCGATGCGGTGGCGCCGGTGCCGGTCATCGCGGCCGGCGGCATCGCCGATGGACGCGGGCTCGCCGCGGCGCTGGCGCTGGGCGCATCGGCCGCGTGGATCGGCACCCGCTTCTTGGTCAGCACCGAAGCCAAGACCCACCCGGACTATCGCGAGCGGCTCATCGCCGCCGGCGAGGCCGATACGACCTACGGCCTCGTGTTCGACATCGGCTGGCCCGATGGTCCGCACCGCGCCTTGCGCAATTCCACCATTGCCGCCTGGGAGGCGGCGGGCTCGCCACCCCCGGGCGCGCGCCCCGGCGAGGGCGAGGTCATCGGCAAAGCACCGTGGGGCGACATCCTGCGCTACCAGATCAACACCCCCGCGTTCGACGATACCGGCGATATCGAGGCCATGTCGATGTGGTCCGGACAGGGCGTGGTCCAGGTCCGGCGGACGCAGCCCGCGGCCGAGATCGTCGCGGAGATCGCGGCGGAAGCCGCCGCGACGCTCCGCCGGTTGGCCCAGGCGTCCGGCTAGGCCGATCTTCTTCCGGGAGGGGCCGTCGAAATCGCGGCGCCCCGTTCGTCGTTGAGGTCAGCGGCACAAGGAATCCGCCTGCCGCCATGACGGAGATCCACCCATGCAGTACATCCTCATGCTCCACGTCGACGAAGCCGACTTCCCCAGGCTCAGTCCGGAAGACCGGCAGCGCGGCCTTGCCGCCTACGCCGCCTACACCGAGGCGATCACCAAGGCCGGGGTGGTGGTCGGCTGGAACCGGCTGCAGCCGAGCCCCTCGGCGAAGACCGTGCGCACCCGGGACGGCAAGCCGCAGGTGCTCGACGGCCCCTTTGCCGAGACCAAGGAGCAGCTTGGCGGCTTCTACATCATCGACGTGCCCGACCTCGACGCGGCGCTCGCCTGGGCGGCGCGCTGCCCGGCAACCGGCCATGGCGTCGTCGAGGTGCGGCCGCTGTGGTCCGAACCCGCCTGAGGGGCCGCCCATGCGCAAGCTCATCGTTTTCAACCACATCTCGCTCGACGGTTATATCCAGGACGCCAACGGCGACATGCGCTGGGCGCACACGATGGATCCCGATCCCGAGTGGAACGCCTTCGTCGAGGACAACGCCAGAGGCGGCGGCGCGCTCGTCTTCGGCCGCGTCACCTACGACCTGATGACGCGCTACTGGCCGACCGACATGGCGAAACGCAACGATCCGGTCGTCGCCGCGCGGATGAACGCCATGCCGAAGTTCGTCTTCTCGCGCACGCTGCAGCAGGCGACGTGGAACAACACCCGGCTGATCGCCGGGGATCCGGTCGCAGCCATCCGCCGCCTGAAGCAGGAGGACGGCGACGACCTGGCGATGTTCGGCAGCGGCACGATCGTGGCGCAGCTGGCACCGGCCGGGCTGATCGACGAGTACCAGGTCGTGGTCAATCCGCTGATCCTGGGGAGCGGGCGAACGATGTTCGAAGGCGTGCCGGCGCCCGTGCGGCTCAGGCAAACACGGGTGCGCGCCTTCGCCAACGGCAACGTGGCCCTGTGGTACGTGCCCGCCTGAGGTCCGGCGCGATCAAGGATGACAGCCGACCGGCCCTGCGTCGCTTCGCCCTGAAGCGCCGCACGGGCCCGGTCGGCCGGCGTCACCCCGGGCTAGATCTTCACCCAGCCGCCACCCTTGGCGCTCGATTTCAGCGCCGCGTCGATGAACTGCATGCCGGCCAGCCCGTCCTCGACGGTCGGGAACAGCACCTCGGGCCCGAGGTCGGCATCGGTGCGCGCCGCGCGGATGGCGCGGGCGACCTCGCTGTAGATGTTGGCGAAGCCCTCCAGATAGCCTTCCGGATGGCCCGATGGCGTCCGCGTCACGCGCGCCGCCTCGGGCTCGCCCCGGACCCGCCGCGGGTGATCTTGCGGGTCGGCTGGCCGAAGGCGGTGAACCACAGATAGTTCGGGTCCTCCTGCTTCCACTCCAGCCCGCCCTTGGAGCCGAACACACGCAGCGACAGGTTGTTCTCGTTGCCGGGCGCCACCTGGCTCGCCCACAACATGCCCTTGGCGCCACCCTTCCAGCGCAAGAGGATGTTGTCGTTGTCGTCGAGCTTGCGTCCCTTGACGAAGGTCGAAAGGTCGGCGCACAGCGAATCCAGCGACAGGCCGGTGACGAAGCAGGCGAGATTGTAGGCATGGGTGGCGATGTCGCCGAGCGCCCCGGCTCCCGCCCGCTTGGGGTCGGTACGCCAGTCGGCCTGCTTCTGGCCGGTCGCCTCCAGCCGCTCGGTCAGCCAGTCCTGCACGTATTCCGCCTGGACATGGCGGATCTCGCCAAGCTCGCCGGCCGCCACGATCGCCCGCGCCTGGCGGATCATCGGATAGCCGGTGTAATTGTGGGTGAGCGCGAAGATCTTGCCGCTGCGCTTCACCGCCCGCTGGATATCCCTGGCTTCGGCGACCGACATAGCCAGCGGCTTGTCGCAGATGACGTGGATGCCGGCCTTGAGGAAGGCCTTGATCGGCCCCGCATGCATGAAGTTGGGGGTGACGATCGCCACCGCCTCGATGCCGTCCTTGCGCTTGGCTTCGGCCTTGGCCATGTCCTCGAAATCGCCATAGGCGCGGTCGCGGGCAATGCCGATCTCGAGGGCCGAATCGATCGCGCGCTGGCGCTGCGAGGACAGCGCACCGGCGACCAGTTCGTAGTTGTCGTCGATGCGCGCGGCGATGCGGTGCACGGCGCCGATGAAGGCGCCCTGCCCGCCGCCGACCATGCCCAGCCGAATCCGTCCGCCGCTTTTGGAGTCGCTGCGTCCTTCAACCATCTCAGTGCTTCCTTTTGTCTCGCTAGATGCCGAGCATCTTGCGGTTGGCCTTCTGGTCGACGCCACTGGCGGCGAAATCGTCGAAGGCCTTCTCGGTCACACGGATGATGTGGGCCGCGATGAAGGGCGCGCCCTCGGCTGCCCCCTGCTCCGGATGCTTCAGGCAGCACTCCCATTCGAGCACCGCCCAGCGGTCGTAGTCGTATTCGGCGAGCTTGGAGAAGATGCCGCTGAAATCGACCTGGCCGTCGCCGAGCGAGCGGAAGCGGCCGGCGCGCTTCACCCACGGCTGGAAGCCGCCGTAGGCGCCCTGCTTGCCGGTCGGGTTAAATTCCGCGTCCTTGACGTGATAGGCGTAGATGCGCTCGTGGTAGAAGTCGATGAACTCGAGATAGTCGAGCTGCTGCAGCACGAAGTGCGAGGGATCGTAGTTGATGCCGCAGCGGCGATGGTTGCCGACGCGCTCGAGCAGCATCTCGAAGCTGATGCCGTCGTGCAGGTCCTCGCCGGGATGCAGCTCGAAGGCGACGTCGACGCCGAGGCCGTCGGCATAGTCGAAGATCGGCTTCCAGCGCTTGGCCAGCTCGTCGAAGGCGGTCTCGACCAGGCCGGCCGGGCGCTGCGGCCACGGATACATGAACGGCCAGACGAAGGCGCCGGAGAAGGTCGGCATCGACGGCAGGCCGAGGTTGGCGCAGGCCTTGAGCGTCGCCTTGACCTGGTCGACCGCCCATTTCTGCCGGGCCTTGGGGTCGCCGCGCACGTCCGGCGCGGCGAAACCGTCGAAGGCCGCATCGTAGATCGGGTTGACCGCCACCAGCTGGCCCTGCAGATGCGAGGCAAGCTCGGTGATCTCGACGCCGGCATCGGCGCAGACGCCCTTGATCTCGTCGCAGTAGGACTTGCTCGAAGCCGCCTTCTTCACGTCGATCAGGCGGCCGTCCCAGCTCGGGATCTGGATGCCCTTGTAGCCGAGGCCGGCGGCCCACTTGGCCATGCCCGCCAGCGTGTTGAACGGCGCCTCGTCGCCGGCGAACTGCGCAAGGAAGATCGCCGGCCCCTTCATTGTTTTCATTTTTCTTGTCTCCTCCGCTTGCGGCGCGCCGCTTCGGCGGCAGCGCTAGAGATAGCTGTTGATCAGGGACTCGAGATACTCCTGCTTGCCGCTCACCGGCTGCGGCTCGAGATCCTTCTTGTGGACGGCGTCGGCGAGATCGTCGAGCGAGCGCTTGCCGGCGAGGATGGCCTTGCCTTCCTTGCCCTTCCATCCGGCGTAGCGGTTGTCGACGAAGGCGTCGAACTTGCCGTCCTGGATGATCTTCTCGGCGATCAGCAGGCCGTGGGCGCAGGCATCCATCGAACCGACGTGGGCGATCAGCAGATCGTCCGGATCGAGCGACTGGCGGCGGATCTTGGCGTCGAAGTTGAAGCCGCCGGCGCCGAGGCCGCCGGCCTTGAGGATGTAGTAGCAGGTCAGCGCCAGCTCCGGCACGTTCATGCCGAACTGGTCGGTGTCCCAGCCGAGCTGGTAGTCGCCGCGGTTGATGTCGATCGAGCCGAGGATGCCGAGGGCTCCGGCCAGCGCCAGCTCGTGCTCGAAGGTGTGCCCGGCGAGGATGGCGTGGTTCTGCTCGATGTTGATCTTGACCTCCTTCTCGAGGCCGAACTGCTGCAGCATCCCCCAGATCGAGGCGACGTCGAAGTCGTACTGGTGCTTGGTCGGCTCCTTCGGCTTGGGCTCGATGAGGATGGTGCCCTTGAAGCCGATCTTCTGCTTGTGCTCGACGACCATGGTCAGGAAGCGGCCGAGCTGGTCGAATTCCTGCTTGATGTTGGTGTTGAGCAGGGTCTCGTAGCCCTCGCGGCCGCCCCACAGCACGTAGTTGGCGCCGCCGAGTTCGTGGGTCAGCTCCAGGACGTTCTTCACCTGCGCCGCGGCATAGGCGAAGACCTCCGGATCGGGATTGGTCGCCGCCCCCGCCATGTAGCGGCGGTTGGAGAACAGGTTGGCCGTGCCCCAGAGCAGCTTGACCTTGGTCTTCTCCATCTTCTTGGCGAAGATCTCGCCGATGGCGCGGACGTTCCTGTTGGATTCGGCGAGCGTCTTGCCTTCCGGCGCGATGTCGCGGTCGTGGAAGGCGAAGAAGGGCACGCCGAGCAGGCGGAACATCTCGAAGGCGACGTCGGCCTTCAGCTTGGCCGCCTCCATCTCGTCGTCCATGTGCATCCACTGACGCATGAAGGTCTCGCCGCCGAACATGTCGCGGCCGTCCCAGGCGAACGAATGCCAGTAGGCGACGGAGAAGCGCAGATGGTCCTCCATGCGCTTGCCGAGGACCTTCTTGTTGGGGTCGTACCAGCGGTAGGCCAGGCCGTCGCCGGCCTTGGCGCCGGCATATTTGATCGGCTTTTCCTGGTTGAAGAAACGGGCACTCATCTCGGCATGGCCTCCTTAACGGCGGGATAGAGCTTCCGGTACGTCGCGTAGGCCGCGGCGTAGGCCGGAACCAGGTCTTTGTCGGGTTCGATCGTCTCGCGGATGGCCGGCTGGGCGCACACGGCGAACGGATCGGCATTTTCGGCGGCGATCAGGCCGAGGCGGGCGGCCCCGAGGCCGGCACCGAAATCGCCCTCCTCGGGCACGTCGATGACGATGTTGAGCGCGTTGGCGATGATGCGCAGCCACTTGCGGGAGCGCGAGCCGCCGCCCACCGCCAGCGCCCGCTCGACGCTGGCACCGGCTTCGGTGAGCGCCCGCAGGCAGTCGGCGAAGGCGAAGGTGACGCCTTCGAGCACGGCGCGGGTGAGCGCCGTCTTGTCGGTGGCATAGCCGAGGCCGGCGAAGCTGCCGCGGATGGCGGCGTCGTTGTGGGGCGTGCGCTCGCCGCCGAGATAGGGCAGGAAGATGACGTCGCCGGGGCCGCTCATGTCGTTCTCCAGCGGCTTGGTCAGCTCGGCAGCGCTGGTCGAGAAGACGTCGGCCAGCCATTCGAGCGCGCCGGCCGCCGACAGGATCACGCCCATCTGGTGCCAGGTGTCGGGCACCGCGTGGCAGAAGGCGTGCACGGCGGTCGCCGGGTCGGGCGAGAAGCGGGCATTGGAGACGAAGAGCACGCCGGAGGTGCCGAGCGAGACGAAGGCGGTGCCGGGCTTGACCACGCCGACGCCGCAGGCCGAGGCGGCGTTGTCGCCGCCGCCGCCGGCCACCACCACGGTCGCCGCCATGCCCCAGCGCTGGGCCAGTTCGGCGCGCAGCGTGCCGGTCGCCGCCGAGCCCTCGTAGAGCGCCGGCATGTTGGCGCGCGTGAGCTTGGTCGCCGCCAACAGATCGTCGCTCCAGTCGCGCTTGGCGACGTCGAGCCACGAGGTGCCGGCGGAGTCCGACATGTCGGAGGCGTAGTCGCCGGTCAGCTTCAGGCGGACATAGTCCTTGGGCAGCAGCACCTTCGCCACCTTGGCGAAGACCTCAGGCTCGTGGCGCGCCACCCAGGCGAGCTTGGGCGCGGTGAAGCCGGGGAAGACGATGTTGCCGGTGATAGCGCGGAAGCGCGGATCGGCGTCGAGTTCCGCCGCTTCCTTGGCCGAGCGCACGTCGTTCCACAGGATGCAGGGACGCAGCGGCTTGTCGGCGGCGTCGATCAGGGTGGCGCCGTGCATGTGGCCGGAGAGGCCGATGCCCTTGACGCCGCTGAGCGCCGTCCGGTTCTTGGCCGCCATCTTGTCGAGCACGGCCTCGCATGCCGTCCACCAGCTTTCCGGATCCTGCTCCGACCATCCGGAATGGGGCCGGGAAACTTCGAGGTCCGATGTTTCGCTCGCCACAACCCGCTGACGAGCGTCGATGAGCACCGCCTTCACCGAAGACGTGCCAATGTCTAGTCCAAGATACATGTGTAAGCGCCCTCCTGGGCGAGCGCGCGGCGTCCTCGCCCGAATGCGCTCCCCTTTTTCTCTTTTCCGTTGATTATCCTGACTATTCGGCGATTGCAATTCGGCGAGGTGTCGCCCCGTTCAATTTTGTCCGGATTCCGGATTATTCACGGCGGAATCGCCTTCCGCGGCCGGCATGCTATCTATCCGCTCCGTGTGATCCCCTTTGAAAGCCTGAGACCCCATGAAGACTGAGTCGGCCCCCGTTCGCCTTGCGGATTATCGCGCCCCCGATTTCGCCATCGACACGGTCGATCTCGACTTCCGCCTCGATCCGCACGCCACGCGGGTCACCGCGCGCATGGCCGTGCGGCCGATGACCGGCGGCGCGGCGCTGAGACTCGACGGCGACGAGCTGAACCTGGTCTCGGTGGCCATCGACGGGGCGGCGCTGACGCGCGACCGCTACGTGGCGACGCCGCAGGACCTGGCGATCGCCGACGTTCCGCAGGAACCGTTCACGCTGGAAATCGTCACCGAGATCGACCCCACCGCCAATACCAAGCTGATGGGCCTCTATCGGACCAGCGGCACCTGGTGCACCCAGTGCGAGGCGGAGGGCTTCCGCCGCATCACCTATTTCCTCGACCGGCCGGACGTGCTGGCCATCTACACGACGCGGATCGAGGCGCCGAAGGACCTGGCGCCGGTGCTGCTCGCCAACGGCAACCTGACCGAATCCGGCGACATCGCCGGCACCGACCGGCACTACGCGGTGTGGTACGACCCCTTCCCCAAGCCGTCCTACCTGTTCGCGCTGGTCGCCGGCGACCTCGGCCGGCTCAGCGACAGCTTCACCACCCAGTCGGGGCGCCGGGTGGCGCTTGCCATCTATTGCGAGCACGGCAAGGAGGCGCGCTGCGCCTGGGCGATGGATTCGCTGAAACGCTCCATGCGCTGGGACGAGACCGCCTTCGGCCGCGAATACGATCTCGACGTGTTCAACATCGTCGCGGTGTCGGACTTCAACATGGGGGCGATGGAGAACAAGGGCCTCAACGTCTTCAACGACAAGTACGTGCTGGCCGACCCGGACAGCGCAACCGACGCCGACTACGGCCATATCGAGGGGGTCATCGCCCACGAGTACTTCCACAATTGGACCGGCGACAGAATCACTTGCCGCGACTGGTTCCAGCTTTGTCTGAAGGAGGGGCTGACCGTCTTCCGCGACCAGGAGTTCTCCGCCGACATGCGCTCGCGCCCGGTCAAGCGCATCGCCGACGTGCGCACGCTGCAGGCGCGCCAGTTCCCCGAGGACGCCGGTCCGCTGGCCCACCCGGTCAGGCCCGAAACCTATCACGAGATCAACAACTTCTACACGCCGACCGTCTACGAGAAGGGGGCGGAGGTGGTGCGCATGCTGAAAACGGTGCTGGGCGCCGACGGCTTCCGCGCCGGCATGGACCTCTATTTCGAGCGCCACGACGGCCAGGCCGTCACCATCGAGGACTTCCTCGCCGCCTTCGCCGACGCCACGGCCACCGACCTGACCCAGTTCAAGCTCTGGTACAGCCAGGCGGGCACGCCGGAAGTCGTCGCCAAGGGCAGCTACGACCCGCGCCAGAAGACCTACGCCCTGACGCTCGAACAATCCTGCCCGCCGACCCCCGGCCAGCCGGGCAAGCAGGCGCAGCACATCCCGGTGCGCTTCGGGCTGGTCGGCGACAACGGCGACGACCTCGCCTTCGACAAGGCCACCGGCGGCGCCGTCGACGGCGACGTGATCCAGCTCACCCGGCCGAGCCAGACGATCGTCTTCCACGGCGTCTCCAGCCGGCCGGTGCCCTCGCTGCTGCGCGGTTTCTCGGCGCCGGTGCGGCTCAACATCGACCTGTCCGAGGCGGACCTCCTGTTTCTGCTGCGGACCGACGCCGACCCGTTCAACCGCTGGCAGGCGGCGCAGACGCTGGCCATGCGCTCGCTGACGCGCGGCGCCGCCGATGCGGCACGCGACGAGAGCGTCGATTTCGATGTGGCGCTCATCGATGCGCTCGCCGATGTCGCCGAGAGCGAGGATCTGGAAGCCGCCTTCCGCGCCCAGGTGCTGCAGCTGCCGGGCGAAGCCGATATCGCCCGCGAAATCGGCCGCGACGTCGACCCCGACGCCATCGCCTCGGCTCGCAACCAGGTGCGGGCGCGCATCGCCGACCGGATCGGCACCCGCCTCGCCGGCCTCGTCGACCGGTTGACCACGCCGACGCCGTTTTCGCCCGACGCCGCCTCCGCCGGCCGCCGGTCGCTCGCCAACGCCGCCCTCGACCTTGCGGTCGCCAATGGCGATCCCGAGGCGGTTCGCCGCGTCACGGAACGCTTCGCCCGTGCCGACAACATGACCGACCGCTCGGCGGCGCTGGGCATCCTGGCCGCGGCGGCGCTGCCCGAACGCATCGACGCGCTGGAAGCCTTCCACGACCGTTATCGCGGCGATCCGCTGGTCCTCGACAAATGGCTGACCTTCGAGGCGATCGTGCCGGCAGCGGAGACGCTCTCCCGGGTGCGCGAACTCCTCGGCCACCCGTCCTTCTCGATCGCCAACCCCAATCGCATCCGGGCCCTGGTCGGCTCCTTCGCCGGTGCCAACCAGACCCAGTTCAACCGCGCCGACGGCGCCGGCTACGACTTCCTCGCCGATTTCGTGGTCGATCTCGACCGGCGCAATCCGCAGACGGCGGCGCGGCTGCTGGTCAGTTTCCGTTCGTGGCGGGCGCTGGAACCGCATCGCCGGGCGCTGGCCGAACAGGCGCTCGCCCGCGTCGCTGCGGCCGAAACGCTGTCCTCCGACGTGCGCGATATCGTCACACGCACGCTGGCATAGGCGGCGAAAAGGGCCCTATCGCACGAAGGTGTTCCGCACCCTGACCGAATAGAGGAAATACGGGATCCAGATGGCGCAGGCGGCCAGCAGCATGGCGATGGCAAAGCCGGAGTCGACGTCGAATATGGGCGCGTCGAAGAGGATCGCCGCCACCCAGTAGGCGGCGAGGACGAACAGCAGCTGGCCGACGAGAAGCGCCCGGTAGAGCCTCGGCGCGCTCCTGCGGCGCGTGAAGAACTGCACTGCCGTCATCGTCGCCAGGATGGCGAAGCCGATCCAGGCGAGCATCTCGACGATCGTCATGGTGTGCAGCAGCGTGCCCGGTTCGAGCAGTTCGACCCCGGGGAAATAATCGAGGATGTTCTTGGCGAACTGGACGGGCGCCACGACGATGCCGATGGCCGGCAGGATCAGCCATCCGCCGATCCCCGACGGGCCCTCTCCACTGATCGTCGCTTGAGTCATGTCCCGCGCTTTCTCAAGTCGCCGCGCCGACCATACCGCGTCGCGGCGCATCGGTCGAATACCGATACGCGGCAGCCCGCTACGCCCCTACGCGCCTTGGTAAATAAATCGTTTACGCCACTGGACAACCCGAATCGTCTCAATTCAAATGACATCAATTCGGGCGTGGCGTCTCCCGGATTCATGCGGCGGAAATCGAGGGGAGCCTGCCATGGCGCGGGCAGAGGCGGCACTGCCGCCTGCGGCGAAGCGTTATCCAAAATCAGCCAGCGGAGGATCGCGGCGCCCGGGACTTTCGGGCCACGCGCGACTGCTCGCTGGTCCCGCCTACCGTAAGCTCCTGGCCGCCGAACCGTTCCTTCGCCGGCTCATTCCCATCCTCATCGCCATCTTCCTGCTGATCGTCGGCCTGGCGCGCTTCGTCGAGCTCTACGAGCTGCGCGTCGACCGCGAGACCGACGCGCGCAAGTCGATCGGCATGATCGTGCGCATCCTCGCCGACGCCTATACCGCCGCCGGCAACCAGGCGACGCGTACCGACGCGCTCAACACGCTGGCCGACGCCCTGCCCGCCGACGCCACCCGCGACGGCCGCCAGATCCTCATCACCGACGCCGGCGGCACCATCGTCGCCACCGCGCCGCGCAACCTGTCGCTGGAGAACCAGCCGCTCGACAGCGCCATCGGCGACGCCCAGCTGCTCACCACCTTCGGCGAGCGCGCCGGCATCCTCGAGGTGGCGCTGCCGGATGGCGAAAAGGCCTTCGCCGCGCTGCACAACCTCGCCGCGCCCTTCGGGGCCGTCGCCGTGTTCGAGCCGCTGTCCAGCATCTACCGGCCGTGGCGCAGCGACGTCTCGCTCAACGTCGCCATCTTCGTCGGCACCAGCGCCATCCTGCTGGTCATCCTCTACGGCTATTTCTCGCAGACGGCGCGCGCGGCGGAGGCCGACCGCATCTACGGCGAGACGCAGGCGCGCTTCGAGACAGCGCTCGCCCGCGGCCGCTGCGGCCTGTGGGACTGGGACCTGGCCAGCGCCCGCATCTTCTGGTCGCGCTCGATGTTCGAGATCATCGGTCTCGACACGCGCGACGGACTGCTCGGCTTCGGCGAGGTCGCCCGGCTGATCCACCCCGACGACGGCGACCTGCTGGCGCTGGTCGAATCCCTGTTCGAGGCCGGCGAAACCACGGTCGACCGCATGTTCCGCATGCATCACATCGACGGCCGCTGGATCTGGCTGAGGGTGCGCGCCGAGCTGATCGACCGCGACAGCCCGAAACCGCACCTGATCGGCATCGCCGTCGACGTCACCGAGCAGATGCGCCTGGTCGAGCGCTCGAAGACCGCCGACATCCGTCTGCGCGATGCCATCGAGACGATCTCCGAGGCCTTCGTCCTGTGGGACGCGGAAAACCGTCTCGTCATGTGCAATTCCAAGTACCAGCAGCTGCACGGCATCCCCGACGTCGTGCTGGCGCCGGGCACGCCCTACGCCGATGTCATCGCCGCCGGGCGCAAGCCGGTGGTGCGCTCGCAGGTGGTTACCGACGACATTCCAGAAGCCGGCGCCCGCAGCTTCGAGCTGCAGCTCGAGGACGGCCGCTGGCTGCAGATCAACGAACGGCGGACCAAGGACGGCGGCTTCGTGTCGGTGGGTACCGACATCACCCAGCTCAAGCGCCATGAAGGCAAGCTGATCGAAGGCGAGCGCCGGCTGATGGCGACCATCGCCGACCTCCGCCAGTCGCGCCAGAAGCTGGAACAGCAGGCGCAGCAGATGGTCGACCTCGCCGAGAAATACGCCGAGGAGAAGGACCGCGCCGAGGAGGCCAACCGCACCAAGTCCGAGTTCCTGGCCAATGTCAGCCACGAGCTGCGCACGCCGCTCAACGCCATCATCGGCTTCTCGGAAATCATGCAGTCGGGCATGTTCGGCGAACTGGGCTCGCCGAAATACCTGGAATACTGCCAGGACATCCACGCCAGCGGCACCTACCTGCTCGGCGTCATCAACGACGTCCTCGACATGTCGCGCATCGAGGCCGGCCGCATGACGCTGCATCTGGAGGACCTCGTCCTCGACGACCTGGTCGAGGAATCGGTGCGCGTGGTGCGCACCCAGGCCGCCGCCCAGAACATCGAGGTCACCGCCGATGCGGTCAGCAGCCCGTCGATGCGCGGCGACCGCAGGGCGCTCAAGCAGGTGATGCTCAACCTGTTGTCGAACGCGGTGAAATTCACGCCGCAGGGCGGACGCATCCGCCTGAGGGCGCGGGTCACCGGCAACGCCATCGTCTTCACCGTCGCCGATACCGGCATCGGCATCCCGCGCGAGGCGCTGAAGAAGCTCGGCCGCCCGTTCGAGCAGGTCAGCAACCAGTTCACCAAAAGCCACCGGGGCTCCGGCCTCGGCCTGGCCATCACCGCGTCGCTGGCCACCCTCCACGGCGGGCGCATGAGCATCCGCTCGCGCGTCGGCCGCGGCACCGTGGTCTCGGTGCGCCTGCCGGTCCAACCGCCGCCGTCGGAAGCCGCACCAGCAGTCGGCGGCCTGAGCGTCAGCCGCCGACCATCTCGCTCAGTTGCCGCTGCCGTTGCTGTTGCCGCCGCCGCTATCGCCGCCGCCGGTGTCGCCGCCGCCCGTGTCACCGTTGCCCTGATCGCCCTCGTCGCCCGAAAGCAGCGTGTCGCAGGCCGCCTTCAGCTTCTGCAGCGAGGCCGCAAGGTCCTTTTCGGGCAATTGCACGTCGACGCCCACTCCCGTCACCCGGACGTTCTTGGCGGTGAGCAGCAGGTCGTAGTCGGCGCCGGCGATCAGGTACTGCCAGGAGCCGGACATCTCGTCGAAGCGGATGTCGGCAACCTCGCCGCCGCTGTCGTCCTGCTGCTGCCCGTCGAGCAGGTAGGTGATCGACGGCACATCGCCCTTGGCGATCGATTCGCCGAGTGCCTTGGCGTTGACGTCGGAGATCACCGTCGTCTCGTCGCCGGTGGCCGCACAGCTCATGTAGAAGGGATAATCGTTCTCGTCGCCCTCCTTGGCGGTCGAGTCGACGACGCCGAGAAAGGCCGATTCCTCGTCCTGGCTGAACTGCCAGACCATATTGCCCGCATTGGCGGGGCTGAGCCCGCCCAGCACGAACGCCGCGACGGTTGCCTGGCAACCACGCAAGACACGCCTCATAGCGCACCTCCCGAAAGGCCGCCGGACAAGCCCGGTCGGACACCCCGCACTATACTATGTCGCCGGCTTTTCCAGCACCCTTCCGATCAGCCGCTCGAATGTCCCGCGCACCGCCGTTTCGGTGGCGCGCACGTGGGCGTCGAGGGTGGCAAAATCGGGGAGTTCGCCGGCCCGCGCCAGCCGCTCGAGAAGCGCCCGCGGCGCCGAGTCGGGGTCGAACGGCTGATCGAGGCAGAGGCGGACGATCTGGATCAGCGCCTGATAGAGACCGAGCGCCGGCAGCAGGATGTCGGCATCGGCCGGCGACAGCAGGCCGGCCGTCGCGGCGGCGGTGAGCACCGATTCGGTCTCGGTCGAGATCAGTTGCGGGGAGCGGTGGGCGTTGACCAGCAGGAGCGCCTGGGCGATGAACTCGATGTCGACGAGGCCGCCCGGCGCCTGCTTCAGGTCCCAGGCCCCCTCGCCGCCCTTGGCCTCCTCGACCATGGCCCGCATCTCGCTGATGTCGGCGAGGATCTTGCCGGCGTCGCGGCGGGTGGTGAGGACGGCGCGGATGTCGTCGGCGGCGCGCTTGACCAGCTTGCGGTCGCCAGCGACCAGGCGGGCGCGGGTGAGCGCCATGCGCTCCCACGTCCAGGCGGCCCGCTCCTGATAGGCGGCGAAGGCATCGATGTGGGTGGCCAGCGGCCCCGACTTGCCCGAGGGCCGCAGGCGGAAATCGACCGCGTAGAGCGTGCCTTCGGCGGTCGGCGCCGACAGCGCCGCGACCAGCCGCTGGGTCAGCCGGGTGTAGTACTGCGAGCCGTGCAGCGGTCGCTGGCCGCTCGACGACGCCGCCGCCTCGTCGAAATCGTAGAGCAGGATCAGATCGACGTCCGAGGTCGCGGTCATCTCGCGGCCGCCGAGCTTGCCCATGGCGACCAGCGCGACGGCGCCGCGCTTCATCCGGCCGTGCGCCCGCTCGAACTCGCCAATCGTGGCGTCGAACACCGCCGCAAGCAGCACGTCGGCGAGGTCGCTGTAGGCGTAGCCCGCCTGGCGCACGCTGACGGTGCCGGCGAGGACGCGGACGCCGATGAGGAACTGCTGCTCCTGGCCGAAGATGCGGGCGCGGTCGAGGACGTCCTCGAAGTCGCGCGCCTCGGCGAGCGATTCCGCCAGGCGCTGGCGCAGCAGCGCCGCATCGGGAAGCGTGCCGAAGAACGCCGGGTCGAGCAGCGCGTCCATCACATGGGCGCGGCGGACGATGGTCTCGGCCAGCCGTGGCGCCGTCTGCAGCACCGTCACCAGCAGGTTGAGGAGGCCGCTATTGGTCTGCAGCAGCGAGAACAGCTGGACGCCGGCCGGCATGCGGGCGAGGAAGCGGTCGAAGGCGGCGAAGGCCGCATCGGCGCCCTCGCCGCCGGCCAGCGCCTCGAGCAGCACCGGCACGAACTCGGTCAGCCGTTCGCGGGCGCTGGCCGAGCGCGTCGCCGGATAGCGGCCGAAGTGCCAGCCGCGCACGGTGCGGCTGATCTCGGCCGGGTTGCGGTAGCCGAGCGCCGTCAGGGTGGCGAGCGTCTCGGGATCGTCGGTGTCGCCGGTGAACGACAGGCTGCCGGCGGCCGAGGTCAGGGTCGGCGCCTTCTCGAACAGCGCCGCGTAGCGGTCGCGGACCGTGGTCAGGGTCTTGGCCACCGCCTTCTCGAAGGCGCCGGCGTTGCGGTAGCCGGCCATGCGGGCAACCACGGCCAGACCCTCGGCATCCTCGGGGAGCGTGTGGGTCTGGGCGTCGTTGATCATCTGCAGGCAGTGCTCGATCTGGCGGAGCGCGGCATAGGCGGCGCTCATCTCGTCGCGGGTGGCGGCGTCGATCCAGCCGAACTTGGCCAGCGCCTTCAGCATGTCGAGCGTGCGGCGGCCGCGCAGTTCGGGCTGGCGGCCGCCGGCGATCAGTTGCTGGGTCTGGACGAAGAACTCGATCTCGCGGATGCCGCCGCGGCCGAGCTTGATGTTGTGGCCGGCGACCGCCACCACGGCATGGCCACGATGGTCGTGGATCTGGCGCTTGATCGAATGGATGTCGGCGATCGCCGCGAAATCGAGATACTTGCGCCAGATGTAGGGGGTGAGTTCGGCGAGGAAGGCCTCCCCCGCCGGCTTGTCGCCGGCGACCGGGCGCGCCTTGATCAGCGCCGCGCGCTCCCAGTTCTGGCCGAGGCTCTCGTAGTATTGCAGCGCCGCCTCGGTGGCCATGGCGATGTTGGTCGAGCCGGGGTCGGGGCGCAGCCGCAGGTCGGTGCGGAAGACATAGCCGTCGGCGGTGTGCTCCTGCAGGAGCGCGACCAGCCGCTGGGTCATGCGCACGAACAGCGTCGTCGGCTCGACGCCGTCGGCCGGCCGCACCGTGGCCTCGTCGAAAAGCACGATCAGGTCGATGTCGCTGGAATAGTTCAGCTCGCCGGCGCCGAACTTGCCCATGCCGAGGACGATCCAGCCGCTGCCCGCCTCCGGTGCTTGCGGGTCGGCGAGGACAATGCGGCCGGCTTCGGCGGTTTCGCGCAGGACGAAGCGCACCGCCGTTTCCACCGCGGCTTCGGCGAAGCCGGTCAGCGCCGCCGTCACCTGCACCACGTCCCAGACGCCGCCGAGGTCGGCAAGCGCGGTGACCAGCGCCGTCTCCTGGCGGCCGCGGCGGAGCACCGCCATCAGCCCGGCGGCATCGCCCGTCTTCCACGCCCGGCGGATGGTGGCGGTGAGGCCGCGCATGCGGGTGGCGGGATCGGCGGCGACGAGCCGGGCGATGCGGGCGGGATCGGCGAGGATGAGGGAGCGCAGGAACGGCGCGCAATCCATGACGGCGGCGAGGAAGGCCGCCACCTGCGGCCGCGCCAGCGCGCCGGCGACCGCCTTGTCGCTGCCGGCTTCGCCGGCCGCGGCGGCGAGTTCGGCCATCCGCGCCTTCGTCCGGGCGGCGTTGGCGGGTCTCAGCCGCGGCGCCAGGCGCTCGGCCAGGGACCGTCCGGATCGGGTTGTGGAAGCCTGCGGCTTCCCTGTGGCAGCGGCCATTGCGCGGTCATTCGATCGGCAAGCGGATGGTGACGACGAGACCCGGGTTGCCGTCACCGAGTTCGAGCGTCCCATGGTGCAGGCGCGCGACCGCCGCGACAAGACTGAGGCCGAGGCCGCTGCCCGGCTGCGAACGGCTTTCTTCCAGGCGCACGAAGCGCTGCAGCACGCGCTCGCGGTCGCCGGCGGGGATGCCCGGCCCGTTGTCGGCGACGCGGAAGACGACGCTGGCGCCGTCGCGGGCGGTCGAGATGGTGATGCGCGGCGTGCGTTCGGCGCCGCAGATGTCGCCGTACTTGATGGCGTTGTCGATGAGGTTGGCGAGTGCCTGGCCGAGCAGCTCGCGGCTGCCCTTGAAGGTCACCGCCTCCGGCGTCTCGACGTGCAGTTCGACGCCGCTCTCCTCGGCAACCGGCTCGTAGAGGTCGGCGACGTCCTGAACGATCTCGCGCGAATCGAGGGCGGTCATCGAGCCGTCGGGCGAGCCCGCCTCGATGCGGGCGATCATCAGCAGCGCGTTGAAGGTCTGGATGAGATGATCGGATTCCTCGATCGTCGCCTCCAGGGCGGAGCGGTACTTGTCGGCGTCGGCAGGGCCGGCGAGCGCCGCCTCGACCCGGTTCCTGAGGCGGGTCAGCGGCGTCTTCAGGTCGTGGGCGATGTTGTCGGAAACGTCCTTGAGGCCATAGAGCAGGTGCTCGATGCGCTCGAGCATGGCGTTGAGGCTGTCGGCGAGGCGGTCGAACTCGTCGCCGCTGCCGGTCACCTCCAGGCGGCCGGACAGATCGCCGCTCATGATCTTGCGGCTCGACGCCGACAGCGAATCGATGCGCTTCAGCACCCGCCGGCTGACGAACACCCACGACAGCGCCGCCAGGCCGATCATCAGCGCCAGCGCCCAGGCCAGCGCCTGCGCGACGATGTGGCGGAACTGCTCGCGCTCGCCGAGGTCGCGGCCGACCAGCATGTGGTAGCCGCCGGGCAGGTTGACGAGCTGGACGAGCGCGAAATGCGACCTGGCGTTCGCCGGCAAAACGCTTGTAGCTGACGATGATGGGATTGTCGCTCGCCTGATCGAGGAGGCTCTGGGGGACGTCGGAGACGTTGCCGGCGAGCGGATGGTTGGAGGCGTCGGTGATCAGGTAGAGGCTGGCGCCCGGCTGGCGGCTGCGCACCTCGATGGCGTCGACCAGTCCGACCAGGCCGCCGGAGCGCGCCTGGTCGGCGAGCCCGGCCAGATCGGCGGCGATGGTCTGGCGCAGCTGCTGGGTGAGCACCTCGTCGGTGGCATAGGAGATATAGACGACGAAGGCGACGGCGAAGATCGTGAAGACCGCGATATAGATCGCCGACAGCTTGAAGGCGGTGGTGCGAACGACCTTACCGAGTGGCGTCACGGATCATGTATCCGGCGCCGCGTACGGTGTGCAGCAGCGGCTCGCCGAAGCCCTTGTCGATCTTCGCGCGCAGGCGCGAGACGTGCACATCGATGACGTTGGTCTGCGGATCGAAGTGATAGTCCCAGACGTTCTCGAGCAGCATGGTGCGGGTGACCACCTGGCCGGCGTTCTTCATCAGGTATTCGAGCAGGCGGAACTCGCGCGGCTGCAGCGGGATCACCTGGCTGGAGCGGGTGACGGTGTGGCCGAGCCGGTCGAGCTCGAGGTCGCCGACGCGGTAGACGGTCTCGGCGGTGCCCGGCTTCTGGCGGCGGCCGAGCGCCTCGACGCGGGCGAGCAGCTCGGAGAAGGCATAGGGCTTGCCAAGGTAGTCGTCGCCACCGGCGCGCAGGCCGGCGACGCGGTCGTCGACCTGGCCGAGGGCGGAGAGGAAAAGGGCCGGCGTCGGGTCGCCGCGCTTGCGCAGTTCCTCGACGATCGACAGCCCGTCGCGTTTGGGCAGCATGCGGTCGACCACCAGAACGTCGTAGCCGCCGTCGGCGGCCATGGCGGCGCCGACGTCCCCGTCGGCAGCGTGGTCGGCGACGTGGCCGGCTTCACGCAGAGCCTTGGAGAGGTAGGCGGCGGCCTCGCGGTCGTCTTCGATCAGGAGAATACGCATGGCGCGAAGATAGTCACTGACGATGGATTATGCAGCCCCGGATAAAAGAACGGCAGGCCGGGGGGCCGGCCTGCCGTCCACGCAAAAGCGGAAGTCTCGGGGCGACGATAGAGCGCTTCCGCCTCTCGCGTTGGTCAAGTCTGTGCGAATGTCAGAGCGACAAACTGGGTCTGGTCGCCGGACTTGATCCTGAGCAGGACCGCCTTGTGGCCACCGGCCTTGGCGTCTGCCACGATCTTCTCCACGTCGGCGGGGGAATTGACCGACTTGGAGCCGACCGAAAGAATGACGTCTCCGGGCTGCAGGCCATGCTCCGCCGCCTGGCCGGTCGGATCGACGTCGGAGATCACGACGCCGCCGTCCTGGCTGTTGGTGTCGGGGCTGAGGGTCAGGCCGAAGTCCTTGATGTCCGCCGTCGGCTGCACCGCCGGGCCGTTGCCCTGGTCGGCCGACGCCATTTTGGCGGTGTCGGGCAGCTTGCCGAGGGTCACGTCGACGTCGTGGCTGTTGCCACTGCGCCAGTAGGTGACGGACACCTTGGAGCCCGGATTCATCTGCGAGATCTTCAGCGCCAGATCGCGCGAGTCCTTGACCGGCTGGCCGTTGACCGCGGTGATCGCGTCGCCGACCTTGAAGCCCGCCTTCTGCGCCGGGCTGCCGTCCTGGACCTCGCCGACGATGGCGCCTTCCGCCTGCTTGAGGCCGAGGCTGTCGGCAATGCCCTGGTCGACGGACTGGATCTGCACGCCGAGCCAGCCGCGCACCACCGCGCCGTTCTTCATCAGGTCGTTGACGACGCTGGAGACGGTCTGGGCGGGGATGTCGAAGGCGATGCCGACGCTGCCGCCCGACGGCGAGTAGATGGCCGTGTTGACGCCGATGACCTCGCCGTTGACGTTGAAGGTCGGGCCGCCGGAATTGCCGCGGTTCACCGGAGCGTCGATCTGGATGTAGTCGTCGTAGGGACCGCCGATCTGACGACCCTCGGCCGAAACGATGCCGGCCGTGACGGTGCCGCCGAGGCCGAACGGATTGCCGACCGCGACCACCCAGTCGCCGACACGCGGCTTGCCATCGGCAAACTTGACGTAGGTGAACTTGCGCGAGGAATCGTCGACCTTGAGCAGCGCCAGGTCGGTCTTGTCGTCGGTGCCGATCACCTTGGCCGGCAGCTCGGTGCCGTCGTCAAGCACGACGGTGAACGACGAGCCCTTGTCGACGACGTGGTTGTTGGTGACCAGGTAGCCGTCCTCCGAGATGAAGAAGCCGGAGCCGAGGCTCATCGAGAAGCCGCGCGGATGCTGCTGCTGCTGCTGGTCGTTGTTGTCGTTCGGGTTCATCTGACGGAACTGGCGGAAGAACCGCTCCATCGGCGAACCGGGCTGAAACTGGAAGGGGAAGTCCTGGTTGTCGGCCGACAGTTCGGGCTGCGCCGACTTGACGCGCACGCTGACGACGGCCGGGTTCACCTTGGCGACGAGATCGGCGAAGCTCGGAATCTGCACGCCCTGGACCTGCACGGCATCGGCGAGAGCCGGCGTCGAGCGCATCAGATCGAGCGACCCGCCGAGCACGCCACCGGCCAGCACAAGCGCCAGAGCGGTGCCGCCCAGCGCGAACGCGCGCAGGTGCCTCTTGGGGGAAATTGGGCTGTTCATGAAGGTCTCCGTCCTTTGTCCTCGGTCGACACCGTCCCCGCTCGCCGGTGTCGGGCTGGCAGGCACTATGGCGATGGCGACCTTACGGGCCTCTGTCGGCCACGTTAAATTTCGGTAATGTGAGGGGGATTTCGGCGCTTTTTTCAGCCGTCTTCGGCCATCAGGCGGGCGACATCGGCCTGTTCCGCCGCGTCCAGCGGTGCCGGCGCCGCCGGCCGCTTGCGCCGCTTCCAGAAGAAGGCGGCGGCCGCCAGCCCGCCGATGGCCAGGACGCCCGGCGGCACCAGCCACAAGGCCCAGGTGTGGCCGTTGAAGCGGGGTTTCAGCAGGATGAACTCGCCGTAGCGGGCAACCAGATAGTCGATCGCCTGGCTGTCGCTATCGCCCTTCTGCAGGCGCTCGCGCAGCAGCACGCGGATGTCGTGGGCCAGCGCGGCGTCCGAGGCGTCGATCGATTCGTTCTGGCAGACCAGGCAGCGCAACTCCTGCGACAGCGCCCGGGCGCGGGCTTCCAGCACCGGGTCCTTGAGCATCTCGTCGGGATTGACGGCGAACGCCGGCACGGCCGCGAGCAGACCGCAGATGAGGACCGCCAGCGCTGCCAGCCGCCGCATGGTGCCTACTCCGCCGGCGCGGCCTGGGGGCGCCGGGCCGGCCGCGGTGCGCCGACGCGCAGGCGCCGGTCGCTCAGCGACATGAGGCCGCCCAAGGCCATGACCAGCGCGCCCAGCCAGATCAGCGTCACCATCGGCTTCCAGTAGAGCCGCGCCGTCACCGTGCCGTCGGCGGCGATGTCGCCGATGGACAGATAGAGCTGGGAGAAACCGATGGTGCGGATCGCCGATTCGGTGGTGTCCATGCCGCGTGCATCGAAGCGGCGCTTGGCCGGTTCCATGACGGCGACCGTGCTGCCGCCGCGGCGCACGGTGAACTTGACCGCGGTCTCCTGATAGTTGGAGCCGGCGCGATCGACGAAGCCGTCGAGGGTCAGTTCGTAGCCGGCGAGCGCCTGGGTGTCGCCCGGCTTCATCGAGCGGATGATCTCGCCCTGCCAGGTGGTCGCGGCGACGATGCCGAGCACCGTCAGGCCAAGGCCGGCATGGGCGAGCGTGGTGCCATAGGCCGAGCGCGGCAGGCCGAGGGCGCGGCGCAGGCTGTCGCCGGGGGCGAGGCTGCCGAGCTTGATGCGGAAGGCCAGCTCGGAGAGCGCGCCGGCGATCAGCCAGACGCCCAGTCCGATGCCGAGCAGGGCGAGCGCGTTGTGGAAGCCGGCGAAGGCGCCCGGCGACGATGGCGCCGGCCAGTGCGATGCCGAAGGCCGCCATCAGGCGCTGGGTCGCGGCCAGCAGGTCGCCGCGTTTCCAGGCGAGCAGCGGACCGAAGGGCACGAGGACGAGAAGCGGCGCCACCAGCGGAACGAAGGTGAGATTGAAGAAGGGCGCCCCGACCGAGATCTTGGCACCGGTCAGCGCTTCCAGAGCCAGCGGATAGAGCGTGCCGACGACCACGGTCGCCGCCGCCGCCGTGAGGAACACGTTGTTGACGATGAGCGCCCCTTCCCGGCTGATCGGCGCGAAGACGCCGCCGGGCGCCAGCGCCCCGGCCCGCGTGGCGAAGAGCGCCAGCGCGCCGCCGATGAACACGCACAGGATGAGCAGGATGAAGACGCCGCGGGTGGGGTCCGAGGCGAAGGCGTGCACCGAGGTCAGCACGCCGGAGCGCACCAGGAAGGTGCCGATCAGGCTCAGCGAGAAGGCGAGGATGGCCAGCAGGATGGTCCAGATCTTCAGCGCGTCGCGCTTCTCCATGACGATCGCCGAATGAAGCAGCGCGGTCGCCACCAGCCACGGCATCAGCGAGGCGTTCTCGACCGGGTCCCAGAACCAGAAGCCGCCCCAGCCAAGCTCGTAGTAGGCCCAGTAGGAGCCCATGGCGATGCCGACGGTGAGGAACATCCAGGCGGCCAGCGTCCACGGCCGCGCCCAGCGCGCCCAGGCGGCGTCGATATGCCCCTCGATCAGCGCCGCGACGGCGAAGGAGAAGGAGATCGAGCAGCCGACGTAGCCGAGATAGAGGAGCGGCGGATGGATGGCCAAGCCGATGTCCTGGAGGACCGGATTGAGGTCGCGGCCCTCGATCGGCGCCGGCGACAGGCGCAGGAACGGGTTGGAGGTGGTCAGGATGAAGAGCAGGAAGGCGAAGCCGATCCAGCCCTGCACGGAGAGCACCAGCGCCTTCAGCCGGTCGGGCAGGTTGGCCCCGAAGGCCGCCACCAGCGCCCCGAAGAGCGCCAGGATCAGCACCCAGAGGAGCATCGAGCCCTCGTGGTTCCCCCACACGCCGGTGATCTTGTAGAGCAGCGAGAGCTTCGAGTTGGAGTTCTCGGCGACGTTCAGCACCGAGAAGTCGGAGACGACGTGCGCCTGGACCAGCGAGGCGAAGGCGATGCCGACGAGCAGGAACAGGGTCAGCGACGCCGGTGCGGCCATCGCGGTCAGCTTGCGGTCGCCCTTGAGCGCGCCGTAGAAGGGCACCGTCGACTGGACCAGCGCCAGGAACAGCGCCAGCACCAGCGCGAAATGGCCGAGTTCAGGTATCACGGCATTCCCCTCCAGCAGCACGGCCGGGGCATTGCCGCATCCGTCCCCTCTCCCCGGCGGGCGATGGACAGGGTGAGGGGGAGCCCGGCCGCCATCATTTCGCCTGCGCCGCCTTGGCGGTTTCCGCCGTCTCGCCCCAGCGGCCCTGCGCCTTCAGCGCATCGACCACCTCTTTCGGCATGTAGCGTTCGTCGTGCTTGGCCAGCACGGTATCGGCATCGAGGCCGCGCCCCGGCGTCAGCGTCCCTTCGGTGACCACCCCCTGCCCTTCGCGGAACAGGTCGGGGAGGATGCCGGTGTAGGTGACCGGCACCGAGGCGCTGCCGTCGGTGACGATGAAGCTCACCTTGCCGTCGGCGCCCTTCTTGAGGCTGCCGTCCTCCACCATGCCGCCGAGGCGGATGCGGGTGCCCGGCGGCAGCTTGCCGTCGGCGACGTCGGTCGGCGAGTTGAAGAAGACGATGCGGTCGGAGAGCGCATAGAGCATCAGCCCGACGGCCAGCGCCAGAACGATCCCGGCAAGGCCGATCAGCATCAGCCGCCGCTGCTTGCGCGTCATCCCCGTCCGCCGCGGCGCGACCATGGTCATTCCGGAACTCCCGCGGCCTTGGCCGCCTGGTTGACGCCGGCCAGCGCCGTCGCATCGCCGGCAAGCGCGGTGCGCGCCTTGGCGAGCGCCGCCCGCGCATCGTCCGCCTTGCCCAGAACCATATAGGAGCGGATCAGGCGAGCCCACCCGGCGCCGTCGGCGGGATTGTCGTCGAGCTTGGCGGCAAGCTGCGCCACCATCCCCTCGATCATCGCCAGGCGGTCGGATTCCGACATGGCACCGGCGGCCTTGACGTCGGCGGCGCTCGGTCCGGGCGGCTGTGCCGCACCGGCCGTGGCAGCGGACCCGGCACCGCCCTGGAGCTTGGCGAGCTCGCCCTCGGCGACCGCGACCCAGGGCGCCGTCTTCGGGGCGCCGTCGAGCAGCGCCTGCCAGGCGGCGATCGCCGCCTCGGTCTTGCCGTCCTGGCCGAGCGCCAGGGCCAGATAGAAGCGCGGCCTGACCGCCGTCGGATCGAGCCCGGCGGCGCGCGTGAAGGCGGCGCGCGCGTCGGCGGTGACCGTGCCGGCGTTGGCGCTGACGATCGCTTCGCCGAGATCGGCTTCGGTGTCGGCGGTCGAACCGACCAGCCGGATGATGTTGCCGTAGGCCTTGACCGCGTCGTCGAAGCGGCCGAGGCGCAGGTAGACCGGGGCCACCACCTGCCAGCCCTTGGCGTCGTTGGGATCGGTGGCGAGATGCGCCTCGATGCGGGCGACCAGGGTCGGGATGTCCTGGCGGTCGACCGGCGCGGCGAGGCGCGCGGCAAGCGGCTCGCCCGGCATCTCCGGCGAGCCGACGAAAAGATAGAAGGCGAGCGCCGCCAGCGGCATGGCGATGACGGCATAGGTGGCGAAGCGGCGCGCGCCGGCGCTGCCCGCGGTGGCGTCCTCGTCCGGCTCGTGGCCGGCGCGGATCAGGCGGCGGGAAATCTCGGTGCGCGCCGCCTCGGCCTCGGTCTCGCCGATGACGCCGCGGTCGAGGTCGCGCTCCACCTCGCCGAGCTGGTCGCGATAGATCGCCAGCGCCTGGGCGCGCTCGGAGCGGGCGGCGCGGGCGGCCCGGTAGAGCGGCGCAAGCACCGATACGGAGGTGGCGGCCGCCAGAACGGCCATGGCGATCCAGAGCGCGATCATGAGTGTGGGACGGTCAATACCCTTGGCGCCCGTGGCTTTACTGCGGACAAAGCGTCGCGGAAAGCCTTTCCGGGCGCGGTCAGCTCACCGTCTGCCAGTTTCCGTCGGCCTTGCGGCAGGCGGTCCCGCGGCCGGTCTCGGAGCGGCCGTTGACGGTGATGACGTGAACATATTCGCGGCACGTGGTGTCGTTGACCTTGTAAGACGACCCTGGCACGACCTCGCCATAGTGGCCGGTCAGGGTGTCGCTCCACGGGGTGGTGGCGCCGGCGCGACCGTATTCCAGCGCCCGGTATTCGGCGGCCAGCGCGCGGCCGCGATCGCCGGGGCTGAGGGCCTTGCCGATCTCGCTGCCGGCGAGGCCGCCCTGGACGTGCGGCGTCCCGGCGATCGATCCGACGATCGAACCGGAACTGGCACAGCCGGCGAGCGCCAAAATCATGCCGGCGACCACGACGCCGTTCACGCGATTCATGCGACCTGCTCCGATCCCCCTGCCGGGCCTGAATCACCATTCCACCTGCCAATGGCGGAAATGAGACGTTTTGGCAAATGCTCGCTCATGCGGCGGGCAACGCCACGTTGGCGCACAGGCCGCCGGCACGCGAGCGGTCGAAGCGCAATTCTCCGCGATAGAGGGCCACCAGATCGGTAACGATCGACAGCCCCAGCCCCGATCCCGGCTTGGTCTCGTCGAGCCGGTGGCCGCGCGTCGTCACCTCGGCGATCTCGTCCTCGGTCAAGCCCGGCCCGTCGTCGTCGATGTGGAGTTCGAGCATGCCCGCGTCGTCGAGGCCGACCGGCGCGCGATAGGCGGCGGTCACCGAGACCTTGGTTTTCGCCCACTTGCAGGCGTTGTCGACGAGATTGCCGACGATCTCCTCGAAGTCCTGCTGCTCGCCGCGGAAGCGGGCGCCTTCGGGCACGTCGCTGATCAGCTTGATGCCGCGCTCGTCGTAGAGGCGGCTCATGACGCGCACCAGCCGGTCGATCACCGGCTCGACCTCGGTGATCACGCCGATCACGTCGCTCTGGGCGGCGATGCGGGCGCGGTCGAGATAGTGGTTGACCTGCCGGCGCATCAGTTCGGTCTGCTCGACGATCTTCAGCGCCGCCGGGTCGTGGCTCGCCCGCGCCTCGTTGATGACGACGCTGAGCGGCGTCTTGAGGGCGTGGGCGAGATTGCCGACCTGGGTGCGGGCGCGGTCGACAACCTCCTGATTCGATTCAAGAACCGCGTTCAACTCTTTGACCAGGGGGGAGATTTCGGAGGGAAAATCGCCGGCGATGCGGGTCCGCCGGCCGCTTCTCAGCTCGCTCAGCGCATGGCGCACGCTGTCGAGCGGCCTCAGGCCCCAGCGGATCTGGATGAGCGTCGCGGCGATCAGGCCGAGGCCGAAGATCGCCAGCGTGATGGTCACGCTGGTGGCGAAGGAGAACGTCTGGCGTTCGAGCTCGCCGGCGTCGCCGGCGACGGTGAAGTCGAACGTGCGGCCGCCCTCCAGCGTGATCCGGCGGGTGAGGAAGCGCAGCGGCTTGCCGGTCGGCCCGGGCATGTTGCCGGCGGTGACGCCGGGGCTGATGGACCTGCCCGGCGCCTTGCTCAAGTCGAGGCTGTCGGAGAGCAGCGAGTGCGAGCCCAGCACCACCTGTCCGCTATCGGCGCGGCGCACCTGCCAGTACCAGCCGGAATAGATCAGCTCGAAGCGCTGCTCGCCGAGATTGCCGGGGTCGGCGAGCGGCTGGGCGGGGTCCTCGGCGCCGAGCGCGCCGATCAGCGTCTGCAGATAGACGTTGAGGCGCTCGTCGAAGCCCTGTTCGACCGACTGGCGATAGAGATTGGTGAGGATGAGGCCGGCGACGATCAGCGCCGCCACGCTCCACAGCGTCGCAGCGGCGATCAGGCGCGCGGCGAGCGAATTAAGCCGCATCGCCCGGTTCGACGATGCGGTAGCCGAGCCCGCGCACGGTTTCGATGATGGCGGAGGGGATCTTTTTGCGCAGCCGGCCGACGAAGACCTCGATGGTGTTGGAATCCCGGTCGAAGTCCTGGTCGTAGAGGTGCTCGATCAGTTCGCTGCGCGACACCACGCGGTCGCGGTGGTGCATCAGGTATTCGAGCACGCGGTATTCGTGGGAGGTGAGCTTGACCGGGTTGCCGTCGACGGTCACCCGCCCGGCCCGGCTGTCGAGGCGCACGGGCCCGCATTCGATCTCGTTGGAGGCATGGCCGGCGGCGCGGCGCACCAGCGCGCGGACGCGGGCGAGCACCTCCTCGATGTGGAAGGGCTTGGCGACGTAGTCGTCGGCGCCGGCGTCGATGCCCTGCACCTTGTCGCTCCAGCGGTCGCGGGCGGTGAGGATGAGCACCGGCATGTTGCGGCCGTCGCGCCGCCATTTCTCGAGGACCGAAATGCCGTCGAGCACCGGCAGGCCGATGTCGAGCACGACCATGTCATAGGGTTCGGTGTCGCCGAGGAAGTGCCCCTCCTCGCCGTCCGTGGCGCTGTCGACGGCATAGCCCGCCTCCTTCAGCGCCTCCGACAGCTGCCGGTTCAGATCGCCATCGTCCTCGACCACCAGCACGCGCATGCCTGCCACACCTCCGTCAGCGAATGGCGCCGGTCAGCGCATCGACGTTGATCGTCTTCTGCCCGCCGCCGCTCAGCCACACCACCCGCCACACCAGATGGCCGCCGGCCCGGCAAAGCTGGGCGTCGGCCGGGTTGCCGCCGCCGACCGCCGCGGCGATGGCGGCGAGGAAGGCGGCGAGCGGCAGCGCCTGGTGGCTGGCGAAGGCCTGGCGCGCCTGGGCGTCGTCGAGGCAGCCCGGAGCGCCGGCTGCCGGGCCTGCCGCGGCCAGCAACGCGGCCGCCACGGCCGGCCCTGCGACGATCCTTCTCAACATGCCCGTCAGATAGCCACGTCTAGATGAATGCGCCCTGAATGCGGTGTCGAGCCCGGCTATCCCGCCCGCCGGCCGACGATGGTCCGGGTGATGCGCTCGCCGCTTTCGGAGAGGAAGATCGCAGAAATGATCCAGCCGGACCAGTCGCCGATCGGCGCCGGCAAGGCGGCGACGTTCCAGGTGAAATGGAACAGCGAGTCGGCGATCACGGCGGCGTAGTAGACCGCCAGCGGGTAGGCGAAGGCCGGCCGCATCAGGGCGGTGACCGCCCGCCCCTGCTCGGCGACCAGCACGTCGCGCTGCGCCTGGCGGCGGCCGAGTTCCGCCTTGACCTGCTCGATCGCCACCGCGGCCGTGATGCGCTCGCGCTCGACGGCGCTGTCGCTCTCGGCCTTGAGCGCAGCGAGGACCCTGTCGAGCAGCCCGCCGGACGCGATCTTGAGGACAGCGCCGACAACCCAGGCGAGCATCTCAGGTCCCCCAGCCGAACCGCCTGGCCAGCCAGTACCACCCTTCGGAGAGCGCGCCGAGGGCGATGCCGGCACCGGCGGTGGCGACGTTGACGACATCGGGATCGGTGGCCAGGCCGGAACCGAGGTCGGGCGCCAGCAGGCCCTTGGCGACGAGAATGCCCGCCAGATAGCGGAGCAGGATGCGCATGACGACAGCGGTCATCGACGGAGCCTCCGTTTCCTATTCGCTGTTTTCGCTGGTCGCAGGCACGGCCGTCAGGCCGGCGTGCGCCTGCCGAGGATGACGCCGCGGTTGCGCCAGATCAGGGTGCCGACGAGCAGGACGGCGCCGATCGCCAGCCCCCATTCGAGCGCGGTCACCAGCGTCGACCAGTCGACCTGGGCGGCCTGCCCCTGCGCCTCCACGGCGCCACCGGCGGCAGCGCCGGCCGCGGGCGCGGCAACCACCACCTGCTTCGCCGCCTTGGCCTCCACGGCCCGCGTCAGCGCCGCGCGCGTGGCCGGGCCGACGACACCGTCGACGACCAGATCGTTGCCGCGCTGGAACGCCTTGACCGCCGCCGTGGTCAGGTCGCCGGCAACGCCATCGACGGCGCCGGTGTAGAGGCCGAGCGTGGCGAGCTGCTGCTGATAGGCGGCGATATCGGCCTTGCCCGTGGACTGGGACGCGGCGCCGCTGCCGTAGTCGCCGGTCAGCATCAGCCGCGCCGCGTCGGCGCGCCGGCGCACGAGCCCGGAGAGCGTCTTGCCGCCGGCGGTCGATCGCCGTCGTCTTCAGCCGCGCTGCCGCGTCGGCGAGCTTGCGCGCGGCGAGCCGCGACGCCCAGCTCCAGGTGAGCGACCGCGGTCCGCAGTTGAAGCTCATGTCGGTGGCGGCGTCGAATTCCTGCTGCTGGATGCCGGTGCCCGTGAAGCGCTTGGCCACCGGCGGCGCATATTCCTCGGCGATGAGCTTGCCGAGCAGCAGGTCGCACTCGGCATCGGTGATCGTGTCGCCGATCTTCAGCTTGTGGCCGTGCGCCTGTTGCCACCAGGCGGCGAAGGTCTTCGACAGGCTGGTGAAGCCGATGCCGATGGTCACCACGCCGCCGGAATCCCGGTAGGCTTTGTGGACGCGGCCCTCGTGCCGCGCGGTGAACGGGATCAGCGCCGGCGACGCCGTCGTTGCTTCGGACATGCTTGGGAACCTCGGTTGATAACGGCGCCGGTTGCGCCTAAGACCGCCTGCCAACGATCCGCCGGAGCCCTGTCGCATGCTCGGACAAGACATGAATGCTGTCGCTGACCGCTACTATGCTCCGGGCGACACCACCAGAAAGCCGCTGATCTACTTTGCGGAATACGAGCGCCTGCTGGGTCCGATCAGAAACGAACCCCTCAAGATCGTCGAATTCGGCGTGGCCTCGGGCGCATCGATGCTGGTGTGGCGCGACTATCTGCCCAATGCGACGATCATCGGCGTCGACCTCGCCCCGACGGCCCCGGCCGCCGTCGCCGAAAGCCCGCGCCTCCACTTCGTCAGCGGAAGCCAGGACGACCCGGCCACCCTGGCGAAGGTCCGGCAGATCGCCGGCGGCGCGCTCGATCTGGTGGTCGACGATTGCGCCCATGTCGGGCGTTTCGCCAAGCGCTCCTTCGTCGGCCTCTTCGATGCCGTGAAGCCGGGACGAAGCTACGTCATCGAGGACATCTGCGCGGCGTTTCTGGTCGAGCACATCTCGGCCTTCGACGATGCCCGGAAATTCGTTGCCCCGCCCCTGGTCGACCGGAAACAGAACATCAAGGACTTCGCCAGCCACACCAACGGCCTGGTCGGCTTCGTCAAGCAGCTCATCGACCACGGACAAAGTGCGCTCGCCTCCGGCACCACCCAACTGCCGATTTCCCGGGTGACGATCATCACCAACATGGCGATCATCGAACGCGGCGCGTGACGCGCGTGCGGCGGGCGCGGTTGCGGCCGGCCGCCGGATAGCCGAGCGCCCCGACCTCCCTCATTCCGTCGCCAGGATCGTCTGCGGGTCGGCGCCGATCGCCGCAAGCAGCGCGCGCGTCGCGGCGTCGTCGCTGAAGACGCCGCCGACCGTGTCGACCGTGTTCCAGCGCCAGCGCGTCTCGCTGTCGGCGGCGTTCAGCGCCGCCTCGGCGGCATCGAGCGCACCGGCCGCTGCCAGGCGCTTGACGATCGTGCGGCGCGACACCTGCCAGCGGCTCGGCGGCGGCGGGGCGTCCGCGCTCAGGCCGGCTTCCGCCGGGTCGCCGAGGGCGCGGACGATCACCGGGTTGCCATTGGCGTCGTACCAGGTCTCGCCGCGGTGGTCCGCCACCTGCTGCCAGGCGCCGTCGACGAAGCAGCGGACGAACCCATCCTGCTTCTCCGGCGGCGCCATCTCGGTGGCGTTGTCGGGCCGCCGCACGAAGACGGGCGCGCCGGCCTTCGCCGTCTCGAGCGGATCGACATCGGGCGGCGTGGTCGCGAGATAGGCGTGCGGCGCAGCGCTCTCGAAGAAGTGCCAGTCCATCGTGTGATCCCCCTCAGAACTTGATCGCGCCGAGCAGCGCGACGTTGCGCGGGCGGGTGACGCCGGTGCCCATTGGGTAGATGGGAACACCGGAGCTTTGCGCGGCGGCATTCGAGGACGCACCGCCGCCGTGCAACCACGCCGACGTCCAGCCCGGTGACGAAACACGCTGCGTGTACGAACCATTGTTGAAGGAAGCCGCAGACGCCGCGAACAGGTCTTGCGTCGAGAAGTCCTGGTGCGAACCGAATGCGCGGATGTCCACCCCGCGGCCGTCGTCCCACACGCGGAAGAACTCGCCGCGCACCTCGGGCAGCTTGAAGGTGCCGTCGCCGTTGTCGCCGAACAGCCACTCGCCGGCGACCCAGCTCCCGGTGCTGACGATCTTCGCGATGTGCTTGGCCTTGTTGTAGAGCGCCGCATAGGTCGTGGCGCTGACCGACGCGCCGTTGGCCTTGAGCCATCCGGTGCGCGGGGTTGGCTGCCCGTCGAGGCGCGGCAGGCCGATGTCGACGCTGGCGTAGCCGGTGTAGCTCGCGCCGTTGGCGTTGAACACCTGCCAGGTCATCAGGCCGCCGTAGTCGTCGTGCCAGATCGGCCCGATGTCGCTGCCGGGCAGCGCGACGCCGGTGCCGAGATGGACGATGCCGCCGATCACGGCCTGCAACTGGCTGACGGTGGTCTTCTTGGGGACGTAGGACGCGGCGCTGTCGAGGACGAGCAGCTCGTCGGCGTCGACCGGCGTCGTCTTTGCGGCCGCGCCGTGGACGGTGGTCGCCAGGCTGGTTGCGTCGACCGTGGCGGTGGCGGCCTTGCCGGTGATGTTGAAGGTCCAGTCGGTGTGCGTCCCGGAGCCGTTCTTGTCGGTCACCTTGAGGGTGAGCGTGTTGGCGGCATAGGCGACGACGGTGCCGGCGAGATAGTTCACCGGATCGGCGGCCGAGGCGGCACTGAGGCGGGCGCCGATGCCCCAGCCGCGGTCAGCCTCGACGATGGTGAAGGCGATCTCGTCATCGACGGAGACGCTGTCGATGTCGACCGAGGTGGCCGAGGTGCCGACCACGTCGGAGGAGCCCGGCGCGCCGTCGGCACCATCGGCGCCATCGACGCCGTCGGTTCCGTCGGCGCCGGCGGGCGCCGGCCAGTACATCCAGTAGGTGCCGGAAGCCGGCGCGGTATCGGGCGCGTGGTTGAGGTTGCTGCCGGCCTTGGAGATGAAGGCGTAGCCGCCATGCTCGACCAGGTCGCGCTTGGCGTAGGTGGTGCCGCTGTCCCAGGCGCCCTTCGGCGTGAAGCTGCCGAAGTCGGTCCACGCCGCCCCGTCGTAGATGAGCTGCTGGCCGCCCTCGTCGGCGATCGCCGCCACCATGCCCTGCGAGGGCAGCGTCCGCCGCCAGCCGCCGTCGATCATCATGACGACGTCGTCGGCGTTGTAGCCGGTCCAGTCGCCGGTGCCGCTGCCGGGCAGGATGTAGATGTCGCCGTCGCTGTCGCCGCCGGGCGGCGATGTGGCGGCGCGGCTCAGCGCCGGGATGACGCCGGTCAGCAGGTCGAGGAGGGTCAGCGCCTCGTTGATGGTGACGTGCTTCTGCGCCTGGGCGGCGGCGAGCAGCGGCAGCTTGAGGCGGACGGTGTCGGTCATGGGCTTTCTTTCCTTCCCGGTCGCGCGTTCCGCGCTCCTCGCCTCTTGGTCGCCTACCTGATCCAGACCAGGGCTTCGGTCGGGATGCCGTAGCCGTAGGTCGAGCTCTTCTGGGAGACGCGGGCGGTGAAGCTGTACTGGACGGCGCCGAAGTCGGTGGTCTGCATGGCGGCGGTGTAGGCGTAGGAAGCCACCGATGGCGTCACCGTGCGTTTGACCGAGCCGCCGGGGCCGCTGAGGATCTCCAGCTTGTAGGCTTCCGCGGTCTCGCCGAGCGGGATCTCCTCGGCCTCGAAGTTGTCGCCGCCGATGCGCGAGCGCCGCACCCAGGAGATCGTCCAGTCGCCGCTGCCGGTATTGCGCACGCCGCCGAGGTGCGCCGGCGCCAGCGGCCGCCGCCCCTTGCCGGTCATCGTCACCGTCTGGTTGACGTATTTGGCCGAGCCGATGTCCTCGTTGGCCGGGCCCGCCCGCCAGTTGAGCGGCAGGCCGAGATCGGAGGTGGCGATGTCCGGCTGCTTGACCGCGTCGTTGAACAGCATCACCCGCGCCCCGGCCGGCACCGGATCGCGCATGGCGTGCTCGCTGCCCTTCTGGCCGCGCAACAGGTCGCTGAGGATGTAGCTGCGCGAGCCGTTGGGGGTGGCGGTGGCGAACTGGAGCACCTCCCACTCGCCGTCCTGGTTCTCCACCAGCAGCGTGTTGGCGCCGGCGAGCACCAGCAGTTCGTCGGCCGAGGACAGCGTGCCGCGCAGGATGTCGACGTAGAGCGCGTTGACCCGGTCCCAGCGCCACACCGGGCCGGAGTAGAGGTCGGCCGTGGTGAAGCCGATGCCGGCCTTCACGGTCAGCACCGTGTCGAGCAGATAGCCCGAGGTGGTCGGCGAGCGGTAGACGGCCATGCCCCGCCACGGCGCCATGACGCCGCCGAGGTAGCCGGCATGGTCGAGGTCGTTGTCGGCGAGCAGCGGGCCATCGACGAGGACGGCGCGCGCCGTCAGCGACACCTGCGGCACCACCCGGCGATCGCCGGAGCGCGGCAGTTGCACCGGCGTGAAGGCGGCCGGCTCGACCACCCCGGCCTCGCAGGCGAAGGCCTCCGCCTGGCTGACCGCGGTCAGCCGCAGCGTGCGCGTGCGGTTGTCCTCGATGGTCAGCGAGACGATGTCGGTGGGCTCCAGCTTGAGCCGCGACGGCGGCAGGGTGAAGCTGGCGCTCTCGCGCCCGACCCAGGCGGCGTTGAGCTCGGCCTCGGCCGCCTGGCGCGCGACGTTCTCGGCCATCACCGCCGGCGGGTTGATCTCGCGCACCCGCAGGCTGCCGCCGCCCACCCGCCGCGCCGCCGCCGAGGCCGGCTGGTCGTCGCGGGCCGGGTCGCCATAGGTCAGCTTGACCGTGTCGGGCAGCTCGGTCTCCTGCGCCCGCTTGACCTGGAAGGCCGGACTGTCGGGCGCGCCGTCGTCGACCACCAGGTCGTCGGGCGTCAGCGCGACGCGCACCGGCTGGCCGAGACGCGCGGCGAACTTGATCCGCGAACCGCTCTCGACCGCATCGAACTGGTAGACCGGCTGCAACGCCTCGAGCACCGCGCGCGGGCTGGCGATGCCGCCGACGGTGACGCCGTCGACCACCGCCGGCATCGGATCGATGCTGAGGTCGGTGAAGCCGGCATAGCCGGCGATCCGCCTGATGGTCTCGTCGGCCGGCGCCGCCCCCAGGCGGCCGGAGAGCCAGTGCCCGGCCTCCCAGTTGTCGTGGTCGCCCCAGCTCCCATCGAGCGGGAACGACGGCCACGGCCGCGCGTCCCAGGTCCACACGTGGCTGCGCGTCAGGTCGACCATCGATCCGCCATAGACGGCCGACACCGGGTTGTTGCCGCTGGCGCTCCAGTAGTCGATGAGCGCGCTCAGGAAGACGCGCTGCATGGCGTCGTCGCGGGCGCCGCTGGAGTAGTACGGATAGAAGCTCTCGCTCGACTTCGGATCGTGGAAGACGTTCGGCTGGTTGGCGCCCTTCTCGACCGCCGGGCAGCCGTATTCGATGAAGCGGAAGGGCTTCGACTGCGCCACCCAGCCGGTGGCCGAGCCGGAGCGCACGCCGCCCGGCCGGTCGTGGTGGGCGTGCGGTCCACCAGTTGCGCAGAGTCCTTCTGGCGGAACACCCACGGCTCGTCGGCCGGGTCGCCGTCGGCGATCGGCGTCACGGGTCTGGGCGTCGCGCGCCGCCGGGCTGGCATAGAGCCAGTCGTAGCGCTCGCCGCCGTCGATGTTCCGCCTTGAGGTAGTCGAGGTCGTAGATGTTGGTGGGGCCGTCGTCGGCGTCGAAGTCGGGGTGGGCGGTGCCGTCGCGCCAGTCGGCGAGCGGCATGTAGTTGTCGACGCCGACGAAGTCGATATAGGCGTCCGACCACAGCGGATCGAGGTTGAACAGCACGTCGCCGGAGCCGTCGGCCGGCCGGTGGTTGTTCCACTCGGTCCAGTCGGCGGCATAGCCGACGAAGCTGGTGGCGAGCCCGAGCACGGTGCGCACGTCGGCGGCAAGCGCGACCAGCGCCGTGACGAAGGGATAGGCGGTCGCCGAGGAACGCACCTGGGTGAGGCCGATCATCTCGGAGCCGATGAGGAAGGTGTCGACGCCGCCGGCAAGCGTCGCCAGCGTGGCGCAATGCAGCACGAAGCGCCGGTAGCTCCATTCGGCCGGGCCGCTGTAGGTGACCGTGGTCCCCGATCCGCCGAAGTCGCCGGGCGCGGCGGTGCCGACGAAGGCGGCGACCTGGCTGGCGGCGGTCGCCGTCTTGTCGACGGTGCCGCTGTAGCCGGCGGCGGGCGAGCAGGTGATGCGCCCGCGCCAGGGATAGACCGGCTGGCCGACCGCCGCCGCCCCGTTCGAATAGGGATCGGGCAGCAGGTTGGCGGCCGGGATGTCCATCATGATGAACGGGTTCAGGGTCACCCGCAGGCCGAGCGCCTTGAGGTACTGGATGGCGCGGATGACCGAGGCGTCGTTGGGCGAGCCGCCGGAGGAGGCCGAATCGCCGATGTAGGAGACGACGGCGGCGCCGGCGCGGGTGATGCCGGAGACCTGCCAGGCCATGTCGGCGACCTTGTCGGCGGCATCGACCTTGGGCTGGATGGTGCAGGCGCCGCAGCGCAGGTCGTCGCCGAACCACGGCACCACCAGCATCACCGAGCGCAGGTTGGGGGCGACGGTGAGCAGCAGCCAGATCGAGGCGATGAAGTCGGTGTCGGCGATCAGCGTGTGCCGGTTCTCCGGCACCTCGTCGCCGGCGGCGGTGGTCTTCTTCACCAGCGTCGTGTCGAAGCCGAACTCGTTGCCGGCGATCATCGCGGCGCCGCGCACGGTCGGCTCCAGGTTGCCCGGCGAGGCATAGACCTCGACCGCGATCTGCGGCAGCCGGTTGCCGTAGGCGGCGAGCGGCAGGCGCTCGAAGACGACATAGGCGAGGCCGCGGTAGGCGGGCGCCAAGGCGCTCTCCTTGGCCTCGATCAGCGGGTCGATCTCCTGGCTGTCGCTGCCGGTATAGACGCGGAAGACGATCTGGGTCTTGTCGACCTCCTGGCCGTCCGCCCACATGCGGCCGATGCCGGCGATCGGCCCCTCGACCAGGCCGACGGCGAAGTTGCCGTAGTAGCTGTACTCGGTCGTCCCCGAGCCGCTGCCCGAGCCGCCCTTGCCGCTGCCCGAGGTGGTCGCCTCCTCCTCGAAGCGCGTCGCCCAGATGATCTGGCCGGTGACCCGCGCCCGCCCGACGATGCGGGTGATGACGGCGCCCTCGGTCGAGGCCTGGATGTCGGAGGTGGTCAGGCGGGCGCCGTCGTTGCCCGTCTGCTTCTGGCCGAACAGCCAGGAATCGATGGCATAGCCGGCGATCGCGCCGAGCGCCCGCCCGGCGATGGCGCCGAACGGCCCGAACGCCCCGCCGAGAGCGGCGCCGGCCGCACCGAGAACAAGCGTCGCCATTTATGCCTTCCCTGTCCGGCCTGCGGCCGTCCGCGGCTCTTGGTTTGCCTTCCCTGTCGCGCCTGCGGCGCTCCGCGCCTCTTGTTGCTTCCCTGTCGCGCCTGCGGCGCTCCCCGCCTCTTGATGCTCCCGTCCGGCCTGCGGCCGTCCGCGCCTCTTGCTGGGCCCCCGACTGCCGATTGCCGATTGCCGACTGCCGGTCCGGGAACCGGAACGCCGCCACGACCAGCTTGCGCCACTGCGGCGCCAGGGTGACCTCGGCCACCCGCCGGGCGGCGTCGTAGGCATGGATGATGCGCCAGCCGGTGCGGCCCTCGCCGTCGCCCTTCTCGGTCAGGATGGCGCAGTGCTTCGCCGGCAGGTGCGGCCGCCAGCGCATGATGAGCAGGTCGCCGGGCTCGGCCGCCGCCAGCACCGCCTCCGGGTCGGGCCCCTCGGCGACCGCCCGCATGTGGCGGCGGGCGGCTTCGAGCAGGGTCTCCCGGCCGGAGGCCTCCGCCCAGTCGGCGGAATAGGCCGGCACCGTCTCCGGGTCGCCGCCGGCGTAGATCTCGCGCCAGACGCCGCGCGCCAGGCCGAGGCAGTCGCAGGCCACGCCCTTGAGCGAGGCCTGGTGCCGGTAGGGCGTGCGCTCCCACGTCCGCGCCACGCGCACGACTTCAGCCCCGGTCGCGCGTTCCGCGCTCCGCGCCGCTTGTTCGACACCCATCTCACGCATTGAAGAAGCTCCCGCCGTCGTTCTCCTCGGCGCTCTTGGCGACGCCGAGGGCGAAGTCGTTGCCGGGGATGTGGGGGAAGCCGCGGAAGTTGGCGTTGTTGAGGAACTTGTGCCAGGCACATGTCGAAGGTGCGGTCGCAGCCGGCGACGATCGCGAAGGTGTTGCCGACGGCGACCGGCAGCGCCGTCCGCCGCCACAGGGTGATCGCCGCGGTCGAGCCGGTGAGGCCGTGGGCGCGGATCTCGGCGATGACGCCGTCGTTGGCGCCGCTCGTCCAGGTCAGCGTGCCGAAGGTGAACCAGGTGGCGGGGAAGCTGGCGAGGCCGGAGGCGTAGATGATGCGGTCGTCGTCGACCGCGGTCACCGTGCCGCTGCCGCGATAGAAGCTCGATGCCGTATTGACCTTGCAGCGCGCGTCGCCGAGCTGCTTGACGTCGCACTGGCGCTGGTAGGTGCGGCCGGTCTCCTGGTCGAGCTGGTGCGCCAGGCCGCGCAGCTCCGCCTTGAAGCCGAGCGTCCCCAGGCGCGACACCTCGCCGATCGAGGTGCGCCGCAGGAGCAGGCGCTGCGACACGTCGGCCCAGTTGACCAGGGTGACGTCGACCCGGGCGTTGTCCCAGACGCCGAGCATCAGGTCGTCGGGGTCGATGGCGCTCGACGACAGGGCGCCGTCGACTTCCATGGTGTCGACCGAGAGCCCGCTGTGCTGGGCGAACTCGGAAGCGGTGAAGCCGCTTTCCGGCTCGTAGTCGACGCCGTCGAAGGCGAGCGCCCTGTCGTGGTCGGTGAAGCCGAGCACGCTGCCGTTGGCGAGCGTCACCTTCCAGCAGGTGCACAGCGTCGTGCACCCGGTCGCCACATGGGCGGCAAGGCCGGAATCGAGGGTGCGCATGGAATGATCCGAGAAAGGGCAATCGCGGTCGAACCTGCGGCGTTGCCGACTGCCGACTGCCGTTGCCAGGCGCAGTTCGACGATAGGGATCGCCGGAATGCTGCCCGCATCGAAGTGCGACAGGTTGATCTCCAGCCGGTCGCTGTCGAAGCGCACCGGCACGTCGAATTCGAAGCCGGCGGTGATCGCCACCGACGATGACGGCGCGCTGTCGAAGGTGACGATGCCGGTGGTCGTGTCGACGCTCCAGCCGCTCGCCTGCGGCGCCTCGTCGAGGGCGATCAGCACCGTGCCGGCGACCGGCTTCTTGATCTCGCGCGTCCATGGCGCATAGGTCGCGCCATAGGTCTTGATCAGCTGGAAGGTCTTGGTCGCGCCGTCGCCGACGCCGATCGTCTGGTCGGTCGCCGCCGGCGTCCCGCCCGGCGCGCAGCTCTTCCAGTCGGCCCGGTCCTTCCAGCGGAAGCCGGTGAGCCGTCCGCGCCGCTCCTCGAAGAAGGCGATGACCGCGTGCAGATCGTCGAGCGTCCTGATGCCGTAGCCGGCGTTGTAGCTCCGCCGCGAATCCGCCCAGCGGCTGTTGCGCTCCTCCGACCCGGAATAGAGCGTCACCACGTCGGTGCGCCGCTCCGGCCCGCCGGTGGCACCGAAAGCGATGGCCGTCGGAAAACGCACGTCGTGGAAGGCGATCGAAGCTGGCATGTCCGAAGATCCTCAAGGCGTTGCGGAGCACGCAGCACGCCGCATGCGTCCCTCTTCCCGGCAGCGTCAGGGAGAGGTCCGCTCACAGTCCCCGTCTTCCCCGCGCCACGGCGCGGGCAAGCATCGCCGTCACCTGCGCCTCCGACCGGCGGAACGAGTCCGCGTCGGCGGCGGTGACGTTGAAGGTGACGGCAACCGGCTGGGTGGCGCCGCTCCTGACGCCGAGCACCCCGTCGGGTCCGCGCGCTAGCGGCAGCACCGCCTCCGGCCCCGCCTCGCCTATCAGGCCGAGGCCGCGGGCCAGCGGAAACAGCGTCGGCCGGGAGACGACCCCGCCCTCGGCAAACGGCCGCACGGCGCCGCCGGCAACCACCCCGCCGTTGGCTAGGCCGAAGCTCCTGAACAGGCCGTCGAGCGCCCCGCCGATGGCGTTGCTGACCGGCTGCAGGGCGCGATCGAGCGCCAGGCCGGCGAGCTTCAGCGTCAGGCGCGACAGAACGCTCTCGAAATCCTTGCCGCCGACGACGGCGTCCCGGAACGCCCGCGAGATCGCGGTCGAGAAGCCGCTTGCCTCGCGCCCGAGGCTGCGCAGCGACGTCTCGAAGGCGCGCGTGTCGGCGCTGATGCCGATGGTCAGCGTGTCGATCTCGGTCGCCATGTCCGTTGCTCCGTGAAATACCGCCGATGGTCCGCCGGGATCGCGCCGCCCGGTCTTCGCGGCCGCGGCGCGAAAAACAGGGTGCGCCGCAGCAGAGACATCGCTATTGCGTCCGGGGCCGCCCGGCAGGGCCGGCGACACGGACAGCCTGGTGGAGGAACCCCATGCGCATCGAAGCCATCGCCATCGGCAAGAACCCGCCGGAAGACGTCAACGTCATCATCGAGGTTCCCGTCGGCGGCCAGCCGATCAAGTACGAGATGGACAAGGAGGCCGGCACGCTCTTCGTCGACCGCTTCCTCTACACGCCGATGACCTATCCGGGGAACTACGGCTTCGTCCCCCACACGCTGTCCGACGACGGCGACCCCATCGACGTGCTCGTCTGCAACACGCGCGCGCTGGTGCCGGCGTGCGTCATCAACGTCAGGCCGATCGGCGTCCTCATCATGGAGGACAACAAGGGGCGCGACGAGAAGATCATCGCGGTGCCCTCGCCCGAGCTGACCCTGCGCTACGCCGACGTCCACGATTACGGCGACCTGCCGGAGATCACGCTCAAGCAGATCGAGCACTTCTTCGAGCACTACAAGGATCTCGAGCCCGGCAAGTGGGTCAAGATCGGCGACTGGGGCGACGCCGCGCACGCCCGCCAGATGATCGTCGAGGCGATCGAACGCGCCAAGACCAAGAGCTAGACGGGGTTGACTTAGGAGCGGGACGCATCCGAATGCGTTCCCCCCTCGTCCGGATAGCGCGCGATCAGCGCGGCCAGGGCGCCGCGGTCGAGCGGCGCCGGCGGCACGCCGACCACGCCCTCCACCGCGGCCGCCAGCTCGCGCGGCGTCATCGCCCAGAAGTCGCCCGGCGCCAGACGCAGGCGCCCGAAGCCGAAGGCCATCGCCTGCCGCCAGGGAAAGGTCTCAGCCATCGCCGCCGCCGAAGGTCGCCGCCAGCAGATCGCCGACGAGGGCGACATAGCCCGTCGCTCCGCCATCGGCGCGCATGGTCGCCACCTCGGCGTCGGTGACCTGGTTGCCGGCGCCGCGCAGCCCCGCACCGATCACGCGGATCGCGTCATTGGCCGCCAGCCTGCCCTCGCCGAAGCGGCGGGCGAGCCCCATCAGGTCGCCGGTCGCCAGCGCCGCCTCGAGCTCGGCGAGCGCGCCCAGCGTCAGGCACAAAGTCCATGGGCGCCCGTCGAGCACTGCCTCGACCTCGCCGCGCTGCCGGTTGGCCATGGCAATCTCCTGATTGTGACCTATGCCGGTGCCCGCGGCACGACGCCCAACCTCCCCCTTGAGGGGAGGTCGAAATGCCGAAGGCATTTCGGGAGGGGGTAGGCCCGAACCCCTCCCCAAAACCGCTTCGCGGTTTGGACCCTCCCTCAGGGGGAGGGTTCGAGGAGTCTGTGGCCAGCAAAGAACCTACGTCATCCTGCCGCCCTCGGCGCCCCAGCTAGGCCGCCGTGAAGGCGATGGCACCGGCCGATTCCAGCGCCATCTGATAGGCAAGCTCGCCATCGTGCTCGCCGGAATATTCCAGCGCCGTCACCTGGAAGGCGCCGGCGAGCATGCCGAAGTCGGGCACGATCACCTGCCAGTCGCGGATGGTGCCGTCGAAGAAGACCCCACGCACGGTCTCGTCGCTGGCGGCATCGCGGAAGATGCCGGCGCCGCTGACGCTGGCGCGCTTCACCCCGGCGCCGGCGAGCAGCTCGCGCCAGCGGCCGGCGGAATCGGCGTCGGTCACGTCGACGCTCTCGGCGTTGAAGCTGATGCGCCGGGCGCGCAGCCCGGCGACGGTCTGGAACGTCCCGGCGCCGTCGCTGTCGATCTTGAGGAGAAGGTCCTTGCCCTTCTGTGCGGTCATGGTGGTGGTCTCCGATAAGGGGCAATCGGCAGTGGGCAGTCGGCATTCGATCTGGCCACCGACTGCCGATTGCCGACTGCCGACTGCCTAAAGCGGCTCCGTCACCGCGCGGAAGCGCAGGACGCCGTGCATGGTGATGCCGTCCGGGTCGCGGGCGATCTCGGCACTCACGAAGCGCAGGGCGACGAGCGCGTGCCCGGCGAGCGCCAGCGCCGCATCGTGCAGCACCGCACGGATCGTCCCGGCGATCGCCGCGCATTCGCTCTTGCCCTGCTGGCGCGACCAGATGTCGAGAATCAGCCGGTGCTCGCTGCCGTCCTCCGTGCCCGTGCTCCAGTCGGCCACCGTCGTCCGGCCGATGGTCACGTAGGGGAACACGGCGGTGCGCGGCGCACCGTCGTAGATGCGGTCGCCGATCAGCGCGCCGACGCCGGCATCGGCGACGAGCGCCGCATAGACCGCCGTCTGCAGGGCAAGCGCTGCCGAGGTCATCGCTTCATCCCCGCAAGCGCTTCTGCAATCGCCGGGTCGCCCGGCTTGTCCACCGAACCGAACGCGCGCGCGAACAGCCCCTGCCCCTCGACGCTGACGACATAGTCGCCGGCCTCCCGGCGCAGCACACGCGTGACCACGCCACCGCCCGCCTCGGCGCCCACGGTCCGCGCCACAGCCTCGGCCCGGGCGCGCACCGCCCGGTCGACGGCCGGCCGCATCGCGGCGCCGGCAAGCGCCCTTGCCAGGTCGTCGGCGGTCAGCCGCCGGGCATCGTTCATGGCGCTTCCTCCGTGCATTTGGCCACCAGATAGCGGCGGCTCTCGTCGGGATCGTGGACGGCGAGCACGCGGAACGTGCGCCCGCGAAAGACGATGCGCATGCCGCCGGCGAGATCGTCGCGAAAACGCACGGTGACGAGGTGCGTGACGATGCCGGAGAGATGTCCGGCAACGATGGTCTCGGTCGCGTCGGTCGGCGCGATGTGCGCCCACAGCGTTGCCAGCGTGTCCCACAGCACGGTCTCGCCGCCGGCGCCGTCCGGCGCGCTGGCGCCCGATTCCACGCTCACCCGGTGGCTGAGCCAGCCGGGGTCGTAGGCCGCCGCACTCACAGCGACAGGATCCGGTAGGGCGCGACCAGCGCGTCGAAGCCGAGCGGCGCCACCGCGCCGGCCAGGTCGTGGCCGACGGCGCCGCGATGCTCGTACCAGTGCGCCACCAGCATCATGACCGCCTGGCGGAGCGGCGCCGGCACGTCGACGCTCGACGGGCCGTAGCCCGCCGTCACGTCGATCTCGATGCCGTTCACCGCCTTGCCGACCACCGCCGGTGCGGCGCCCGACAGCACCAGCCGGCCGGGCACGGCGACCGCATCGACCGCATAGGCGTCCGCGTCGACGGTCGCCGGGTCGCCGTTGGCGTCGTAGACGGTGACGGCATCGACCGAGATCAGCGGTGCCGGCGACAGCGCCACGCTGCGCCGCCGCGGCCAGCGGTCGAGATAGACGCGCCAGCCCTGCTCGATCAGGCAGCGCCGGGTCAGGGCTTCGACATGCACCCGCGCCGCGGCGATCGCCGCGGTGATGAGCGTGTCGTCATCGTCGGTGTCGAGGCGCAGATGCGCCTTGGCATCGGCAAGCGACACCGGCTCCAGCGCCGGTGCCGCAATCAAGGCTGCGGTCATGGGAACTCCAGGCAGAAGGGCAGAAGGGCAATGGGCAGAAGGAGTCGGCAGTAGGCAGTCGGGGACGCAGCCGGCAGTTCGATTGCCGATTGCCATTGCCGATTGCCGACTATTCACCGCTGCATCAGACGGCCCCGCGGGCGCGTTGCCCGCGAGGCCGCCCGTCGGCACGGACCCGGGGAGGGACGGGGCGGCTCAGGCCGTGCCGAACTTGAGGAGCTTGATCGCGTCGTAGTCCTGGACGCCGCCGCCCACCCGCTTGGTCGTGTAGAAGAGCACGTAGGGCTTGGCGGAATAGGGATCGCGCAGCACGCGCACGCCGACCCGGTCGACGATCAGGTAGCCGCGGCGGAAGTCGCCGAAGGCGATGGCGAATTCGTCCGAGCCGATGTCGGGCATGTCTTCCGATTCGGCGATGGGGAAGTTCATCAGGCTCGCCGGCTGGCCGGCCACCGCCGCCGGCTGCCAGATGTAGTTGTCGGCGTCGTCCTTGAACTTGCGGATCGCCGCCTGGGTGGCGCGGTTCATCATCCAGGTGCCGTTCTGGCGATAGCCGGCCTTGAGCGCGTAGACGAGGTCGACGAGGATGTCGGAGGGAGTCGCCGCCGGCCAGGCGCCGTCGACGCCGGTCGCGATGTAGCCGATCTTCTCCCACGCCCACGCGGCTTCCGCGACGGTATCGCAGGACAGGAAGCCGGTCGGCTTCTTGTCGCCGTCGCCGGTGACGAAGGCGGTGCCCTCCTGCTCGGCGAAGACGGTCTCCACCTCGCCGGCCAGCCACTCGTCGATGTTGACCGCCGCATCGTCGAGCAGCGTCGCGGTCGCCGCCGGCATGGCGTAGAGCTCCATGGTCGGGAACTCGAGCTCGGACAGCGTCGGCTTGGTGGTCTCGCTGCGCGGGTCGGCCTCGCCGACCCAGCCGGTGGCGGCGCCGGTGGTGACGATCGGCTTGCGGTAGGTGCTGCCGGAGACCTGGCGCACGCCGGCGATGGCGCGCATCGGCGAGACCGCCGAAAGGCGCCGGCCGATCTCGCGCTCGGTCTCGTCGGGCACCAGGTAGCCGCCCTCGGCGGCCACCGTCAGTGCTTTCCGCTCGATGCCGCGCAGGGCGTCCTCGGCGCCGCCGCGCACATAGGCCTCGAAGGCCGCCTTGTGCTCCAGCGCCGAGGCGGAAAGCGGCTGGCCGTCGCCGCCGAGCAGCGGCCGGCGGGCCTTGAGCACCAGCGAATCCATCAGCCGCTTCTGCTCGTCGAGGGCGCGGTTGATGCGGTCGACCTTCTCCACCGTCAGCACGTCGGCGACGCGCTTCTGCTCGATCTCGGCGAGGCGCGAGTCATTGTCCGCCTTGAACGCCTCGAAGGTCCTCATGAAATCCTCGAACGCCCCGGCGATGTCGCCGGTCGTCGCCGCCGCCTTGGTCTCGGGCGCGGGCACGGGTTCAGCCTGCATGCTGCTCTTCCTTTCATTGCGGGTTGGGAGGGGTTCGGGTCTGGTTCCGAGAGTGGGCAGCCGGCAGTGGGCCATCGCGGGCATGTCGGTCGGCCGCCCCCGATCGCAGCCGCCTGCCGCCCACCGGCTGCCGCCTGCGGCCGGCCGGTTCAGCGCAGCGCGCCGCGCAGCGCCCGCGTCGCCCGGCGGATCGTCTGTGCCAGCTGCACCTGCGCATCCTTGACGCTGACCACCCGGGCCTCGGGCAGCATGGGGAAGGTCACCACCGAGATCTCCCACAGGTCGACCTCGTGGAGCGCCCGCACGCCGGTCTTGGCGTCGGTGCGTCCGCGCACGGTGCGGTAGCCGATCGACAGCCCGTCGAGCGCGCCGGCGCGCATCAGCGCCAGCACCTCGCGCGCCTTCGCGACCTCGGTGGTCAGCCGGCCCTTGACCAGCAGCCCCTCGCCGTCCTCGCGGATGTCGAGCCACACGCCGATCGGCGCGGCGGGGTCGTGCTGGAACAGCATCTTGACGCCGCCTGCCCCGCGCCGGGCGAGCGAGGCGCGGAAGGCGCCGGGCATCACCATGTCGCGGCCGAGATCGGCGCGGCCGAACAGGCTGGCATAGCCGGCGAAGGTGCCGTCGGCCTCGACGGCCGAGAGCGCCGCCGGCGCGAATTTCCGTTCGGTGAGGATCATGAGCATGGTCCCGTTTGAAGATGGTCGTCCCGGCGAAATCCGGATTGCCGATTGCCGACTGCCCGTCTCCCTACAGCTCCACCGCGCGCACGCGCGCCGTTCCCCCGCGACGGCGGATGACGCGCGCCAGCCCCTCGGCGAAGTCGTGGAACACGGCGTGGTGCGCCGCGGAGCGCGCCCCGCCGATCAGCGTCAGGATGTGTTTCATGGTTCACCCGATTGCCGACCGCCCCGCCTCAGTCCCGGTCGAAGAAACGGTTCAGCCGCGCGATCTCGTTGACGAAATCGTTGAAGCGCCGGTTGGAGGCGGCGAGCTCCCGGAGCGCCCAGACGAGCAGCGCGCTCGCCCCGCTCGCCCACAGGAACAGCGCCAGGTGCGCCAGGTCGCCGCGCTCCACAAAAGTATGCGTCAGGTCGTCCATGCCACCCGGCTCCATCGGAACGACGCTGCGCCGCCGCCGGAGCCCGCGCTCTGGCCAGCGCCCGCCGTCGGGGGTAGTTTCGCCGGGCGGCTCGTCCTGGCCGCGGCCGGCGCCGGATTGGCGCCACTCTCGCGAGAGCCTGCCGTGACCGACGATGCGCCCCTTCCGCCGTTCCCGACTGCGCCTGCCGCCGACGCGTGGCCCCTCGTCGAGCGCCTTTGTCGACTGATCGACGACGACCTCGTCGGTGAAATCGCCGTCCTCGACAACGGCATCGACGTCGACCAGAACATCCTCGCCATCCGGCGCGCCTGCAGCCCCGCGACCCGCCCCGCCCGCCTCGGCTGGAACCCGCGCGAGGTGCTCGAACTGGCGAGCTGGTGGGAGCCTGCGGCGCATCCGCCACGCTCGCCCCGCTGGACCGGGGCCACCGGGCACATGATGCGCGCCTTCGCCTGCGCGCTGCTGATGGCCGACCTCGCCCTCAACGACGACGGAGACCACCACCGCGAAGCCGACATCCTCATCCGCCTGGTGCGCAGCCTGACGGCCTTCGAGCCGTCTCTGGCCGCAGAGGCGAGCGCGCTGCTTGCGCTCCGTCTCGATCAGCACCGTCGCGCCGGCCGCCATCGCGCCGTCCTCGCCTGCTGCACGGGCCTGGCGATTCTCTTTCTGATCCTGTCCGGCCGCGAGCCGGTCGCCAGCGAAACGGTCGTCGCCGCCTGCCTGTGGCTGGCGCAGGCGGAAGATCTTGGCCGCCAGGCGCTGTGGCCGAAGGGCGGCGCGCCGGATGCGTGGCTGGCCGGCCTCCTCGACCGGTCGATCGCCTACCCGTGGGCCGAGCTCGGGCTGGACCTTGCGGCCCTCGACCGGACGGACCTGTCCGGCGAAGCCAGCGACTGGGTGCGCACCATCGGCGTCGCCCTTTCGGGCGGCGACGCGGCAAAGATCCGCGACCACCTCGACGTCGAGGCCTTCATCCGCGGCGATTACCCGCGTCCCGGCTGAGCCGTCTCCGGCGCGCCGTCGCGACTTTCGCGCCCGCCGCGAATGGGCGCCGTGGTAGGCTCGGGCCGCCCTGCATCACCCGCCTCCCCTGACGCCCATGCCGCTTTCCACCTGGCTCACCTTCCTCGCCGCCACCGTCGTGGTGATGATCGCGCCCGGCCCGTCGGTGACGCTGATCGTCGCCAACAGCCTGCGCCACGGCCGCCGCGCGGGCCTGGCCAATGTCGCCGGCTTCCAGGCGGGCTTCGCCGTCATGGTGGGTCTGACGCTCGCCGGCCTCGCCTCGCTGATCGCGGCCATGGGCGAATGGTTCGTCTGGGTGCGCCTTCGCCGGCGCCGCCTATCTCGTCTTCCTCGGCGCACGGCTCATCCTCGGGCGCGATCACGCCGCGGCGGGCGAGGCGCCGCGCGCCCCGCGCGGCGGCTACTTCGCCCAGGCGATGGCGGTCGAGGTCAGCAACCCCAAGGCGCTGCTCTTCTTCGGCGCCTTCTTCCCGCAGTTCATCGATCCCGCCGGCAGCGCGCCCGTGCAGATCCTCATCATGGGGCTGACGTCGATGGTGGTCGCCGCGATCACCGACACGATCTATGTGCTCGCCGCCGCCCGCGTCGCCACCGGGCTCACCTCCGGCCGCGCCCGTATCGTCCGCTGGACGAGCGGCGGCCTGCTGGTCGCCGGCGGCCTATGGCTGGCGCTCCGCGGGGAGTGAGGGGCAGCAAGTCGTTGGATGGGTTAGCGCCGAATGGCGCGTAACCCATCGGCCGAGTTCGTCAATAATCCGATGGTGGGTTACGGCGCTTGCGCGCCTAACCCACCCTGCGGCGCTGCGACCACCATCGCGGTGCCCGTTTCAATCCCCGCATGAGAAGAGGAGCCCTGTCGTGCTGATAAGATATGGTTAAGTTCGCCACCCATCCTGATTGAGTGCTGCAATGACCAACCTCTCCGTAAATCTCAATGCCGTGGCAATGTTGCGCAACAGGCGCGATGTGGGGTGGCCGAGTGTGACAGGCATTGCGCGCGTCGCGCTGGACGCAGGGGCGGCTGGGATTACCGTGCACCCGCGACCAGATGAGCGACATATCCGCCGGGCCGACGTGTTCGAGCTGGCCAGGGTGTTGACGAATTATCCCGAGGCCGAATTCAACATTGAGGGCTACCCGAGCCCCGAGTTTTTGACGCTGGTGGCGCAGGTGAAGCCGCGGCAAGTGACCTTTGTGCCTGACCTGCCGGGGCAGGCAACGTCTGATCACGGTTGGGATGTTTACGGCAACGAGCAATTGCTGCGCCGGTCTATCGGGCAGGTGCAGGGCTTTGGGGCACGGGCAGCGCTGTTTATTGATGCGGATCCTGAAGTGCCTGCGAAAGCGGCGCTGGTTGGGGCTGACCGGGTGGAGCTCTATACCGGGCCTTATGGCGCACACTTCAAGCTGGCAGAAGGGCCGGGGCTGCTGGTCGATCTGGCGGAGACCGCGCGCGCGGCGCATGAGGTTGGGGTTGAGGTGAATGCGGGGCACGACCTGACGCTTGAAAACTTGCCGGAGTTTTTGGCGGTGGTGAAGGGGGTGGACGAAGTGTCCATTGGGCATGGCATTACGGCGGATGCGTTGCTGATGGGCTTTGCCGAGGCCGTGCGACAGTATTCTGCGGCACTCTCGGCGTAGCAAATCGTAGGATGGGTTGGCGCCACCCGGATCGGCGCTTCGCGCCGTCCGGCCGCAGGCTCCGACGCGTAACCCATCGGCCGAGTTCGTCAAAATCCGATGGCGGGTTACGGCGCTTGCGCGCCTGCCCCACCCTACAGTGCCCCCGCGTTGCTACAGGCGTCAGCTCAGGCCGCGCCCGCTTCATCCGCTGGGGCAGCGGCAGCCTGCTGGTCGCCGGCGGTCTGTGGCTGGCGCTCCGGGGGGAGTGACCGGCGGCTAGTCCTTGTCCGGTGCCGATGGCGCCACGATCCCGGGCAGGCCGGCGAGCGACTTCACATGCACGTCGCGCTGCGGATAGGGGATCTCGATGCCGTTCTCCTTGAGCGCATCCCACAGCGCCAGAAGCACGTCGCTCTTGACGTTGACCACGCCGCCGGCCGGATCGGTGATCCAGAAGCGCAGGACGAAGTCGATCGACGAATTGCCGAAGGCGGTCAGGTGGCAGAGCGGCGCCGGCGTGCCCATCACCCGGGCGACGCGGCGGGCGGCCTCCGCGGCGATCTTGCGCACCAGATGCGGGTCGGAGCCGTAGCCGACGCCGAAGGGTACCTCCAGGCGGATGTTCTTGTCCGAGTAGGACCAGTTGATGACCTGGCTGGTGACGAGATCCTCGTTGGGGATCAGGTATTCGCGGCCGTCGCGCGTGATCACCGACACGTAGCGGGCGTTGAGCTGCTTGATCCAGCCGAAGGTCTCGCCCAGCGAGATGACGTCTCCCGGTTTGATCGAGCGATCGATCAGGAGAATGATGCCGGACACCAGGTTCGACACGACCTTCTGGAGGCCGAAGCCGAGGCCGAGACCGACGGCCCCGGAGAAGACGGTGAGGCCGGTCAGGTCGAGGCCGATCGACTGCAGGCCGACGAACACGGCCAGGGCGAACAGGCCGATGCGCACCAGCTTGCCGGTCAGCACGCGCATGGAGGGCGACATGTCCTCCAGCAGTTCGAGACGCCGCTCGCTCACGGCGCTGATCGCCGATGCCAGCCAGAAGAGGATGGTCAGGACGACCGCCGCCTTGAGGACGAGGAGCAGCGACACGCGGACATCGCCGACGTTGACGGCGGCGGCATCGAGCACCGCCGTCGCCGTCTGCGCGAGATTGAGGATGTTGAGCGCGGCGACGAGCCAGGCGCCGACGGCCACGATGCGCGCAACCAGGCGATTGCGGATGAAGCGCGAGGTGATCGACACGACGATCCACACCGCGACCAGGTTGGCCGCGATGAGGACGAGATGCGAACGGTCCTGCGGAAACGTCTGGCGCAGGGTCGCCACGGCGAGAAGCGCCAGCAGGACGAACAGGATCGGGCGGATGCGGCGGAGGACGAGGGCATAGAGCCGCATGCGGCGGAGCGTGGTGTCGCGCTGGCGCACCCACTGCTCGATCGGCGGCTCCAGCCGGCTTCCCCCGAACCAGGCGAGCGCCGCCAGGACCGCGATCAGCAGAAGCTGCAGCAGCCCCCAGGGTTCGAGAAGCAGCTGAAGCCAGCCGGCGACATGCGCGACCAGGTTGTCGAGCTGCCGGACGAGGTCGGCCCAGCTCGTCAACGGATCGTCCTTGTTCACGGGCGCCTCCCCGGGTTCACCGCGGCTCGCCGCGGAAACCGGAGAGTGCCTGCCATGGAGTGCCGCGCCTTAGCCTGTCCATCAGCCCTTCAGGGTCACCTGTCGCCCCCTGACAGTGACGGAAATGCCCTGCCGCGTCGAGACACGAGGCGCAAGCGCTCGATCTATCCGGCGCCCTCGCCCTCCTCGACCGGCTGATAGCCGACCGCCGCGCGCTTCTCGTTGACGGTCAGGAAGTCGGCCCTGGCGACGCGCTCCCACAGCGCGGCGCGGTCGGCCGACAGCGCCTCCACCTGGTCGGCATCGAACCAGAGGCGCAGGGTGGGTCGAGCGGAGCGATACCCACCATCCCCGCTCCTCGCCCGCTCGTCGAACGACGGCGCCAGCCAGTTGCCCAAGGCCGCCGCGATCCTTGCCGTCAGCGGCAGCACGGTCGAACGCCAGAAGGCGGCGTTGGCTTCCTTGAAATTGGCGTAGGTGTTGTCGCCGGGGATGCCGAGCAGCATCGGCGGCACGCCGAAGGCGAGCGCGATCTCGCGCGCCGCGCCGTTCTTCGCCTCGAGGAAATCCATGTCCTTCGGCGACAGGCTCATCGCCTTCCAGTCGAGCCCGCCTTCGAGCAGCAGCGGCCGCCCGGCCTGGCGCGCGCCGGTGAAGCCCGCCTCCAGTTCGGCCTTCAGCCGCTCGTATTGTTCGTTGGAAAGGTTGCCGCCGTCCTTGGCGGAATAGACCAGCGCGCCCGACGGCCGCGCCGAATTGTCGAGCAGCGCCTTGTTCCAGGCGCCGGCGGCGTTGTGGATGTCGAGCGCCACCGCCGCCGCCTCGACCGGCGCGAAACCGTAGTGGTCGTCGAGCGGATGGAACAGCTTCAGGTGGAGGACCGGCGAGGGTCCGTCGGGCGGTACCGGAAAGCGCACCGAACGCCCGTCGACGGTGTATTCGTAGGCCACCGGCCAGCCGTCGCTGCCCGGCACCACCTTCATGCGGTCGGGGCGCAGCGTGTGCAGCTCGCGCGGCTGCCCGTCGACCGCGACGACCTCGACATAGGCGTTGCCGGCGGTCAGCAGATAGCCGGCGAGCGACTCGCGGAAGTCGGCGCCCGCCTGCCCGCGGTTCGGCCGGGCAAGCAGGGCGAGCAGCGGGTGCTCGTCGATTTCCGCCGCGCCGTCGTAGAGCAGCCACGGCACGCTCGCCGAAGCCTCGGCGATCAGCCGCACGCAGCGATAGACGATGGCGTTCTGGGCATAGCCCTGGCGCGCCAGCGCGGCATAGTTGCGCGGCGTCCACACCGGCCGGCCGGCGCTGTGGAAGGCGATCAGCGGTCCGGCGGCGGAGGCCTTGGTCTCGGCGCCGGCGGAGACGCGCGCCGGTTGGTTCGCCGGCGGCGTCCGCCGCGGCGCAAGCGATGGAATGCGCATGGAAGAAGTCTCCGTTCGCCCTGCGAAACGTCCGCTGTCGCCGGTGGTCACGGCCGCTTTGGCCGGCGCCGGACCGGCCCGGTGAAGGCGCGGCCACGCGTCCCCTGTTCGGGACCGGTGCCGGCGACTAGGGTCCGCCGGTCGTCCCCCGATCACGGAGCTGCCGATGACCGCCGACCCCGCCTGGTTCTCCCGCCTTGCCATCGCGATAGCCGGCGTGCTCGGCGCCGTCGGCGTCATGGCGGCGGCCGGCGCCACCCATCTCGGCGACACCCGCATCCTCGGCTCTCTGGCGCTGATCGCGCTCACCCAGGCGCCGGCGGTGCTGGTGCTGGCGCTCATCGCCGGCCGTCACTGGTCGATGCGCCTCGCCGCCGGGCTGATCGGCCTCGGCGCCCTGGTCTTCTCGGCGGACCTGACGGCCCTTCACCTCATGGGCGCCAGCCCGCTGCCGATCATGGCGCCCATCGGCGGCTCGGCCATGATCCTCGGCTGGCTCGCCCTCATCCCGGCGGCCTTCCTCGGCCGCCGGTGACGGTTGGCGCGGTCTGCGTTCCTAGAGCGGAGAGCCGCTGCTCACCACAGGTGATGGACGTGCGGCGCGATGCGCTCGTCGTAGACCGCCTTCGCCGCCGCCATCACCGCGGCCGGCAGCGCCGGCAGGGCGGCCGCGGCGGAATTCGCCTCCGCCTGCGCCTTGTTCTTGGCGCCGGGAATGACCACCGTCACCGCCTCGTTCATCAGGATCCAGCGCAGCGCGAAGGCCGCCATGGTGGCGCCCGCCGGCACCAGCTGGCGCAGCTCCTCCACCGCCGCCAGGCCGACGTCATAGGGCACGCCGGAGAAGGTCTCGCCCTTGTCGAAGGCGGCGCCCTCGCGGTTGAAGGCGCGGTGGTCGTCGGCGGCGAATGTCGTGCCGGCCGTCATCTTGCCGGTCAGCAGGCCGCTTGCCAGCGGCACGCGCACGATCACCGCCACGCCCTTGTCCCTGGCTTGCGGGAAGAACAGCCGCTCGGGCCGCTGGCGGAAGAGGTTGTAGATGATCTGCACCGAGGCGACGCGCGGAAATTCGATCGCCTTCAGCCCCTCCTCGATCTTCTCGACGCTGACGCCGTAGTGCTTCAGCTTGCCGTCCCTGACCAGCCCATCGAGAACGTCGAAGACCTCGGGCATGTAGTAGACCGCGTTCGGCGGACAGTGCAGCTGGACGAGGTCGAGCGCCTCCATCTGCAGCCGCCTGAGGCTCGCCTCCACCGACCTGGTGAGGTTGGCCTTGTTGTAGGCCTCCGGCTTGTTGGTGCCCTCGCGCCCGGTCTTGCTGGCGACGAAGGGCGGCGTGCCGCCGCGCTGCTTGAGCACGCGGCCGATGATCGTCTCCGAACGGCCGTCGCCATAGACGTTGGCCGTGTCGATGAAGGTGACGCCGGTATCGAGCGCGGCGTTGAGCGCGGCTTCCGCGTCGCTCTCGCTGACCTCGCCCCAGGTGCCGCCGATCGCCCAGGCGCCGAAGCCGATTTCCGAAACCGCGGCGCCGAGCCGTTCAGCCCGTCTCTGTTTCATGAGTTCCTGTCCGTCTGATTTTCGCGTGGAGGATGTGTCCGGCGGTCATAGCCTCGCGCGGCGGCTCACGCAACGCGGCAGCTGTCACACCCCCCTCACCCGCGGCTCTCCCGCCTCGCCCAGCATCAGCGCGGTCAGCGCCCAGACCAGCGCGTCGAGCCGGTCGGGCGAGCGGCCGGCGGAGAGCCCGTCGACGCCGAAGTCGGCCATCTCGTCCTCAAGCTCGGGCAGCGCGCCGACGTGGCGCACGCGCCCCTGCGCGTAGAGCGCGGCCACCGGCTCGGCGCGCAGCCATTTGCCCCGCGTGGCGCGCACCGGCTTCACCGGCACGCCGGCATCGACCTCGCGCATGACGGCGGCGACCATGTCGCCGCCCTGGTTGACCTCGGCGACCAGCGCGTCGGCGTCGAAGCGCCGGTAGAGCGCCACCGCCGCGGCCGCCCATTCGGCCGGCCGCACCTGCGCCGACGCTGCGCGTCGGCGAGCACATAGCCGATCGCCGTCGCGGCCGAGCCCGGCCGCGACGATGCCGCAGCGGCCGCTGCGCTGCGAGGCCGGCGGGTCGACCGCCACCACGATGCGCGCCAGCGTCGGGCGCCGCGGTCGACGCGCGCCGCCTCGATCACGTCGCGCTGCCAGAGCGCGTCGGCGCGGTCCTCGATCATCTCGCCGAGCAGCTCCTGCCGGCCGAGGCGGGTGCCGTGATAGCGGGCGACCACGCGGCTGAGGAATCCCGGCGCCAGGTTCATCGCGTTGTCCGCCGTGGTGGCGCGGCTGACCACCGTCGTGCCGTCCGCCTCGCCGGCGATCAGCCGCTTCAGCAGCGGCATCGGCCGCGGCGTCGTGGTCACCACCTGGCGCGGATGCGGCCCCAGCCGCAGGCCGAATTGCAGCATGTCCCAGGCGGCGTCGGGATAGCGCCACTTGGCCAGCTCGTCCGCCCAGGCGGCGGCGAATTGCGGGCCGCGCAGGCTCTCCGGGTCTTCCGCCGAGAAGGCCTGCGCCACCGCGCCGTTCGGCCAGACCAGCCGGCGCCGCGTGCGCTGCCATTCCGGCCGCTCGCCAGCTCGGATGGATGGCGAGCAGCCCGGAGACGCCCTCGATCATCACCTCGCGGGCGTCGGCGAAGGTCTCGCCGACCAGCGCGATCGGCCCGGCCGGCGTCGGCGTCGCGCGGTCGCCGAGCGCCGCGCACCCATTCGGCGCCGGCGCGCGTCTTGCCGGCGCCGCGCCCGCCGAGCAGCAGCCAGATCAGCCAGTCGCCGTCGGGCGGCAGCTGGTCGGGCCGGGCATGAAGCGGCCAGTCCCTGACGAATGCCTCGGCCACCCACTCGGGAAGCGCCTCAATCAGCGCTGCCGGCGTCTTCTCCTTCTTCAGCCCAGCGCGATAGAGTGCGCGCCAATTCTGCCCTGTAGTCTCCACGGTTCACGGACTCCGGCTTGGTCGCTTTGCCGCCGTCGTCCCGGTCGAGCGCAATCAGTGTTTCAAGCGTCTTGGCGAGCACGGCGAGCGTGCGCGCGTCCTTCTCGTCAGTGGTGGCGTTGGGTTTCGCCGCCCGTGCCTCCAGGTCGCCGGCCTGGCGGTCGAACACGCGGTAGAGCCGGCCGATCATGCGCAGGCGCCGCGTCTCGGAATTGCCCGCCGCGCCCGGTCCGTTGCCGCTGAAGTCGGGGCGCACGGGTGCGCCGTCCGGCCGCGTCCAGCCCTCCTGCCGCTTCCACACCGAGACCAGGCTCGGCCGCAGGTCCAGCCGCCGGGCAATCTCGTATTGCGAAAGCAACGAACCTTCCACATGCCGCCGCGCCTCGGCCTTCAGCGCCGCCAGTTCGGCGCGGCTGAGCACGCGCCGTTCGGTTCCGGCAAAGTTGCCGATCGGGCGCGAGGCAGCGATCCCGCCTCCGGTATCTGCCGCAGCGGTCGGCGGCGTCGCGCCCGATGGCGGCGTTGCGTTCGGCGTGTCCGCCCGCGCATCCCACGGCGGCACCATGGCCGGCGCCCCGGCGCTGCCGTTCGGCCGCGCCGTTGCCGCTATGTCCTCAAAGCTCATGGCCAATCCTGAAAAGAAGAACCCCCGTCGCGGGGCAACGCGCCGGGGGTCCAGGTCTGGTCGCAGATCGCCCGGAGGTCAGTCTCGGGCGTGGGGGGCGTGGCGGGGAGGAGGAACCGATCGCCCACTTCTGCGACGTTAGGCGAACCATACAGACGCAGCGTCACGCTGTCAAGAAAAAATTCCTAGGAATTTTCACCTTTGCCGAAACCGCCCGTTCACCACCCTGCGCCCCGCTGCGGCGCTGCTGCGCCGCGCCGGCGAGTATGACAAACGGCCTGCCGGACCGATCCTGTCCGCCACCGAGCGACTTCTGACTTTCCACCCGACCTATAAGATTTATAGGTATGCGTCCGGCAAAAGCGAAACCGATGCCACGCAAGCCACCCCATCCCGGTGTGCTGCGTAGGCGAATCGCCGAATTGGCTGACGCTGGAAAGATCAGCTTTACCGCGCACGCTTTCGACAATCGCTCGCCAGAGCGAGTCATCCATATCCATGACGCGACCAGGGTCCTCAAACTTGGCGAGATTGAAGGAGCTATCGTGCCGGGGGATAACCACGGCGAGTGGAAATGCAAGATGGTTGCAAGAGTGAGAATTCGTCTCGGCGTATCGGCGTTGTGACGGTCGTTGTCGATATGGAAAGCCTCTTGATTGTCACGGTGGAGTGGGAAGACACATGAGCGAGCGTGCGGAATTTTTCATCAAAGGCCGGGAGAAGCGCGCAGAGCCTTATCACTATCTGGCAAGCGGCCTTGACAATGTCTTCTTGTTGAACGGCGTTACGATCAAAGACACGTCGTACGGCGAGGTCGTCACGATAGACAATCTCAATGGCCTGCACCGCGCGATTGGGCTTCACATCATCGAAAAGTCAGAACCGATGACCGGTGCGGAATTCCGTTTCCTGCGGAAACAGATGGAACTGACGCAGCGCCAGTTGGCAGACAAAATGCACATCACCGACCAGACAATCGCCAACTATGAAAAAGGCAACACCAAGGAGCTGGGCGCGGCAGACCCGCTGATGCGCCTGCATTATTTGTTGCACATCGTTCCCGACGAAACGCGGGCTGCGCTATTGCGAATGATTGCGGACCGGGGCGAAGGCACGCGCAGCCGACTGCCTGAACTGGCGCGGAGAAAGATTGTCGAACGCTGGCAAGAGGGCGAACGGAAGATCGCGGCTTAGCTCCGCGTCCGAGGCCGATGGCGTCGTGCATTCCAAAACGGTCGAGAACGTGCTCTGCGGGTTCGAGCGGGGGATGACCGGCGTCTCCCAGCACTGCGGCGAGGCTCACCTGCCCCGCTCTCTCGCGGAGTTCGATTTCCGTGACATCGCCGTACCGCTTTGGGCTGGACGAGACCGACCGCGTACCGATCGCGCGGCACTGAAGGCAAGCGGCTAATGCACGCCCAACCTCGTTAAGCCGATTACTGAATCGTCAATTGGCGCGGGAACTGGCACGAATACGTCCTTGCGAAATCAACTAAACTCAGACGATACGCTAATCGACACCACCATCCTTATTTACTGCGGCCCCGTTGCTCGAACCTATTGAGGTCGGTCTGCGGGCCCGCAGCTCTGCTGCCCGCATTCGTCGCCAGCTCCGAGATCAAGGGATCACAATGCGGACGAACCGAAACGGGCGCGACACAGGGCCACCGTCCGAATTCCGCGCCAATGGCGGCCGACTTACGCTAGCCAATGTTGAAATTCTAGGGAAAACTGGTGAAACCATCTCGTTCTTTTCGTGGGTTCGACTCGAACCTTAAATGGACGGCGGCAAAGGTCTGCGACTTGAAAGGCTGTCTCCGATTCGAAAGCACCGCCGCTATTCGGGCCAGTCACCCTCAGTGCTCACGCTGCCCTTCCCGGCGTTGAAATCCGACGATACATCACGAGCAAACGACGAACCGATGACGACATACGAGAGACATCGGCGAGGCTCCCTTGCGGCGGCCTTGTCGCTTGCCTTACGCGGCAGGCTTTGGCTTGTGTTCATGTGCGCGCCGGCAGAGCATTCGTCGAGCCGCTTTACGATGCGTCCTCTGTGCCGAACCGCGGGTCTGTCACTTCGTGACAGCGCTATTCCGAGAAATCCCGCCATGGTCGCAGACATCAGCCGACCAATAGCGACAATCCACGTACGGCCACAGATCTTGCGGCCAAACTTAATGACGCATGAAATATCTGTCGGCAGACCCAGAGCCTTACGAACACAGATTGGGGCTGTTCTAGGGACTGGACCGGCCCTAGAGGAAACATCGACTGAGCGCATAGCCGCCAGCTCGTGCCTCCAAGGTCTCATATGAGCCCTAAAGCCCAAGCCGATCTAGTCCGGCATTCGGGCATATTTGGATGTAGTCACGCGAATTTGCGCGGACTTGATTGGCACAGCGTCGCGCTCAAATTCAAGGCGCAAACACATGCGCCGTCATACGCCGTGCGTCTGCGATATCCAACTCAATCCGAGGCAAGCGTTGTCGCATGACCACAGATCTACGAATGCGCTTATGACAATCTCAGTAAACCTACTGCATAGTTCGCATCTCCAACGCCGGCGAATACAAGGTGATGGAACATAGCCTTCACGCTGGAAGAATTTCGTGAGCATACAGCTTTCCGTCGGGAAAAGATCCGACCCGACCTTCGCGTGAATGCGGAGCGCTCAACGTTCGATTATGCCGACTTCGTAGAAGTTTGGGCCACTATGTCGTGTCGAGCATGTCCCGCAAAGCGGACAAGTCCATAGGAAATCCGAAAGCCTCCACTCGCCGAATCGATCATCTCCGGCGTGATTACTCAATCTAGGAAGGCATCGCGAATTTCTACCAGCTCCTCTCGATTGCTCTGCAAGCTTCATGCGCATACTATGTCGTTTGCTCGACTTGCGGCCAACGGATAGCAGGGATAACTTTCCTATACTGTCCGCCTTTCCCGAACACCTCCTGTTCACCACGCAACGCCGCGCCGTGTCCCTCCCCGCCCACCCGTGAACGCCGTCGCCGCCGTGTCGGTCGCGAAAGCAGCCGCGTCCTGCGGACGGGGCGCACAAGGTTAACGGTTCCGTAACCGCACCCCCGGCGCGCATTAACGTTACATTCATCTTTGCCAAGCACCGCGGCGCCCGGGCGCTATATTTAAAATCAATTAAAAGAACCCAGGCGTCGCATGACCGTATTGCTAACCTTCGCAACCGCACTCGGGGCCGGCTGGGTCATCGACCGGCTCGCCTTCAACGGCGAGTTCGTCGGCATGATCCGTGACGAGATCTCGATCAGCCGCGCGCGCCGCAAGCGGCCCACCAAGGCACCGCGCACCGCCCGCCGCGGCGTCAACGCCCGCTAGCCGCAATTCGCGCCGCGGCAGCGCGCCGCCGGCATCGCCGCCCCGCCCCTGCCCGTCCCGCCTGCCCTTGGTCATTCCGCCGGCAGGCCCTGCGGCCGCCGCCCGATGAACCCGCCGAGCCTGCGGCCGAGCCCGTGCGCGGCGGTGCGGATGTCCTCCATGGTGAGATAGATCGCCGGCGTGATGAACAGGGTCAGCGCCTGCGACACGATCAGGCCGCCGACCACCGCGACGCCCAGCGGCTGGCGCAGCTCGGAGCTGGCGCCGACGGCCAGCGCAATCGGCAACGCCCCCATGATCGCCGCCATCGATCGCCGTCAGACCGGCTCAGGCGGAACGCGATGTCGCGCCGACTTCTTTCCGGTCGCTGGTGCAGAGCGGGACCGCGGTCCGCTGGCCGGGTCCTTTCAATAGAACCCGATCTTGCGCCGCCGCGGCGGCTTGCGCTCGCTGACCTCGATGCCGTCGGCGGGGTCCTCCCCCGGCCACTCGACCACGTGGTCCTCGAAGTCGTCGATCGACTTGCCGATCTCGCTCTCGGTGCGCCCGCGCACCGAAATGCCGGCCTGATGCACGGTTTCGGGATCGCCCGAAACCAGGTGATGCCACCAGTAGAGGTCGCGCCCTTCGGCGACCAGCCGGTAGCCGCAGGTCGGCGGCAGCCAGTTCAGCGCGCGCACGCTTTCCGGCGTCAGAGCGATGCAGCCCGGCACGCGTTTGTGGCGATGGCGATAGTCCATGCAGCGGCACGCCTCGCCGTCGAGCAGTTCGCAGGCGAGGTCCGTCCACTCGATGGCGCCGGTGTCCTCATATTCGAGCTTGTTGAGACAGCAGCGGCCACAGCCGTCGCAGAGCGCTTCCCACTCCGTCTTGCTGAGCTCCTCCAGCGTCTTCGTCCGCCAGAAGGGCGCCGCCGGCTCGCCTGTCTTCGCTCTGCGACTCATCCCTTCCCCCTTTCCGTGTCCGAACCTTATGCCACGGGTGGCGTCGAAACGGCGCTGCCCCAAGAGCTTGCCCGATTGTCCGCGGCATCTTCTTCAAGATATTCCGTTTCTTCTTTTGGCTACAAGATGATATTCGCGTTCTTCTTGATCCTATTTATTATGTCTGTTCCAGTTATAAATTTTCGTACTCGTAATTCATCAGTAGTCATTTCGCATTTTCTTTTTCGGTTGATATTCTCATGCCAGCGTTGAAGTCTGGCGCAATTTCGGCGATCTTAGCCGCCATCTCATGGAAACGCTCAGCTACATCATAGCCAACTGGCACCTCATCCTTTTACGCACCGGTCAGCATCTCTCGATCGTCAGCGTGGCGGTCGGCCTCGCCATCCTCACCGGCGTGCCCATCGGCATCGCCATCACCCAGAGCCGGCGCGCCGCCGACGCGGTGCTCTACGTCGCCTCGGTCGTCATCACGATTCCCTCGATCGCGCTCTTCGGCATGATGATCCCGGTCCTGTCGCTGATCGGCCACGGCATCGGCTACCTGCCGGCGGTGGTGGCGGTGCTGCTCTATTCGCAGCTGCCGATCATCCGCAACACCTATACCGCCATCCACAACGTCGACCCGGCGCTGCGCGAGGCGGCGCGCGGCATGGGCCTTACCCGCCTGCAACGCCTGCGCGAGGTCGAGCTGCCGCTCGCCGTCCCGGTGATCATGTCCGGGGTGCGCATGGCGGTGGTCATGAACATCGGCGTCACCGCGATCGCCGCCTACATCGGCGCCGGCGGCCTCGGCGCCTTCATCTCAAGAGGAATAAGTCAAACCGATCCGCGGCAACTGATCACCGGCGCGCTCGCCGTCAGCATCCTGGCGGTGGTCGCCGACATCGCCCTGCTCGGCCTGCAGAGGCTGCTCACCTCGCCGGGGCTGAGACAGGCATGATCCGGCTCGAGCGCGTCACCAAGGTCTTTCCCGGCGGGCTGGTGCCGGCGGTCGATCAGGTCACCATGGAGGTGCCGGCCGGCGAGATCTGCGTGCTGCTGGGGCCGTCCGGCTGCGGCAAGACGACGACCATGAAGATGGTCAACCGCCTGATCGAGCCGACCACGGGCGAGATCTTCATCGACGGCAGGAACACCTCCGGCCAGAACCCGGTCGAACTGCGCCGCTCGCTCGGCTACGTCATCCAGCAGATCGGCCTGTTCCCCAACAAGACCATCGTCGACAACATCTGCGTCGTCCCCGACATCCTCGGCTGGGAGCGGGCGAAGTCGCGCAAGCGCGCCGCCGAACTGCTCGAGATGGTCGGCCTCGACCCGTCGATCTTCCTCAAACGCTATCCCAAGGAACTGTCCGGCGGCCAGCAGCAGCGCATCGGCGTGCTCAGGGCCATCGCCCACGACCCGCCGGTGCTGCTCATGGACGAGCCCTTCGGCGCCATCGACCCGATCAACCGGGCGGTCATCCAGGACGAGTTCCTGAAGATGCAGGCGCAGCTGAAGAAGACAATCATGTTCGTCAGCCACGACATCGACGAGGCGGTGAAGATGGCCGACCGCATCGCCATCTTCCGCGAGGGCCGGCTGGTCCAGTACGACACGCCGGACAGCCTGCTGGCCCACCCCAAGAACAGCTTCGTCTCGGATTTCGTCGGCGGCGACCGCACGCTCAAGCGCCTGCAGCTCCTCACGGTGCCCGACGCGATGATGCACGACCCGCCGCGGGTCCAGGCCGGCGACACGCTGGCGCGCGCCACCCAGCTGATGGAAGAGCACGGACACACCGCGATCGTCATGGTGGGACCGCGTGGCCGGGCGCGCGGCTACGTCGACCTGCGCATGGCGCGCGGCAACCGCGGCACCGTCGGCGAGAACCACGAAAGCCTGCCGACCACCATCGACCTCGGCGAGAACCTGCGCACCGCGGTTTCGACCATGTTCCGCCACGACGTCAGCTGGCTCGCCTGCGTCGACGGCGACGGGCTGTTCTGCGGATATGTGACGCTGCGCGGCATCACCCACCTGCTGGCGCAGGCCTATCGCGATGGCTGACGCGATCGAAACGGCATGGCTTCAACGGCTGTGGCGGAACGGCCTGTTGGTTCTCGTCTTCGGGCTTGGCGCGTGGGCGTGGGCCGGCGGGCTGTTGCCGACCGTCTTCGATCAGTGGGACGACATCACCTACCTCACCCGGCAGCACGTCGAACTGGTGGCGATCTCCGGCGGCCTCGCCATCCTCGTCGGCGTGCCCGTCGGTGTGCTGCTCACCCGCCCGCGCATGCGTCGCTACGGCGACGTCGCGCTACAGGTGCTCAACATCGGCGCCACCATCCCGACGCTGGCCGTGCTCGCCCTGTCGATGAGCGCGCTCGGCATCGGCGACCGGCCGGCGATCTTCGGCCTGTTCATCGCCACGCTGCTGCCCATCGTCGCCAACACGCTGGCCGGCATCCGCGCCGTGCCGGCCTACCTCATCGAGGCCGCCCACGGCATGGGCATGAGCCCGCGCCAGATTCTGTGGCAGGTGGAACTGCCCAACGCGATGTTCGTCATCTATGCCGGCATCCGCACCGCGCTCGCCGTCAATGTCGGCACGGTGCCGCTCGCCTTTCTCATCGGCGGCGGCGGGCTCGGCGAACTCATCTTCAGCGGCATCGCCCTCAACGAGTTCGGCATGATGCTCGCCGGTGCCATCCCGACGGCGCTGCTTGCCATCCTCGTCGATTTCATCATGGGCCAGATTCAGCTCTGGACCATCCCGCGCGGCGTCAACCCGCTGCGCTGACTACCGCATGGCCGTTTCCCGGCTTCTTCAAACCAAGGAGGACTACCCTGATGAAACATCTCGCGAAGATATTGGTGGGCACCGTTGCCGCCCTCGGCATCGCCGCTTCCGCCCAGGCCGCGACGATCGTGGTCGGTGGCAAGAATTTCACCGAGCAGTATCTGCTCGCCGAAATGACCTCCCAGCTTCTCAAGGCCAAGGGCTTCGACGTCGAGAAGAAGGACGGCATGGGCTCGAACGTCGTGCGCGAGGCCCAGATCAACGGACAGGTCGACGTCTACTGGGAGTACACCGGCACCTCGCTGGTCACCTACAACAAGATCAGCGAGCGCATGAACGCCGAGGACACCTACAAGAAGGTCAAGGAGCTCGACGCCAAGCAGGGCCTGACCTGGCTCGACCCGTCGTCGGCCAACGACACCTATGCGCTTGCCGTGCAGGCGTCCAATCCCAAGACCGACGCAGTCAAGACCCTGTCCGATCTCGCCGCCGCCTATAACGACGGCAAGGGTCTGGTCATGGCGGTCAATGCCGAGTTCCCGAAACGCCCGGACGGCCTCATCGGCCTGCAGAAGGAATACGGCTTCAAGACCACCCGCGCCGATCTCAAGGCGATGGATTCGGGCCTGACCTATCAGGCACTGAAGGACGGCAGCGTGGATATCGCCCTGGTCTTCGCCACCGACGGGCGGATCAAGGCCTTCGATTTCCGCGTGCTCAAGGACGACAAGGAGTTCTTCCCCAACTACGCCATCGCACCGGTGGTGCGCAGCGAGACGCTCAAGGCCAATCCCGGCCTGGCGGCGCCGCTCAACGAACTGTCGGCGAAGCTGACCGACGCGGTCATGCAGAAGCTGAACGCCGAGGTCGACGTCGACAAGACGCCGGTGGAAAAGGTCGCCGCGGACTTTCTCAAGGAAGCCGACCTGACCATGTAGTCGGTCCATCCCTGTCGCCGGCGCCTCGGGGCGCCGGCGGCAGGAATCTTTACAGAGATTTCCCGAACATTAACGTCTATCAGCAAGCCTTTACGATATTTCGTGATTCCGGATGACGCTGGCGGTTTTCCAATCTAGCTTGCCGGCCCATGCGCAGCATGTTCAGCCGGATGGCCGGTATTGGCTCGGCCGTGGTCTTCGTTCTGGCGTCGGTCGCCCTCGCGGTGCCGGCGCGGGCGGCAATGGATGTCGTGGCCTTCCGCGATGCCGGCTTTCTGCCGGGCACGATCGTGGTCAAGACCTCCGAGCGCCGGCTCTACCTGGTGCTCGGCGGCGGCCGGGCGGAACGCTTCCCCGTCGGCGTCGGCAAGGCGGGAAAGCGCTGGAACGGCTTCAAACGCATCGAGCGCCGCATGTGGCACCCGGACTGGGCGCCGCCGGCCGAGGTGAAGCACGACATCCCGTCGCTCCCCAACCTCATCCGCGGCGGCACGCCCGGCAACCCGATGGGCGTGGCGGCCCTGGTGCTGACCGGCGGCGACTACGCCATCCACGGCACCAACCGCCCCAAATCGGTCGGCGGCTTCGTCTCCTACGGCTGCATCCGCATGTACAATGCCGACATCACCCGGCTGTTTGCCCAGGTGCAGGTCGGCACCCCGGTCTATGTGATGCCGTAAACCGCGGAAATCCGCCATTATGCTCCCGGCCGCGGGCGCCGGCGCTTGTGGCTTCCAGAACGCGCGCCGCTCGCCTATCCTGCCCATGCGCCGCCATGATCGGACCGTACATAGGCTGACGCTCTCACAGGACCCTGCAAGGTGCGCGACCCGTTTCAGACCAACCGCAAGCGCCGTCGCGGCCTCCGCCTGATCGAAGTCGACGCCTGGATCGACTCCGGCCTGTTCCGCGCCGGCAGCCTGGTGGCCGGCCGGTTCGAGGCCATCTCGCGGTTCATGCACCGCTTCCGGGTGACCGGCTTTGCCCGTGCCGTCTTCGAACTGCTTGGCGAAGGCATGACGCTCGGCGCCGGCGGCGCTGTCCTCATGCTCGCCTTCGCGCTTCCCGCCTTCCAAGCGACCAACAGCGACTGGCGCTCCAAGGGCGACCTCGCCGTCACCTTCCTCGACCGCTACGGCAACGAGATCGGCAAGCGCGGCATCAACCAGAGCGACGCCGTGCCGCTCGAGGAAATGCCGGACTACCTGATCAAGGCGGTGCTGGCGACCGAGGACCGGCGCTTCTACGATCATTTCGGCATCGACGTTCCGGCACGCTGCGCGCGCTGGTCGAAAACCTGCGCGCCAATGCCGTCGTCCAGGGCGGCTCGTCGCTGTCGCAGCAGCTCGCCAAGAACCTGTTCCTGTCCAACCAGCGCACGATCGAGCGCAAGATCAAGGAAGCCTTCCTCGCCCTGTGGCTCGAGTCGCACTACACCAAGAACCAGATCCTCAAGCTCTATCTCGACCACGCCTACATGGGCGGCGGCACATTCGGCGTCGAGGCGGCGTCCGAGTTCTACTTCGGCAAGTCGGTCAAGGACATCAACCTCGCCGAGGCGGCGATGCTGGCCGGCCTGTTCAAGGCGCCGACCCGCTTCGCTCCGCACGTCAACCTGCCGGCGGCGCGCGCCCGCGCCAACGAGGTGCTCACCAACATGGTGCAGGCCGGCTTCATGACCGAGGGTCAGGTGCTCGGCGCCCGCCGGCATCCTGCCGACGTCATCGAGCACGATGAAGACACCAATTCGCCGGACTACTTCCTCGACTGGGCATTCCAGGAAGTGAAGGACTTCGGCGATTTCCCGGACCGCGTGCTGGTCGTGCGCACCACCGTCGACATCGGCATCCAGCACGCCACCGACGATGCCGTCGACAACACGCTGCGCCAGTTCGGTACCTCGTATCGCGTCACCCAGGGCGCCGCCGTGGTGGTCAGCCCGGATGGTGCCGTGCGCGCCATGGTCGGCGGGCGCGACTATGGCGAGAGCCAGTTCAACCGCGCCACCGACGCGCTCCGCCAGCCGGGGTCGTCGTTCAAGCCGTTCGTCTATGCCACCGCGATGATGAACGGCTTCAATCCGAAGAGCGTCGTGCAGGATTCGCCGATCTGCATCGGCAACTGGTGCCCGCACAACTACGGCGGCGGCTTCTCCGGTCCGGTGACGCTGACCACGGCGATCGTCAAGTCGATCAACATCATCCCGGTCAAGCTCGCCCAGGCCTTCGGCCGCGACAAGATCGTCGAGACGGCCAAGAAGATGGGCATCACCAGCGAACTGCGCATCACGCGCTCGCTGCCGCTCGGCGCCTCCGAGGTCAAGGTGCTCGACATGGCCGGCGCCTATGCCGTCTTCGCCAACGGCGGCTACAAGGCCACGCCCTATGCCTTCACCCAGATCCTCAACAGCTCCGGCAAGGTCCTCTACGACCGCCGCCGCGACGTCAAGCCGCCGGTGCGGGTGCTGCCGGAACCGGTGGTCGCCGACATGAACGGCATGCTGGTGCAGGTGCCGGAATGGGGCACCGGCCGCGCGGCGAAGCTCGACGGCATCCGCACCGCCGGCAAGACCGGCACCACCTCGGACTATCGCGACGCCTGGTTCTGCGGCTTCACCGGCAACTATGCCGCCGCCGTCTGGTTCGGCAACGACAACTACACGCCGACCCGGCGCGTCACCGGCGGCAGCCTGCCCGCCCGGACCTGGCACGAGTTCATGACGTTCGCCCACAACGGCATCGATCTCAAGCCGATCCCCGACATCGACAACCCGTTCGAGAAGCCGCCGGACGGCAAGGCGGTGGCGGCTGCCGGCGCCAGCGAGGACGGCACCAATCCCGACGTCGGCAAGCCGGCGACGCTGTCGGCGGCGACCACCGAGCGGCTGCTCACCATCGAGGAACTGCTGCGCAAGGCATCGCGCCTGAAGCCTGTGGCGGCGCTCGCCCCGCCCTTGCCGGCCGCGGCCGACACCGCCGACGCGGCGGGCAAGGCCGGCGGCACCGCCATGGCTGCATCGACGCCGGTGGCCCGCTAGTGTACGCAGCCAATTCCTTCCGTAGAGTGCGGATGCTGTGACCAGGGTCCGCCTCCATAGGTAGCTTCCGGTGCGCCTTCTCATCGACATCGCAATCGCGCTGGTGCTGGCCGTGACCATCGGCGTATCGACGGCATGGTATGCGATCGAGCACGGCTTCATCTTCGGGGCGGTGACCGCCGGCGCGTGGACCGCGTGGCCGACGGCCGGCAGCGCCGACGCGGATCCCTATTCGCTGGCGACGCTGGCGCGCACCGGTGAAGTGCCGCTCGGCGCCGGCGAAGGCATCGCCTTCACGGCCGAAGACGATTCGGCCGGTCAGCCGCTCTCGGGCGCCTGCACCTATGACGTGGTCGGCCAGACCCCCGCCGCCCGGCTGTGGACGCTGACCGCCTACGACAGCGACGGCCGCCTGATGGTCAATGCTGCCCGGCGCTCCGGCTTCCAGTCGCGCGGCATCGTGCGCCGGTCGGACGGCAGCTTCGTCATCACGGTGTCGCCGGAGGTGGCGCCCGGCAACTGGCTGCCGGTCGCCAGGGTCGGCCATTTCCGCCTGGTGCTCAGGCTCTACGATACGCCGCTGACCACCGGCAGCCGCATCGCCGACCTCACCATGCCCGACATCCGCAAGGTTCGCTGTCGATGAGGCGCACGATCTTCTTCGTCATCGGCGGCATCCTGCTCGGCGGCATCATCCACATCGCCATCGTGTTCATGGTGCCCTACTACGCCAACCACGACGCCTGGGCGGAGATGCACCGCTTCGGCCGCGACGGCCAGTTCCACGTCCTGCCGGTTCCCGAAGCCGGGGCCGAACCGCTGGCGTCGCTCGATCCGCGCATGGTGCAGGCGGTGTGCCGGTTCAGCCTGAGCCGCGGTCCGGTGCGGATCAGCGCCTCGTTTGCCGACGAGTTCTGGTCGGTGGCGGTGTTCGATCGCCGCGGGCGCAACATCTACAGCCTGAACGACCGCTCGGTGGACCGGCCCCAGCTCGATCTCGCCATCCTGACCCCGGTGCAGATGGCGCAGCTGCGGCAGAACCCGCCGGCCTCGCTGGAGACGGCGATCGTCCTGGAGCTGCCGATCGATGTCGGTTTCGTGCTGCTCAGGGCGTTCGCGCCGGACGATTCGCTGATGGACAGCGTGACGGCTTCGCTGAAGGCGGCCGACTGCTCCGGGACGTTGTGAATCAGGACGACTTGCGCGGCCGGTTCCCGTGGTCGGTGCCGCCGCCCGGCTGCAGACCCGAATCATCGTCGAAATAGGTGGTTTCGGCCCGTTCGATGCGCACGCCGGGGAAGATCACGATCTCGCACGGGGAGCGCGGTTCGCCGGCGACCGGCGGGGCAGCAGGCCGCTGCGGCGGATTGAGTTGAATGATCGTACCCATGGCGATCGTCCATCAAAGGCGACTGGCCGGTCCCGGTGTCGAGAGAATCCATGCCGGCACGGCATTGATTAGCCGCGATCAAGGTTAACAGTCCGCTAACGACTTCGTTTCAGAATGCGCGCCGAAAACACCTTCCCCTCCGGGGTGCCAGGCATGCAATCTCGAATGCTTTCCGACGACTTCGCCGACGTTGCGCGGGCCACCCAGCAGACCCGCGATTCGGCGCTGCTGCGCGCCACGACCGAGCTGTTCGTCCAGGATCTCACGCACGACGAAGACGAGATTCGCCGCTACGAGGAACTGGCGATCCATTTCCTGCCGAAAGTGCCGGTCGAAGTGCGCGCCACGGTCGCCGAGCGCCTGGCGATCTGTGCCGATGCGCCGCGCACGGTCATCCGCACGCTGGCGCGCGACGTCTTCCAGGTCGCCGCGCCGATCATCCGGCGCTCGCCGGTGCTCGATTCGTTCGACCTGCTCAGCGTCATCGCCGCCACCGACGTCGAGCATCATCGCCTGATCGCCCGCCGTTCCAATCTCGACGACGACGTCAAGCGCGCCCTGCGGTTGACCGGCGACGCCGAAGTCACCGGATATCTCGACAACGGTCCGTCCATGCGCGCGGCTCCTGCCGCGGAGGAACCCGTGGCGGCGCCAAGGGCGATCCCGGCGGCGGAGGCACCGCCGCCGCAGCCACGGCGCAGCCGTTTCGATATCTGGCAGTTCCTCGATCTCGACCGCGCGACCCGCCTCAAGGTGATCGCCGACATCGCCATGCGACCGCCCATCCCGCACCCGGCGGCGAGCGGGCAGAGCGCCGAGCGCGCCTTCCAGTCGATTCTCAGCGCCGCCCAGATCGTCGGCTTTGCGCGCAACGGCCAGGCGGCCGAAATGATCGCGGCCATCGCCGACGGCCTGGCGCTCAATGCCGATGCGGTGGCGGCCTGTGTGCACGACCGCACCGGCGAGCCGCTGGCGCTGCTGCTGAAGGCGCTGCATCTCGACGACATACAGGCGCAGCAGGTCTTCCTGACGGCGAGCCCGGTCGGGCGCGACGTCCAGGCCTTCTTCCCGCTCACCGACCTCTATGCCGGCATGGACCATTCGACGGCGGAGACGCTGTGCGAGGCCTGGCGCATCGTCACGGCGCAGCGCAAGGCCGGCTACCAGCCCTATCTCGCCGAGACCACCGAGCGGCGTCGCGGCACCGCAGCCACGCCGGCGCGCACCGAACAGGCGGCGCGCGACGACCAGGCCAGGCGGGCCTGACGCTTCAGATCGTTTCGAGAAAGGCGCGGCCGTCGCGGTCCTCGACCGCGACGACCCACAGGTCGGGATCGAAATCGACCTCGCGCGCGACCCGTGCGTTGACCTCGGCAAGCGGCGCGGCCTCGGCGACACGCTGGAACAGGCGTTCGCTCGGCCGCGTTTCGGTGAAGCTCGCCTGCGGCGCCGGCACGTAGAGGTCGGCACTGCCGCCCAGCCGGTCGATGATGACGAAGATCGCGCCGGCCTCCTCGGCGCCCCGGCGCGCCACCGTGGCGAAGGCGCCCTCGACAAAGCAGCGGCGCACATAGGCCCCGACCCACAGGGACGAGGTGACACGCACGGGCGTCAGTCCCCTTCCGTCATTCGGCCTTCATGGCGCCGATGCGGACCAGCCGCTGGACGACACTCTCGGTCAGATCGCCGGTGACCGGCAGGCCGTTGTCGAGCTGGAAGCGGCGGATGGCATCGCTGGTCGGCTGGTTCGGCTGGCCGTCGACGGCGAGCGGGCCGTAGCCGCTCTGGTTGAGGGCCACCTGCACCTGGCGCAGCCGGGCGCCGAGGGCGATGGCCGCCTGTTCGCGCTCGAGTTCGGCGGCGCGCGCGACGGCGGCGGCGACCTGGTCGGTGCTGGCGGCCTCCTTGACCACGTCCGGCACCCGGGCGGCCGGCGCCGGGGTCGCTGCGACCGGCCGGCGCAGCGCCGCCAGCAGTTCGGGCGTCGGCTCGCCGGTGACCTTGATGCCGGCCGCCGTCTGCCAGGCGGAGATCGCCGCCTTGGTGCGCGGGCCAAACAGACCGTCGATGGCGCCGGTATAGATGCCGAGGCGGGCGAGCTCACGCTGGACGGCGGTCATCAGGACCTTGTGACTCGTCGACGGGTGCCGGCGCGGCGCCCTTCGGCGCGGGGGCGGCGGCCACCGCGGGCGCCTGTTCGCGCGTGTGCGGCAGGGGAACGGCCGCCGCCGTCCGGGAGGTCGCCTGGGGTGCCTGCGGTGCCGCGGCGGGGCGCGTCGCGAACAGCGGTTCCGGGTGGCGCCCGGCCTGCAGGAAGAGGGCGTTCGACATGATCGCCATGGCGGTGATGGCCATGACCATCAGGCCGCCGGACATCGCCGGATTCTCGAAGGCGCTGTCGACGACGCGGGCGATCGCGCTGTCGGCGGCAACAGCTTCGGCTTCGGGGCGCTTTCCAGCCGCGCGGCGGCGTGCGGGTTTGCCGGGCACGTCTCTTTCCTCTCGAACGCAAGAACACAAGGGCGACAGAAGACGACCGTCAGTCTGGCAGGGCCGGCTTAATGAACGCTAAACCATGACGCCGCCGCGCGGGGGCCGGGATCGGCCGGCAATCCCTAAACTTTTAGGCGATTTCGCCCGGCCGATTGAACCTGACTTTCAGCCGGACTCGCTAGGCTACGAGCCAACGATCGCCAACGGATAGGCAAGCGGATCGAACGGCATGATCAGGTTTCTCTTTCGCACGGTCTTCTGGCTCGGGGTCGTTGTCCTGCTGCTGCCGGGCGACCCCAACACGGGCACCGATGCGCCGCGGGTTTCGGCCCTGCAGGCGCTGGTGGCGACCCGCTCGGCCATCGCCGATTTCTCGACATTCTGCGACCGCAACCCGCAGGCCTGCGCCACCGGCAGCACCGCCGTCCAGGTGTTTGCCTCCAAGGTGCGCTACGGCGCGGAACTGCTGTCGGGTTACCTCAACCACAACCAGGGCGCCGAGCGCGGCACCCTGAAGACGGAAGACCTGCAGCCGGCCTGGCGCGGCCAGCCGGCCCAGAACGGTTCGGCCTAGTCCCTCTTCACGACAGTGCAGCGACTTGCGACCCTCGGCGGTCGCACCGCGAACGGCCTGCCCAGGTCGCTCGCGGTTTCCTTTTTCGTCCGCCCACGATCCGGCGCGGACGCGACGCCCGGCGTTTGCCCTCGCCGCGCTCGGCGCCTATATCGCTCATCCATGACCACCATCGACCAGATCATCGACGACTTCGACCTTCTCGACGACTGGGAAGACCGCTACCGCTACGTGATCGAGCTCGGCAAGACGCTCGCCCCGCTGCCGGAGGCCGGAGCACAGCGAGGCCAACAAGGTGCGCGGCTGCGCCAGCCAGGTCTGGCTGGTCACCACCCGCGGCGAGGCCGACGGCCAGCCGCTGCTGCATTTCGACGGCGACAGCGACGCGCTGATCGTGCGCGGACTGGTCGCCATCGCCATCGCTCTGTTCGACGGCAAGCCGCCGCGGCAGATCCTGGCGACCGATGCCAACGCCCTGTTCGACCAGCTCGGCCTCAAGGCCCATCTGACGGCGCAGCGTTCGAACGGACTGCGGGCGCTGGTCGACCGCATCAGGTCGGACGCGCAGGCGCTGACTCCGGCCGCCTGAGCCGGGCCTCAATCGATCGTCGGCCGATAGCCGTCGGCGCCCCAGTGGCGCAGCGGGCGCCGTGCCCCGGCCGCGTGCCCGCGTCGCCAATCCGTAGTGCCGGGCGAGCGCGGCGAGCGTCAACCGCAGAACCACCTTGGCCGAGCGCGCCGGCCATTGCCGCTCGCGCTCGATCTCTTCCAGCCCTTTGAGGAAGCAGCAGAAGTCCACGGCGAGATTGGCCATCTCCGGCTCCAGCGAGGCGAGCGCGGCCTCCACCCGCCGGCGTGCGCCGAGGGCCGATTCGGTGAGATCGGCAACGCCGTTCCCGCCCGCCCGGTGCTTGCCGGCGACCGCCGCCATCCAGTTGGCGGTAACCCGCGGCATCAGGTGCGCCCGCTCGTAGTCGGCGCGCAGCCGCTCGCCGGCGGCGAATGCGCTGGCATCGATCATCGGCCGTCCGCTGGCGTCCTTGCGCCGGCGCAGCCAGGCAAGCGGGCTCTCGTCGTGGTTGACGGTGACCTGCCGCCGGCCGAACGCCGCATCGTCGAGCATGATGGGCCCGCGCTGCTGGTGCTGTTCGGCAAAGCCATCGGAGCCCGCGACCAGGCGGCGGCGGACCGCCGCCGCGCCGGCGGATGAAACGCGCATCATGCCGTCGTCGCCGGCGGCGACCAGGCCGCGGCCGATCAGGATGGCAACCAGTGCGGCGTCGACCGGCTCCTCGCGCGGCGGCGTCCCCTGCCCGCGTTCCGACGACGGCGAACTGGTCCTTCGCCTTCTGCACCAGGCAGCCGTCGCGCCGGGTGAGGCGGGTGAGCAGGCGCAGCGCCCTGTCCTCGGTCTTGTCGCTCATGGGCGGTCGCTCCACGCCGCGTCGGCCTGACGCCGCATGTCGATGGCCCGTTCCAGGCAGTCGAGCAGCGAATTGAGCGAGGACTTCCTCGCGGCGCTCCTCGATCACGCGGCAGGCGTGGGCGGCGGTCGTGCGGTCGCGACCGAAGAAGCGCCCGGCCGCCGAATAGCTGAGCCCCAGGCGAACGTGCGACAGGTAGATCGCAACCTGGCGCGCGAAGGCGACCCGCGCCGCACCACGGCCCGGCGCATGCAAGGCCGCGCGGGCGATGCCGAACGCCAATTCGACCAGCGTCTCGACGAAGCCGGTCATCGAAACGACTTCCTTCCGCGTGCCTGCCGGTTGACACGTCTTCCCCTCGGAACCCACCTGCAAAGTCATCGAATGCTCCACCTGCGACCTTGTATAGGAATATAATTCCTAATTATGCACTTGACATAGCAGCGGCGATACGCCATATCTGTCAAGGACGAAAGGGATCGCAGCCATGACCGACGCGACATCAATCTCACCGACCCAATCTTCAACGACGAAGACGCCGCCCGCGACGCACCTCGAGGCGATCCGTTGGCCCGATGGTCCGGTCTGCCCGCATTGCGGCAATGCCGACCCGCGACACGATCACGCGCCTACAGGGCAAGTCGCACCGTCCCGGCGCTGTACCAGTGCAACGCCTGCCGGGAGCAGTTCACTGTCACGGTCGGCACCGTGATGGAGCGTTCGCATATCCCGCTGCACAAATGGGTGCTCGGCTTCCACCTGATGGCGGCGAGCAAGAAAGGCATGTCAGCGCCACCAGCTGCTAGCGCATGCTCGGCTTCGGCTCCTACCGGACCGCCTGGTTCATGGCGCACCGCATCCGCGAAGCCATGAAGCTCGACGACGACGCCGGCCCGATCGGCGGCGAAGGCAAGGTCGTTGAGGCCGACGAAACCTATTTCGGCAAGGCAGAGAACCCGCGTCCGTCACCGCAGCGCGAAGGGCCGTCCCTACATCAAGCGCAAGGCGCCGTGGGATAAGCGCGCCGTCGTCGCTCTTGTTGAGCGCGGCGGCGAAGTCCGTTCCTTCCATGTCGAGAACGCCACCAAGGACAAGCGTCCGCGAAATCCTCGTCCGCAATGCGGACCGCAAGTCAGCCCTGCACACCGACGAAAGCCGCCTCTACACCGAGACAGGCAACGAGTTCGCCCAGCACCGCACCGTGAAGCATTCCGCTGGCGAGTACGTCCGCTATGACGAGGACGACGCATCGTCCACTCAAACACGGTCGAGAACGTGTTCACAGTGTTCAAGCGCGGCATGAACGGCGTCTATCAGCAACTGCGGCGAAGCGCACCTGCACCGCTATCTGGCGGAGTTTGATTTCCGCTACAACCGCCGCACGGCTTTGGGCTGGACGGATACCGAGCGCGCTGCGGCTGCAGTGAGAGGCGCCGAAGGCAAGCGGCTGATGTACGCCCAACCTCGTTAAGCCGAGGAACGAACCGCCAGTTGGCGCGGAAGCTGTGCGCGGATGCGTCAGAAGACATGACTTGCCTAGTTCTCCCGCCGTCCGTAGACTTCCACAAGGCACGCGGGAGGACATTTGCCATGACAGACATTTTCAATCTGTCATGAAGCCAGCTTGGTTTCATCGACAAGTACACATGCGTCAGATGTGTTTGCGGACGGCGCTTCTGGCTTTTTTGTCTCTGATGGGAACATTCAAATCACCATGGAATATTGTGAGAGTTAACCATTCTACGGCACCGGGGCCGGTGAAACCGGGTCGTAATCGGCCGTTTGGTTATGCCGATTGCCGCTGCCGAAGCTCTAGCGCGTGGGTTGCTCGACTTCATTGAACGGCAACAGCGACCGCAAACTGCACCAACCCAAGACAACACCGCCAACGCTGCAATAGCTGACTAACGTTTCCTCGTATCTGGCTTCATCTTGCGTTTTGCCGATGCCTTGCCCTTCGCCTTATGCGGCTTTGGCGGTGTGTTCATGGCACGGCGAAGTGTATTAGGAATTAATTCCTTTCGCAGTCTATGCGCGTTTGCGCGGACGGGGATAACTTTCGCGGGTTTTTCGGCAGCGGGGATTGGCAGCCGGCTTATGCCCGCCTGCCCTGGCGGAACGACACTGGTCTCAGCGCATGGTGGAGACCAGATCGATGAAGGCGAAGGCATGGGAAGACACGGCGGCCCTGCGGGCGCGCGCTGCGGCCACGATCGATGGTGTCGTCGGGGCCGGCATCGAGGACTACGCACGCCAGAGGCATCTGCCGCGCGTCCTGCCGATCGGCCCCGACGAGATCGCCGACGACAGCGTCGCCGGTCGGCGGCGAATCGTTGCCCGCCTGGCGCGGGCGCTGAGGGCGGAGCGCAACCGCGGCCGCGCCGGCCACTGGACCTACGACCTCAACCGGCACATCGCGCTCAGACAGGCCTACCTGGCGGAGCGGCGGTGGCTCGGCGCGCGCTTGCCGGCGGCCGCCAAATGCAAAACCGCCGGGAGCGGCGCCCCCGGCGGCTGACAGCGGAATGGTTGTCGTCGAATCAGGATTTGCGGCGACGCTGCTGGCCGAGGCCCATCTTCTTGGCGAGCGCCGAGCGGGCCGCCGCATAGTTGGGCGCGACCATCGGATAGTCGGCGGCCAGTCCCCACTTCTCCCGGTATTCTTCCGGCGACAGGTCGTAGTGGGTGCGCAGGTGGCGCTTCAGCGACTTGAACTTCTTGCCGTCTTCGAGACAGACGATGTAATCCGGAAACACCGACTTCCTCGGGTTCACCGCCGGCTTCAGCGGCTCCGGTTCGGGCTGCTGCAGTCCGTTCTGGGTGTTGCTCAAGGCACGATGCACGTCGGCGATCAGCGCCGGGAGGTCGGCGGCCGGCACCGTGTTGTTGGCTACGTAAGCAGAGACGATGTCCGCCGCCAGATCGATGAGGTCGGCGCTGCCGTTCTGTTCGTTCATTTGCTTCACCTGATTCCTTTGTTTTCTTGTGCTGTGGGAGGACGCAACTCGCTCTGCTTTTGACAGGACGTTGCCCGCACGTTGCGCCACGTCGACAATCAATCCCCGTATACTTGCGACTCTCTATAGGCGCGACCCAGATCAAAGACAAGAGGATGACGAGAATTATCGGCAGGTATTAAGAGACAATTGATCGTATCAAATGCCTACGGAATATCTGCAAAACCTGTTCGCCTGCACTGGTGCTAAGCCGTTCAACTGACCGGGCAAATTGTCGCAAGCTGATTCGAGCTGCAGATACGTGATATCTGCCAATGTTTACACGCACTGGCTGTATCACATGATGTAGTAGAGGAACAGATAAGCACCGAGCATCAGGGTCGCCCAGAAAGCCATGCTGCCGGTCGGCCAGGCCCGCGCCAGGATGCCGGTGGGGCCGTGATGGCGGTAGACGGTGGCCAGGAAGCGGGAGACGACGCGTTCGGCGCGCCCGATGAACCGCTGCCGCGCCTCGCCGCCCAGGCGGTAGCAGGCGCTGGCAAGTCGCGCGCCGGGGCCGCGCCAAAGCCAGTCCCAGTCGAGCGTGATCGTCGGCTTGCGCTTGAGCAGCGGCAGCACCGCCACGAAGGCCAGGCCGCCGAACATCAGCAGCTGCAGCATCGTCGTCACGTGGCCGACGGTGTACGGCTGGTAGTCGACCGGGAAGGGCAGCAGGGCGTAGAGCGTGCCGGGGAAGATGCCGATGCCGAGGCAGAGCGCGGCGAACAGCACCATGGCGGCGCGCATGGGCCAGGGCGGATCCGTCGGGCGCAGCCCGCTGTCCTTGTTGAAGAAGATGTACCACGGCCATTTGAGGCCGATGTCGATGAACACGCCGACGGCGGCGGCGGTCACCAGCAGCCAGACGATGGGCATGTGTGCTTCGGCGGCGCCCTCGGCGATCATGGCCTTCGATACGAAGCCGGAGGTCAGCGGCACGGCGGAGATCGACAGGCCACCGATGATGCCGGTCACCATGGTCAGCGGCATGTGGCGAAACAGGCCGCCGAGCTCGGAGCTCTTGGTGCGCCCGGTCATGGTCATCACCGAGCCGGCCGCCATGAGCAGCAGCGCCTTGTAGATGATGTGGGTGAAGGCGTGGGCGGCGGCGCCGTTGAGGGCCATCGGGGTGCCGACGCCGATGGCGGTCACCATGAAGCCGACCTGGTTGACCAGCGAATAGGACAGGATGCGGCGGATGTCGTTTTCCAGGATGCCGTAGATGATGCCGTAGAAGACCATCCACAGGCCGACGAAGATCAGCACCTCGGCGCCGGGGAAGCCGCGCAACAGCACGTAGACGGCGGTCTTGGTGGTGAAGGCGGAGAGGAAGACGGTGCCGCTGTAGGAGCCGACCGGATAGGAATCCGGCAGCCAGGCGGAGACCGGCGGGGCAGCGGCATTGACCAGGAAACCGGCGATGATCAGCCAGTGCGCCACACCGTCGGTGTGCATGGCGGCAAAGGCGGTCGAACCGGTTTCGGCGATGTGGCCGGCAATGCCCGCCATCAGCAGCACGCCGCCGAGAAGATGGACCACGGCGTAGCGCAGTCCGGCGGCGCGGGCGCCCTTGCCGCCCGACCAGACGACGACGGTCGAGCCGACCGCCATCAGTTCCCAGAAGACGAAGACGGTGATCAGGTCGCCGGCGAAGGTGACGCCGATCGCCGAGCCGGCGTAGCAGAAGGCCGCCACCAGCTCGGCGACGTTGGTGCGGTTGAGCGCATAAAGGGCGCCGCCGAAGGCCATGATCGAGAAGACGATGCCGAACAGGCGGCTGAGGCGATCGCCTTCGACCAGGATCAGGTCGTGGCCGAGAAACGGCAGCGTCAGGCCGGGCCCGTCCGGCACGAACCAGACCAGGACCAGGGTCAGCACCGGCGCCGCCAGCATGACCGCCTGGCGGGCACGGAGCGGCAGCACCGGCAACATCAGGCCGGCGACGATGAGGACAAAGCCCGGAGGCAGCATCATTCGCCCGCCTCCGTCTCGCTCTCACCGTAGTAGGTGTCGGGCCGGCTGAGCGGCACGCCCAGCCCCTTGGCAATGCCGATGATGACCAGGCCGCTGACCAGCCCGAGGACCGCATAGGCGCCGACGATGCCGTCGATGCCGAAATGGCCGGCATGCCCGACAGCGGCATCGACGATGACGACGAGCGCCATGACGGCGAGCGCCGCCATGCGCAGCGCGCGAACGACCGCCGGCCTCACCAGCGGCGCTTTCCTATCCTCGGTTTCAGCCTTCCGTGCCATCTAGCCGCCAAGCGTCATCTGGGCGAGCCGCCAGGGCACGCCGGGAAACAGGAACATGAGGATGGTCAGAACCGCCGTCACCACCAGTGCGACGACGAGCGGCCACGGCGCTTCCTTGACAGCGACCGCGCCGGCGCCGTCGCGACGGCGGAAGGCGCGATAGATCACCGGCAGGAAATAGCCGGCGTTGAGAAGCGTCGAGACGACGATGACGGCGACCGCGAACCACTGGGCACTCGCCGCCGCGCCGGTCAGCATGAACCATTTGCCGAGGAAGCCGGCGGTCATCGGCATGCCGATCATGGAAAGTGCGCCGACGGCGAAGGCGCCCATGGTCCACGGCATGCGATAGCCGATGCCGTCCATTTCGCTGACGTGGTCGATATGGGCGGCGGTGTGCAGCGAGCCGGCGGCGAAGAACAGGGTGATCTTGGAGACGGCGTGGGCGGCGATATGGAGGATCGCACCGACGATGGCGAGCGGGTTGAGAAGCGCGGCGCCGAGGATGACGTAGGAGAGCTGGCTGATGGTCGAATAGGCGAGCCGCCGCTTGAGGTGGTCCTGACGCAGCGCGACCAGCGAGGCGACGATGACGGTGAAGCCGGCGACATAGACCAGCCACGCCCCTGCCCCGCTGTCGCGCAGCGCGTCGATGCCGAAGACGAAGACGACCACCTTGACGATCAGGAAGACGCCCGCCTTGACCACGGCGACCGCATGCAGCAGCGCGGAGACCGGCGTCGGGGCCACCATCGCCGCAGGCAGCCAGAAATGCACCGGCATGACGGCGGCCTTGGCGATGCCGAAGACGAAGAGGGCGAGCAGGACCCCGGTCGCGAGGGGCGTCAGCTTGCCGGCGAGGATGCCGCCGACATGGAAATCGAGCGTGCCGGCGGCGATCCCGGTCCAGGCGACGGCGGGCAGCAGCAGCAGCGTCGAGGTGCCCAGGAGCAGCAGCAGATAGAGCCGCCCGGCGGCCTTGGCCTCCGCGTCACCGCGGTGGGTGACCAGCGGATAGGTGACCAGGGTCAGCAGCTCGTAGAAGAGGAAGGCGGTGAACAGGTTGGCCGGACAGCGCCAGGCCCATGGTGGCGGCGATCGCCAACGCGAAGCAGACATAGAAGACGGTCTGCCGCTGTTCGCCGTTCGCCCGCATATAGCCGATCGAGTAGAGCGAATTGACGATCCACAGGCCGGAAGCGACGGTGGCGAAAAGGACGCCGAGCGGCTCCACGGCGAAGGCGATCGACAGGCCGGGGAGGACGTCGACGAGATGGAGCGCCGGTCGCACGCCGGACAACACCAGGGCAAGCAGCCCGAGGACGGCGGCGAAGAGGATGACCGCACCCAGCATCGTCGCGCCCTCGCGCGGGTTCGGCCGCTTGTAGAACAGCGCCACCAGCACCGCCGTCGCCGCCGGGACGATGAGCGCGATGGCGATCAGTTCGGGCCCGCTCACGGTCCACCCCCGATGAGGAGCGTCGCCGCCCTGCCGGCCATGCCGGCGGTGAGTTCGGTATCGATGCCGAAGAAGACGGTCGCCCCGGCGAGCAGCCAGATGGGGATGAGCATGACCAGCGGCGCCTCGACCGCCTGCGCCGCCGCGCCGGACGCCGCGCGGAAGAAGACCGCCTCGATGACCCGCCCGACGTAGACGACGGTGAGCAGCGAGCTGGCGACGACGAGGAAGCTCAGCCACCACCAGCCCTGCTCGAAGGCGGCGACGACCAGATACCATTTGGAGACGAAGCCGACCGTGCCGGGAATGCCGATCAGACCGAGGCCGGCGATGGCGAAGGCGCCGAGGGTGAGCGGCATCCGGCGGCCGATGCCGGCGAGGTCGTCGATGTTGCAGGTGTTGACGCGCAGGACCACGGCGCCGAGCGCCATGAACAGCGCCCCCTTGATGAGCCCGTGATTGACGATATGGACGATGCCGCCGGTGAGGCCGGTCTGGGTGGCGATGGCGATGCCGAGCGTGATGTAGCCGATCTGGGCCACCGACGAATAGGCGAACATGCGCTTCACGTCGGACTGGAAGATGGCCACCGTGCCGGCGCCGAAGATGGCGGCGATCGACAGCGTCAGGAGGATCGGCGTGAGCGGCATCTGGTCGAAGACGAAATGCCCGCCGAAGACGGAAAACAGGTAGCGGACGAACAGATAGATGGCGACCTTGGTGGCGGTCGCGGCGAGGAAGACGGTCGCCGTCGACGGCGCATAGGCGTAGGCGTTGGGCAGCCACACGTGGAGCGGGAACAGCGCCAGCTTGAGGCTGATGCCGACGGTGATGAAGGCGAGCGCGGTGAGCACGGCACGCGACGAATTCGACGTCGGCGATGCGCTCGGCCATGAGGCCGAGGTTGAGCGTGCCGGTCATCAGATAGAGGAAGCCGACGCCGATGATGTAGAAGGTGGCGCCGATGGTCCCGAGGATCAGGTACTGATAGGCGGCGACCAGCGCCCGGCGGTCGCGGCCCTGGGCAATCAGCGTGTAGCTCGACAGCGACGAGATCTCCAGGAACACGAAGGCATTGAAGGCATCGCCGGTGATGGTGATGCCGAGCAGGCCGGTGAGCGACAACAGGTAGAGCGTGTAGAACCACGCCACCCGGCCGGACTCGATCTCGGCGGGCACGCTGCGCCAGGCGAACGGCGCGATGACCGCGGCAATGCCCGAGACCAGCACGAGGATGAGCGCGTTGAAGCTGTCGACGCGGTACTCGATGCCGATCGACGGGTCCCAGCCGCCGATGTGATAGGAAATGGCGCCGCCGGTGAGCACCTCGCGCATCAGCGCCAGCGAGATGGCGAAGGCCGTCCACGAGGCCGCCGCGGTGATCGCCCAGGCCGGCGTCGGACGGCGGGAGAGCGCGGCAAGCAGCGCCGCCAGCAGCGGCACCACGACCTGCAGGACGGGCAGATTGTCGTGGATCAACGCTTCTGATCCCGTTCGAAGATCTCGTCTTCTTCGATGGTGCCGTAGGCCTCGTTGATGCGTACGACCAGCGCCAGTCCCAACGCCAGCGTGGCAACGCCGACGACGATGGCGGTGAGGATGAGCACGTGAGGAAGCGGATTCGAATAGACGGTGAAACCCGGCTCGACGATCGGGGCGGTGCCGCCGATGATCTTTCCGGGCGAGATATAGAGCAGATAGACCGACGTCTGGAACATGGACAGGCCGATCAGCTTCTTCACCATGTTGCCGCGGGCAATGACGATGTAGAGGCCGGCCACCATCAGGAAGACGGCGATCCACTGGTTGTAGTGGGCGGCGATCGGGGAGAGGAGTTCGCTCATCCGCGCCCCCTCCCCGCGAAGGCATAGAAGATCGCCAGCATGGTCGAGGAGACCGTGACGAAGACACCGATCTCGACCAGGAAGACGCCCCATTCCTGGCCGTGGACGGGATCGTGCGCGAGGTGGTTGTAGTCGAGGAAATGACCGCCGTTCAGCATCGCGTAGACGCCGACGCCGGCGTAGATGAGCACGCCCAGCGGTATCAGCGTCTCGACCAGCGCGACCGGCACCAGGCGGGTCGCGGCGCCGAGGCCGTAGATGAGCGCATAGAGGATGATGCTGGCGGCGGCGATGACGCCCGCCTGGAAGCCGCCGCCCGGCCCATAGTCGCCGAAGAACTGCACGTAGGCGGCGAACAGCAGCATGAAGGGCAGGATGACCTTGGTGGTGACGCGGAGGATGACGTCGAGACGCATGGTCGGCCGCCCTACTTCCTGGTGCCGCTCGGCGAGCGGCTGACCGAGCGCTTGAGAAGCAGGAAGACGGCGATGCCGGCGGTGAAGATGACGGTGGTCTCGCCGAGCGTGTCGTAGCCGCGGTAGCTGGCGAGCGTCGAGGTGACGACGTTGGGGATGCCGGTTTCGGCGATGGAGCGGGCGAGGTAGTCGGGGCCGGCGACCTGGATGGTCGAATCGGCGACGCCGAAGGCCGGCAGGTCCGATACGCCCCACATCAGGGCGGCCGCCGTCACCACCGCGACGAACAGGGGCAGCACCACCGAGTGCAGCGGCCGCGTCTCGTCGGTCTTGGTCAGATAGAGCGTGCCGAGCATGAGGACGGTCGAGATGCCGGCGCCGACCGAGGCCTCGGTCATGGCGACGTCGACCGCGTCGAGCGCGATCAGCACGGTCGCCATCAGGAAGCTGTAGATGCCGGACAGCACCGCCACCGCGAACAGGTTGCGCAGGCGCACCATGGCGACGCTGGTCGCGGCCAGCAGGGTCAGCAGGACCGTCGGGATCAGGGTTTCGATGGCGCGGTCTCCTTGGGCTCTGCCTCCGGCTCGGCGTCGGGGGCCAGCACCGGCCTGACGCCGGCATGGAGCGCCGCGCGGGCGATGGCATGGGTGGCGACCGGGCTCATCAGCCCGAAAAACAGGATCAGGAAGGCGAGCTTGACGGCCACCAGCGAAACGCCGGCGATGATCATCAGGCCGACCAGTATCAGGCCGCCGCCGAGCGTATCGGAGACCGAGGAGCCATGCATGCGGGTAAACACGTCGGGCAGGCGAATGAGGCCGATGGCGCCGACGATCATGAACAGGCTGCCGACGAGCACCAGCCCGCCGCCAAGCCACTGACGGATCAGCTCGAAGGTCATGGCTCCTCCTCGCCGGCGTCGCCAAGCGCGCCGAAGCGCAGGAACTTGAGCACGGCGAAGGTGCCGATGATGTTCAGCATGGCGTAGGTGAGGCCGATGTCGAGGAACTCCGGCCGGCCGGTGAGGAAGCCGTAGATCGCCAGAATGAGGATGGCGGCGTTGCCGATCGAATTGGCGGCGACCAGCCGGTCGAACACCGTGGGGCCAAGGAGCGCCCGCACCACCATCAGCGCGGTGGCGGCGAGCACGGCCAGCATGGCGGCAGCCAGCATCACCGCCTGCCCTCCATGACCGTGACCCGGCGATCCATCTCGCCGGCGGCAAGGCCGTCGGCCCCCGCCTTGGTCAGCGCATGGACGAGCAGCTCGTTGCCGCGACGGTTGCATTCGACGGTGATGGTGCCGGGCGTGAGCGTGATCGAATTGGCATAGATGGTGGTGCCGACCGGCGTCTTCTGCGACGTCTTTACGCGGATCAGGCGCGGCGAGATGGGCAGCGCCGGATGGACGACGATGGCGGCGACCTCGAGGGCGGCCTTCGCCGCCTCCTTGACCAGCCAGGGCCAGTAGAGGAGGCCGCGCGGCACCAGCTCGATGGGCAGGCCCTCCTCGTCGGCATAGCCGAGCACCGTGCCCAGCCACGCGATCAGAAGCGCGCAAACGGCGCCGGAAATGACCAGAAAGGGCGTGAAATGGCCGGAAAGCAGCAGCCAGAACACGAACAGCACAGCGGCGAGGCTGAAGACGCGGATCAAGCCCTGGCTCCCCATCGGCACGGATTCGCCGAGAGCCTTATTGTCCCGATCCCACGCGCCCAATCAATCCCGCCGCCGCCGGCCATTGCGGCCTTGCCCTTGCCCCGGCGGCGAATTGCCGTTGAGATAGGCGTTCGGAGACCCCATTTTGAGGGGCAGGCGGCAAATCGCCCGCTCGCCTCCCGGTTGTCCTCCCGGCTTCCCGCCCGGCCCGCCACCCCGGCGCGCCCGTCCTGCGGCGGACCCCAACGCAACTGGAACGAACGAAACCCTGTCGATTGCAGATCATGAAAAGCCATTCCCGACGTGACAGCGAAGCCAGCGGCGCAGGTGCCGGCCGGCCGACCAGCCTGAAGCCTCCGGTTGCCGAAAAGCGACCGGTCACCGAGACGCGCCACGGCATCACCCGCCACGACGACTATGCGTGGCTGCGCGCCGACAACTGGCGGGCGGTGATGCACGACCCGTCGGTCCTGGCGCCGGACATTCGCGCCTACCTGGAGGCGGAAAACGACTACGCCCAGGCGGCGATGGCGGACGTTGAGGATCTGCGGCTGAAGCTGTTCGGCGAAATGCGCGGGCGGATCAAGGAAGACGATTCCTCGGTGCCCGCCGTGGACGGCGACTATGCCTATGTCACCCGCTACCAGGAGGGCGGCGAGCACCCGCTGATCGTGCGCACCCGGCGCGACGGCAGCGACGAAACGGTGCTGCTCGATACCGACGCCATGGCCAAGGGGCTGACCTATTTCCGCCTCGGCGATTTCGGCCACAGCCACGACCACCGGCTGCTCGCCTATTCGGTCGACCACAAGGGGGCGGAATACTTCACCATCCACGTGCGCGACACCGCCACCGGCAAAGATCTCGCCGACCGCATCGAGGGGACGACCGGCGACACGGTATGGGCGGCCGACGGGCGCACCTTCTTCTACGTGTGGGTGGACGAGAACCACCGGCCGGCGCGGGTCTACCGCCATGTCGTCGGCAGCGCGCAGGCGGCCGATGCCATCGTCTTCGAGGACCGCCATCCGGGTTTCTTCATCGGCATCGGCGAGACCCAGTCGCGGCGCTTCGTCACCATCGCCACCCACGACCACGAGACCTCGGAATTCCGTGTGCTCGAGGCCGACCGGCCGACGGCCAGGCCGCGCCTGATCGCGCGCCGCAAGGCAGCCGAGGAATACCACCTCGACCACGGCGACGACCGCTTCTTCATCCTCACCAATGCCGACGGGGCGGAGGACTTCAAGATCGTCACCGCGCCGGTCGCCACCCCCGGCCGGCGCTATTGGACCGACCTCATCCCGCATGTCCCCGGCCGGCTGATCCTCAACCTCACCATCTACAAGGACTATCTCGTGCGGCTGGAGCGCGAGGCGAGCCTGCCGCGCATCGTCATCCGGCATCTGGCGAGCGGCGAGGAGCATGCCATCGCCTTCGACGAGGAAGCCTATTCGCTGGGCATGCTCGACGGCTTCGAGTTCGACACCACGACGCTGCGCTTCACCTATTCGTCGATGACGACGCCCGGCCGCGTCTACGACTACGACATGGCGACGCGGACCCGCGTGCTGCGCAAGGCGATCGAGATTCCCTCCGGGCACGACCCGGCCGACTACGTCACGCGCCGCGTCTTCGCCCCGGCGGCGGACGGCGAGACGGTGCCGGTCTCCCTGCTCTACCGCAAGGGCACGAAGCTCGACGGCAGCGCGCCCTGCCTGCTCTACGGCTACGGCGCCTACGGCATGACGATCCCTGCCTCGTTCAGCATCAGCCGCCTGTCGCTGGTCGATCGCGGCTTCATCTATGCCATCGCCCACATCCGCGGCGGCAAGGCCAAGGGCTATCGCTGGTATGCGGACGGGCGGCGGGAGAAGAAGGTCAACACCTTCAGCGACTTCGTCGCGGCGGCGGACTATCTGATTCAGGAGAAGTTCACCGCCCGCGGCCGCATCGTCGGCTGGGGCGGCTCCGCCGGCGGCCTGCTCATCGGCGCCGTCACCAACATGGCACCGGAGCTTTTTGCCGGCATGATCGCCGAGGTGCCCTTCGTCGACACGCTCAACACCATCCTCGACGACACGCTGCCGCTCACCCCGCCGGAATGGCCGGAATGGGGGAACCCGATCACCAGCGAGGACGACTATCGGCTGATCGCCTCCTATTCGCCCTACGACAACGTGACGGCGCGGGACTATCCGGCGATCCTGGCACTGGGCGGCCTGTCCGACCCGCGGGTGACCTATTGGGAGCCGGCCAAGTGGGTGGCGAAGCTCCGGGCGCTGCGCACCGACGACCACCTGACGATCCTGCGCACCAACATGGATGCCGGCCATGGCGGCGCCTCCGGCCGCTTCGACCGGTTGCACGAGACCGCCTTCGCCATGGCCTTCGCGCTCAAGGTGGTGGGTCTGGCCGCATAGGCTCCCCCGCGCCGGCGACCGCGGCAAGGGCACATTTCCTGCAGTGCGGTTGACCCGCGCGCGCTGATGCTAGAGTCGTGGGGGAGCGCTGCGGAGGAAATTCGTGCAGGACCATATCGGCGACCTGACCGGCATTGCATTCATCACGACGGTCGCCGTCCTGCTCGGCTTCCTGCTCGTCCGCCTGCGCCAGCCGCCGATCGTCGGCTACATCCTGACCGGCGTCGTGCTGGGACCGACCGGCTTCGGCCTGGTCAGCAACACCGACACCGTCACGCTGCTCGCCGAACTCGGCGTGATCATGCTGCTCTTCCTGGTCGGCATGGAGCTGTCGGTGCGCGCCTTCGCCCGCGTCGCCGGGCTGGCGGCGACGGTCGCCATCGGCCAGATCGCCGTGGCGCTGGCGATCACCGGCGCCTTCGGCTGGCTGATGCAGTGGCCGGTCAGCCAGATCGTGCTGCTCGGCTTCATCGTCGCCATCTCGTCGACCGCGGTGGCCGTGCAGATGCTCGACGAGGTGGGCGAACTGCGCACGCCCACCGGACAGATCACCGTCGGCGTGCTCATCGCCCAGGACATCGCCGTGGTGCCCATGCTGATCATCATCGGCTCGTTCAGCGCCACCGGCAGCCCCGGCGGGTGGATCGCCGTCAAGCTCGGCTTGGCGATCGTCGTCCTGCTCGCCCTGCTCGGCTACCTCGGCACGCGGTCCGGCAAGTATCGTCTGCCCTTCACCGAGGCGATCCGCGGGCGCGTCGACATGGTGGCGCTGGCCTCCATCGCCTTCTGCTTCGGCGCCGCGGCGCTGACCGGCATTCTCGGCCTGTCGGCGGCCTTCGGCGCCTTCCTCGCCGGTCTGGTCATCGCCGGATCGACGCTGCGCGGCGAGGCGATCGCCGCCACCCACCCGATCCAGAGCGTGCTGGTCGTCGTCTTCTTCCTGTCGATCGGCCTGCTCATCGACCTCAACTTCATCCTTGCCAATCTCGGCACGGTGATCGTCTTCGTGGTGGCGGTGCTGGCGGGAAAGACGGCCATCAACGTGGCCCTGTTGCGCCTGGTGCGGCAACCGTGGGAGATGGCGTTCCCGGCCGGGCTGATCATCGCGCAGATCGGCGAGTTCTCCTTCGTGCTGGCGGCGACAGGTCTCGCCAACGGCTCGGTCAGCGGCGACGCCTATCGCCTCGCCATCGCGGTCATCGCCGTGTCGCTGCTGGTCAGCCCGCTGTGGATGGTCTCGGTGCGCCGCTTCCACCTGGTGGCGCGCCACGGCATCTCCGATTTCCGCGCCGCGCTGGCCGAGGTCTACGCCGGCGAAATCGGCGAACTGGAACGCGGCCGGCTGGCCCTCGGGCGCATCGTCCATTTCATCGCACGGCAATCGAAGGCGGTGTGGATCGCGATGCGGCGGAGCGCGGCCGCCCGGCGGCGGGCTGCCGCCGAACCGACCGCTCCGCCGGCCGCCGACGCGGCGGAACCCGCCGACCCGGAAGACGTTGCCCGCCAGACATAGGCCGTTGAACGCTTTCCGCCCCGCCAGCCGCGCGCTAGATTCGCGCCAAGGGCTGGGTGACCCCTGTCCAAGGAGAGAGAGATGCGAGTTCTGTTCGGCTTTCTGGGGCTGGCCGCCTTGCTGATGCTGGCCGCCCCGCACGATGCAAGCGCCGCTCCGCCGCGCGTCGGGGCCTATAGCTGCGGCGCGCTGGCGTCGTCCATCGGTCCGCACAACGTCTGGCAGACCTGGTTCCGCGGCTCACACCGGCGGCTTTCGACCAGATCGACTGGTATACGGCGTCGCCCTGCTTCAAGACCCAGGCCGCCTGCAAGGCATGGCTCTACTGGGCGCAGACCGACTGGCCGCGGATGAGCACCTTCAAGCCGTGCCGCAAGGGTATTTCCTACTAGGCCGAAGACAGCGAAAAGGCGCGGCAGGTGGCCCCGCCGCGCCTTTGTCACGTCTCGATTGTCGCCGCCCTCAGGCGTGCGCCATCGCGTTCTCGTACATCTCGAGCACGTAGTCCCAGTTGATCAGGTGATCGACGAAGGCCTCGAGATATTTCGGCCGCGCGTTGCGGTAGTCGATGTAATAGGAGTGCTCCCACACGTCGACGCCGAGGATCGGCGTGGCGCCGTGGACCAGCGGGTTCTCGCCGTTCGGCGTCTTCATGACGACGAGCTTGCCGTCCTGGACCGCGACCCAGGCCCAGCCCGAACCGAACTGGCCGGCGCCGGCAGCCGTGAAATCGGCGCGGAACTTGTCGTAGCCGCCGAGATCCGATTCGAACGCCGCGGCCAGCGTGCCCGGCAGCTTGGTGCCGCCACCGCCCTTCTTCATCCACTTCCAGAAATGAATGTGGTTGTAGTGCTGGCCGGCATTGTTGAAGAGGCCGGCGTTCTTGGCATAGCTCTGCTTGACCACGTCTTCGAGGCTCTTGCCCTCGAGGCCCGAGCCCTCCAACAGCTTGTTGCCGTTGGTGACATAGGCCTGGTGGTGCTTGTCGTGGTGAAATTCGAGGGTTTCCTTCGACATGTAGGGCTGCAACGCCTCATAGTCGTAAGGCAGGGCGGGAAGTTCGAAAGCCATTGGACACTCCTTTGAAGCGTTGAACATATAGGGGGCGCCGGGGGCGCGCGGCAAAGAAACGGGAAGCGGCAAGGATTCGCCCCGGAACATAGGTCGCCGCACCCGTTCCGGCAACCGGAGCCGGCGGGGTTCGTTCCCAGGCGCGGCCGAACCGCCTTCAGCTGCGCAGAATGCCGCCGAGCACGCCGCGCACGATCGCCCGGCCGATGGAGCTGCCCATCGAACCGGCGACCTGCTTGCCGATCTGCGCCGCCATGCCGCCGACGACGCGGGTGGTGACGGTGCGCGTCACCGAGCGGGCGACGCGCTGGGTCGTGGTGAGCCGGCCGCCACTCCGCTGGCCGGTGCCGAGAATGCCGCCGAGCATGCCGCCGATGCCGCCCAAGATGTCGCCGCCGCCCGCCGGCTGGGCGGGCTTGGCGTCCCCGTTGCCGTCTTTTTCCGCTTCCGGCGGCGGCGCGGTCTCGGTGGTCACCTTGGTCTCGACGCGGACGGAGAGGATCTCGAAGGCCGACTCGCGGTCGATCGCCTTGTCGTAGATGCCGCCGACCGGGCTGGCGGCGATCACCTTGCGGCGCTCCTCGTCGGTGATCGTGCCGATGCGCGAGGACGGCGGGCGCACCAGCGTGCGCTCGACGATCGACGGCACCCCTTTGTCGACCAGCGTCGAAACCAGCGCCTCGCCGACGCCGAGCTGGCTGATGACCTCGGCGGCGGAGAAGGCCGGATTGGGCCGGAAGGTATCGGCGGCGGCCTTGACCGCCTTCTGGTCGCGCGGCGTGAAGGCGCGCAACGCGTGCTGCACGCGGTTGCCCATCTGGCCGAGCACGATGTCGGGCACGTCGAGCGGGTTCTGGGTGACGAAGTAGATGCCCACCCCCTTGGAGCGGATCAGGCGCACGACCTGCTCGATCTTTTCGAGCAGCGGCTTGGGCGCATCGTTGAAGAGCAGGTGCGCCTCGTCGAAGAAGAAGACCATGCGCGGCTTCTCCGGATCGCCGATCTCGGGCAGTTCCTCGAACAGCTCCGACATCAGCCAGAGCAGGAAGGTGGCGTAGACCCGCGGCGACTGCATGAGCTTGGCGGCGGCGAGGATGTTGATGACGCCGCGTCCGCTTTGCGGGTCGGTGCGGATCATCTGGTTGATGTCGAGCGCCGGCTCGCCGAAGAACGACACGCCTCCCTGCTCTTCCAGCACCAGCAGCTTGCGCTGAACGGTGCCGACGGTGGCCTTCGACACATTGCCGTAGCGCGTGGTGAGGTCGGAGGCTTCGTCGGCGACGTGGGTCAGCATCGCCTGCAGGTCCTTGAGGTCGAGGAGCAGGAGCCCCTCGTCGTCGGCGACGCGGAAGGCGATGTTGAGCACGCCCTCCTGCGTGTCGTTGAGGTCGAGCAGGCGCGAGAGCATCAGCGGCCCGATCTCGGAAACGGTGGTGCGGATCGGATGGCCCTGTTCACCGAACAGGTCCCAGAAGACCACCGGGAAGGCCTCGAACTTGTATTCCTCGGAGAAGCCGATCTGCTCGGCGCGCTTGGCGAGGAAATCCTTGGGTTCGCCGGCTTCGGCGAGGCCGGCCACGTCGCCCTTCACGTCGGCGCAGAAGACCGGTACGCCGGCCGCTGAAAAGCCTTCCGCCAGGATCTGCAGGCTGACCGTCTTGCCGGTGCCGGTGGCACCGGTGATGAGCCCATGCCGGTTGCCGTAATGCAGTTCGATGTATTCCGGCTTGGTGCTGGTGCCGATGTACACCTTGCCTTGTTGCAGAACCGTCATGATCGCGCCTCTGATTTCCCGTTGCCGGACAGACTAGCCGCCGGCTCCCGCCGCGGCAAACGGCATAGGACGCGGTAACGTCCGGATGACACGTCCGTGATCGGTCAATTCGCGCAATTGCCTGAGGTGTTCACTCACGCGACGATGCAGGCTTGCTGATCGCAAAGGAGAAGAGCATGCGGGTGAAAATGGCGTTGGTGGCCCTGGCGTTCGGGGTGGGACTGGCCGGGGTGGCGTTTGCGGCGGACGACCCCATCCAGGCGCGCAAGGCGATCATGAAGAATAACAACGATGCCGCGAAGCTCACCTTCGGCATGGTGCTGGGCAAGGTGCCCTACGATGCGGCAAAAGCGGCCGAGGCGATGAAGACGCTGCAGGACGACATGGCCGTCTTTCCCACCCTGTTCCCGGCAGGCAGCGACACCGGCGACACGGCCGCCGCGCCGGCAATCTGGCAGAACATGGAAGATTTCAAGGCCCATGCCGCCAAGCTCGCCGCCGACGCCAAGGTCGCGGAAGCCGCCGCACCGAACGGGCTCGACGCCTTCAAGGCGGCGGTCGGCCCGGTCGGCCAGGACTGCGGCTCGTGCCACGAGCTCTACCGGGTGAAGCGCAACTAGAGCAACGCCGCACGAAGCAGGAAACGGCCGCGCCCCTCCTCCCGGCGCGGCCGTTCGCCATGGGTCATTCGGCCAGCGCCGCCAGAACCCGCGCCCACGAGCGGATGCCGCCGCGGAAGCTGGCGAGGTCGTACGTCTCGTTGGGCGAATGAATCCGGTCGTCGCCGTGGCTGAAGCCGATCATCAGGGAATTCATGCCGAGGATCGACTTGAAATCGCCGACCACGGGGATCGAGCCGCCGCTGCCGAGGAGAGCGGCATCCTGCCCCCATTCCTCGGCAAGCGCCTTGCGCGCCCGCGGCAGCCATGGACCATCGAAAGGCAGCCGCAGGCCGCGGCTGCGGCCATGGGCAAGGAACTCCACCGTGCAGTCTTCGGGGACGCGGGCGCGGACGTAGTCGCGGAAGGCCGTGACGATCTTCTCCGGATCCTGGTCGCCGACAAGGCGGAACGACACCTTGGCCGAGGCCGTGGACGGGATCACCGTCTTGAAGCCGGCGCCGGCGTAGCCGCCGCTGACCCCGTTCACCTCGCACGTCGGGCGCGACCAGATCTGCTCCAGCACCGTGCGGCCGGCCTCACCGGCGGGGACCGAGAGCCCGACCTCGCCGAGGAATCCGGCGGCGTCGAAGCCGAGGCCCTCCCGCTGCTGCTTCACGTCGGCGGGAAGCTCTAAGACGCCGTCATAGAAACCGGGAAGCGTGACCCGGCCGTCGGCGTCGTGCAGCCCCGCCAGAATGTCGGCGAGGACGTGCAACGGGTTGCGCGCCGCGCCGCCATAGATGCCGGAGTGGAGGTCGCGGCTGGCGCAGGTGATGACGATCTCCTCGCCGACCAGCCCGCGCAGCGAGACCGTGATTGCCGGATGGCCACGGCGCCACATGTCGGTATCGCAGACCAGCGCCAGATCGGCAGTGAGTTCCGGCGCATTGGCCGAGAGGAACGGCGCCAGGTTGGTGCTGCCCAATTCCTCCTCGCCCTCGAGCAGCATGGTGATCTGCGCCGGCAGCGTGCCGGTGACGGCCTTCCAGGCGCGCATCGCCTCGACGAAGGTCATCAGCTGGCCCTTGTCGTCGGCAGCGCCGCGCGCCGCGATCACCTCGATGCCGTCCGGCCGCTTGACGATGCTGGGCGCGAAGGGCGGCGCGTCCCAGAGTTCGAGGGGATCGACCGGCTGCACGTCGTAGTGGCCGTAGAACAGGAGATGCGGCCCGGCGCCGTCATGATGACCGACGACGATCGGGTGGCCGGGCGTCGGCCGTGCACTGGCCGCGAAGCCGAGGCCGGTGAGGTCGGCGGCGAGCCAGTCGGCCGCCTTGCGGCAGGCGGCGGCATAGGCCGGATCGGTCGAGATGCTTTCGATGCGCAGGAGGTCGAAGAGGCGGTCGAGGCTTGCCGGCAGGTTGGCGTCGATCCAGTCGAGAACGTCATTGAGCATGGGAAAAGGCTTTCGGGGGAGGAACGTCAGCGGCGCCGAGGTTACTGCCTCAACGGTGGCGCGAAAAGGCGACCTGTGGCATCAAGCAACGGACGTATGACGGCGGGGCGCTCATGAACGAACTCATCGACACCATCAGCCGGGAAACGGGGGTCGACGCCCAGCGCGCACGGCGGGCGGTCGGCATCATCTTCAGCTTCCTGTCGCTCGAGGGACCGCCGGAAGCCGTTGCCGCGCTCCTCGACGAGCTTCCGGGAAGCCGCGGGCTGGCGGCCGAAACCGGCGGCGGCAAGGGCGGCCTGCTCGGCGTCTTCAACGAACTGACCGGTGCCGGGCTCGGCATGGGCGAGATCCAGAGTGTCGCCGGCGCGCTGCTCGCTTATGCCCGCACCAAGGCAGGGCCGGAAAAGGTCGACGCGGTGGTGACCGCTATTCCCGGGCTCGACCTGATCGCCTGACGGCGCCTGCTCAGATGGTGATCTGACCGTAGCGCAGGGCCTCGACCACCGTGTGCGTCTTGTTGAGAGCCCGCAGCTTTTCGCTGGCGTTCTGCAGATGCGCGTGGACGGTGCGCTGCGAGATGGCCAGGATCTGGGCGATCTCGCCTGCCGTCTTGCCGGTTGCCGACAGTTCCACCACCTTGCGCTCGCGCCCGGAGAGTTCGCCCTGCCGCTCCGGGCGCAGATAGCTCAGGCCGAACAGGCGGCGGAAGGCGGCGACGCAAAAGTGATCGAGCGCCAGCACCGCCGGGGTCTCGAGGTCGAGTTTCGTGCCACCACCGACGATAACGCCCTGATAGGGCAGGAAGGCGCAAATCGGGACGAGCGCCAGCTCGCGTTTGCCGGGTTCGCCGAGGTGGGCGAGAAGGGTCAATTCCTCCCCCAACGGGCCATCCTGCTCCTCGCTCCACAGCACCGCCCGGCGCGCACGGAACGCTTGATGCAGGACCGGATCGCTGGCGGTGATCGCCGCGCGGCGGTCGCCGTGCAGATCGCCCCAGTCCAGCCGCAACAGCAGTGGGTCGATCGGCCGGCCGGGCAGTGGCATGCCGGACACCAGAATCCGATCCGCGCCAAACGTCCGAAACGCGGCCTGGAGCGCGTCCAGGACCTGCACACCTGTCGCCATAGCGCCAAAGCTCGCGCTTTGCGCGATCAGGTAAGACTCACTTGTCATTGCCCTATCCCCGCCCGAACAGCAGCTAGCGGCAGGTACGCGCGACGTTCAATTGTGGAAACTGACACGGCCGCCCCCGGCCGTTTTCGCTTCCCCGCCCGCAACTAGAGCTTCCCCGCCGAACACATCATGGATCGGCTGTTGACGCGGTACAAGCGGAAATGCCTGCAACTCCTTTGGCAGTCCCAACGTTCTTTGCGCGACTGAAGCGGTTTGCCGGCACGCCGGGCAACCGCGTATAACCGATGGGCTTTTGCTTTCCTGCGGAGGCAACGTGACCCTGCGGATGCGTTCATGACGGATTCCATGCCGCTCGCCGGCGGTTTTGCGGCCGCCACCGAAGCCGATTGGCGTGCGGCCGTCGGGCGCTCCGGCGTGCAGCCCGATCGCGATCTGGGGGCTGCGAGCGACGACGGGATTGCGGTCGGCCCGATCTATCGGCGCGTTCGCGCAGAACCGGTGACGGCGCGGCCGGCCGGCGGAAAATGGCAGATCATCCAGCGCATCGCCGCGCACGATGCCGGGTCGGCGGTTGTCTGTTGCCGCGAAGAGCTTGCCGGCGGCGCGGACGGTATTGCCCTCGTCTTCGCCGGCAGCCTGCATCCGTTGCCGAGTGCCCTTGCGATCGAAACCGCCGCCGCGATTGCGGCCGGGCTGAAGGGCGCCGCGGCGGACGGCGCCGTGCTGACCATCGATGCCGGACCGCGGACGCCGGACGTCGCCGGCGCGTTCGTGGGCCTCGCAGCCGCGTGCAGCCTCGCCTTCGATCCGGTTGCGGCGGTGGCGATGGGGCGGCTTGCCGAGGCGGATACGACGGTCGCGACGCTCTCAGCGGCCGCCCGAACCTTCACCGGCAGGCTGGCGCTCGCCGACGGCCGCGTGTGGCATGCGGCCGGCGCCTCGGAGGCGCAGGAGCTGGCCGCGGTCCTGGCCACGGTCGTCGCGCTTCTGCGCCTGTTCGAACGGCACGGCATCGCGCCGGACGATGCGGCGGCGCGGATCGGCGTGGCCCTTGCTGCCGATACCGACCAGTTCCTGACCATCGCCAAGCTCCGGGCGATGCGCCTGCTGCTCGCCCGCGCCCTGCAGGCCGCCGGCATTGCCACCACCCTCCCCCTCCACGCCGAGACCGCGTGGCGCACGATGAGCCGGCGCGAGCCGCGCATGAACGTGCTGCGGGCAACCGGCGCCGCCTTCGCCGCCGCGGTGGGCGGTGCCGACTCGATCACCGTGCTGCCCTTCGATGCGCTCGAGGAAAAGCCGAGCGCCGAGGCGCGGCGGCTGGCGCGCAACACCCAGCTGGTCATCGCCGAGGAAGCCTGCATCGATCGCTTCGCCGACCCGGCCGCCGGATCGGGTGCCGCGGAAAGCCTGACGGACGCGCTGGCGGAGCGCGCGTGGACGGGCTTTCAGACGATCGAAGCCGCCGGCGGCATGTTGAAGGCGCTCGATGCCGGCACCGTGCAGCGCGAGATCGCCGGCACGCGCGCGGCGCGCCTCGCCCGCGTCGCCGCGGGTGCCATCGAAATGATCGGCGTCAATGCCTTCGTCGCAGGGCGCGACGCGCCTCTCCCCGCCCGCAGCGCGCCGGGAGCGCGCGCCGCCGGGGCGCTCGTCTTCCAGCGGCTGGCGGAAGGCGCGGAGGGCGAGGCGTGACGCGGCTGCCCGATTACACGCGGATCGCCTGGCAGCGACCCCACGCCGGCGCGGCCGGCGCGGCTGGCGAGCCGTGGCAGACGCCGGAGGGGATCGCCATCCCGCCGGTGACGCATGAGGGGCATCTGGCGGGCCTCGATTTCCTCGACACATGGCCGGGACTGCCGCCCTATCTGCGCGGCCCCTATCCCACCATGTACGTCGAGCGGCCGTGGACGATCCGCCAATATGCCGGCTTCTCGACGGCGGAGGATTCCAACGCCTTCTACCGGCGCAACCTCGCCGGCGGGCAGAAGGGCCTGTCGGTCGCCTTCGACCTGCCGACCCATCGCGGCTACGATTCGGACAATCCGCGCATCGCCGGCGACGTCGGCATGGCGGGCGTTGCGATCGATTCCATCTACGACATGCGCACGCTGTTCGATGGCATTCCGCTCGGGGCAATCAGCGTATCGATGACCATGAACGGCGCCGTGCTGCCGGTGCTGGCCCTCTACGTGGTGGCGGCGGAGGAACAGGGCGTCCCGCAGAAGGCGCTGTCGGGGACCATCCAGAACGACATCCTCAAGGAGTTCATGGTCCGCAACACCTACATCTATCCACCCGCCGCCTCGATGCGCATCGTTTCCGACATCATCGCCCATACCTCGGCCAACATGCCGAAATTCAACCCGATTTCGGTCTCCGGCTACCACATGCAGGAGGCCGGGGCGACGGCCGACCTGGAGCTCGGCTATACGCTCGCCGACGGGCTCGAATACGTGCGCGCCGCGGGGGAAGCCGGCCTGCCGGTCGACACGTTCGCGCCGCGCATCTCCTTCTTCTTCGACATCGGCATGAACTTCTTCATGGAAGTGGCCAAGCTGCGGGCGGCCCGCCTGCTGTGGGCGAAGCTGATGAAGGAGCGCTTCGCCCCCGAGGACGACCGTTCGCTGATGCTGCGCACCCATTGCCAGACGTCGGGCTGGTCGCTGGCGGCGCAGGACCCGTTCAACAACATCGTGCGCACGGCGATCGCGGCGATGGCGGCGACGCAGGGGCATACCCAGTCGCTGCACACCAACGCGCTCGACGAGGCGCTGGCGCTGCCCACCGACTTCTCGGCGCGCATCGCCCGCAACACCCAGCTCTACCTGCAGAAGGAATCGGGCACGACGCGGATCATCGATCCGTGGGGCGGCTCCTATCATGTCGAGCGACTGACGGCCGAACTGGCGCGGAAGGCGCTCGACCACATCGCCGAGACCGACGGGCTGGGCGGCATGGCCAAGGCGATCGAGGCGGGCGTGCCGCAAACGCGCATCGAGGAAGCGGCGGCGCGCACCCAGGCGCGGCTCGATTGCGGCCGGCAGACCGTCGTCGGCGTCAACCGCTTCCGCCCGGCGGAGGCGACGCCGATCGAGGTGCTCAAGGTGGACAATTCGGCGGTGCTGGCGGCGCAGGTCGCCAAGCTGACGCGGCTGCGCGGCGAGCGCGACGGCACCGCCACGCAGGAGGCGCTCGCCGCGCTCACCGATGCGGCGCGCAGCGGCCGCGGCAACCTGCTCAAGCTGTCCATCGACGCGGCGCGGGCCAAGGCGACGGTGGGCGAGATCAGCCTGGCGCTGGAGCGCGCCTTCGGCCGCTACGCGACCGAGGCGCACGCGATCAGCGGCACCTATGCCCGCGACATGGACGCGGCGACGATGGCGCGGGTCGGCGGGCTGATCGACATCTTCCGCGACAATGATGGACGGCCGCCGCGCATCCTGGTCGCCAAGGTCGGCCAGGACGGCCACGACCGCGGCCAGAAGGTGATCGCCTCCGCCTTTGCCGATCTCGGCTTCCAGGTGGACATCGGACCGCTCTTCCAGACGCCGGAGGAAGCGGCGGAACGCGCCGTCGCCTGCGACGTGCATATCGTCGGCGTGTCGTCGCTGGCCGCCGGCCACCTGACCCTGGTGCCGGCGCTGAAGCGGGCGCTGGAGGCCCAGGGCCGTCCGGACATCATGGTGGTGGTCGGCGGCATCGTGCCCGAGCAGGACTTCAACGCCCTCTACGATGTCGGCGTCAGCGCCATCTTCACCCCCGGCACGGTGATCGCGGACGCCGCCGAACGGCTCATCCGCGACCTCAACCGCCGCCTCGGCTACGAGCAACCCGACCGGGCCAACCTGGCTGTGTAGCCGCCGCCCCTGCCGAACGCCCCAGGCCGATCGCGCCGAAAGGGGGTTGGTTCCGCGGAGGCGCTGGGGCCTCAAACGGTGCAGATCTGCCCGCACCACACAAGCCGTCGTACATCCTAGTTTTTCTTTAGAATACATATAAACTATTGATAACTATTTGCTTTCTGGATTTCCTCCATTTATAGACGGCCCCCTGTCCGCGGCGACGCGTCGCGTCGGCCTTGAACCGGCGCGGGCGTGACGGCCAGGGACAGGGCCTGCGGATCAAGTCTGTCGTCGATCGCGTCTGCGATTTCGCGGGTTACCGGAACGACTGCCTCGTGCGCCAGACCGCCACCTTCGCCGGTGTCGGCATGCTGCACCATTGCCAGAGGGAAGCCGACGATGGTCGCTGCGTTTCTGATCATGCTGCGCGAGGGGATGGAAGCCGCCCTCATCACCGGCATCGTCGCAACCTATCTGACGCAGACCGGACGCTCCGGCTGGCTGCCCGCGGTCTGGGTCGGCGTGTTGCTGGCGATCGCGCTGTCGCTGTTCGTCGGCGCCGGGCTGCAACTGGCCAGCGCCGCCTTCCCGCAGAAGCTTCAGGAGCTGTTCGAGGCGGCCGTGCGGGCCGTCGCGGTGGTGGCGCTGGTGTGGATGGTCTTCTGGATGCGCCGTGCCGCGCGTTCCATCAAGGCGGAGTTGCACGGCTCCATCGACGCGGCGCTCTCCTCGGCCTCCGGCCAGGGCTGGGCGCTGATCGGCCTGGTGTTTTTCGCCGTGGCGCGGGAAGGACTGGAATTCGGTCTTCTTCCTGCTGGCGATCTTTCAGCAGAGCACCGGTCCGGCGGCACCGGCGGCGGCGCTGGCCGGCATCCTCGTCGCGGCTGCCTTTGGCTACGCCATCTATGTCGGCGGCGCGCGGCTCAACCTGCGCTTCTTCTTCCGCTGGACCGGCGTCTTCATCCTGATCGTCGCCGCCGGCCTTCTGGCCGGTGTCCTCGGCAATCTGCACGAAGCCGGCCTGTGGAACGCATTGCAGGCGCGGGCCTACGACCTGAGCGGCACCCTGCCCGAGTCCAGTCCGCTCGGCGTCGTCCTCGGCGGCATCTTCAGCTATCAGGAAGCGCCGACGGTCGGGCAGGCCATCGTCTACGTCGCCTTCCTCGCCGTCACCTTCTTCTTCTTCCTGCGCTCCGCGCCGGCGCCCCGTCCTCGACTGCAGACGGCAGAACCGCGCGGAGGCGCCAATGGCGGCGCCTGACCCGACGACGCCGGGCGGCGCACCGCGGGCGCTGCGCTATGCGGTGCCGGCGGCGGCCGTGCTGGCGGCGGCCGGGGGCGTCGCCTTCTACGCCGCCAGCCAGATGCGCGAGCCGACGGGCGACCCCGGCGCCTACCCGATCGCCGTGACGGCCAATGCCTGCGAGCCGAACCGGCTGACGGTGCCGGCAGGCAAGCGCAGCTTCGAGATCCACAACCGCTCCGACCGGCCGGTCGAATGGGAGATCCTCGACGGCGTGATCGTGGTCGCCGAGCGCGAGAACATCGCGCCGGGGCTGAAGTCGATCGTCGATGCGCGCCTCGGCCCCCGCGACTACGCCATCACCTGCGGGCTGCTGTCCAACCCGCGCGGCGTGCTGCACGTCACCGCGGAAGGTGCCGCGGACGAGACCGGCAAGACGCCGGCGACCCGCGCCTTCGTCGGCGCCCTTGCCGAATACACGGCCTACAACCTTCTCGAGAGCGTCAAGGCGGTGAAGGCCGCCACCGCGCTCGCCGAGGCCATCCATGCCGGCGACCTCGACCGGGCGCGCAGCCTCTACGTCCCGGCGCGCCGGTCCTACAAACGCATGGAGCCGGTCACCGCCTACTATTTCTCCGACCTCGTCAACGCCATCAACCCGTCCGCCGCCTACCTGGAGAAGCGCGAAGCCGACCCGGCCTTCATCGGCTTTCACCGCATCGCCTACAGCCTCTATGGCGGCAACGACGTCGCCGGGCTGCCGGCCGCCGCCGACAAGCTGGTCGGCGACCTGGATCGGCTGAGGGAGCGCTTGCTCACGCTCAGGCTGGTGCCGCCCGACCTCGCCGACGTCGCCGCCCGCATCACCGACCAGCTCGCCTCCGGCCGCATCGCCGACGGCGAGGACAGCTATGCCCACGCCGACCTCAGCGACATCGACGCCAATCTCGAAAGCATCACCAAGCTGGTGACGCTGCTCCGCCCGCTCGTCACCCCCTCGGCACCGGATGCCATGGCCAAGGTCGAAGCCCGCCTCACCGCCGCCGCCGGGGCCCTCGCGGCGTTCAAGAACGGCGACACCTGGCCGGACTACGACACGGTTTCGGCGAGTCAGCGCAAGGCGTTGGCCGATGCCTTCAAGGCACTGGCTGAAGCTCTCGGCGCCGTCAACAGCGCCATCGGCATCGCCTGACCCATGACCGAGAAACCCGCGAAGACTGCCCTGTCCGTGCCCACCGCCAACCGCCGCACGCTGCTCCTCGGCATCGGGGCCGCCGCCGGCGGCACGCTCGCCGGCTCCTTCGCCCGGGCGCAGGCGGCGGATGCGGCCAACGCAGGCGCCCAGGCGGCCGATGCGCCCTCCCCGTTCGTCGCGGCGAGCGGGCACCGGCCTTTCTATGGGCCGCACCAGCAGGGCGTGACGACGCCACGGCCGGCGAACGGCATGGTGGCGGCGTTCAACGCCGTGGTGCGCACGCCGGCCGATCTCGAGGCGCTGCTCCGCCGCCTGACCGAGCGCATCGTCTTCCTGACCCAGGGCGGCCAGCCGCCGGCGCTCGACCCCAAGCTGCCCCCGTCCGATTCCGGCATCCTCGGCCCCGTGGTGGCGCCCGACGACCTGACCGTGACCGTCTCCCTCGGCGCGTCGCTGTTCGAGGAGCGGCCGTGGCTCAAGCCGCATGCGCCGCGCCAGCTTCAGCGCATGGCACAATTCCCCAACGACGCGCTCGACCCGGCGCTCAGCCACGGCGACATCGCGCTGCAATTCTGCGCCAACACGCAGGATACGATCATCCACGCGCTGCGCGACGTGGTGAAGACCATGTCGGCGTTCCTGGTGCTGCGCTGGCTGCAGGACGGCAACGTGCCGGCAGTGGTCAGGCGCAATCCCGACGGAACGCGGCAGAGCGCGCGCAACTTCCTTGGCTTCCGCGACGGCACCGCCAATCCCGATTCCACCGACGCGGCCGCGATGGACCGCATCGTCTGGGTCGGCGCCGACAGCGGCGAGCCGGACTGGGCGGTCGGCGGCAGCTACCAGGCGGTGCGCATCATCCGCAATTTCGTCGAGCGCTGGGACCGCACGCCGCTGATCGAACAGCAGCACATCATCGGGCGCGACAAGGCGAGCGGCGCGCCGCTCGACGGCAGGCGCGAGCACGACCTGCCCGACTACGCCCGCGACGCTCCACGGCACGGTGACGCCGATGACGGCGCACATCCGGCTGGCCAATCCGCGCCGGCCGGCGACCGCGGAGAACCTGATCCTGCGGCGGCCGTTCAACTATTCGAACGGCGTCGCCCGGTCCGGCCAGATCGACCAGGGCCTGCTGTTCATCGCCTACCAGGCGGACCTCGAGAAGGGCTTCATCACGGTTCAGAACCGCCTCAACGGCGAGCCGCTGGAGGAATACATCAAGCCCGTCGGCGGCGGCTATTTCTTCGTCCTTCCGGGCGTCCGCGCGTCCGGCGGCTATCTCGGCGAGGACCTGGTCGCAGCCGTCGCGACCGCTCCATCGTCGCATCCCTGAGGCAACCACAGGAGACTTTTCCGATGAAGCTTGCACCCCTGTTCGCGGCGGGAACGCTCATGGTGCTCACCGCACCGGCGAGCACCTTCGCGTCCACCGATGCAACGCTCGACCTCGTCGGGCCGATCGCCAACTACAAGCTCTACGTTGCCGAACACACCGCGAAACTTGTCGAAGACACCGGCAAATTCGTCGATGCCATCAAGGCCGGCGACATCGCCACGGCCAAGGCGCTCTACGCCCCGACGCGCATGAGCTACGAGAAGGTCGAGCCCATCGCCGAGCTGTTCAGCGACCTCGACGTATCGATCGACGCGCGCGCCGACGACTTCGAGAAGGGCGAGAAGGATCCGGCCTTCACCGGCTTCCACCGCCTGGAATACGCCCTGTGGGCAAGCGACGGCAGCGACGGGCTCGAGCCCTACGCCGACAAGCTGCTGGCCGACGTCAAGGACCTCGACCGGCGCATCGCCGACCTCACCTTCCCGCCGGAGACCGTGGTCGGCGGCGCCGCGGCGCTGATGGAGGAGGTCGCGGCGACCAAGATCTCGGGCGAGGAGGACCGCTACAGCCACACCGACCTGTGGGACTTCAAGGCGAATTTCGACGGTTCGCGCAAGATCTTCGAGCTGGTCAAGCCGCTGCTGACCTCCGACGACGCCTTCGTCGCCAAGGTCACCGACAACTTCCAGACGGTCGACGAGACGCTCGCCAAATACCGGACCGGCGACGGCTACGAGACCTACGACAAGCTGACCGAGGCCGACCGCACGGTGCTCGCCGCCGCGGTCAACACGCTGGCCGAGGACCTGTCGACGCTGCGCGGCAAGCTCGGGCTCGACTGACGGCCATCAACCGCATGGCCCGCCCTCGCAACGGGGGCTCTGCGGGCTGCGGTGGCTGGCCCGGCACGCGGGGCTCTTCTCCTGTCCCCTTGACCCTGCCCCTCTCCCCACCGGGGAGAGGGACGAATGCGGCAGGCTCCGCCCGTCCCATTCCGGCACGGTTGGCGCGGCACGGGACTTGAACCGCTCCACCCCGATTCCGGAATCGGGAGTGCTCGGGCATGAATCGACGCAAGTTTCTGGCTGGCGCCATGGCCGCCATGGCTGCCGCGCCCGCGGCCGCCGCCACCAACCCGAGCGGGCCGGTATTGCGCGGCACGCTCAATGCGGCCGAGCTCGGCCTCAATGCCGAAAAGGCCGAGGACCAGAGCATCGTCCTGCAGCGGCTGCTCGACACCGCTTCCCAGGAGGACCGCCAGATCTTCCTGCCGGCCGGCACCTACATGATCTCCAACCTCCGCCTGCCGCCGCGGGTGCGCCTGTCGGGCGTCGCCGGCGCGACCAAGCTGGTGTTCGCCGGCGGCGACAGCATGATCACCGCCGCGCACGCGGAACGGGTGTCGCTGTCCGGCCTCATCATCGACGGCGCCGGCCAGCCGATGGCCGAATATGTGGCCGGACTGGTGCACCTGGCCGAATGCACCGACGTCGCCATCGAGGACTGCCTGATCACCGGCAGCGCCGGCAACGGCATCGCCCTCGACCGCTCGGCCGGGCGCATCACGCGCACGACGGTCACGGGCGCCGCAGCGGCCGGCATCCGCGCCATCGAATCGACCGGCCTGTCGATCACCGACAACACCGTCGTCGACTGCGGCAACGGCGGCATCCTGGTGTGGCGGTGGACGGCAGGCGAAGACGGCACCATCGTCAGCGGCAATCGGGTCGAGCGGATCGCGGCGAAAGCCGGCGGCACCGGCGAGAACGGCAACGGGATCAACGTCTTCCGCGCTCATGGGGTGATCGTTGCCGGCAACCGCATCGCCGACTGCGCCTTCACGGCAGTGCGCGCCAACTCCGCCGACAACGTCCAGATCACCGGCAACAGCTGCCTGCGCTCGGGCGAGGTCGCCATCTACTCCGAATTCGGCTTCGCCGGAGCGCTCATCGCCAACAACGTCATCGCCGGGGCGGCGAGCGGCATCAGCGTCACCAATTTCGACAGCGGCGGCCATATCGGCGTGGTATCGGGCAACATCCTGCGCGACATCACCGGCAAGGGCCCCTACCCCTCCGGCGGTCCGAGCTTCGGCGTCGGCATCGCGGTGGAGGCCGACGTGGCGACGACCGGCAACGTCATCGATGGTGCCGGGCGCTACGGCATGCAGCTCGGCTGGGGCCCGTACCTGCGCGACCTGGCGGCGACCGGCAACGTCATCCGGCGGGCGCCGATCGGCATCGCCGTCAGCGTGGTCGACGGCGCCGGCTCGGCAGTGATCAGCGACAACCTGATCTCGGGTGCCAACCAGGGCGCCGTCGTCGGCATGCATTGGGACAAGGCGGCCACCGGCGACCTTGCCCAGAACGGCGCCGAGAACTATCCGCAGCTCCTGGTCGAACGGAATCGGATCAGCTAGTTAGCGCCCGTCCCTGGCGCAGCGATTCAAGCAGCCCGGCGACCGGACGGACGGCACCGACCGCGACCCCGCGACGGCTGACGACCGGCGGGGCGAGACGATCCGCCAGCCGCGCGCGCTCGGCCGGGCCGAGCGGCAGAAAAGCGTCGATCACCGCCGCCATGGCGGTCTCGGCGGCGCGGGTGCCGCCATCGTCGCACTTGAGGGCGACGCCAAGACCAAGCTCCGGGAAGGCCGCACAGAAGACGCCCTCGGCGCCGGTCTTGACGAAGACGCGGCCGGGCAAGGCGGCCATGACATCGGTGCAGAAGCGGTCGGTGCCGGCGACCATGAAGGGTTCGGCCATGCAGGCCTCGCGCAGCCGCCGCGCCGCCTCGGCGCGCTTCGGCGACAGGCCATCGCCGGTGATGAAGCGGGCGAAGGCGAGGGCCAGTCTGTCGATGGGAATCGCGTAGGTCGGGATCGAGCAGCCGTCGATGCCACGGACGTCCGGTCCGAGGGCGGTGCCGGTCATCTCCGCCAGCGCCGCGGTGATCTCCTGCTGGGCCGGATGGTCGGCAAGGACGTAGCCCTTCGGATCGAGGCCGCGATGGCAGGCAAGGCAGATGAAGCCGGCATGTTTGCCGGAGCAGTTGTTGTGGATCTGGCCGGGCTCGAGCCCGGCGCGGAAAAGCGCCACGGCGGCGTCCTGCGACGACGGGATCTGGACGCCGCATTCGAGATCGGCCGCGCTCCGTCCGGCCTTGGCGAGCATCGCCGCGGCGGTCTCCACATGGCGCGGCTCGCCGCCGTGGGAGGAGCAGGCAAGCGCCAGCTCGACGGTGCCGAAGCCGTAGCGGTCGGCGGCGCCGCTCTCGACCAGCGGCAGGGCTTGCAGCGCCTTGACCGCCGAGCGCGGGAAGACGGGCCGGCTGATGTCGCCCACGGCCGCCCGCGTCCCGCCCCTGGCATCGACGACGGCGATGGCGCCGCGGTGAAAGCTCTCGACCAGCCCGCCGCGGGTGACTTCGATCAGGATGGGATTGCTCATGGGTGCTCGCGCGTCTCAGGGGGTTCAGATGCGGAGAGCGTGCTCATAGGTTGGTGCGCTTTTCGAGCCATGCCGCCAGTCGGTCGACGGCCTGATCGAGAATCGCATCGCGCTTGGAAAAGCAGAAGCGGACGAAATGGCGCGGGCCATCGGCGTCGTAGAAGGCGGACATGGGGACCGCGGCGACGCCTGCGTCCACCGTCATGCGCTTGCACAGATCGGCGTCGTCCAGGTTGAGGCGAAGCGGCGACACGTCGGCGGTGATGAAATAGGTACCGGCGCAGGGTGCGACGGCGAAGCCGATGGCGGCGATGCCGGCGGCGAAGCGGTCGCGCTTCTTCTCCAACTCGCCGGACAGGCTGTCATAGTAGTCGTCGCCCTTGGCAAGCCCGAAGGCGACCGCCTTCTGCAGGTTCGGCGGCGTGGTGAAGGTGGTGAACTGGTGCGCCTTGGTGATCGGCTCGAGCAGATGCGGCGCAGCGGTGACGTAGCCGACCTTCCAGCCGGTGAGCGAGAAGGTCTTGCCGGCCGAACCGATCCGCACGGAGCGCTCGCGCATGCCCGGCAGCGACATCAGCGGAACGTGGCGGCGGCCGTCGAAGACGATGTGCTCGTAGACCTCGTCGCAGATGGCGATGGCGTCGTGGGCGACGCACAACTCGGCGATCAGCGCCAGCTCCTCGCGGGTGAAGACCTTGGCCGCCGGGTTCATCGGATTGTTGATGAGGATGGCCTTGGTCCTCGGGCCGAAGGCGGCGGCGAGGGCCTGCGGATCGAGCCTCCAGTCGGGCGGCGTGAGGCGCACCAGGCGCGGAACGCCCCCTGCCCGGCGCACCAGCGGCAGATAGCAATCGTAGAGCGGCTCGATCAGCACGACCTCGTCGCCGGGCAGGATCAGCCCGGCCATGCAGTCGGACAGCGCCTCGGTGGCGCCGGAGGTGACCAGCACCTCGTGCTGCCAGTCGACATCGAGGCCGTAGAAGCGCCGGTTGGCCTCCGCCACCGCCTGGCGCAGGTCGGCGATGCCCATCATCGGCGGATACTGGTTGAGGCCGGAGACCAGCTCGTCGGCGGCAACCTGCTTGACGTCGGCCGGGCCGTCGACGTCCGGAAAGCCCTGGCCGAGGTTGATGGCGCCCTCGGCGATGGCAAGCCGCGACATGACCTCGAAGATGGTCATGGGCAGGCCGGTGTAGACCGGATTGGTTGCTTTCACGGACCCCCTCCCGACGATGGCGACGGACCTTAGGGCTTTTCCCGGGCGGATGAAATCAGGCCGGCGACGCCGCAGGGGGAGCGGACGCAAAAGCCAGTTTTGATCTGGATCAATGTAAATCGGCCGCGGCTCGGCGGTGATGGCGACGACCAGAACACGGGAGGGAACTGGCCATGCCTGCCGATGTCACAATCGTTGTTTCCGCGATCGTCGCCGTCTTCGTCGTCTTCGCGCTGGTGCTGGCGTGGGGCGACCGGGTCGCCGGCAGACCGCGGTCCTGAGCAACGCCTCACGGACCTGTGATCCGGCCGCCGGCAGCGGGCGAAACTTCTCCTCGGAACGGTTCGTAGCTGGCGATGTCCCCGGCCTTCGGGAGACGTCGAGACAAACCAGTTCCGAGGAGAAAGCCCATGACTGCCATCATTCGTGCCATCGCCGTCGCCGCCGTGCTCGGTGGGGCCGGCGCCTATATCGCGCCCGCCATGTCCGCCGAGCAGACCGTCGAGGTCGGCGGCGCCGCGATGTATCCGTCGAAGACCATCGTCGAGAACGCCGTCAATTCGAAGGACCACACGACGCTGGTGGCTGCCGTCAAGGCGGCCGGCCTGGTCAAGACGCTCGAGGGGCCCGGTCCCTTCACGGTGTTCGCGCCGACCAACGCGGCCTTCGCCAAGCTCCCCGACGGTACGGTCGACACCCTGCTCAAGCCTGAGAACAAGGACAAGCTCACCAGTATCCTCACCTACCACGTGCTGCCCGGCAAGCATTCGGCGAAGTCGATCGAAGCCGATATCAAGAAGATGGACGGCAAGGCCTCCTACAAGACGGTCGAGGGCGAGATGCTCACCTTCGCCATGAAGGACGGCAAGCTGTGGGTGATGGACGATTCGGGCGACACCGCTGAGGTGACGATCGCCGATGTGAACCAGTCGAACGGCGTCATCCACGTCATCGATACGGTGCTCCTGCCCAAGATGAGCTGAGTGCGGCGGGCGGCGATCGTTCGCCCCCCTCGCCGCCTGCGCGCGGAAGCGGCCCGTCAACGGCGGGCCGCTTTTCTTTCGTGCTTCTACTTCGCCGGCAGCAGCGTGCCCTTGAAGACCAGCGGTCCCTGCGGGGCGCCGGTGGGCGAGCCGCCCTTCTGTTCCAGCGTCACGGCGAGCGTGACATCGGGCGCCGGGGCCGTATCGATCACCGGGCGGTAGTTCGCCTTCTCGATCACGCCGAGGGAATGGGGCGGCTTGTCGGGCAGGATCGACCACAGCTCGTAGCTCTTGTCGGGCGGCGCCGGGGCGGCGACGCGGACGAGCTGCACGGTGCGGCTGTCCATGTCGACGGTGGCGACGAAGGCGGGCGTGGTGCCGTCGGGCGCGGTGAGCACGGCCACGAAAGAGGACTGGGGCGGCGGCTGCAGGCGATCGGCGGCAACCACCGCCACCAGCACCAGCGCCGCGGCTGCCGAGATGCCCGCCACCAGCCGCCAGCGGTGGACGGAGCGGCGCAGGGCGACGACGTTGTCCCCGACCGCGGGCGCCCCTTGCCCGATGGCGGCTTCGATCCGCGACCACAGATGCGGCGGCGGCGCCACCGGCGGCGCGGCATCGGTGAGCGGTTGCAGCCGCTTCTGCCAGGCGGCGACGGCAGCGGCGAACGCCGGATCGGCGGCGATCCGCGCTTCGGCGGCGCGCCGCTCGGCCGCGTCGAGCGTGCCCAGCACATACTCGCCGGCGAGCGCTTCGCGCTCGTTGCCATCCATGCCGTTGGCGTCAGACGGGGTCACCGAGGCATTCCTTCAGGGCGATGAGGCTGCGCCTCAGAATGGTCTTCACCGTCGCCACCGGCCGACCGAACCGACCGGCAAGCTCCTCGCGGCTCCAACCGTGGCAATAGGCGAGCAGCACCATGCCGCGGCGCTCCTCGTCGAGTCCCTGCAGACAGGCCGCCAGGCGCGTGCCGGCGAACAGGCGCTCGCCGCCGGTCGCCGGGTCCGCCAGCCGCTCGCTCATTTCCGTGTCGATCGCCGTCGAGGCGGCCGAAATCCGCTCGGCGCCACGCCGCGCCGCATCGATCGCCGCGTGGCGGGCGATGGTCGCCATCCAGGCAATCGGCGAGGCGATGCCGGCGTCGAAATCGCCGGCGCGCGACCAGATGCGCACGTAAGCCTCCTGCACCGCGTCCTCGGCTGCCTTCTCATCACTCAAGATACGGCGGGCGGTGGCCAGCAGTTTCGCGGCGGTGCGTTCATAAAGGACGCGAAAGGCCCGCCGGTCGCCGCCGGCGGTCCGCTGCATCAGCTCTGCCAGGTCGTCTGCGCCCAATCCCGAGCTCCGCTCCGCGACAGACTGCCGCGTCCGGTTCAACCGGCCCCTTTGTGCCACAGGTGCCGGCGACAGCGCCAACGCCTGATCTGGCATGCGCTGCAAGCGGTTCACCGGTCAGGCGGCAAATCCTTGCGCCGCGCCCCGATCGCCGCTGCCGCGCCGCTCCCTTGACGCAGATCAAGGCGGCAGAAAATTCCTTTGGCAGGTATCCGCGCGACCTGAACAGAGGAGGGAACCGTTCGTGCCCGCCGATGTCGCTGTCGCTGTTTCGGGGATCACGACCGCATTCAAGGTTCAAGCGTTGGCCTGAGGTGAGCCGGTCGCCCGCAATCACGGGCGCCGACGCCATCGCGGCAGCCTGAAGCCCCCGTCTCGCCCGGCGGCGTCGCACGCCTTGATCGCGTTGCGCGGAATTTCAGCCGCGGCGAGCAGCCTCGCGTGTTCCGCATTCCTGTCACAGAGCGAGGCCATAGTTGGCCATGCATGGGCGATCGCATGCCGCGAAGATGCGGCGCTGCGGCCGGCACAGCGACCACAGGTTGCAATACCGGCGTGGGCGATATCACGTAAGATATATCTTGACGCCCCTTCTGGGCGCCGTTACGGGTATCGCACGATATAGATCGGAGACTCTCCATGAATCGTCGGCGGCTGACGCCGGCGGTCCAGAGCCCCTTACATTCGCCGGCGGCGCTGCTATATGGGCGGGGCCGCTGCCGCAAGGCGGCCGCGGAGAGCTTTTCCCCTGGCATTAGACGGGTGACGCTGATGGCCTCAGGACTGCTCAAACCAAGCCGTATCGTTGCGGTCGTCGTGGTCGTCGTGGCGGCCCTGTGGATCGGCTCCGGTGTCCTCACCAACGATTCCCATGCCGACGACGGCGCCGGCAAGCAACCGCCGGCCGTGCCCATGCAGAAGGTCGGGGTGGAGCCGGCAGCGCCGGTGCTTCACCGGCGTTCGGTGACGCTGTCGTGCGTGACGCTGGCCGACCACAAGGCGAGCGCGACGGCGCGCGGCGCCGGCGTGCTGCTCGGCATCGCCGTCAGTCGCGGCGACATGGTCAAGGCCGGGACCATCATCGCCCGCATTTCGGACGAGGGTCGCCAGGCGGCCGTCGATCAGGCGCAGGCGCTGCTCGACCAGCGCCAGGCCGAATACGCCGCCAACAAGAAGCTGATCGACCGCGGCGACCAGCCGCGCAACAACCTGGCGGCGCTGGAAGCGGCGGTGGCGGCGGCCAAGGCGGCGCTGGCCGCGGCCCAGGCCGAGATGGAAAAGGTGGCGATCCGCGCACCGATCGACGGCAAGGTCGATCGCGTGCCGGTGCAGGTCGGCCAGTCGGTGCAGGTCGGCACCGAGATCGCCGAGATCGTCGACCCCAACCCGATGCTGGCGGTCGGCTCGGTCAGCGAAGCGCGGCGGGCGAGCGTCAAGGCCGGCCAGGAAGCGGTCGTGCGCTTCATCGACAATTCCACGGTGACCGGCAAGGTGACCTTCGTCAGCCTGAGCGCCGACGCGGCGACGCGGACCTACCGCGTCGAGACGCGCATGGACAACGCCGACGCCACCATTCCCGACGGGGTGACCTGCGAGATGGCGGTCGGCCTCGGCGCGGTCGACGCCGTCGCCATGCCGCGCTCGGCCATCGTCTTCTCCGATGACGGGCGCCTCGGCGTGCGCATCGTCAATGCCGACAGCAAGGTGCAGTTCGTTCCCGTCACGGTCGTCGACGACGCCACCGACGTCATCTGGCTGACCGGCATCGACAAGGCAGCGCGGGTGATCGTGATCGGACAGGAGTTCGTCAAGGACGGCGATCCGGTCGAGGCGGTCGCGGCGGCGCAGGCCGACGTCAAGACGGCACCGCCGGCATGAAGCGCATCGTCGGCATTGCCATCGAGCGCTGGCGGCTGACGCTGGCGATCCTCGCCTTCCTGCTGCTGGCGGGAGCGGTCGCCTATAACGCGGTCCCGAAGGAATCCAACCCGGACGTCACCATCCCGATCATCTACGTCCAGCTGTCGCAGCGGGGCATCTCGCCGGAGGATTCGGAGCGGCTGCTGGTCAAGCCGATCGAGACGGCGCTCAAGGCGGTCGGCAACGTCAAGGAGATGCGCGCCGCGGCCTTCGAGGGCGGCGGCTACGTGCTGCTCGAGTTCGAGGCCGGCTTCAACGAGGACACGGCGCTGCAGGACGTGCGCTCCAAGGTGGACGACGCCAAGAGCGACCTGCCGACCGACGCCGACGAGCCGAGCGTCCACGAGGTCAACCTCAGCCTGTTCCCGGTGGTCGTCGTCACCCTCTCCGGCGACCTTTCCGAGCGGGCGCTGACCAGCATCGCGCAAGACGCGCAGGACACCATCGAGCAGGTGCCGGGCGTGCTGTCCGCCACGCTGCAGGGCACCCGCGACGAGGTGGTCGAGATCATCGCCGAACCGATGTTGCTGAAGAGCTACGGCATCTCGCTCGACCAGTTCGTCGGCGCTGCCTCGGCCGGCAACAGCCTGGTGGCGGCCGGCGCGCTGGAAGGGGCGCAGGGCCGCTTCGCGGTCAAGGTGCCGGCGCTGATCGAGACGCCGGAGGATGTGCTCAACATCCCCGTCGCCGCCTCCGGCGCCGCGGCGGTCACGCTCGGCGACGTCGCCACCATCAAGCCGACCTTCCGCGACGCCACCTCGGTGACGCGCGTCAACGGCCATCCGGCGATCGCCATCGAAGTGGCCAAGCGCGCCGGCGCCAACCTCATCGACACCGTCGCCGGGGTGAAGAAGGCGATCGCCGCGGCGCAGAAGCGGTGGCCGGACAATCTCAAGGTCGAGTTCCTGCAGGACCAGTCGACCTTCATCACCGACATGCTCGACGAGCTGCAGAACAGCGTCATCACGGCCGTCTTCCTGGTGGCGGTCATCATCCTGTTCTTCCTCGGCGGGCGCGCCTCGATCTTCATCGGCATCGCCGTGCCGTTCTCGTTCCTGGTCGGCATCCTCGGCCTCAGCCTGGCCGGGCTGACGGTCAACATCGTCGTGCTGTTCAGCCTGATCCTCGCGGTCGGCATGCTGGTCGACGACGCCATCATCGTGTCGGAATTCGCCGAGCGCCGCATGAGCGAGGGCATGAAGCCGCGCGACGCCTACGCCTTCGCCGCGCAGCGCATGTCGGGCCCGGTGATCGCCGCGACGCTGACCCGCATCGCCGCCTTCTCGCCCCTGCTGCTGTGGCCGGGCATCGTCGGCGAGTTCATGGGCTACCTGCCGCTGACGCTGATCGCGACCCTGTCGTGCTCGCTGGTGGCGGCGCTGATCTTCACGCCGACGCTCGGCGCGCTGATCGGCAAGCGGCACATCGAGCATCACGACAAGGCCAAGCGCGACGGCGCCTACATCAAGACGGTACGCGTCGCCGTGCGCCATCCCGGCATCACCGTCCTGCTCGCCTTCGCCATGCTGATCGGCGTGCCGATCCTCTACGGCAAGATCGGCAAGGGCGTCGAATTCTTCCCCAACGTCGAGCCCGACCAGGGCGTCGTGCTGGTCCACGCGCGCGGCAATCTCTCGCTGGCGGAAAAGGACCGGCTGGTGCGCGCGGTCGAGGCGCGCATCCTGCCGATGAAGGAGCTGTCGAGCGTCTACGCGCGCTCCGGCCAGATGTCCCAGGGCTCGCAGGACGTCACCGAGGACGTCATCGGCCAGATCCAGTTCGAGTTCATCGACTGGCAGCAGCGCCGCCCGGCCACGGTGATCATGAACGACATCCGCCAGCGGACGGCCGACATCCCCGGCATCAAGGTCGAGGTGACGGCGCCGCAGGGCGGGCCGCCGACCGGCAAGCCGATCCAGGTGCAGCTCGCCAGCGACCATCCGGAGGCATTGCGTGCCGCCGCCCTGCAGGTTGCCGGCGAACTCGCCAAGAGCCCGCAGATCCGCGACCTCGACAACGGACTGCCGATCCCCGGCATCGACTGGCGGATGGAAATCGACAAGGCGGAGGCCGCCAAGTACGGGATCGGCGTCGGTTCGGTCGGCGCCGTCGTCCAGCTCGTCACCAACGGCCTCAAGATCACCAGCTACCGGCCGCAGACCAGCGACAAACCGGTGGACATCATCCTGCGCGTGCCGGAGAACCGCCGCACGCTGACCCAGCTCGACGAGCTGCGCGTGCAGACGCCGGCGGGCGCGGTGCCGATCGGCAATTTCATCAAGCGCGTGCCGGCGCTGTCGACCGGCATCATCCACCGCGTCGACGGCAAGCGGGTGATCACGGTCACCGCCAACCTCGCCGACGAGACGCAGACGGCCGCCGTGCAGGAGGCGATCAAGAAGGAGCTTTCCGCCGCCGACTTCAAGGGCCTGGTGACGTGGAAGCTGAAGGGCTCCGACGAGGAGCGGCAGAACGCCAGCGACTTCCTCGGCAAGGCCTTCGGCGCCGCGATCTTCCTGATCTTCGCGGTGCTGCTGGCGCAGTTCAACAAGCTGACCAGCGTGGCGCTGGTGCTGTTCTCGATCATCCTGTCGACGATCGGCGTGTTCATCGGCGTGATGGTGATGGGCCAGGCCTTCGGCGTGGTGATGACCGGCATCGGCATCATCGCGCTCGCCGGCATCGTCACCAACAACAACATCGTGCTGATCGACACCTACGACCGGCTGCGCCACGAGGGCGTGCCGGTCGAGGAAGCGATCCTGAGAACCTGCCGCGAGCGCGCCCGGCCGGTGCTGCTGACGGCGGGCGCGGCGGTGCTCGGCGTGCTGCCGATCGCCTTCGGCATCAACGTCAACTTCGTCCACCGCGCCATCACCATCGGCGCGCCCTCGACCCAGTGGTGGCTGCAGCTCTCGACGGCCATCGTCTTCGGCCTCAGCTTCGCGACCATCCTGACGCTGGTGGTGACGCCGGCGCAGCTTGCCCTGGTCGCCAGGGGAGCCGCGTGGCGCCAGCGCCTGGTCAAGTGGTGGCGCGTGCGCAGGACCGGAGTGGGCGGCGAGCGGCGCGCCGCCGGCGCCGGCCTGGTCGCCTATCGCGCGCCGCGCCGGCAACGGCAACGGCAACGGCAAGGAAGCAGCACTGACGCCGGATCGGCCTCGCGCGATCAGCTTCCGGCGAGCGTCTTGCGGGTCTCGGGCGGCAGCGTCAGCAGCGAGTCGATGGTCGTCGCCTGGGCGCCGCCGAGCATCGCATCGAGTTCGGAGCGGATGGCGACGAGCTTGGCGTCGATGGCGGCGCGATCCGGCGTCTCGGCGGCGAGCAGTTGCCGAGATCGGCGCGCAGCGCATGCAGGCGCTCGATGTGGCGGCGCGCATCCGGCCGGCCGGCGGCGACCGCCGCCTCGATCTTGGCCATGGCGTCGGGCGGCAGGCGCGGCGCTAAGCCAGCGCAGTTCGTAGCGCAGCACGCCGTGCCGGGGCCGTCCCGGTCCTTGTCGAAGCGGATCAGGTCGGTGGCTGCGGCGCCGATGAAGAAGGCATTGAGCGCCAGCGACAGGACCAGGCCGACGCCGAGCCAGCGTTTGCCGTTAACCGGTGCGCTCATTGCTGATCGACCACCGCCGGCCCGAAGACCAGCGGGTCCATCACCACGACTTCCTGACCGGTGGTCGGTGCGCCGCCGATGAGCACGAGATCGGCGAGGCTGCCGAGCCCGGCGGCGACGATCAGCGCGGCGGCAATGGCGAACCAGACGGCGCGGCGCGCCGGGCGGCGCTCATGTGCGCGCCATGACGCGCGCGGCGACGCGGTCGGCGGCGCCGGAGGCCGCGATCTCGCGGTCGAGCGCCGCGCGCCGCGCCGGCGAGGCCGCGGTCGAGGACGCGCAGCTTCGTCGGTGCGAGCGGTGTTTCGCCGGTCATGGCTCTTCACCTCCATTGGCGAAATGGGCGCGCAGGCGACGGCGGCCGCGCGCCAGCAGGGATTCGTATGCGTCTTCGCCGATCCCCATGACGGCGGCGGCCTCGGCCTGGTGAGGCCCTGGAAATGGCAGAGCACGATGGCGGCGCGCTGGCGGTCGGGCAGCGCGGCGATCGCCGCCTGCACGGCGCGCACGTCGTCGAGGCGCAACAGCCGCGCGCCGGGCAGCGGCGCCGGATCGGCGAGATCGTCCTCGACCGCGTCGATGGCGACCGACGGGACGCCGCCGGCGCAGCCGGTCGATGCACAGGCGATAGGCGACGCGGTGCGCCCAGGTCGAGACGCGGCCGTCCGGCTGCCAGTTGGCCGCCTGCTGCCAGAGGCGGATGAGCACCTCCTGGACGACCTCCTCGGCCTCGGCGGGGCTGTCGGCAGCGTGGCGCGGGCGAAGCGCAGGAGCACCGGCGTCAGGCCCTGCGCCAGCCGCGGCGAAGGCGGCCTCGTCGCCCTCGGCGATGGCGGCCATCGATCTCCTGGTCGGCGTGAATGCGTGCCCAATCCAGCGAATTGCGCGACTGATCCAAGCCGCATCTCCAAGCCGACAGACTGCTCCACCGCCAACGATAGCCGATGAATCGCGCGTCTCGCACGGCGCAAGCCGTCGTCGCAGGCCGGCTGCGGCGGCGCGCAGGCTGCCGAGCGGGGCCATCAGCAGGGACACGGCGGGCATGCTGCCCTCCTCTACTCCGCCGCGGTCGGATAGGCCGCCACGTCCCCCTCTTCTTCCGGAGTGGGCATGAGGCCACCGCCGATCGCGCGGGCTTCCTCCAGTTCGCGCTCCAGCCTCTGCTCCTCGGCGATACGCGGCTTGGCGAAGCGGGCGAGCAGCATCGTAGACGACCGGCGTCAGGAACAGCGTGGCGAGCGTGGCAAGGCCGAGGCCGCCGACGATGACCCAGCCGAGCGCATGGCGCGCCTCGGAGCCGGCGCCGCCGCGCAGCACCAGCGGCAGGCCGCCGAGCACGGTGGCGATCATGGTCATCACCACCGGGCGCAGGCGGATCAGCGCGGCGTTGCGCACCGCATCGTGGACCGACTGGCCGGCGTCGCGGAGCTGGTTGGCGAACTCGACGATCAGGATGCCGTTCTTCGACATCAGGCCGACCAGCATGACCAGCCCGATCTCGCTGTAGATGTTGATCGAGCCGTGGGTGATGAGGATGGCGAAGACCGCCGCGGCCAGACCGAAGGGCACGGTGGCGATGAGGATGAAGGCGCTGGCGAAGCTCTCGAACTGGCCGGCGAGCACGAGCAGCACGATGATGCAGCGCGAAGACGAAGGTCTGCACGACGCCGCTGGTGGCGCTGTTCAGCTCCTTGGCCTCGCCGGTGAAGACCAGTCCGTTGTTGGCGGGCAGGACCTTGGCCGCGATCGACTGCAGCTCGTTCATCGCCTGGCGCAGGTCGACGCCGTCGCCGAGCGTGGCGCCGATGGGGATGGCGCGGCGCTGGTCCTGGCGCGGCAGGCTGGGCGCCACGGCCGACTCGTGGAACGAGACCAGCGAGGACAGCGGCACCATCTTCCCGTCCTTGGTGCGCAGCTGCATGTTGTCGAGCGCGCTGGAGTCCTGGACCATGCCGTCGGGCACCTTGGCGAGGATCTCGATCGGCGTCGTCGCCGATGTAGTAGTTGCCGAGGTCCTTGCCGCTGAGGATGGTCTGCACGGCGGCCGAGATGGTGTCGACCGAAATGCCGACGTCGGTGGCGCGCTGGCGGTCGATCTTGATCGCCATCTGCGGCTGGGTGGTGTCGTAGTTGAGCTGCACGCGGTCGAAGACCGGGTCCTTCTCCATCGCCTGGACGAGCTTGTCGGCGACGCCGGAGAGCTGGTCGTAGTCGGTGCCGGTGATGGCGAACTGCAGGCCCTGGCCGCCGCCGCGGATGCCGAGGCTGTTGGAGGTGCGGGCGAAGACCTGGACGCCGGGAATGCGCTGCAGCTCGCGGTTCAGCTGCGAGGTGATCTCGGCCTGCGAGCGGCTGCGCTGGTCCCACGGCGCCAGCGTCAGGAACATGAAGCCGCCATTGCCGTCTGCTGCGCGCGATGGCGAACAGGTTGGTGGCCTCGCCGCTCTTGAGCAGCGGCGCGGCGGTCTGCTCGACCAGCCTCATCTGCGCTTCGGTGTAGTCGACGGTCGAGCCCTGCGGCACCGAGACGGAGATCGGGATGAAGCCGCGGTCCTCGTTGCGGGGTCAGTTCCGAGGGCAGCAGGTTGAAGGCGGCGACGCGCGGCGCCGGCGAAGAGCAGGGCGATCGACGATGACCACCATCGGCGCCTTGAGCGCGGCATCGAGCAGGCGCGGCATAGACATGGATGATGCGCTCGCCGAAGGCGGCGACGCGGCGGCCGACGGCGTTGTGCCGGTGATGGGCCTGCTTGTCGCTGATCAGGCGCGAGGCGAGCATCGGCGACAGGGTCAGCGCAACGATGCAGGAGAGCGTCACGGCGAAGGCGAGGACGAAGCCGAATTCGGAGAACAGCGAGCCGGTGAGGCCGGGGAAGAACGAGATGGGGATGAACACGGCGGCGAGCGTCGCGGTGGTGGCGAGCACGGCGAAGAACACCTGGCGGGTGCCGAGAACGGCGGCGGCGCGCGGGCCGAGGCCGAGGCTGCGCTGGCGCGAGATGTTCTCGATGACGACGATGGCGTCGTCGACCACCAGGCCGGTCGCCAGCACCAGCGCCAGCAGCGTCAGCACGTTGATCGAGAAGCCGACGACCCACATGGCCGCCAGCGTGCCGATCAGCGCGATCGGCACGGTTATCGCCGGAATGAAGGTTACCCGCACCGACTGCAGGAACAGGTAGATGATGCCGATGACGATGGTGGTGGCGATGAGCAGGGTGAGCAGCACCTCGTGGATGGCGCCGCTGATGTAGTCGGCGTCGTCGGAGGTGATGATCAGGTTGACGCCCGGCGGCAGCGACGGCTTCATCTCGTCGATGGCCTTGCGGATGCCGGCCGAGATGTCGAGCGTGTTGGCGCGCGCCTGGCGCACGATGCCGAGGCCGACGCCGGTCATGCCGTTGATGCGCAGCGAGGTCGTCTTGTCGGCCGGGCCGAACACGACGTCGGCGACGTCGGACACCCTGGTCTGCGGGTTGATGCGGATGTTGCCGATCTCTTCGGCCGACTTGGCGCTGGCGTCGGCGCGCACGAGCAGCGTGCGGTTGGCGTCGGAAATGGTGCCGGCCGGGGCGTCGAGGGCGACGCTGCCGAGCGCCGAATTGAGGTCGGCGATGGTCAGCCCGTGGGCGGCCAGCGCGTCGGGATCGATGATGATCTGGACGATCGGATTGCGGTCGCCGAAGACCTGAACGTCGGCGACGCCGTCGACGGCGGCCAGCCGCGTGACGATCGATGTCGTTGACGATCTGGGTCAGATCCTGGATCGACATCGTCGGAGGAGGTCACCGCCAGACGCATGATGGCGTCGGAGTTGGCATCGGCCTTGACGATCGTCGGCGGCTTGAAATTGTCGTCGGTGGGCAGGCTGCGCAGGTTGCCGATGGCGTCGCGCAGGTCGTTGGCGGCGACGTTGATGTCGGTCTTCTGGTCGAACTCGACCGTCACCTGGCTCTGGCCGGCGCTGGACGAGGACGAGATCGACACCACGCCCGGCGTGCGCGCCACCGCGCCCTCGATGACGCTGGTGACTTCCTTGTCGATGGTATCGGGGGTGGCACCGGTGTAGGTGGTGCGCACGGTGATGACCGGGCGGTCGATATTGGGCAGTTCGCGGACCTCGATGCCGCGCCACGCCGCGAGGCCGGCGATCACGATCAGCAGGTTGAGGACGATCGCCAGCACCGGCCGGCGGACGAACAGCGCGGCGATGCCGCCGTCCGGGGCGGGATGCGGATTGGCTTCGGTCTTCGCCACGGCTGCCCTCGCTCAACCGCTCGGCAGGCGCGGACCGCCGCTGCCGTGGCCCGCTCCGCCACCGCCCGCGCCGCCGCCCGGCCCGGCGCCGCCGGCCGACGCCTCGGGCGAGGTGCTTTCGGCATTGGCGGGCGCCTGACCGTTGCCGCCGCGCCCGCCGGCCGCGCGCCGGATCGTCTTCGGTCACCTTGCTGCCTTCGCGCAGGCGCTGCAGGCCTTCGACGACGACGGGATCGTTTTCCGCCAGATCGCCGCCAACGATGACGGCGCCGCTGCGCCGGCCGATGATCTGGACGGCGATGCGATGGGCGCTGCCATCGGTGATCTTCCAGACATAGGCTCCGCCGCGATCCCACTGCACGGCGAGCGAGGGCACCGAGGCATGCGGCGTCCCGGGGAAGCTCATGGCGACGGTGAGCGCCATGCCCGGCTTCAGCGCATTGGCATCGTTGGGCAGCGTCGCCTCGACGCGCAGGGTGCGGGCCACCGGATCGACCCGGTTGTCGACCGCCGAGACGGCGCCCTTGAAGGTCTGGCCGGCGAGCGCCTCGGTCGAGGCGGCGACCGGCTGGCCGACGGCGACCAGGCCGGAAGCGCGCTCCGGCACGTCGAAGGACACGGTCACCTTCGACATGTCGTCGAGGGTGGCGATCGCCTTGGAGGAGGAGATGAGGTCGCCGACGGCGATATCGGTGAGGCCGATGATGCCGGCGAAGGGCGCCTTGATGGTGCGCTTGGCGAGATCGTTCTCGGCCGATTTCAGGCCGATCTGCGCGTTCTTCAGGGCGGTGCTGGCGTCGGTCAGGGCGACGGTGGTGATGTTGTTGGACTTGGCGAGCTGCTGGGCGCGATCGAGAGCCGACTGGGCGGTGTCGAGCGCGACCTTGGCCTTTTCGACCGCCACCTGCTGGTCGGAATCGTCGAGACGGACAAGGGTCTGGTCCTTGGCGACAGCCGTGCCGGGGGTGAAGGCACGGTCGACGACGATGCCGCTGTCCTGCGGGTAGAGCGTCACCTCCTGCGCCGCCGCGACCGTGCCGATGGCGCGCACGTCGACGCCGGTATTGTCGGTGCCGACCGGCGCGGTGATCACCAGCACGGGGCCGCCGCGGCCGCCGGCGCGCTGACCGCGCGCTCCGCCGCCGCCACCACCGCCGCCGGCCTGGCCGCGGCCTGGCCGGCGCCGGGCGGTCCGCCGCCGCCCTGAAGCGCAGCAAAATAGCCGTGGTCGTAGGCATACCAGCCGGCGGCGGCGATCAGGACGACGATCAGGGAAAGAACGATCTGTCTGGTGGCGGACATGCGGGACCGGCAGGTTCGTTACGGTTTGTCGTGCTTAAACGGAAAAGGCGGCGAATTCCGTCGCGCCCTGCTGTATTCTTGCAGCAGCGGGCCGTTTGGCAAAGATTTCCTTGGCATTGCCGGAAGAAGCCGGCGATTGCGGGCAGGTTTGGCCGGGCGCCAGGCGGCGATCCCGCCACCGCTATCCGGTCGATCGTCGGCCGGACCGGCCCTCTCCCGTTCCCGGCGTCCTAGTTGGACGCAAGGCCGCCATTCTCGCCGATCATCCAGTTGAGGACCCAGCGCCAGTCGGTCAGACGCATCGGCGTGCCGTGCAGCCCATTGACGAAGACGTCGAAGCGGATGGGGTAATCCGGCGCGGCCGCCTTGACCTTCTTGAAGAACAGGTCCTGGGTCACCCAGTCGAGGATCGTGTCCTTGGTGCCATGGCCGATGAAGATCGGGATGTGGCGGCCGGTATCGGTGAAGATCGGCGACTGGAAGAACTCCTTGTCCTTCACCAGCGAGCCGAGGAGCATCACGCCGCCGAGCAGCTTGGCCGTCTGCGGGTCGGCCATCAGGTCGAAACACAGCCTCGCCGCTGAGCGAGGTGCAGGCGATGAACATCGGGGCGTTCGGCGATTTCTCCGCCGTGGCCAGCATCAGCGCCTTGATGTCGTCCTTGCCCTGAAGGCCCATGAATCCGAAATCGGGCGACAGGTAGACGCCATTGCTGCGCACGACGAGGTTCTTCAGCCGATTGAAGTTGCCGCCGAACGACCAGTCGTCGACCGCCTGGAAGCGGCTGCCGTTGCCGCCGTGGAGAAACATGACGACGAAGCTGGCGTCGCCGTCGATGCGCCCGACGCCGACATAGCGCACCGTCTTGCCGCCGTCGTTGAGCACGAGATCCTTCTGCACGTCGTCGGGCTCGAGCGAGACGAACTTGTCGAACGCCTTCTTCTCGACCACCTTGTCGCGGCCGTAGAGATCGCGCTGCTTGGAATACTCGATGAAGCGCATGTCGCCGTCGTAGGCGGTCTTGAGGATGACGTTCTGGAAAAGATCGTCCTTGTAGGGCTTGATCGGCGGCTCCTTGGCCACTGCCGCGCGGCCGCGAGGCAGGCGAGCAAAAGGCCGACGGCCGGGAGCGATCCAGCCGCCATTCCCCGATCGCCTCGACGTTGTCCGATTGACCGATCTTCGGAACCATTCGACTATTCGTAGCGGATTATCTGCGGTTGCGCCAGTATCGCGGTGCAAGCCCCGCGCCAGCGGTGCGACTGGCGTGCATCGGTGCCACAGTCCGAGGCGGACGGGACTTCGCTTGCCCCCCGCCCCGCCCGCCGATATGACCGGGCATCCGCGGGACAACGCCGGGTACAGCCATGGACGCCAACGTCGTCGAACGCCTTGCCGGAGCCCACGTTCTGGTGGTCGGCGATGTCATGCTCGACCGCTTCGTCGAGGGCCGGATGACGCGCGTGTCGCGCGAGGCGCCGGTGCCGGTGCTGAAATATGGCGCATCGCGCGCCTATCCCGGCGGCGCCAGCAACGTGGCGGCGAACGTGCTCGCCTATGGCGGCGCGGTGACGCTGGTTGGGCTGACCGGAGCCGATGCGGCAGCGGCGGAACTGGTGGCGCTCTGCCGCGGCTTTCCGCGCCTGACCGAGCGGCTGGTCGCCGACGCCAGCCGGCCGACGACGGTCAAGACGCGCTATCTCAGCGGCTGGCACCAGCTCCTGTGCATCGACGCGGAGGACGACCGCCCGGCCGATCCGGCGGTGCGCGACCGGCTGGTGGCGGCGGGCACCGGCGCCATCGCCGGCTGCGGCGCCCTGGTGATCTCCGACTACGGACGCGGCGCGCTCGACAACACCGCGATCGCGGCGCTGGTCGGCGCGGCGCGCAAGGCCGGCAAGGTGGTGGTGGTCGATCCCCGCCGGGCCGATGCCTCGGCCTTTGCCGGGGCCAGCGTGGTGACGCCCAACATCGAGGAAATGACCGCCTTTTCCGGCATCCTGCGCCGACAGCGACGCGGCGGCGGTCGCCGCCTGCCGCAAGGTGCTTGACCTGGCGGCGATCGACGCCGTGCTGCTCACCCGCGGGTCGGCGGGCATGACGCTGGTCCAGCGTGGCGGCGAGCCGCTGCATGTGCGCGCCGAGACCCACCGGGTGTTCGACGTCACCGGGGCCGGCGACACGGTGGTGGCGACGCTGGCCGCGGCGCTTGCCGTCGGCGTGCCGCTCGACGATGCGGTGCGGCTGGCCAATGTGGCGGCGGGCATCGTGGTGGCCAAGCCGGGCACGGCGACGGTGCGCCCGCCCGAACTCGCCCACGCGCTCGGCGCCGGCCTCGGCGACGGCGTGGTGACGTGGGAGGACGCCGCCGCCCGGGTTGCCGAATGGCGGGCCAACGGCCTGACGGTCGGCTTCACCAACGGCGTCTTCGACCTCCTCCACCGCGGCCACCTGCATTCGCTGGAGCAGGCGGCGCGGCGGGTCGACCGGCTGGTGGTCGGCGTCAATTCGGATGCCTCGACCCGGCGCCTGAAGGGGCCGCGAGCGGCCGGTGCAGGACGAGGAGACGCGGGCGGCGGTGCTGGCGGCGCTGCGCGCGGTCGACCTGGTGACGGTCTTCGGCGAGGACACGCCGGAGGCGCTGATCCAGACGGTCAGGCCGGACATGCTGTTCAAGGGCGCCGACTATGCCGGGCAGCAGATTCCCGGACAGGCCTTCGTCGAGGCCCACGGCGGCAGCGTGACGCTGCTGCCGCTGCTCGCCGGCTACAGCACGACGAGCACGGTCACCAAGGTGCGCGAGGGGAAGGCGTAGGCCCCCGCTCCTGCCTGCTCAGCAGAAGTCGAAGTCGCAGCCTTCGTCCGCCTGCAGGACGTGGTCGTGGTAGAGGCGGTCGTAGCCGCGGCGGGCCGGCGGCGGCGGCCGGCCGCGTCGTAGGCGGCGCGGCGCGCGGCCAGCTCGGCCTCGGTCGACCAGCAGGTCGAGGCGGCGGTCGCGGACGCTGAGCGCGATGCGGTCGCCGGTCCGGACCAGCGCCAGCGGGCCGCCGGTGGCGGCGTCCGGCGTCACATGCAGCACCACGGCGCCATAGGCGGTGCCCGACATGCGCGCGTCGGAAATGCGCACCATGTCGCTTGACGCCGGCGCGGGCGAGCTTCTTGGGGATCGGCAGGTAGCCGGCCTCGGGCATGGCGGCATCGCTCTGCGGCCCGGCGTTCTGGAGCACCAGGATGTCGTCGGCGCCGACGTCGAGGTCGTCGGCGTCGATGCGCGCCGCCAGGTCCTCCAGCGAGGAGAAGACCACGGCGCGGCCGGTGTGCTCGAGCAGCTTCTGGTCGGCGGCGGAGCGCTTGAGGATGGCGCCGCCGGGCGCCAGCGAACCGAACAGGGCGACCAGCCCGCCCTGCGGCTCGATAGGCTCGTCGCGCGCCTTGACGATGGCGCGGTCGACCGGATCGGCGCGGCGGGCGGGCGAGCCGCTCGCCCAGCGTCTCGCCGGTCACCGTCATGCAGGTGAGGTCGAGCAGCGGGGCGAGCTCGCGCATCACCGCCTCCACCCCGCCGGCGGCGAACAGGTCCTCCATGTAGCCGGTGCCGACCGGCTTCAGGTTGACCAGAACCGGAGTCGATTCAGAGAGTTCGTTGAAGCGCCTGAGATCGAGGGCGAAGCCGCGGCGGCGCGCGATGGCGGCCAGGTGGATGACGGCGTTGGTCGAGCCGCCGATGGCGAGCAGCACGCGGATGGCGTTCTCGATCGCGGCCGGGGTGATGATGCGCGACGGCGTCAGCTCCGAGCCGATCAGCGCCGCCGCCCGGGCGCCGCTCTCCTCGGCGATGCGCAGCCGGTCGGCATGGACCGCCGGGAGCCGCGGCGGAGCCCGGCAGCGCCCATGCCGAGCGCTTCCGTCAGGCAGGCGATGGTGCTGGCGGTGCCCATGACGGCGCAGGTGCCGGCGGTGGTGGCCAGCCGTCCCTCGACCTGCTCGATCTCCGCCCGGTCGATGTCGCCGGCGCGGTAGCGCGCCCAGAAGCGGCGGCAATCGGTGCAGGCGCCGAGGCGTTCGCCGCGGTGGTGGGAGGTCGACATCGGGCCGGCGGCCAGCGCCACGGCCGGCAGGTCGGCGGACGCCGCCGCCATCAGTTGCGCCGGCAGGGTCTTGTCGCAGCCGCCCATCAGCACCACCGCATCCATCGGCTGGGCGCGGATCATCTCCTCGGTGTCCATCGCCATCAGGTTGCGGAACTTGAGGCTGGTCGGCGACAGGAAGACCTCGCCCAGCGAAATCGTCGGAAACGGCAGCGGCAGGGCGCCGGCGGCGAGCACGCCGCGCTTCACCGCTTCCAGCATCTCCGGAAAATGCCGGTGGCAGTTGTTGAAGCCGGACGCGGTGTAGGCAATGCCGACCACCGGCCGGTCGAGCATGGCGTCGCTGTAGCCCATGGAGCGGGCGAAGGAACGGCGCAGGTAGCGGGCGAAATCCTTGTCGCCGTAGTTGGTGAGACCGCGGTCGATGCCGCGGGGATTGTCCGACCGGTTCGTCATGGAGAGGCCCTGCCCGAGCACGTGCTTCGTTGGGACGCCAGTTAGGCGGCTTCACCGGCCGGCTGCAAGGGTTCGGCGGGTCGCACGGCGGTCGGCGTCAGTCCTGCCCGCGCTCGCGCATGATCCGGTCGATGGTGTCCTGGGCGGTGGAGACGATCTCTTCCATCGTGTCGCGGGCGGTCGTCGGGTCGCCCTGGGCGATCGCCTCATAGACCGCCGCGTGCTCCTCGACGCCGATCCGCAACCGCCAGAGCGCCGCCGCCTGAAGCTTGAAGCTCATGCCGAGAACCGGACCGATGATGGTGCTCAGCCGCTCGAGCAGGGAGTTGCCGCTGGCGGTCAGCAGGGCCGCGTGAAAATCGGCGTCGGCCTCGAGAAACGCCGTCGGGTCGTCGACGTTCGTGCGCATGCCGTCGAGCGCCGCCTTGATCCGCGCGAGGCGCTCGGGATCGACGCGGCGCGCCGCCAGCGCGGCGGCCGCCGGCTCGATCACCCGGCGCAGCTCGATCAGATCGTCGAGGAATTCCTTGCGGATGGTGTCGGGCGTGTGCCAGGCGAGCACGTCGGGGTCGAGCAGGTTCCACGCGGCGCGCGGCAGGACCGACGTGCCGGTACGGCGGCGCGAGGCGACCAGTCCCTTGGCGGCGAGAACCTTGATGGCTTCGCGCACCGCCTGACGGCTGAGCCCGAACTCCTCGGCCAGTTCGGATTCGCGCGGCAGGCTGGCGCCTTCGGCATAGATGCCGGAGATGATGCGACGGCCGATCTCGTGAGCCAGCCTCGCATGCAACGCGCGCGATGGGTAAAGGCGTTTGTTCGGCAAAATCAGACGGTTGCTACATATCAGGCAGTGCGCATACAACCTATCAGCGATCCGCCCGCCGGTCCACACGAGCCGCATGCCAAACGCACATGTCGCACGCGGCGACCGGCCGGTTCATCAGCCATCGTAGAGCCCGGCGGCGCGGGCGCGAGCCCGCATCAGCGCGGCCAGCATGTCGAAGGTCGGCACCGGCACTCCGGCGTCGCGGGCCAGTTCCATCGGCACGACGATCTGCGCATCGATCTCGATCGGCCGCCCGTTGTCGGCATCCTGCAGGATCGACGGGCGATGGCGGCCGCCGCGCGCCATGGCATCGAGCTTGCGGTCGATGTCGGCATCCAGTTCGAAGCCGTAAGCCGAGGCAATGGCGATGGCGTCCATCCAGGTCTGGCGCGCCAGCGCGCGGAACGCCGGATCCGACAGGCCGGCGCCGGCCGGTGCGTTGGTCAGCACCGCGAGCGGCGAGGCGACGATGTTGAGGGACAGCTTGTTCCAGATCTCGAAGCGGATCGGACGGTGGGTGTCGATGTCGAATCCGGCGGCACGCAACCTGTCGGCAAGCGCCAGCAGGCGCGGCGACTGGCTGTCGTCGAGCTCGCCCAGCGCCAGGCGATTGTTGCCGCCCTCATAGTGCACCGCGCCGGGTCCGACGATCGAGCTCGGCAGGTTGACGACGCAGCCGATGGTGCGGTCGACGCCGACCGCGTCCCACAGCACGCCACCGGGATCGAGCCGCTCGAGCCGGCGCTCGTTCCACGGCCCGCCGGCCTTGTGGAAATACCACCAGGGGATGCCGTTGATGGCATAGACGACCGCCGTGTCGGGGCCGAGCAGCGCCTGCAGCGGGCGCGCGATCGGCGGAATCTGGTGCGCCTTGACCGCCGCGATGACGACGTCCTGCGGGCCGAGGTCGGCCGGGTCGTCGCTGGCGGCGATCCGCGCCACCCGGGTCGCCTCCGGCGTCTGCAATGTCAGCCCGTTCTCGCGGATGGCGGCGAGATGGGCGCCGCGCGCGACGACGGCGGTGTCGACGCCGCTCAGCGCCAGACGGGCGGCGATGACGCCGCCGATCGCCCCCGCTCCATAGACGCAGACCTTCATGGCGGAGCCATCGTCATGGCGGACCGTTCCCCTGATGCAAGGCTGACAGGGCGCCAGAAGCAGGCGCCCGGTCAGCAGGATAGGGCGCCGCGGCCGAACCGCAACGGCGGCGGCGCGGATTGCCCTGCGGCGCCGCAGTTGTCGGCGGCGGCGGACCGATTCGCTTGCCCGCGGGCCGGCCCGCTCGTCCCCTGCCCTACCAGACCTCGCGGGCGATCTCGACGATCTCGCGCGAGCTTGGCCCACTGGGCGTCCTCGGTGAGGATGTTGCCCTCCTCGGTCGAGGCGAAGCCGCATTGCGGCGACAGGGCGAGCTGGTCGACGGCGACGTACCGGCTCGCCTCGTCGATGCGCCGCTTGACGTCGTCCTTGTTCTCCAGCGTGCCGCTCTTCGAGGTGATGAGGCCGAGGACGACGACCTTGTTGCCCTTGGGCAGGAAGCGCAGCGGCTCGAAGCCGCCGGCCCGCTCGGTGTCGTACTCGAGGAAATAGCCGTCGATGTTGACCTTGGCGAGCAGCGTCTCGGCGACCGGCTCGTAGCCGCCCGACGAGATCCAGGTGGAACGGAAGTTGCCGCGGCAGACATGCATGGTGATGGTCATGTCGGCGGGCTTCGATTCCAGCGCCGCGTTGATGGTGCGGGCGTAGCGCTCCTGCAGGCGGTCGACGTCGTCGCCGCGCGCCTTGGCCTGTTCGAGCTGCTCGGGCGAGCAGAGATAGGCCCACACCGTGTCGTCGAGCTGCAGATAGCGGCAGCCGGCATCGTAGAAGGCGCGGATCGCCTTGCCGTAGGCGGCCGCGGCATCGGCGAAGAATTCGTCGATGTCGGCATAGACCGACTTGATGGCGTTGAAGCCGGAACGGAAGTGCAGAACGCTCGGGCTCGGAATCGTCATCTTGGGGACGAGCGTCGTATGGTCCTTGAGGAACTTGAAGTGCTCGATCATCGGATGGTGGGCGGGCCAGCCGACCTTGCCGACGACGTTGACGGTTTCCGCCTTGGTCTGCACGCCGTGGAAGGCGATGCCGTGATCGAGCTGGACCAGCTCGCAGCCGTCGAGACCGGCGAGAAAATCGAAATGCCACCACGAGCGGCGGAACTCGCCGTCGGTCGCCGACTGCAGGCCGACCTCTTTCTGTTTGGCGAGGATCTTCTCGATCTCGCGGTCCTCGACGGCGCGCAGCGCAGCCGGGGTGATCTCGCCGGCGGCGCGCTTGGCGCGCGCTTCCTTGAGCGGCTCCGGACGCAGCAGGCTGCCGACCATATCGGCCCGAAACGGCGGTTTAGTGCGTTGCATATTGTTTCCTCCCAAACTAATTGGCGCGATTATGGCGAGCCCGGACGCTGCCGCCAACCACTATCTTGGCTTGCGGCGGAATTGAGCAGGGCCAGAACGGCGATGCCGCGGCGAGCGATCGTCGCGGCATCGTAGCCGGTCATCGGGATGGGCGGCTACCGCGCCGCCTATTCGTCGTCGAGATACTTGCCGATCAGCGACAGGTCGGCAGCGCCGAGGCGGGCCTTGGCGGTCCACGCCTGATGCCAATAGGGATAGGCGAGGTCCGGCCGCGAGACCGCATCGAGCCGCTTGAGTTCGTCGGCGCTGAGGGCGAGGTCGGCGGCGGCAAGGTTGTCGGCGAACTGCTCCTGCGTGCGCCCGCCGATGATGACCGAGGTGACCGCCGGCTGGTGGAGGAGCCAGGCGAGCGCCACACGGGCGGCCGAGCAATCGTGCGCCCGGGCGACGTCGACGAGCACCTCGACGATGTCGAAGAGCTTGTCCTCGTCGTAGATCGGCGGCTCGCGCCACTGGCGGCCGAAGTGGCGGGAGCCTTCCGGGCCGCCCTGGTTGTCGCGGCGGTACTTGCCGGAGAGCAGGCCGCCGGCGATCGGGCTCCAGACGAGAATGCCGAGGCCCTGATCGAGCGAGATCGGCACCAGTTCGTATTCGGCCTCGCGCGCCTGCAGCGTGTAGTGGATCTGCTGGCTGACGAACGGCTGGCGTCCGTCCATCCGGGCGATGCCGAGCGCCTTCATGATGTGCCAGCCGGAATAGTTCGAGCAGCCGATGTAGCGCACCTTGCCCTGCTGGATGAGGCGGTCGAGGGCCTCCATGGTCTCTTCCAGCGGCGTCTGGCCGTCCCACTGATGGACCTGGTAGAGGTCGATCCAGTCGGTGGCGAGGCGCTTCAGGCTGCGCTCGCACTCGGCGATGATGTAGTGGCGCGACAGGCCCTGATCGTTGACGCCCGGGCCCATCGGGAAACGGACCTTGGTGGCGATGAGCACATCGGAGCGCTTGCTGCCAAGCGCCTCGCCGACGATCTCCTCGGAGGCGCCGCGCGAATAGACGTCGGCGGTGTCGATGAGGTTGACGCCGGCATCGATGCACTGGTCGATCTGGCGCCTGGCCTCGGCGGTGTCGACCGAGCCCAGCACGCCGTCCTTGGCGCGCCCGAATGTCATCGTGCCCATGGTGATGACGGAGACTTTCAGGCCGGAGCGGCCCAGCAGACGGTATTCCATGTCGATTTCCTTCGCTCGTCGCCGCCGTCAATCCTTCGTTTCCGGCAGCCACACCGACATAGCTCCGGCGCCCCGGTTGCTCCACAGGAAATAGGGAATTGCGGTGACCGTCACAGGAACTTCACGCGGGCGCTGGCTGCCGTAGAGGCCCGATCCCCAATCCTCCGGGCGCGCGGCGGCGCCGGCGGTGGTGAGCGTGACGATGCCATCGAAGAGGTCCTGGCGCTCGGCCGCCGCCACTTCGGAGTCGCGCAGACGAGCTTGGTCGAGGTGACCGGACCGCCGGGATTGTCCACCTGTTCGGCGCAGAAGATGAAGGGACCGCGCTTCAGGGCGACGCGGCCGACGTCCTGGCGGACCTGCGGATTGGCGTAGGTCCGCTCCACCGGCATGGGGAGATCGAGCGAGACGCTATCGCCCTTCGCCCAAGTGCGGCGGATGGCGACGTAGCCGTTGCTGAGATTTGCGGCGATATCGACGGGCGCGCCGTTGACGGCGAGCTTCGCCTGCCCGGCGCGGACCCAGCCCGGGATGCGCAGCTTGAGCGCGAATTCGGCCGGCGCCTCAGGATCGACCGCGATCGCGATCGCCCCCGACCAGGGGTAGCGGCTCTCCTCCGTCACCTGAACCTTGGTGCCGGCAAGCTCGATTGTGGTTCCGGTGCCGCCGTAGAGGTGCACGGCGAGTTCGTTGGCTCCGGTCGAATAGAAATAGCCGCCGACGGAGGCGACCAGGCGCGACACGTTCATGGTGCAGCACGGGCAGATGTGCCAGGACCAGCGCTCGTGGCTGCCGTCGCTCTCCAGCGGATTGGCGTAGAAATAGTGCTCGCCGTCGCGCGACAGGCCGGAGAGCGCGTTGTTGTAGAGCGCCAGTTCGAGCGTATCGGCGTACTTGCCGTCGAGATCGAGGTTGAGCATGCGCTGCGCCCAGAAGACCAGCGCCACCGAGGCGCAGGTCTCGCAATAGGCGGTGTCGTTGGGCAGGTCGTAATCCTTGGTGAAGCCCTCGTTGGCGGCCGCCGGGCCGAGCCCGCCGGTGACGTACATGCGCTTGGTGGTCAGGTCGTTCCACAGCACTTCGCAGGCACGCTTCAGCCGATCGTCGCCGAGATCGGCGGCGAGGTCCGCCATGGCGGTGTACATGTAGAGGGCGCGCACGGCGTGGCCGACGACCTTGTCCTGTTCGCGCACCGGCTTGTGGGACTGGTTGTATTCGAAGGTCCCTTGCCAGAAATCCTCCGGCCGCTCGCCGCGCGCCTTGGCTTCGGCCTCGAAATAGTGGGGCTGGGTGCCGCGCTGGTTGATGAAATAGGCGGCGAGATCCAGGCGCTTGCGGTCGCCGGTCAGGTGGTAGAGGCGGATCAGCGCCAGTTCGAGTTCCTGATGCCCGGGATAGCCGTGCTTCTGACCGAGGCCCGGGCCGAACATGCTGGCGATGTGATCGACATACTTCTCCATGATGTCGAGCAGGCGGCGCTTGCCGGTCGCCATGAAATAGGCGATGGCGCCTTCCAGGAAGTGGCCGGCGCAATAAAGCTCGTGGTTGTCGCGCAGGTTGGTCCAGCGCTTGTCGACCTCGCGGCCGATGTACCAGCAATTGCAGATAGCCGTCGGGAAGCTGCGCCCTGGCGAGTTGCTCGGCGATCTTGTCGATCTGCGCCTCGATGGTCGCATCGCGGCCGTGGAAGAGGGCATAGCTCGCCGCCTCGACCCATTTGCCGATGTCGGAATCCCAGAAGATCTGGGTGGTGAAGTTGTGCCGGTTGCGCGGCAGGGTGAGCGGCGGCGGCGGTTGGACCACATCGAGGGACTCAAGCATGTGGTGGGCCACGAGCTGGCGGTACTGGCTGGGGATCGTGCGCTTGAGCACCGTGTCGAGTCGCTCGCGCCAGAAGGCGCCTTCGACCCTCACCTCATTGAACCGGACCGGTGAATACTGGCGCATCTTCGTTTCCTCTGTGTCCTGTTGTTGCCTGCAGGGCGCCATTGGCGCCGCAGGAGCCGCGTACGACCAGCGTGCAGGGCAGCCGTTCGACGCCGTGCAACTCTCTGCCGGCGATGCGGTCGAGAAGGCTCAGCCCGGCGCGGCGGCCAAGATCCTTCAGGTTCATGTCGACGCTGGTCAGCGGCGGGCGCGTCGCCTCCGCCATGATCTCCCAGTTGTCGAAACCGACGATCGACACCGCGTCGGGCACGACGATGCCGCGCGCGCGCAGCGCATCGGCGGCGCCGCGGGCGATCTGGTCGTTGCCGCAGAAGATCGCGTCCGGCTGGGGATCGCGGCTGCGCAGCAGCTGGGCGACGGCCTCGCGGCCCCAGCCCTCGGACCAGATGCCGGGCAGATAGAAGGAATTGGGCGTGTCCAGGCCGGCTTCGGCGAGCGCCTTGCGATAGCCCTGCGCCCTCAGGCGCACGGCCTCGAAGCGTTCCGGTCCGGTGATATGGGCAATGCGCCGCCGGCCGAGACCGATGAGGTGGCGGGTGGCCAGCCCGGCGCCGCCCTCATCGTCCGGCAGCAGGCAATAGGCATCCGGATCGTCGACCTGGGTGAAGACGTAGATGACCGGCACGTCGAGCGTCGGCACCTGCAATTGCCGGCGGCGGTCGGAGCGCCGGGCGGTGACGACGATGCCGTCGACCCGCTTGCCGAGCAGCGATTCGACGTGCAGCGCCTCGCGCTCGGGATCGTCGGTGGCGTTGCACATGAACACGGCCATGCGCTTGTCGGTCAGACACGCCTCGAGCCCTTCCATGATCGGCATGGTGAACCGGCCGAAGCTGTCGGTGGAGATCAGGCCGACGGTCAGGCTCTGGCCGCGATGCAGGCTCTGGGCGAGCACGTTCGGCCGGAAACCGAGGGCGCGGGCGGCGGCAATCACCCGGTCGCGGGTCTCCTGGCGCAGGCTGCCGCTGTTGTTGAGCGCCTTCGACGCCGTGCCGATGCTGACGCCGGCCTGCCGCGCCACATCGCGGATGGTCAGGCCGAAGCGCCCGCTTGGCACCACCCGGTCCGGCGTCTTCTTGCCGGTGCCGGACCCTCCGCCCTTTTCCATCGCCCGGCGCTCCCCTATTTCACGGCGCCGCTGAGGAAGCCGGACATGTAGTACTTCTGCAGCAGCACATAGATGGCGACACAGGGAATGACGGCGATGACGACGCCGGCCTGCAGCGCGCCCCAGTCGACGGCGCCGTGGCGTCCGGCGCGCACGCTCACCAGCATGATCGGAATGGTGAAGTTGTTCTCGCGGCTCATGAAGATGAGCGCGCCGAGGAACTCGTTCCACGAGGCGATGAAGGCGAACAGGATGACGGTGACGATGCCCGCCTTGACCAGCGGCATGAACACCTTCCACAGCGTCTGCCAGCTATTGCAGCCGTCGATCACCGCCGCCTCCTCGAGTGCCTTGGGCACCGCCTCGAACGCGTTGCGCAGCAGGAAGACGCTGAAGGGAAGCTGGACGATGGTGTGGACCAGCGCCAGGCCGACCTGGGTGTTGGAAAGGCCGAGCTTGGCGAACATGAGATAGAGCGGCGTCACCAGCGCCTGATAGGGGATCATCAGGCCGAGCAGCAGGGTGATGAACAGGAGTTCCTTGCCCGGGACCGGGAAGCGCGCCAGCCCGTAAGCCGCCGGCACCGCCAGTGCGAGACAGAAGAAGATGGTGAGAAAGGCAACCGACAGGCTGTTGAACAGATAGACCGGCAGCCCGGCCTGATAGTTGTAGACTTTCAGATAGTTGGCGACGCTCAGCGCATGCGGCAGGTAGGTCGGCGGCGCGGCCATCGCTTCGGCCGGCGTCTTGATCGACGCCAGGAACGACATGACCACCGGAAACAGCATCAGGGCGATCAGGAAGATGCAGACCGCCCCGACCAGGTAGCGCAACGAGCTGCGCGAACCGACCGCCGACTGGGTGGGGGCGTGGGCGGTGGCGGCGTGGGTGACGATATCGGCGGTGACGCTGGTCATGCTGTCCCCCGTGGCCGCGTCAGGACGACCTGCGTGGCGGCACCGGCGAAGATGATCAGCGTGAGGATGATCGCCAGGGCGGAGCCGTAGCCCAGTTTGAAGTAGATGAACGAGTTCTGGTACATCCAGTAGACCGAGGTGAAGGTGTCGGTCTTCGGTCCGCCGGCGGTCATGATGTAGAACTGGTCGAAGGCAACCATCGAGCCGACGACGCTGATCAGCGTGGTCAACAGGATCGAGCGCGTCGACAGCGGCAGGATGATGCGCCGCACGCGCTGCCAGTAGCTGGCGCCATCGATCATCGCCGCTTCGGTGATCTCACCGTCGATCGACTGGATGGCGGCGACGAACAGGATCATGCCGAAGCCGATCACTTTCCAGGTGACCGAGATGATGACGGCCCACAGGCCGAGTTCGGCATCGGTGAACCAGGCGATCGGCTCGGAAACGATGTGCAGGTCGACGAGCACCTGGTTGATCGGGCCGACGCGCTGATCGAACAGCCAGTACCAGAGCAGGCTCGAGGTGCCGAGGCCGATCACCCAGGGCAGGAAGATGACGCCGCGGGTGAGCTGCTTGAGCCGCGTGTTCTGCCAGGTCAGCAGGGCCAGCACGAAGCCGCCCGCCATCAGGATGGGCGTGATGAAGAGGGTGTATTTCAGCGTGAAGAAAAGCGCCTGCCAGAAGGTCGAATCGCCGAAGGCCCTGGTGTAGTTCTGCAGCCCGACGAACCGGCCGCCGCCGAGCAGCGAGGCGCTGGTCATCGACGTGTAGACGAGCTGGCCGAGCGGATAGATCGTGAGGGCGGCTACGAACAGCAGTGCCGGTGTCGCATAGAGCAAACCGATCAGCCCGGCTTTGGTTGGCTTCATCCTCGACCTCGAATGCGTCATCGCGGGGATAGCGTCGTTACCTATACGCCCGGGTCGGGCGCCGTCGCTATCGCCGGCTGTGACCAGCGGAGATGGGTCGCGACGCCGAGCACAGTTTCGACGCCGCGACCCAAGGTCGGGAGGGACCTACTCGCTGGAGATTTCCTTCATCTTGGCGCGGGCGGTGTCGATCGCCTCGTCGATCTTGCCGTCGAAGATGGCGGTCTGCAGCATGCCGATCCACGGGCTGGCGTCGCTGTTGACCATGTCGTTGAAGTGGAAGACCCACGGCACCTGGCCGATGCCGACCGCCTTGGCGGTGGTGATGTAGCGCGGCTCCTCCTGGAAGTACTTGTTGTCAGCGAGGTCCGTGCGGCTCGGCAGCACCAGGTTCTTGGCCAGCCCGTTGAGCTGGGCATCGTCGGTCAGTTCCCACTTGATGAACTGCATGGCGATGTCGGCGTGCTTCGACCCGACCGGAATGGCGATGACGTCGCCACCGACGAAGGACGATGCCTGGCCTTCCTTGATGCCGGGCAGGAAGGCGATGCCGAAATCGATCTCGGGATGGTTCTTCTTGAGCGAGGAGATGGCGAAGCCGCCGGACCCCTGCATGCCGATCTTGCCGGTCTCGAAGACGGCCTGGAAGTTGTTGCCGGTGTCGGACTGCGCATCCGGCGGGATGAGGCCTTCGGTCCACATGTCATGGAAGGTGGACAGGACTTCCTTGATGCCCGGCCCCTCGAGGATGGGATCGCCGGCTTCCTTGGGCAGCAGCTTGGCGCCGGAGCCCCACATCATCGGCGCCATGGTGAAGATGTTGCAGCCCGGGCAGGAGCCGGAGAAGTAGTAGCCGTAGACATCCGGCGCCACCGCATGGAGCTTCTTGGCGTACTCGTGGATCTGCTCGACGGTGGTCGGCGGCTTGTTCGGATCGAGGCCCGCCTGCTTGAACAGCCCCTTGTTGTAGAGAAGGATCGACACGTCAGGCGTGAAGCCGGTGCCGTAAAGCTTGCCGTCGTAGGTGGCGAGATCCTGATAGGCCTTGGCGACCTTGGCCTGGTTCGGGTCGCTGGTGAGCTGATCGGTCAGGTCCTGGAGGAACCCGGCGCGCATGAAATCCGGCATGTAGATCAGGTCGAAGGAAATCAGGTCCGGCACATCGCCCGACTGCACGCCGGTGGCGAGCTTGGTCACCATCTGGTTGTCGGGGATGACGGTGATGTCGATCTTGTCGGCGTGATCGGAATTCCACAGGTCGACCATCCCCTGGGCGGCATCGGCGCCGCTGGCACGGACGTACATGCTGAGTTGCTCGGCGCTTGCCGGCAGCGACGCGACCAAAACGGCCGCCGCCGCACCCAAGGCAAGCCTCGTCAGATGCTTGGATAAGCTCATCGTTGTTCCTCCCAAAAAGCACAAACCCGACGCCCAAGGGCAGCGCGCGTCCTCCCGCTCACCGCCTCGGCGCAGAAGAACCTTCCCCGCCGGCGTCCTCCGCCCGCCTGGGCGCTTGCCGAATTAGGAAAAGCTTTTCTGAACTGGAATAAGCCACGAATCAAATCGCGCTTCAAGTAGGACAAATGCGCTCTCGACGGCCGAAAGTCGGCCGATTTTGTCGATCTATCTGACAAAACGAGGCGAACGGTTTGAAAATTATGGGAAAACGATTGCCGGCGCATTTTTGGTCGATGCCGGCACTTTTTTGGGGGCAATAGCCGCCGAATTGGAGGGATCGACGTCAGCGTTTCAGGTGCAGGCGCATGATGATGTCCTGGTCGTAGTTGCCGAAGCCCTTGCCGAAGATGTTGACGCCGCCGGGATGGCTGGCCTTGGGGTCGATTCCGATGCGCATGCGGATGGAATGGTGGCGCGGCAGCTCGAGGTCGTCGACCTTGACGTCGGAGATGCGCACGCCATCCACGAACGAGCCGGCCTTGCTCACCCGCCACGTCTTCAGCTTGCCGTATTGCGACCCCTCCAGCTTCCACCAGCCGGGCGTGTAGACGCCGCGCTTGTCGCCGAAATCGCCGGGCGAGGTCCACGTGCCGATGGCGATGTCGTTGACCCACAGCGTGATGTCGGACGGCCAGTTGAGGTTGGTGCCCGGCACTTCCGACGACAGCTCCATGGAGAACTCGACCGAATCGACGTCGGAATTGAGCAGCTTGGCATTGTTGGGAAACTTGTATTCGACATGGCCGCGGCCGAACCAGATCAGCGCCGCCCGCACCCGGTCGGGATCGAGGAAGAGGTCGGGCACGTCGAGCAGCCCGATGACCCCCTCGGTCGAGCACAGGCCGCAGGGTGCGCTGACGTCGCAACTGGTCATCAGGCCGAGCGGCATCTGCACCTCGACCAGGTTCTTGTCGCGGACCGGCGCCTGGTCCTCGAAGCGCACGATGATCTCGTCGAAGCGCGCCGCGCACAGCTTCTGGTGGCCCTTCTTGGCCTTGATCGTATGCGTGTCGATCAGCCCGGCGCTTTCCAGTACCTGGATGTTGATGGCGACCGTCGATTGGGGGAGCCCCAGTTCGCGGCTGATCTCGTTGACGTTGAGCAGCCCCTTGTGGCGCAGGAGCTTGAGAATGCGGATGCGGATCGCCGAGGCGAGGCCCTTCAGGACGTCGATGCCGTCATCGGGATTGACGGTCAAAAAGCTCGGTTTCATTGGGTTTCGGGCAGGGTCGATCCGGGAGGGCAAGCCGAGCATATCAGCATTCCTGATAGGTTGCATACCATGGCCTTCCGGGAACCCGGCCGCACGCCGGCCGGGTCACCCGTGATGCCGGCTCAGCCCTTGATGCCGGCCGACAGCGTGATCGCCTGGGTCACCCGGCGCTGGAAGATCAGGTAGGCGACGGCAACCGGCAAGCCCGCGAGCACGGCGCCGGCCATCAGGCGCGCGTAATAGACGCCGAAAGCATCCTGAACCGCCGTGATGCCGACCGTGATGGTCATCATGTCTTCAGTCTTTGCGGCGAGGAACGGCCACAAGAACGAATTCCACGCACCGATGAAGGTGATGATGGCGAGAGCGGCGGTGATGCCCCAATTCATCGGCAGGAACATCCAGAAGAGCAGCTGGAATTCGTTGGCGCCGTCCATCACCGCGGCCTCGCGAAAGTCGCGCGGCACCGAATCGAAGAACTGCTTGTAGACGATGACGGTGACCGGAGCGATGAGCTGCGGCAGCACGATGCCCTGGTAGGTGTTGAGGAACTTGACCCCCGCCATGATGATGAAGTGGTTCACGATCAGCGCCGGCACCGGGATCATGAAGCTCGCCAGGATGACCCACCACAGGACCACGCGGCCGGGAAATCGGAGCTGCGACAGGGCGTAGCCGCAGCACACCGCCATCAAAATGACCAGGACGGTCACGGCAGACGCGGTGATCGTCGAGTTGAGATACCAACGCAGAATGTTCGAGTTGACGATGTCGTAAATATAGCCGGCGAGCGTCGGGTGCAGGGGGATCAGGTTGACACCCGGCTGGACGACCTCTTGTTCTGGCTTCAGGCTGGTGACGACTGCCCAATAGAGCGGGAAGAACCAGACCGCAGCGCAGATGATCGTCAGGATCGTGAGCGCGATGGCGCCAAGATCCCTGTATCGGCGCGTGCGACCTTCGCCTGGATCGCCTTGAATTGCGGCGGCGCTCATCGCTCGCCCCTCGCGCGCAGTGCCTGGAATTGAAGCAGCGAGAACGCGATCACGATCACGAACAGCGACACTGCGACCGTCGCCGCATAGCCGCCGTTGTTATGAATGAAGGCGCGATCGAAGATGTATTGCACCAGCACCATTGTCGCCTGCGTGCGGCCACCCAATGAGAACAGGTAGACCTGATCGAAGATCTTGAGCTGCAGAATCAGCTGGATGGTGAGGCAGAGCGCCGTCACCGGCCAAATCAGCGGCCAGGTAATACCCCGGAAGGTCTGCCCGCGTGAGGCCCCGTCGAGTTCGGCCGCTTCGTAGATCTCCTTGGGAATGTTCCGCAGTCCGGCGAGGAACAGCAGGATCGAGAAGCCGTTGGTCCACCATATGGTGATCACCGCAACCGACGGCATGAACCACGGCAGGTTGCGCCAGACGTTCACTGGCTGACCGACGATCGGCGCGATGACGTACTGGAGGATGCCGAACTGGATGTTCAGCATCCACTGCCAGATGAGGTAAACGACCGACACCGGCAAGATGAACGGCAGGAAGAACGCCGACAGGATCAGGCTTTGCAGCCACCCACGCAGGCGGCTGACCATCAACGCGATGCCGAGCGCCGCGGCGGTACCGGGCACGACGGTGAGAATAACGAAATATGCCGTGTTCCAGATGGCCCCATGGTAGATGCGGTCGGTGGCGAGCCTGACGTAGTTCTTCAGGCCGACCCAGTCGCCGCTACCGATCAGCGGAGCGTTGGTGAAGCTCAGTTGGATCATCTGGATCGTGGGGTAGATGAACAGCCATCCGTAGACTGCCACGAACGGTGCCACGAGCACCGCCGCAACGAAGTATTCGTTCCGCTTGCTCTTGAGCATTCTCCCCCGCGTCCCAGTCCGAAAGACCGCCGGCGCTATCGCTAGCGCCGGCCGTTATCGTTGGAGGACAGTGACCCTACTGGAGGTTGTCCAGCGTGTTCTTCATCTCCGCCACGGCGTCCGCCGGGCTGACTTCGCCGTTGATCGCAGCGGTGAAGGCGTTGCCGGCGGCATCGAAGAGCGGCGAGGCGACGCCCGCGTACTTCGACTTCGGGTCGTAGATCATATGGGCGGTCAGCGGTGCGTAGGTCGCCTGCGGCTGCATCGCCTTGTACTCGGGCGAGTCGGTGACCGCCTTGTTGGCGGGGATATGGCCGGCGGTGGCCCAGAAGAGCGCATGCTCTTCCATCCACTTGATCACCTCAAGCACGGCCGCATGCTTCTCGGGGGTCTGCGGATTGCCGACGTTGTTCGGAATCGCGAAGCTGTGCGAGTCCGAATAGGTGCAGGGCTGGTCGAAGAGCACCGGCAGCTCGATGGCGCCCCAGTTGAACAGCTTGCCCGCCTTGTTGAGGTCGGTCATCGTGGGGACTTCCCAGACGCCATTGATCATCAGCGCGGCATCACCCGACGAGAAGAGGGCGACCGTCGTGGGATAGTCGGTATAGCCGGGCGTATAGCCGTTCTTCACCCAGTCGGCGATCACACCAACGGACTTGGCGAGCTTGTCGGCGTTGTCGCCCGTGATCCAGGCGCCGTCCGAACCGATGGTACCGCCCTGCTGGCAGAGCAGCGAATAGATGGTGCGGAACACGAAGCTGCCGTCGGCGGTGACATTGGAGATCGGCCACTTGACGCCGCCATCCTTCAGTTTCTTGAGCGCGGCGTTGAAGTTGTCGAGGCCGTTCAGGTCCTTGGGCAGGCCGTTGTCGCCGATCAGGCCGGCGGCGGCGAGCTTGTCCTTGTTGTAGTAGAGGACGATCGGGTGCGTATCGAACGGCACGGCATACTGCTTGCCGTCGACATGCACTGCCGCCCAGGGTGCCGGGGCGAAGCTGGCTTCGCTGAGGCCAAGCGTCTTCATGTCGTCCGCAGTGATCTCGGAGAGCGTCCCCTGGCTCACCGCCAGCGGAATACGCGAGGCGTGGTACGTCATGATGTCCGGGCCCTGGCCAACCGCGGCCGACGTCTGGACCTTGCTGTAGAACGGCGTGCCCCACTGCAGGGTCGTTGCCTGGATCTCGATCGTGTCCGTGTGATCGGCATTGAAGTCGGAGATGAGCTTCTTCATGCGGACGCCGTCGCCGCCGCCGAGGAAGTCCCACCAGATCACGGTTTCCTTGGCCTGTGCCACGCCGCCGATCGTCAGCATGGCCAACATTGCTGTTGCCAGTATCGTCTTCATGCGCATTTGCGTTTCCTCCCACCTGCACTTTCACGGCGCATGAGGCGCCGGAAGCTTTTTCGCGGACACCCTGTCGTCCGCACCGACTGCAAAGCCGTTTAGGGGCCGGCGGTCGGTGCGCCGATCACGCCACCGCGCCTGTTCCTTTTTTTCACGTTTAGCACCGGCTTCGAAACAGCGTCAACAGAACCGACGATATGTATCAGAAATCCGGGTATATATAGGGCCGGGTGCCGGACGGCGCGCTGAACCCCATAGGCCGGTCACGTCCATCGCTCAGAGAGCCACTCTGATCACGTGGTAGGACCTCGACGGAAGCTTGCCCTTGATGGCACCATCGCGCAAGCCGATGCCCTTCCCCTTCGTCGGCGCGACCTTGTCCGGCTGCTTGGCCGTGTTGGTCGCGCGCAGGTCGGGATGAGCCATGGTGACATGGTCGGCGATCGCCTTGGGGTCAAATCCCGAAAGGCTGATATCGACCGTCATCGCCTCGTCGGGGTGGCGGTTGACCGCGAAGACGGTCAGCGTCTTGCCGTCGGCGTTCTTCACCGCGGCGATGTCGAGATAGGGTACGTCGTCGGCGACCTTGGCGTCGTAGGTGGGGACATCCACCGATACCGCCAGGGCGTCGCCGCGCCCGTAGAGAGAGGCAAAATAAAGCGGGTAGTAGATCGTCTGGCGCCAGGCCGCGCCGCCGGTCTCGGTCATGATCGGCGCGATCACGTTCACCAGTTGGGCGATGCAGGCGATCTTCACGCGATCGGCGCGCCGGATGAAGGTGTTGAGGATGCAGCCGACGACCAGAACGTCCTCGAAATTGTAGACATCCTCAAGCAGCGCCGGCGCGATCGGCCAGTCCCAGCTCTGGAAGTTCTTTTCGTCCTGTTGGCGGTTATGATACCAGACGTTCCATTCGTCGAAGCAGATGTGAACGTCCTTCTTCGAGCGCTTCTTGGCCTTGGTATAGTCGATCACTCCGCCGATGGTATTGATGTAGCGATCCATCACAACAGGCTTCGCGAGGAAATTCAGGTAGTCGCTCTCGTAGTTGTCGAAATACATGTGGAGCGACACGTGATCGACCGAGTCGTAGCATTCGTCGAGCACCGTCGCCTCCCATTCGGGATAGGTCGGCATGTAGCTGTGCGACGAGCCGCAGACGACGAGCTCCAGCGAGGGGTCGTATTTGCGCAGGGCCTTGGCGGTCTCGTGGGCGACGCGACCGTATTCCGCCGCCGTCTTGTGGCCGACCTGCCAGGGGCCGTCCATCTCGTTGCCGAGGCACCAGACCTTGACGTCGTAGGGATCGGCGCGGCCGTTCTTGCGCCGGAGATCGCTCCAGTAGGTGCCGCCCGGATGGTTGGTGTACTCAAGCAGGTTGCGCGCCGCGTCGAGATCGCGCGAGCCGAGGTTGACCGCCAGCATCATCTCGGTGCCGGCCGCTTCGCACCAGGTGCCGAACTCGTCGGTGCCGACCCAGTTCGGCTCTTTCGTCCGCCAGGCCAGATCGAGCCGCACCGGGCGCTCCTCGCGCGGGCCGATGCCATCTTCCCAGCGATAGGCGGAGACGAAATTGCCGCCGGGATAGCGCACCAGCGGCGGCCTGAGATCGCGTACCAGGCCCATCACGTCGCCGCGGAACCCGTTGGCGTCGGCGGTGGCGTGGCCGGGCTCGTAGATGCCGCCGTAGACCGCGCGGCCAAGGTGCTCGAGGAAGGCGCTGTAGACCCGATCGTCGATCGGACTGATGACGAAATCCTTGTGAACTGAAACCCGCGCCTTCATCGGTTTCGCGCTCCCTGATGCCCTGTTATATATCGCTTCTTTGGATACGTATCATATCAATGCCCGAAATCGGGTGCAACAGCCTGCCGCCGTTTCAGCCCGGCGAGGACGCGCAAAGCGGCCCTATCGTATGGCGAACGCGCCGGCGGTGCGATGCTGCCGGCGCGGTCGGGCACGGCCCTCGTCGCTGCCGATGGCGCCGGGTCCAAGCGGCAGCCTTAACCGACCGGCAACCATGCCCGGTAACCAAACCGGGGCATCTTGCTCGTACGATCAGGATCGCAATTGCAGATTGAGAGCAAGGAAGGCCGTGCGCCATTCCCTGATGCGCCTCTGGCGCCCAATGATCCGCAGCGAGCAGGAACTCCGCGCCTTCGTGCTGCGCACCTGCCTCTCCTGCGCCGGCGCGGCGCTGGTCGTCGACGTCATCAACCAGACCATCTTCTTCGAGAGCTGGGTGACCAGCCTGCGCTCCTGGGGCATCACCGTGGTGCTCGCCTCGGCCATCGCCTATCCCGTGTCGCGCGCCATCGGCAAGGCCCACCTGGCGCTCTTCCGCTCGAAGGCGGCCGTCGAGACGCTGAGCCGCACCGACCATCTCACCGGCCTGTTGAACCGGCGGGCGATCATGCAGATGGCGGAGACGCAGCCGCCCGAGACCATGGTGCTGGTCATCGCCGATATCGACCACTTCAAGCGGGTCAACGACAACTACGGCCATATGGCGGGCAATTCGGTGATCCAGATGGTCAGCCGGATAGCGCAGACCGAACTCGGCGACCTCGGCGCGCTCGGCCGCGTCGGCGGCGAGGAATTCGCCCTGCTGTCCTCCGACGTCTCGCCGTCCCTGCTGGTGCTCAGGCTGGAGACCTTCCGCACGCGCATTTCGCTGACGCCGGTGATCGCCGAAGGCGGAGCGGCCGTTCACATCACCATCTCGGCCGGCGTGGCGATCCGCGGCGCCGGGCGGCCGTTCGACGCGCTCTATGCCGATGCCGACCGGGCGCTCTACGCCGCCAAGGCCGAGGGACGGAACCGGATCAGCTTTTCACCGCTGTTTGCCGACGTCTGCGGGTCGGCGCTGGCGCACCGGGCGGCAACCGGCCGCCGCAAATCCGACCGCGCGGTCGTCGACCCCGGCGCCGGCTCGTCGTCGGTGGCCTGAGATCTCGACGCTCATGCCGCCGTCGACCATCAGCATGGCGCCGGTGGTGAGGCTCGCCTGATCGGCGGCCACCGGCGGAGAATTTTGTGCCGGCAGCGCGCATCGCCCCGCGCGCCCATGCGCTTTGGCCGTGCTCGGCTGTAGGAGTGCCGTCCTTCATCTGGTACAAACGCATCCATGTCTGCGATCGATACGGAAGCGTCGGCGCGCATGGGCGCGTCTCAGGCGGCCGGGTCTGCCGGCGGCAGTGCTCGCGACGGCGATGCCACGCAACAGGGCGACGGCGCCGGCCAGGACGAACCGCAGCCAACGCCGGACGACCAGCCGCAGGCGGCTACCGCCGACGGACCACCGGCGGCGCCGGATACGATGGCTGAGTCCGGGCCCACGCCGGCCGCCGCGGACGAGCCCCAATCCGCCGTCGTGACGCAGGATCCGGCGCCCCCGGCGATGCGCCGGCCGAGAGCGACGCCGCAGACGTGCCGCCGCCCAACCGCCCGGCGCCCATCGTCGGCGAGGTGGAACTGAAGCTGCTGGTCGATGCCGACCGGCTGGCTGATTTCAATGCGGCCCCCGTCATTGCCGAAAACGCGCGCAACAACGGCATCCGCAAGCATCTGAAGGCTGTCTACTACGACACGCCCGACCGCATCCTCCGGCAGAACGACCTGACCCTGAGGGTCCGCCAGAGCGGCCGGCGCTTCGTGCAGACGGTCAAGACCGAATCGGGAGACGATCCGCTGCGCCGCGGCGAATGGGAGGCGAGCGTGCCCTCCCTCACCCCCGATATCGGCCTGGCCATGCCGTTCGTCCCGGCCAAGCTGCGCGAGGCGCTGCGGCTGCAGCCGCTGCAGCCGGTCTTCACCTCCGACATCCACCGGCACCAGCGCCTCGTCGACCTGCCGTCGGGCACGGTCGAGGTTGCCTTCGACCGGGGATTCCTGCGCTCCGGCGAGCGCACCCTGCCGGTCAGCGAAATCGAGCTGGAACTCAAGGACGGCAGCCCGTCGGCGATCTATGAGCGTCGCGCTGCGGCTCGCCGATGCCGGCGCCGTGCGCCCATCGATCCGCAGCAAGGCGGCGCGCGGCTTCGAGCTGGCCGCCGATGCGCCGCCGCCGGCCAAGAAACCGCGCAAGACGGAGGTCGACCCGTCGCTGCCGCTCGACGACGCGTTCGCGGCGATCCTCGGATCGTGCCTGCGCGACCTTCTGGTAGCGGTGCCGGCGGCCGTGGACGGCCGCGACCCGGAGGGCGTGCATCAGGTCCGCGTGGCCTCGCGGCGGCTGCGCTCGGCGCTCGATTCGATGCGCACCGTCATCACGTCGGAGACGCTCGACGTCTTGCGCGAAGACGCCCGATGGCTGGCATCGAGCCTGTCGGCGGCGCGCACCTGGGACATCTTCAAGGGCGAGACACTGCCGGCGGTGGCGGCCAACTGCCCGACGATCGGCGGCTTCGACGCGCTCAGCGCCGGCGCCGAGGATCGCCGTCTGGCCGCCTATGACGAGGCCCGCCAGGCGCTGACCGAGCCGCGCAGCGCCCGCTTCATGATCCGCCTCGGCGGCTGGATCGAGGCGCGCGGCTGGCGCGGCGACGTCGGGCCGGACCATCTGGCGCTGCTGGCGGAGCCGGCCTTCAGCTTCGCCCAGCGCATCCTGTCGATCCATCACGGCAAGGTGCTGAAGCGCGGCCGCCACTTCAAATCGCTCACCGCGCCGCAACGCCACCGGCTGCGGCTGGCGGTGAAGAAGCTGCGCTATGTCGCCGATTTCCTGCTGCCGCTGTGCACCGACCGCAGGTCCGCCAAGCAGTTCACCAGCCGGCTGGCCGACCTGCAGGAAGAGCTTGGCGCCTTCAACGACATGGCGGCGACCGGCTCGCTGCTTGCCGATCTGGTGGCGGCATCGGCCGAGGGCGGCGCCGCCGCCGCGGCCATCGCCGGCTGGCAGGCGCACGCCATGGTCGGCGCCGAGGCGCGGCTGCGCAGCGCCTGGCGGGGTTTCGCCAAGACGCGCCCGCCGTGGGCCCAGCCGATCATTTTGTGAGCGGCCGGCCGCCGCAGGAGCGAATCGCCGGCCTGGAACGGTTCTCAAGTAAGGAAGAATGAATTGCATTCGCATTTGATCCTTATCTATATGGGACCCGCAAACGGCCCTTATGGTGTCCCTTGAAGGCATCCTAACGGACAGGCAACGTTCCATGACTTTCGTTCGTCAGGCGGTGGAAGACGCGCCGCACTTCCCCCTCGGCCACGCCCGCCGCGGCTTCCGCGGCCACATCTGCACCATCAGCGTGACCGACGAGCTGTCCGGCCTGCCGACGGCGGAACTCGAGCGGCGACTGATCGAACTCGGCTTCACCGAGGGCGCCTCCGTCGAAATCCTGCACGAAGGGATCATCGGCCGCGATCCGATCGCGGTGCGCGTGAACAACGCCACGGTCGCGCTGCGCCGTCGCGAAGCCATGGCCGTCTTTGTGCGCTGACCGGAGCCGGATCAAGCCGATGGACCAGGTTCTGACCGGAGCCCGGCATCTTGCGCTGGTCGGCACGCCGAACAGCGGCAAGACGGCCCTGTTCAACGCGCTCACCGGCAGCCGCCAGAAGGTCGCCAACTACCCCGGCGTGACGGTGGAGCGGAAGACCGGCGCGCTGTTCACGCCAGCCGGACACAGCTTCACCCTGGTCGACCTGCCCGGCACCTATTCGCTGCGCGCCCGCAGCCCCGACGAAGAGGTGACGCGCGACGTGGTGCTCGGCCGCTTTGCCGGCGAGAAGCGGCCCGAAGCGCTGCTCTGCGTGGCCGATGCCACCAATCTCCGCCTCGCCCTGCGCCTGGCGCTCGAACTGAAGCGCCTCGGCCGGCCGGTCGTCTCGTGCTCAACATGATCGACATCGCCCGCCGGCGCGGCATCGAGATCGATCTCGACCGGCTGTCGGCCGAGCTGGGGATGCCGGTGACGACCTCGGCGGCGGTGCGCCGCGGCGGCACCGAGGAGCTGATCCGCCGCCTCGATCGACTGGCCGCGAGCGAAGCGCAGCCGGACATCGGCGAGCGACTGGGCGCCGCCGACGCGCCGGCGAGCTGCGCGCCGCGCAGCGCGAGGCCGACCGCATCCTGCAGCTCGTGGTGCGCATGCCGCCCAAGCCGGACACGCTGACGACGCGGCTCGATGCGGTGCTGCTGCACCCGGTGGCCGGTCTCATCGTCCTGCTCGCCATCCTCTTCGTGATGTTCCAGGCGGTGTTCACCTGGGCGCAGCCGCTGATGAACCTGATCTCGGACGGCTTCGACGGGCTCGGCGCCCTCGTTCACGGCGACCCTGCCGGCCGGCCTCGTGCAGAGCTTCCTCCAGGACGGCATCATCTCCGGCGTCGGCAGCGTGCTGGTCTTCCTGCCGCAGATCCTGATCCTGTTCCTGTTCATCCTGCTGCTGGAAGACCTCGGCTACATGGCGCGCGCGGCCTTCCTGATGGACCGCATCATGGGCGGCGCCGGGCTGCACGGGCGCGCCTTCATTCCGCTCCTGTCGAGCTTCGCCTGCGCCATTCCCGGCATCATGGCGACGCGCGTCATCGACAATCCGCGCGACCGGCTGACCACCATCCTGGTGGCGCCGCTGATGACCTGCTCGGCGCGCATCCCGGTCTACACGCTGATCATCTCCGCCTTCATTCCCGGCCCGGCAGGTCTGGGGCTTCGCCAGCCTGCAGGGGCTGGTGATGTTCGGCCTCTATGCCGCCGGCATCGTCAGCGCGCTCGGCGTCTCGGCGCTGGCCAAGTTCTTCTTCTGGCGCGACGACCCGACGCCGCCCTTCATGCTGGAACTGCCCGACTACAAGCTGCCGCGGCCGCGCAGCGTCGCTCTCGGGCTCGTCACGCGCGCCAAGATGTTCCTGCAACGCGCCGGCACCACGATCTTTTCGATGATGGTGGTGATCTGGTTCCTGGCGACCTTCCCGCAGCCCGCCGGCCGGCGCCACCGGGCCGGCGATCGATTACAGCTTCGCCGCCATGATCGGCCATGCGCTGGCGCCGCTGCTGGCGCCGGTGGGCTTCAACTGGCAGATCGCCGTGGCGCTGGTCCCCGGCATGGCGGCGCGCGAGGTGGCGGTGGCGGCGCTCGGCACCGTCTATGCCATCCAGGGCGGCGACCAGCTCGCCCAGCAGATCGGCCACGTGCTCGCCCAGAACTGGAGCCTGGCGACGGCGCTGTCGCTGCTCGTCTGGTACATCTTCGCGCCGCAATGCGCCTCGACGCTGGCCGTCATCAAGCGCGAGACCGGCGGCTGGAAATGGATGTGGGTGACCTTCGGCTACATGCTGGCGCTGGCCTATCTGGCGTCGCTGGTCACCTATCAGGTCGCCGTCGCGCTGGGCGCGGGATAGCCGGAAGAACCGCGCGACAGACTGCAAATCTTTGTCCGGGACATTTGCTGCGGTCACGCATGCAAGGCCCTCGGCGCGGAATGGCCCCCAATCAACTCGCGATCGACGCGAACGTCTCCCCAGCGAAGGGCGTTGTGCACAGAGCTCATCGACGGACGGTGAAAGTCCTTTGACGGCTCACTAAACAGGACTAAAATTAGACTAATAAAACATAGGGGGAATCACCAACCAAGCAGACTTGCGAAAGAAGTAAGCGAGCCAACTTGGCGATGCGGCCTGCAAAGGCGCGCATGGAGGAGGACACAACATGCCTTTCAAGGATGTGCTCCTGTTCATCCATCCAACGTTTGGCGTATTGGGGACAATCGGAGCGGTTTGGGTTTTCGTTGAAGCGCTCAACGCGAGCGACGGCAACCAGAAGCGAATTTGGAATGCCAGCCTGATTACAGCCGGTCTGTTCGTGTTGACCTGGTTCTTCGCCGGTTGGTTCTACACCGTCTACTATCACAGCGGCGATCAGCAGATCATCCAAAACGGCCCCGTCCCGTGGGCCCACGCCTTCTTCATGGAGACGAAGGAGCACCTGTTCTTCATTCCGCTGATCCTGGCCTTTTATCTGCCGTTCGTCGCCCGCCTGAACCTATCGGTCAACAAGCCGGCGCGCGTCATGGTCCTGGTGATCACGGCACTCATCGCCGCGCAAGGGCTAGCCATCGAAGGGGCCGGCGCGATCATCAACTGGGGTGCGAAGACGACACTGGCCCAGACTGTTCAGGCCCCGGCCAACACCGCCAATCCCGCAACCGCAGAGCCAAAGGTGCAGTGATGGCTACGTCAGAAAACACCCAGCGCCAGTCAAACACCGCCAACGAAAATGCCGCAGCAGCGTTTGGCCTGGCGGCCGCGATCACCGTGGTCTTCAACGTCTTGCTCGCCTTCATCAAGGATTCCTGGCCGGCACTGAACTCGTTCATGGCGATGTTGACCGGACACCACTGGCGCACCCACGGTCTGGTGGATGTCATCCTGTTTTTCGTGCTCGGATGGATCTTCACGGCGCGCGGGATCGGCGGGGGCAAATTGACCAACAACTCGGCGGTCACGGTCGGCGCTGCGGTCGTCATCGCGTCCGCGGCATTGGGCGGCTGGTTCCTGTTCAACTGAGCGGAACGGGCTGACGCGCCCAAGGATGAACTGCACCCCGGCGGGAAGCACCGCTCGCCGGGGTTGAGCAGTTTGGCGGTCGGCGACGTCGGGCCGCCACCACCGACTGTCCAACCGGCCGGACGACAGCTCCCGGCCGTCCAAGTCCCTGCTAGGCCGCTCGCGCTCAGAGCGCCGATCAAACTGGCTCGCCCGCCAACGTGGCCTAGATTGGCCAGCCTCTGCCGGCCCTCCGAACGAACGCTGAAGCATCTCCATGACGGCTGCAAATGTTCTCCTGGTCATCGTCGCTTTGGCTTTCGCCTGGAGCATGGGGGCGCACTACACCGGCGCCTGCATGGGCATGCCGCATGCGGCCGGAAGCATTCGCCTCTGGCCGGCACTGTTGGTCATGGCGCCGCTCACCCTGATTGGTGCTGCGTTGCTCAGTCATCGGGTGCTTGAGAACGTCGGGCACAATATTCTGGTCGCGGATCGACTCGGCACGGCCCCAGCCATTGCGATCATCGGCGCCGCCTTTGTCCTGACAACGCTGTTCACCCAACAACGGATACCGAGCTCGACGATTCAGATCCTCGTCTTCTGCATCGTTGGAGCCGGTGCGGCCCTCGGTCTTGCGATCCGGTGGCACACCATCATTCGTCTGGTCGTCCTGTGGGCGTTCGCACCTGCCGTCGCCTGCGCTCTCGGCTACCTCTTCACGAAAGCATTTGATGCACGTCCCGCTTTTGCTGCCAGCGGCACCGCCGGCGCGATCGGTCATGCGCTGGTTGTGGTCGGGGGCGCCGCCTCGCTGACGATGGGCGCGAACGACGTATCGAACGCGACTGCCGTCTTTCTCACGACCGGCTTCTCCGGCCCGCTTGTCGCGGGGCTGATCGGCGGCATCGGTCTTGCGGTCGGCGTGCTCACCTGGGGGCGGCCGCTCCTGGAACGGGTGGCATTCGACATCGTCAAGCTCGACATGCCCATGGCAACCGCCGCGCAGCTCGTTCAGGCGATCGTTGTTCTGACGGCGGTGTTCTTCGGCTATTTCACCTCGATGAACCAGGCGCTTGTCGGAGCCATGGCCGGCGCTGGCCTGGCTCGTGGGCGCGAAACCATCGACAGGCAAGTGATTTTCGGCATCCTCCGCGGGTAGATCATCGGCCCCGCCGCTGGTGCAGTCCTTGGGTTCGTCTTCGCGTCAATTGGCAGGCTCTTCTAGCCAAACCGATCACACGGCGGTCGCCAGTTTGACCTCGATCAAATCCAACCGGCAGCATCGGCCCTAGCCTTCAATCCATGCGCACTCCCCTGCACGCAGAGCCTGCCGCAACGCCTTTGCGCCCTCTGCTGCAGGACGTTCGGGCACTGCTGCTGGGCGCCGTCCCCCTGGCGCTCATCCAGCCGATCCTCGACCGGATCGCCACCAGCGTCGCCCGCTCGCGGCCGGAGCTCTTCGCCCGGCTGGGCAGCCAGGCGGGCAAGCGCTTCCTGATCGATCCGACCGACCTGCCCTTCGTGCTGGTGCTGATCCCCGATCGCGAGACGCCGATACTCAAGGCCTACCGGCGCTCGGAGGAGCCGGCGCACGACGCCGCCATCGCCGGCACCTTCTTTCGCCTGCTCGACCTGATCGACGGCGAACTGGACGGCGACGCGCTGTTCTTCACCCGCGACTTGCAGGTGCAGGGCGACACCGAGGCGGTGGTGACGCTGCGCAACGCCCTCGACGACATGGAAGGCAGTGCCATGGACAGCGTGCTCGGCTCCTTCGGTCCGCTCGCCGGGCCCGCCCAATTCATGCTGTCGGCGCTGAGGCCGAAGAAAGCTGAGGACACCCATGGCTGACGGCGGGTTCCAGCGTCCCGAGCTGGTATGCCCGGCGGGAACACCGGCGGGGTTGCGCACCGCCGTCGATGCCGGCGCCGATACGGTCTATTGCGGCCTGCAGAACGCCACCAACGCCCGCAACTTCCCCGGCCTGAACTTCACGCCCGCCGAGCTGGAACAGGCGATCGCCTATGCCCATGAGCGCGGCGCCAAGGTGCTGCTCGCGGTCAACACCTTTCCGCCGGCCGGGCAGTTCGCGCTGTGGCGCGAGGCCATCGATCTCGCCCCGCGCGTCGGCGTCGACGCGGTGATCGTTGCCGACATCGGCGTCGCCGACTATGCCTCCAGCACCTATCCCGACCTCAGGCTGCACCTGTCGGTGCAGGGCGGCGCCTCCTCTCCCGAGGCGATCCGCTTCCACTGCGAAGCCTTCGGCATCCGGCGCGTGGTGCTGCCGCGCATGCTCACCGTCGCCGAGATCGCCGGCGTCCACCGCCAGATCCCCTGCGAGATCGAAGCCTTCATCTTCGGGTCGATCGGCATGATGGCGGAAGGCCGCTGCAGCCTGTCGAGCTACGCCACGGGCCTGTCGACCAACATGGACGGCGTGTGCTCGCCGGCCGCCGACGTGCACTACGAAGAGGACGCCGACCACACTCTGACGACGCGGCTCGGCGAATTCGTCATCGACCGCTACGCGGTCGGCGAGAACGCCGGCTATCCGACGATCTGCAAGGGCCGCTACCTGTGCGGCGCCAGCGAAGACGCCACCTACGCCTTCGAGGAGCCGGTCAGCCTCAACCTGTCGGCGCTGCTCCCCGAGCTTGCCCGGGCCGGCGTCACCGCGCTCAAGATCGAGGGCCGGCAACGCAGCCGCGCCTATGTCAAGACGGTGGTCTCGGCCTTCCGCAAGGCGATCGACGACATCATGGCGGGGCGCGATCCGGGTCTGGCGAACCTCATCGCGCTGACCGAGGGACACCGGCAGACCGAAGCCGCCTATCGGAGCAAGGCATGGAGATAGCCCGGGAGTTCGATCCGGCGGCGGGCGGTGTATCCGCGACGCCGACGGCAACGGCGGCGCTGACGCTGGGGCCGGTGCTGTTCAACTGGCAGCCGGAGCGCTGGCGCGACTTCTATTTCCGCATCGCCGACGAGGCGCCGGTCGACACCGTCACCATCGGCGAAGCGATCTGCTCGAAGCGGGCGCCGCTGTTCGACGGGTACATCGAGGCGGCGGTGGCGCGGCTGGAAGCGGCCGGCAAGACGGTCGTGCTGTCGACTCTCGCCGAGGTGTTCCTCGATGCCGACCGCCGGCTGGTGAAGGACATCACCGCTCAGGAAAGCCGCATGGTCGAGGTCAACGACGCCTCGGCGCTCTATCACCTCGGCGGCCGGCCGCATCACATCGGCCCCTTCATGAACGTCTATAACGAGCGCACCGTCGCCGTGCTGGCGAAGGGCGGCGCCAGGAATTTCACGCTGCCGGTGGAAATACCGGCGCGCGCCATCGGCGCGCTGACCGCGGCGACGCGGGACCTCGCCGTGACCTACGAGGTGATGGTCTTCGGGCGCATGCCGCTGGCGCTGTCGGCGCGCTGCTATCACGCCCGGGTGCATGGCCGCATCCGCAACACCTGCCGCTACGTCTGCGACAGCGACCCCGACGGAATGGACCTGCGCACGCTGGAGGGCCGGCCATTCCTGGCCATCAACGGCATCCAGACACTGTCCTACGAATGCCTCGACCTGTCGGGCGAACTCGCCGCGCTCGCCGCCATGGGGGTTTCGCGCTTCCGCCTGTCGCCGCAGGCCTGCGACATGGTCGCGGTCGCCGAGGTCTACCGCAACCTGCTCGACCGCAACATCGCGGCCGGCGAGGCGGCGGCGATGCTTGACGAGGTCGCCCTGCCGATGCCGTTCGCCAACGGCTTCTACCACGGCAAGCCGGGGCATCGCCTGGTCGGACCGGCGGCGAGCTGACGCCGCCCGACCGGCGCGGCCTTGGCCGGCCTCGCCGGCCGCGCCGTCACGCCCCCGCAGCGGGCGGGTCGACCGGAATCACGTCGACCTTCTGGCTGGTCTTCTGCCGGCCGGAGGTCCTCAGGATGCCGGCGATCGGCGAGACGTCCTGATAATCGCGGCCGATGGCGACGACGATGTGGCTTTCGCCGGCGAAGGTCCGGTTGGTGGGGTCGTAGCCGACCCAGCCGGCCTCGTGGCCGCACCAGGCGCGCACCCAGGCGTGCATGGCGTCGGCGCCCTCCAGGCGCGCGGCGCCGCCCGGCGCGAATGGTGCGCAGGAAGCCGCTGACATAGGCGGCGGGAATGCCGATGCCGCGCAGGCCGGCGATCATCACATGCGAGAAATCCTGGCACACGCCCCGCCTCAGCTCGAAGACGCGGCGCGGCGTGGTTTCGATCTCGGTCGATTTCTTGTCGTAGCGGAAATCGCGGTGGATGCGCTCGCCGAAGTCGCGGACGACCTCCTGCACGGTCGCAGCCCGGCCGAGGCTCTTGCCGGCATAGGCGGTGATGCCGTCGTCGAGGGGCACGCGCGGACTGGCGCTGACGAAGTGATGCGGCGAATCCGCCGCGAGCGAGCGGACGCCGGCAAGCTCGCGCCTGAGCATGGCGGGATCGGGCGAGACGTCGAGCATCGGCGGCTCGCCGTCGACGCGGACGCGGGCGCTCATGCCGACCTTGAGCGCGGCGTGGGTCTGCCGGTAGGCGATCGAGACGAACGCGTTGCCGAAGAAGTCGCGCCCGTCGGTGCGCTCGACCGGCACCGGGTCGAAGACGATCGAGGCGGCGATGACCCGCTGCCCGACGATGGCGGACGCCGGCGCCACGCGCACCAGATGCAGCCCGCCGACGACGGGCGGGTCGTAGTCGTATTCGAGTTGCAGGCGGATGTCGTAATTCATCTTCACCGGAAATAGGTTGCGCCGATCGTGTCGGAGAGTGCCGCGAGCGCGGTGGCGAGGGCGCCGAGGCGCTCCGGCGAAAGGTCCTCGGGCTCGATGATCTGCAGCTCGGTGTGCAGGCGCAGCGCCTCGCGCATGACGGGCTGCATCTGGCCGGGCCGCTCGCCACCGGTGAGAATCGCCAGATGCGCGCGGACCTCGGCGAGCTGGTAGAGGATCGAGCGCGGGTTGAATTCGTCGAGCGCCAGCAGCTCGATGGCGGCCAGGCGGCCGGAATTGACCTTGTAGCGGCGGCGATGGGTCATGACGCTGTCGCCGACCTCGACCAGCAGGTCGAGCAATTCGTCGGCGGCCTCGGGAAAGGCGAGCTCCGCCATCAGGCGACACATCTCGACGGCGCGTTCGAGCCGGCGGCCGATCTCGAGAAAGCGCCAGCCGACGGCGTGGTACATGTTCTCGTGCACGAGGCCGGCGAAGCCCGCCAGCTTGCGCAGCAGCACGGTCATCGCGCGCGAGGCGTCGTCGCCGGCGGTGACGCGGTTGCGGAAGCGGTGGGCGGTCTTGGACAGGTCCATCAGCGCCAGCCAGCCGTCGGGCGAGAAGCGGTCGCGGATGCGCCCGGCGCTGGCGGCGGCCGCGTCGATGCTGGCGAGCAGCGCCGCCGGAACCGGCTCGCTCGATCTCGACGCCGATGCCGTCGAGGTTCTCCTCGATGACCGGCAGGACGGCCCCGCCCGTCGACGGCGCTTCGGCGAGGCGGCCGTGATAGGCGCGCAGGACGCGCGCCGTGCCTTCGGCGCGCTCGATGTAGCGGCCGAGCCAGAAGAGGTTGTCGGCGGCGCGGCTGGGCAGGATGGCGGTGAGCTTGGCGTCGACCGCCTCGTTCTCGCGGGCGGGCAGCAGCGTCACGCGCTCGACCGGCGCCCGCCCCAGCATCCACACGTCGGCGGCGCGGCCGCCCTGGCGCATGGCGATCGCCGCCGTGTCGGGCGAGGCGCCGACGCGGGCGAAGCCGCCGGGCATCACCGTCCAGCCGGAGCGCGTGCGCATGGCGAAGGCGCGCAGCGTCACCGGCCGCGGCTCGAGCCGGCCCTCGGCGTAGAAGGGCATGGTCGACAGGGTGACCGATTCCTGCGCCACGTAGTCACTGCCGGCGGCGCCGAGGCGATCGACCAGCGCCGAGCGCTGCGGCCCGGTGAGCGGTCGCACCGAGCACCGTGCCGGCGCTGTCGTCGACCGGCGGCAGGGTCGCCAGGGCGCGGGCCGATCATCATGCGGTCGAGATTGGCAGCACATGGGCGCGCTCGCTCTCCTGTCCGCACCACCAGGTGGCGATGTTGGGCAGCTTGCAGCTCGTCGCCGTCGAGATGGCGGCAGACGCCCGGCAGGAAGGCGAGCAGCGCGCGCGTCTCCAGGATGCCGGAGCCGAGGGCATTGACCATGGTGGTGCCGCCGCGGCGGACGGCATCGACCAGGCCCGGCGTGCCGATGCGCGAATCGTGCCGCAGTTCCAGCGGGTCCATGAAGGCCGCGTCGAGGCGCCGCCACAGCACGCTGAGCGGCCTCGGGCCCTCGACGGTGCGCACCATGACCTTGCCGTCGGCGACCGTCAGATCCTCGCCTTCGAGCAGCATGAAGCCGAGATAGCGGGCGATATAGGCGTGCTCGAAATAGGTCTCGTTGTGCTGGCCGGGGGTGAGGATGGCGACCTCTTCCGGAGCGTCGGCGAGATCGAACAGCGCATCGCGGAGGTCGCGGAAGAAGCCGGCGAGGCGATGGACGTTCATGGCGCTCTGGATGTCGGAGAGCGCGCGCGGGGTGGCGACGCGGTTCTCCAGCGCGAAGCCGGCGCCGGAGGGCGCCTGGGTGCGGTCGCCGAGCACCCACCAGCGGCCGTCGGGGCCGCGGCCGAGATCGAAGGCGAGGAAATGCAGGAAGTGCGCCGTTCGCCGGCGTGACGCCGACCATCGGCCGCAGGTATTCGGGGCTGGCGGCAATCAGCTCCGGCGGGAGGAGCCCCTCGCCGACCAGCCGGTTGTCGCCGTAGATGTCGGCGATCACCCGCTCCAGCAGTTCGGCGCGCTGGACCAGGCCGGCGGCGATCTCCTGCCACTCGGCCTCCTCGATGAGCAGCGGCATATGCGCCAGCGGCCAGGCGCGCTCGTTGGAGCCGTTGGGCGCCATAGACGCGGTAGTAGACGCCGGCATCGCGCAGATACTGGTCGGCGCGGGCGAAGCGGGCGTCGACGTCCGTGCGGCTGAGCCGGTCGAGGCGGTGCGATCAGCGGCCGCCAGGCCGGGCGGACGGCGCCGGCGGCGTCGACCAGCTCGTCGACGGCGCCGGGGCGCGCGCGATAGCCCGCCGCGAGCCCGCCGGAGCGGGCGGCCCCGTCGTTGGAGGTCTGTGCTTCGGGTTCCATGCACTCAGATCCCGGCCGGGCGCCGCAGGTCGAGCGTCAGCGGGAAGGCCATGCTGCGCTCTTCCGGCGGCGGCATGATAGGCGCCCGGGGTATGGCCGTGCGGCTCGAAGCGCGCCAGCCGCCGCGCCTCGGCCTCGTTGGCGTTGACCGGGAAGGTCTCGTAGTTGCGGCCGCCGGGATGGGCGACGTGATAGACGCAGCCGCCGATGGCGCGGCCGGTCCAGTCGTCGTAGATGTCGAAGGTCAGCGGCGCATCGACCGGCAGCATCGGATGCAGGCCGGAGCGCGGCTGCCAGGCCTTGAAGCGCACGCCGGCGACGGCGTGCCGCCCGCTTCCGGTGCGCGTCAGCGGCACGCTGCGGCCGTTGCAGGCCACGCTGTGGCGGTCCGGCTCCAGTCCTTCGGTCTTCACCTGCAGCCGCTCGACCGAGCGTCGACGTAGCGCACCGTGCCGCCGATGGCGCCCGGTCTCGCCCAGGACGTGCCAGGGCTCCAGCGCCATGCGCAGCTCAAGATTGACGCCCTCGTAGTCGACCTCGCCGCAGAACGGGAAGCGGAACTCGCGCCTGCGCCTCGAACCATTCCGGGCGCATGGCGAAGCCGGCCGCCTTGAGGTCGGCGAGCACGTCGAGGAAATCCTGCCAGACGTGCCAGGGCAGCATGAAGCGGTCGTGCAGCTCGGTGCCCCAGCGCACGAAGCCGCCGGTCAGCGGCGCCTTCCAGAAGCGCGCGATGAGCGCGCGGATCAGCAGCTGCTGGGCGAGGCTCATGCGCGGGCTGGGCGGCATCTCGAAGCCGCGGAACTCGACCAGCCCGAGCCGGCCGGTGGGGCCGTCGGGCGAATAGAGCTTGTCGATGCAGATCTCGGCGCGGTGGGTGTTGCCGGTGACGTCGACCAGCAGGTTGCGGAACAGCCGGTCGACCAGCCAGGGCGGCGGCGGCGTCCGCCTGCCCCGGCAGCGGCACCTGCGCCAGCGCGATCTCCAGTTCGTAGAGGGAATCGTGGCGCGCCTCGTCGATGCGCGGCGCCTGGCTGGTCGGGCCGATGAACAGGCCGGAGAACAGGTAGGACAGCGACGGGTGGCGCTGCCAGTAGAGGACCAGGCTCTTGCAGCAGGTCCGGCCGGCGCAGGAACGGGCTGTCGTCCGGCGTGTCGCCGCCGACCACCACGTGGTTGCCGCCGCCGGTGCCGGTATGGCGGCCGTCGATCATGAACTTGTCGGCGCCGAGGCGCGACTGGCGCGCCTCCTCGTAGACCGCGGTGGTGATCGCGACGGCATCGCGCCAGCTTGCCGCCGGGATGGATGTTGACCTCGATGACGCCGGGATCGGGCGCGACGCGGATGACGTTGAGGCGCGGATCGCGCGGCGGCGGGTAGCCTTCGATATGGACCGGGATGCCGATCCGGCGCGCCGCCTCCTCGGCCGCGGCGACCAGGTCGAGATAGTCCTCGACCGTCTCGACCGGCGGCATGAAGACGCACAGGCCGCCCGTCGCGCGGCTCGGTGGCGAGGGCGGTGCGCACGGCGCCGTCGATGGCATTGAGCTCCTGCTCGACGCGGTCCTGGCGCTGGGTCGCGTCGCTGCTCGGCGATGCGGTCGCCTGTTCGCGCGGGTCGGCGGGCTCGGCCATGTGCTGCGGCGCGCTGGCGTGGAAGGCGGGCTGGCCGGGGTCGGGCAGGGCGCCGCGCGGCATGCGTCGGATCGAGCGGGATGACGTGCGGATAGGCGCCGGCGGCACATGCGGCAGCGAGCCGAGCGGCAGGCGGTAGCCGACCGGGCTGATCGCCCGGCACCAGGAACAGGTGGCCGCGCCGCGTCTTCCATTTCTCGCGTGCGCCAGCGCCGGCCGTTGGCCCTGGCCTGCCAGCGCTGCACCGGCAGCACGTAGCCGGCGGGCTGGTCAGGCCGCGCTCGAAGACCCGCGCCATGCGGGCGCGCTCTTCGGGGTCGTCGAGCTTGGAGTTCGCGGCGTCGACATTGTCGGGCAGATTGCCTTCCTTGAGCAGCCATTCGGCCCGGGTCCTCGAAGGCGGCGGCGACGGCATCGGCGTCCACCCCGAGCGCGGCGGCGAGGCGGTCATCAGGCTTCTGCGCATCGGCGGGCTTGGCGCCGGCGTCGGCGGTCTCGGCGGCGATCAGCGTCGGGTCCGCCAGATCGGCTTGCCGTCCTTGCGCCAGTAGAGCGAGAAGGTCCAGCGCGGCAGCGTCTCGCCGGGATACCACTTGCCCTGGCCGTAATGCAGGAAGCCGCCCGGCGCGAAGCGGTCGCGCAGCCGGCGGATCAGCGTTGTCGGCCATGGCGCGCTTGGTCGGGCCGACGGCGGCGGTGTTCCATTCGTCCGCCTCGAAATCGTCGATGGAGACGAAGGTCGGCTCGCCGCCCATGGTCAGGCGCACGTCGCTCGTCCTTGAGCGACGCGGTCGACCTGCGTCGCCGAGCGCGTCGAGCGCCGTCCCAGCTTCGTCGGAGAACGGCTTGGTGATGCGCGGATGCTCGGCGACGCGGGTGACCCTCATGTCGAAGTCGAAATCGACCTCGGCGAAGCTCGCCACGCCGGAGATCGGCGCGGCGTTGCGGTAATGCGGCGTCGCGGCGAGCGGGATGTGGCTCTCGCCGGTCAGCAGGCCCGAGGTCGGGTCGAGCCCGATCCAGCCGGCGCCGGGCAGGTAGACCTCGCACCAGGCGTGCAGGTCGGTGAAGTCGTGGTCGGTGCCGGGCGGGCCGTCGAGCGAGACGAGGTCGGGCTTCAGCTGGATCAGGTAGCCGGAGACGAAGCGCGCGGCGAAGCCGAGATGGCGCAGGATCTGCACCAGCAGCCAGCTCGAATCGCGGCACGAGCCCTTGGCCGCGTCGCAGCGTCTCCTCCGGCGTCTGCACGCCGGGCTCCATGCGGATGATGTAGCCGATCTCGCGCTGCAGGCGGGCGTTGAGCGCGACGAGGAAATCGACCGTGTTGCGCGGCGACGCGGTCGACGCGAGGCGAGGAACCGGGTGCAGCGCCGGCCGGCCGGCTCCGGCGCGCAGGTAGATCGACAGGTCGTCGCGGATGTCCTGCGGATAGTCGAACGGCCATGTTCCGCCTCCGCTCGACGAAGAAGTCGAACGGGTTGTAGACCGTCATGTCGGCGACGAGGTCGACCTCGATCTTCAGTTCGCGCACCGGCTCGGGGAAGACGAAGCGCGCGAGATAGTTGCCGTAGGGGTCCTGCTGGTGGTTGACGAAATGCCCGGCGGGGGCGACCTTCAGCGAATGGCTGAGCACCCGCGTGCGCGAATGCGGCGCCGGCCGCAGGCGGATGATCTGCGGGCCGAGGATGACCGGGCGGTCGTAGCGGTAGTGGGTCAGATGGTAGATGGCGGCTTTGATCGACATGCGGCTCGTTTCGTTGGCGACCGTCACCGGCCCGAAGCGCGGGTGGGAGGGATCCCCGGGGGCTCAGGTCCACTGCGTCCGAGTGTAGTTCGAGCATGAGACGTGCCAAACCGCAAAGGGGGCGGACCCTGACCCCATGGGTCCGGTTCGATGGCGCCGGTGGCAGCCGGGCGAAAAGAGCCGGATTGGGGGGAGCACCGCCCCTCCCCGGCTCGACCGCAGCGGTCAGGCGTCGCTCAGGCCCGGTGCCGACAGCTCGCGCCGGCGGCGGGTGGCGGCGGCGTCTGGCTGCGCGGCGCCACC